>NZ_JBHVVA010000002.1:696363-1216454 GCF_042883805.1 Nocardia sp. NPDC058176 | reverse complement strand
GCGCCGCGGCTTGCTCCTTCGTCGCGTACGCCGCGGCGCCTGACCGGCGGCCCGGCCGCGACCGGCCACTTCGTGGCCGCCGCTCCTCGGGGTCGCGGGTGCGGGGCTGGTAGTGCGGTCATGGCGGACTTAAGTGGTGAGGTGTGGCTGGTAGTGCGGTAGGTGGTGGGGTGCGCGGGAGGGCGTCCACTTGGGCGTTGGGCGGCGACGAGTTCGGTGGGCGCGATGTGGCTGGGAGGGTGGGAGCTCGGCCCAGTAAGCTGCTTATTCGTGGTTTCCCCTGATGTTGTCCCTGAAGCTGTGGCGGATCGTCGTGCTCGCCTGCTGGCGGGGGCGCAGGTGACATTGGGGCAGCTTGCCGATGTGCTCACGCCGTTGGGGGCGATGTTCGCGGAGCGGGGGCATTCGCTCTATCTGGTCGGTGGCAGTGTGCGGGACGCGGTGCTGGGGCGGTTGGGCAATGATCTGGATTTCACCACCGATGCGCGGCCGGAGGTGGTGCAGGAGCTGATGCGGGGGTGGGCGGATCATTTGTGGGATACCGGTGGCCTGGCGTTCGGCACGGTGAGCGCGGCCAAGGCTGATCAGCAGCTCGAGATCACCACGTTCCGGGCCGACACCTATGACCGGGTCTCCCGCAATCCCGAGGTCACTTTCGGTGACACCCTCGAAGGGGATCTGGTCCGCCGCGATTTCACGGTCAATGCGATGGCGGTGCGCATAGCCGCCGACGGCACTCTCGAGTTCGTCGATCCGCTCGATGGTCTCGACGCGCTGCTCAGGGGGGTGCTCGATACTCCTGCCGCGCCGCAGGATTCGTTCGACGACGATCCGCTGCGGATGTTGCGCGCAGCTCGCTTCGTCGCCCAGCTGGGGTTCGAGGTGGCGCCGCGGGTGCGGGCGGCGATCGTGGACATGGCCGAGCAGATCGACCGGATCACCGCGGAGCGGGTGCGGACCGAGCTCGACAAGCTGATCGGCGCGGATCATCCGATCGATGGCATCAACCTCATGTGCGATACGGGCCTGGCCCAGCGGGTGCTGCCGGAGGTGCCGGCGATGAAGCTCGAGATCGACGAGCACCATCAGCACAAGGACGTCTACCAGCATTCGCTGACCGTGCTCTCCCAGGCGATCGACCAGGAGGAGGGCGATCCCGACCTGGTGCTGCGCTGGGCGGCGCTGCTGCACGACATCGGCAAGCCCGACACCAAGCGCAACGAGCCGGGTGGCGGGGTGAGCTTCCATCACCACGAGGTGGTCGGCGCGAAGATGGTGCGCAAGCGGATGCGCGCGCTGAAGTACCCGAAGGCGTTCACCGAAGAGGTTGCGCGCCTGGTGTTCCTGCACCTGCGCTTCCACGGCTACGGCAAGGGGCAGTGGACCGATTCGGCGGTGCGCCGCTACGTCACCGATGCCGACGACCTGCTCGATCGCCTGCACAAACTCGTCCGCGCCGACTGCACCACCCGCAACCGGCGCCGCGCGGCCGCCCTGCGCGCCACCTACGACGAGCTGGAATCGCGCATCGCGACCCTGCGCGCCCAGGAGGACCTGGCGCGCGTGCGCCCCGACCTCGACGGCAACGCGATCATGGAACTGCTCGACCTGCCGCCGGGCCCGCAGGTCGGCAAGGCGTGGAAGTACCTGAAGGATCTGCGCCTCGACCGCGGCCCGATGACGCGCGAGGAAGCCGAAGCCGCCCTGCTGGACTGGTGGAAAACGCAGAACCCCTGATCAGAACACGATCAGCGTGGTGCCCGCGACGATCGCCGAGCGGATCTGGGCCAGGTCGAACGAGCCGGTGGTCTCGGGCAGCTCGATCCGGAAGCGCACCTTGTCGCCGCGGCGGTGCGCGTAGGTGATGCTCGCCCGGTTCGGCAGGTCGTCGAGCAGCAGCGCGGGCGCCTTGATGGCGCGCCGTGGCAGGCGCAGACCGTGCCAGTTCGCCCGGTGGACGTCGATGGTGAGCAGATTGTCGTAGACCTGCGCGTCGACGATCGCGCTCATCTTCTTGGTGCGATGCGTGGCGAGGATGCGGCCGCGCTCGTCCAGGCGCACCCGCCAGTCGAAGTTCTGCGCGTCGACCCACTCGACCAGCGCCTCGATCCCGATGACGCCCTCGATGTCGAGCTGCTGCACCCGGATCTTGGTCGGCACACCGGGAATCAGCCGGACCCCGTGCGCGATCACGGTGACGCTGTCGAACGGATGCGCGTCCCAGACCAGGTCGGAGAGCACCGTCTTGCTCTGGAAGTGCGCGCCGCGCCTGCGCACCTTGAACACGTCGAGGGTGGCGGTCAGGTCGTGTCCGAGCAGGGTGGCGCTCACCTCTTGGCCGCCGAAACGGCTGAGAATGCCCTCGCTGAGCACGGTCATCAGCACATCGGGCATGAGCGCGGTGACGGTGCCGGAACCGAGGTCGGCGACGGGATCGGCCCAGGACGTGGTGAAACCGAGCCACTGGTCGATCCACGACGGGTCGAGCAGGCGCCTGCCCATATCGACAGCGCCCGACAGTGACCAGGACTTCGGATCGAAATACGTGGCCATGATGATCCGAGCGTACTTGGCCGCGGCTCCGGCGGCCACGGTCCGCGCGGGGTTCTGGGACCGGCGCCAAGACCGACCCCGCCCCGGTGGTGACGGAGTGGGCCGGGTCGTTCATGCTCGATTCATGCCGCTCGACCTGAACAGTGATCTCGGTGAGGGCTTCGGCCCGTGGCGGATGGGTGAGGACGCCGCGATGCTCGACATCGTCACCAGCGCCAACATCGCCTGCAGCTTCCATGCCGGTGATCCCGTCACCATGCGCCGCACCTGCGAACTCGCGGTGGCCAAGGGCGTGCGGATCGGCGCGCACATCGGCTATCGCGACCTGGTCGGTTTCGGCCGCCGCGATATCGCCATCGCCCCGGCCGACCTGCGCGACGAGGTGCTGTACCAGATCGGCGCGCTGGCGGCGTTCGCCACGGCGGCGGGCGATCGGGTGCGCTATGTGAAGCCGCACGGCGCGCTCTACCACGCGGCGGCCCGCGATCCCCTGCTCGCCGACGCCGTCCTGGCCGCGGTGGCCGAGGCGGCACCCGATCTGTTCCTGCTCGGCCCGGCCGGTACCGAGCTGGAACGCGCCGCGCTGCGGGCGAAGGTGCGATTCGTCGGTGAGGGTTTCGCCGATCGGGCCTACACCTCGACGGGCCTGCTGGCCCCGCGCGGAGTTGCCGGTGCGGTGCTCGCCCCCGATGACGCCGTGTCGCAGGCGGTTTCTCTTGCGCTGTCGGGGACCGCGCGTACCGTAGACGGTCCCGGTACGGTCGCCGTATCCGTGGCCAGCGTGTGTGTCCACGGTGACTCTCCTGCCGCCGTGGAGATGGCTCGCCGGATTCGCGGGGCGCTCGACGAGGCAGGCGTGCCGGTGGAGCCGTTCGGCTGAGGGTGGGAGGCTCGATGGTCAACGACTGGAACTCGCGGATCCGGCCCGCGGGTGATCGGGCCATGCTCATCACCCTCGACGATCCACGCCCGGTCCAGCGTCTGGCCTCGGCCCTGCGGGTGCACGCCATCGCGGGGGTGCAGGATGTGCTGCCCGCGGCGGAAACCGTGCTGGTGACCATGCATGCGGTGAGCTACGGGACGCAGGTCCGCCGCGAGCTCGTCGCCCTGCTCGACCGGCTGGATCAGGAGCCGCCGCAACCGGATTCGCCGGATGTTTCCCGTGGAACACCGCCGGAGGGCGGCCTCGACGACGACATCGTGGAGATCCCGGTCCGCTACGACGGCACCGATCTGCCCGAGGTCGCCCGGCTGCTCGACCTGTCGGTGCCGGAGGTGATCGCGGCGCACACCGGCACCGTCTGGCGGTGCGCGTTCGTCGGATTCGCACCCGGTTTCGGCTATCTCACCTCGCCCGACGGCAGGCTCACCGTGCCGCGCCGGGCGCAGGCGCGCACCGCCATCCCACCGGGTGCGGTCGCGCTGGCCGGCGGCTATTCGGCGGTGTATCCGCGAGGCACGCCGGGCGGCTGGCAGCTGATCGGCCGCACGGACCTGCGGATGTGGGTCGTCGACCGTGATCCACCCGCGCTGGTGCGGGCGGGTTCGGCGATACGGTTCGTCGAGCTGACGAGCGAGGAATAACCCCAGGCTGCTCAACGGTGCGCCGCCTCGACAGCGAATCGGGGAGTGATCGCATGCTGATCTTCATCGAGCGGGTGGGGCCGCTCGCGACCGTGCAGGACCTCGGCCGTCCGGGTTGGTTCGATTCCGGGGTCGGCCAGGCGGGTGCGGCCGATCGCGCGTCGCTGCGGCTGGCGAACCGGCTGGTCGGCAATCCGGAGGACCACGCCGCCATCGAGGTGCTGCTCGGCGGACTCGCCCTGCGCGCCGACACGCATCTCACGGTCGCGGTGACCGGCGCGCCCGCACCGGCGACGGTCGACGGCATGCCCGTCGGGCACGCCAGCGTGCTCGAACTCGACGAGGGCAAGGTCCTTCGACTCGGCCTGGCAGGCACCGGATTACGCAGCTACGTGGCGGTGCGCGGCGGCATCGATGTGGCCAAGGTGCTCGGTTCCCGCAGCCGCGACACGCTGTCCGGGATCGGCCCCGAACCGCTGCACGCGGGCGCGCAACTGCCCATCGGCCCCGCCCCGCGCACCCTGCCCACGGTCGAGTTCGCGCCGCAACCGGTGCCGCCGGAGGTGCTCACGGTCCGCGCGCGTCCCGGCCCGCGCGCGGACTGGTTCGCCGAACCCGAGCGGCTGTTCCGCGGGTCGTGGGTGGTCTCGGTCGACACCGACCGGGTCGGCGCGCGCCTGGATCGCGGCGACGGGCCACCGCTGGTTCGTTCCTGTTCGCACGAGTTACCCGCCGAAGGTGTCGCGCTGGGCTCGGTGCAGGTGCCGCCGAGCGGTCAGCCCGTCGTCTTCCTGGCCGATCACCCGATCACCGGCGGCTATCCGGTGGTCGCCGTCGTCCTCGACGCCGATGTCGACACGGTGGCCCAGGCCCGCCCCGGTCAGCGCCTGCGGTTCGTGCCGGATCTGTGATCAGGCAGGTGGATTCAGTCGTGCGTGCATCAGATACACGTTGTAGCTGTCCCACGCCGACATCGTGAAGTACAGGTCGCGCGCGGTCGACCAGGGATGAATGAACCCGCCGTAGGCCCGCGGATACTCCTCGGTGGAGACCAGCGGCACGGCCGAGGTCCATGCGCCCTGCGGCTCGGCCGCCGTACGCAACACGATCTGGCCCGCCGCCGCGTCCAGGTAGACCATCTGCCACTGCTCGCTCTCGGCGTCGAAGCGCACCGACAGCTCGCTGGCCGTGCCGAGCACGAGCGGGGTCGCCGAGTTCTCCGCGGCCGGGGCCCAGCTGCCGTTCACCCAGTACTGGTAGGCCGTCTTGTTGAGCACGTCCTTCTTGTGCACCCTGGCCAGGCCGATCACCCCGACCCGCCCGTTGGGCGTGCCGAACATGTAGACGTAGTCGCCGTGCGGCACCATCGCGGCCACCTGGAAGCGGCCGAGGCCGAACATGTTCTCCCACTTGGCGTGCTGGTCCTTGGTCCAGGTCTGGCCGCCGTCGTCGGAGTAGGCGAGGCCGCCGTAGTTGGTGAGCCACATGCCCGGGATCCGCGACCAGTGGTTCACCGACATGTAGCTCATGAACTGCCGCTCGCCGAGGGCGAACCCCGAGGTGGGGATGGTGGTGGTCTCCCAGTTCTTGATCTTGCGGCTGCCGAGCAGTTCGGCGGCGTGGCAGGGGCTGTCCTGCACCATCGAGTCGATGGTCAGCCCGTCGGACAGGTCGGTGTCGGTGCTGAAGGCGAGCGCGTTGGAGCGCCAGTCGGCGGTGTCGGCGCCCGCGCCGCCGTAGACCCAGCCCTCGCCGAAGGTGTCGCCGAAGACCATCGCGACCTTGCCCGGTTCGGTCTCCCAGAACAGGCCGAGGTCGGTGCCGTCGACCTGCCAGCGCATATCGGTCCGATTGGCCGAGCCGGGCCCGGTGACCTGCTCGACGAGCCGCACGAACTCCACCCCGGTCGGCGCGACCGGCGCGTGCACCGGACCCGGCTCGATCGGTCGCACAACGGTTTCGGGCGCCTCCTGCGGCGGATCGCCCTCGCCGCCGGGCACCGGGATCGGGATGGGCTCGATCTCCGGATTGATCCGGATCCGGGGCAGCAGGTCGGCCGAGCCCGTCGACATCGGCTCGCCCCCTTCGCTGTCCGGCACGGGAGTGTCCCTGACCTCGGGGCATGGATTGCGGCACGGGTCCGTCGGCAGCGGGGTCTGGGCGACCCGCGTGTTGTCGTGCGGTGGGTCGGGCACCGGCACCGGTGTCGGCAGGGGCACCGGGATCGGGATGTCGATGCTCGGCGGGAGCGGCGGCGCGGGCGGCGCGTCGGGGTCGGGCAGCCGGTGCACCGGATCGAATCCGACTTCCCCGCAGATGTTCACCGGTGGCGGCGCCCACGGGAGCGGAGCGGCCTGGGCCGGTACGGCGAGGGCCGCGGCGAGCAACACACCGAGTGCGGCCGAGCCGGGCGAAACCGCTGATGCGCGCATGCGCGTAGAACTTACCGGAACCGAACGCGCCTGCCGTGCGTCCAAACAGATGTGAACGAAATCGAGTACGTCTTCGGAACCGGCGACGGGATCGTGCACCACTGGTCGGGTCAGGCCGAGCTGGCACTGGCGAATACGGGGGTGGCCGACGCACTATGGCTCGACTTCGACGGTGACGGCGGTGTCGATGACGCACTGTGGGATTCCGACGGTGACGGCGTCGCCGATGTCGCGGCCCTCGACCTGGACGACGACGGCGTCCTGGACCACTTCTTCACCGATCCGACCGGCAACGGCACCTGGTCGCACCAGATCACCGGCGCGCCGGAGGATGCCGAGCGGGAGCCGCTGCCCTGGGTCGAACGCGACGCACCGGCCGAGGTCACCGTCGAGACCGCGCGTCCGGCGTCGAATCTCGACCTGCTGCCCGACATTCCGCTGGCGACGGTCGACCACCGGACCGTCCTGGCCCAGGACACCGCCGGTCCGCTCAGCCCGCCACCCTGGCCCTGCGGGCGTTGAGCGCGATCGCCACGATGCCGAGCGCGTAGACCGCCGCGCCGGTGAGCACCACGGCGAGCGAGTGCCCGTCGGCGGGGATCACCAGCGCGGTCACCGCGATCGCCAGCACGAAGGTGATGTTGAAAACGGTGTCCTGCAGGGCGAACACCTGGCCGCGCCGATCGTCGTCGATGTCCATCTGCATGCTGGCGTCGCCGGTCAGCTTGATCGTCTGCCCGGCGAGGCCGAGGCCGAACGCGCCGAGCAGCAGCAGGCGGTGGGCATTGTCGACCGCGGAGTCGGTCGAGGCGACCGCGATCGGGGTGACCAGCGTCAGCTGCACGATCACCGCGGTCACCAGCCCGACCAGCACCGTGCGCGGACGGCCGAGCCGGGGAATCAGCACCGGTGCCAGGATCGCGGCGGTGAGCATGCCCGCCGCGGCGAAGCCGATCGCGACCCCGAAACCCACCAGCCCGCCGCTCATCTGGGTCTCGCCGGTGGGCTGCCGCAGCACCAGCACCATGATCAGCGTGTTCATCCCGAACACGATCCGGTGCGCGCCGATCCCGATCATCGCCGTGGTCACCTGCACCGAGTCCCACACCGCGCGCGCACCGGTGCGCAAGCCGGTCGCGATCGCGTACACCGTGCTCGCCGTTCCGGCCGACCCGCGCTCGGGCCCGAGCACGCGCGGCCCGAACCCATAGGCGAGCACCGCGCCGAGCACCGAGCCGACACCACTGAGCGCCACCGCCACCGCCGCGGCGGCATCGCCCGCGCCGAGCACCGCGATCACCGCCACGGCCGTCGCCGCGCCGATCCCGGCACACACCGAGGCCACCGTCGCCAGGATCGAGTTCATCGGCACCAGCCAGCGCCGTTCCAGCACCCGTGGCAGCGCCGCCGACACTCCGGCCAGCACGAACCGGCTGATTCCCACCACCGCCAGCGCCAGGATCAGCAGCGGCGTCTCCCCCGCCCCGCCGAACAGCGCGAGCGCGGCCACCCCGATCAGCACCGCCCGGGTCACGCTCGCGACCAGCAGCACACCGCGGCGGTCCCACCGGTCGAGCAGGGCACCCGCGTAGGGCCCGAGGATCGAATAGGGCAGCAGCAGTACCGCGAAACCGGCCGCGATGGCCAGTGGATCGGTCTCACGTTCGGGGTTGAACAGGATGGCGCCCGAGAGCGCGGCCTGGAACATGCCGTCGCCGAACTGAGCGGCCAGCCGCAGCAGGGCCAGCCGTGGCATCCGCGGATTCCGCCGGAGGACTCCGCGGCTCTCCCGGAGCAGATTCCGCAGCGAGTTCGGTTGTTCGTCCGCCGGATCCGCGCCGTCGCGACGATGGGTGGACACGTCGTGAGAATAGTGGTGCCAGAATTGGGGTGGCGGTACGGGTGGAAGAGCAGGAGGAGCGTCATGTCGACACCGACGACGCCGCGGATCGAACTGCATCGCGGCGGTGACCGGATGAAGACGCGGATCTCGTGGCTGGACTCCAAGCACTCGTTCTCCTTCGGCGAGCACTACGACCCCGACAACACCCATCACGGGCTGCTGTTGGTGAACAACGAGGACGTGGTGCTGCCGGGCGAGGGCTTCGACACGCATCCGCATCGGGACATGGAGATCGTCACCTGGGTGCTCGACGGCAGCCTGGTGCACCAGGACTCGCTGGGCCACAACGGCGTCATCTATCCGGGTCTGGCGCAGCGGATGAGCGCGGGCACCGGGATCATGCACTCGGAGAAGAACGATTCGTGGCGCCTGGACGCCGCGCTGCCCACCCATGACGAGCCGGTGCATTTCGTCCAGATGTGGGTGGTGCCCGACGAGCCGGGCGTGGATCCGGGTTATCAGCAGCTCGAGATCGATGACGAGCTCGCCCGCGGCGATCTGGTGACGGTGGCCTCGGGCCTACCGCGCTATCGCGACCGCACCGCCATCGCGATCAATTCCTCGCACGCGGCGATGCATGTGGCCCGCATGCCCGCCGAGAGTCCCGGTTTCACCCTGCCCGATGCGCCCTACCTGCATGTCTTCGTGGCGCGCGGCGAGGTCGATGTCGAGGGCCTCGGCACGCTGGCGCAGGGCGACGCGGTGCGGTTCACGCGTTCGGGCGGCCGGCGAGTGCGTCCGCACGGTGCCGCGGAGGTCCTGGTGTGGGAGATGCACGCGCGGCTGGGTGGTCAGTAGCTCGCTCAGGCCGATCCGGGCTGGTGGATCAGGTCGGCGGTTCGGGCATTGGTGCGGGTCGCGGCGATGATCTGGGCGAAGTCCGGGCGGTGGTCGCCGTCGGGGGGCTGCATCCAGGTGCGGTATCCGCTGCGTTCGTCGGCCGGGGAGGGGAGCACGATCTCGCTGCCGGGTAAGGCGACCGAGGCGCACACCCGGAACAGTTCGGCGAAGAGCACGGTGTCGAGGTAGGAGTTGTCGGTGGGGCCGGTCAGGAAGGTCCAGCGGCCCGAGCGGGGATGGGCGATGATCGGCCCGCAGCGCAGGCCGCGCCCGATCAGCAGCCCGCGAACCCGCTCGCCCAGCGTCGATGGCATCACCACCGCCCCGACGGCGCCGATCTCCAGCATGATCCGGCCGAGGGTCGAGTCGACCACGCCGTAGAGCCCGTTGTGCTTGCGGTAGTGACGACAGCGCGCCAGTGCGTCCTGGGTGGCCGAGTATTCCTCGGCCGCGGTATACCCGCCTTTGTCATCAGTGCGCGACGTGCTCATCACGACCTCGTCTCTGTCGACGCTGGACTCGATGTAGCTGTGGATTCGCTCGATCGGGGAGAGCTCATACATCACGAACGCTGTGGAGCGGGAAACTTTTTCATAACGGCCGTTCCGATGGGAAAAATACCGTTCTCGACAGCCTAGTGCCGCACAACCGGCCTGACAATAGTCAGTAGCTAGCGTGTCGATCAGCGTATTATCTGCCCGCATGGCTCCCGTTTCGCCGACCGCAGCGCGCTGGGAACTCGTGCTGCGCCTGCGTGAGCTGCGCGAGCAGCGCGGTTTCGACTCGGCCGGGTTCGCCCGCCGCGTCGGGTTCACCCCGGCCAACTGGTCGCATGTGGAGAAGGGCAGGCGGGTGCTCACCCGCACCACCATCGAACCGGTCCTCGACGTTCTCGACGTCACCGCCGATGAGCGTCGTGAACTGCTGGAACTGCTCGAGGCCAGCAAGCAGCGCGGCTGGTGGTCCACCGCCTCGGCCCTGATCGGTCCCGAACTGCAGCGCCTGTACGGGATGGAGGCGGGCGCGCAGAGCATCCGCAGCTATGACAGTCTGCTCGTGCCCGGCCTGCTGCAGACCGAGGCGTACGCGCGTGCTCTGATCAGTGCCGATGTGATGATCCGTCCTGTGCAGGTAGACCAATTGGTCGCGATAAGACTACGCCGACAGGAGCGTTTGCGCGAGCCCGACCCGCTGGAACTCACCGCCGTGCTCGGCGAGGCCACCCTGCGCCAGCAGACCGGCGGTCCCGAGGTCCTGCGTGAGCAGCTGTGCCACCTGGTCGAACTGGTGCGCACGCTCGACACCGTCGACGTGCGAGTCATTCCGTTCAGTGCCACCGAGGGCGCGGTTCTCGGCGGTTCCAGCTTCCATCTGCTCGACTTCGCAAGCGATCAGCTACCTACCTTCGCCTGGGCCGAGAGCGCGGTATTCGGTGGCCCCGTCGACGACCCCGAGCAGGTGCGCGATCTCGGCTTCGCCTACCTGCGCGCTCGCGAGCAGTCCCTTTCCCGCACTGAATCTCTCGCTCTGATCAGGGAGTATGCGAGCGTGTAAGATTCGAGGCATGTCCACCACCGCTCGCCGCCGCCCGGCCGAACACGGCTGGTTCACCTCGTCACGCTCGAATAACGGCAACCAATGTGTCGAGGTCCGATTCGATGGTGACGTCGTCCAGATACGCGACAGCAAATTCCGCCGCAACCCGCTCAACGTCGGCCTGGACGAACCGATCATCACCGTCCCCACCGAGCTGTGGACCGAATTCCTGCACCACCTCCGCACCACCCGCCGCCACCCCACCCTCGTCGCCCACGTCTCCCCCGACCACTCCGCCACCCTCCGCCACAACGCCACCCTCCTCCACTTCACCGCCCCCGAATGGGAAGCCTTCCTCGCCGGCGTCCACGACAACGAATTCGCCTGCGTGTAGAGCCCGGATCGCGCGGTTGTAGGGTCTCCGGAAGTGGCCAGACGGCCATGATCGGGGAATGCGGGGTATCGGGGTGTCGACGAGGGAATGGCGTGAGCGCCACAAGGCACCGGTGGCCTGGAATGTGACGATGGTGGTGGCCGCTGTTGCCACGGCGCTGTGCTGCGCTCGGAAAATATGGGCCGATGTGACAGTCTTCGAAGACGACGAATTCTGGCTGACCGTCGGTCTTTTGCTTGTCATACCGGTGGCGGTCTGGTTGGCGCTGATCGTCGTCGCTTGCCTGAGGTACACGGGCTGGTGGCGCCTTGGCCTGCTGGTTCCCGTGTTCGTCGCGGTGACGGTGGCGCTGGCCGGGTTCTCCGTTCCGGGTCGGATCGGCTGGCTGGTGACTCGAAGCGAGATGAATCAGGCAGCCGCGGTGTGCGACGAGCGGGAAAGCGCTATTGGCATTTACAAGTTTCACCGTATCGAAAGTGAACCCGACAAAGAATGTGAATTCTATTTGTCGAGGTATTACCCCGGAGTTCGTAGCGGTTTCATCTATCTGCCGAGCGGCAGAGACCTCGTCAGCACCATCGATAGCAAGTACATCCGCCTCGATGATTCTTGGTATTACTTCAGGGCATAGTCCCGGCCGGGCCTCGCCGCTGGTCACACGACCCTCGGTGTGTGACCTGCGGCAGAGCCCAACGGTCAGGACTACGCGCCCTCGGTGACCAGTGCCGGGTAGTCGGTGTAACCCTCGGCGCCGCCGCCGTAGACGAGCTCACGGGCGTACTCGGTGAGCGGGGCTCCCGTGGCGATTCGGGCGGGGAGGTCGGGGTTGGCGATGAATGATCGGCCGAAGGAGAAGATGTCGGCCAGGCCGGCGTCGAGGGTTTTCTCCCCTGCGGCGCTGGTCGTTGGTGTCGGGCCGTTGAAGTTCGCGATCAGGGTGCCGGACCAGCGGGGGCGCAGGTCGGCGAGGGCGGGGTACTTGCCGCGTTCGATCACGTGGAGGTAGGCGAGGCCGAGGGGGTCGATGGCGTCGACGAGGGCTCGGTAGGTGGTCTGTGGGTCCGCTTCGGCGATCTCGTTCTCCGGGTTGTCGGGTGAGATGCGCAGTCCGACGCGTTCGGCGCCCACTTCGGCCACGACCGCGTGCACGATGTCGAGGACCAGCTGGAGGCGTCCGGTGAGCGAGCCGCCGAAGCGGTCGGTGCGCAGGTTGGTGTTCTCGGCCAGGAACTGTTGCAGCAGGTAGCCGTTCGCGCCGTGGATCTCGACACCGTCGAAGCCGGCAGCGATGGCATTGCGCGCCTCGACGGCGAAGTCGGTGACGGTGGCCTCGACTTCGGCGGTGGTCATCGCGCGCGGGGTGACGTAATCGACCATCCCCTGGCTGGTGAAGACCTTCGCGTCGGTGACGCCGACGGCCGAGGGTGCCAGCGGCGTCGCGCCACCCAGGGTCAGCGGGTGGGTCAGCCGGCCGACGTGCCACAGCTGGGCGAAGATGCGCCCGTCCGCCGCGTGCACCGCGTCGGTCACCTCGCGCCAGCCAGCCACCTGCGCGTCGTCGACGAGGCCGGGGATGCCGGGCCCGCCCTTGCCGAGAACGTTGGCGTAGATCCCCTCGCTGACGATGAGTCCGGCACCGGCCCGCTGGGCGTAGTAGTCCTTGGTGAGCGGATTCGGGACGCCGGTGGCGTCATCGGCGCGGCCCCTGGTCATGGGGGCCATCGCGATGCGATTGGGCAGGTCGAGGGTGCCGCGCTGGTAGGGGCGGAGCAGGGGGCTGTCGGACATCGGAGTTCCTTTCGGGAAGCGGGTCGAGCGGTGGATCAGCGGGCGAGAGCGGTGACTTCGACTTCGATCTGCCAGTCGGGCTGGGCGAGCGAGGACACCTCGAGCAGTGTGTCGGCGGGGTAGGGCTCGCTGAGGAACTCCCCGCGCAGCTGGATGACCTTGTCGAGGTTGGCGGCCATGTCGGTGACGAAGATGCCGACCTTCACCACGTCGGTGAAGTCCGCGCCGGCTTCCTGCAGCACGCGCCGGATGTTGCCGAACGCCTGACGCCCCTGGGTGAGGAAGTCGTCGGAGACGGTCTTGCCCTGCTCGTCGATGCCTGCCTGTCCGGAGACGTGCAGCAGGCCGCCTGCCCGGATCGCCTGCGAGATCTTGTACGGCGCGTACCAGTCGGGGGTGGTGGCGATCTTCTCGATGCTGGTCATGACGTTTCTCCTCTGTCGGTGCATGTACATGCATGTAATGTAGGTACATGCAGAGTTTGGCATTGCATATACTCTGGTGTCAAGACGGAAGGTGAAGATGATGGAAACAGCGATCTGGGACCAGGTCGTGGCCCTGCACGGCATGGTGACCCACCAGCTGGCCAAGCAGATGCAGCGGCGCCACAACATCGGACTCTCCGAGTTCCAGGCCCTGTGCCGGCTCGCGAGCGCCGACGACGGTGAACTGCGCATGCAGGAGCTGGCCGAACTCATCGGCCTCAACCAGAGCTCGGTCTCCCGCCTGGTCGCCCGCCTGGAATCGAGCGGCCTCACCCGCCGCGACCTGTGCCCCAAGGACCGCCGCGGCGTGTACACGGTGATCACCGACGAGGGCCGCGCCCTCCATCGCGAGGCCTTGCCGACCTACCAGAAGGCCCTGGCCGAGGCCTTGGACGAGGCGTCCGCCGACACCAGGGTCAGCGAACTCGTCGCCAAGCTCCGCACCTGATCGACCGCCTCCGCATTCGCCGACAGCGCGGCCGGCTCCGTCGACGATGCGGATGCCGGCGAGGTCGGTGACACCCGTGAACCGATTTGGTCTGCCGCTGAGCTGGTCGCTGACTGATACCTTCTGCGGGGCGAGGTATCAGGGGGAATCGTGTCAGTGGACGGTGAGAAATCGGACTCGGAGTCCAGCGTGCCGAGGGCGGGGTGGCCGGCTGGTCTGGCCGGGCTGGGTATCGGGCTCGGCATCGGGGCGACCGTGCTCGGGATGTGGAGTCGATTCGGCACCGAGGATGTGGCGCTCGGCGACTGGCACAGGACAGCGATAGTCGGTGTCGCCGAACGGGTCGCACTCACCGGGGCTGTCGTCGGGGCCATCGTCGCCGTCGGTCTGGTGGTGTTGGTCGTGCTCGGGCGACGACCCGATCCCAGCGCGGAAACCGATTTCAGTATCGACATCTGGATCGTTTCGATGATCGTGCTGGTTGTCGGTGCCATGCTCGGGCTGGGCGAGCCGTGGAACGCGGTAAAGGCTTGGTCGGTGGTCCGGGGGTTCTATCCCTTCTCACCGCGACCACCGATGGCCGCCGCCGCGTATCTGTTGGCCGGCGTGGCTCTGCTCCCGGCGATCATCGGCGCCATCCGCATCAGGTATGGCCGGCAGTTGCCGTTGCGCGTTCTCGGCTGCTCGCTGGTGGCCGGACTGCTGGTGTCGACGGCGGCCGCGGTCGGTGCCCTCCGATTGGGCGACGACAACACGAACATCGACCGTTCGACGGCTGGGTCGGCCGAGGCGCTCGCGGTACCGGCGCGGGTGAGCGGCGAAGCCTTCCGGTTCGTCCTGGACCGCGAGAACTTCTCGTCCACCCGTGACAGATACGAGATCGTCGCGACTACTGCTGGGTTCGTCATCGGAACGAAATCCGGCATCATCGCCTATGACGGCCTGACCGGCGAGCAGCGGTGGCACTACCAGCGCAGCGATCAGGGCTCCTCTTCGTTGCGGCGCCTGGACTACTCACTGCTCAGCACTGATGGGGGTGACGTGGTTGTCACGAACTGGGAGAAGATCGGGACCGTCGCCTTCGACGCCACAACTGGCGAAACCTTGTGGACGGCGAAGTCTTCGGAGGGGATCGACGACTTCGACCTGGTTTCCTACCCCTGGGTGGTGCCAAGTAGCGCGCCGAGGCCGCTGCTGCGCGGAGACGGCGTCGAGATCGCGGCATTCGAACCGCGGACCGGGCGGCGGCTCTGGCTTTCCGACACCTCGGTGCCGTATTGCTCGCTCGATCGCACGGTGATGACTTCGGCTGGTCTCTATCAGGTGCGTGAGTGCCGGGACGAGGCCGAAAGGCCGTATTGGTCGCACATCACGGCGATTCATCCCGAAACTGGAAACATCATCGCCACCAGAGAGTTCGGGCGGGAGCCAGCGGGCGCGGACTCGCCGCGCTTTCACGATGGCCGAGTCGTCCCGAGCGGGAACTCGCTCGTCGTGGAGTTTCCGGCCGCTCGCCGAGACGGCGACCCAGCCGTGCTCGTCGTCACCGAGCCCGATCAGCTGGCCGATGCTCCGCTACTCGAGGTGGCGGGACTGAGCAAGGTACTCGGCGCCACTGGTGACGGGGCAGAACTTCTGGCGGGACGCGAATGGCCGAGTGACCGGTACGCCATCACAAGCCATCTGGTGTCGGTCGCCGAGGCAGCGATGGGCCCGGTCCTTTCGGACTCGCGAGTGGATCTGGACAACCAGGAACTGTGGTCACACTCGATCTTCCTTACCGATCAACTCGTGCAGCTCTCGCACGCGGACGGCTACCGTGGCCCCGAGTACACCAAGCTCCGTACATGGGACCGCGCCGGCATCCGCGAAGAGCCGATCGATATCCCGGTGGATTGGCCCATGTACGGCGGGGACTACTGGTATGCCAATTCGGCCCTGATCCCGGTGAACGGCTCCCTGCTCCTCGTTCTACCTGGTGAAGACGGATCTCTCGTGATAATCGGCATCCGATAACAGGCGTACCAGCGATCCCATACCCACCGCCGCTTGCCCGATATTCGGCATACTGGGGACCGTGACTTCAGATCTGAGCGCTCCCTCCGGTATCGATCTGTCCTTCCGTGATCAGGATGTGCGGGTGCAGGACGATCTGTTCGCGCACGTCAACGGCCAGTGGCTGGCCGGGTACGAGATCCCGGCCGACCGCGCGGTCGACGGTGCCTTCCGCACGCTCTACGACCAGGCCGAGCTCGATGTGCAGGTGATCATCCAGGACAGCGCGGCCGGTGCCGCCGACGACGCCGATGCGCGCAAGATCGGTGACCTGTACTCGAGCTTCATGAACACCGACGCCGTCGCCGCGGCCGGGTTCACCCCCGTCGCCGACGAGCTGCGCGCCATCGCCGAGGTCGCCGATCCGAGCGCCTTCGCCGCGCTGCTCGGCCGCCTGCAGCGCACCGGTGTGCGCGGCGCGCTCGGCTACTACGTCGACACCGACGACAAGGACTCCACCCGCTACCTGGTGCACGCGACCCAGTCGGGCATCGGCCTGCCCGACGAGTCCTACTATCGCCAGGACGAATTCGCCGAGATCCGCGACGCCTACCGCGCGCACCTGGTGAAGATGTTCACCATCGCCGCCGCCGATCCGGCACTGGCCGGGCTGGTGCCCGCCGACGCCGAGGACGCCGCCCGTCGCGTGTTCGAGCTGGAACGCACACTGGCAGCGGGACATTGGGATGTCGTGCGCCGCCGCGATGCCGAGAAGAGCTACAACCTCACCACTTTCGCCGATCTCGCCGCCGAGCATCCCGAATTCGACTGGGCCGCTTGGGTCGAGGCGATCGCCGCCGGACTCGATCGCGCGGGCGCCGAACTGTTCGCCGAGCTCGTGGTCCGCCAGCCCGATTACGTGCGCGCCTTCGCCCGCGCGTGGGCCGATGTGCCGCAGGCGGATTGGCAGGCCTGGGCCGTCTCGCAGGTGCTGCACGCCAGGGCACCGTTCCTGACCGACGAGATCGTCGCCGAGAACTTCGACTTCTACGGCCGCACCCTCACCGGCGCCCAGGAGAACCGCGAGCGCTGGAAGCGTGGTGTGTCGCTGGTGCAGGAGCTGCTCGGCGAGGCCGTCGGCAAACTGTATGTGGCCAGGCACTTTCCGCCGCAGGCCAAGGCGCGGATGGTCGAGCTGGTGGCCAATCTGCAGGAGGCCTACCGCCGCAACATCGCCGAGCTCGAGTGGATGGGCCCCGATACCCGCGCCGCCGCGCTGACCAAGCTGGAGAAGTTCACCCCCAAGATCGGCTACCCCGACACCTGGCGTGACTACTCCGCGGTCGAGATCGATCCGGCCGACCTGGTCGGCAACTACCGCCGTGGCTACGCCGCCGATCACGACCGTGACCTGGGCAAGCTGGGCGGTGAGGTCGACCGCGGCGAGTGGTTCATGACCCCGCAGACGGTGAACGCCTACTACAACCCCGGCATGAACGAGATCGTCTTCCCCGCCGCGATCCTGCAGCCGCCGTTCTTCGACATGAACGCCGACGACGCGGCCAACTACGGCGGTATCGGCGCGGTGATCGGTCACGAGATCGGCCACGGCTTCGACGATCAGGGCGCCAAGTACGACGGCGACGGCAACATGAAGGACTGGTGGACAGATGCCGACCGCGCCGAATTCGGCAAGCGCACCAAGGCTTTGATCGAGCAGTACAACGTGCTCTCCCCCGCCGATCTGGCCGACGAGCACACCGTCAATGGTGAGTTCACGATCGGCGAGAACATCGGTGACCTGGGCGGTCTCTCGATTGCCCTTGCCGCGTACAAGATCTCGCTCGACGGCGTGGAGCCGCCGGTCATCGACGGGCTCACCGGTCTGCAGCGGGTGTTCTACGGCTGGGCGCAGGTGTGGCGCACCAAGGCACGGCAGGAAGAGGCCATCCGCCGCCTCGCCGTCGACCCGCATTCGCCGCCGGAGTTCCGCTGCAATGCGGTGGTGCGCAATATCGACAGCTTCTACGAGGCGTTCGAGGTCTCGCCCGAGGACAAGCTGTTCCTCGATCCCGCTGAGCGCGTGACGATCTGGTGACCGCGGTCCCCGGTCCGTGCGGCCACGTCGCCGGACCGGGGATCTTCGCGTCGGAAAGCGTTGGCCCAGAATAGGATCAGCTATGCGCTATGAACAGGTCGCCGACAACGTCTTCCTGATCCGCGGCACCGACGTGAACATGTTCGTGCTCCGCGACGGCCGCGACCTCACCCTGATCGACGCCGGCTGGCACGGCGACGCCGCGACCATCGAGAAATCGATCCGCGCCCTCGGCCACCGCCCCGAAGACATCACCGCCATCCTGCTCACCCACGCCCACCTCGACCACGTCGGCGCCCTGAACCACCTGCACCGCGAATACGCGATCCCGGTCTACACCAGTGAAACCGAAGCCGCCCACGCCCGCGGCGAACACCACGAATCCGCCACCCCTCTCGACGTGATCAAACGCCTCACCGACCGCAGCACTCTCGGCTGGGCCACCCGCATCACCGCCGCCGGCGGCCTCCGCAAAAACCCGGTCCCCCACATCCAACCCTTCCCCACCGAAGGCCCCCTCGACCTCCCCGGCCACCCCATCCCCATCCCCACCCCGGGCCACACCTCCGGCCACACCGCCTACCACCTCCCCACCGCAGGCGCCATCGCCACCGGCGACACCCTCGTCACCGCCCACCCCACGTCGAAACTCACCGGCCCCCAACCCCTCCCGAACTTCTTCAACCACAGCACCCCCGCCACGATCGACAGCTATACAGCCCTCGAACCCGTCCCCGCCGACCTCGTCCTCCCCGGGCACGGACCGGTCTGGACCAATGGCATCGCCGCCGCCGTGGCCCGTGCCCGCGAGAGCGCCGCACACCAGCGGACCTGACGCATACGCCCGAACTCGTCCCGGTGCGCACGGAGCGCCCAAATGACTGTATGGCGTCTACTACTATCGTTTACTGTACTCAAAGTATAGTAACGAGATGACTGCTGTACCTTTCGGGCGCCGCTGACATGAACTGGCCCGCACACCGAATCGAGGAAGTCGACTGGGCACCCCACCAGCGGCAGGGTAGTCGTGCCGAGCGCACGCTCGATCGCATCGCGGTGTCGATCCCCCCTCGTATCGCCGACCTCGACTACGACCCGACCGGTCCGGTGGCGCGTGCGCACGAAGCGGCAGTGATCGCCGTCGCGCGCCTCGAAGCCGGGTACGGACAGTATCTCGCCCCGCTGGGGGACTTCTTGCTGCGCAGTGAGTCCGTCGCCTCGTCGAAGATCGAACACATCGATGCGGGCTGGCGAGCATTCGGAAAGGCGATCGGTGGCGCCAAGGCCAGTGACGAAGCCAAATCCCAACTGGCCGCGGTGCAAGCACTGATCGCGCTGGTCGATGCGGCGGGTACGGGCCCGATCACCGTCGAGGGACTGCTCGGCGCACACCGCCTTCTCATGGCACCCGACTACTACGCCGCCCGCGATTCCGGCCGCTTCCGCGATGTCCAGAATTGGATAGGTGGCAGCGACTACACGCCGATCGACGCGCTGTACGTGCCACCGCCGCCGGAACTCGTGCCCGAGCTGATGGACGACCTCCTGACGTTCGCACAACGCCGTGACCTGCCGATTCTTGCCCAGGCCGCCATCGCGCACGCGCAGTTCGAATCGATTCATCCGTTCGTCGACGGCAACGGCCGCATCGGTCGCGCCCTGATCAGCGCGATTCTGCGCAGACGGGGCCTGACAAGCCGGGTCACGGTTCCGATGGCATCGGTGATGCTGGCGGACACCGCCCGCTACTTTGCCCAGTTGGATGGCTTTCGCAGCGGGAAGGTGGACGAATCGGTCGAGTATGTGGCGCTCGCCGCCGTGCACTCCAGCGAGGCCGCTGCCGATTCGGCCCTGACCCTGGCCGATCTTCCGCAGCGGTGGCGCGACATCGCCCGCCCGCGGGCCGGGTCGTCCGACGAGAGGCTGCTCGCGAATCTGCTCGACCAGCCGATTCTCAACATCGACACCGCGAATCGCATCACCGGAACCACCGACGCCAACACCTATCGGGCGCTCGACCGCCTGACCGAGGTGGGCATCCTCGACCTGCTGTCGGAGTCCAAACGCAACCGTGTCTGGGCGGCAACCGACATCCTGGCCGAACTCGATGCCCTCAGTGCCGCGATCGGTCGGCGCAGCGCCGAAGGCATCTGACGACTAGCGCACGCGGGCTTCGGTTTCGGCGTCGAAGAAGAAGATTTCGCTGGTGGTGGGGCGGAGGTGGAGGGTTTCGCCGAGGGTGGTTCGGAAGCGGCGGTCGACGCGGACGACGATCTTGCCGGAGCGGGTGGCCCAGTCGGTGCCCGCGCCGTGGGTGTAGACGAAGGATTCGGCGCCGAGTTCTTCGAGGAGTTCGGCGACGACGGTGATGCCTTCGGGGTCGGTGGTGACCGTCCAGGCTTCCGGGCGGATGCCGAGGATCACTCGAGGGCCGGAGATGGTGCGCGGCACGGGGATTCGGAGGCCGTCGAGGACGGCGTGACCGTCGACGACGGGGGCTTCGAGCAGGTTCATGCCGGGCGAGCCGATGAAACCGGCGACGAAGGTGTTGACGGGGTCGTCGTAGAGCTCACGGGGAGAAGCGATCTGCTGGAGCGTGCCGTCGCGCAGCACCGCGACGCGATGACCCATCGTCATCGCCTCCACCTGATCGTGGGTGACGTAGACCGTCGTGGTGCCGAGACGCTGTTGCAGCGCGGCGATCTGGGAGCGGGTGCTCACCCGCAGTTTCGCGTCCAGGTTGGACAGCGGTTCGTCCATGCAGAACACCTGGGGACGACGAACGATGGCGCGCCCCATGGCCACACGCTGACGCTGACCACCCGACAGCTTGGCCGGTTTGCGATCCAGCAGCGGTTCCAGCTCCAGCATGGCCGCCGCCTCGCGCACCCGAATCAGCGTGTCGGACTTGCTCATTCCCGCATTGCGCAGCGCGAAGCCCATGTTCTCGGCGACGGTCATGTTCGGGTAGAGCGCGTAGCTCTGGAACACCATCGCCACATCGCGGGCGCGCGGCGGCAGCCCGGTGACATCACGATCGCCGATCCGGATGGACCCGGCCTCCACCGATTCCAGCCCGGCCAGCATGCGCAGGCTCGTCGACTTCCCACAGCCCGACGGACCGACGAGCACGAGGAACTCGCCGTCGGCGATGTCGAGGTCGAGCGCGTCGACAGCGGGGGTCTCGGCACCGGGGTAGCGGTGGGTCACACCGTCGAACTGCACTGTCGCCATGGGGAATTCTCCTGGGGAAAACGAACGGGCCGGTGGCACGAGACCACCGGCCCGTGGGGACTACTTGGGCAGTTTCGGGGTGATCTGCCGGTCGATGATCGTCTGCACGTCGGCGGCCACCTTGGCCAGCACCGTGGCCGGATCGGCGTTCTGCAGGCCGATCTGCTCGTAGCCGGTGCCGATGATCTGGTCGGCGCCGGGCACGAACACGCGCGCGTAGTCCTGGGACTTCGACACCGCCAGCTGGTCGATCGCGACCTTGGAGTTGGGGTTCTTCGCGAGGAACTCGATCTCGGTCGGATCGTTGACGGCCGACTTGCGCACCGGCATGTACCCGGTGCCCTGCGTGAAGTACGCGGTGTTGGCGCCGTTGGTGATGAACTCGATGAACTTGAGCGCGTTCACCTTTCGCTCGTCGGAGATCCGCGACGGCACGGCAAGACCGGCGCCACCGGTGGTCACGCCGGGCCCGTTGGGGTGCGGCAGGAACGCGGTGCCGAACTCGAACTTGCCGTCGGCGTTCTTCTTGATGCCGGTCAGGTCGCCGGTGGAGGCGATGGTGGAGGCGGCGACGCCGGTGCCGAAGTCGACCGCGATCTGCGGGCGGATCGCCGCGTACTTCTTGACGTTGATCGAATCGCGCAGGTAGGTGGCCGCGGCGATGCTGCCGGGCTCGGTGAACTTCAGTGCCCATTCGTCGGAGTAGGCGCCGCCGAAGGTCCAGTTCGGGCCCTGGAAGGTCCAGCCGAGGTAGTTCTTGGCGTCGCCCCAGGCATGCGCGAACTTGCCGCCGCCGACGACGGTCTGCAGGCGCGGACCCCACTCGTCGAATTCCTGCCAGGACTCGGGGCCGCGATCGGGCAGGCCGGCCGCGGACCACACGTCCTTGTTGTAGTAGAACAGCGGGGTCGAGCGGGCGTAGGGCAGCGCGTAATGCTTGCCGTCGAAGAGGTAGTCGGCGGCGAGGGAGTCGACGTAGTCGTCGAGCTGCACGCCCGCGTCGCCGAAGTGGCCGTCGAGCGGCTCGATCGCCGCCGAGAGCGCGTAGTTGAACCACCACACGTCGGAGAGCACGACCACATCGGGCAGGTCACCGCCGGTGAGCGCGGCGTTGAACTTCTGCGCCACCTCCTCGTAGTTCTTGCCCGCGTCGACCAGGTTCACCTTCAGCTCGGGGAACTTCGCCTCGAAGCGCTTGATCAGCTCGAGTTCGAGTTCCTTGGAGGTGCCGGGGTGGTTGGACCAGAAGGTGATGGTGTTCGCGTCACCGGAACCACCCGATGAACCGCCGGTGCCCGCGCACGCGGTGAGCGCGAGGCCCGCGGCGACACCGCCGGTCAGACCGAGGAAGCCACGGCGGCTCAGCGCCGGGAATCGTGAAGTGGACACGTGGATCTCCGTTCGAGAATCAACCCTTGACCGCACCGGAGGTGAGGCCTTTGATCATGTGACGTTGCAGGGCGAGGAAGACGATGAGAATCGGCAGCATGGTCAGCACGGTGCCCGCCATCACCGGGCCCCAGTTGGTGACGCTGGGGTTCTCGGTGTTCTGCAGCAGGGTCAGGCCCACCGGCAGCGTCGCGACATCGGTGGAGTCGGCCATCAGGAACGGCCACAGGTACTCGTTCCACTCGTTGACTAGCGTGACGACCGCGAACGCGACCATCGTGGGCCCCGACATGGGCAGCACCACCCTGGTCAGCAGCCGCCACCAGTTGGCGCCGTCCATGCGCGCGGCCTCGATGACCTCACCGGGCAGCGACAGGAAGTGGTTGCGCATCAGGAAGGTGCCGAAGGCGACGCCGCAGAGCGGAATGATGATGCCCTGGAAGGTGTTTCGCCAGCCCAGCTGCGCGATGAGCGCGTAGTTGGAGATGACGGTGATCTGGTTGGGCACCATCAGCGCGGCGATGATCACCAGGAACACGATGTTCTTGCCGGGGAAGCGCAGGAACACCAGGCCGTAGGCGCTGAACACGCCGAGCACGAACTTCACCACCGACACCACGCCGGTGACGAACAGCGAGTTGCGCAGGAAGGTCCAGAACGGGACCGTGCTGGTGGCGCGCTCGTAGTTCTCCGGATGCCAGCTGTTGGGCCAGTACACCGCGGGCTGGGTGTAGATGTCGGGCCGGTCCTTGAACGAGGTGATCAGGATCCAGAACAGCGGAACGCCGATCAGGATCAGCACGCACACCATCGCCGCGTAGCCGAGGACGGTGACCGCGCGCTCGCGGCGCCGATACGACAGTGTCTGCGGTCCAACGTGTTTCATCGCTCGCCCCGATCCATCACGCGCACCTGGATCAGCGTGACCACCAGCAGTACCAGGAACATGATCGTGGCGACGGTCGCGCCGTAGCCGGCCCGGAAGTTGCGGAAGGACTCCTCGTAGACCTGGAACACCATGGTCGTGGTGCCGTTGCCCAGCGGCCCGCCGCGGGTCATGACGTTGATGATGTCGAAGACCTGCAGCGAGTTGAGCAGCACCGTGATCGACAGGAAGAACGTGGTCGGCCGCAGCTGGGGCAGCAGGACTTTGGTGAAGGTGGTCCACCGGCTCGCGCCGTCCATCTCGGCGGCTTCCATCAGCTCGGCGCGCACGCCCTGCAGCGCGGCCAGGTAGATCACGAAAGTGTAGCCGAGGTTCTTCCAGATGTAGGTGATCGTCACCATGAACAGCGCCCAGTGCGGGTCCTGATAGAAATCCGGCACCCGCTCGACCCCGAGGCGGTGCAGGACGTCTTGTACCAGACCGAAACTCGGATCGAAGACGAATTGGAAAGCCACGCCGATCGCCGCGCCCGAAATCACGAACGGCGCGAAGATGGCCGAGCGAACCACATTGCGCCCGAACAATTTCCGATCCAACAACAGGGCGAGCGCGAGACCGAGCGCCATGCTCACCACGACCGCCGCGACGGTGAATATCACCGTATTGCTGACGACCTTCCAGGAATCGTCGCGCTGCCACCACTCGATATAATTTGCGAAACCAATTGGTTTCGCAATTGGGTCGGCGATGTTCCAGTCGGTGAACGAGAGCCGGATGTTGTCGGCCAGCGGGCGGTAAACGAACAGCGTCAACAGCGCCAGGTTCGGCACGACCAGTACCAGGAACAGCGCATAGTCTTGCCAGGGGCGATTTCTCAGCCCGCGGCCTCTCGGTGCGGGGAGGACCCGCTCTGGACTGCTACGCACCGCGGCAGCTTTACGGCGCACGGCGAACGTCCGGTTAACCTGGACCGCCGACCTGCTGAACATCGGGCGCACAGGCCGAGTACAGCAAAGAGCCGAACAATCCGACCGGAAAGATCGTATTGTTCGGCTCTCGTCCGAAAAGGGCTAGTTCCAGTCGCCCAGACCGTCACCGGCGCTGAGGGTGCCGCCCTGGGTGTTGGTCACGACCACGGCGTCGCCGCGGCGCGAGTTCTCCAGGAACCACTTGGCGTTCTCGGTGCTCACGTTCAGGCAGCCGTGGCTGGCGTTGGAGTAGCCCTGCTGGCCGACCGACCACGGCGCGGCGTGCAGGAAGATGCCGCTGTTGGACAGCCTGGTCGCGTACTCGACCTCGAGCTTGTAGCCCTCGGGGTCGGTGACCGGCACGCCGTAGGTGGAGGAGTCCATCGTCATCTGCTCGAGCCGCTCGCCGACGATGTAGGTGCCGTTGGGGGTCTCGTAGCCGGGCTTGCCCAGCGAGGTCGGCATCTCCTTGACGACCTCACCGTTGACGGTCACCGAGATCGTCTTGGTGTTGTCGTCGACGTAGGCGACGAACGCGTCACCGATGTGGAACGAGCTGGAGGTGCCGCCCGCGACGACGGTGACGTCGGTGTTGGCGGGCCAGAACTCGGTGGGCTTCCAGCGCACCTGCTTGGTGCCGGTCCAGTAGAAGTGGCCGGGCGCGTTCGTGCTCGAGGTGACCTTGATGGCCCGCTCGGCGGCGGCGCGGTCCTCGACCGGCTCCTTGAAGGTGATGATGATCGGCTGTGCGACACCAACGGTCTCGCCGTCGGCGATGTTGATGTTCGGCGGCGCGAACGGCGCCTGCGCGGGCTGGTCGACCGCGGGCTGGCTGGAACCGGAGCCGAAGCCCGGCAGGGTCGGCTCGGCGTGGGCAGGCACGGCGACCAGGGCGCCGGTCGCGGCGAACGCTGCCGACAGCAGCAGGCCCCGGCGAAGCCAGTGCGATTGCTGCGTATTTGCCTCGTTGTGCATAGGTATCTCGTCCATTCCATCTCTCGTTCCGCGTGCTGCGGCGCGAGATCTTCGTAAGTGACGCGGAGGCCGCAACGGGTCTCCACGGGGTAACGACGCCCCGACCCTGACCGCTCATTCCTACCCGCCCGAGGTGACAACGTGCCAGCGGCGCGACCCGGCGATAACAGACCGGCAACTATGTGCTGTGGGTCACATAACGTCTTGTTATCCACCGGCTTTCGGCAAACGCCGCGCTCACGGCGGCGAGTTGGAACCGGGGCCGGGGAGCAGGGTGGAAACACATCGGTGTGAGCTTCAAACCCGCAGTGAGCGAGATCACTGCGTTCGTGTGAAGTGGATCGCTCGATTCGGCGCGGTCGCCAGATTCCGCGGCACGGTCCGTGGCCGGGCACCGAGGGCGAGCCCGGGTTCGAGGCGCAACCGGACCCCGGTCAGCAGGGTCGCCAGCACGACGCGCAGTTCGTATTCGGCCAGCGTGGCGCCCAGGCAGCGGCGATGTCCGCCGCCGAAGGGCGCGAATTCGAACGGCGAGACCTTGCGGTCGAGGAAGCGGTCGGGATGGAACAGCCGCGGCGCGGGCCAGGTCGCGGGCTGACCGTGCAGGACGCCGACCGCCAGGCCGATCGTCTGACCAGCGGCGATGTCGATCCCGCGCCACCGCCACGGCTGCCGGATCCGGCGCAACACGATGGGTACCGGCGGATGCAACCGCAGCGTCTCCTGGCAGACCGCGTCGAGCAGCGGTAGCCGAGCTTGTTCGGCCGGATCACCGCTCGCTGCGGGCAGTTCGGCGACGACCCGATCGCGTAGTCCGCGCTCCCGGTGCAGGTGGTAGAGCGCCCAGGTCAGCGTGGTCGCGGTCGTCTCGTGACCGGCGACGATCAGCGTCCGCAGCTGCTCGCACAGCTCGGTGTCGGTGAGTGGGGAACCGTCGTCATAGCGGATGTCGAGCAGCAGGTCGAGCAGGTCGCCACCGTGCCCCACGCCACCAACGCCGTCACCGGTGCTGTCGTCTGTTTCGGAGCGCACGCGTCGACGCCGCGCGACATCGGCGAGGATGAGCCGGTCGAGCCGCTCACGAGCCGCGACGAATCGCGCCCACGGTCCGAAACCGCCCATGCCACGGCGTAATACGGGCGCGACCAGCAGCGGCGTGGTGAACGCGGCGAGGAAATCGGTGACCGCACCGGCATATTCGGCGCGACGATCCCCACCGGTTCCGAACACAGCGGCGAGGATGACCCGCAGGGTGATCGCACGGCTCGCGGCGAGCGCATCGATCCGGCCACCCACCTGCCAGGAAACTCCAGGGCCACAGCCCTTTTCGATCTCCAGCAGCGTCGCCTCCCGGATGACCTCGCCCAGTCCCCGCACCCGCGCACCGTGCAGCGCCGGCGCGAGCAGTGCGCGGTCGGCCCGGTGTCGCGGACCAGAGCTCAGGATGAGCGAGGCGGCGCCGACCATCGGCTCGATCGGATTGGGCCGTGGCGGTTCCAGCAACTCCACCGGCGCCCGGAACAACTCACGCGCGCCCTCGGACGTCCCCGTGAACAGCACCGGCGGAAATCCGGGGAAACCGACCGCGAAGGGATCACCGCGCGCGGCCCGTCGCCGCAGGTAGCCCTCGAAATCGTGCCCGGCGGCCGCGCCGTGCAGCAACGACCACCGTGGCGGTGCCCACCTCTGCGCGCTCATACCGGTACTACGGCCGCCGCGGGCCCCCGGTTCGACGCACGGTGCCCTGCGCGAGCGCCGCCAGCTTGGCCAGGCGGGCGTCGCCGAGGGCGGTGACGGCATTGCCGAGCCGGTTGGTGACGAACGCGATCGACATCCGCAGCTCCGGATCGGCGTAGGCGCCGGAACCGCCGACACCGTAGTGGCCGAACGCGTTTCGCGGCTGCTGCTTGGTCATCAGCACCGGCCGGTGATAGCCGAGGGTGAACCGCAGCGGCAGGCCGAGGACGTAGTCACGGCTCTCGGTCTGCTGGGTCCGGTTGATCGTCTCGACCGTCTCCGGGCGCAGCAGCGACACCGCCGGGTTCCCCGACTTCGGCCGATGCTCGGCGTCACCGCCGTACACCACACCCTCGTTGGCGAGCGCGCCGTACATCCTGGCCAGCGCCCGCGCCGAGAACACCCCGTTCCAGCCGGGCATCACCGCGTCGTGCACGCGCGGGTCGCGGACCAGTTCGTCGAAGCTCTCCGGCATGCCCGCCTCGGCCAGCCCACGGATCGGCCGCACCCACGACAGCACCGAGGACGCGGTGTTCCAGCGGATACCCGGCGGCGCCAGGTGCGGGAAGATCTTGGCGATCCGGTGCCGCTGCGCGGCCGGAACCTGGAACCAGAACTCGTCGATTCCCAAGGGCTGAGCCACTTCTCGGCGCAGCACCTCGGTGAACGGATCGCCGGTCACCCGCTGCACGATCTCGGCGACCAGCCAGCCGAAGGTGATCGCGTGATAGCCCGAGGTGCGGATGCGGCGCGGGTCGGCGGGGCTCTCGGCCAGCGCGTTCACCACCGCGCCGTAGTCGAGAATCCCCTCGCGCCCCGGCACCAGCCCGCGCACCCGGTGCAGTCCGGCCCGGTGCGAGAGCACATCGCGCACGGTGATGTCGGCCTTGCCGTGCGCGGCGAACTCCGGCCAATACCGGGCAACCGGTGCCTCGTAGTCGATGAGGCCACGTTCGGCCAGCCGGTGCAGCACCGTGGCGGCCACGCCCTTGCCGGTGGAGAAGGTGAGTGCGACGTGCTCGCCGTGCCAGCGCTGATCCTTGGCCGCCCAGCCCGCCCAGACATCCACCACCGGTCGGCCGTCGAGGTAGACCGCCAGCGCTCCCCCACCGCGACTCGGCTGCGGGAACATGCCGAAGAAATGGTCGGCGAGCCGGATGAAGCGCGGATCGATGAGCATCTGCCGCGGCGCCGCGAGCGCGCCGGGTCTGGTCAGTGGGCCGAAATCTCCCGCCGTTGCTGCCACCATCGGGTTCACCTCCTGATGCAGGCCGACCCGGGAGGCCGGAATCCCAAGGGTAACGCAGTGTCCGGACACCGGGACGGAGTCGACGCAGGTGGCTCCGGTGGTGTATTCACAGTAGGTGTTTGCAGATCTGTCCCTCGGCCGGTTCGTCGGCGCCGTCGCCATCACGGTGGCCGCGTTCGTCGCGGCCGGATGCGGTGGCACCATCGACGGCAACGCCCAACCGGCGATCGATGTCGTCCCGGCCACCAGCAGTGCCGCGCCCACCACGTCGGGCAAGACGACCACCAGCAAACCCGCGCCGACCTCGAGCCGCGGCGGCGACACCGACTTCCAGGCCAGTGTCGGCGACTGCGTCGCGCTCGGCGGCACCGTCGACGACGCCACCATCGAGAAGGCGTCCTGCGGCAGCCGATCGTCGAACTACAAGGTCATCGGCAAGGCCAAGACCAGCAGCGCCTGCATCAGCGACCGCGACAACTTCTACGCCGAGACCCTCAACGGGATCGAGACCGGCGCCCTGTGCCTCGACATCGACTGGGTGGTCGGCGGCTGCATGGACGTCGGCGGTGAGGAACCCTCGCGCATCGACTGCACCGAGTCCGGCTCCGAGCCGGTCAAGGTGATCACGATCCTGAACGACTCCGACAGCGTCGATTCCTGCCCCGACGACGCCGATTCCGGCTTCAAGTACGCCGAGCGTCGCATCGTGGTCTGCGTGGAGAGCCTGTAGTTTCGGACGGGTGCCGGCGACCAAGACGGTTCCGCTGAAATCGGCCACCGGCCGGTGGATCCTGCTCTCCACCATCCTCGGCTCCTCGATGGCGTCGCTGGACGCCACCGTCGTCTCGGTCGCGCTGCCACGCATCGGCGAGTCACTGAACACCGATGTCGCCGGACTGCAGTGGACCGTCAACGGCTACACCCTCACCCTCGCCTCGTTCATCCTGCTCGGCGGTTCGCTCGGGGACCGGCTCGGCCGTCGGCGCGTGTTCGTCTGGGGGATCGCGGGATTCGCGATCACCTCGCTGCTGTGCGCGCTGGCGGTGAACATCGAGATGCTGGTCGCCGCGCGGTTGCTGCAGGGTGTGGCCGGTGCGCTGCTCACGCCGGGCAGCCTGGCGCTGATCTCGGCCTCGATCGATCGGGGCGATCAGGGCAGCGCGATCGGCCTGTGGTCGGGGCTCGGCGGGGTGGCGGGCGCGTTCGGCCCGCTGCTCGGCGGCGGGCTGATCGATCTCGTCGGCTGGCGCGCCATCTTCCTGCTCAATGTGCCGTTGGCGCTGGTCGTGGCCGTGGTCGCGATCCGGTCGGTGCCGGAGAGCCGTGATCCGGACGCGTCCGGGCGCATCGATATCCCGGGTGCGGTGATCGTGGCGCTCGCCCTCGGCGCGCTCACACTGGGCCTGATCGACGCCCATCCCCTGCTGGTGGTGTTCGGCGCGCTCGCGCTCGGGGGCTTCGTCATGGTCGAGCTGCGCAGCCCGAATCCGCTGGTGCCGCCCGCGCTGTTCGGCTCGCGGGTGTTCACCGTCGCGAACCTGGTGACGCTGCTCGTCTACGCCGCGCTCGGTGGCGTCTTCTTCCTGCTGGTCCTGCAATTGCAGCTGGTCTCGGGGTATTCGCCGATGGCATCGGGCGCGGCGAGCCTGCCGGTGACCGTGCTGATGCTGGTGCTCTCGGCGCCCGCGGGACGCTGGGCGCAGCGGCACGGTCCACGGATTCCGCTGACCGTCGGTCCGCTGCTGGCCGCGGGCGGCGTCTTCGCGCTGCAACGGATCGGTCCCGACGCGAACTATCTGACCGATGTCCTGCCGGGCGTGCTGATCTTCGGGCTCGGCCTGTCGGCGCTGGTCGCGCCTCTGACCGGCGCGGTCCTGGCGGCCGTCCCGGTGTCCGAGGCGGGCATCGCCTCCGGGGTGAACAACGCCGTCGCGCGCACCGCCCAGCTACTCGCCGTCGCGGCGCTGCCGGGACTGGCCGGGCTCTCCGGCGCCTTCGCCGACCCGGTGGCCTTCGCCGCGGGCTTCGACACCGCCATGCGCTGGTGCGCGCTGCTGCTTCTGCTCGGCGCGGGCATCGCCGCGGTGTTGCTGCGCGTGCCGCGCCAGGCCGCCGCACCCGATCGGGTGGACTGCTTGCCGCACTGCGCCGGGGCCGACGGTCCAGCGCTGGCACCCGTCGAACAGAAATAGAGCGGGCCGCGAACCTGTCGCGACCCGCTCTGTTCCTGCTGCTCAGATCGGGCGATAACCGGCGCCCGTGCCGCCGCGGGCGTTGATGTCGTTGATGATCGAGTCCATGTTCGTGCCGACCTCGGGACCGAAACAGGCCACCGCGAGATAGGCGTTCACCATGCCGACCAGCGTCGAGCCGACCACGACCGGCGCGCCGGAATCGCCTTCGACCACACACATCTGCGACCAGGTCTCCATCTGGGTCTGGAAGACATCGCCCCAGCTCACCCCGCAGGTGTTACCGGTCGTTCTGCCTTCCTTGCACACGATCGTCGGGAACTGCGCCGGTCCGCCGAGGCCGGTGATGGTGACATTGCCGATCCGGTTGACCGGGACGATCCGGCCGGGCGTGAACTCGATGACCGCGTAGTCGAGTTCGGCGTTGCTGTAGACGAATCGGCCGATCTCGCCGTAGCCACGGTCCACTTCGGCGGCGACCCGGGAGCCCGCGTCGCCGCAGTGGCCCGCGGTGAGGCCGACCAGTCTGCCGCCGCCGTCGTGCCCGACCGTCGTGAGCGTGCACTCGAACATGTCGTCGATGACGATGCCGGACCCGCCGCCGAGCACCGGTGGGCCGGGTTGTGCCTGCGAAGCGCCAGCACCGGTGCCGAGCAGTACTGCACCGAGGGCGACGGCGAAGGCAGCGCTGGCTACCTTGGCGAGTTTGCTGAACATGTCCCTCCAGACGTCGGAAGCCCGCACGATATCAATTCGGTTTGCCTATCGTGCCTGTATTCCGTCCCGGGCGCGCCACGTCCCCGCCCTGGTCGGCACACTTTCCGCGAACAGTGTGTGTTTGCTGCTTACCAGAGCGGTCGCCGAACCACCGGGTGATAGCCGATGTCTATTGGAATTGTGATCGAGCGACCAATTTCGAGTTCTGCGTGTGATGTGTCCGCGCATTCCGCCGAGCGCTTCGTTATGAATGACAGTTTTCCGCAATATTTGTTTGGCGCGACCGCCGGTACTGGGAATCCATGCCGGAAAACGACATCCCGAGCAATCTCCGGAACCACACAAATGGGGCCGGTAGGGTCCGACATGGCACGTCTCATAACGGGTTGTGGACAGTGACCTCTATCTATGACCGCGCTCACATGTCGGTGGTGTGTTCTGCACTACTCCGTAGTAAGGTGCGTCAAGCAAACAAGTCGCCGGGGCAATGAGGGCCGGCGTCGAGAGGGGTAAAAGCAGTGCAGTCGACCAAGAGTCCGCCCACACGTTCACGAGTCAGCGAGGCTGTCGACTGGAGCAAGGGCCTTTGGGACGACCATCCGAAGAAGTCGCTCGAGACCTTCGGTCGACAGATCACGATGGGTTTCGAGGCGATCACGGAGTTGATCGTCGCGATCTTCCGCAGGCGCTTTCCCTTCGACGAGTTCGTCCGCCAGTGCGCGTTCATGGCCAATGTCGCCGCCGCGCCCACCCTGCTCGTCGCGATCCCGATCGCGGTCATCGTGTCCATCCAGGTCGGCGCGGTCGCCGGACAAGTCGGCGCGACCTCGTTCATCGGCGCGGCCAACGGCCTTGGCATCATCCAGCAGGGCGCCCCGCTGGTCACCTCGATCATGATCGCCGGTGCGGTCGGTTCGGCGGTGTGCGCCGACCTCGGCTCACGCACCATCCGTGAAGAGATCGACGCGATGAAGGTGATGGGCGTCGACCCGCTGCGCAGGCTGGTCGCCCCCCGGCTCGGCGCGGCGATGATCGTCAGCTTCCTGCTCTGCGGCTTCGTCGTCTTCGTCGGCTTCATCACCGGCTACATGTTCAACATCTTCGCCCAGGCGGGCACCCCCGGCTCCTACATGAGCACCTTCGCCTCCTTCGCGGTCACCCTCGATCTCGCGGTGGCGCTGCTCAAGTCGGTGATCTTCGGCCTGATCGCCGGCATCATCGCCTGCGACTGCGGGCTCAACGCGCGCGGTGGCCCGGGTGGTGTCGCCAACGCGGTGAACTCGGCGGTCGTCAGTTCCATGGTCATGCTGCTCGGCGTCAACGTGGCGATCACGCAGATCTACGCCGCCGTCTTCCCCCCACAGGTGGTCTGAGCCTTGTCATCAACCTATGTACCTCCGCTGCTGCGGCCACTGCGCCAGCTCAAGGCGGCCGGCCGGGCGCCCGTCGACCTGCTCGCCCGCCTCGGCCACCAGGTCTTCTTCTTCCTGCGTTCGGTCGGCTCGATTCCACTGGCGTTCAAGCAGTACCCGAAGGAAGTCTGGCGGCTGCTCTCCGACGTCACCTGGGGTAACGGCAACATCGTCGTCGGTGGCGGCACCATCGGCGTCATCCTGATCATCAGCGCCTTCGGCGGCATGACGGTGGCCATCCAGGGCTACACCTCGCTGAACCTGCTCGGGCTGAGCCCGATCACCGGCGCCATCTCGGCCTTCGCCACCACCCGCGAACTCGGTCCGCTGCTGGCGGCACTGGCCTTCGCGGCCCAGGCGGGCTGTCGATTCACCGCCCAACTCGGCGCGATGCGCATCTCCGAGGAGATCGACGCGCTCGAATCGGTCGCCATCCGCCCGCTGCCCTACCTGGTCAGCACCCGCATGGTGGCCGCGGTCATGGCGATCGTGCCGCTGTACTGCCTCGGCCTGGCGATGGCCTACCTGTCCTGCTCGGTCACCGTGCAGTTGATCGGCGGGACCGCGGCGGGCACGTACTCGCACTACTTCTACCAATTCCTGGTACCGACCGATGTGCTGTACTCACTGCTCAAGGCGATCGTGTTCGTCATGATCACCACCTTCATCCAGTGCTACTACGGCTTCTTCGCCTCCGGTGGTCCCGAAGGCGTCGGCGTCGCGGCCGGTCGGGCGATCAAGATGTGCATCATCCTGGTCGTGTTCGCCGACCTGTTCATGACTTTGGCGATCTGGGGCGTCGACCCCGGCATCAGGATCTCGGGGTAGGGGCACGATGATCATCGATCCGAGTGGGCGTGGCCCCACGATGAAACAGCTCTACATCGCCGGCGCGTGCGGCCTGGTGGTGTTCGCGGTGATCCTCGGCTTCCTGATGGCCAGGTACCAGGGCTATTTCGTGCCGAAGGTCAACGTGGCCGCCAACCTGTCGACCACCGGTGACGGCCTGCCGTCCAATGCCGACGTGAAGTTCCGCGGCGTGCTCGTCGGCGTCGTCAAGGACGTCGACATCGTCGACAAGGGCGCGGGACAGCGGGTGAACATCGAGCTGAAGCCGGAGTTCGCCAAGGGCGTTCCCAGCAATGTCACCGCCCGCGTCGTCCCCAGCAACCTGTTCGCGGTGACCTCGGTCGAACTGGTCTTCAACGGCCCGTACGACCAGTACCTGGAGGAGGGTTCGCAGATTCCGGAGGACCGCAGCGAGGGCACGATCGCGCTGCAGGACACCCTCACCACGGTCCGCGACATCCTCAACGAGATCGACCCGGTCCAGCTGGGCCGGGTGCTCGGCACGCTCACCCAGGCGCTCGACGGCAGCGGCCGGGTGCCCGGCTCCACCATCGTGCGCCTCGATCACTGGCTGACCACCGTCGCCGACGCGGGCCCGAACCTGGGCGGCATGCTGGACAACTTCTCGGCCTCGGCGCGCGCGCTCAACCAGTCGGCGCCGGAACTGATGAACGTGCTCGGCTCCTCGGTGCAGACCGCCAACACCATCGCGACCAAGCGTGATCAGCTGATCGCGCTGCTCGCCGGTGCCAGCACCACCACCGACCAGGTGAACGACCTGTTCGCGACCAACCCCGATGTGGGTAAGGAAGTCACCGTCGGCATGAACGCCACGCTGGGTTCGCTGGCCGCCGATCCGGCGTCGATCACCAAGGTCTTCGAGGTCTTCGGTCCGTCGCTGGCGAAGCTGAACACCACCTTCCACGGCGGCCCGAACGGCAAGCAGATGGTGTGGAACGCGGGTCTGACGTTCACCCCGTACAAGCCCTACACCGTCGCGGACTGCCCGCGCTACGGCGATCTGGTCGGCCCGAGCTGCTTCACCGCACCGGCCGAGGCCTCGCTGCCGCCGCTGCCGGAGAACCTGAAGCCGCGCAGGCTCGATTCGGCCGCCGGTCTGCCGCCGATGATCTCGATCCCCGGTATGCCGGACATCCCCGGCCTCACCACGCCGGTGCTGCCGATGCAGACCGCCAACGGCACCGAGGTCGTCCCGTTCGCCGGTACGCCGCTCGAGGGTCTCGTCCCGTCGTTCGAGATTCCGGGCCTGCCCGGTCTGCTCGGCGGCGCGCCTGCTCCGGCGCCCGCCGCGGCACCGGATCAGGAGGCTCCGGCCGAACCGGCACCGGCGCCGTCCGGCACACCGATCTCCTACCACGGTGACGCCGCGATTCCCGGATTCCTCGGCCGCAAGCCGACGACGTCCGAATATCTGCTGCTCGGTCCGATCATGAAGGGCGGAACCCTGCAAGTGTCCGAAAACGGGGGTGGCGCATGAGTATCCGCAAGCCACTGATCGGGTTCAGTATCTTCGCGCTCGTCTCACTGCTGGTCACCGTGGTCGTGTGGAACACACTGGCCCGCACGGTCGACGGTGACACCCGCAAGTACACCGCGATCTTCACCGATGTCCTCGGCCTACGGCCCGGCGACGATGTCCGCATGGCGGGCGTGCGCGTCGGCAAGGTCGAGAAGATCGAGCTCGACGGCAAGAACGACGCCAAGGTGTCGTTCATCGTGCAGAGCGACCAGACGGTCTTCGACGACACCAAAGCCCTTGTCCGCTACCAGAACCTGATCGGCCAGCGCTACGTCGCACTGGCGCCGGGCCAGGAGACCAGCCCGACCGAGCTGAAGAGCGGCGCGACGATTCCGATCGAGCGCACCGAACCCTCCTTCGACATCTCGGCCCTGCTCAACGGTTTCCAGCCGCTGTTCCAGGCACTCGAGCCCGCCGAGGTCAACGCGATGTCGGAGACCCTGATCCTGGCACTGCAGGGTGACGGGGTCTCGCTGTCGGCGTTCATCGTCCAGGCCGCGCAGCTGGCGACCGATTTCCAGCGTCGGGACGCGATCCTGTCCGACGTGATCACCAACCTGTCCGGTGTGATGGCCGGGTTGGCCAAGCGAGGGGATGAATTGGAGACCCTGGTTACCCAGACCCGGGCGTTGATCGGTGGTCTCTACGACCAGGGGCAGTCGCTGCAGCAGTCGACAGTGGTGTTGGCGGATGCGACGACCTCGCTGGTCGGGATGGTCGGCAAGATCCAGCCCCAGCTGTTCGCCGCCCAGAACTCCTCCACCGCGGCGCTGAACCTGTTGCTGGCCAACGGCGCCAAGCTCGATCAGGCCGCCGTCGACCTGCCGTCGCTGCTGGCCTCCCTCGGCCGGATGACCTCGGAGGGCACCCACGCCAACGCCTACCTGTGCGGCTTGGACGTCTCGCTCTACGGGGTGCTGTTCCCCCGCGGTCTGTTCAGCCAGATCGGTGGCACCTCGCACTCGGCGGTGTGCCGATGAGCACCTTGAAGTCGAGGTTCCTCGGCAACCGCAATTTCTGGCTCGGCGTCATCGGGTCGCTGTGCATCGTGCTGCTGCTGGTCGGCTCGACGATCTACCAGTTCATCGGGATCGGCAAGCAGACCATCGAGGCGGAGTTCGTGCAGGCCGCCGGGATCAGGACCGGGGACAAGGTCGCCGTGTCCGGCGTCCAGGTCGGCACCGTCACCGGCGCCAAGATCGAGGGCGATCACGTGGTGATCACCCTCGACGTGGACAGCTCGCTGAAGTTCGGTCCCGACGCGCACGCCGCGATCAAGATGGCGACCCTGCTCGGCGCGCGCTACGTCGACCTGAAGCCCGGCGACGGATCGGGGCTCGAGGACAAGACGATTCCGCGCAGCAACACCGACGTGCCCTACAACATCGCCGATGTCGTGCAGGTCGGTACGCCGAAGTTCGAGGCGCTCGACACCCAGAAGCTGGCGCAGTCGCTCAACACGATCAACTCCCAGCTCGGCGATTCGCCGGAACTGGTTGCCCAGGCGCTCGACAGCGTCGGCGCGGTGGCCAAGGTCGTCGATCAGCGCAAGGGCGAGGTCGACAGCCTGCTCAAGGACCTGAACCGGGTCACCCAGCTGCTGGCCGACAACCGCAACTCGATCCTGCTGGTGATCACCCAGGGCGAGGCCATCGCCAACCGGGTGATGGAGCGGCAGAACCTGCTGCGCCAGCTGCTCGACAACATCGCCACGCTGACCCGTCAGCTCGAGGAGATCGGCGCGCAGAACAACAACCAGTTCGGTGGCACCATCGGCCAGCTCAACACCATGGCCGAGGGCCTGCAGAAGAACAAGGAGAACCTCGACCGGCTGCTGCAGATCGGCCAGCCCACCGCGCGCTACTTCAACAACGCGGTCGGCAACGGCAACTACGGCGATGTCGGTCTGCCGTGGATTTTCCCCGACAACTGGCTGTGCTTCGTTCAGGTGATCCAGGGGTGCGAAGGATGAAACTGACCAACAGGCTCCGCAGCGCGAAGTTCCTCGCGCGCACGGTGATGATCGGCGCCACCGCGCTGGCACTGGGCAGCTGCTCGCTGCTGCCCAGTCAGTTCGACGACGCGCTCGGCCGCTCGACCAAGATCACCGCGGATTTCGAGAACATCGCGGGCATGTACGAGGGCAACGAGATCATGGTCCTCGGCCTGCCGGTGGGCAAGGTCGACAAGATCGTGCCCAAGGGCACCTTCGTCGAGGTTCACATGACCGTCGACGCGGGGGTGAAGATCCCCAAGGAGGCGATCGCGGCGATCATCTCGCCCTCGATCGTCACCGATCGCCACATCGACATCAGCCCGCCTTACACCGGTGGCGAGGCGCTGAAGTCGGGCGATCATCTGCCCAAGGCGCGCACCCGCACGCCGGTCGAGCTGGACACGATGATCAAGACCATCGACCAGTTCGCCGCGGCGCTCAAGCCCGAAGAGGGCCAGGAGGGGCTCGGCCCGCTCTCGGGCCGGGTGCTGTACCCGGTGCTCGACGGCAACGGCCAGAAGATCCGCGAGACCCTCGACGCGCTCTCGGGCGCGCTCAAGGTCGGCGTCGACAACAAGGACGCGATCTCCAACATCATCATCAAGCTCAACGAGCTGACGACGATGCTGGCCGACAACGACCAGTCGGTGCGCGATTTCAGCAACCGGGTGACCGCGATGTCGGGTCTGCTCGCCGAGCAGGCGCCGGGTCTGCAGGCCACCCTCGATCAGCTCAATCAGTTCCTGGCCAACACCTCGACGACCTTCGGGGTGCACGCCGACGAGCTGTCCGCCTCGCTGACCGGCCTGACCAACGTCACCAATCAGCTGCGCGACAACTCCGGCGCGCTGACCGAGGTCGTCGACATCGTGCCGCTGCTGATGCAGAACATCGACAACACCATCAACCGCGAGAAGGGCTTCATCCGCCTGCACGGGCTGATCGGCACCTCGCTCTCGGGCGAGATCGTCAGCGTCTTCTGCGAGCGGATCCAGATGAAGGCCGATGGTTGCCGCTCCGGAAACATGCAGGATTTCGGCCCCGACTACGGGCTCACCGCCGCACTGCTTGGACTGACGAAATGACCCTACGTATGACGATCAATGCCCGCCGCGCGATGGTCGCGGCGGCCGCGGCGGCGACGGTGGCGATCAGCTCCGGTTGCGGCTTCACCGTCGAGGACCTGCCGCTGCCGACGCCGGGCGCGGGCGGGGACACCTACACCCTGCACGCGGTGTTCGACAACGCGCTGAACCTGCCCGATCAGGCCAAGGTCAAGATCGGTGGTTCCGATGTCGGCGTGGTGACGGCGATCAAGACCAAGAACTTCCAGGCCCTGGTCGACATGGAGATCAGCACCGACATCCAGCTGCCCGAGGGCAGCACGGCCGAACTGCGCCAGGCCACCCCCCTCGGTGACGTCTTCGTCGCGCTGTCGGAGCCCAAGGAGAACACCGGCGCCGGGATGCTGAGCAGCGGCGACACCCTGCCGCTCGAGTCCACCTCGGCCGGCGCGACCGTCGAGGAGCTGCTGGTCTCGGTCTCGATGCTGTTCAACGGCGGCGGTGTCGCCAGCCTGAGCCGCCTCGGCACCGAGCTCGGGTCGATCCTCAACGGCAACGAGGTCGAACTCGGCCACCTGATCACCGAGATGACCGGCGTGATCGGCGAACTGAACAACAACAGCGCCCGGGTGGACACGGTGCTCACCGAGTTCAACACCCTCGCCAACACCATCGAGGTGAACAAGGGCCAGCTCGGCGAGGTGGCCGACACGCTGCCGCAGGCGATCGGCGCCATCGCCGAGAACAACCGGGCCATCGGCGATCTGCTCACCAAGCTGTCCACCGCCAGTGCCGCCCTCGGCGACTACTCCAACACCACCGGCGACCAGCTCAACGACCTGCTGGTGAATCTGGACAGCCTGATGAACGCGCTGGCCGCGACCGGCGGCAACTTCGAGTACGTGCTCGACCAGCTGCACGCGATCCGTCCCGGCGTCGACGCCACCTTCCGCGGCAAGGGTCTGGCGCCGTACGCGACGCTGACCAACCTCGATGTCGGATTGCTGACCGATCCGGCGAACAGCAAGTTCCCTGATCTGAAGGACGTGAACGACTTCGTCGGCAGCTTCATCCAGGTGCTGCAGATCGTTCAGGGCCGAGTGGAAGGCCACCGATGAGCAAGGTGAAGAAGTTCTTCGGTAGCAAGATCCTGCTGGCGAACACCGCGCTGGTGCTCGTGCTGCTGGTCGGCGCGACCTACCTGCTGGTCAACGTGATGCGGGTGAATCCGCTGCGGTCCGAGTACGCCGTGACGGTCAATCTCGACCGGTCCGGTGGTCTGCAGCCGGGCAACGACGTGACCCTGCGCGGGCACCGGATCGGCAAGGTCACCTCGATCGAGCTCATCGACCAGGGGCAGTCGATCGCGGCGCGGGCCCAGATCGACGAGAGCTACAAGATCCCGGCCGACTCGATGATCCAGGTGGCCGCGCTGTCGGCGGCCGGTGAGCAGTACATCGACTTCCGGCCCAACAGCGATGTCGGTCCGTTCCTGGCCGACGGCGCGGTGATCAAGTTCGATCCCGAACAGATCAAGACGCCGGTGCCGGTGTGGGCGGTGCTCGACGACACCAGCGCGCTGATCGCCCAGGTCAACCCGCAGGAGTTCGACGTCATCCTCGACGAGCTCGACATCGCGCTCGGCGGTGGCCCCGACCAGCTGCGCGGCCTGATCAACGGCGTGAGCCTGGTGGTCGCCGGTCTGGACAATCTGCTGCCGCAGACGGTGAACCTGATCGCGAACCTGCGGGTGATCGCCGAGACCACCTCGAACGCCCAGCCGGATCTGCAGACGCTGACCAACAACTCGGGTGCGCTGCTGGCCCAGTTCAACAACGCCAACGCCGAGCTGCAGGGCGTGCTCGACAACGCCCCGGCGCAGTTCGAGTCGCTCGGTGCGGTCCTGGACAAGACGGCCGATCCGATCACCGGTCTGGCGGCCAACTTCGTCGCCATCACCAAGGCCGCGCAGCTGCGCCAGCCCGCGATGCGGTTGCTGTTCCCGTCGCTGGCGCTGGGTCTGGAGGCGGTCGGCGCGCCGGCGCACGATGGCGAGTTCCACACCATCCTCGATGTCTGGCCGCGTCCCACCTGCTACTACAACACCGAGTACCGGCGGAACGAGGAAGTCCAGGACGGGTCGATCCCGCGCTGGAACTACTGCACGAACCCGCCCGCCGACCAGCAGATCCGTGGTTCGGCGAACGCTCCTCGACCGAATGTCCCCAACAACGGCGCGCAGATGCCGCCGGGGGTCGACCCGAACGAACGAACCCCCATCCCCAGGTGAGTCGATGCCCGGTCCGGCTGCTCGCGGCCGGACCGGGCATACTCGCGAGGAGAGCGTGTGGCCCGGCTCACGGGGCACACGAAGGAGATCGGTGCGGTATGTGTGCCGGGAAAGAGCAGGATTGATTCGATGACCAGCGACGACAAGCCCGATCTGGACAAGTCCGAGCCCACGCTCGAGGGGACGGCGGCAACTCCGGAAACCGATGCGCCCACCGTCAAGGCGGCCACCACGGCCGAGCCCGCGGCTGCGGCCGCGAGTGGCGGATCGAGCGCGCCGACGGGCTGGATCGCGGCTGGTGTCGCGGGTGTGGTCGCCGTCGGCGCGATCACCGCGGGTGTGGTGTTCTTCCTGCAGAACAGCAACAAGGCCGAGAAGCTCGATGCCATCGCCGAGTCGACGCAGGCCGCCTGCGACTACGGCGATGTCCTGGCGAACTACGACTACTCCAGCGACCTCGACGGCTACATCGAGGCGATGAAGGCGGGCGCCACCGGCGACTACCTCAAGGAGTTCTCCGATGCCAGCGAGGCGCTCAAGGGCGCCATGGTGCAGGCCCAGGTGAAGTCCCGCGGTGAGGACGTGCAGTGCGGCTACCTGTCCGGGTCGACGGAGGACGTCAAGGCGCTGGTCACCATGACCCAGTACCGGTCGAACTTCACCCAGCCCGGTGAGGATCGGATGAACTTCGCGCTCGAGATGACCCTGGAGCGCAACGACGACGGCAAGTGGCTGGTCAGCAAGATGGACTCGCCGCTGCTGAAGGGCAACCCCGGCGCCGCGGCCCCCGGCCCCGCGCCGGTGCCGACCGAGGAGCCCGCGCCGACGCCGGGCAACTGATCGGCCGCGCGATACCGACAGCAGGACCCGGCAGCACTGAGCTGCCGGGTCCTGCTGCGTGCGGTCCCACTCCGGTCGCGCCGCGCCGTCAGAACAGGGTGAGTGTTCCTGGCGCCGCTGGTGCGACCGGCTTCCCCGTGGCCCGCGGCTGGGTGGCTCGCGCGACTGGCGTCGCGTGTTCGGTGCTCGTCTGAACGGCGGGTGCCGGGTGGTCGCGGCCGAGCGCGGCGACTTCGCGGGCGGCGACCCCGGCCAGCTTGTCGGCCTGTTCGTTGAAGTAGTTGCCCACGTGCCCGCGGACCCAGCGGAAACGCACCGGTCCTTCGCGGGTGGTGATGGCCCGGTCGATCTGCTTGATGATGTCGACGTTCTTCACCGCGCCGCCGGTGGAGGTGCGCCAGCCGTTGCGCCGCCAGCTGGTGATCCACTCCGAGGCGCACTTGATGGCGTAGAGCGAATCGCTTTCGATGAGCATCGGTTCGGCACCCGGGTGGGCGAGGATGGCTTCCAGCACCGCGCGTAGTTCGGCGATCTGGTTGGTGCCGGCGGCCGCTCCCCCACTGGCCGACGGACCCTGATGATTCACCCAGGCCCAGCCGATGGCGCCGCCGGGATTGCGCAGGCAGGAGCCGTCGGTGCTCACGATGATCATGACCGCCACCCTAGGCGATGCGGCCGACAAGATCGGTACCGTGGAATGCCTCTATCTCCCTTCGCAACCGCGACTCCGTTCGGCGCAGTGCCGATTTCGCGGCCGCGTCGACGAGGCCGTGGCACAGGCGGCCGAGCACACCGCGTGGTGGTGGATAGTCGGCTTCGGACGTCAGCACCGACCGTTCGTAGCCGAGTGGATCGAACCGCAGGGTCACGGTTCCGTATACCCGCCCACGCAGGGTATACCCGATGACGGCGTTCTGCCGGAATTCGGTGATTTCACAGGTGACCTTGGTGCGAATGATCCCGAGCAACAGAATCTTTGCCGTGTAGGCGGCACCGAGTCCGCGATCGGGCTCCCCCGCGGGTTCGAGTGCGGTGACGCCGTACATCCAGCCGGGCACGTGGCGGCGGTCCTGGGCGTAGGCGAACGCGACCTCGACGGGTGCGCCCACGTCGCACGCATACCTGATGTGGCCCATCAGATAAAAGTACTATAACTATCCTATTTATTGCGCGATTCCAGCTGATCGACCAGATGCTCGGCGATCGGCATCGCCGAGGTGGCCGCCGGGGACGGCGCGTTGAGCACGTGGATCGAGCGCGGCGTGCGTTCGATGAGGAAATCGTGCACCAGTGTGCCGTCGCGCAGCACCGCCTGCGCCCGGATCCCCGCGCGGTGCGGCAGCAGGTCGGCGGTCGTGAGTTCCGGGCAGTACCTGCGGCATTCGGCGAGATAGCCGCGCTTGAACACCGAATTGCGCAGCTCGCGCGCTCCGGTCCGGAGGTGGTCGCGGGCCACCCGGTGCAGGCCGGGGAAGCTCAGCACGTCGAGTGCGTCGCGCCGGTTCACGCTGCCCTTGCGGTAGCCCTCCCTCGACAGGCCGAGTACGGCATTGGGGCCCACCGTCAGCTCGCCATCGATGGTCGGGCTCAGGTGCACGCCGAGGAACGGCAGCGCCGGATCGGGCACCGGATAGATCAGCGTGCGCACCAGGTCGGCCCGCTCGGCGGGCAGCCGGTAGTACTCGCCGCGGAACGGGACGATCCGGAAGTCGGTGCGAATCCCCGCCATTCGTGCCATCCGATCGGCCTGCAGCCCCGCGCAGACGACCAGCGTGTCCGCGGTGATCGACCCGTTCGGTCCGGAAATCGTGACGGCGGAACCGGTTTCGCTGATTGCCTCGATCGCGGTGTCGAGCAGCACCCGACCACCCATCGCCTCGACCTGCGCGGCCAGCGCCGCGGTGACCCTGGCGTAGTCGATGATGCCGGTGGCGGGCACGAACAATGCTCCGACACCGGTGATTCGCGGTTCGCGCCGGACCAGCTCGGCGGCATCGATCGCCTCGACCTCGACCCCGTTGGCGATCGAGCGCTCGTAGAGCGCGAGCATCCGCGCGTGTTCCGCGGAATCCGTTGCCACCAGCAGTTTTCCGCACACCTGGAACGGAATGTCGTTGGCCGCGGCGAACTCCTTGGTCCACTGCGCGCCGGCCCGGCACAGTCGCGCCTTCAAACTGTCGGGCGGGTAATAGATTCCGGAGTGGATGACGCCGCTGTTGTGCCCGGTCTGGTGGGCGCCGAGGGTGGCTTCCTTCTCCACCAGCACCAGGCTCGCGCCGGGGAACCGGCGCAGCAGCCGGTGCGCGGTCGCCACTCCGACGATGCCGCCGCCGAGCACGCAGAAGTCATACGCGGCGCGCGCTGGATCGGGAGAACTCACACGCTGACGGTAGTCTGCTCCGGCTCGGTCGGCTCGGTCGCCGTGGGTTCGGCCGGATCGACGGTCGCGGGCTGCTGGACCCGCTCGACCCGCAGCGTATGGCTGCCGAGCCCGGGGTCCGACAGGACGAACACCACTTCGCCACGGCGAGTGTCGAATTCGGTGTGCAGCGCGGTGATGCCCGCCGGATCGGCGGTGCTGCCGAGGTAGCGCGCGGCCAGCGTCACCAGATTCGTGTCGACGGTGAAGGCCAGCGTATCGGTGCGCGCCGGAGCCACCTGGGCGCCGACGTAGGTGCTGCCGATCCGCACCCGCCCGCCCAGCGTCGAGTCGTCCGGCGTCACGCCGATGCCGCCCTGCTGCGCGGTCACCGCGGTCCTTGTCGCCGCGGGAACCGACCGCTCGGCGGCCACCAGCTCGACGGTTTCGGCGGTGAACAGCGGCTTGGACCGCTCGGGCTCGGGCAGCCGGTCGGGGCGCGGCACGCTGAACGGGGTGGCGCGATCCTCGGCGGGCGCCGCGAGTTCGGGGGTGTCCTCGACGAGGACCGCGTGGTTGACGATGTAGGCGCCCGCGGCGAAGGTGAGGCACAGACTGGCGGCCCCGGCTACGACTGTCACGGACAGGCGCGCGATCTGTGCACGTCGATATGCGGTCACGATGCGGTCCTTCCGGTGCCTGTGGGTGTCCCAGGGAAACGGGCCCGCATCGTTGAAAGCCACGCGTTGATACCCACGGTACTGGGTAAGTGGCACCGCACGGCGACTCGGCCCATGAGATCAGGGACACATCTGAAACGCCGACGTATCAACGCTCGTCATCGCGGCGTTTCACCGGGTGGCTGTTTCTCACACCCGGCAGTGGGTACTCCCGAAAGGCAGGCGAGCGTCATTCACGACTGCCACGGAGGTCAACCCCCGGCCAACGTTGTCCGGGGCAGTCGGCACGAATGGCGCTCAACGAAGGGCGCTCGCCTGTTTCTGGAAACTCATGCGAACTGGCCCGCCTCGCGACCCGCTCCCGGTGGACCCGCGAAGGCCTGGGCGATGGTGAGCCAGTGGTCGGCGTCGGGGCCTTCGGTGGTCAGCGCGGTGTCGGCACGGTGGCGGCGCTGGGTGGCCACCTGGCAGAAGTCGATGGCGGGGCCGGTGATGCGCTGGGGGGCGTCCTCGGGGCCCCAGGTCCACAGGGTGCCGTCGGGGGCCGTGAGTTCCACCCGGAATTCCTCGGCGGGGCCGGATTCGCCGTTGACCAGGTACGCGTAGTTGCGCGCGCGGACGCTGATGTGGGCGACGGTGCGCAGGCGGGCGGTGGGGGCCCGGGTGACGCCGAGTGCGTCGGCGACGTCCTGACCGTGTGCCCAGGTCTCCATGATGCGGGCCGACACCATCGACGCGGCGCTCATGGGCGGGCCGAACCACGGCAGTTTGGTGCCGGGCGGCACGGCGCCGAGCGCGGCGATCAGGTTCTCGCGGCCCGCTTGCCAGCGCTCGAGCAGGTCGGCGGGGGCGATGCGCGCGATCTCCTCGGCGCCTTCGTCGACGAAGGTGAGCATCTTCGGCACGGCCTCGGCCAGCAGTTCGGCGAACTTCGCGCCGTCGGTGACCGACAGCAGCGACACTTCGTCGGTCCAGGTCAGGTGGGCGATCTGGGTGGCGATGTCCCAGCGCGGGGCCGGGGTGGGTGTCTGCCACTGGGCCGGGGTCAGCGGCGCGACCAGGGTTTCCAGATCCGCGCATTCGGCGGCGAAATCGTCGAGCAGGGCAGCGAGGTCGGCCATGCGTCAACCATCGCAGCGGCTCAGGAAAAATGCAAGCACGCCTGCTTGTTTGGTTCTCGAGGGAACAGGCCGAGAACCCGCGGCGCCAGCCGCCGATGGCACAGCACCTACCAGCCGAAGGTCAGCAGATGCAGTGCGCCGACGCCGATGCCGAGCACCGCGCCGTGCAGATACAGCAGCCAGGCGTCCTGCTCCACCGAGGCGTAGAACATCTCCATGAACTCGCCGGGGGTGAGTGTGCGCAGCTTGCGGGCCGCGAACTCGTCGATCTTCTTGGCCTGCTCCAGCACGAACTGCTCGTCCTCGACCATGCCCGGCGCCAGACTCAACCCGGCCCCGGCGCCCGAGATGGCCAGGTTCTCGAACTGCTTCTTGCCCATCGCCGCGCGCACCATGAACGCCGTCGGCCCGAGCTGCTTGTGGATCTCCTCGGAGACCACCCGTTCGATCAGCTGCCTGGTCTTGTCGCCGTTGGGGCCTTCCAGCAGCTCGTTGGACAGGTTCTCCACGGTCAGCACCTGGTAGGCCAGGATGTGCGCGAGATCGGTCGCGGCCTGGGGCTGGCGCTTGGCCAGCAGGGCCTGGCGCCACAGGTACTTGTAGCGCGGCTGCGGATCGCCCGGCTCGAACACCATCTTGATCGCGATGACATTCACCGTCACACCGATCATCGCCGAGGCGAACAGCACGATCACCCACGCCGGAATCGCCCCCCAGTAGGGAATCTGCGAGTGCACGTGCAGATACAGCGCCAGGATCAGGCCGAACGGCGCGCCGAGCAGGCCGATCCGCGCCATGAACTTCAGTTCCGGCGCCGCGATCGTGGTGGTCAGGTCCTTGAGGATGGACGGGTTGCGGTCCAGGTACCGGATCACGAAGTTCTTCACGTCGAGGATCTGGTCGATGTTGTCGCCGAGGCTCTCGAACGCGCGCCGGCACAGCGCGGGCAGCTGCCGGTCGACGCGCTGGTAGACGGCCTGCTTCACCTGCCGGGGCAGCGAGCGCCACAGGTCCGGATTCTCCCGGTACATGATCTCGTCGACGATCGGCTGCACCTGCTCGCGCGACCGTTCGGCCAGGTAGTCGCCGATACCGTCGAGGTCGAGCTCGTGGATGAAGTCGCGGGGGCTGCCGATCCGCATCAGCGCCTTGTCGACGCAGATGCTGGCCATCTTCTCCGAGCGCGCGGGGATGAAGCCCTGGAAGCCGAGCCTGCGCCCGTCCCCGGAGAAGGTCGGCAGCACCTGGACCCGGCGCGGCAGATACGGGTACAGCACGTGCAGCATCGGGACCCGGAAGCCCTTGAACAGCAGCGGCCAGAACAGCATCAGCACGCCGGTCCAGTTGGTGAGCCAGCCCGCCAGCGCACTGAAGATCGGAAAACTCACCAGATCGACCACGAACTTCGACTGCCCCGTCAGCTCTTCCCAGTTGATGAAGAGTCCGGAGGCCAGTGTGGTCATCGAGGAGCCCCCTAGTGCTGACGCGCGAGATACATGAAACGTGAGGATATAGGCAACCACATTCTTACCGGTCGTGACGGGTGTCGAGGGGCAGAAGGGCCAGAACGTGAGCGCCGTGACAGCCGGGCGGCCCACCCATCGGCGCTAGGCTGCGGTCATCGAGTTCTTCCCCGTCACCTGTGCAGAGGGAGTCGTCGTGAGCAGTGTTCCGCAGAACCATCTCCAGCGCCCGGTCACCGTCATCGGAGCGGGCAAGCTCGGCGTGAAGACCGGCGAGGGCTTCTACGACGACTACCCGAAGCCGAAGTAGGGCACGGCCATGACCGAGTTGCTCGCACTCGATCTGAAAGCCGCCGCCATGCACGCCATCTCGCTCGACGGCACCGCGGTGCGCACGCTGGTCGACGGCCTCGACCAGATGCCCGATGGCATCGTCGTGGACCAGCTGCGCGGCCACATCTACTGGACCAACATGGGCAGACCCGATCCCGGTGCGCAGCTGGGGACCGAACCGGAGTTCTTCACCCGCAACGGGTCGATCGAGCGGGTCGATCTCGACGGTCGCAACCGCGTCACCATCGTGCCGGTGGGCGCGTTCACCACCGGCAAGCAGCTCGCCGCCGATTTCGAGGCGGGCAGGCTGTACTGGTGCGACCGCGAGGGCATGGCCGTGCTCACCTGCGATCTCGACGGCGGTGACCTGCGGCCGCTGGTGGTCACCGGTGCGGACCCGCGGATCACCCGTAACTGGTGTGTCGGCATCTGCCTCGATCCGGACCGCCGCCTCGTCTACTGGACCCAGAAGGGCGCCGCCAAGGGCGGTGACGGCCGCATCTTCCGTGCCCCCATCGACCTGCCGCCCGGCGCGACCCCCGACAACCGTCCCGACATCGAACTGCTCTGGCAGGACCTCCCCGAACCGATCGACCTCGAACTCCACGGGCCGCACCTGATCTGGACCGACCGCGGCGCCCCACCCGAGGGCAATACCCTCTACGAGGCCACCGTTCAACCGGAAATCGGTGCCCCGCAGATCATCTCGCGCGGCTACCGGGAGGCGATCGGCGTCACCGGCTACGACCGGCACTTCTATGTCAGCGAACTGGGCGGATCCATCCGGCTGGTCGACCTCGGCACCGGCACCGACACCGAACTGGTCCGCCTCCACAGCCCGCTGACCGGCATCGCCCTCGCGGACCTGTAGCGCGGGCCCGCGCACCCGGTCACGAGCCGCCGATCGTGGCCGGTGAGGGCGGGCTCCTGCGGTTACAGTGGCCGGGAGGCATTGCTTTTATCCGGAGGGTTCGGCGGTGGAACAGCTCGGTACGAACGATCCCCGTCGGATCGGCGACTACCGGCTGCTCGGTGTGCTCGGCTCCGGTGGCATGGGCAAGGTGTATCTGGGCCGCAACTCGGGTGGGCGCACCGTCGCGGTGAAGGTCATCCGGCCCGATCTGATCGGCGACCCGGAGTTCCGCGTCAGATTCCGTCGGGAGGTGGCGGCCGCGCAGCGTGTCGGCAGCGCGTTCACCGCGCCCGTTCTCGATGCCGACGTCGATGCCGATCCCCCGTGGCTGGCGACCGGATATGTGGCGGGACTGTCGCTTTCGGACGCGGTCACCCGGTTCGGCCCCTTCGCCGAACCGACGCTGCTCGCGCTGGCGCACGGGTTGGCTGAAGCGCTGGTCGCGGTGCACGCGACGGGCATCGTGCACCGCGATCTGAAGCCGTCGAACGTGATGCTGGCGATCGACGGTCCCAAGGTGATTGACTTCGGCATCGCCCGCGCCGCGGAGGACGTCGCCCTCACCACCACCGGAAGGGTGGTCGGCTCACCGGGTTTCATGTGCCCGGAGCAGGTGAGCGGCGAACCGCTCGGTCCCCCGTGCGATGTGTTCGCCCTCGGCGGGGTGCTCACTTTCGCCGCCTCGGGGCACGGCCCGTTCGGCACCGCCGAGCTCGTCCAGATGCTGTGGCGGATCGTCTACGAGGAACCCCGCGTCGAATCCCTCCCCCCGTCTCTGCGCCCCCTCATCGCCGCCTGCCTCGCCAAGGACCCCGCCGCCCGCCCCACTCCCCAACAGCTGCGCACCGAGCTCGCCGCCATCGGCAAGCCCGAACGTTCCGGCTGGCTGCCACCCGCGGTCCTGGAGGAAGTCGGCGTGCGCGCGATCCGCCTCCTCGACCTCGATTCCGGTCCCTCCGACCTCGACACCACCGTCACCGCGGACCCGAATCGCCCGATCACCGGTGGCTCGGCCGTTGTCGCCCCGACCGGCCCCTGGGCCCAGGGCCTGCCCCCGATCACCGGCCCGGCCCCGCGCACACCACCGGAGACTGCGACCCCGAGCCGACATCCCGAGCCCGGGTGGCGCCGCGATGCGTCGTCGCCGGGCTGGTCCCCCGGCACGCACCCGGACGGCCCGGCGCCGAGTTGGCCGGGTGTCACAGGTCAGCACCCGATCGCAGACGTGACACAGGCCGGTCAGGGACCATGGCAGCCCACCGGCGGTCCAGCCCCCGGTCCGCGCCGCGACCGTACCCGCCGAACGCGCGTCCTGCTGACGGTCGCCATCGTGGCGGTGTTCGTGGCTGCGGCGGCGGGCACCTTTCTGATCGGCGCCCAACTGCGTGACCGACCGGACGGTGACGGCGCGGCGACCGCGACGGTGGTGGAGACGGGCGAGCAGACGCCATCGGGCAGCGTCCCCGAGGCCTTCCAGGGCGACTGGACGGGCCAGGCGGCCGATGGGCCGGTCCGCTTCGACATCGAGCTCAGCATCGGCCCAGGCGAGGTCGGCGAGGAGGTGGCCTGGTCGGCGAACACCGGCACGATCGGTGGGGAGCGCTGCGAGCGCACCGAGACGCTGACCGAGGCGAGCGAGGAACAGCTCACCTTCAGCGCCCGGCTCACCACGACGGACGGGACCTGTATGGACGACGGCGCCACGTCCACGGTGACCCTCGAGCCCGACGGCACCCTCCGCTTCACCACGCCGGGTCTGCTCGGCACCATCACCGGTGTCCTGCACAAGTCATGACCGCCACACCGCATCGGAGTAGCTGCGAGATAGCTGACTCGCTAGATCAAGATCGACTTCTTGGTCGCTGGTCCAGTGCTGGTCCGGGGCGCTATCGTGGCGTAGCCAACTCGCGAGTAACCAAGCAATCGCCTATCACCGCTGGTGATGCCGGTCTCAGAAATCTGGCCATTGCGATCTGGGTCACTACTATGTCAAACTCTCCCCCCACACTGTGAAGCCGATCGGTCTCACAATGTCCGGAGAGGGAGTTGGTTGAGTAGGCGGCACGTGCGCGAATTTGCCACCTTGTCGTCGGCTGCGCAGAACTCAGTCGAGATCGATCAGCGACAGCGCGGCACCGGTCAGCAGATCGACCAGTTCCTCGACCGGCGGTCGCGTCTCGCGCAGCAACCACTCGTGCGCCACACCGTTGACCGCCCCCGTGATCAAGGCGGTGGTCAGCTGCGCGTCCCCGCGCAACCGGACGCCGATGCCGGCCAGCGCGGTCGCGATCAACGCCGACCAGGTGTGCCGCCGCGCGCGGCGACGCTCCTCCATGCGGTCGCTCACGCCGACCACCTCGATGAGGGCGACCTTGGCGCGGTACGGATCCGAACCCAGCGATTCCAGGTACGCGGCCAGACCGGTGCGCAGTGCCGTCTCGGGATCGGTCGGCGAGTCCAGCTCGACCAGCGCGGCGCCGACCGCGGCCGCGGCGTCGTCCTGGATCCGGTCGTAGGCCGCGGTGAGCACGTCCTCGCGGGTCTCGAACTCCTCGTAGAACTGCCGCTTGGACAGGCCCGCCGCCGCACACACCTCGGCGAGCGAGCACGTCGCGTACCCACGTTCGGCGAAAATTCGCGTAGCTGCTTCCAGGAACCGCTGGCGCCGCTCGGCTTTACGCGCGACGACTGTACGACCCCCATACCGTCTGTCCGCTGTAGTCACCTCTCCAAAGTATCTGAAACCCGGGATCACACTGACATTTCCGGTGTGCCTCATTCATCCCATGAAAAGAAGGACGGCTGACCAGTGCTGCGCACCCGAGGATCGCGGACCGTTTTGTCTGCTCTCGTACTAGCGGCGAGTGCTTCACTCGTCGCCGCTACGCCGACGATGGCTGCCCCGCAGCCTGCCTCGGCGCAGCCCGGCGTTCCCGCCATCGCGGAGAACGTGCCCTCCGAGACGCTGGCAGCGCTGGCACCGACGATCGTAGGCGCCATCTCCGCGCCCGCCCCCATCGCCGACAGCGGCCAGGCCGCGATCCTGGCCCAGGCGCGCCTGCTGCTGGCCACGCCCGGCATTCCCGCGCAGGTCAAGTCGACGCTGGAACGGGTCATCACCTTCCTCGACGGCAGCGGCGGCGGTGGCCCCGACCTCCCGCCCGCCGACGGCCCGCGGATCGCGCAGTTCCTCTACCCGACCATCGGCAAGGGCTGCATCGGCCCGACCTCCGATTCGATCGGCACCGCGCTGGCCGTGCCCGGCCCGGCCGAACTGCCCCCGCCCGGACCCGCGTCCGGCCAGACCGGTTTCGTTTTCACCGCGCTGGGTACCAAAACGCCTGCCGTCGAACAGAATCCGCCGCTCACCGTGCAGTGGGTCAACCTCGACAATCGCCGTACCGGGGCGCAACCGCTGACCACCGAGGCCGCGATCAACCCCGACGGCCCCGCCACCCTGTCCGCCATCGCGGACACCGGTGCCGGCCGGGTCGCCGCGGTGATCTCCGGTTCGCTCACCACGACCACCGCCGACGGCGAAGCTCGTACCTGCTCGTTCGCCCCGACCCTCGGGTTCTTCACCGTCGCTTGAGTCGACGCCTCGCATTGGAGTTCGATCTATGAAGTTTGCCGTCCCCGGCCTGCTCAGCGGGCTGGCAGGCGCGATCCTCGGGGTGATTGCCGTGTTCGGCATCACCGCGGGCGCGCAACAGAATTCGATCCCGGCACCCGAGACCACCGCTGATCCCGGTTCCTCGCTGCTGGGCAACGTGCAGTACGGCAGCCGATGAGCGGCGCGCGCAGGATCATCGCCTGCATCCTCGTCGGCCTCGGCGCGCTGCTGCTCGCCGCCGCTGCCATGATTCCCACCTACACCGTCGGCAAGGTCGCCAAGACCCCGCTGGATCTGCGGATCACCACGATCGCCAAGAGCGTGCCCGGCGAGGAAAGCCTTGTGCTGGACGCGCGTTCGCTCACCTCGCCCGAGGGCTCGGCCAAGATCGACACCAACGTCCCGATCGTCTCGCAGCGCTTCCTGACCGTCGAGGAGCCCTCCGCCGCCGACGAGATGACCGTCCAGGCCGGCCAGACCCTGCGTCGCGACGACCGCGACGGCGACTCCGGTCTGCTCACCGCCTCGGTCGACCGCGTCACCATCAACCGCACCACCGGTGAGCCGATTCCGGCCTCGCCCAACGGTTCCATCGCGGTCAACGTCGACGCCTCGGGTGCCTCGGTGGCCGATCCGTCGCAGCGCGCCGGTCTGCAGTACCGCTTCCCGATCGGCACCGAGAAGAAGTCCTACCCGTACTTCGATCTCAACGCCCGCGCGACCTACGACATCGAGTTCGTCGACGAGTCCGAGATCAAGGGCGTCCCGGTCTACCACTTCCGCCAGACCATTCCGGTCACCAACATGTGGGACGTGGTTCCGGCCGCGACCAACAAGCTCACCCTGCCCGCCGCCAAGTGGGGCCTCGAGGGTGAGGAGCCGGTCACCATGACCCGCTTCTACACCAACACCCGCGACGTGTGGGTCGAGCCGAAGACCGGCGCGGTCCTCAAGGGCGGCGAGCAGATCCACCTGTTCTACGGCCGCAGCGCCAACCAGATCGACGTCACCGCGCTGAAGGCGAACATCGTCTTCGACGACGACACGATCGACGCCCAGCTCGCCGTCACCCAGGAGAGCCTCGACAAGCTCTCCCTGTTCGGCAAGACCCTCCCCATCACCCTCGGCGTCATCGGCGCCCTGCTCGTGATCGCCGGCATCGTCCTCGGCATCCTGAGCAGCCGCCGCAACTCCCTCACCGACGCCCCGACCGAACAGTTCCGCGTACCGCGAAACCTGTAGTCGCGCAATGTTTCACCAGCTCGGCCTCCCCGCTTTCGGCAGGGAGGCCGAGCTGTTTTCATGCCCCGAGCCCCACCAGGCCGAGACGCGGGCCGACGTTGTCGCGTAGCCAGCGGATTCGAGAGTCGTTGTCGGCCAGTCCGGTTCGCGCGATCTCGACCCAGCCGGGTCGATTCAGTACGGCCAGATAGCGATCCAGTACACGATCCCGGCAGCCCGCGGACCAGACGGCCGGATCTGCCTGTTGGACATAGGTGGCGAGGTTCGCGATGTCGCGGTACCGGGATATCGACGGTGTCAGGCGCGCAACGTGTTTCGAGTGCGCGTCGAGTACGGTTCCGGCGGCCGGATAGCGGTCGAGCGCGAGGCCCATGTTGTCCGCGTCGCTCATCTGCGACAGCAGCACGCTGGTGTGGTCGACCAGCGCGAGGTCGGGTTCGTCGACGGTGATCGCCGTGGCCAGGTCGGCGGTAACCGCCACAGTGCCGGCGAAGTACTTGTTGAGAAATTCGCCGTTGCACGCGCGGCGCAGAAGCCAGTCGCGCGACGCGAGAGCGTTTGTCTCGCAAAGTTTTTCGACCACATGAACCCGACCCCACCCAACCGCGCGGTCGCCGAGCCACTGCAGCGCCGTCATCCCGTCGGAGCAGCGAGCCATGGCGTCGGCAACCAGTGGCGCGAAATCGTCCGAGAGCAGACCGATCGTCTGCAGCAGTGGGATGTCCCGGTTGTCGGGGACCGTCCCGAGCAGCGCGACACCCACCCGCACGGCACAGCGATCGGTGCCGCGCCGCACCAGCCATCGTCCGGTCAGTCGTACCCGTTCGGCATCGGCGCGGCGAGCCGCGGCGGCCACGTGTTCGTTTCGGAACAGTGGCACGTCGACGTGGTGGCAGGCTTCGGCCAGATCGGCTGGGTCCGGGTCGGTTTGGGCGAAATGCTCGTCCAGAACTTCGGCGAGTGCGGCGCCCTCGATCCGCCAGTTCCACGGGCGTTCATCCGATCGCCAGCGGCGTCGATGCCGCTGTTCGTCGGGATAGGGGGAGCCGCCCCGCTCGAGCGGTCCGTCGGGAGTCTCGCGGTGCAATCGCATCGCATGGTCGAACAGGGAAACCGGGGAGACGGGCAGCTGCGGCCCGTGCACCAGGCTCATCAGCGGAGAGTGAACTCGATTCGATCAGTCATGGCCGCTGATGCTGCCACCGGTTCGGCGCCCGGTCAACCACGGTCAGCGCTGGCGGAAGGCGTGGGTGAGGTCGGCGTCGGCGAAGGCGACCGGGACGACGCCGTCGACGCTGAAGCGGTAGAGGGCGGTCTGGTAGATGCCGGAGAGGGCGGCGACGATCACGGTGGACACGATCAGCCAGGCGATACCGGCCAGTGCCACCAGCAGGGCCGCGGCCACGCTGGTGGCAAGGAGCTGGAAGCTGCCGATGATGAGGAGCACGCCCGGGATGGCGAGCAGGAAGCCGAAGATGCCGAGGCCCGCGTTGCCGACCACGTTCTCCCCCCAGGTCCGCTTCATCGACTCGGCCGAGTCCTTGACCGCGTCGACGACCCCGCGATCGGCGAGCACCATCTTCGGCAGCACCAGGTAGGAGACAACCTGCCACGCCGCCCCCGCGAGGCCCGTCAGGATCGTCCCGAGGAACCCGGCCCGATCCTGCAGAATCCGCAACACCTGCGAGACCGTCGCCGACACCGCCGCCCACACCAGAATCCGCGGCCACTTCCGCGCCGCGGCCCCGATGCCACCGGCCACGCTCGGATCACCCCCGCGCAACGCGACATCCGCCTGCGAGATGAGCGCCGCGTTGAAGAAGATCGTCACGAACGCCGAGGCCAGATACATCAGCCCGAACAGCACATACGTCGTCACCGACGACCGATCCCACAGGTCCGACACCACGATCGGCACGATGAAAGAAGCCGTCACCCCCACACTGGCCACCCCGGAAATCACCGGAAAAACCGCCAGCTCCTTGCGTGACTTCAACACCGAGGCCGAAGTTTTGAACATCTGCCACGAATTGGCGAACGCCACGTGATCCCCCTCCATCAACGATCGAACAAGATCACACCCTAGCGGCGCCAACCCATCGAGGCGATCCGTCGAACCAGCGGCCAGGGGTTACACCGCGACGACAGACGCTGGGTTCGGTGGGGGAAGTTCGCCGTGAGTGAACGGGGTCACCGGGGTGGAACAAACGGGTGGGGTGGGGGGTTGAGTGAACAAAGCTCAACTTTGGAAGGGTCGATATGACTACAGCTCAGAACCTGCCGGTGCTGTTCCTGACCGATCCGATCGTGCTGCCGGGCATGGTCGTGCCCATCGAACTGGACGAGTCCGCGCAGGCTGCCATCGATGCCGCTCAGGCGGGGAAAACCGGGGCCGTGCTGGTCGCGCCGCGACTGGATGAGGGGTACGCGTCGTACGGCGTCGTCGCCACCATCGAGCAGGTCGGCCGGATGCGCGGTGGCGCGCCCGCGGCGGTGTTGAAGGCCGAGCGCAGGGCGCGGATCGGGCACGGGGTGACCGGGCCGGGTGCGGCGCTGTGGGTGGAGGCCGAGCCGGTCGAGATCGGCGAGCCCGATGAACGGACCACCGAACTCGCGGCCGAGTACAAGAAGCTGGTCGTCGCGGTGCTGCAGCGGCGCGAGGCCTGGCAGATCATCGACATCGTCAACCAGCTCGACGACGTGGAGGCCATCGCCGACACCGCGGGCTACGCGCCGTACCTGTCCAACGACCAGAAGCGCGAACTGCTCGAGACGCCCGACCTCACCGCCCGGCTGACCAAGCAGATCGAGTGGATCACCGATCACATCGCCGAGGTCGAGGTCACCGACAAGATCTCCGAAGACGTGCGCGACGGCATGGAGAAGAGTCAGCGCGAGTTCCTGCTGCGCCAGCAGCTCAACGCCATCCGCAAGGAACTCGGCGAGGACGAACCCGACGGCGCCGACGACTACCGCACCCGCGTCGAGAACGCGGACCTGCCCGAGCACGTACGCGCCGAAGCGCTGCGCGAGGTGGGTCGCCTCGAACGCGCCAGCGACCAGAGCCCGGAATCCGGCTGGATCCGCACCTGGCTCGACACCGTGCTCGACCTGCCGTGGACGGTGAAAACCGAAGACAGCACCGATGTTTCGGCCGCCAGGGCCGTCCTCGATGCCGATCACCACGGTCTGGACGAGGTGAAGGACCGCATGGTCGAGTACCTGGCGGTGCGTTCACGGCGGGCCGCGCGTGGTCTCGAGGTCGTCGGTGGACGTGGGTCCGGTGCGGTGCTCGTGCTGGTCGGTCCGCCCGGTGTCGGCAAGACCTCGCTGGGCGAGTCGGTGGCGAAGGCGCTGGGCCGCAAGTTCGTTCGCGTCGCTCTGGGTGGCGTGCGCGACGAGGCCGAGATCCGTGGTCACCGCCGCACCTACGTGGGCGCGCTGCCCGGCCGGATCGTGCGGGCGGTGAAGGAGGCGGGATCGATGAATCCCGTTGTCCTGCTGGACGAGATCGACAAGGTCGGCTCCGATTTCCGCGGTGATCCGGCGGCGGCGCTGCTCGAGGTCCTCGACCCCGCGCAGAACCACACCTTCCGCGATCACTACCTGGACCTGGACCTCGACCTGTCGAACGTGCTGTTCATCGCGACGGCCAATGTCATGGACACCATCCCCGGCCCGCTGCTGGACCGGATGGAGCTCATCACCGTCGACGGCTACACCGAGGCCGACAAGGTGGCCATCGCCCGCGACTTCCTGGTGCCACGGCAGCTGGAACGCAATGCGCTGACCGCGGAAGAGGTTTCGATCACCGATGCGGCACTGCGCGAGATCGCGGCGAACTACACCAGGGAAGCCGGTGTGCGCCAGATGGAGCGACTCGTCGCAAAGGCATTGCGCAAGGCGGCAACTCGACTGGTGACTGCGGATTCCGCCGCAGAGCCCGGCGGCAAAGCCGCACCGGGTGGCGACGCCGCGTCGCGCGGCAACGTCGGGTCCGGCGGCAATGCGGTGCCGGATGACGGGCAGGTGCTCGGGTACGACCCGTCGCTCGGCTACGACAACGTGGTCGACTTCGAGTCGCGCCCCGCGGCCTCGGTCGAGTCGTCCGCGGACGCGGAGTCCGTGACGACCCTGACCGTCGACGTCGACAACCTCACCGACTACCTCGGCCGCCCCCGCTTCACCCCGGACTCGATGGAACGCACCGCTGTCCCCGGCGTCGCGACGGGCCTCGCGGTCACCGGCGCCGGCGGCGATGTGCTCTACATCGAGGCCAACGGCGCCGAGGGCGAGCGCTCGCTCACCCTCACCGGCCAGCTGGGTGACGTCATGAAGGAGTCGGCGCAGATCGCCCTCACCTACGTGCGCTCGCACCTGGCGGAGATCGGGATCGAGCCGAAGGTCCTCGACCGCAACATCCACATCCACTTCCCGGCGGGTGCGGTGCCCAAGGACGGACCGTCCGCGGGCGTCACCATGGTGACCGCCCTGGTGTCACTGGCACTGGGCCGCCAGGTGCGCGGCGATGTGGGCATGACCGGCGAGGTCACCCTCAACGGCAGCGTCCTGCCGATCGGCGGCGTGAAGCAGAAGCTGCTCGCCGCGCAGCGTGCCGGTTTGAGGACCGTCTTCATCCCGGCCCGCAACGAACCGGACCTCGACGAGGTCCCGGCCGAGGTGCTCGAGGCACTGGACGTGCGCCCCGTCGCCGACGTGGCCGACATCCTCGCCTACGCGATCGAGCCGGTCGCCGAACCGGCCATCGACGCCGATCGGTTCGCCGTCAGCGCCTGATCCGGACCGGCGAACGGGCCGTGCGCGACGCACGGCCCGTTTCGCCGTTCCAGCGCGACCTATCGGCTCACCGTCGGCGGGAGCGCCGGGGCTTCCTCGGCGACGGCGGCCAGCTGTTCCTCGGTGACGACGGTCAGCTGGTCGGTGTCGTACAGGTCCTGGTCGTCGTCGAACTCGGGATCGTCTTCGAAGGTGTCCTCGTCCTCGGCGGCCGCCTGCTCGAGATCCTTCTCGACCCGCCGGGTCGTGCCCTGGGCGACCGCACAGAGGATGGGCTCCTCCCCCTCGGTCTCGGCGTAGACGTCACAGTGGGTGACCGCCTGGCGGCGGGTGGCGCCGAGGACCGTCGCGTGCACGCGCAGCCGCTCACCCTGCGCGGGCCGCAGGTAGGTGATGGTGAATCCGCCGGTCAGGACGTTGGGCCCGAGGACGGTGCCCGCGGCGAAGGTGAGCGCGTTGTCGGCCGCGTAGGCGAGCACCCCGCCGTGCACGAAGCCGAACTGCTGGCCGTGTTCGGGCTGGATCTCGATGATCAGGGTGGCCGCGCCGTCGCCGAATTCGGTGAGCTCGGTGCCGACCAGGCGGGCGAAGGGTTGCGCGGCGAGTACCTGGCGGGCCAGGTCGAGGTCGAGGGTGGTGGCTTCGGTCGGCATCGGGTGTTCCGTTCTTCGAGCTCGGTCGTGACATCGGTTGGCGCGGTACGGATATTGCCACGCCCGGCTTACGGGTAATCGACGGTGCCGTGCGGTATGACGGAACAGTGCCCCAGTGGCTCCTGCATGTCGATCTCGACCAGTTCCAGGCGGCGGTGGAATTCCGGCGCCGCCCCGAGCTGCGCGGGCTACCGGTGATCGTCGGCGGCGAGGGTGATCCCGCGCAACCTCGCAAGGTCGTGACCTGCGCGTCCTACCCTGCCAGGGCCTACGGGGTGCGTGCCGGGATGGCCTTGAAGATGGCGCAGCGCAAGTGCCCGGATGGCGTATTCCTACCGCTGGACATGCCCGCCTACGAGGCCGCCTCCGCGGAGATCATGGCGACGCTGGGCCGGGTCGCGGGCCCGGTCGAGGTGTGGGGGATGGACGAGGCGTTCGTCGCCACCGATGGCGATCCGTGGCAGCTCGCCGCCGAAATCCGCAGTGCCATCATCGAACTCGGCCTCACCTGCTCGGTCGGCATCGGCGACAACAAACTCACCGCCAAACTCGCCACCGGCTTCGCCAAGTCGGCGGGCAAGTCCTCCGCCGAACCCGAGCACGACCCCGGCGCGGCGGCCGGCGTCTTCGAACTCACCGCCGCCAACTGGACCGAACTCATGGGCCACCGCCCCACCGACGCCCTGTGGGGCATCGGATCCAGGATCGCCGAACGCCTCGCCGATCTCGACATCGCCACCGTCACCGACCTCATGGCCGCCGACCGCGACCGCCTGGCCACCGAATTCGGCCCGAGCACCGGCCCCTACCTGTGGGTTCTCGGCCACGGCAAGGGCGACACCGAACTCACCACCACCCCGCGAACCCCCGTCGGCCGCAGCAAGTCCGAAACCTTCCCTCACGACCTCACCGACCCCGCCGAGATCCACCGCGAAGTGGCCCGCATCGCCACCGAGGTCGCCGAGGAGATGCGCGAACACCACCGCATCAGCACCCGGGTAGCGGTCACCGTCCGCACCAAAACCTTCTACACCCGCAGCAAACAGCAGAAACTCCCCCACCCCACCGACGACATCCCCACCATCGTCGCCACCGCCCTCGCCATCATCGCCCGCTTCGACCTCGACCGCCCCGTCCGCCTCCTCGGCGTCCGCCTGGAACTCCTGCAGTTGGACAGTTGATCACCAGGCACTGGTGCCGAAACCCTCTCGGCCGATGCTTGCGTGATTGCCTGATGATCAATCGTCCAGCTGGACCCGGGGTCGTCGGGGAGGCGACGTGGGGGCGGTGGGGCTCGTATGCTCGGGCGCATGGAGTTTTCGGCGATGGTGGCCCGTGAGTCCGACAGTGGGATCGTGCTCGCTCCCGAGCGGGTCGGGGAGGACTTCCTCGGCCAGGGCGAGGTGACGATCAAGGTTCACTACTCGAGTGCCAACTACAAGGACGGGCTCGCGATCACCCCGCGCGGGGGTGTGGTGCGGAACTATCCGATCGTGCCGGGCATCGATCTCACCGGCGAGGTGATCGCCTCGGAGGTCGACGACTTCGCTCCGGGCGATCTGGTGATCGCGCACGGCTATGACCTGGGTGTTTCCCGCAACGGCGGGTTCGCGGAGTATTCGAAGGTGCCCGCGGAGTGGGTGGTTCGCCTCGACGGGCTGAGCACCCGCGACGCCGCCGCCATCGGCACCGCCGGTTTCACCGCGGCGCTGAGCGTGCGGGCCCTGCTCGACCACGGCCTCACCCCCGATGACGGCGCGGTCCTGGTCACCGGCGCGACCGGTGGTGTCGGCTCGGTCGCCATCGACATCCTCTCCGGCCTCGGCTTCGAGGTCATCGCCTCCACCGGCAAGACCGACGCGGGCGACCTGCTCGCCGAGCTCGGCGCGAACGAGGTGATCGGCAGGCTCCCGCTCGATCCCGATGCCAAGCCGCGCCCGCTGAACAAGGCGAGCTGGGCCGCCGCGGTCGACAGCGTCGGCGGCGCCTCGCTGGCGCATGTGCTCAGCGCGATCGGTTACGGCGGCGCGGTTGCCGCCAGTGGCCTCACCGGCGGCGCCGAGCTGCCCGCCACCGTGCTGCCGTTCATCCTGCGCGGGGTGAGCCTGCTCGGCATCGACTCGGTCTTCCTGCCGATCGAGAAGCGCCGTGAGCTGTGGACGCAGCTCGGGAAAGAGCTTCGCCCACAGCATCTCTCGACGATCGAGTCGTTCGCGCCGATCACCGAGGTGGGCTCGGTGCTGCAGTCGATCAAGGACGGCACGCATTCGGGCCGCACCGTCATCGGGGTGGCGGGGGAGTTCTGACCTACTTCGCCGGGAACGAGGCCGGGAAGAGTTCGCCGACGGGACGCCGCAGGTAGTCCCGTTCGGCGTACGCCTCGCGCATCCGGTCGAACAGTTCCTGCGCGCGTTGCGTCATCGCGGCCAGGTCGATGCCGGGAATCACCCCGTCGCGCACCGTGATCCGGCCCGCGACCATCGAGAAGTCCGCCGCGCGCCCGGTGCTGTTCATGCACAGGGTGCGGATCGGGTCCTCGATGACACCGTCGCGCGGATCATCGAGCCGGAACGCCAACAGGTCCGCGGTCGCGCCCACCTCGATCCGCCCGAGGTCGGGGCGGCGTAGCGCATCGGCGCCGCCGCGGGTGGCCGCGTCGATGTAGTTGGCGTAGGTCGCCGAATCAAGTTGGTGCGTCAGCACTTTCGCGAGGGTGACGCCGATGTCAATGCCGCGCACCAGATCCGGTGGGAACGAGTCGGTGCCGAGTGAGATTCGTACGCCCGCCGCGCGGTAGCGGCCGAAGGTGTCCAGCGCCGAACCGTGCCTGGCCGAGGTGAGCGGGCAGTGCACGATGGCGGCGCCCGAGGCTGCCAGGGTGGCGATGTCGTCGTCGGTGTCCGCGTCGACGTGCGGGTTGGAGTCGACGTAGATCCCGTGGGGGATGAGCAGATTCGGCCCGAGCAGGCCGGCCTGTTCGAGCACCGCCAGCGGCGGGACACCGAACCGGTCGAGGACGAAGGCCCGTTCGAGCAGTCCCTGTAGCGCGTGCAGGCGAACCAGGACACCGGTTTCCGCGGCCAGCGAGGCTGTGCGTCGGAGCAGTTCCTCTGTGAGCGTCTCGATCCGGCACGGCAGCAGGGTGCCGTGGACGAGATCGGTGTCCTGCTCGGCGGCCCACCCCAGGAACCGGGCCGCGTCGGCGAACCCTTCCCGGCCCAGTTCCTCGTTCCAGTAGATGGATCGGGTGCCGTCGTCGTCGACCACGTTCACCCCGGACCGGTAGGCGGGCCCGAGGTAGACCCGCAGGCCGAGGCGTCGCGCCGCTTCGGCCATCGCGACGGCGTCGTCGTAGGTCTCGGCCCAGTCGCTGTGGATCTCGGAGGCGATCGGCATGGCCGTGGTGACCCCGTGCAGCAGCAACTGGACGAACCCGTACTCGCGGATGAACGCCCGCTCCTCGGCATCGAACACGGCTCGCCGCCGATGCGTGGCGTACTCGCGCGACCATTGCAGGCCGAGCCCGAGTTCGCGCGACTGCCACGAGTCGAGGATGGTGTGGTCGATGTCGGTGAGTGCGTCGAGGTCGACGAGGCCGGGCATCAGCACCGCCGCGCCGAGCTCGATCACCTCGTCCACCTCGTGCGCGCCCCGCGGACCAACGCCGACGATGCGCGAATCCCCTACCACCACTTCGGCATCGGCGAGCATGATGTGCCCCTCGGCCGAATGCGCGAGCACGTGTCGTGCCCGGATACCGCGACGCATTCAGTTCCCCTCCCTACCCCAGCGACCGGGGATCTCGAAGCCGTCGAGCGCGGTGTCGACCGAAACCACCGCGCCCCGGTGGATTACGGTCCGCTCGGCGGGCCGGTCCATGACGGCGGCGGTCGGGCTCACGGAGTCGACCAGGAAGAACTCGGCCGGATCACCCACCGCGAAACCCGGCCGCAGGTCGAGCGCGTCGAGCGGCGCCAGGCTCCGATCGATCACGCTCGCCCCACCCCAGGTGGCAACGGCCAGTGCGTGTTCCACGTGCTGATCGGAACCGAACCCGTTGACGAACGCGAGTTGCCAAGCGCGGTCGAGCATGTCGCCGTTGCCGTAGGGCGACCAGTAGTCGCGCTGCCCGTCCATCCCGACCCCGACTCGCACGCCCGCCGCGGCCAGGTCGAGTAGTGGCAGCTCCCAGCCCTTGGCGCCCGCCGCGTGGGTGAGCGCCACCTCGTTGGCCGCCAGCCGCTCGATCGCGGCAGGTACCGCGGGCAGGCCGCTGGCCAGCGCGCGAGCGTGCGAGACGGTCACCAGTCCGCGCATGTCCAGCGCCTCGATCCGTTCGTGGATCAGCTCCAGGGTGAACAGCCCGAGTTCACCCGCCTCGTGCAGGTGGATGTCGATGCCGACCTGGTGCCGCTCGGCGAGGCCGAACACCGCGTCCAGATGACGCACCGGATCGCGATCGATCTCGCACGGGTCGATCCCGCCGACCAGATCGGCCCCGGCTCGCAGCGCCGCGTCCATCAGGTCGACGACACCCGGTTCCAGCAGGATCCCGACCTGCGGGAACGCCACGATCTCCACATCGCACACCTCGGCATAGCGCTCCCGCGCCGCGAGTACGCCCTCCAGTTTCGTCAGTCCGGAATCGGCATCCACCTGGGCGTGACTGCGAATCCTGGTGGCGCCGTTGGCCACCGCGACGGCGAGGGTGAACACGGCCCGCTCGGCGACCGAGCGTTCGGCCGATCGCCAGTGCTCGCGGTCGTTCATGATCCGGCCCCAGCGTCCCGGTTCGCCGGTCTGGGCGCGGAAGGGCAGGCCGAGGCGGGTGGAGTCCAGGTGCAGGTGCACGTCCGAGAGGGCGGGCAGGATCACCCGGCCCGCGCCCTCGACGTGCGTACCGGCCCGGTCGGGGGAGCCGGTGGACGACACCGCGGCCACCAGCCCGTTCTCGACCAGCACGTCCACCGGGTCGGCGCCCCACGGTCGCACGTCGGTGAGCAGCAGTGAATCGCCCACGGATCAGTCCTTGCCGAAGGTGGTGTCGTCGACGGTGATCATCCCGTCGGCCCTGGGCTTCCAGGTCAGCTCCGGGTCCACCGCGTAGCTGGTGTCGGGGGTGTAGAGCCCGATCAGCAGCGCTTTCGAGTCGTTGACGGTGAACAGCTCGCGGTAGACGTCGATCCGGTCCTGGCCGCTGACGGTGCGGGTCTTGGCGACCAGCTCCGCGGTCTCGGGCAGCATCGCGTAGTCGTTCTGCTGGCCGCCGAACATCGAGGCGATCGGCGCGTCACCGTCCATGGTCGAGGGTGCGTAGGTGTTGAGGTAGATGCCGGTGGCGGTCTTGGTGCCGTAGATGGTCTGGGAGAAGCTGCCCTGGTCGGTGCCCTGCAGGGTGATGTTGAGACCCACCTTGGTCAGGTCGGCCTGGATGGCCTGGGCGATCTCCGAACTCAGCGGGATGCGTCCGTTCGTCGCGTACTGGAACGGAATCGGCTGACCCGAGTACCCGGCGTCGGCGAGCAGCTGCCTGGCCTTGGCCGGATCATGCACCGGGCCCGGGTAACTCGGATCGAACCCGCCGACATTCGCGGCGACGAGCTGATTGTCGACGGTCGCGCGCCCGGCGAGCAGGCTCTTCACGATGGCCTCCCGGTCGATGGCAAGGGCGATGGCCTCGCGTACCCGTTGGTCGGCCAGCGGACCGGTCGAGGAGTTCATGCCGAGGAAGGTCACGCCGTTCGACGGCATCGACTCGATCCGCACGCTCTTCGAATCCGCCACCGCCGAGACCTGATTGGGCGCGATCAGCGCGACATCGAGGCTGCCCGACTGCACGCCGTTGAGGCGGGCGTCGGCATCGGCGACGGTCTTGAAGGTGACGGTGTCGAGGGTGGGCGCGGGACCCCAGTAGTCCGGATTGCGCTTCACCACGTACTCCACGCCGCGCGTGTAGTGGTCGAAGACGTAGGGCCCCGAGCCGACCGGCGCGGCGGCGAATCCTTCCGAACCCAGTGCGGTGTAAACGGATTCGGGCACGATCGAGACGCCGGTGACGATGGTCGGCCATGCCGAGAACGGCGCGTTGAGGGTGAAGACGACGGTGTTGTCCGGACCGGTCGCGGCCGAGGCGAACATCTCCATGTAGGAAGCCGGGTCACCGGTCGGCGTCGCCTTGATCTGGTTGTAGGTGAAGGCCACGTCGGAAGGCTGCACCGGGTCGCCGTTGTGGAACTTCGCGTCGTCCCGGATGGTGAAGGTCCACTCGGTGAAGTCGGCGTTGTGCTCCCACTTCGTGGCCAGCAGCGGGCCGATGACACCGTCGGCGTCGAAGCGGGCCAGCTGGTCGAAGGCGGCGAAGTAGTAGTTGTAGCCGGCCAGTGAACCGTCGACGATCGGGTCGGGCACGTGCGTGGGCTCGGTGACGGCGCCGACGACGAGCGTGCGCGTGGAGCCGCTGTCGGTGCCCGCCGGAGCGCAGCCGCTCAGGGCGAGGGCGGAGACGGCGAGGACGGCGAGTCCTGTTGCCGCGCTGCGGGTTATCGATCTCATCGGGTTCCTTTCGAAGGGAGGGGGTACCGGCACGCCGCGGCATGGTCGGCGGGTCCGAGTGGTTCCAGTTCGGGGACGTGCTCGGCACAGTCGGGGCGCGCGATCGGACAGCGTGTGCGAAAGGTGCAGCCGCTGGGCGGATTCGCCGCATCGGGAAGTTCGCCGCGCACCAGCGTGGAGGTGTCGCGGCGGCGCTGGTGCGGGTCGGGAACGGGCGCCGAGGCGATCAGCGCCCGGGTGTAGGGGTGGCGCGGATTGGTGAACACGTCCTCGGTGGCGCCGACCTCGACGAGCTTGCCGAGGTGCATCACCGCCACCCGATCGGACAGGTGCCGGACCACCGAAAGGTCATGGGCGATGAACAGATACGACAGCCCGAGCTGTTCCTGCAGGTCCTGCAGCAGATTGATCACCTGGGCCTGCACCGAGGCGTCCAGTGCCGAGACCGGCTCGTCGAGCACGAGTACCTCCGGCCGTGGCGCCAGCGCCCTGGCGATACCGAGCCGCTGCCGCTGACCACCGGAGAACTCCGCGGGCTTCCGCTCCAGCGCGTCGTGGCCGAGCCCGACCTGATCGAGCAGCTCGACGACCCGCTCCCGGGAATACCCGCCCGCGATCAGCAGCGGTTCGGCCACGATGTCGTGCGCGGTCATCCGGGGATCGAGCGAGGAGTACGGGTCCTGGAACACCAGCTGCACCCGATTGCGCAGCGCACGCCGAGCCGCGGGACGCAGGGTGTCGAGGTCGTGTCCGAGGATGCGCACCGAACCCGCGGTTGGGGCGTTGATGCCGAAGATCGTGCGCACCAGCGTCGACTTGCCACCGCCGGATTCGCCGACGAGGCCGAAGGTTTCACCCCGCCGCACCCCGAAGCTCACACCGTCGAGAGCGCGCAGCCGTCGCTTGCCGAGCAGCCCACGCCGACTGGTGAAACTCACCTCGAGCCCGTCGACCCGGATCACTTCCTCGGGGGCTTCGATCGTGGTCATGCCGAGATGTCCTGTCGGATCGGAGTTGCCGCGAGTGCGGGTGGGCAGGCCAGGGCGCGGTCGGTATCCAGGGGCACGAGAACCGGTGTCGTCGTGTCGCATTCGCCGGTTTTATCCGCGAATTCGCAGCGCGGGGCGAAGCCGCAGCCCGCCGGGCGTTTGGTGGGGGAGGGCGGGGCGCCGGGGATGGCGTAGGCGCGGCCGGTGCCGGCGTGGCCGAGGAGGCTGCGTTGCAGGCCGCGAGTGTAGGGGTGGGTGGCGTCGTCGAAGATCTGCCAGACGGTTCCGGTTTCGACGACGCGGCCCGCGTACATGATCGCGACGCGGTCGGCGTGCTGGGCGACGAGGCCGAGGTCGTGGGTGATCAGGACCATGGCCGCGCCGCTGCGGGCGCGGGCCTCGGCGAGTACCTCCATGAGCTGGGCCTGCACCGTCACATCCAGCGCGGTGGTCGGCTCGTCGGCGATGAGCACCGCCGGGTCGTTGGCCATGGCCATGGCGATCACCGCGCGCTGGCGCATACCGCCCGACCACTGGTGTGGGTAGGCGCGGGCACGGTCGGCCGGTTGGGGGATACCCACAGCGGTCAGCAGTTCGATCACCCGTTGCTTGCGCGCGCCCGCGTCGAGATCGCGCTGGTGCACGGCCAGGGCGCGGCCGATCTGGGTGCCGACGCGGCGCACCGGGTTGAGGGTGGTCATCGGGTCCTGGAAGACGATGCCGAGTTCGGCGCCGCGCAATCGGCGTAGCGTCTCGTCATCGGCGCCGACGAGTTCACTGCCGCGGAAGCGCACGCTGCCGGAGTAGATCGTCAGCGATGGTGGGAGCAGGCCGAGCACGGCCAGCATCGTCACCGACTTGCCCGAGCCGGATTCGCCGACGAGACAGAGCACTTCGCCTTCGTCGAGGCGCAGGCTCACCCCGTCGACGAGGATCACCCGCTGACCGGCCGGGGTGTCGTAGCCGACCGTGAGGTCGGTGATCTCCAGCAAAGGGCTCATGCCACAACCTCTTTCACGAGCGCGCCACCACGGGTGCGCGGTGCCCGCCGCACGCGGCGCAGACCCTGCCCCTCGCCGGTGAAACGCCGACTGGCCAGCAGGGTTCCGCCGATCACCAGCAGCAGCGCGATGGCGGGGACGATCGTCAGATAGGGGGCCTGGCGCAGATACTTCTGCCCGTCGGTGATCATCAGGCCCCAGCTCGGCGTCGGCGGCTGCACGCCGAGCCCCAGGTAGTCGAAGGAGGAGATCATGATCAGCACGGTGCCGAGATCGGCGGTGGCCAGGATCAGCACCGGCACCGTGACGTGCCCGACGATGTGCTTGCGCATCACCCAGCTCGACCGCGCGCCCAGCAGCTTCGGCGCGATCACGAAGTCACGACCGGACAGCCCGAGCGCCACCGACCGCGACACCCTGGCATAGCCGACCCAGAAGGTGACCCCGAGGATCGTCGCCATCAGCGTGACGCTGGGTCCGCGGATGGCCGAGACCGCCATGATCACCAGCGTCATCGGCACGGCGAGCTGCACGTCGGCCATGCCCATCAGGATGTTGTCGGCCAGGCCGCGGAAGTAGCCGGAGACGGTGCCGATCGCCATCCCGATCAGCGCGTTGACCACCACGATCACCACCACCAGCCCGAGCGTGATCCGCCCGGCCAGCGCCAGCCTGCTCGCCAGATCGCGGCCGAGGGAATCGGTGCCGAGCGGGTAGCTCGCGTCGGTGAACGGCCGGATGAAGGCGTCGGCGAGTTCCTGGGTGTAGGGGCTGTAGCCCGGCAGCAGCGGATAGAGCAGGGAGAACAGCACCACCACGAGGATCATCGCGATGCCGCCGAGCATGGCGTAGGGGCGATTTCGGCTCATCGGACTCTCGCTCTCGGATCGATGACGCCGTAGAGGACGTCGATGCCGAAGTTGACGACCACGAAGATGGTCGCGATCACCACCAGCCCGGACTGCACCACCGGGAAGTCCCGGCTGAACACCGAATCCAGCATCAGCTGACCCAAACCCGGCCAGGCGAAAACGTTCTCGACGATCACCAGACCACCGAGCAAGGTGCCCAACGTGATTCCGGAAATGGTGAGCACTGGCAGCAGGGCATTGGGCAGCATGTCGCGCAGCAGTACCGACGAGCGGCGCTCACCGCGGGCGTAGGCGGTGCGCACGTAGTCCTGGGTGCTCTCGGTGACCAGAGAATTGTCCAAAAGCCTTGAGTAGACGACGAATTGCGCGGTCGCGATGGTCACCGCGGGCATCACGATGGCCAGCGGATCGGCGCCCGCCAGCGAGGGCAGCCAGCCCAGCGTCACCGAGAACACCAGCACCAGCAGCAGCCCGAACAGGAAGTCGGGCACCGCGAGCCGGGCCGCGCCGAGGCCGAGGGCGACCCCGCGCAGCGACCACCGGCCGCTGAGGTGGATGAGCAGGACCACCGCGACCGCGAGGCCGAGCCCGATCGCGAAGCCGGTGACGCCGAGCTGCAGGGAAGCGGGCAGCCGCTGCAGGACCAGCGTCATCGACGAGGTGCCCGACTGCCGGTAGGAGTCGCCGAAATCGCCGGTGAGGATGCCGGTGAGGTAGTCCAGGTACTGGGTCAGCGGCGGTTTGTCGAAGCCGAGTTCGGCGTTGAGAGCGGCGATGTCGGCTTCGCTGGCGGTCTCCGGCAGCAGCGTGGCGGCGGGACTGCCGGTCAGCCTGCCGAGGACGAAGGCCAGCGTGATGACGGCGAAGACGGTGATCACCGCCTGGGCCAGGCGGCGGAGCAGATAGGCGGCCAACACGCTTCCTCTCTGTGGCCGAATGTCATTCGGTATACAGAATTGGATTTGCGTGTATCGCTGTTGTGATCCGTACGTTTCGGTCCGGTGAATGATCCGGGCGTGCCAAAAAAGATATATCAAGTGGTCAGGAGGTATTTATTATTGGCATGTAGATCGCGGTACGACATGACGAGCGGTTATGTCGCAGATGCACTACGCGTCATAACAGTAGACAGAAGATATATTCGTAGACTGGCCGAGTGGCCCGAGACCTACCGCAGGCGGAAACCGTCGACGACACCTCCCAGACGCGGCGGATCTACGACGACCTACGCCGCAGCATCATCACCGGGCAGTACCGCGAAGGCGAGAAACTGCCGGAGGCGCGCATCGCGGCCATGCTCGGTACCTCACGACTGCCGGTGCGCGAAGCGCTGGCCCTGCTCGAATTCGACGGCATCGTCAGCGCGCTGCCGCGCCGCAGCGCGGTCGTCCGATCCTGGGATCGCACCGCGGTCGAGGAACTGTTCGACGTGCGGATCGGCCTCGAACCGCTGGCCGCGCGCCTGGCCGCGGCCCGCATCCGGCACGGCGCCGACAGTTCGCCGCTGCGCGCCGCGCTGCGAGAAGCGCAGGAGGCCACCGATTCCCGTGATCCGCTGCGCATCGCCGAGACGAACGCGAAACTGCACGGGGTCATCGTCGAACTGTCCGGCAACAGCCTGCTCACCCAGCTGATGCGGACCATCCTGGCCAGGATGGCGTGGCTGTTCTTCCTCACCGCCGACCGTGACACCGACGAACAGCGCGACGAGCACAGACACCTCATCGACGCGATCTCCTCCGGCGACGAGCGCATGGCCGAATACGCCATGCTCAGCCACACCGAGGCCGGGCGCGCGCCGACCCTCGCCATCGTCACCGCACTGCGCCACGCCGATCCCGGGCACTAGTCCCGGGATCGGCGTGGGGGTTCAGACTGTGGCGGGGGCGACCACCGGGTCATCGGCGAACTGCGTGCGGTACAGCTCGGCGTAGCGGCCGTCGGCATTGAGCAGGTCGGCGTGGGTGCCGCGCTCGACGATGCGCCCGTCCTCGAGCACCAGGATCTGATCGGCGGCCCGGATCGTGGAGAGCCGGTGCGCGATCACCAGGGCCGTGCGCCCGGTCAGTGCCTCGGTGAGCGCCTCCTGGACGGCGGCCTCGGAGGTGGAGTCCAGCGAGGCGGTGGCCTCGTCGAGGATCACCACGCGCGGCTGCTTGAGCAGCAGCCTGGCGATGGTCAGGCGCTGCCGTTCACCGCCGGAGAGCCGGTAGCCGCGTTCGCCGACCACGGTGTCGAGACCGTCGGTGAGCGAGGTGACCAGATCGCCGAGACGGGCCCGCTCCAGCGCGTCCCACAGCTGATCCTCGGTCGCCTCCGGGCGGGCCAGCAGCAGGTTCGCGCGGATGGTGTCGTGGAACAGGTGGCCGTCCTGGGTGACGAGGCCGACGGTGCGCTGGATGGACTCGGTGGTCAGCTCGCGCACATCGGCGCCGTTGAGCCGCACCGCGCCGGAATCGACATCGTAGAGGCGCGAAACCAGTTGGGCGATGGTCGATTTGCCCGCACCCGAGGAGCCGACCAGGGCGATCAGCTGGCCGGGTTCGGCCCGCAGCGACACCTCGTGCAGCACCTCGACGCCGCCGCGACTGTCCAGGGTCGCCACGTCCTCGAGCGAGGCCAGCGAGACCTTGTCGGCCGACGGGTAACCGAAGTTCACCGCGTCCAGTTCCACGGCCACCGGGCCGTCCGGCACCGGGGTGGCGCCGGGCGCGTCCTCGATCAGCGGCGTCAGATCGAGCACCTCGAACACGCGCTCGAAGCTCACCAGTGCCGACATGATCTCCAGCCGGGCGCTGGCCAGTGCGGTGAGCGGGGTGTAGAGGCGGGTGAGCAGCAGCGACAGCGCGACCACCGAGCCCGCGTCCAGGCTGCCCTGCAGGGCGTACCAGCCGCCGAGGCCGTAGACCAGGGCCAGCGCGAGCGCCGAGACCAGGGTGAGCGAGGTGACGAAAGTGGTCTGCAGCATGGCCGTGCGCACGCCGATGTCACGCACCCGGGTGGCGCGGGCCGCGAACTCCGAGGACTCCTGCTGCGGCCTGCCGAACAACTTCACCAGGGTGGCGCCGGGCGCGGAGAAGCGCTCGGTCATCTGGGTGCTCATGGCGGCGTTGAGCTGGGCGCCCTCGCGCTGCATCTCGGCGAGGCGATTGCCCGCGCGCCGGGCCGGGATGACGAACACCGGCAGCAGCACCAGCGCGAGCAGGGTGATCTGCCAGGAGATGCTGAGCATGACGGCGAGGGTGAGCACCAGGGTGACCAGGTTGGTGATCACGCCCGAGAGGGTGTCGCTGAACGCGCGCTGCGCGCCGATCACGTCGTTGTTGAGCCTGCTCACCAGCGCGCCGGTCCTGGTGCGGGTGAAGAACGCGACCGGCATCTTCTGCACGTGATCGAACACGGCGGTGCGCAGGTCCAGGATCAGGCCCTCGCCGATCCGGGCGGACAGCCAGCGGATGATCAGCCCGAGGCCGGCGTCGAGAATCGCCAGCCCGGCGATGGCGAGCGCGAGCAGCGCCACGACGCGCGGGGGCGACCCGCCGACGATGTCGTTGACGACGCGCCCGGCCAGCACGGGCGTCGCCACGCCGAGGACGGCGGCGAGCACGCTGAGTGCGAGGAAGCCACCGATGCGGCGTCGGTGTGGCTCGGCGAAGCGCGCGATCCGGCGCGCGGTGACCATGCGGAAGGGCCGTTCCTCCTCCGGCGCGTTCATTCGCCGGTACATCTGGCTGTAGGCCACGGACTCGATGCTCACGGTCACACTCCCTCTTCGCTCCAGGCCATTGAACTCCTGTGCACCGACACTAAAACCTCAACAAAGGTTCAGAGCAAATGCTTTCCGGTGACCGGCTGTTCCGCGCACAGCGAAATCGGCGCGGAGCAGGCGAATAGGCTGGTCGGGTGAACGACGACCGGAGTGCGCAGCTGCTGGCCGAGGCCCTGCGGGGCCGGGTGCTCGGCGAGGTCGACGCCTCGGTGCGCAGGCGGGCGGAGTACTCCTCGGACGCCTCGAACTATCGGGTGCGTCCCACCGCGGTGGTGTTCCCGCGCGGGGACGACGATGTCGCGGCGACGGTGAGCTTCGCCCGCGACAACGGGCTGCCGGTGACGGCGCGCGGCGGCGGCACCTCGGTGGCCGGGAACGCGATCGGGCCGGGGATCGTGCTGGATTTCAGCAGGCACATGAACGCTGTGCGCGCGGTCGACGTGGCGGCGCGCACCGCGACCGTGCAGCCGGGCGTGGTGCTGTCGGATCTGCAGCGGCGGCTGCGGGCCGACGGGTTGCGGTTCGGGCCCGACCCGTCGACCCAGGATCGCTGCACGCTCGGCGGGATGATCGGCAACAACGCGTGTGGTCCGCACGCGCTGGCGTGGGGCCGCACCTCCGACACCGTGCGCGAACTGCGCGTGATCGACGGAACCGGCGCGCGGCGGGTGCTCGGTGCCGGGCTGGATTCGGTGCCCGGTCTCGCGGGTTTCACCACCGCCAATCTCGCCGTGCTGCGGACCGAGCTGGGGCGGTTCGAGCGACAAGCGTCCGGGTACGGGCTGGAACATCTGCTGCCGGAACGGGGTTCGTCGGCGGCCAAGGCTTTCGTCGGTACCGAGGGCACCTGTGGACTCCTGCTCGAAGCGGAGGTGGCGCTCACGCCGATGCCCGCGGCGACGGTGCTGACCGTGCTCGGCTATCCCGATATGGCCGCGGCGGCAGACGATATCGCGGCGGTGATGCGGTGCGCGCCGATCGCGGTGGAGGGGATCGACGCGGGGCTGGTCGATGTGGTGCGCGCGCATCGCGGGACGGTGCCCGAGCTGCCGCGGGGGCGGGGCTGGTTGTTCGTCGAGACGGCGGGGGAGAGTGCGGCCGAGGCGCTGGCCGGGGCAGAGCGGCTGGTGCTCGAGGCCGGTGCGGACGACCATCGCATCGTCACCGATCCCATTGCCACCGCCGCACTCTGGCGGATTCGCGCCGACGGCGCGGGACTGGCCGGGCGTACGCCGGACGGGCAACCGGCGTGGCCCGGTTGGGAGGATGCCGCTGTCCCGCCGGAGAACCTGGGGAAGTACCTGCGCGAATTCGGTTCGCTCACCGCCGAATACGATGTCTCGGGGTTGCTCTACGGGCACATCGGCGACGGTTGCATTCATGTGCGGCTGGACTTCCCGATCGCCGATGCGCCTCAGCGGTTCCGGGCCTTCCTCTTCGACGCCGCCGAACTGGTTGTGCGCCATGGTGGATCGCTGTCGGGAGAGCACGGTGACGGACGGGCCAGATCCGAGCTGCTCGAAGTGATGTACAGCCCGGCCGCGCTCGCCGCCTTCGCCGGTTTCAAATCGCTGTTCGATCCCGACGACGTGCTCAACCCAGGCGTCCTTGTCGCGCCGAGTGCGGTCGACACCGACCTGCGGGTCGCAGGCGTGCGACCGGTCCCCGCCGTCGGCTTCGCGTTCGCGGACGACTCCGGTGATTTATCCACAGCTGTGCACAGATGTGTAGGAATCGGCAAGTGCCGTGCGGACACTCGCGCCTCCGGCGGCTTCATGTGCCCGTCCTACCTGGCCACCGCCGACGAGAAGGACAGCACCCGCGGCCGAGCCAGAGTCCTCCAGGAAGTCGTCCGCGGCGAACTCGACTGGCGCGCACCAGCAGTCACCGAATCCCTCGACCTGTGCCTGTCCTGCAAGGCCTGCGCCTCCGACTGCCCCGCGGGCGTCGACATGGCCACCTACAAATCCGAAACCCTCTACCGCCGCTACCGAGGCCGCCTCCGCCCCCTCGACCACTACGCCCTCGGCCAACTCCCCCGCTGGCTCGCCGTCGCACAGCGCTTTCCCCGCCTGGCCAACGCCCTCGCCGCCCGCCCCCATCTCCGCCGAACCGGCATGCGCTTGGCCGGAATCGACCCCCGCCGAACGACACCCGAGCTGGCGACGAAGGCTTTTCGCCGAATCTGGCGCGACCTCGGCGACAACGATCGCACGGAACCGCTACCGAACGCCCTGCGCCGCCATGCCGGGCCGCTGGACGACGGGTCGCAGGGTGTCGAACCGTCAGTTGTCCGGCTGCATGGTTCGGCGATGCGGGGCGGTCGAGGACCGGGAGGGGCGGGTGCGTCGGCGGGGGAGGTGATGCTGTGGGTCGATACGTTCACCGACACCTTCGATCCGGCGAACGGTCTGGCCGCGACGCAGTTGCTCGAGCAGCTCGGCTATCACGTCACGATCCCGGCCGAGCGGGTCTGCTGCGGGTTGACCTGGATCAGCACCGGGCAGCTCGACGGCGCCCGCGTCAGGCTGCGTGCCACGGTCGACGCGCTGGCCGAACACGTGGCCCGAGGCGGGCTGGTCGTCGGGCTGGAACCGTCGTGCACCGCGGCCTTGCGGGCTGACCTGCCCGAACTACTCCCTGACGATCCGCGATCCGCGCAGGTCGCCGCCGCCGTGCGCACACTCGCCGAATTCCTCCTCGAGCACCCCGCCTGGCAGCCACCGCAGCGGCCGAACGACACCGTGATCGTCCAGCCGCACTGCCATCAGCACGCCGTCGGCGGATTCGCCGCCGAGCGCAAGATCCTCGCCGCGATGGGCGTCACCGTGCGAGAACTGGCCGGTTGCTGCGGGCTCGCGGGAAACTTCGGCATGCAACGCGGGCACTACGACGTCTCGGTCGCCGTCGCGGAGAACGCCCTGCTCCCGGCCCTGCGCACCGCGCCGGACGACGCGATCTTCCTCGCCGACGGCTTCTCCTGCCGAACCCAGGCCGACCAACTCGCAGGCACTCGCGGTCGCCACCTCGCCAGATACCTACTCGACGATGACCGGGGCCCGGCCGACCACTGACGGCCTGTCCGAGCACGGGCCGAGGACGCGCTGCGGCGGCGTCACCTGCCGATCTCCGGGCGAGGCGGCCTGCCGAGTCCGGCCGGCTCGGCGGATGTCGGGCCGCCACTCGCCCCAGCATTCGCCCCGCAGGGTGGACCAGGTCAGCTGCCGCCGGGCAAAGCCCCCGGTGGAATGTGGTAGCCCGAGCTGCCCGCCGACCCGCTGCCCCATGCGGCGAGCAGCCAGTTGAGTGCGTCCGTGATCATCGGGGTACCTCCTGCATCGAGCGGATGCCAGCTATTTGCCAGTATCGTCTACATCGCCGTCGACGTGGCGAATATTACGAATACGCATCGGCACCGGATCGGGCGCGCACAATGGTCGGGTGCGCGATCTGACCCTCGACCCCGGCCTGTCGACGGCCGGGCTGTCCAGGACCGTCCGGTCGAGCAGGCCCTTCGATGTCGGGCTGACCATCGCCCCGCTGCGGCGCGGCGGGGGCGATCCCTGCCACCACGTCGACGCCGCGGGCGCGCATTGGCACGCCTCACGGATGCCGAGCGGTGTGGTCACCTACCGGCTCACCCAGGACGGTCCCGACGGCGCGCAGGCCAGCGCGTGGGGACCCGGCGCCGAGGAGTTCCTGACCGGCCTGGACCGGATGCTGTGCCTCGATGAGGACCTCGCCGACTTCGCTCCCGAGCACCCCAAACTGGTCGAAGCCCATCGCGTGGTCCCCGGCCTGCGGATGCTGCGGACCGGGCTGGTCTTCGAATCGCTGGTGCCCGCGATCCTCGAGCAGAAGGTGCACACGAAGTCGTCGTTCGCGGCTTGGCGGACCCTGGTGCGCGAATTCGGGACCAAGGCGCCGGGGCCCGCGCCGACTGGGCTGATGGTCGCCCCGGATGCGCAGACCTGGCGGCTCATCCCGTCGTGGAAATACCACCGAGCCAACGTAGGGCCCCAGCGAGCGCAGACCATCGTGCGCGCAGCCAGGGTGGCCGATTCGATCGAACGCACCGCCGCGCTCGCACCGGAGGAGGCGGCGAAAAGACTGCGCAGTCTGCCCGGCATCGGCGTCTGGACGGTGGCCGAGACGGCACAGCGCGCCTTCGGCGACGCCGACGCGCTCTCGGTCGGTGACTATCACCTGGCCGCGGTGGTCGGCTGGAGCCTGCTCGGCCGGCCGATCGACGACGACGCGATGCTGGAATACCTGGAACCACTACGCCCGCATCGCTATCGCGCGGTCCGGTTGCTCGAGCTCAGCGGCCAGGCGCGCAAGCCGAAATTCGGCCCGCGCGACCCGATCACCGATCATCGCCACCACTAGCGGATGGCGCGCTGCTCGAGCACACAGCGGCCGGAGTCCACCAGGGTGTCGCGCGCCCGCCTGCGCACCCGGCACTCGTCCACGGTGCAGTCGAGGTGCAATTGCATTGCGGCGTGGGCCTGTTCGGCGTCCATCGGGCCCGGATCGGTGCCGCAACCCAGTAGTGCAGCGGCAATATGCATGTTCACATCGCTCAGTTGCATGAATCCAGCAGAGCACGCAACCCTTCGGCTAACGGTGAGTACACGCCGATCCCGATATTTCACGACGAATTCCCAGCACAGGATCCAACGGGGAGTGCAGGATTCCCCAGAGTGGACGAAATACACCGCCACACCGGGGCCATGGGCGGTGGCGGCTGGGCGAACACAGGAGGAGTGGGGCTGTGCCAACGAACGCATCGACCGGAACCGGCGGACTATCGGCGGGTGTCTCCTCGACACTGCCACGCCGGCAGCTGGGACGCTACCTGCGCGACTGGCGCACCCAGGCCGGGCTCACCATCGCCGAGGCCGCCAAACTGATGGAATGGGGCGCCAGCACGCTACAGCGGCTGGAAAAGGGTCAGGCCGATCGTATTCGGACGATCGACATCCACGAACTGTGCCGGATCTACGGCATTCCCGACTCGCTCGCCGAGGGGCTCACCGGACTCGCGCAGCAGGCAGCGGTCAAGAGTTGGTGGCACGCCTACGGCGACCTGATTCCCGAAAACTTCGATATCTATGTGGGTTTGGAGGCCTCGGCCCGACGATTGCGGGCCTATCAGTCCGAATTGGTCCTGGGGTTGTTGCAGACCGCCGAATACGCGCGCGCGTTGAATCATCTGGGCTATCCCCAGGATTCGGTCGACGAGCTGGACCGACGCGTCGCACTGCGGTTGCAACGGCAGGCATTGATCACCCGCAAGCATTCGCCCGCCGAGATCGATGTGGTTCTGCACGAATCGGTATTGCATCGCATCGTCGGTGATGCAAAGGTGATGGCTGCGCAGTTGCGCCACCTTGCCGACACGAGTACCCGAAGCAATGTGGCACTGCGTATCCTGCCGTTTGCCGCCGGTGTTCCACTCGGAGTCTCCACCGGACCTTTCACGGTTCTCGAGTTCGGTACCGACAGCAAGGGGCAACCGGTCGAACCACCGGTGGTGTACGCCGAAGGCTTCACCGGCGATCTCTACCTGGAACGACGCGCAGATGTCAGGCGGTACGACCGGGCTCACGAGTGCCTCCAGCGCAGTGCGCTGGACATCCAACCGAGTAGAGACCTGCTGCGGCGGGTCGCGAAGGAGTATGTGGCATGAGTTTCGATCTCGACGACGCACACTGGTTCAAGAGCACGCGCAGCGGTGCGGGCAAGGACTGCGTCGAAGTCGCCTTCCTGTTCGGCGGGCGGGTCGGGGTGCGTGACAGCAAGAATCCCGCCGGTCCCGCCCTGGTCTTCGACGGCGCCAGCTGGGACGCGTTCACCCAGGGCATCGACAGCGGTGCGTTCGCCTGCGCACTGGCCGACCGGTGAACAGCAAACGCGATATCGACACCTCGGGCGCGACCTGGCTGCGCGCGGGAACCGCGGGGGAGGGCAGCGTGGAAGTGGCCATGCTGCCCGAGGGAAATGTCGCCCTGCGCGACGGCAAGAATCCCGACGGGCCGGTGCTGATCTTCACCCCGAGCGAATGGGCCGCGTTCACCGCGGGCGTCCACGACGGTGAGTTCGACCGGCCGTGAGGGTTTGATCGGCGCCGACGCCGGGTAGCCCATGGACTATGGACCGAGGGTTGAAGAAGATGCCACCCCGGTACCGGAGGCTAGCGCCTGAGGACGGGGTGGAACGCCTGATCGTGGTCCTGCTGTTCGCGGTATCGGCGATCGGAATCTACGTACTCACCAGCTCGTTGCTGTCGGCGCTGTTCATCGGATTACTGGTCGGATTAGTCGCGGTGGGGACTGTAGCTGTGCTGTAGGCACGGCTACGTCCCTACCGCCGGAACAGCTTGTTGCCCAGCCAGACGATCGGATCGTATTTGCGATCCACGACGCGCTCCTTCAACGGGATCAGCGCATTGTCGGTGATCTTGATGTGCTCCGGGCACACCTCGGTACAGCATTTGGTGATATTGCAATAGCCCAGACCGGCCTCGTTCTGGGCCATTTCGCGACGGTCCGCGTCGTCGAGCGGATGCATCTCCAGCTCGGTGATACGCATCAGGTAGCGCGGTCCGGAGAACGCGGGCTTGTTCTCCTCGTGATCGCGCACCACATGGCAGGTGTTCTGGCACAGGAAGCACTCGATGCACTTGCGGAACTCCTGGGAGCGCTCCACATCCACCTGCTTCATCCGGTAGTCGCCGGGCGCCAATCCGGGTGGCGGGGTGAACGACGGTATCTCCCTGGCCTTTTCGTAGTTGAACGAGACGTCGGTGACCAGGTCCTTGATGATCGGGAAGGTGCGCATCGGGGTCACGGTGATCACCTCGTCGGGGGTGAACGTCGACATCCGCGTCATGCACAGCAACCGCGGGCGCCCGTTCACCTCCGCCGAGCACGAACCACATTTGCCCGCTTTGCAATTCCAGCGCACCGCCAGATCCGGTGTCTGCGTGGCCTGCAGGCGATGAATGATGTCGAGCACCACTTCGCCCTCGTTGACCGCGACCGTGTAATCCTGCAGGTCACCGCCGTCGAGGTCGCCGCGCCAGACCCGGAACCGGGCGTCGTATCCCATCGCTACGCCTTTCCCTCGGCCGAGCCGGCCGCCGGATGCTCGGCCAATTCCTGCTCGGTGTAGTACTTCTCGAGCTCGCCCAGTTCGAACAGGGCGAGCAGGTCCTCGCGCATCGGCGTCTGCTCGGCCGGGGTCACGGTGACCCCCGGCACCAGCGCGTCGGTGGTGGCCGGGTCCAGCGCGCACACCAGCAGGGTGTTGCGCCAGTCCGGGTTCATGCCGGGATGATCGTCGCGGGTGTGCCCGCCCCGGCTCTCGGTGCGCAACAGCGCAGCCTCGGCGACACATTCGCTGACCAGCAGCATGTTGGCGAGGTCGATGGCGAGGTGCCAGCCGGGGTTGAACGGCCGCTTGCCCGTCACGGTGACCCTGGCGTAGCGGTCGCGCAGCTGGGCCAGCTTGTCGATCGCCTCGCGCACCTCGTGTTCCTTGCGGATGATGCCGACCAGGTCGTTCATCGTCTGCTGCAACTCCGCGTGCAGGGTGTAGGGGTTCTCGCCCTCACCGGATTCGGGTGAATCGAACGGCGCCAGAGCGGTTTTCGCGGCCGCTTCGACATCGGTGTCGGCAGGCAGCGGCTTCTCGGTCAGCTGTTTGACGTAGGCCGCGGCGCCGAGACCGGCGCGTCGACCGAACACCAGCAGGTCCGACAGCGAGTTGCCGCCGAGCCGGTTGGAACCGTGCATACCGCCGGAACACTCACCGGCGGCGAACAATCCGGGGGTCACGGCCGCGCCGGTATCGGGGTCGACTTCGACACCGCCCATCACGTAATGGCAGGTCGGGCCGACTTCCATCGGCTCGGCGGTGATGTCGACATCGGCCAGTTCCTTGAACTGGTGATGCATCGAGGGCAGCCTGCGCACGATCTCGTCGGCGGGCATGCGGGAGGCGATGTCGAGGAACACGCCACCGTGTTCGGTACCGCGACCCGCCTTGACCTCCTCGTTGATCGCGCGGGCCACCTCGTCGCGGGGCAGCAGATCGGGGGTGCGGCGCGCGGAATCGTTGTCGCGCAACCACTGATCGGCCTCGTCCTCGGTCTCGGCGTACTGGCCCTTGAACACCGGCGGGATGTAGTCGAACATGAACCGCTTGCCCTCGGAGTTCTTCAGCACCCCGCCGTCACCGCGCACGCCCTCGGTGACCAGGATGCCCTTCACGCTCGGCGGCCAGACCATGCCGGTGGGGTGGAACTGCAGGAACTCCATGTTGATCAGCGTCGCGCCCGCGCGCAGCGCCAGCGCGTGACCGTCGCCGGTGTACTCCCAGGAGTTCGACGTCACCTTGTAGGACTTGCCGATACCGCCGGTGGCCAGCACGATCGCGGGCGTGCGGAACAGGATGAAATCGCCGGATTCGCGCCAATACCCGAACGCCCCCGCGATCCGGCCGTCATCGGTGAACAGCTCGGTGACGGTGCACTCGGCGAAGACCTTGATCCTGGCCTCGTAATCGCCGGTGGCCGCGTAGTCCTCCTGCTGCAGCGAGACGATCTTCTGCTGCATGGTGCGGATCAGTTCCAGACCGGTCCGGTCGCCGACGTGGGCCAGGCGCGGATAGGTGTGGCCACCGAAGTTGCGCTGGCTGATCCGGCCGTCGGCGGTCCGATCGAACAGCGCCCCATAGGTTTCCAGCTCCCACACCCGGTCGGCGGCCTCGCGGGCGTGCAGTTCGGCCATCCGCCAGTTGTTGAGGAACTTGCCCCCGCGCATGGTGTCCTTGAAATGGGTCTGCCAGTTGTCCTTGTCGTTGGCATTGCCCATCGAGGCCGCGCAGCCGCCCTCGGCCATCACGGTGTGCGCCTTGCCGAACAGCGACTTGCACACCACCGCCACCGAGAGTCCCTGCTCACGCGCCTCGATCACCGCGCGAAGGCCGGCGCCGCCCGCCCCGATCACCACGACGTCGTAGTCGCGCTGCTGCACTTCCGGCATTCGATGAAGCTCCTTCTGCTCGCGGCTCAGTCGACGAACCGCAGGTCCGACATGGTCCCGCTGGCAACCAACATCACGTAGAAGTCGGTGAGCGCGAGCGTGCCGAGAGTTGTCCAGGCCAGCGCCATGTGGCGGGTGTTGAGCTTGGAGATCTGCGTCCAGTACCAGTAGCGCACCGGATGGGCGGAGAAGTTCTTGAGCCGCCCGCCCACGATGTGGCGGCACGAGTGACACGACAGGGTGTAGCCCCACAGCAGCGTGACATTGATCAGCAGTACGAGATTGCCGAGCCCGAAACCGAATCCGCCGCTCGCGCCGTGGAATGCCGACAGCGCGTCATAGGTGTTGACCAGCGTGACCACCAGCGCGAAGTAGAAGAAGTAGCGGTGCGCGTTCTGGATGATCAGCGGCAGCCGCGTCTCCCCGGAATAGCCGGTGTGTGGCTCGGCCACCGCGCACGCGGGCGGCGACAACCACACCGAGCGGTAGTAGGCCTTGCGGTAGTAGTAGCAGGTGAGCCGGAAACCGAGCAGGAACGGCAGCACCACGAAGCCGAGCGGAATCCACATCGGCAACTCGCCGATCCAGACCCCGAAATGACTCGATCCGGGCACGCACGACGCGCTCACGCACGGCGAGTAGAACGGCGTCAGATAGTGATACTCCGGCACCCAATAGGCCGTGCGCACAAACGATCTCACCGTCGCGTACCCGACGAACGCGGCGAGGCCGAGTGCGGTGAGCAGTGGCGGCAGCCACCATCGATCGGTGCGCAGGGTGCGTGCGGTGATGCGGGCCCTCGTCCTGGCGAAGACGCCGCTCCCCGAAGGGGTGACGGTCGGTGCGGCACTCACGGTGGAAGCCTCGCTGATCTTCCGGCGTGCGGCGGTTGATCATTCCCCACCGCGATGGATTGTGATGTGGGCCACCATACGCCAGGGTTGTCGCCGCTCGAGCCGGGTCTCACGCACTCGTGTCCGGCGTACCACGGTGAGATCGGTCACAGCCGTAACTGCCGTTACTACCCGTCATGCCGGTGCAACAAACCTGTGGTGCCCTGTGACAGGAAATTCCCCGCAACGGGGAAAGGAGCGTGACGAGCAATGAGAAGAGCCGCGATCGTGGCACCCGTCCGCACGCCCAGTGGCGTGGAGGGTGGCGCACTATCGGGTATGCCCGCCGAATGGCTGGCGACCACGGTCCTGTCAGCCGTGATCGAGCGCTCGGGCATCGACCCACTACGTATCGAAGACGTCGCGATGGCCTGTACCGACGGCGGGCTCTCCGATGTTCCCGCGATCGGCGCACTGGCCGCGCGCGGTGCCGGCCTGCCCTTCTCGGTGCCCGGATTCCTCACCGACCGGCACGGCGGCAGCGGCCTGCAGGCGGTGATCACCGCGGCCATGATGGTGCAGACCGGGGCCGCCGATGTGGTCGTCGCCGGTGGCGTCGAATGCGCGACGACCCCGGCCGGGCTACCCGGTGGCACCGCCGGTCTGCGCAATGCCGAACGGCTCGCGCGCTACTACGGCATCGACCGCGGCGCGGCCGACGAATTCGCCGTCGCCAGTCATCGCAAGGCCGCGCGGGCCTGGCGCCAGGGCGCGTTCGGGGCGGAGGTGGTGCCGGTCGGCGTGGGCGGCGGCTTCGCCGAGCACCAGATCCGCCGCGACGAGGGCGTGCGCGACGACCTGTCGACCCACACCCTGGCCGGGCTGCGGCCGCTGCTCGCCGACGGTGTCGTGACCATCGGCAACATGAGTTCGCACCGGCTCGGCGCCTCGGCCTGCCTGGTCGTCGCCGAGGACCGCCTCACCGAGCTCGGGCTCACGCCCATGGCCTTCCTGGCCGGCTGGGCGGCCGCGGGCTGTGACAGCGAGGGGCCCGCGCTCGGCGCCGCGCCCGCGGTGGCCAAGCTGCTCGCCCGCACCGGCTGCGCGCTCGACGAGATCGACCTGCTCGAGATCAACGAGGGCTACGCGGTGGAGGTCCTCGCCCTGGCCACCGAGTGGGAACTCGACCCGCTGGGCAGGCTCAACGTCAACGGCTCCGACATCGCCCTCGGCCACCCGGTCGGCGCCACCGGCCTGCGCATCATGACCACGATGCTGCACGAGCTCGGCCGCACCGGCGGCCGCTTCGGGCTCGAGGCCATCGCCCTCGGCCACGACCACGGCATCGCCGCCCTGTTCGAGTCGGCCGAACAAGCCGAACCGGTGGAGGTACCGCGCGGTGCCCGCTTCCACGGCTCCCGTCCCCGCCGCCTGGGCAAACACCGCGCCTGAGCTGCAAACACCAGGAACCCGCGGCGCCAGCCGCCATATATACAGAGGTCGGCGCGGCGGTCCTGGTAGCAGGGCCGCCGCGCCGGTGAACAAGGTCTTGCCGGTGCGCGAGGTCTATTTGGTGCGCGGGCGGGAGTGGAAGCCCAGTCCCTCGTCCTGCGCGCCCATCCAGGCGGCCTCGTCGGACTTGCTGTCGGGGACGTAGATGGGTTCGGACCGGCGGGGAACGGCGAGCTCCGGCGGCGGTGCCTGCTCGAACTCCTCGGCGTCGATGACGAGCCGCTCGAGGTCGTTCTCCAACCGGCGCACGGTGGCCGCGTCGCCGTAGTTGGAGCGCAGTGCGCCGATCGATTGCCGGAGTTGGCCGACCGCGTAGCGCAGTTCCGCGATATCGCTGCGTGTCATCGTTACCTCCTGTGTATATGGCGGGCATACCGACTCGTCGGATCACTGGCACGCCCGTGAAACCCCGGGCCGCACTGCACCGAGTCGTGTGACTCACCACACAACGTGATCTCCACCACAGTAACTGAACTTTTCGGTTTCCGCCGAAGTTGGCCGGGATCGCGGAGTTGCTGTCCGGTAACTGTTCGGTACTCAGCCCGCGACCGCGTAGCGTCCGCGCACGCTCGCACCCGCCCGCTCGACCAGCGCGGTGATCGAATGGGCGACCTCCTCCGCGCGCTCGAGGATCACGCTGTGCCCCGCGCCCTCGATCCGCACCAGCTCGGCACCGGCGAGCTGGGAGGCCAGCACCACCGAATGCGTGAACGGCACCATGAGATCGGCCGAGCCCGCCAGCACGAGCGCGGGCAGATCGCCGAGCTTGCCGAGGGTGTGCGCCTCGTCGAAGTCGAGCAGCGAACTCAGGAAGCCCGAGACGGTCAGCAGCGGCGTCTCGTTGAGTACCGCCGTGGCGATGGCGACGATCCGCGGATTCACCCGCCGGGTACCCGCGCTGGCCTCGCGGATCAGCGGCCCGAAGATCCAGCGGGAGAAGCGCTTCGACGCCTGCATCACCCGCGGCGCCCTGACCACGGCGCGTTGCAGCGAGGCGACGGCGTGCCGGTTGAGCAGCCGGCCGAGGCCGACCTCGGTGATCCCGCCCGCCGCGCCCGCGATGAGCCCGATCCCGGCCACCCGGTGCCCGATCGTCGCCGGGAACAGCCGGGCGTAGGCCAGCAGCACCATCGCGCCCATGGAGTGCCCGACCAGGACGATCGGCCCGATCGGCGCGACCGCGCGCAGCACCGCGTCGAGATCGGTGGCCAGCTGGTCGATGGTGTAGGTGTCGTGGTGGGCGTGCCCGGATTCGCCGTGGCCGCGGTGGTCGTAGAAGACCATCCTGGTGTCGGTGTCCCAGTGCCGCAGCAGCTGTTCGCGCAGGAACGACCACGATTCGGTGTGCAGGCAGTGGCCGTGGACGAAGACGACGGTCAGCGGCGCGTCGACCGAACCGAAGCTACGGACCGCGATCGGCACACCGTCATCGGCGACGACTGTGGCACGGCGTCCGTCGAGGTCCGCGAAGTTCTCCGACATGTCGGGCCTCCTTCCTGCTGGGCTTTTCGGACTAGGTTTCCGGCCCGTTAGCCGCCTATACCTCGCGTTATCCACCCGATGCGCAACCGATCCCATTGCGGCCGTTCCCGTGATCGCAGGAATATCTACGGAAATCTAGGGTTCTGGCTAGATATATGCAGACAGGTATCGAGTAGAGACTCGTGAGGGTTGTCTTCGGCTTTCTTCGAAATGAACTAGAAACCCGAAGAGATTCATACGCTGCGCAGATACCGACCGAAGTGCGGCACGGTGAAGCCGATCGTGCCGCGCTCGGCGGAGTAGATCAGGCCCTTCTTGATCAGCCCGTCGCGGGCGGGGGAGACCGAGGCAGGCTTGCGGCCCAGCTCGGCGGCCACCGCCGCGGTCGCGACCGGGCCGTCGTCACCGGACAGATCGGCCATCGCGCGCATGTACTCGCGTTCGGCCGGGGTGGCGCGCTCGTAGCGCGAACCGAAGAAGCCGACCGCCAGCTCCTCCTCCGCCGCCGGGGCCGCCACCTCGACGTCCTCGGCGGTGATCGGGCTCTCCGGCGCCTGATCCCAGGCCGCCTTGCCGTAGGCCTGCACGAAATAGGGGTAGCCGTCGGCGCGCTGATACAGCGAGTCGAGCGCCTCGGAGGTGAACTTCACCTCCTCGCGTTCGGCCGGGGCGATCAGCGCCAGGTCGGCCGACTCCCGGTCCAGCCGATCGATCCGGTGGTAACTGAACAGTCGCTCGGAGTAGCTCTTGGACGCCGAGAGCACCGCGGGCAGATGCGGCAGTCCGGCACCGACCACGATCAACGGCGCGCCGTCTTGACTCAGCTCGTGGCAGGCGCCGCAGATCGCGGACACATCCGCCGGGCCCAGATCCTGCATCTCGTCGATGAAGACGCCGATCCCGACGCCGATGTCGGCGGCCAGCGCCGCGGCCTCCTTGAACAGCTCGATCAGGTCGATCTCGATGTCGCCGGAATCGGCCCGCCCGGTCACCGCGGGCACGTCGATGCCCGGCTGCCAGCGTTCCCGCATCCCCTTGTCGGCGGTGGCGCGCAGGGCGAAGGCCTTGAGGATGCCGAGGAAATCGTCGACACGCTCGGGATTGCGGTGCGCCATCGCGATCGCGCGCACCGACATGTGCAGGGCAGACGACAGTGGCCTGCGCAGATCCTGATCGGGCCGGGCCTCGATCTTGCCGGTGCCCCAGCCGCGCGAGATGGCGGCCGAGCGAAGCTGGTTGAGCAGCACGGTCTTTCCGACCCCGCGCAATCCGGTGAGCATCACGCTGCGTTCCGGCCTGCCGCGGGCGATCCGTTCGAGCACGATGTCGAACGCGGCGAGTTGCTTGTCGCGCCCGGCCAATTCGGGCGGACGCTGACCGGCGCCGGGAGCATACGGATTGCGCACGGGGTCCATGCCGGACAACCGTAGCGCGTCGCCACAGCGGAATCTCGGTAACTCTGGGCTGTGTCCTAGATACTGCTAGCGAACCCCAGACGTGTGAGTGGAACCGGAACGGAGCGCCCATGGTCGCAGAACCCGAATTCGACGGTCACGACCCGATGGTGACCTCCACCGCCGAGATCGTGGCGGGCTGGCCGCTGCCGCAGGGCGCCTACCTGGCCGACACCATCCGGCGCGGCCTGCTGGCCAGCATCGGCACCGGCTACGACGATCCGCAGGTGGTGGCCGACCTCGCCGTCGGTCCGCTGGTGATCGCGCTCGGCCGGATGGAGGTGGACCTGGCCGACGCGCGTCAGCGCATCGAGGAGCTCGAACGCGCCCTCGGGCTGCGTGATGGTCACGATCGATGACCGCGACGGCTCGGCGGAGATCGAGCCGTTACGCGTGGCGACACGCCGGTGATACGGGTCTTGTTCAGGGCTTTCACGCCCACGGGAAAACAACTTGCGCGCATCGCTGGACAGCATGAGGGCCAAGCCGTAATCTTCTCGTGACTTAGTGGAGTCTGTCGGTTCGTAAGAGAATCGGCGCCATGGGTCACCGCCGAAAGTCGTGATCGCCAAGCGATCCCGGTACACCACGGCGGGAGAGCAGCAAGATCGGAGACTCGTCTCGGTGGGTAAACACAGCTTGCAGCGGGATTCTCGTCTGCCGAATTCCGTCAAGGGTGCACTCGTCATGGGTGCGGTGGCCGCCACGACCGGTGCGATGCCCGCGATTTCGCAGGCCGCCACGATCAACATCCCCGGCCTCGGTAACTTCGATCTGCCGCCCGAGCTCGAGCAGCCCGCGCAGCAGCTGGAGAAGGAACTGCAGGCGATGGTGGCCCCGCAGGGCCAGGCCGCGCCGCAGCTGCCGAGCGTCACCTTCGACAATCCTTTCCAGCAGCAGCAGACGCCGGCCGACATCGCCCTCGATGCCGCGCGCACCAAGGTCGGCGCCCAGTACAACTGGGGCGCTGCCGGTCCGTCGAGCTTCGACTGCTCCGGTCTCGTGCAGTGGGCCTACCGCCAGGCCGGTGTCGAGCTGCCGCGCACCAGCTTCGAGCAGTCCCACGTGGGCGCGCCCGTCTCCTTCGACAACCTGCAGGCCGGTGACATCGTCATCACCAACGGTGGTGGCCACGTCGGCATCTACGCGGGCAACGGTCAGCTGCTGAACGCGGTGCAGTCGGGCACCCCGGTGTCCTACACCCAGCTCAGCGCCGACCAGGTCGTCACGGCACGCCGTATCGTCTAAGGGGTGTCCCCCGCGGAACAACGCTCCGTCACCCAGGCCCGCGTCGATTCGTGGATCTGGGCGGTCCGATTGTTCAAAACGCGCTCGGCCGCGGCGGAAGCCTGCCGCGCCGGGCACGTGCGCATCAACGGCGTCACCGTGAAACCGGCCCAGCCGGTACGCCTCGGTGACGAGATCAGGATCCGGCACGCCGGTCTGGAGCGGATCGTCGTCGTCGAGCGGATCATCCACAAGCGGGTCGGTCCGCCGATCGCCGCGCAGTGCCTGATCGACCGCTCGCCGCCGCCACCACCCAAGGAAGTCCTCGCCACGCTGCCGCAGCGTGATCGTGGTGCGGGCCGGCCCACGAAACGTGAACGCCGTGAGACCGATCGGCTGATGGGCCGCACCGACTAGGGCAGCGCCGCGATCTTGGCGGGAATCTCGATGTTCTCGTCGGCCCAGTACAGCGCGCACACCCGGTGGTAGCCGTCGGCGATCAGCATCGGGACATTTCGGCGGCAGTCGCCGCGCACCAGCAGAATCGGCGAGAGCTTCTTGTTCTCGTTGACCTTGAGCAGGTCCCTGCGCACATGTGGATTGTCCGGGGTGAGCGCTTCGAGCCGGGAGGCGCGCAGGATGTCCTTGGCCTTCTTCACCACCACCGGCGCCCGGCGCAGCTCCGCCACGATCGCCTCGACCACGTCGTCGGCGGCGAGCAGCGCGAGATAGTCGGCCGCGGCCGGATAGTCGTGGTCGTCCGGGGTGGCCTTCCACTGCACCGTGATGATCTGGTCTGCCATCGAACGATCATCCGCCGCGGCGGAGACAGATAGCGGGAGCGTTGCCAGATGTTATCGATTATTGGTGTGACCGGTGCCGAGCCGTTGTCGGTGAAATTTCGTTCGGTGGTCCCGGTCTGGGCGATCGCCTACGGTGGCAACTATGGGTGAGCGCACGCCGATGTTATCGACGCTTCTCGCCTGCTGTGTCGCCGCTGCCGCCACCGGCCCGCGGCTGCTGTGGCCGCGCGGCGCCGATCCGGAATTCCTCGACAGGCTCGAGTCCGCGCCCCTGCCCCCGGCCCACAACACCGTCGGGCTCACCGCGCTCGTCCAAGGGCAGCTGTCCGCGCCGACCGCGATCGTCGTCGAGGGCGTGCGCACGCTGCGGAGCACCTCGCTGACCATGGCGGCCTTCCTGATCCGCCATCCCAGCGCCACCTTCCTCGTCGACCCGGCGATCTGCGCCGGTGTGCACCAGCGGGTACTGCCCGAGCTGCCGTTCCCGGTGCCGCTGCTGGTCAGCCCCGAGCAGCCGGTGCACGGCCTGAGCGAGGTGCTGGCCGCCAACGACCTCACCGGCGCCGACATCGACTTCGTGCTGCCCACCCACCTGCACTGGGACCACGTCGCCGGACTCTACGAACTGCCCGGCTGGGTGCCCATCCGGGTGCCGAGCGTCGAATACCGCTGGGCCATGGGCGGATCGCACGCCCCCCTCGGCGTGGCCCGCGGCCCGTTGCGCGGCCGGATCTTCGACCTCTACGAACTCGACGGCCCACCCGTCCTCACCTTCGCCCGCAGCCACGACCTCCTCGGCGACGGCTCGGTCCTGCTCGTCGACCTGGCCGGACACACGCCCGGCAGCGTCGGCGTGCTCCTCGCCGTCGACGACGGAACCCGCGTCCTGCTCGCGGGCGACGCGGTCTGGAGCCGACTGCAGGTCGAACTCCTCCGCGAAACGGCACCCCTGCCCGGCCAGCTGGTCGACGCCGACCGCAACCTCGCCTTCGAAACCATCCACCGCCTCCACGCGCTCCCTGCCGACATCGAACTCATCCCTGGCCACGACCGGGCCGCCGTCGCGGCACGCACTGACCCCCGCGCGCACTGACCCCCGCGGTATCGCACGCGCTATCTCACGCCCTGACGCACGCGCCCACCTGCGTGCTGGCTCGTGCGTTGGTGTCCGGACCGACGCATCCGTGCGTGTGCGCCGACCGCGCCATGCCCAGGTTCACCCTGGGGCAGCCCGGCGAGCATCGCCGCGGCCTCACCGCACGGCGAGGCCCTCGGCGACGCTCGCATAGCGCGGTCGCCACTCCAGTTCCTCGTGGGCGAGTGCGCTCGAGATGCGCATCGACGTATCCGCCATGAGGGCGCCGATGTAGGGGACGGCGAGGCGGATCAGCCAGGCGGGCAGGCGGATCGGGCGTGGGGTCTGCTGACTGCGCGCGACCTCGGTGATGAACTCGCGCCAGGTGATCGGGGTGTCGTCGGCCAGGTTGTAGGCGCGGCCGGGGGTGCCTCGGTCGAGGGCGGCGACGGTCGCGGCGGCCGCGTCCTCGACGTGGATCCAGCTGTTCACGCCGCCGGGGCCGAGGGGGCCCACCGGGGCGTGCTTGCGCATCAGGTCGGCGAACAGGTCGCTGAACGCGCCGGGGCCGTAGAACAGTCCGTAGCGCAGCGCGATGCCGTCGACGCCCGCCGCGTCGAACACCTGCTCCTCGCCCGCGACGCAGGCGCGCACCACCTCGTCGGCCGCGCCGCCGTCGTAGACGCCGAACTGGTCGCGTTCGGTGAGCGGGCGCTCGCCGTGGTCGTGATAGCCGTAGCCGAGGATCAGCGACTGGACCAGGAAGCGGCGGGCGCCGAGCAGTTCGGCGGCGTCGAGCAGGTTGGCGGTGCCGTGGGTGCGCAGCAGGCCGGTCGGGTCGTCGACCGGGATCCGGCGTGCCGGCTTGGCTGCGCGCAGGGCGGTCGCCTGGTGGATCACCGCGTCGGCGCGTCGGCCGTCGAGTGCGCGCAGCAGCGCGTCGCGATCGAGGACGTCGGCGGCGATCGGCTCGGCGCCGAGTTCCTTCGCCAGCGCGTGGTTGGCCCGATTGCGGACGAGCGCGAGCACGGTGTGCCCGTTCGTGGTCAACGCGCGGATCAGTGGGCGGCCGATGGCACCGGTGGCGCCCGCGAGCAGAACCTGCATGATCGTTCCTTCCGGCTGAGGGTCATTCCCTGACTTCTGGACGGGATCCGCGGATCGTTTGTGACGGCCTGTGACTCGCTTCACGCCACACTGAGGTGACCGGGAGAATGTGCGATGTCACGGCGGGTCGACGGCGTGTCGGTGTGTATCGTGCGGCTCATGCGAGTCGACGGTCGGGAGATTCCCGTCACGGGAAGTCTCCTGCAGCCGCGGACCCGGCGTACCAGCGACATCGTCCGCGTCGTGCTGGCGGCGATGGGTGTCGGCGTGGTGGTCGCGGGCTCGCTGATCACCCGGCCGGAGTGGCTGGCACTGGAACGCTCGGTGTCCAACATCGTCGGCTTCCTGAGCCCGGACCAGTCGACGATGGTCTACCTGGTCTACGGAATGCTCATCCTGGCACTGCCGTTCGCCATCCTCATCGAACTGGTGCTGCGCAGGCAGTGGAAACTGCTCGCGGGCTACGCGGCCGCCGGCCTGCTCGCGGTCCTCGCCCTCTCGGTCACCGGGGCGGGCATCTCGACGCCGAAATGGCATCTGCCGGTGCCGGACCGGTTCGACACCTTCCTGTCGCAATTCCTCGACGACCCGCGCTGGATCGCCATGCTCGCGGCCATGCTCACCGTGTCCAGTCCCTGGCTGCCGGTGCGGCCGCGGCGCTGGATGTGGTTCCTGCTGTTGATGTTCGCGCCCATCCACCTGGTGGTCAGCTCGGTGGTGCCCGCGCGGGCGATGCTCGGGCTCGTCGTCGGCTGGCTGGTCGGCGCGGTGATCGTCTGGCTGGTCGGCACGCCCGCGCTCGAGGTACCGCTGGAGGCCGCGGTCCGCGTGCTGGCCCGGCGCGGATACACGGTGCGCGCCTTCCGGGTCGACCGGCCCGCGGGCCGCGGACCGCTGCTGCTGGCCACCGAGGTCGACGGGCCCGAATCCGAGCTCGTCGTGGAGATGTACGGCAAGAACCAGCGCAGCTTCGGTGCGATCCGGCAGGTGTGGCGCTGGATCACCTTCCGCTCCAGCGAGACCGCGCCGCTGCACGGATCGATGCACCGGGCCGTCGAGCATCGGGCGCTGCTCGGGATCGCGATCGGCGAGCTCGGCATGGCCGACAGCCATCAGGTCGCGGTGGCCGGGCTCGATCGCGGCTGGATGCTGTACGCGCACACCGTCCCCCGTGGCACGCCGATCCGGAAGCTGTCCGCGCAGGTGCTGCCCGGGGTGTGGCGCTCGCTGCTGCGCATGCACGAGAACCAGATCAGCCACGGCGATCTGCAACCGGACCAGGTGCGAGTCAGCCAGGGCGACACCCTGTTCGGCGGTTTCTCCGCCGCCGAGTTCGGCGCGTCCGAGGCGCAGCGGCAGACCGACATCGCGCAGCTGCTCGTGTCGACCACGTCGCTGTTCGGCAAGCGCGAGGCGGTGGCGACGGCGATCGAGGTGCTCGGCGAGGACACCGTCGTCACCGCGGCGCGGCGCCTGACCAAATCGGCCATGCCGACCGGCATCCGCAAATCGGTGCCCGAGTGGACCAAGGTGATGGCGACCGCGCGCGAGGAGGTGCGTTCCCAGACCGGCCACGACCGCATCCAGTCCGAACAGCTCACCCGCTTCACCCGCAACCAGATCATCCAGCTGGTGCTGCTGGTCGGGTTGGTCTACGTGGCCTACCCGTTCTTCAGCCAGGTGCCCACCTTCTTCAGCCAGCTGCGCACCCTCAACTGGTGGTGGGCGCTGCTCGGCCTCGCCATCTCCGGACTCACCTATGTCGGCGCCGCCGCCGCGCTCTGGGCCTGCGCGGACGGGCTGATCAAGGTGCGGTACCTGGTCGTGGAACAGCTGGCCAACACCTTCGTCGCGACGACCACGCCCGCCGGTGTCGGCGGATTGGCGCTGAGTGTGCGCTTCCTGCAGCAGGCCGGAATGACGACGATGCGCGCGACCGCGGCGGTGGCGCTGCAGCAATCGATGCAGGTGATCACCCATCTCACGCTGCTCGTCATCTTCAGTGTGATCGCCGGAACCTCGACGAATCTGGCCCACATCGTGCCCGACGCGTCGGTGCTGTACCTGGCCGCCGGGGTGGTCCTCGGGTTGGTCGGCGCGTTCATGTTCGTGCCGAAACTGCGCCGCTGGGTGAATCATTCGGTGCGCCCGCAGTTGAAGGAGGTCGTCGGCGAGCTGATCGACCTCGGTCGCGATCCGAAGCGGTTCGCGGTGATCGTCGGCGGATGTGGGGCGATCACGCTCGGCCAGGCGCTCGCGCTGTGGGCCAGCGTCGAAGCCTTCGGCGGCGGAACGAATTTCGTCACCGTCACCATCGTCACCATGATCGGCGGCACGCTGGCCTCGGCCGCGCCGACACCCGGTGGCGTCGGCGCGGTCGAGGCGGCACTGATCGGTGGCCTGGCGGCCTTCGGCGTCCCCGCCGAGATCGCGGTGCCCGCCGTCCTGCTCTACCGCGTCCTGACCTGCTGGATCCCGGTCGCCCTCGGCTGGCCGGTCATGCGCTGGATGAGCGAAAAGCAGATGATCTAGCCAGCCTGTCTGATCCACACGCGCCTTTTCGCCGTGCACGTTTCCCCCGGTCACCGTGCATGTTGACGGTCGTTTCGGCTGTCGCCGGGCGCTTGCCGAACGGGCTGTTCGGTCGGTTTGTGGAGATGATCGGCCGGGGGACGTGAACCGCCCCACAGCGCCCGCGGGTGGGTGCGGGGTGGGGTATCTGCGCCTAAACTGTCTGGGACGTAGCCGGATCATGACCGAAAGGTGTTTCTTCGATGGGATCCCGGACGGTGGTCGCCGACGTTGCCGACGAGTTGGCACGCCGGGTCGCCACCGGTGAGTACCGGCCCGGCGAGCTGATGCCGTCGGTGCGCCAGGTCGCCGAGGAGTTCGGGATGAACCGCGCGACCGCCCAGCTCACCCTCGGCAGGCTGGAGTCCTACGGCTTCGTCGAGGCGCGTCGCGGTAAGGGCTTCACCATCCGCGATGTGCGCGAAGCGGGCGGGATGGACGTCTACCGGCACCTGTTCCGGTTCTCCATCACCGCCCCCGCGGTCGCCGCGGAGATGTTCACCGACATCGTCGAGGTGGAGCGCGGCATCGTGCTCGAGGCCCTGCTCGGCTACACCGCCGCGGAGAAGGTGCTCGATCCGGCCGAACTGGCCGCCGCCGTCGACGAGCTCGAGGCGATGGCCCGCAACGCCGTGCCCGACCACCCGCGCATCATCGCCGCCGAGATGGCCCTGGTGCGCAGGCTGCTCGGCGTGCTCGGGATGAGCATGCAGCGCGCCGTGCTGAATTCGATCGCCGACATGGTCGTCGAGGTGCCGGAGGCGGTGGCCGCCTACTTCGCGGTCGCGGCCGACCTGCATGTGCTGGTCTGGCGGGCGCTGCTCGCGGTGTGGGATGCCGAGTCGGCGCCCTCGGAGGCTCAGCTCGCCCTGTTCGAGGACCTCTTCGCGCTCTATCACGAGAAGGTGATCGCCCGATTCGACGAGCTCGTCGGCGAGGCACCCGTCGAATCCACGGCGGCCACGGCCTGATCTTGTACTCAGCTGTCTGAGTCGGATTTGTCCTTCGTGTCCGAACCGTGGTGCCAGGGCAGATGGCGCCCCTGCGGCAGCACCGACTCCAGAATCGTGCCGACGTGCGGTGGGCGTGAGTTGGTCAGCCCGGACCCGACCATCACCCCGAGCGCGATCGACATCACCGACAGCAGCGCCGAGACCAGCACTTCCAGCCCGCCGGTCGCCGCGCCGCCGGTCGTGTGCAGCACCAGCTCCGAGACCCCGGTCAGGCTGATCCCGCCGGGTACCAGCATCCAGAACGCGGGCAGGAACGCCACCTGGGTCGGCGGCGCGTGCTTGCGGCCCTGGATCAGATAGGCGGCCGGTACCGCGATGAGTCCGCCGAGGAACGCGCCGGTCAGCGGGCCGGACACGGTCTTGCCGACCAACTGCGCGGCGAAGGTGATGTAGAGGACCAGCAGCAGCCAGCCCACCGAATTCTGCGGCGCGCTCGACCGCCACGAGTGCCCGTAACAGATCAGCAGCACCCCGAGCAGCGGTGCCCACCAGCCCAACCGGGCGTCGCTCACCGGCGGCGTCTCCAGCTGCCCGAGCACACTGATCCCGATGTAGATGCCGAACGCGAGCAGGAACAGCATGTTGATGCCGTAGACGACCCGGCTCGCGCCCGCGACCATCGATCCCGTCGCCAGCTCGATCGTGCCGTTGGTGAGCATCGCGCCGGGCAGCAGCGTCGCGACCGCCGGAATCAGCAACTGCTGCGGTTGCCCACCGGCGAGCGTGCCGGGAAACCCGAAGGCCAGCGCCGCGACCAGCGCCGAGGCGACCACCGGCAGCGCCATCGACAGCAGCCGCACCCGGTCGGCGAGCTGGGTGAGCACGCCGACGACCAAACCGAGCACCACATAGCCGACCAGCGCCCGCGCGCCCGGATTGAGCATCATCCCCAGGCCGACCGTCAGCACGACCTGCCCGAGCAGGATCAGCCACGGCGGGCTGCCGGGCTTCGCCGCCAGCAGCGCGTCGAGGTCGTCGGAGGCCCGCGTCGGCGGCGGCGCGTCCCGCTCGATGGTGTCGATGAGCCGGTACAGCCCGGCGATCTGGTCCAGCGGCAGGGTGCCGACGCGCGCGTCGAGCATGTCGACCGCCGAGTCGCCGACCGTGCGCACCCGCACGAACACCGCCGTCGGCAGCACCATGAAGTGGATGTTGTCGCTGCCGTAGCGCCGGGACAGCTTGTCGAGGATCTCCTGCACCCGCGCCGAGGTCTCACCCGCCCCGACCAGCGCGACCCCGATGCGGCAGAGCAGGTTCAGCAGATCGGCGGGCACCGGCGGTTCGGCCGGAGGTTTCGGAATCGGCCGGGTCGGCAGGGCCGCGGTGTACTGCGCCCGGGCGTTGGCGATCGCGCGCTCCACCCGGAACCGGGCGGCTTTCCAGCTGGTGTACCTGTGCTCGGAGTCCATGTCACCGCCGTCCGCAACCGTTGGGCCATGGTGCGTGGCGATGCCCGTCCTCGCGCATCGCCCGCATCGCGGGTGAGATAGGGCGAGTCTAGGGGTATTGGCGGCGCTGCCGGGAGCGTGTGTGCTCCCGGCACGCGTGGATCACCCGTTGAGCTTGGTCAGGCGGTCGTAGGCCGTGACGTACTCCTCGACGAGGCGGTTGATCACATCCGCGCTGCGTTCGACCTTGTTCATCATGCCGACCACCTGGCCGACCGGATTGAAGTTCACGTCCTTGGCCGCCTCGGGGTAGCGGTGCCCGCGCTTCACGCCGTCGAGGGCCACCATCATCTGCAGCGGCATCGGCAGCGGGTCGGGAGTGTCGGTGGCCTCCCAGGCGTCGGTCCAGTCGTTGCGCAGCATGCGGCACGGCTTGCCGGTCCACGAGCGCGAGCGGATGGTGTCGTGGCTGCTGGCGTCGAGGTAGGTGCTCATCTGCGCGGGCGGCACATTGGCCTCCTCGACGGTGAGCCACAGCGAGCCGGTCCACGCGCCCGCCGCGCCCATCGCCAGCGCCGCCGCGACCTGCGCGCCGTTGCCGATGCCGCCGGCCGCGAGCACCGGCAGATCGCCGACGGCGTCGATGACCTGCGGCCACAGCACCAGCGATGACACCTCACCGCAGTGTCCGCCGCCCTCGGTGCCCTGACACACCACGAAGTCGAGCCCGGCGTCCTTGTGGTTCTGCGCGTGCTTCACCGAGCCGCACAGCGCGCCGATCACCCGGCCCGACTCCTGGATCCGCGCCACCACATCGGCGGGCGGGGTGCCGAGCGCGTTGGCGACCAGCTTGGCCTTCGGATGGTTCAGGATCACGTCCACCTGCGGACCGGCGGTGGTCGCGGTCCAGCCGAGCAGCTCGTTGTGGTGCTCGCCGTCGGGCAGGGCGGGCACGTTGTGCTCGGTGAGGATCTGCTGGGCGAAGTCGCGATGGCCCTGCGGAACCATCTGCGCCAGCTGCTTTTCCAGCTGCTCGGGACTGAGCCCGTCGACGCCCTTGCCCTCGTACTTCGACGGGATCACCAGGTCGACGCCGTAGATCCCGGTGACGTGCTCGTCGAGCCAGGCCAGCTCGACCTCGAGTTCCTCGGCGGTGAAGCCGACCGCCCCGAGCACCCCCAGCCCGCCCGCGTTGCTCACCGCTGCCACCACGTCGCGGCAGTGGGTGAAGGCGAAGAGGGGGAACTCGATGCCGAGCTGTTCGCAGAATTCGGTACGCATACCGAACTGTAACACGTTCTAGTTTGTCTGAGAATGGTCGATTTCAGGCAGCGGCGTCCTCGAGCGCGGCCAGCGAATCCTCCAGGTGGTCGAGCAATCGGTGCAGGTCGGGCAGGGTGCGACGGCATCCGACCAGACCGAAATCGAGGTTGTCGCCATTGGAGGTGAGGGTGATGTTCACGGCCTGGCCGTCCAGTGGGATGGACAGCGGATAGGCGGCATCCAGGCGCGCGCCGTTCCAGTACAGCGGCTCGCGCGCCCCCGGCACATTCGAGATGACGATGTTGAACGGCGGCGTCCCCATCGAGGCGAACCCGGGCAGCAGCATCGCCGCCATCGGACTCAGCATCACCCCGGCCACCGCCAGCGTCTGCGCCGGCGTGAGCGAGCGATACACCTCCTTGTTGCGTTGCGTCGATTCACTCACCACCCGCAGCCGCTCCAGCGGATCGGCGACATCGGTGCCCAGATTGCACAGCAGCGCGGCGATCTTCACGCCCTGGGTGTCGGTGTCGTCGGGATCGCGCAGCGACATCGGCACCATCGCGATCATCGGCTTGTCCGGTAAGGCGTTGCGCTCCAGCAGATACGACCGCAGCGCCCCGGCCGACATCGCCAGCACCACATCGTTGACGGTGGTGCCCGTCGCCTTCTTCACCTGCTTGACCCGGTCCATCGACCAGCTGCGCACCGCGCACTTGCGCGCACCACCGATCGGCACATTGAACAGCGTGCGCGGCGCCTCGAACGGCAGCGTCAGCTGCTGCTGCAACAGGCCGGTGCGGGTGGCCCGCATGAGCGCCGCCGTCGCCGAGGCCGCCGAGTTCATGCCGCCGAGCAGCCCGCCCAGCCCCGACTTCGACTGCGCGCGGGCCTCCGGGCGCTGCTTGCGCGGCAGGTTCCACGGCGTCTTCACCTCGGCGGCGAACGGATCGGTGGTGAGCGTGCGGCGTAACAGCCGCTGCGCGGACACCCCGTCGATGAGCGCGTGGTGCATCTTCGAATACAGCGCGAAGCGGCCGTCGGCCAGGCCCTCGACGAAATGCAGCTCCCACATCGGGCGGTGCCGGTCGAGCAGTGCGCTGTGCAGCGTCGAGGTGTGGTCGAGCAGTTGGCCGATCCGGCCCGGCGCGGGCAGGGCGCTGCGCTGCACGTGATAGTCCAGGTCGACCTCGTCGTCCTGAGCCCAGGCCAGCTGGGGCGCGCCGAGCCAGGTGGCCGGTCGCTTGCGGAAGGTGGGGCGGAAGGTCTTGTCCGCCAGCAGTGCGTCGCGGAACTCCCGCAGATAGTCCGGCCCCGCGTCTTCGGGCGGCTCGAACAGCTGCAGTGAGCCGACATGCATCGGGTGTTCGCGCGACTCCGCGAGTAGGAACAGCGCATCCAACGGCGCGATGAACTCCATGACTGATCGCCCCCTGACGAGAGTGGTTCATGCGAATCTGTAGACGATCGACCACGCTGTCGGGTCGGCGCGCGAACAACACGCGCCGTGCTCCAAGTTACCCGGACGTATGGACCCGCGTCAGGCGAACGCGCGCAGCGGGGTACCCGGGTGAGACGTGCGGATCAGACCCGGACGGTCTCGGTGCGATGCTGCTGCTCCGCGTCGTCGGCATCGGCCACCGGCTGCCGTTCGGTGGGTTCGGTTGCCGCGTCGGCGGTCTCGGCGACCTGGCCCGCGACGGTCTGCTCCGCGACCGGCTCGGCGACGGCTTCGACCGGCCCGGCAACGGTGGTGACCGGCGCCGTTTCGGTGGCGACCGGCTCGGCGACGGTGGCGACCGGCTGTGCCTCGGCCTCGACCGGAGCCGCGGCCTGCGCCGGAACCGCGGCTACCGCAGGACCTTTCGTGGCGACCGCGATGCCGAGCTCGAGCCGGGTGATCTCCACCAGCGCCCGCTCCTGCTCGGCGGCATGGCGCATCGCCTTCTGCCACAGCGAGGCCATCTCTTCGATCTCGTCGACGGTGGCCTCCACATCGATGTGCAGCTTGAGCCGCTGCATGGTGATGTGCTGGGCGGCGGTGAGCGTGCGCAGCAGGTCCTCGCACTTGCTCGAGATGCGGCGATGGGACACCACCCGCAGGCGGGTCAGCATGCCGCTGGGCCGGTCCCAGATCACCTTGTGGATCTGCGCGCCGACGCCGTCGATCTCCTCGACGGTGACCAGATCCCATTCGCCACAGTTGGTCAGATCGGCCCGCACCGAGGCCGAGGTCTCCAGGATCGAGGCGACCGCGGCGAGCACGGCCTCGCGCCGCCACGCCTCGTGATCACGCTGATCGCCCACCATGTTCGACAGCTCGACATTGCGCTGCGCGGCGTCGAGCGCCTGCCTGCCGCGCTCGTCGGCCGCCGCGATGCCTTCGCGATGCGTGCGGTTGTTGGCGATGACGCCGACCAGAACTGCTGCGGCGACGACGAGCGAACCGAGGAGTGGGAGCCACTGAGTCACCCGCCGATCATTGCATCGTGGCTCCGCACAGTCACCATGATCGGCGCGTTGCCCCGATGTCGCCGGGGGTGTCGGGCTCAGTTCGGTGCCGGAACCCGGTGCAGGAAGGCGACCAGCGGGGCCAGTTCGGGGAGTTGTTCGGCGTCCGAAAGTGCTTGCTCCAGTGCGTGATCATGCGTCGGCCGCGCCTTTTCGTATGTGGCGCGACCGGTTTCGGTGAGCTCGGTGTAGATGCCACGACGGTCGTCGGCGCACAGCACCCGCACCAGCAGGCCCCGGTTCTCCAGCCGGTTGACCAGCCGGGTCGTCGCGCTCGCCGACAGCGCGGCGGCACGGGCGAGCTGGGAGATCCGCATGTGCCAGCCGTCCTGGCGGGCGAGCGCGTCGAGCACGGTGTACTCCACGACTGACAGTTCGTGCTCGCGCACCAGCTCGCGCTCCAGCGCGGACTCGATGTGCCCGTGCAGCGCGGCCAGGGTGCGCCAGCCCGTCGCCCGCACCTCGACGGCGTCATCCGCAATGCCCATGTGCCGAGTGTAGCTGGCGGTTGCAATAGAGCGCGTGTGCAACTATCGTCGCCTGTTGTTAGTTGCACACGCTTGTTATCGGCGTCTGGTGAAAGGAAGCGCGCACATGCCACTCGGTCTCATCGCCCTCGCGCTCGGGGGCTTCGGCATCGGACTCACCGAGTTCGTCATCGCGGGGCTGCTCTCGCCGGTCGCCGCCGATCTCGGGGTCTCGGTGCCGACGGCCGGGTATCTCATCTCCGGCTACGCGCTCGCCGTCGTCGTCGGGGCGCTCGGGCTCACCCCGGTGGTCAACCGGTGGCAGCCCAAGCGGGCATTGCAGCTGCTCATGGTGCTGTTCATCGTCGGCAATGCGGCCTCGGCGCTGGCTCCCGGCTATGCGGCGCTGCTCGGCGGGCGCGTCCTCGCCGCGCTTGCCCACGGCGCGTTCTTCGGGATCGGCGCGGTCCTGGCGTCCTCGCTGGTGGCGCCGGAGAAGAAGGCGGGGGCCATCTCGATCATGTTCGGCGGGCTCACCGTCGCCAATGTGCTCGGCGTCCCGCTCGGCACCTTCATCGGTCAGGAGTGGGGCTGGCGGGCGACCTTCGCGGTGATCACCGTCGTCGGCCTGATCGCGCTGGCCGGGATCGCCGCGCTCGTCCCCGACGCGCCCGCCGCGAGCGCCCGCCCGAACCTGCGCGCCGAGCTCTCGGTGTTCCGCAACACCCAGGTCTGGTACTCGCTGGCCATGACCGTGCTGGTGTTCGGCGGCATGTTCGGCGCGTTCATGTACATCGAGCCGCTGCTCACCCGCGTCACCGGCTTCTCCGACGGCATGGTGCCCTGGCTGCTCGTGCTCTTCGGCGTCGGCCTGTTCTTCGGCAACCTGTTCGGCGGCCGCTGGGCCGACCGCGCGCTCACCCGCACCCTGCTCGCGCTCACCGTGAGCCTCGGCCTCGCCCTCGCCGCGTTCGCCCTGCTCGCCGACCACAAGATCGCCGCTCTGCTCCTGCTCCCGGCGATGGGCTTCTTCGGCTTCGGAGCCACCCCCGGCCTGCAGATGCGCGTCCTCGACCATGCCGCCGACGCGCCCACTCTCGCGTCCTCGGCCAATATCGCGGCCTTCAACGTCGGCAACTTTCTGGGCGTCTGGTTGTCGGGCCTGGCCATCAGCGCGGGCTTCGGGTGGGTATCCCCGCTGTGGGTGGGTGTGGGGTTCGCCGTCACCGGGTTGGTCGTGCTGATCGCGGCCACGCGGGGTGAGCGGGCAACGTCGACCGAGGAAGCGGAGCCGATCGCGGTCTAGCTGGTACTCGCGTGGCCTCGGCGGCGCGCGGGATGCGGTTTCGGGGTGCCGGCTCGGCCCGGTCGTCGAGATCGTGGGAGCGGAGTGAGATGAACCCCTTCACGAGGTATCGGCATGGTGGAAAGCCGAAGTCCCCGGTAGCGGACTGCGCTACCGGGGACTTCGGTCGTGACTAGTTCGCCGGGACCGGGGTGGTGGTCGTCGGTTCCACGGTCGTGGTCGGCGGCACCGCCGTGGTCTCGGTGGTGCTCGAGCTCTCCGTGGTTGTCACCGGGGCGGCGGCCCGGTTGGTGACAGGCTCCGGAGCGGGGGCCGACGGGGCGGTGGTCTCGGACGGGGTGGTCGTCGACGGGGTCGTGGTCGGCGTGGTGGTGGTCGGCTCCGTCGTCTTGGACCTCGTGGTGGGCTCGGTCGTCTTGGTTGTGGTGCTCGGCTCGGTCGTCTTCGACGTGGTGGTGGTCTTGGACGTGGTCGTCGAGGTGGTGGTCTTCGACGTGGTCTTGGCCGCCGAAGTCGTCGTCGGCGCCTGCCTGGTGCTCGTCGCCGCCTCGCGCGCCGCGGCCAGGTCGGCCGGTTCCGGCGCGGCCTTGGTGTTCACCGGCTCGCCCGCCTGCGCCTGCTTGGCCAGGTGCGTCAGCCATGCCGCCGCGTACTCGGCCGAGGTCAGCGGCTTGCCGTTCGCCTCATCGGAGTCACGCCAGTAGTCGAAGTGGTGACCGGTCCCGTTCGGGCCGAGGGTGAGCTGGTACGGATCGCTCAGCGCCACCGGAATGGTGTTCTGGTTGGTGATGATCAGCCCGACGATCTCGTTGAAGATCTTCTGCGGCAGGTAGGCCAGCGGCGAGATCTGCTCGGCGGCAATGGCGTCGGCCTGCGACGGTGCCTTCGTCTCGCCGGGCACGTAATCCGGATCGGAGACCTTGAGCAGCACGTCGAGGAAGGTCTCGTCGCTGGCCATCCAGTTCGGGTTGGCGCCGATGTCGGAGAAGGCCGCCATCGCGATCCGGCCGAGGGTGAAGGCCATGTCCTGGCCGGTGGCCGGGGTCAGCCCGTCGCGTTCCAGATCGTCGACATTGATCTGCCTGCCCACATTGGCCGCCAGCTGCAGCAGCGAGATGTTCTTGGGGGCGGCGCAGGTGAGGTCGCCCTCGGAGCAGAACGACGCGATCTTGCCGTTGAGCGCACCGAAGTCGCCGCCGGTGGTCACGCCCTTGCCCGAGACCGGGGTCCGGCCGTCCTGGTATCGCTGGTCGAAACCGTCCGGGTTGGCGAAGGGGTCCTCGGCGCCGATGAACGGACCGTCACCGGCCGCGCGACCCGCGTCGGCGAACATGACCACACCGAGCACGTCATCGGGATTCACCACATCGAACCCGTCGTCCGGGCTGTCGTTGCCGATGCCCTCGGCCACCCGCCGCACCACGTCGGCACCCTCGCTGTATCCGACGATGGAGAACTTGGTGTCCGGGCAGGCCGCCGAGATCTCGCGCATCACCTGCTGAGTGTTGGCCACCCCCGCGTTGACCGCGTCCTCATACGAGGACATGTTCGCCGGATAGGCGATGTACACCGCCGCGTACTGTCCATCGGCCACACTCGAGGCGGGCGCGTTCACCACCGGATCCACCCACACACTGCTGTGATCCCCCGACAACGCCGCGGGCAGCGGATTCCCGTTGGCATCGAGCAGCATCGCGGTGGTCCCCGCGACCGGAGTGTCGTTACGCCCCGCCACCGAGATGGTCACCATCTCCCGGCACTCGGTCACCGAGGTGGTGAGCTCGTACTCCGGCGACGGCGCCTGCGACGTCACCGCGAACGACGCCGCGACAATCGCCGCGACACCCAACGCCGCGGGCGCGGCAACAGCCGAAGCGATCCGATGTTTCGCAAGGAACTCACGCAGATTCATGGCAGTTTCCCGTTCGAAGACCTACAGGTGGGGGCAGGCCCCCCGACGGGCCGCATGTCACGAAGAATGTCGCCCCCACCCCACCGATCGTTACTAGAGCAAACAGGTATCACCGCCCCCAATCCTGGGGGCCATACCCAGCCGCTATCGCAAGACCGACACCAGGTACTCAGCCCCGTGCCATGTCCACGAACCGGCTCAGGTGCAGCTGGTGGGCCACGGTGATGGTGGCGGTGGGGCCGTTACGGTGCTTGCCGACGATGAGGTCGGCCTCGCCGCCGCGGGGGTCGTCGCGTTCGAAGGCGTCGGGGCGGTGCAGCAGGATGACCATGTCGGCGTCCTGTTCGAGCGATCCGGACTCACGAAGGTCGGAGACCATCGGCCGCTTGTCCGTTCGCTGTTCCGGACCACGGTTCAGCTGAGAGATCGCGATCACTGGAACTTCGAGTTCCTTCGCCAACAGCTTGAGATGGCGCGAGAACTCCGAGACTTCCTGCTGTCGCGATTCGACCTTCTTACCCGAGCTCATCAGCTGGAGGTAGTCCACCACCACGAGTTTCAGATCGTGTCGCTGCTTGAGCCGCCGCGCCTTGGCTCGAATTTCCATCATGGTCAGGTTCGGCGAATCGTCGACGAACAGCGGCGCCTCACTGATCTCACTCATCCGCCGAGCCAGCTTGGTCCAGTCGTCATCACTCATCCGCCCCGAACGCATATCACCGAGCTTGATCTTCGCCTCGGCCGACAGCAGACGCATCACGATCTCGGTCCGGCTCATCTCGAGCGAGAAGATGACACTGGCCATTCCATGCTTGATCGAGCAACTCCGCATGAAATCCATACCGAGCGTGGAATTGTGTGTCGGGACCATCGAGTGGCCGGCCAGGTACAGATGGTCGGCATTGTCGACTTCGACGCAGCGGACCGGGACCGAATCGATGCGCCGCACATCGACGATGTAGCGCGAATTCGAGCGCGCAGTGTTGCGAGATGCGCGGCGTTCCTTGTGCAGCAGCGCCTTTCGGTACAGCCCGAACACTTCCTCGTCGGTGGCGAAGGTGAGGATGTAGCAGGTCGAGGACTGCTCCGAACGGCCGCGAACCCGTTTGGTCGTTACGCCACAGCGATAACCGAGGCTGACGACCAGTTCCCGAACATCGCGGAACAGCTGCTCACTGGTGACGGCGAACTGCACCGATCCACCGTGCGTCACCGTCCCATCGGTATCGAGCAGGCCCGCCAACAGCGCCCGGCGCTGAGTTTCGGACGACCGCAGATACTCCGTCGGAATGTGCTTGTCGCCAAGTACGCCGAGCGTGCGCAGCCGTGCCTGCACGCTGCCGACCGAGTTCCGGCAGGACTGGCACAGGCGCAGCCCGATCGAAGGGCCGCCGCATTCGGCGCAGCTGGGCGCGGGAACGGGGGCAGACACGAAGCGCGCCTTACCGCCACACGAGCGCCCACAGGTGCGGACCTCGCTGGTGAACGGAACGAACTCGGCACCGCAGACCACGCAGTCACGAGCCGCGACCGGCGCATCCGCCGGCAGCGTCAGCTGGAATCGCCACTGCGCCGATTGCGAGGGCACCGCGACGATGCCTTCCGCTTCGATGCGCGCCACGATCTCCGGGTCGACACAGGTGATCTGTGCGGCCTCGTAGGTGCCGTCGCCCAACCAGGCGCCGAGCGTGTACGGCGGGACCAGCAGATCGCGGTCGGGCAGCTGTAGTGGCCGTGCGTTGGTGACGGAGTGATTTATTCGTCGGTCCGCGGTGTCGCAGCGAAGGGTTCTCGCGATGTCCTCGGTGGTGTGGATGGCGGCGAAGGTCCGCTGTGTCCGCCCGCGCTCGGCCTCCTGCGCGGAACGGCGAGAGGCCCGGGTATCGGTGAGCCACTGATGCTGCGCGTCCGCGACGAGTACGGTCCCGTCGGAGAATTCGACCTCGTAGCAGGGACGATCGGTCATCACCTCGGTCGCCGCGATCACATGCGTCGGGCGGCCGTGCGCGTCGAGCAGCTCATCGCCCACCCCGACCTCGCCCATGGTGGTCCACCCGGTCGGTGTCGGCAGAGGAGTGTCGAGCGCGAGGGCTTTACCCACACCCGGTCGCGCGGCGACGATGATCATCTGACCCGCGTGCAACCCGTTGGTGAGTTCGTCGAGTTCGGTGAAGCCGGTGGGGACGCCGAGGGAGATGCCGCCGCGGGAGGCGATGGAGTCGATTTCGTCCATGGTGGGCTGGAGGAGTTCTTCCAGCGGGGTGAAGTCCTCGGTGGTGCGGCGCTCGGTGACCTCGTAGATCTCGGCCTGGGCGCGGTCGACGACCTCGGCGACGTCCTGGCCGTCGGCGCCGGCGTAGCCGAACTGGACGATGCGGGTGCCCGCTTCGACGAGGCGGCGCAGGATGGCCTTCTCGGCGACGATCTCGGCGTAGAAGCCGGCGTTGGCGGCGGTGGGGACGGTCTGGGTGAGGGTCACCAGGTAGGGCGGGCCGCCGATGCGCTTGAGTTCGCCGCGGCGGTCGAGGCCGGCGGAGACGGTGACGGGGTCGGCGGGTTCGCCGCGGCCGTACAGGTCGAGGATGGTGTCGTAGATGGCCTGGTGGGCGGGACGGTAGAAGTCCCCGGGGCGCAGCACCTCGACGACGTCGGCGATGGCGTCCTTGCTCAGCAGCATGCCGCCGAGGACGGACTGCTCGGCGGCCATGTCGTGCGGGGGCTGGCGGCCGAAGTCCTCGCCGGGGGGCTCAGGCGGGAAGTCGGTTTGCGCGCGGTCACCGGTGGTAGTCACCAGACCGTCCTCTCTGCCCTCGAGACCGGGGGTTTCACATCGATGAACTCGTTGTACTCCCGGGCACCGACACGGTTGTCAGCAATCGGTTGCCTGCGTGATTCCCGGGGTCGCGCGCAGGGCAATGCGACGAACCTAGGCGACGTTTCGGGGACGCGCCAACCCCATATGTGCACACAACTGTGGATAACTTGGGGGTAGTTCACCCGCTGTTGTGCAGCTCCTGTGGAAAACGTGGGGAAAACCCAGGTCAGTCTGGTGGAACGCCCTGCTAGACCCCGTTTTACCCAACTCTCGACCTGTGGATGAAAGAAGTACCGGCGTGTCGGTGAAGGTGAACGGCCGGGCGTGTTGGGTAAACAGCAGCCGTGCACGATATGACCGGTGTCACAATTACACCGGTCGGTTTCCTCGGTCATCCACAGGTGGAATAACCGGAGGTCAGCGAGTTGCCGACCGGGGGCCGAAAACCGGCACGCCGCACGGGGACAAACCCGGCAATCGGTCAGCTATCGCCCGAAAACCCGGATGACGGCAGCAGGAAACCACCCCTGCGTCGAACACAGGGGTGGTTTCCCAGCGAACTCAGTTCGCCGCAACCTCGAGGTTGAACTTGGCAGCCACATCGGGGTGCAGGTGCACCACGATGCCGTGCTTGCCGGTCGCCTTGATGTGCGACTTCGGCAGCTCGATGCTGCGCTTGTCCACCACGGGGCCACCGGCGGCCTTGATGGCGCCTGCCACGTCGGTGGTGGTGACCGAACCGAACAGCTTGCCGCTGTCGGCGGTCTTCACGGCCAGCGAAACCGACTCCAGGCCCTCGATGGCCTGCTTCAGCTCGTTGGCGTGATCCAGGTCGCGCACCTTGCGGGCGTCCTGGGCGCGACGGATGCCGTCGACCTGCTTCTGGGCGCCACGGGTGGCCACGATGGCCAGGCCGCGGGGCAGCAGGAAGTTGCGGCCGTAGCCGTCCTTGACCTCGACGAGATCGCCCGGGGCACCGAGGTTGTCGACATCAGCGGTGAGGATGAGCTTCATCTGTCTGACTCCCTTTCTCAGCGAGCGGTCGACACGTAAGGCAGCAGGGCCACCTCACGCGAGTTCTTGACGGCCACAGCGATGTCACGCTGGTGCTGCACGCAGTTGCCGGTGACGCGACGAGCGCGGATCTTGCCGCGATCGCTGACGTACTTACGCAGCAGCGTGGTGTCTTTGTAATCGATATTGACGATTCCGGACTTGGCTTCCTTGCAGAAAGCGCAGGCCTTCTTCTTCAGTACCTTTTCGCGCGCGGGCGCTTTAGGCATGGTTTTCTCTCCGTACTATGAGTGCCGTTCCTCAGAACGGCGGTTCGTCATCCGTGCGGCCGCCGCCCCCGAAGGAGCCGGCCGCGGGCGCGCTACCCCACGGATCGTCGTTGCCGGCGTTGCCGCCGCCCGACTGTCCGCCGCCATTGTTGGCGCTGTAGCCGCCTGCGCTTGCACCTGCACCGGCATTGCCGGAACCGCCACCGAAGCCGCCGCCTCCGCCGCCGCGACCGGCCTTGGAGACCTTGGCCGTCGCGTACCGCAGGGAGGGACCGACCTCGTCGACCTCGAGTTCGACGACCGTGCGCTTCTCACCCTCGCGGGTTTCGTAGGAGCGCTGCTTGAGCCGTCCGCTCACGATCACGCGAGCACCTCGGGTCAGGCTCTCGGCGACGTTCTCCGCTGCTTCACGCCAGATGTTGCAGCGCAGGAACAGGGCCTCGCCGTCTTTCCATTCGTTCGAATTACGATCGAACACGCGGGGAGTCGAAGCGACGGTGAAATTCGCCACCGCTGCGCCCGCGGGCGTGAAACGAAGCTCGGGGTCTGCCGTCAAGTTTCCGATGACGGTAATGACCGTGTCGCCTGCCATGGGGGTTCCTCCTGCTCGCCGGTGCTGTCCGCTACTCGCTGTCGCGCTAGAGCCTAAAGATAGGCACCGACGAAAACGAGAGAATGTTGCAGCGGACTACTTGTCGTTGCGCAGAACCTTGGTGCGCAGCACCGTCTCGTTGAGGCCCAGCTGGCGATCCAGCTCGCTCACGGTGGCGGGGGTCGCGGTCAGTTCGACGATCGCGTAGATGCCTTCGGCCTGCTTGGCGATCTCGTAGGCGAGCCGGCGACGGCCCCAGATGTCGACCTTGTCGACCTTGCCGCCCTCGGTCTTGACGACCGTGAGCAGGGTATCCAGGGACTGCCCGACGATGCGCTCGTCCAGGCTGGGGTCGAGGATGACCATCACTTCATATTGACGCACGGACCAATCACCTCCTGTGGACTAGGAAACGGCCATGGACTTTCCATGGCAGGAGGGTTCGTTGCGTCAGCAACCCGCCAAGGCTACATGAGCAGGGGGTGAGCGGCGAAATCGATCTTCACGCATAGGGTGTCTGCCATGGCCTCGGCAGACCCGCAGCAGCGCGCAGCACGTGGCGCCGCGCGAGCCGCGGCGCTGACTTTCCTCATTGTGCTGTTGTGCGGGCTCACCCTCGCGATGGGCTATGCGAACAAGGCGCGGTGTGCCGGAGGAGCGATCGACGAAGACGGTCGCAGCCTGGTATTCGACGAGCGCAAGGATTCGGATGTCTGCTACTCCGACATCCAATTCCTGTGGCTCGGCCGCGATATCGACAATCACGTCTTCCCCTACGTGGACGGCGGCATCACCGAAGACGGCGCGCTGACCGGCGGCGCGGTGGAGTATCCGGTGCTCAGCGGCGTGCTGATGTGGGCGGGGGCGATCGGGGTGAGCAACGACGCCGATTTCCTCTGGCGCTCGGCGCTGCTGCTCACGCCGTTCGCGCTGCTGACCGCGTGGATGCTGGCCCGGCTCGCCGGCCCGGCGGCCCTGCTGTGGGCGATCGGCCCGCCGCTGGTGCTCTACGCCTTCCACAACTGGGAACTGCCGGTGGTGTGTACGGCGGTGGCCGCGATCTATGTGATGACCGCGTTGACCGGCCTGTCCGTGCGCACCCGCGGGATCATCGCCGCGGTGCTGCTCGCGCTCGGTTTCTGTCTCAAGATCTATCCGGGCATCTTCGTGCTGCCGCTCGCGCTGTATGTGCTCACCGAGGGCACGGCGCGCGACGGACGACGGCTGCGCGATCTCGACGTGGTCGGCGCCGCGCAGACCCTGCTGGCCGCGATGGGCACCGTGGCCGCGGTGAATCTGCCGTTCGCGGTGGCCGGGCCGGAGGGGTGGCGGGCCTCGATCACCTTCCAGCAGATGCGCCAGGCCGACATCACCACCAATTCGATCTGGTACTGGGGCCACCAGCTGATCTCCGGTCGCATGGTCGAGGCCACCGACACCTGGCACGACCTGGTGTCGGTGGCCTCACCCGCGCTGATCTTCGCCTCGTTCGCGGTGGCCATGTGGGTGGGCTGGCGGCGCTGGACCACGTCGGCGGCGCTCCCGTGGGTGGGCGTCAGCGCGGCCATGTTGTGCGGATTCATGCTTTTCCACAAGGTCCACTCACCCCAGTACACCCTGTGGATAATTCCGTTCCTGGTGCTGCTCGAGGTGCCGTGGTCGATGGTCGCGGCCTATCTGGTGGCCGACGCCGCGGTGGGGATCGGGGTGTTCCGGTACTTCTATTCGATGGGCACCGGCGAGGGCGTCGAGCTGATGGAGGGGGTCGTCCAGTTCGGCGTGTGGTTGCGCTCGGCGCTGCTGATCGCGCTGTTCTTCGTCTTCCTGCGGGCTCGGCTGCGCGGTGCGTTCCGGCTCGAAACACCGTCCACTTCGGGACGAGAACTCCAGCCGGTCGCCTGACACAACGACAGCGGCGGCGAATCCCGTGGGACTCGCCGCCGCTGTGGCGTTTCTCGGCCGACTCAGCTGACCGGAGCGGCTTCCTTCTCCTCCGCCTCGTCGGGCTCGGCCCGGCGATTGCGCAGGATGCTGGAGATGAGCGCCGCGCCGATGAACGCGATACCGACCAGACCGGTGATCAGCTCGTTGACGTGCACGCCGATCGAGATGAGCAGGATGGTGGCCAGCGCGCCGATCGCCCAGTGCGCGCCGTGCTCGAGGTACACGTAATCCGAGAGCGTGCCCTGGCGCACCAGGTACACCGTGATCGACCGGACGAAGATCGCGCCGATCAGGCCGAGGCCAAGCGCGATGATGATCGGGTCGGAGGTGATGGCGAACGCGCCGATCACGCCGTCGAAGGAGAACGACGCGTCGAGGACCTCGAGGTAGAGGAACAGGAAGAAGCCGGCCTTACCGGTGGCTTTCACCAGCTCGGACGGGCCGCTGCTCTCCTCGAGGTCTTCGGTGTGGAACATCGAACCGAGGCCGTCGACGGCGATGTAGACGATCATGCCGAGCAGACCGGCCAGCAGCACGGTGCCGCGGACCTCGGGATCGGCGAGGAACTCCGCGGTGAGCAGCAGGCCGATGCCGGCGACCACGACGGCGAGCATGTCGAGCTTGCCCGCCTTGGCCAGCGGCTTCTCCAGCCAGCTGAGCCAGGTGATCTCACGTTCCTCGAAGATGAAGTTCAGGAACAGCATCGCCAGGAACATGCCACCGAAGGCCGCGATCTGCGGGTGCGCGTCGGTGAGCAGGGTCTCGTAGCTGGGGCTGCCGTCGGGGAAGGTGGCCGCGTCGTTCGCCGGTGGGTTGAGGGCGAGGTCGAAGGCCTGCACGGGGTTGAGCCCGGCGGTGACCCACACGATCGCCAGCGGGAACACCAGGCGCATGCCGAACACGGCGATGACGATGCCGATGGTCAGGAAGATCCGCTGCCAGAATTCGCTCATCCGGCGCAGCACGGTGGCGTTGATGACAGCGTTGTCGAACGAGAGCGACACCTCGAGGATACCGAGGATCGCGCAGAGGAACAGCGCGGTCAGACCGCCGTAGAGGTAGGCCACGACCAACGAGAACACCGTGATGGCGATGGACAGGCCGAAGATGCGCGTAATCACGCGGAGGGACCTTTCTGTGTCACAAGAACAGGGGGCCCGGAATGTCGAGCCCCCTGTCCATGATGGTGACTAGACGTTGACGCCGTAGTCGCGGGCGATACCGGCCAGGCCGGAGGCGTAGCCCTGTCCGATGGCGCGGAACTTCCACTCGGCACCGTTGCGGTACAGCTCGCCGAAGACCATAGCCGTCTCGGTCGACGCGTCCTCGGTGAGGTCGTAGCGGGCGAGCTCGTTGCCGTTGGCCCGGTCGACAACGCGGATGTAGGCGTTGCGCACCTGGCCGAACGACTGGCTGCGGGACTCCGCGTCGTAGATCGAGACCGGGAAGAAGATGCTCTCGATGGTCGGCGGGGTGTTGGCCAGGTCGACGTTGATGACCTCGTCGTCGCCGTCGCCCTCACCGGTGAGGTTGTCGCCGGTGTGCTCGATGGCGCCTTCCGGGGACTTCAGGTTGTTGAAGAACACGAAGTGCTTGTCGGAGACGACCTTCTTGTCGCCGCCGGTGGCGATCGCGCTCGCGTCGAGGTCGAAGTCGGTGCCGGTGGTGGTGCGGACGTCCCAGCCGAGGCCGACCGCGACCGCGGTCAGGTTCGGGGCCTCTTTGGTCAGCGAAACGTTGCCGCCCTTGGACAGACTGACACCCATGCGGGAATCCCTTCGGTTGGTCCGGTGTGTCGTTTCCCGGCAATCTCCGAATGCATGTCCGAATCGCCGGGTACGGCTACGACAGTAATAGGTTTCGCCGAACTTGCGTAGGAACGAGCTGCAGCCCTGGTGAACGGGGGGAATCTCCTACCATCGACGAGGAGTGCGCGCCGTGGACGGTTCCGCGGTTCGGGAAGGGGACGTGCCGGTGACACCTCGCAGACGCGGATGGTTCAGATCGGGGCCTGATCATGAGTGGATCAGCGGAGCGCGGGCGGCGACCTCGGCCGCCTTCCTCGATATGGATCGCAGGCAGTCGGCGGCGGAGGCGGGAGTGGTGGCCAGTGATCAGGTCTTCCCCGATCGCCGCGTCGGCGCGGCCTGGGAGCCGGTGCGGGCGCGCTGCTACGCGGCGGCGGGCGCCTATCTGAGTCTGACCGAGGAACTCGACACCGCCGAGGCGACCGGGACGCCGATCCCGCACGGTCCGGCCAGGGCCGACGCGGTGGTCCGCCAGCTGCACGAGGCCGCACGCGGGGTCGACGAGTTCTATCACGCCAACAGCGCCGGGCTGGCGGAGGCGGCGAGCGTGCGGGCGACGGTGCCGCAGTTGCTCACGCGGGTGCGGGCCGACGCCGAGGGCGTGCTCGCGAAGGCGGCCGACTCGGAGTTCGCGGCGTACCCCTCGGTCTCCGGTGGAGTGAAGCGGCTGAATGAGGCCATGATCACAGCGTCGGCGATCGACCCGCTGGCCGCCGTCGCGAGTGCGCGCGAGGCCGCCGCGCAGGTCAAGCAGGCGACGACGGATCTGTCGGATGCGTTGGCGCAGGCCCCTTCTCGCGCGATGGCCGCCACGAACGCGATCGCCTCGGTGACCACCCGGCTGGCGGCGGTGCGCAACCGCGCCGCCGCGCTCGGACCCGCCTACTCGGCACTGCTGCGTGAGTTCAGTGCTGCGAGTTCGGCCGATCTGACCAACAATGAGCGGGAAAGCCAGCGCGGCATCGACGCCGCCGACGCCGAGCTGGTCGGAGCGCGCGTCGCGGCTGCCGATCGTGACCCGGAGAACGCCCTTGACTTGACCGCCGCCGCACGCCAGCACCTCGCCGAGGCCGAGCAGTTGGTCGATGCCGTCACTCGACGGCTCGAACTGCTCCGCGGGGTGCGTGCCGATCCCGAAGCGCAGGCCCGCACCGTACGATTCCGGCTGCGGGACGCGCAGATGCTCGCGGTCGACCGAGGTCTGGTCGCCGAGTGGGGGTCGGTGCTCGATGCGCAAGCCGAACGCCTCGACCGGATCACTTCGGGACTGACGGGTCGTCATCCAGACTATTGGGCGTATGTGTCCGAACTGGGTACCGTCGCTGAGTTCATCGCCGGAGTGGTCGACCGCATGAGAAAACACGAGTAGAGAACACACAGTGGCCCGACAGATGAGGTGGGGGGAATGACCGCGGGGTATGCCGTCGCGCCGGAGGTTTGCCTGTACAAGCAGACTCCGCTGCGCCATTTTCGGCAGTTGCAGGGTCCGCGCAGCCGGGAGTTGTTCCTGGTCGAGCCGGAACCGATCGTCGCCTCCGACGATCGGGAGTTACTCGCGACCGCCCTCGGCGCCACCCTGTACGTCCCCGCGACCAGACCCGATCTGGCGGAGACGATCCGCCGCAGGGCGGCGCGCGGGGTGTGCTCGATGGTGATCGACCTCGAGGACGCCGTCGCCGATCATCAGGTGGCGGCCGCCAAGGAACACGCGGTGGCGACGCTGGATCTGCTGGCGCGCAGCCAGGATCCCAATCCGATGCTGTTCGTGCGGGTGCGCGATCCGCAGACCGTGACCGAACTGGTCGAGCTGCTCGGGCCGGGCGCGAGCGCGCTCACCGGGTTCGTCTTCCCCAAGTTCGACGCGGTCACCGGGCCCGCCTACCTGGCCGCCCTGGACGCGGCGAGCCATCGGCTCGGCCGCCCGGTCTACGGCATGCCGGTGCTGGAATCGGCGAGTCTGGTCCATCGCCAGACCCGCGACGAGCAGCTCTCGCGCATCGCCGACCTGCTCGCCGCGCACCGCGACAAACTGCTGGCGGTACGGATCGGCGCCACCGACATGTGCTCGACGTTCGGCATCCGCCGCGACCGCGACCTCACGATCTACGACGTGCGGGTGGTCGCCGATGTGATCGCCGACATCGTCAACTACCTCGGCCGCGCCGACGGCACCGGATTCATCATCACCGGACCGGTCTGGGAGTACTTCGCCGATCACGAGCGGATGTTCCGGCCGCTGCTGCGGACCGCGCCGTTCGAGGAGTCCGACGCGGTCCCGTTCCGCCAGTACCTGGTGAGCCGCGACCTCGACGGCCTGCTGCGCGAGATCACCCTCGACCGCGCCAACGGCATCCAGGGCAAGACGGTGATCCACCCCTCGCACGTGGCCGCCGTGCACGCGCTGTCGGTGGTGACCCACGAGGAGTACGCCGACGCGCTCGACATCCTGGCCGCCGACGTCGGTGGCGTGGCCGCCTCGGAATACCGCAACAAGATGAACGAGATGCGCCCGCACCGCAGTTGGGCCCGCCAGACGCTGGTCCGGGCTCGCGCGTTCGGCGTCGCCAACAAGGGAGTGTCCTTCGTGGATCTGCTGACTGCGATGATCGCCGAATGAGCGGGGTCGATCGGGAAACCCCCTGGGCCACCGAACATCTGGGGATCCAGCTGCTGCACACCGAGTCCTTCACCGCGACGTCGGCTGCTGGCGCTTCGGCTGAAGTCGTCGCGGTCGAGGCTTCGCCCGAAGGTGCGTCGGGTCCGGTCACGCCGTCGGCTGTCGGCCTGTCGTCCCTCGATGCCTCGCCCGCCGGGCTGTCGATCGGCGAGCTCGTTCGGCCAGGTCTGCGCCGTAATCCGCGGCGGGCGCATCTGCTCGTGTCCACGGTGCTCGGCAAGCATCTGCCCACCGATCCGCGTGTGGTGATCGGGGCGGGTGATCGGCTCGGTGATCTCGTGCGTGAGAAGCTGGGCGACCGTGAGTCGGTAGTGCTCGGATTCGCCGAGACCGCAACGGGTCTGGGGCATTGCGTGGCCGCGCGTCTCGACGCGGCCTGCTATCTGCACTCCACTCGCAGGCACGAACCGCGCGCCACCACGCTCACCGGATTCGAGGAGGGGCACTCGCACGCCACCTCGCATCTGCTCCAACCCGCACCGGGCGAGATCTTCGCCAACGATCTGCCGTTGGTCCTGGTCGACGACGAGATCTCCACCGGCGACACCGCCATCGACGCGGTCCGCGCCCTGCACGCCTTCGCCCCCCGCGCGCACTACGTGCTCGCCTCCCTGGTCGACATGCGCACCGCCGCCGACCGGGACAAGTTCGAGAAGTTCGCCGCCGAACTGGGTGCGCGGATCGACACCGTCTGCCTGGCTGCCGGTCGCACCGAATTGCCGGACGGGCTCGTGGAGTCTGTCGCTGCCCTGCCCGACCCGGAGCTCAATCCGGGAGCAGCACAGCGTGGTTCGTTCGGCCGAATCGAACTCCCCTGGCCCGCCGAGGTTCCCGAGGGCGGCCGGCACGGCATCCTGAACACAGATGTCTCCGCCTTCGACGTGGCATTGAAATCCGCCACCGCCGAGGTGCACGCGCGCCTGAACACCGAGTTCCCCGGCCGCCCGGTGATCGTGCTCGGCCACGAGGAACTCATGTACCTCCCCCTGCGCCTGGCCGCCGAACTCGCCAACGCCGGAACCGTCACCCGCTTCCAAACCACCACCCGCTCACCGGCTTACGTCCTCGACGAACCCGGCTACCCCCTCCGCCGCGGCTTCCGCTTCACCGCCCCCGAACCGGACCCCACCGCCCACCGCTACCTCTACAACGCCCAGCTCCCCGACAGCGACGAGGCACCGGTCCTGCTGATCGTCCTCGACCCCCCGGCCGACACTCCCGAACTCATCGCCCCCGGCGGCCTGGTCGACGTCCTCACCACCTCCGGCGCCGACGTCCTCATCGCCGTCCTCCCCGGCGCCGACCCCCGCGCCCTCCACGAATCCCGCACCACCCGATCGACCCCGAGCACCGGCTCCACAACGACGCGACCGGGCATGCCCGAGCGCCCCACCGGTTCCGCCGTGGCTATGCGGTCTGCCGTATCCAACGCGCCCGCGGATGCGGCTGCCAGAGCCGACGCGCCCGCGCGGTCTGCCGGGTCCGCCGTGACTACGCGATCTGCCGTGGCCGACGCGATCGCGCGGCATGGTGTGCCCGACGCGACCGCACAGCCCGACACGACTGCGCGGCCCGACACGACCGCGCGGCCTGCGTCGGCTGATGTCACCACGCGGGCCGCCGTGGCCGACGCGTCGGCGGGCGAGCTGGGAACCGTGGTCTCGGCGAATGGATCGGCTGCCGTCGGTGCCGGGGCGGGCGCGGCTTCCGCCGACGCTGTCGGTGTGACGCGCGGTGGACGCCCGCTGCCCCAGCCGCTTCGTGGACCCGAGTTCGGATCGTATGCGCCCGAAGAGGTTTCGTGGCTGCTGAAGGATCTCTCGGATGCCGATCTGGAGGCCGACGTCGCCGAACGCGAACGGCGCATCCAGGCGGGTGTCGCCCATTACGCCGAGTCGCTGCCGGTGGAATATCAGCCAGACGCGGAGTATCGCGAGCTGTTCGACCAGGTGCTGGCCGACAGCGCCGAGCGGTTGGCGCTCGCGGTGGCGACCGTGTCGGAACTCGTTGTCGCCGAACGTGGTGCGGACATCGTGCTGGTCTCGCTGGCCAGGGCGGGAACGCCGGTTGGTGTGCTCATGCGTCGCTGGCTGGCCAGTGGTGTCGGGCGGCCGAGTCTGACGGTGCCGCACTACGCGGTGTCGATCGTGCGAGATCGTGGCATCGACGCGGTGGCGCTGGACTATCTTGCGCACCATCATGATCCGGCCTCGATCGTGTTCGTCGACGGCTGGACCGGCAAGGGTGCGATCACCCACGAACTCACCGAGGCACTCGACGCCTACCACGCGGCGGGTGGCGCGCGGTTCAATCCTGAACTCGTCGTCCTGGCCGATCCCGGCAACAGCGTGCGCACCTACGGCACCCGCGACGACTTCCTCATCGCCTCGGCCTGCCTGAATTCGACTGTCTCCGGCCTGGTTTCACGCACGGTCCTGAACGAGACCTTGATCGGACCCCGAGATTTCCACGGCGCCAAGTTCTACAGCGAACTCGCCGCCGCGGATGTCTCCAACGAACTGCTCGACGCGGTGACCGCCGCTTTCCCCGCCATCGCCGACAAGGTCCCGGACGCGGTCGCGGCGATCCAGGAATCCGATCGCACCCCGGCCTGGTCGGGCTGGGCGTCGGTGGAACGCGTGCGCGCCGAATATGGCGTCGCCAGTGTGAATTTCGTGAAGCCGGGCGTCGGCGAGACCACCCGCGTCCTCCTCCGGCGGGTGCCGTGGCGGGTCCTCGTCCGCGAGGCCGACGCCCCCGAACACGCCCACATCCGCCTGCTCGCCGCCGCGCGCGATGTCCCAGTGGAAGTGGTGCCCGACCTGGCGTACTCCTGCATGGGCCTGATCAAGGAGCTCGACCAGTGACCGCCGAGGCATTGTTCGCCACCGACCTGGATCGCACGATGATCTTCTCGCGCAATGCCTTCGGCGGCGCGGACGCGGTGGCGAAGGAATGTGTGGAGTACTACGAGGGCGAACCGCTGTCGTACATGACCACCACCGCCGTCACCCAGTTACGGCAGCTGGCCGCCGCGGCGCCGGTGCTCCCCACGACCACCCGCACCATCGAGCAGTTCCAGCGGATCGCACTGCCCGGCGCACCGTGGCGCTACGCGGTCACCAGCAACGGCGGCAACATCCTCGTCGACGGCATCCCCGACCCGACCTGGCGCACCGCCATCGACGACCAGGTCCGCACCACCGGCGCGACCCTCGCCGAGGTCGGCGCCGAACTGCGCACCCGCATCGATGATTCCTGGGTCGCGAAGTACCGCGAGGCCGACGACCTGTTCTGCTACCTGGTCGTGCACCCCGACGCGGTCCCCACGGGGTTCCTCGCCACCTGGGACGCGTGGTGCCGGACGAACGGCTGGTCGGCATCCCAGCAGGGCCGCAAGATCTACACGATGCCCGACGCCGTCAGCAAGAGCTTCGCCATCGCCGAAGTCCGCCGCCGCCTGGTGGATTCCGGCGCACTGGCCGAGCACGCGCCGCTGTACGCCGCGGGCGACGGCGCCCTCGACGCCCCCATGCTCCGCGCCGCCGACGCCGCCATCCGCCCCCGCCACGGCGAACTCGAGGAACTGAACTTCACCGCCCCCAACCTCACTGTCACCGCGGCCGCCGGCATCTTGGCCGGCGAGGAGATCCTCGACTGGTTCCACACCGTTGCCGCCGACCCCCTCCTCGCGCCCGTCCCCGACCCCGCCTGATCTGGACTGTTGATCACCAGGCCGTGGTGGCGTCAGCTTCTCGACCGATGCTCACCTGAGAGCCTGGTGATCAACGGTCCAGGACGGGGAACAGCCCTTGTGCCAGCACGGGCCAGGACGACTTGAGGTCGTCCTGCCAGTAGCCCCAGGAATGGGTGCCGGTTTCCCGGTAGACGAAGGTCGCGGGGATGTCGAGTTGGCCGAGGCGGGCTTGCAGGTTGTGCGCGCCGAGGAAGATCGCGCCCTCGATCAGCGCGCCGAGTGCCACCGTCTTGGGGGTGTCGGCGGGCTTCTCCATGCGGAACGGGCCGCCCGGTTCGTCGTGGATGCCGGGGATGCCGGTGCCGGTGGACACGAAAAGGTTTGTGCCGCGCAGCTTCTCGGCATTGACCAGCGGATCGTTGGCCACCCACAGCGGCCCGCCCGCTGGACCCCACATGTTCTCGATGTCGCCGCCGCCGTACATTTCCACGGTCGCCTTCACCGCCTGCTGGCCCGCGAGATCGCTGACCTGGGTGAGCCCGCTGTACACCGCCGCGCTGCGGAAGAGCCCGGGATGGTTGATGGCGAGATTGAGCACCGGCACGCCCGACATCGACAGCCCGGCAATGGCATTCACCCCATTGGTGCCCAGCGCCGCGTCGATGAGCGGTGGCAGCTCCTCCCCGATGTAGGTCTGCCACTTGTTGACGCCGAGCACCGGATCGGGCTTGATCCAGTCCGCGTAGAACGACCACTTGCCGCCGATGACCTGGACGACATTGATGTCCTTGTCGGAGAGGAAATCCAGTGCGTCGGTACGCAATTGCCACGACGCGCGATCCTCGCCACCACCGGCGCCGTTGAGCAGGTACAGCGCGGGCTTCGGTGTGGAGATGTCGGCGGGGCGCTGCACGTCGACGGGGAAGGTCGCGTCCATCGAGGCGGAGTACACGTGCAGCCGAAGGTGCCGGGCGTCGGTGACCTCCATCTTCTCGATGAAGGACCCGTTCGGTGAGGTCACCGCCTCGATCGTCACACCGGGCGCGGTGACCGGCTCGGCGGACACGGGAATACCGGTGACGAGCGAGGTGCCGAGGGCGAACACTGCCACCGCCACGACCCGTCGGATGCTGCGACGCCGCACTGCGCCCACTCCTCTGATCGAACCACCGCCGAACCGTTCTCTCGGCGGAGCTCACCGTAGCGGGCACCCGGCGATCGCCGCCGGTTTTTGGCGCGTTCTCGTTTCAGATTCTGTGGGCTCGGGTCAGTAGCCCTGCTGCTGACCCGAGAGCTGCTGGGCGATGACCCCCTGGATCCGCTGCAGTCCGCCCACGCTGACACCGCTCTGCAACTGGCCCTCGATGGTGCGGACCAGGGCGTTGTCGCTCATGATCTTCTCGGTCGACTGGATCAGCACGGTCCCGGCGCCGGTGAAATCGAACTGGCGCTCCTCGCCGGAGTTCACGCCCATCCTGGCCGCGCCCGCCGCCAGGAAGCTGCCGATCCAGCCCTCGTCGTAGTGGTGGCTGGGGGAGGGGCAGTCGGCCCAGCCGACCAGCGCCTCGGGGTCGACCCGCAGCGGCGGTTCGGCGAACATCACCGGACCGTTGGAGGAGGCGAGGAACTTGCCGGTGCCGATCAGGGTGAGGAACCCGGGCACGATCGACTGCTTGAGCGCCAGGCCCGGCTCGAAGGCGAGCAGGTTGGCGCCCCGGATGGTGAGGTTGCCGTCCTCGAGATCGTAGGAATTGATGTCGTAGCCGCGGTCGCCGATGATCAGCTTGCCGTGGCCCTCGGCGACCACGTAGTCACCCGCGAACAGCGGCGCGGAGAACTTGGAGGTCACCATGTGCACGAGGTGGCCCTGCAGGCCGTGGGTGAGCAGCTGGAACTGGATCTGGCCGTAGTAGGCGATCATCGCGCCCTTGCGCATGAACCACGGGCCGGTCAGGTCGATGCAGAAGGCGTAGTCGTTGCCCGGAATGTTGTCGCTGGCACCGAGATTGTGCGGAGACAGGATTTGGCTCATCGGTTCACAACTTCTCTTCGGAGGCCTGCACGTACACCACACCCTGTCCGACGCAATGCAATTGCATCGCCTCGCCCGAACCACGGCCCACCGCGTCACGCCAGCTCAACGCGGCCTTGAGCTCGGTCGTGACGTTGCCGTACGCGGCGACGAAGGCCTGCGGGTCGACGACCACCGGATGCTGCCCGCCCACTTGCAGTTCCAGGAATCCGCCGTGCCCGAGCAGCACCGCCGAGCCCTGTCCGCTGAGCTGGGTGGTGAACATGCCCTGCCCGGTCGCCACGCCGGCGGCGGCACCGCGCAGCGCGCCCATCAGACCGCCACCGCCACCCCCGCCCGAACTCGCCACCGACACCACCGACGCCTGCAGCGCGGCCGAATTGGCCAGCAGCCGGGAAGCTTCCACGCGCAGCGTCGCACCCGGCTGCAGCTGCACCACCTGCACCTCGAGCCCGGCGAATCCGTAATGGACAACGCCCTTTCCGCTCGCCAGCATCGTGCGCTCGTGCTCGCCCGCCATCATCTGCCCGGCCATCCGCATCAGCCCGCCGCCGCCCATTCCGGCGCCCGCACCCGGAATCTGGTGCGGGGAGAAGGCGACCTGGCCCGTGTAGAACAGCATCGCGCCGGTCCGGCCGACCACGTCGCCTGCCCGCTCGAGGTCGACCCGGACGACCTTGCCGTTGATCTTCTCGAACATCGCCCGCCCTACCGTTCCGCCGGCTGGATCAGCACGACGCCCTGGCCTTCCCACCGCAGTGAGAACGCCTCACCGGAACCCTGGCCGACCACGGAGCGCCAGGAGACATCGGTGACGAAGGATTGATTGAGATTGCCGCGCGCCGCGACGAACGCGTCCGGGTCGACGATCAGCGGGAACTGCGGCGAGACCTCGAGATGGATCAGCGGACCACCGGCCGACAGCAACGCCACCTGGCCCTGCCCGCTGACCGTGGTGGTGAACAGGCCGTTGCCCGCCGACATCCCGCCGACCCCGGCGAAGCGCACATCGGTGCGCAGATTCCCCGCGAAGGCCAGCAGCTGCTGCGACTCGACCTGCAGGGTCTCGTTGTTCAGATTCACCACGGTGACGTCCTGGCCGTTCACCGCGAAATAGACCCGGCCGTTGCCACCGCATTCCATCAGCGACAGCTTCTCGCCGGTGGCGCGGCGCTTGAGCCCGGCCAGCACGCCGTCGCCGCCGCCGAACCCGGCCGATTTGAACTGCACAGTGCCTTCGTAGGCCACCATCGAACCCGCGATCGCGCGCACGCTCGTCCCCGTGAGCTGGGCTGCGACCACCTTCTTCGATTGCTCGAACAATTGCGCCATGACCGGCCTGAGGTCCCCTCTGACAAGCGGGATCGAAGCCCCGTTCCGACTGCGTCGTCACCCTAACCGATCCGGGGCGCGGGTGCGGGGCTCACCGAGCGCGAACGCCACCGGCCGGTTTCTCGTAGAGTGGCAGGCGACCGCACCGACAAGCGAAGGGTCGAACTTGTCTGCAACACTCGCCAAGGGCCAGAACGGTCCGCTGGCCGTCACTGACGTGGTGATCTCGCTCCAGCTCACGGCACCGGCCGACCTGTCCGCACTGCTCGTGACCGAGCAGGGCAAGGTCCGCACCGACGCCGATTTCGTCTTCTACAACCAGCCGAGCGGACCGGGCGTCGACCTGCGTCCGGGCCCGGCCGGTCAGCCCGCCTCGCTGGCGGTGTCGCTGCCCGCCGTGCCCGCCGACATCGCCCAGATCCGCGCGGTGATCACCCTCGACGACGCGAACAGCAACTTCGGCCGGTCCGCCCCGCCCACCGCGATCGTCTCCGACGCGGCCGGGAATCAGCTGTACGCGTATCAGATCGAGGGGCTCAATGCCGAGTCGATCGTGATCGCGCTCGAGCTGTACCGCCGTCAGGGCAGCTGGAAGGTGCGCGCCGTCGGTCAGGGCTACGCCGGTGGTTTCGCCGCGCTCGTCACCGATCACGGTGTGCAGGTGGATGATTCGCCCGCCCAGGCCGCGCCCGCCGCCGCGCCGCAGCAGGCACCGCCGCCGCCTCCGCCCCCGCCGTCGCAGCCCGCGTACCCGCAGCAGTCCGCGCCGAGCTACCCCCAGCAGTCGGCGCCGAACTACCCGCAGCAGCCCGCGCCCGCCTACGCCCCGCCCGGTGGTGGCTATCCGCCGCCGCCCGGGCCCGGTCCGGCCCCGCAGCCGCCCGCCGGTGGTTACCCGCCGCCGCCCGGCCCCGGCTATCCGCCGCCCGCGCAGCCCGCGCCGCCGCAGCAGGCCGGTGAGGTCAGCCTGAGCAAGGATCGCCCGGTCAGCCTGCAGAAGGGCCAGCGGGTCACCCTGCGCAAGGACGGCGGCACCGCGCTGACCTTCGTGAAGATGGGCCTGGGCTGGGACCCGGTCCGCGCGCGTGGCATGTTCGGCAACCGCACGGTCGACATCGACCTCGACGCCTCGGTCTGCATGTTCGCCGACAACAACCTCGTCGACGTGGCCTACTACGGCCAGCTCTCGTCCAAGGACGGCTCGATCCGCCACCAGGGCGACAACCTGACCGGGGAAGGTGACGGCGACGACGAGACGATCCTGGTCGACCTGACCCGGATCCCGGCCCACATCTCCACCCTGCTGTTCATCGTCACCTCCTACAAGGGCCACACCTTCGAACAGGTGCAGAACGCGTTCTGCCGCCTGATCGACGGCACCACCAACGGTGAGCTCGCCCGCTACACCCTCGCGGGCGGCATGCCGTTCACCGCGATGGCGATGGCGAAGGTGTACCGGGCCGGCGGCGACTGGAAGATGCAGGCGCTCGGCGAGGGCTTCCAGGCCAAGCACCCCGGCGAGGCCGTCCCGCAGCTGGGCCGCTTCCTCGGCAACACCTAGGCCGCACGACAGAGCAGGGCAGACAACGTGATTCACCTGAAGGCGGGGCAGAACACCGCCCTCACCGCCGACGCCGTGCGCTTCACCGCGCAGACCACCGGCACCGTCGAACTCGGCGCGCTCGTGGTCGGCGAGGACCTGCGGGTACGCGACGCGCACGACCACGTGTGCGCGTCGCGGCCCTCGGCCCCCGGGGTGAGCGTCATCGGCGGCGCGGTGGAACTCGCTCTGCCGCAGGTGCGTTCGGATGCCGGTGCGGTGCTGCTGTACGTCGCGGCCGGTCACGTGCTCGGAAGTGTCACGGCGGCCCTGTTCGAGAACGGCAGTGTCACCGCGGAATTCGTCATCTCGCCGACCGCGGGCGAGAGCGCGCTGATCTGCCTCGAGGTCTACCGCCGCGGCGGTGCCTGGAAACTTCGCGCACTCGGCCAGGGATACGCCGGCGGTTCGGCGCAACTGCTGACCGCACACGGCGTCCCCGCGTCGACCCACCCCGGCCCGCCGACACACGCCGGTGCGCCTACCCACGGCTCACACCCCTCGGCTCCCGATGCCCCGACCCACGGCACCCCTACTTATCCGGGATACCCCGGCGGACAGTCCGGTGGGCCAACCCAGTCTGGCGCCCCGACTCAGTTCGGTGCGTCGAGCTATCCCGGTGGACCGACTCAATCCGGCGCGCCGACCGAGGCGTTCGGCCAGGTCCCGCCCGCGCCAGGAGCCCCGCTCGAAGTCGGGCACGGCCTGCAGCGCATGTGGATGATCTTCGAGGACGCCGCTCGCTCGGCAGCCGCGCTGCTCTCCGCCCGCGATTACGCCGCCACCCGGCTGGATCAGGAACTGTCAGAGGCGGTTTCGAATCCGGCGACCCGGAATACCCCCGCCGCCGATGCCGCTCGCACCGTCGCCCAGCGTCGCCATGACGACCTGGTCGGGATCGCCGACGCCGACCACCGGCGCGACAGCGATCAGCTCGGTCGCGAGATCGCCGAGGCCGACGCCGTGATGCCCGCCGCGCTCGCCTCCTGGCTCGCTCCGTCCTGGACCACGCGTGCGGAACCGAGCGACGGCATCCGGCTCGGCGAGCTCTACGCCAGCGAGCGCGGCGAGTTGCGCGTGCCGTATTGCGTTCCGGTGCCGTTGAATCGGCCGCTGTGGGTCGACACCGAGTCCACCGCCGCCGCCTCCCGCGTCGTCGGCGCCCTGCTGGCCCGGCTCGTAGCCGCCCTGCCGGACAAGCCGATCCGGGTGGACCTGATCGACCTCACCGCGGGCCTGCGCGGACTCGCCACCCCCCTCGCACCGCTGCTGGCAGGCCCGGTGATCACCGACCACGGCGACATCTCGGCGCGCCTGCGCGAGCTCGCCACCGCGGCCGAACTCGCCGAAATCGCTTATCAGAGTGGGCAAGCCGTCCCGCCCACCGAGCACCGCATCCTCGTCGCCGCCGACTTCCCGCACGGCTACCAGACCGAGGACGTGGTCCGCCTCGGCCAGCTCATGGTGCGCGGCGACCTGATCGGCCTGTCGCTGATCATCGTCGGCAGCGGCACCACCGAATTCGCCGACGGCCCCCTGGCCCTGCTCGCCCAGTCCTGCCGCCACCTGCCCACTCTGCCGGGCACTCCCCTCTTCGACCCGTGGACCGGCAACGCCTGGGAACTCGACCTCGACATGCTCCCCGCCGAACCCGAACTCCAGGCCCGCTACCTCCGCACGCAGTAACCCACCCGATCTGGACGGTCGATCACCACGCTCTGGTGGCGGGCGCTTCTCGGCCGGTGCTTACCTGAGAGCGTGGTGATCAGCCGTCCAGCACCGGGGCGCGGTGGCTAGGTGTGGGTCAGGGAGGTCTTCCGGTCGGGAGCGCGTCGCCGGGCGAATGCGTCGGCGCGGGAGAGGCGGGGGCGCAGGAATTCCGGGAGCCACGGCAGCAGGGGATCGGGTGCTCGATCGAGGACGCCGCCCGCCGGGTCGTCGACGAAATCGCGGCGGACCAGGTCGTCCTGCGGGCGCAGGATCTGGTAGACGATCAGCGCGCACAGGCCGATCACAGCGAGGTCGCGCAGCACCACGGTGCCGGTGAACCACTGCTCGGGCACGCCCTTGTTGTCCTCGCCGAGGTAGTAGTACATCCGGGGCACCCAGACGAGTGCGTCGATCGTCATCCAGGCCAACAGGATTCGCCGATGTGGCAGGGCGAGCACCGCGAGCGGCACCAGCCACAGCGAGTACTGCGGGCTCCACACCTTGTTCGTCAGCAGGAACGCCGCGACGACGAGGAAGCACAGCTGGGTCAGCCGGGGGCGTCGCGGCGCGGTGAGCGCCAGATAGCCGATCCCGGCGCAGGCGAGCAGGAACAGCAGCAGCGAGACCGAGTTCAGGATGGTCGGCGGTTCGCCGTGCGCGAGCGGGCCGTCGAAGCCGGCCCAGCCGGTGAACGAGGAGATCACGTTGTAGATCGAATCCGGATCGGCGTGCCGGGTGGTGTTGAGCCGGAAGAACTCCCGCCAACCCTGCGGGTACAGCGCGGCGATCGGCAGATTCACCACCGCCCAGGTGCCCGCCGCGGCGACGGTCGTCAGCGTGGCCGCGCCGAGCGGGCGCAGCGCGAAAAGGTGAGTCCTGGCGGGGGTTTCGCGCAGATAGGTGCGAACCGCGGCGACACTGTCGATGTCGCGCAACCGCAGGCCCGCGCGCGCGGCGGGCAGGCGCTGCATCGGATCGGCCCGCAGGCACAGCACGATGATCGGCCCGAGCAGCAGCAGCGGATACAGCTTGGCCGCACCGCCGAGCCCGAGCAGCACCCCGGCGAGCACGGGCCTGCGCCGGGCCCAGGCCAGCAGGCCGGTGGCCGCGAAAGCCGTTGCCAGGGCGTCGAAATTGGTGAACGCGTGCACGATGACCAGCGGCGAGACCGCGATGAGAGCCGCATCCCAGACCCGCCGCCCGGCTAGTCGCGACGAGGCCCACACGGTGATCAGCCAGCCCACCGCGAGACCGAGCGCGACGACGTTGAAGTACACCACCACCGACATCGCGCCGGGCAGCGGCAGGTGATCCCAGACATTGCCCACCTGCATCGCCGCGTACTGGTACAGGCCCGAGAGCACCGGGTATTCCATGTACCTGACCTCGGTGCCGCCGTCGGGCGTCGACTCGATCCAGTGCTTCTTGTACGGGAAAGCGCCCTCGTTGAGCCGTTCGGCGCCGTAGAGCGGGACCGTGTCCGAGTAGCACATGGCCACGTACTGGCGGCCGTTGGTCCAGTCCAGCGTCAGCCCGCCCGCGCCGTCGTCGGTCTGCTGGATGCAGGCGGCCTTGGTCGACCAGCCCAGCGCCAAGAAGATCACCGTGAAGGCGAACAGCACCCGCAGCGGGGTCCAGAACCGCACCCGCCCGATCAGCGCGTGATCGCCGACCGGGCCGCCGACCACGGTGGACAGCTGCGTGGTCAGCGAATCGTTGCGGCTGGGCCGGTCGCGCGCGTCGATCGAGCGCAGGTCGGGGGCGAGCTGGGCGGGCGCGACGTACTGCACCGCGCGGCCCGGCCGGGTACCACTCGACGCCGGTTGGTCCGCGAGTTGCTGATCGGTCACGACATCCGAGGCTACCGGTGGCTACCGGGTTCCGGTCGGCGCGGTTCCCCCGCCTGTGTCGCTCTCGTCGTCCTCGGTTCCCCCGTTGCCGGTGACACCGCCGTTGCCGGTGGTCGGCGGGGAACCGTCGGCGGGTGCCACCGGCTGGCCGGGCAGCGGTCCGGTTGTGGGCTCCGGCGCCTGCGGCGCGCGCTGCGGCACCGCGGGCTGCTGCACTCCCGGCACCGGAATCCGGATGCCGGGCAGGATCTCCACCTGCGAGGGCACGATCACCGGCGGCGCGAAGGTCTGCTCGGTGGTCGAGGGCGCGGTGAACGGGGCCGACCATTCCGGCACGCCCGCCTGGCCCTTGATCGGCGCGGGCTTGGGGAACGACTCGTTCGACGTGCCCGACAGCGCGGCGTCCATCGTGGACTTCCAGATGTCGGAGGGCAGGCCGGAACCGTAGATGCTGCCGCCACCGTAGTTGCGCAGCGGTTCGCCCTGCTCGGTGCCGACCCACACCGCCGTCGACAGCGACGGGGTGTAACCGACCATCCAGGCGTCGCGGTTGCTGCCGGTGTCGCCGAGCTGGTGGGTGCCGGTCTTGGCCGCCGACTCGCGGCCACCGGCCAGATTGTGGTTGCGCGAGTAGGCCGCGATCGGCTTCATCGCCGCGGTGACATTGTCGGCCACGGCCGCGCTGACCCGCTGCTCACCGGCCGGTTCGCCGCGATCGAGCAGTACCTGACCGTCGGCGGTGACGACCCGCGAGATGAAGTGCGGTGCGTGGTAGACGCCGGAGGCGGCCAGGGTCGCGTACGCCGAGGCCATGTCCAGCGGCCGGGACTGGTACTGGCCGAGCACGATGCCGTTGTTGGGGCCGTTGCCATCCGGTTCGGTCAGCGTCTTGCCGATGCCGGGCAGCTCCTCGGGAATGCCCAGCTTGTGGCCCATGTCGGCGATCTTCTGCGGACCGCCGTTCATGTCCAGCTGCATGCGGTAGAAGCTGGTGTTCAACGAGCGCTTGAGTGCCTCGGCGATGGTGCACATCCCGCACGACTCACCCTCGACATTGCCGATCTGGATGCCGTTGACGGTGATCGGCGAGCTGTCGTAGAGCTGCGAGAGGGGGATGCCCTGTTCGAGGTTGGCGGCCAGGCCGATCGACTTGAACGAGGAGCCGGTGGGCAGACCCGCGTTGGCGAAGTCGAAGCCCTGGCCGTCCTCACCGCCGTAGTAGCCGAGCACCGCGCCGGAGCGCGGGTCGATCGAGACCACCGCGGTCCGCAGGTTCTCCGGTTCGCCCTGCAGGTTCTTCTGCGCGGCGTTCACCGCGGCTTCCTGCACCTTGGGGTCGATCGTCGTGGTGATCTGCAGGCCCTCGGTGTTGAGCTGCTGCTCGCTGATCCCGGCCGCGGACAGCTCCCTGAGCACCTGGTTCTTCACCAGGCCCTCGGGCCCGGAGTCGAGGCTCTTGTCGCCCAGCGAGGCCAGTGGCACGACCGCCGGGTACTCCATCGACTGACGGTCGGCCGCGGGCAGGTTGTTGCCGGCGACCATGCCGTCGAGCACGTAGTTCCAGCGCGAGCGCGCGCCGTCGGGGTTCTGCTCCGGATCGAGCAGCGAGGGCAGCTGAATGGTCGCGGCGAGCACCGCGCCCTCGGCGACGGTCAGTTCCTGGACGGGCTTGCCGAAGTACGCCTTCGCGGCGGCATCGATGCCGTAGGCGCCACGACCGAAGTAGATGGTGTTGAGGTAGGCGGCGAGGATGTCTTCCTTGCTCCACTCGCTGGCCATCTTCGCCGAGATCACCAGCTCGTGCATCTTGCGTGTCATCGACCGCTCGTCACCGACCAGCGCGTTCTTCACGTACTGCTGGGTGATCGTGGAACCACCACCGGCGCTCTCCTTGCCCATGATGTTGTCGCGGGCGGCGCGGGCGAAGCCCGAGACCGAGAAGCCGGGGTTGGTGTAGAAGTCGCGGTCCTCGGCGGCGATCACGGCGTTACGCGCGTGCGGCGGGATCTGGTCGATCGAGACCTCGGTGCGGTTGCCCTCCGGCGGCACCACCTTGCTCAGCACGGTCTCGCCGTCGGCGGCGAAGATCGTCGCGACCTGATTGGTCTCCAGATCGCCGGGCTTGGGCACCGACACCGCCGTGTAGGCGACCAGGAAAACCGTGCTCGGTACGACGATGGCCAGGGCGACCAGGACATACAGCGTGCGGCGCACGATCCGCCACGGCGATTTCTTCTTCACCGTTTCACCATTACCGGAGCCGTCGTCGCCCCCGCCACCATCGCGGCGGCTGCGCGGACCGGTCGGCGGCGGGGTACCACCGGAGCCGGTGGCCCGGCGTTCACCGGTGGTCGGGCCACCGGGACGCCTGCCCGCGCCGGGACGCGCGGCGGCCGCGCCGGCGCCGGCGCGGCGGGTCACATCATCGTTGGCACCGCGCACGGTGCGGGCGGCGTCGGGCTGACCCGAACGCACGGTCGGCTCCTCGGGGCCACCGGGACGCGGCAGCTTCTGGGTGGCACCGGCGGCGGGCACCCCGGGGCGACCGGGCTGACCGGGCCTGCCCTGCGGCGGCCTGCCCTGACCGGGCGGCGGTCCGCCCTGCGGCCCACCGGGGCGCTGCGGGGGCGGACCGGGACGGCGCGGCGCGCCACCCGGCGGCGGTCCCTGCTGACGATTGGGCGGCGGTCCACCCTGCGGCGGCCTGCCCTGACCGGGCGCCGGGCCGCGCCCACCGGGCGGCGGACCGCCCTGCGCGGGCCCACCGGGACGCTGCGGGGGCGGACCCGGCCGGCGCGGCGGCGGGCCGGCGGGCCGATCACCCGACTGTGGAGGAACACCGGGGTTGGCACCCCGAGCTGGACGGCCGCCATGCGGATCATCGCCGAAGGGGGAGGACTCGTAGGGCGAACTCACTGACCAGATCTCCATAACTCGTAAGGTTCAACCGACACACGACATCCGCGCCGGTGGACCGGCGCGGATACCTTGCACCCCGAACAGCGGCGCATCAAGCGGTGGCCACCATCACTGCGCGGCCCCCATCACTCGGCAGCGGATCGCCGCCCGGCTCTCGGACCGGATCGGCGACGGGCGGGCGCCGGCGCCGAACCGAGCACATACGACTGCACCAGATGGTTCCAGCTGCACGAGCGGCACACCTCGACGACGTGCACCGAGAACTCCTCGTTCGACTCTGCCATCCGGATCAGTTCCTCCGGTGTCCGCGCCGACCCGGCCGCCTGGCCGAGCCCGTCGCCGTACACCCAGGAAACCAAGGTCAGCTGCTCTTTCCGGCAGATCGGGCAGGTGACCTCGCTGCCCCGACCATGGAACTTCGCGGCCCTGAGCAGATACGGATTCGCATCGCACACCTCGGCCACCCCCACCCGGCCCGCGTAGACATCGGCCAGCAGCGACCTGCGCCGGAGCGCATAGTCGACCACCTGCCGCTGAATTCGCACGATCACCAGAGTAGCGGGGTTTGATTCGTGGCGTTGTGGGCACCGCGAGTTCCGCGGTCACATCGTAAACTCCCGATACCGGGGTCGTCCCGGACATTTGCGCAGGTTAGGCGAACGAAGGTGATGGCTGATTCCGGGCGGTCCGCGCGCGGACCGGAATCCGTGACGAGGGCGCGTGATATCGATCGCGCGCAGGTGTCGAGCGTTCTTGACGCCGCCTACGCGGAGGGTCAGCTGAGTGCGCACGAGTACCACGACCGGGTGCGCCGGGCCGCGTCCGCGCGGACGCTCGGCGACCTCGGCGGACTCACCGCCGACCTGCAGTCACCCGCGGTATTCGGTGCTCCGCCCGCCGTCGCGCCCAAGCGGTTGGGCCGCAGGCATTTCGACGAATACCCGGCCAGAACCCGTGCGCGGACCGCCGACCGCGCCGCCACCCGCGAGGTACTCGACGCTGCCCGGGCCGACGGCCAGCTCGACGCGAGCGAACACCGTGCCGCGGTCAAATTGGCCGATGGGGCAAGGACTCTGGGCGAGCTGGCCACCCTGGTCACCGAGTTGCAGCAGCGTCCGGCCGCACCGACGAAGCCGAGAACCCGTGACCTGTCCCGGATCGCGACCGTCCTGGCCGCCGCGGTCGTCGCGGTGGCCTGCTTCGTCTGGACCGTGCGCGCCGACGAACCGCCACCGCCGCCGGTCGAAGTCGCCGCGATCGACTACGACGCCGCCCCGCCGCTGGTCCTGCCGACCCCTTCACCCGCCACCCTCGCCGGATTCCTGAAGGTCCGCGACGACTACCTCGCGAAGTTCGGCGACACCGTCGTCGCCGAACTGGTGCTGCACGACACGCACGCCTCGGTCCAGCGGATCTCGGCGGCCAATCCCGCCCGCACCGACGACTACACCTACCGTGGCGGCTTCGTCCGCTCGCCCGGCGGCTATTCCACCCGGCAGCGCGACGAGGCGCCGGTCGACCTGTCCCAGGTCGACGCCGACGCGCTCGGTGCCGTGCTGGCCACCGTCGTGACCGACCTGGCGGTACCGGACGGGCAGGTCTCACACCTGCGGTTCGATGCCGACAGCCGGACCGAGCAGCCCGCCATCATGATCTTCGTCCGCAGCGAGGCCGGTCACTCCGGCCACCTGACCATCACGCTGACGGGCGACATCGTGCGCAGCTCTCCCTATACAGAATGACCGAGCAATGAAGAATCCCGTCGCCGCCAAGAACCTGCGCGCCCGTGACACCGACCGCACCGACGTGTGCGCCCTGCTCGACGCCGCGCTCGCCGACGGCCAGCTCAGCGCGGCCGAACACGAGAACCGCACCGCCACCGCCATGCGCGCGGAAACCTTCGGCGCGCTCGACCGCCTCGTCGACGACCTGCAGGTCCCCGCCGACCTCGCCGCCACCCCGGTCGCCCGCGGCATTCCGCGCGCGCCACGGCGCTGGTGGATCCCCGTCGGCGCGGTGGCCGGTGCGGCGCTGCTCGGCGCGCTGGCCGGGCTGATCGGGCGCACCGCCGGTGACGTGGTCGCCGGCGAGTCGGTGCCCGACCTGACCACCGGCACCGGCTTCGCGTATTTCCTCGCCGCCTACCAGGCGGAATTCGGTTCGATGGTGGCCGACGACGCCACGGTGTATCCGGACTCTGTCCGGGTCTCCCGGGATTCGGGGCAGCCGGGCAAGGCGGACCGCTGGGGCTATCGCGGCGGGAAGTTCGAGACCTGGGGCCCGCAGGACAGGCGGCCGCCCGGTACGCCCTCCTTCGACCTGGCCGAGGTGGACGTCGAGCGCTTCGCCCGCATCGTCGCCGGTGCGCCGGAGACGGTCCGGATACCCGACGGCCGGGTGACGCTGGTGACCATCCGCTTCTCCTCGGGTCAGAAGGATCCGTGGCCCGAGATCGGCATCCACGTCAAGAACGAGGCCGAGCAGACCGGCCATTTCACGATCGCCCTCGACGGTGAACCCCTCGCGGTCCACCCCGCCCGCTGACCGGCCGTTCGCCACCTGCGCAAACAGTGATCTGCGTCATCGAACTATGCGCAGATGTATCGCTCCGATATAGTTGGAACTCGCATCCACGGTTAGGTCCGTTCGGTCTGTCAGGCCGACATAGTCAGGGAGTGAGGTCGCGCAGTGCTCGAATTGGCGATTCTCGGCCTGCTCCTCGACGCGCCCATGCACGGCTACGAACTGCGCAAGCGGTTGACGGGCCTGCTCGGAGCGTTCCGGGCCTTCTCCTACGGTTCGCTCTACCCGACGCTGCGCAGGATGCAGGCCGACGGGTTGATCGCCGAGGAGCTGCCGGAGGGCGCGATCGCGCGCCGTGCGCGTCGCGTCTACCGGCTCACGCCGGTCGGGCGGGAACGGTTCAACGAACTCCTCGCCGACACCGGTCCGCAGAACTACACCGATGACGGCTTCGGCGTTCACCTGGCCTTCTTCAGCCGCACTCCCGCCGAGGCGAGGATGCGGATCCTGGAGGGCAGGCGACGCCAGGTCGAGGAGCGCCGAGAGGGTCTGCGGGAAGCGATCAAGAAGGCCAGCGGCTCGCTGGATCGCTACACCCGCCAGCTCCACCAGCTCGGACTGGAATCAAGCGAGCGCGAAGTGCGCTGGCTCAACGAGTTGATTGCGGCGGAGCAATCGACGAAGGCGGCACCACAGAAAGAGGGAAAGAGCGGCCATGAGTGATGTCAACAAGGTTGGGTCCGGCGAAGTTCGCGTCGCGATCGTCGGTGTGGGCAACTGCGCATCGTCGCTGGTGCAAGGCGTGCAGTACTACAAGGATGCCGACGAGAACTCGACCGTTCCCGGCCTCATGCACGTCAAGTTCGGTCCCTATCACGTCAAGGACGTGAAGTTCGTGGCCGCCTTCGACGTCGACGCCAAGAAGGTCGGCTTCGACCTGGCCGAGGCGATCTTCGCCAGCGAGAACAACACCATCAAGATCTCCGATGTGCCGCCCACCGATATCACGGTGCTGCGTGGCCCGACTCTCGACGGCATCGGCAAGTACTACGCCCAGACCATCGAGCAGTCCGAGGCTCCGGCCGTGGACGTCGTCAAGGCACTGAAGGACGCCAAGGTCGACGTGCTGGTCTCGTACCTGCCCGTCGGTTCGGAAGAGGCCGACAAGTTCTACGCGCAGTGCGCCATCGACGCGAACGTGGCGTTCGTCAACGCGCTGCCGGTCTTCATCGCCTCCGACCCGGTCTGGGCGCAGAAGTTCGTCGACGCCGGTGTCCCGATCGTCGGTGACGACATCAAGTCCCAGGTCGGCGCGACCATCACCCACCGCGTGATGGCCAAGCTGTTCGAGGACCGCGGCGTGGTGCTCGACCGCACCTACCAGCTCAATGTCGGCGGCAACATGGACTTCAAGAACATGCTCGAGCGCGAGCGCCTGGAGTCGAAGAAGGTCTCCAAGACCCAGGCCGTCACCTCGAACCTGACCGGTTCGCTGGCGGGCAAGGTGCACGACCGCAACGTCCACATCGGTCCCTCGGACTACGTGGAGTGGCTCGACGACCGCAAGTGGGCCTACGTGCGCCTCGAGGGTCGCGCCTTCGGTGACGCCCCGCTGAACCTGGAGTACAAGCTCGAGGTGTGGGACTCGCCGAACTCGGCGGGCATCATCATCGACGCGGTGCGCGCGGCCAAGATCGCCAAGGACCGCGGCATCGGCGGACCGGTCATCCCGGCCTCGGCCTACCTGATGAAGTCCCCGCCGGAGCAGATCGCCGACGACGTCGCGCGTACCCAGCTCGAGGCGTTCATCATCGGCGCCGAGTAGGAACGTACGAAAAGAGCCGGTGGGCGCGAACTTTCGCGCCCACCGGCTCTTTTTGTGCATTCTCAGTCGAGGGAGACGTACACCTCGACGCTGGTCGGGCCGGTGTAGCGCTCCAATTCCGCTGTGTGGGAGCGGGTTATGGTGCCCGCGCTCTCGGCCTTGACGACCTGGGCCCAGGCGGTGCGCAGCAGGTCGTAGGGCTTGTCGGAGACCACGAACTTGGCGTAGCGGCCCGCGGGGATACGGGTGAGGACGTCGCCCTCGTCGATGTCGTCCAGCTCGGCGACCTCGTAGCCGAGAACGGCGACGGCGTGGTCGTTCTGGCCGATGTAGGCCGCGGCGCGGGGGACCGGCTTCTCCCGGGACAGGTAGCGGTCCCAGGTGAAGTTGACCAGGTCCAGGTCGCGCGCGGTCACTTCACGTCCGGCCAATGGCACGGTCAGGCCCGCGATCAGGCCGTCGTCGAGGGTGACGATCTCGAAATCCACGGACATGGCCTATTCGCCGCCCTTCTCGTCGGTCACGGAGACGAAGATCGCGACGGTGCCCGCGTCGGGGTACTCCTCGCAGTCGCCGGTGTAGGCGCGCACGAACTCACCGGCGGCCTCGGCATCCCAGATCTGGCGCCACAGGGCGACGACGGTGTCGCCGAGATCGTCACCGCTGGCGACGAATTTGGCGTAGCGGCCTGCCGGGATCCTGGCCAGCACGTCACCCACCTGCAGATCGGACAGCGTCTTGCACTCGTAGCCGGCGATATGGGTCAGGTAGGAGTTGATCTCCGGCGCGAAATCGACGTATCCCGTCGCGGCGCGCCCGGGTAACGACCTGGCCCGCAGGTGCTGCCACGCCTCCACCACCTTGGCGCGGCGCGGCCCCTCGACAGCGAGCGCCGGGCTGCGGAGCACCGTGCCCGCGATCAGCGTCTCGGGACGGTCAACGACATCGAATTCCACCTGCGTAGCCCCTATGTCTAGTCTCGTCGTCGCTCGAGCGCATATCTTCCCGCATCGATCTGACAGGTTCCGCGTCGGGATCTCGTCGACCCCCTGGCCGGGCTGTTCGCGCTCTGGCCAACGATGTTGCCATGTCCGGGCAGGTGCCGGGTCACGGTGGCCAATCCGTGATCTATCGTGGCCCTTCCCCACCGATCCCGGGGAACCATTCGCCCTGTTCAGGGGCCTGCGTCGCGGGCGGAATGATGATCACCGGCGGCGGATTCCGCGGGGCGTTGGTCGGCGGATTGAGAATGTCGAAGCCACTGTTGCCCGGCGGCGGCGGGACGGGTGCGGGCGCGGTCCAGCCGCCACCGCTCGGCAGCGGCGGCGCGGCGAACTGCTCGACGGGCGTGCCCGCCAGCGCGGTGTCCATGACCTGCTTCCAGATGTCGGCGGGCAGCCCCGACCCGTAGATCGCCCCGCCCCGCCCACTGCGCAGCGGCTGTGACTGCTCGGTGCCGACCCACACCGCCGTCGACAGCGCGGGCGTGTAGCCGATCATCCAGGCGTCCTTGGTGTCCTTGGACTCGCCGAGCTGAGTGGTGCCGGTCTTGGCCGCCGACGGCCTGCCCTCGGCCAGCCCGTGCCCGTTGGAGTAGTTGGCGATCGGCATCATCGCCTGCGTCGTCGCGTCGGCGATGGCGGCGGTGATCCGCTGCTCGGGTTCCGAGAGTCGCTTGCCCACGCGGTTTTCCGCATCCCGATCGAGCAGTACCCGGCCGTCACCGGTGGTCACCCGCTGGACGAAATAGGGCGGGTGATAGACCCCCGAGGCGGCCAGGGTCGCGTACGCCGACGCCATGTCGATGGGCCGAACCAGGTACTGCCCGAGCACGATCCCGTTCAGCGGCGGTCCGCCCGCCTCGGTCAGCGAGACCCCGTCCACGCCGGGGATGTACTCGGGGATCCCGGCCAGGTGCGCGGCCGCGGCGATCGAGCGCGGGCCGTCGGCCATCGTCATGGTGAGCCGGTAGAAGCTGGTGTTCAGCGAGCGCTTGAGCGCCTCGGTGAGCGGACACTGCCCGCAGGAATCGTTGTCCACGTTGGTGATCGTGGTCCCGCGATCGGAGATGGGCGAGCTGTCGATCGACCGGGTCACCGGAATGCCCTGCTGCTGCGCGGCGACGAGCGCGAACACCTTGAACGAGGAACCGGTCTGCAGCGGGGCCTGCGCGAAATCGAAACCGGCGCCGTCCTCGCCGCCGTAGTAGGCACGCACCGCACCACTGCGCGGATCGATCGAGACCACCGCCGAGCGCAGTTCCTCGGGCTGCCAGGCCAGTCGTTCGCGCACGGTGTCGACCGCGCCCGCCTGCGCGGCGGCGTCGATGGTGGTGGTGATCTGCAGTGCGCCGGTGTTGATGTCGGCATCGGTGAGCCCGGCGGCGCGCAGCTCGCGCAGCACCTGGGTGCGGATGTGGCCTTCCGGGCCGAGCACCGTCTCCGCCGCCGGGACGTCGACGAGCGGGATGATCGGCGGGAACTCCGTCGCGTCGCGGTCGCCGGGCGCGAGCACGTTCATCTCGACCATGCCGTCGATCACGTACTGCCAGCGGGCCCGCAACTGATCGAAGTGGGTCTCGGGGTCGAGGACCGAGGGGGAGCGGATCACCGCGGCCAGCACCGCGCCCTCGGCCAGGCTCAGCTCCGGCACCGGCTTGTCGAAGTAGGCCTTCGCGGCGGCGGCGATCCCGTAGGCGCCGCGGCCGAAGTAGATGGTGTTGAGGTAGGCGGCCAGGATCTCGTCCTTGCTCCACTGCCGCGCCATCTTCGCCGCGATGATCAGCTCGCGCATCTTGCGGGTGACGGTGCGTTCGGAGCTGAGGAAGGCGTTCTTCACGTACTGCTGGGTGATCGTCGACCCGCCGCCCGCGTTGTCGTGGCCCGCCAGATTGTCCCGCGCGGCCCGCAGGAACCCGCTCGTCGAATAGCCGGGGTTGGTGTAGAAATTGCGGTCCTCGGCCGAGAGCACCGCGTCACGGACCTGGAAGGGCACGTCACTGAGCGGGATCGGAATCCGATTGCCCTGCGGGGGAATGACTTTCGTCAGCACGGTGGTGCCGTCGGCGGCCAGCACGGTGGCGGGCTGCTCGACCGCGACCTCGGCGGGCTCGGGAATCTCCGAACTCCAGTACACCGCGGCGAACAGCAGCGTGGGCACACAGAAGAAGATGACGAACAGGCTCAGCAGCAGGCGCCGGATCCGCTGTCCCCTGGTGCGCCGGCGCCGTGGCCGGGGCTCGTCCGGCTCCGTGCCCTCGGCCAGCCGGGCGGCCTGGGCGCGGCGCGCCGCGCCTTTGCGGGGCGGCTGATCGCGTCCGAGCGGGTCACGGAACCCGGCGATCGAGGTGTAGGGCGGATCGTCATCGGAGCGCCCGCGTCCGCCCTCGGAGGCCACGACCATCTCCTTCCGGAGCGATGGAAGAACTCACCTGCACCGACCTATCGATGCGGGTGACTCTACCCGGCGCGGGTCACCGAACCCCGGAAGCGACGCTGTGGGCGGGCAACGCGCCGCCCGTCAGCTCTTGACGCCGCCCGCGGTGAGACCGGAGATGATCCGGCGCTGGAACAGCAGCACCATGATCACCAGCGGCACGGTGACGATCACGCCCGCCGCCATGATCGCCGCGTACGGCTGCACCAGCGGATCGTTGCCGGAGAAGCTGGCGATGGCCACCGTCACCGGCTTGGTCTGATCACCGGAGAGCAGCCGGGCCAGCAGGTACTCGTTCACCGCGGCGATGAACGCCAGGATCGCGGTCGTGAACACCGCGGGCGCGGCCAGCGGCAGCATGATCAACCGGAAGGCCTGCAGCTTGCTCGCGCCGTCGATGCGCGCGGCTTCCTCGAGCTCCCAGGGCAGTTCGGCGAAGAACGAGGCCAGGATGTAGACCGTCATCGGCAGCACGAACGAGATGTTCGGGATGATCATCGCCTGGTACTGACCGATCCAGCCCAGGTCGGTGAACAGCTGGAACAGCGGCGTCACCAGCACCACAGCCGGGAACATCGAGGCCGACAGGATCAGCCCCGAGAGCAGGTACTTGCCCGCGAAGGTCATCCGCGCCAGCGCGTACGCGGCCAGCACGCCGAGTGCCAGTGCGATGGCGGTCGTCGCCGAACCGATGATCAGGCTGTTGAGCAGCGCCTTGCCGAAGTCGTTGCCGCGGCTGGTGTCGAAGGCGTTCTGGAAGTTCTCCAGCGTCACGTGGGTCGGCCACGGCGTGCTGTCGAAGGTGTGCGCCGAATCGCGGAAGGCGACGACGGTCATCCAGTAGAACGGCCCGAGCCCCCACACCAGGATGATGAACACACCCAGGTAGAGCCGGGCGGTGCCAAGGCGCTTGCGCCACGACACCGGCTGCACCGCGAGCTCGCCGGACAGCTCGGGCGATTCCTTGGTCATCGAGATGCTCATCAGGCCGCCTTCCGCTGTTCTTCTTGCGTCCGAACGGCATTGGCGCCGAGCACCTTCACCAGGACGAACGCTATGCCGAAGACGAGTAGGAAGGTGATCGTCGAGAGCGCGGCCGCGCTGTTGGGGCCTTGGCGCACCTGATCGACCACCAGGATCGACAGCGTGTTCGTCGCCGGGTTGCCCAGCGTCATGATCGCGGGCAGGTCGTACATGCGCAGCGCGTCCATCGTGCGGAACAGGATCGCGACCAGCAGCGCGGGCTTGAGCAGCGGCAGTGTGATGTGCAGGAACCGCTGCCAGGCCGAGGCGCCGTCGACCTTGGCGGCCTCGTACACGTCGTTCGGGATCACCTGCAGGCCGGCCAGGATCAGCAGCGCCATGAACGGCGTCGTCTTCCACACGTCGGCCACGATCACCGCGAACCGGGAGGCCCACACGTCGTGGGTCCACAGGATGTCGGTGCCCAGCACCCGGTTCACCACGCCGTCGGCCTGGAACATGAACTCCCACAGCCGCGCGGTGACGGCGGTCGGGATCGCCCAGGGGATCAGCACGGCGGCGCGCAGCAGCGCCCGGCCGCGGAAGGTCTTGCCCATCACGATGGCCATGCCGAGGCCGAGCAACGCCTCCAGCGACACCGTCACCACCGTGAAGAACAGGGTGACCCCGACCGCGGACCAGAACTGCGAGCCGAGCGTGCCGGTCGGGCACGAGATCGTGCCGCCGGGCGAATTGCACTGCTGCAGCAGCCAGTGCGTGTAGTTGCTCAGCCCCGCGCTGCCGCCCTCGACGAACATGCCGGTGGCCGGGTCGATCCCGGCGTCCTGCTGAAAGGACATCCAGAGTGCCTGGAACACCGGATATCCGATGACGACGGCCAGCGCGACGAGCACAGGCGTGATGAACAACCACGCCTTGCCGGATCGCTGCAGTTCCAGCGCAAGCCCGCGCTGCTTGGGTCCCGAAGGATCCGACACCGTTACTACTCTCCTACGGTCTGGTCGGGTCCGCTGCGCGCTCCGCTACGAACCGGCGGTCTCGATGCCCTTTTGCATGCCGGCGACCGCATCGTCGACGGACTTCGTGCCGTTCAGGGCAGCATAGGCGTTGTCCTGGATGGCCTTCGACACCGCGGGATAGAACGGGGTGACCGGACGCGGCACGGCGCTGGCGATGGACTCCTTCAGCGCGGGCAGGTACGGCATCTTGGCGATCAGGGCCGGGTCGTCGTAGAGCGAGGCGCGCACCGAGGGCAGCGCGCCGGCGGCGATGATCTGCTGGGCCTCTTCGCTGATCAGGTAGCGCACGAAATCGGCGGCGGTGGCCTTGTTCTTGGAGAACGCGCTGATCGCGGCGTTGTAGCCGCCGAGGGTCGAGGCGCCGACACCGGTGTTACCCGGCAGCGGGGCGACACCGAACTTGTCCTTCACCGCGGAGCCGTCGGCGTTGGCCTGGCCGTACAGGTAGGGCCAGTTGCGCAGGAACAGCAGCTTGCCGGACTCGAACGCGCTGGCGCTCTCACCTTCCTTGAAGGTGATGGCTTCCTTGGGGATGTCACCGTTCTTGTAGGCGTCGACGAGGACCTTCAGGCCCGCCTTCGACTCCGGGCTGTTCACGGTCGGGGTCTTGCCGTCGGCGCCGACGAAGCTGCCACCGAAGGCGTTGATGACCTCGGAGGTGTTCACCGTCAGGCCCTCGTAGGGGGCGAGCTGACCGGCGTAGCAGCCGATGTTGTTGTCGCGCGCGATCTGGCACTGGGCCAGCATCTCGGTCCAGGTGCGCGGCGGCTCGGGCACCAGGTCGGTGCGGTAGTACAGCAGGCCACCATTGGTGTTGCGCGGGGCCGCGTACAGCGTGCCGTTGTAGGTGGCGCTGGCGACGGTCGGCGCGAGCAGCGGCGCGGTGTCGATCGCGAAGGAGTCCTTGAGCGGCTGGATCCAGCCCTTCGCCGCGAATTCCGCGGTCCACGGCACATCGAGGGCGACGACGTCGTAGCCGTCCTGCTTGGCCTGGAAGTGCTCGGCGAGGTCGTCGCGCTGCTGGTTGGCGTCGGCCGACTGCTCCTTGAACGTCACCTGCTCGTCCGGATGCGCGGCGTTCCACCGGTCGATGAGCTGCTTGACCACACCGGTCTCGGTGGTGTCCTTACCCTCGACGTAGGTGATCGGGCCGCGGCCCGTCAGGTTCTCGTCGAGCGGGTTACCTCCGTTGTCACTGGAGCAGCCACTGGCGAACGATGCGGTGAGCAACGCGATCGAGGCAGCAACCATGGTCGCTCTGGGGACGAACTTCAAGGCCATCGCAGACACTCCAGGGTCGAGACGTGAGCAGCAGCACACCCGTGCGGTGCAACAGGCAACATACATGGTGACGGCTCGTCGCGTCCGATCGTCCTGCCCTTTGGCCTACTTTCGGGTCAGTTGCGCTGCGGCCGGGTGTCGGTGCGGTGCCCTACCCTCGACGAGGTGACCAGTCCATCGTCGCCGGCGCCCGACCGGATGCTCACCCGGATCGGGGGTTTGCTGCGCAAGGCCGAGGCCACCGACAACGAGCACGAGGCCGAGGCATTTCTGGCGGCGGCGCAGCGGCTGGCGACGAAATCGTCGATCGATCTCGCGGTGGCGCGGTCGCACATCGCGGGGCGTGAGCGCAGGCCGGTGCCGGTCCAGCGGATCATCCCGATCGGTGAACCGGGGCGTAAGGGGTTGCGCACCTATGTGCAGTTGTTCGTCGCCATCGCGACCGCCAACGATGTGCGCTGCGATGTCGCTCGCAGCTCCGCGCAGGTCTACGCCTACGGGTTCGACGCCGACATCGACGCCTGCGAAGCGCTCTACGCGAGCCTGCTCGTCCAGATGGTGCGGGCCTCGGATCACTACATCAAATCCGGTGCGTATCGGGAGGCGACGGTGATCAAGATCGTCACCGAGAAGCGATTCGGGCGGACTGTGCGTCGCAAGGTGGAGGCTCCTGTTGCCGGGGTCACGGCCCGGCTCAACTTCCAGATGGCGTTCGCGGCGCGGGTCGGGGCTCGCTTGGCCGAGGTGAAAGCCGAGGTGGTTGCCGAGGAATCGAGCGTTGAATCCACCGGGACGGCCCTTGCTCTGCGCGACAAGGAGCTCGCCCTCACCGACTTCTACACCGCCACCTCCGAGGCTCGGGGGACCTGGCGGGGTCCGCAGACTTCCACCGGCCACTCGGCTGCCGCCCGCCGGGCCGGGGATCGAGCGGGGCGTACCGCGCGGCTCGGTGCGTCGCCGGAACTGCCTGCGGCGCGCGCGAAACTCACCGGGAGTTGAGAGGTGTCGGAGCAGGGGGTGCCGTCGATGCGTGGGCGGACAGGTGACGGCGGGCGGTACGGCCATGCTGCTCGCGTGCTCTGGCAGCGGGGTGCCGGAGTGAGCAGTGCCGGGGAATGACGTAGGGCGGCCGCGGCGAGACAGTCAGCGGGCCAAGGTGTATGACGGCGAGCAGTTGGTGCGGGGGGTGTTCGATCGGGCGGCCGAATTCGGGCATCGGACGGTGGATATCTATGGGTCACAGGTGACTTTGCCGGTGGAGCGACGGTTCGCTTCCGTCGAATCTGTGCAGAGTTACGTCGACAAAGTGCTTGCGCTGAATTGGGTTCGGGCGCAATGGGAACGGGCCGCTGTTCCGGTTCGGGTCCGGGCGCGGGCGGGGAGTTCTGCTGCGCACTACGAGGTGGGGACCGGGGTGCTGGCGGTGCCGGTGCACACCGGGGCGAGTGCGTGGGCGTTGCGTGAGCTGGTGGTCTTGCACGAACTCGCCCACCACCTCGCGTCCGCCGGGGACGAGGCTCCTCATGGGCCCGAATTCTGTACTCGCTATGCCGAATTGGTTGATGGGGTGATCGGGCCTGAAGCGGCGCTGTTGATTCGGGCGACGTTTGGGGGGTGTGGGGTGCGGTTCGGGTGAGGTGTGGTGGGGAGTGTTGTAGGTGGTGGTCTTAAGTGGCGGGTGTGGCTGGTAGTGCGGTAGGTGGCTGACTTGGGGTTTTACTGACACGGGGCGGTATACGGGCTGTGTTTATTGGAGCGCTGGCGCGCTCGAGTCGCGGCCCCGAAGGGCCGCCGGTTAGGCACCGCGGCTTGCTCCTTCGTCGCCTACGCCGCGGCGCCTAACCGGCGACCCGGCCGCGACCGGCCGCTTCGCGGCCGCCGCTCCTCGAGGTCGCGGGTGCGGGGCTGGGTTTGGCGGTCATGGCGGAATTAAGTGGTGAGATGTGGTTGGACACGTGATCACCACGCTCTCAGGTGAGTATCGGCCGAGTGGCCGCGCCAGGGGAGCGTGGTGATCAGTGGTTCGGGAGGTGGTGGGGCGCTGGGGGTCAGTCTTCGGTTACCTGGAGGTCTACGTCGATGTTGCCTCGGGTGGCGTTGGAGTAGGGGCAGACCTCGTGGGCCTTGGCGGTGAGGGCCTTGGCCTCTTCGTGGGGGAGGTGGGGGAGGGTCACCTCGAGGGTTACGGCGAGTTGGAAGCCGCCTTCGTCGTTGGGGCCGATCGAGACGCGGGCGCCGACGGCGGAATCGTTGACGTTGGCGCCTGCTTGCTTGCCGACCAGGCGCAGGGCGGAGTGGAAGCAGGCGGCGTAGCCGACGGCGAAGAGCTGTTCGGGGTTGGTGCCGGCGCCGTCGCCGCCCATTTCCTTCGGCGGGGCGAGGGTCACGTCGAGCTTGCCGTCGGTGGTGCGGCCGTGGCCGGTGCGGCCTTCGCCGGTGGTCAGGGCTTCTGCGGTGTAGAGGACCTTCATGTCAGCTCATTTCTCCGTGAGGGTGTGGGTGAGTTTGCGTAGCAGTCCACGCAGGGCATCGAATTCCTCGGCGGTCAGTCCGACGACCTCCGACATCTCGGCGGGGATCCGGCAGGCCTCGGCCCGCAGGTCGCGCCCGTGTTCGGTGAGCACGATGTCGACGCGGCGTTCGTCGTCGACGGCCCGCCGCCGTTCGACGAAACCGCCCGTCTCCAGTCGCTTGAGCAGCGGAGACAGGGTTCCCGAGTCGAGATCGAGCGCTTTGCCGAGCTCGCTGACGCTGCGTCCGTCGTGCTCCCAGAGCGCCAGCATCACCAGATATTGCGGATAGGTCAGCCCGAGCCGTTCCAGCTTCGGGCGGTAAACCGACGTCATCGCCCGCGACGCCGCGTACAGCGGGAAGCAGAGCTGCTCATCGAGGGCGAGTCCATCGGTCATGCCAAAACGGTAGCTCACAATTAAGTTGTGCACAACTAATTGGAGCCATCACGCCTGCCCTGGACCGTTGATCACCAGGCTCTGGTGCAGGACGCTTCTCGGCCGATGCCTGCATGGGAGCCTGGTGATCAACGGTCCAAGAGAGGGGACGGTGGTCAGTCGGGAACGAGGAGCTCGCTGACACGCTCGTACCGGCGCAACCACCACTCCACTCGTTCGGGATCGGGATGTCGAAATTTCTCCAATAGCGCGGGATCGGGCTCCGGTGGGGCCGTGGGGACCGGAAGCCACCCGTGCACAGGGCGCAGCGAATCGGTGACGAGGTCGCCTTCGAAGAGCGCGAGAGTGCCCAGCCCGCAGGCAAATTCGAGCTCGGGGAGCGCACCGGCCAACGCCAGTTGCGCGGCCAGTCCGACGCTCGTCTCCAGCGCCGACGACACGACGGTCGGCAGGCCGGCCGCCTCGGCCACTGCCAGCGCTCTGCGTACCCCGCCCAGTGGCGCGCATTTCAGCACCGCCACGTCCGCAGCCCCCGCGACGGCGACGCGCAGTGGATCCTCGGCCCGCCGGATCGATTCGTCGGCCGCGATCCGCACCGACACCCGCCGCCGCACCTCGGCCAACTCCTCGACGGTCCGGCACGGCTGCTCGACGTACTCCAATCCCCCTGCGGCCCGGTCGATCTCACCGATGTTTCGTACGGCGGTCTCCACATCCCACACCGTGTTGGCGTCGACCCGAATCGCCCCGTCCCCGATGGCTTCCCGAACGGCCGCCACCCGCGCGAGATCCTCGGCGAGCGAATCGGGATGGTCGGCAACCTTCACCTTCGCAGTCGCACAACCGGATTCCCGCACGATCCGCCCCGCCGCCACGGGCCCGACCGCGGGCACCGTGCAGTTCACCGGAATCCGATCCCGCACCGGCGCGGGCCATCCCACCGTCGCCTGCTCCACCGCCGTCGCCAACCATCCCGCCGCTTCCCGATCGTCGTACTCGGGAAAGGCGCAGAACTCCCCCCACCCCAGCGGCCCGCGAATCAACATCCCCTCGCGCACGGTGATCCCCCGAAACCGCGTACGCAGCGGAATCGCATAAACGAACGTATCGGCGCCCATCGTCCCGATCGTAGAGGTCGCCGAAATCTCGGCTCGAGTAGTTCCACGGTGTCGCGTCGACCCGCGCCGGGCGATCCTGAAACCATGCGCCGCACCACCGACCGGACGACCTTGGTGCTGCTCGCGAGCCTGGTCCTGTTCGCGGGCGCGACAGCCGCCACCGCGATCCGCCTCGAACTGTCCGACCGCACCTGCCCACTCGACTACGGCGGCTGCTACACCCCGTACATGACCCTGGGCTCCCAGGTGGCCTGCGCGGGCGCGGCAGCCGCCGTGCTCGGCTCCGCGGTGTGGGTGGCGATCGGGACGGCCCGTGCTCGGTCGGTCCGCTATGTGCCCGTGCTCGGGGCCGTCCTGGTCATCGCCACCTTCTTGGCGGGTCGTGAGATCGCGACCTGGTCCTGACGATCGCCATCACGAAAGTCGTCGACCCCAGCGGGCTCGCCAGTGCGGCAGCGATCGATGAGCTGAGATCGCGCAGACCGAGGAGAGTTCGTTCATGGCCGAACAAGAGACGCGGTCGTCCGGTGATTCGGTTCGGCTCTCACAGGCGTTCGATGATGGTGGCGTTCGCGAGTCCGCCTGCCTCGCACATGGTTTGCAGACCGTAGCGTCCGCCGCGTTGGTGCAGGGCGTGAACCAGCGTCGTCATCAGCCTGGCACCCGAAGCGCCCAGCGGATGGCCGATGGCGATGGCCCCACCGTTGACGTTCACCTTGCTCAGATCGGCACCCGTCTCCTGCGCCCAGGCCAGCACCACCGGGGAGAACGCCTCGTTGATCTCGATCAGGTCGATATCGGCCAGCTCGAGCCCGGCCCGTCGCAACACCTTCTCGGTCGCCGGGATGACGGCGGTGAGCATGAGCAGCGGATCGTCGCCCGCGACGGCGAAACTGTGCAACCTGGCCAGCGGACGCAACCCGAGCTGGGCGGCGCGTTCGCCGGACATGATGAGTACCGCCGAGCTGCCGTCGCTGACCTGGCTGGCCGACGCGGCGGTGATCTCCCAGCTGATCTGCGGGAATCGGGCCGCCATGGCGGGGTCGTAGTACGCGGGTCGCAGCTTGGCGAGGGTGTCGAGCGTGCTGCTGACCCGGATGCCCTCGTCGGTGGCCAGCCCGTGCAGCGGTGCGAGTTCGTCGGCGAAGAGGCCGTCTTTGGTTGCGCGGGCGGCCTTTTCGTGGCTGCCGAGGGCGAACTCGTCGAGCTGGGTACGGGTCAGTCCCCACTTGGCCGCGATGAGTTCGGCGCTGATGCCCTGGGGGACCAGGTCGTCGGAGTAGCGCTCGGCGAACGCGACGCCGGAGAGATCGGCAGAGCCGACGAGATTGGCGCCCATGGGAATTCGGCCCATGGATTCCACGCCCGCCGCCACCACGATGTCGTAGGCGCCCGCGATCACGCCCTGGGCGGCGAAGTGGATGGCCTGCTGGCTGCTGCCGCACTGCCGGTCGACCGTGGTGGCTGGCACGGATTCGGGATATCCGGCGGCCAGCGCGGCCCGCCGGGTCATGTTCGCGCCCTGCTCGCCGACCTGGGTGACGATGCCGCCGATCACGTCGTCGACCAGGGCGGGGTCGATGCCGCTTCGCTCGATCACCGCGCGCAGGCTGTGCGCGAGCAGGTCGACGGGATGGACGTCGTGAAGTGCGCCGTCGGGTTTGCCCCGGCCGATGGGGGTGCGTACCGCTTCGACGATGACCGCGTCTCGCATGGGAGTCCTCTTCCGCGAATCTGGCTCTATCTAACAATAGCCAGAGTAGGCGCTAACTATCTTCGACTCAAGTCAGAAGTGGGTATGATGTCGGACATGGCAGCCGTGATGGATGGACCCCTGGCCGATCTGAGCGCGTGGGACACCACGGGCTGTTCGATCGCGCGCGCCATGGATCTCATCGGCACCCGCTCGGCGATGCTGATCCTGCGCGAGGCCTATTACGGCACCCGCCGCTTCGACGGCTTCGCCCGTCGCGTCGGCATCACCGACGCCGCGGCCGCCGGTCAGCTCCGCAAACTCACCGAGGCCGGCCTGCTCGAGAAGCAGCCCTACCGCGAAGAGGGCAAGCGCACCCGCAACGAATACGTCCTCACCCAGATGGGCCGCGACCTGCTCCCCGCCGTCGTCGCCCTCTGGCAGTGGGGCGACACCTACCTCCAGCCCGGCCCGCCGCCGCTGCTGCGCGTCGACGCCGACACCGACACCCCGGTCACCGTCGACCTGCGCACCCCGGACGGCACCGAGGTCCCCCTCGAACGCCTCAAGGTCCGCGTCAACAAGGACTACCTGCGCGCCCGCAAGAACGCGCGCTGACTCAGCCGGTGAAGACGCCGATGTTGATGTCCTCGGTGCCGAGGGCCTGGTAGAGGCTCACCCACAGCAGGACAAGGGGTTCGGTACTGCGGGCGGTGTTCAGCGGGCCGAGGTCGACGAGCTGATCCGCGGCCCAGCCGAAGGAGCGCAGCAGCTCGGCCACCTGGTCCTTGGCGTCGGCGTCGTCACCGCTGAGGAAGAGGCTGTGCCTGCCCGGGATTCGACCCGGGTCGACCATCACCTGATTGTTGGTGCTGTTGAGCGTCTTCACCACGAACGCGTCGGGAAAGGCCTGCTGCAGGGATTCGGCGACGCTGCCCGCCTCGGGCACAACGAGTTTCGGCGGAAAACCCTGTGAGAAGTCGAGCGGATTCGACACATCGACGATGACCTTGCCGCGCAGATTGTCCGCCCCCGCCGCGGTGAGCGCCGCGAGTGAGACCGTGCCCGAGGTGGCGTTCACGATCAGCTCGGCATCGGCCGCCGCGTCGGCGAATGTGCCGTGCGCACCGCCGGTTTCGGCTGCCCAGGCGGCGGCATCGGCATTGTCGGCGGTGCGCGATCCCATCGTCACCACGTGGCCGACTTCGATCAACTTGCTCGCCAGCCGTCGTCCGACCTGGCCGGTTCCGAGTACCGCTACGCGCATGACCCACCTCGTGCCCCGAGACTCACCCGGCGATCACCGGACACAGCCAGCCTAAATCGGTGTCACCGGGTGGTCGAGCGTCTTCGCGCGCAGCGAAAGTGCCTGCCCGCGAATCGAAATCCGCGGGCAGGCCGCAGGTTCAGCGCAGACGACGACCGTCGGCCGCGCTGAAGAAGTACACGTGCTCGGGATCGGCGGTCAGTTGCAGGCGCTCGCCCTTGGTCGGCGGGGTGCGCCAATCGACCCGCGCCACAATCGTTTCCCCGGTCTGCCCGCTCGCACCGGTGGACAGCGCGCGTCCGTAGACGTAGGCGTCGGACCCGAGCTCCTCCACCACGTCGACCTCCATCCGCAGGCCGCCGTCGCCCACCTCGAGGTGTTCGGGCCGGATACCGAGCACGACCTGACCCTCGCCCGCGTCGGCCACCGCGCGCGGCACCCGCACCGGGTAGCCGCCGATGGTGACCGCGCCGTCGGCGACCGGCAGCGTGAACAGGTTCATCGCGGGCGAGCCCATGAACCCGGCGACGAACACATTGGCCGGATCGCGGTAGAGATCGCGCGGCGACGCGCACTGCTGCAGCAGCCCGTCCTTGAGCACCGCGACGCGGTCGCCCATCGTCATCGCCTCGACCTGATCGTGGGTGACGTAGACCGTGGTCGTGCCGAGACGACGCTGCAACTGCGCGATCTGGGTGCGGGTCTGCACGCGCAGCTTGGCGTCGAGGTTCGACAGCGGCTCGTCCATCAGGAACACCTGCGGCTGGCGCACGATCGCCCGGCCCATCGCCACGCGCTGACGCTGACCGCCCGAGAGCGCCTTCGGCTTGCGGTCGAGGTACTGCTCGAGATCGAGCAGCTTGGCCGCCTCGAGCACCCGCGCGGAGCGCTCGTCCTTGGACACCTTGGCCAGCTTGAGCGCGAAGCCCATGTTCTCCGCGACCGACATGTGCGGGTAGAGCGCGTAGTTCTGGAACACCATCGCGATGTCGCGATCCTTGGGTTCGGCGTCGGTCACGTCGTTCTCGCCGATCAGGATGCGCCCGCCGTTGACCTCCTCGAGCCCGGCCAGCATTCGCAGCGAGGTGGATTTGCCGCAACCCGAGGGTCCGACCAGGACCAGGAACTCGCCGTCGGCGATCTCGAGGTCGAGCGCGTCGACGGCGGGTTTGCTCGCACCGGCGTAGAGCCTGGTGGCGCGATCGAAGGTCACGGTAGCCATGCGTAGATCAACTTCCCATCCCGGCAGGAACGTGCCGGACGATCCGAGAACAGGGTCGCCAGGGATCGTAGCTGCGGCCCGGACCGCGCGCGTGATCGAGAGGCGTAGCGCGCAGACTCGTCGTTCACGGCGGGGATAGCCTCAATCATGTGAAAAACTAGCATGCTATCATCTCACCTGTGGCGTCGAAGGTGGTGAAGCGGGCGTACAAGTACCGCTTCTATCCGACAGGCGAGCAAGCGCAGCAGCTCGCCCGCACCTTCGGTTGCGTCCGCTACATCTACAACCGGGCGCTCGCCGAACGCTCACGGGCGTGGACGCAAGAGCAACGCCGCGTCAACTACGTGGACACGAGCAAGATGCTCACCGCCTGGAAGCGCGACCCCGAAACGCAGTGGCTCACCGAGCCGTCGAAGGGGCCGTTGCAGGTCGCGTTGCAGAATCTTCAGGGCGCGTTCGACAAGTTCTGGCGCAAGCAGACCGCCTACCCGAAGTTCAAGAAGCGTGGGAAGTCCCGCGACTCGGCCACCTACTTTTCGAACTGCTTCACCTACCGCGACGGCCGGATCAAGCTCGCGAAGCAGTCCGAACCGCTGGCCATCAACTGGTCACGCCCACTCCCGGAGGGGGCGGTGCCGTCGCAGGTCACGGTGTCGAAGGATTCGGCGGGCCGCTACCACATCTCGATCCTGGTAGAGGAAACGGTCACCGAACACGCGCCGACCGGCGCGACGGTCGGTGTGGACGCGGGCATCACCACCCTGTACACCCTCTCGACCGGGGAGAAGGTCTCCAATCCCCGGCACGAGCAGAAGGACCGCGCTCGGCTGGCGAAAGCGCAGCGGGCGCTCTGCAGGAAGCAGAAGGGCTCCAACAATCGCGCGCGGGCGCGGTTGAAGGTGGCGCGTATTCATGCACGGATCACGGATCGTCGCCGCGATCACTTGCACAAGCTCTCGACTCGTTTGGTGCGCGAAAACCAAGTGATCGCCATCGAGGATTTGAGTGTGCGGAACATGGTGCGGAATCGTTCGCTGGCGCGGGCGATCTCGGATGCGTCGTGGTCGCAGTTCCGGTCGATGCTGGAATACAAGGCGGACTGGTACGGGCGCACCGTGGTGGCGATCGACCGGTTCTATCCGTCGAGCAAGACGTGCTCGACGTGCGGGCGCATCGCAGACAAGTTGTCGTTGGGCATCCGGGAATGGGCCTGCCCGTGCGGCGCATCCCACGACCGGGATATCAACGCGGCCAAGAATATACGAGCGGTCGGGCTGGCCGTGCTCGCCTGTGGAGATGGTGTGAGACCGTCCCGCAGCTGATGCGGGACGGCAACTGTCGATGAAACAGGAACCCTCGCAGGTGACTGCGGGAATCCCCGCCCTTCAGGGCGGGGGGGAGGTCAATCCGGGTAGCCTCGCATACGGAGCCCACCGAGTGCGAGGAGCGCGGAATGAGTCGTCCAGTTCGAATCGGAGTCCAGCTTCAGCCCCAGCACGCCCCCGACTACGGCTTGATCCGTGACGCGGTGCTGCGGGCCGAGGACGCGGGTGTCGACATCGTCTTCAACTGGGACCATTTCTATCCGCTCACCGGCGACCCGGCGGGCGCGCACTTCGAGTGCTGGACCATGCTCGGCGCCTGGGCCGAACAGACCGAGCGGGTCGAGTTCGGCGCGCTGGTCACCGGCGGCGGCTACCGCAATCCCGATCTGCTCGCCGACATGGCCCGCACCGTCGACCACATCAGCGGCGGCAGGCTCATCCTCGGCATCGGCGCGGGCTGGTTCGAGCGCGATTACGACGAGTACGGCTACGAGTTCGGCACCCCCGGCAGCAGGCTGAAGCTGTTGAAGGAGAGCCTGGCCCGGATCTCCACCCGGCTCGGCAAGCTGAATCCGCCGCCGACCCGGCACATCCCGATCCTGATCGGCGGTGGCGGCGAGCGCAAAACCTTGCGCCTGGTCGCCGAGTACGCCGACATCTGGCATTCCTTCGCCGACGTGACGACCTTCGCGCACAAGAACAAGGTCCTCGCCGAGCACGCGGCCGCCGCGGGCACCGACGAGTCCAGGATCGAGCGCTCGGTGGCCTGGCAGGGCCGCAACGATGCCGAGGCGCTGCGCGCGGCGGGGGTCAGCCTGTTCACCGTCGGCGTCTCCGGCCCCGATTACGACCTCACCACCCTGCGCCAGGCGCTGGAATGGCGTGACGAAGTGAACCCCGAGTCACTCGAAGGTCTCGCCTGAGCTGGTGATTCGCGCCGACGCCTGGCGCGCGTAACCATCTGTTCGCCGACATGCCGCTAGGGTCTATCGGCATGTCTGGTGTGCGTGCTGTGCGAACTCGGGCGCGGATAGCCGCGCTGTTGCTCCTCGTCGGTGTCGCGGCGACGGGCTGCGGCGGCTCCGGCGGCGACACCGCGCGCGATCTGTGTTCGCCACCGGGCGCGAGCGCGGCCGCGGCGGCGCCGTCGAACCTCGGCGGCCCCGAGGCCGCGGGCACCGACCGCTACACCACCGCGACCACCCAGCCGGTCGAGTCGATCGATACCGCCAGGCTCGGCCTGCTCGATCCGGGCACGCTGAGCGTCGGCACGCTCTCCGACGCCCCGCCGAGCATCTGTGTGAACGGGCAGGGCACCTTCACCGGCTTCGACAACGAGCTGCTGCGCGCGATCGGCGAGAAACTCGGTCTGCGAGTGGAGTTCTCGGGCACCGAGTTCAGCGGTCTGCTGGCCCAGGTGGCGGGCAAGCGCTTCGATGTCGGCTCGTCCAACATCACCACCACCGATGCCCGCCGCGAGCTGGTCGACTTCACCAACGGCTACGACTTCGGCTACTTCTCGCTGGTCGTCCCGCAGAACAGCGCGGTCAAGGCCTTCGACGATCTCGGCCCGAGCTCGCGCATCGCGGTGGTGCAGGGCACCGTGCAGGACGAGTTCGTGGTGAACCAGCTGGGGCTGGACCCGGTGAAGTTCCCCGACTACAACACCGCCTACGCCAACTTGAAGTCCGGCCAGGTCGACGCCTGGGTCGCCCCGTCGGCACAGGCCGAGGGCGCGATCTCCCCCGGCGACGGCATCGTGATCTCGCAGAACACCTTCAGCCTCGACAACTTCATCGGCTACGCCGTGGCCAAGGGCAATCAGCCGCTCGTCGACGCGCTCAACTCGGGTCTGGACGCGGTGATCGCCGACGGCACCTACGCCGAGCTGTACGCCGACTGGGTGCCGCGCGAACTGCCGCCCGGCTGGAAGCCCGGCTCCAAAGCCGCACCGGCGCCGGAACTTCCGGACTTCGCGGCCATGGCCGCCGAGCGTGGCGAGGGCGAGACCGAGCAGGTCGCGCAGAAGTCGACCCTGCAGCAGTTGAAGGACACCTTCTTCGACTGGTCGTTGTACACCAAGGCTTTTCCCGACCTGATCAAGACCGGTCTGCCGAACACCCTGATCCTGGCGGTGGTTTCGGGTGTGCTCGGCACGATCATCGGCATGGTGCTCGCGGTGATGGGCATCTCGCGTTCGCGCTGGCTGCGCTGGCCCGCCCGCGTCTACACCGACATCTTCCGCGGTCTGCCCGCGGTGGTGATCATCCTGCTGATCGGTCTCGGCATCGGTCCGGTGGTCCGCAACATCACCGGCGGTAATCCGTACTGGCTCGGCGCGGTGGCGCTGGCGCTGCTCGCCTCGGCCTATATCGGTGAGATCTTCCGCTCCGGAATCCAATCGGTGGAGCCCGGTCAGCTCGAGGCCGCGCGGGCCGTCGGGTTCGGCTACCGCCAGGCGATGACCCTGGTGGTGATCCCGCAGGGCGTGCGCCGGGTGCTGCCCGCGCTGATGAACCAGTTCATCGCGCTGATCAAGGACTCCTCGCTGATCTACTTCCTCGGCCTGCTCGCCTCCCAGCGCGAGCTGTTCGCCGTCGGCCGCGATCTCAATGCCCAGACCGGCAACCTGTCGCCGCTGGTCGCGGCGGGTCTGATGTATCTGGTGCTGACCATCCCGCTCACCCACCTGGTGAACTACATCGACCGGCGGATGCGCACCGGCAAACCGGCGCCCGCTGCCCCCATCGACCCGGTCGAGTCGGCCACTATCTCGGAAGGTCGCTGATGAGCGCATCCCTCACCGGCACGGGACTGAATCTGACCCTCGGTAACAACCACATCCTGCGCGGGGTCGACATCCACGTCGACGCCGGGCACGCCACCACCGTCATCGGCCCGTCCGGCTCGGGCAAGTCGACCCTGCTGCGCGTGCTCAACCGCCTGCACGAACCCGACTCCGGCGACGTCCTGCTCGACGGCAAATCGGTGCTGCGCGACAATCCCGACCGCCTGCGCCAGCGCATCGGCATGGTCTTCCAGCAGTTCAACCTGTTCCCGCACAAGACCGTCGCCGACAACATCGCGCTCGGCCCGCGCAAACTGCGCGGCCTGTCCGGTGACGAGGCCCGTGCGCTGGCCCTCGAACAGCTCGAGATCGTCGGCCTGGTGGACAAGGCCGATGCCAGGCCCGCCGCGCTGTCGGGCGGTCAGCAGCAGCGCGTCGCCATCGCCCGCGCCCTGGCCATGAAGCCGGAGCTGATGTTCTTCGACGAGGCCACCTCGGCGCTGGACCCGGAGCTGGTCAAGGGTGTGCTCGCGCTGATGGCCGAACTGGCCGCGGGCGGGATGACGATGATCGTGGTGACCCACGAGATGGGCTTCGCCCGCAGCGTCTCCGACAGCGTCGTGTTCATGGATCAGGGCGTCGTCGTGGAGACCGGCACCCCCGACGAACTGTTCGACGACGCCAAGACCCCGCGTCTGCGCCGTTTCCTCGATCAGGTCCTCTGACCAGGTCGGACGGGGTCGCAGCAACGTATGCGCAACTGCTAATGTCGGAAGTGCTCAGCTCCACTTCGATCAAAGGAGAGCGATGACCACGGCACACGTTGAACATCTCGAGCACACCCACGTCCACGGGCCCACCTGCGGCCATGTCGCCGTCCCGCACGAGGACCATGTCGACTACGTCCACGACGGCCACCTGCACCGTGCCCACGACGGCCACTTCGACGAGTGCGAGTCCTCGGCACACGTCGAGCACACCGCCCACGACCACGCCCACGGCCCCGGCTGCGGCCACGTCGCGGTCCCGCACGGCGACCACGTCGACTACATCCACGACGGCCACCGCCACGCCGCCCACAACGGCCATTACGACGACCACTGACCTACCCGGCGGCGCGTCCCGGTTCGAATTCCACACGAAGGCGCAACTCGAGCGCGGCGGCAAGCCGCTCGAGTAGCGGGATGGTCGGCATCGTCCCGCCCGCCTCGAACCGGGCCACTGCGGGTTGACGCAGCCCGGCGCGAGTCGCCAACTCGGACTGAGTGAGCCCGAGTTCCTCGCGCCGGTTCCGCACCGCCGCCCCGAGCTCGAAGCGCAGCCGCGCGGCGTCACTCAGGTAGATGATTCAGTCGCTGACGGTGGCGAAGGCGGACCAGAGGAGGGGGGAGTTCTCGGGGGTGGGGGTGTCTCGCCAGGCGGATAGGCGGGTGCGTTGCCAGGTGAGGAGGGTGGGGATGGGGGTGGGGGAGTCGTGGGCGGTGTCCACGGCGCAGATGGCGGCTTGGAGGGGGAAGGTCGTGGTGGGGGTGAGGGTGTGGAAGGCGTGGTCGGTGGGGAGGGGCCAGCGGGTGGCGGTGACCAGTTCGGCGCCGGCCGACAGGGCGGCGGTGGTGAGGCCGAGGGCCTCGGTGAAGCGCAGGTCGCCGCCGCTTTCGCAGGCGATGAGGGCGACGCGGCTCGGCATCGGCCACAGGTCGCGGCCGGGGACCGGGGTCGGGTCGAGGGTGTAGGTGCCCAGCAGGAGGTCCTTGGCCGAGAGTGGGCGGTGGGTGCGGTTCGGGGCGGCGAAGCCGCGGGTCTCGGTGGTGCAGCTCAGGTGTAGTTCGGCGTGTTCGCTCTCGCCGGATTCCGGGGCGGGCGCGGTCACGTGGCCCACGTAGACCAGTCGGCTCGCTCCCGCCCGCAGCACTTCCGAGAGCCAGCCGCGATCGGTATCGGTCCGCCGGAACAGCTCGACCGGATCGGTGACGGCGGGCAGCAGCCGATCGCCGTACCGGCCGAAGTGCTCGGCCACCGGGGTGCTCGCGCTCGGCCTGCCCAGTACCGACCCGAGTTCGGAATCCGCCCGGAACCCGGGCACCCGCGGATCGAGTACCGCGACCACCGGCAACTCCCCGGTGTCGGCCCATCGCCGCGCGGTCCGCTCCGGCGCCCGCACCACCGACACCGGCGCGAGCAGACTGACATCGGCGATGTCGAGCAACCGGATCCCCGGATCGAGCGCGATGATCTCCCAGGGCACCTGCGCCAGCCGGGGCGAGGGCTGGATCCGCAGATGCGGACGAATCCCCCGCTGGGACAGTTCGTAGAGCTGCACGGCCAGCCCGTACGGCACCAGCGTGCGTGACAGTGCCTGCGCCAGCGCGTTTTCCGCGTCCGGGTCGACGAGCGCGCCCTCGGTCAGCACATACCGCAGTCGCTCGGGTCGCGCGGGATCGGGTACGGCGTCGGCCAGTTGCCGCAGCACCTCGCGCACCTGGTCGCGCGGCAGTGTCGCGATTCCGCGCGCCGAAGTGCCCCCGACCCAGCGCCAGGACATGTAGACATCGCCTGCGTCGGCCATCCGGATGAGCGCGGTCGGCCCACCGGGCAGCGGCTGATCGGATCCTTCGGTCCGGGGGTGCCGGGGACGGGGGTCCGGCGTGGTCCGGCGATGGTCGTCGGGTGACTGGACGGCGTTCACAGCGTGATCACCCGGTTGTCGCGGACCGGGCGGCCGTAGCGCAGTTCGGCGTGGGTGATGAAGTCCGACAGCAGTATTCGACCGTCGTCGAGCAGCCGTGGCGGTGGTGCGACGGGGACGCCAGCGGCCGCGGCGACATCGGCGAGGGCGGTACCGAGGTGCAGTGCGGTGTGCGAGGTCTCGGCTGGTGCGGGGTGGAGGAGCTCGAATTCGAGGGCGGGAGTGCTGGTCTCGTCGATGCTGGTGAGGTCGAGTGTTGTTCCCGCGCACTGGCTGTCGACGAGGTCGGCGACGAGTTGTCCATCACCGGCGAGGGCGGCGCAGTGGAATGCCAGGCGCATGGCCGGTGCGGCGACGGCGCGATGCCAGTGTTCGCGTTGATTGCCGTTGGGCAGGGTGTGGCGCACCGCATCGATGGCGAGGGCGGCGGGCACGGCGAGGTCGACCGCGCGGGCGAGCAGGTCCGGATCCGGTTGTGGCGCTTGCTCGATCGCGGTGTGCAGGAGCTCGGCGTGCCAGTAGTCCAGCTGGGCGCAGTGCATGCCGAGACCGTGCGCGGAATACACCGCGAACGATTCGGCGAGCAGGGCCTCACCCTGCGGGAGATCGCCTTCCGCACAGGCCACCGTGGCCAGGCGCAGGCGGACGTCGGCGGCATCCAAGACGGCGCCGGTCGCCTCGAAGTAGTCCAGTGCCCGCTGGTAAGCCGAACGAGCGGTGGCGAGTTCACCGCTGCCCTCGGCGAGGAAACCCGCTGTCTTGGCGCCGATCCCGGACCGGTGGCCCAATCCCGCGCGATCGAAGAACTGCTGACTGGCACGCAACGGCGCCTCGGCCTCGTCGTAGTGCCCGGCCCGGACCAGCATGATGGCCAGATTCTGCTGCGTCTCGGCCACCGCCGCCTCGTCACCCGCCTCGACGAATGCCGCCAAACCCTGTCGCGCGAAGTCGAGCGCCAGCTCCCGCCGGCCGATCTCGAACGAACTCGCCGCCAGATTCACCAGTGGGTGACCCACCAGCTCGGGTGCGAAACGCTCGGTCACACCGAGGGATTCGTTCGCCAGTTCGGCCGCCCTCGCCCACTGCTGACGATGCAGCGCCACCGCCGTCAGCGACAGCAGGCAGGCGACCCGGAGGAAACCCTGATCGGCGTCGTCGGCGAGCAGCGCACGCGCCTGCTCCAGCGCCTCCTGTGCCGCGTCCAGCTCACCCAGATGCTGCAGCGCCTGCGACAGGTTGACCAGGGCCGCAGGCCGCTGATGCGCCGCGTCCTCGGGCATCTCCGCGAGCGCGGTCCGGAACAGCGACACCGACCGCCGATGCTCACCGAGCTCATCGGCCATACTCGCCGCATTGATCAGCGCCGCACTGCGCAACCGCGGCGACGCCCCCTCCGCCGCTCCCTGGAAGATCTCGAGCGCCGCCGCCACCTCGCCGCGCTGATACGCCTCGTATCCGGCGGTGAGCTGCGCGTCGTCCTGGTCGGACCTACTCCCGGTGGCTGCCATTCAACTGCTCCCGATCGATGGGGACACGGTGTGTGGACGATTGTGCATGGTCGACGCGGTCCCGGCACGGAGCCGTACCCACCCGTGCGCCCGCCGCTCCATGCGCAGAGCCGCACACTCCGTGGATCCGCAGTTCCCGCTGGCTGTGTCCGGCGGCGGCGCGCTCATCAGAAGTCCTGATCCTCGCCCGCGGCCGACGCTTCGGCGGTCAGTAGCCGGTCGTCTCCGGTGCCGGCGAGCCGTTGACGGACGTAGGCGCGGATTCGCTCCCGCATGGGCGATTCGTCACCGGGTGGGTTCTCTGGACCGACACCAGGCACGAAAACGCTGATTTCATAGCCTGTTTCGACTGCTCCCGGAGCCTGCACCGAGCCGACCCATGCGTCTCCGCGTCGCTGTAGCGGCACCGTGTATCGCTCGGATCCGCCGCCGGAATCCGCCGCCGGTGACCCGACGACCTGCGCATACGGCCGGAGGTACTCGGGAACCTCGCGCGCGCAGTCCGGTGCCGTAACCGCGCTCACCTGCACAGTCGACACCCCGCTCGCGCGCGTCACCTGCCACGACACCGCGTGTTCGCTCGCGTCGACGATGCCGGGTGGACACCGCCGCCAATCCCAACCACTACTGCCCCGCGCGAGCACCAGCCCGCCGCCGGTCGCCCCCGCACCGCCTGCGGCAAGCGCGTAATCCTCAGCACGGGAACGCTGCTCGCTGGCTATCTGCTCTGAGCCGGGTCCGTCATGGGGGTCGGCGCCGCCACCGGGACCCCCAGCCCCGGGGCGGATCGGCCACCTTTGGTGCTCGGTCCCGTTCGATTCCCGCGGCGTCTTCGGATCCGCCGATCGTTGCGGAGGGTCGATCATGGCGTTTCGATTGTCCGAGAGGCCCTGTCGTTCAGCCGATTCGGCATCGCCGAGCGCCATCTCGCATGCCTCGGCCAGGGTGGTGATCTCGTCGTTCAGGAGCCGGGGATCGAGGGTGGGGATCGCGTCGAGGGTCGAGGCGGGCCACCAGCGGGTTGCCCAGTGGGCGTAGGCGAGTTGGCGTAGTGCGGTCGCGAGTTCGGGGCGGGCGGGGGTGGCTGTGAGCTCCTGGGGATAACTATCGGCCACGGCGAGGGCGACGGGTTCGCCGTAGACGGCCCACAGCCAGTCCTGCGCCGAGTCCGGGTCGTCGAGGACGGCAGCCGGGAATTCCTGTCCCGCGAGCAGGCTCCAACTCAGGTGTCCGCCTGCGACTTCCAGGACGAGAGTGTCGAGCGCGGGACCCGCATCGATGACCAGTGGCGCGTCATCGGGGGCCAGCGTCAGCAGGCCGAGGGTGGCGCGGCGCAGGTGGACGGTCGTCATCAGCTGGCCCTCGCTTCCGGAACAGTGGCGGGCTCGGCGGTGAGCGCCTGTTTCACCCGGGTCCGGTGATCGAGGATCACCGACCGCGCCACCCCGTCGAGCAGATTCCACAGCTCCCCGGGCTCGTACACCGGGAACTCCCGCACGTCCCGCCCGTGCAGCCGCACCCACAGCCGGCGCACATACGGCCGCCACGGTGTCCGCAACTCAGCGGCAACCACCGCCAGCGGCCCACCCACCCCGTCGACCGAGTGCACCGCATACCGCCGTGCCTGCAAGACGTACCCTTCCCGCCGCCACCGCCCGTTGACCACCTCATGCGCCCGCGAGCCCCAGCCCTCGCCGTCGGCCTGCCCGCCCGTCGCTGTCGGACCACCGATCGGCGAAAGGCCCAGCGCCAGTTCACAACCCGCGGCAGCGGCGACGCGCAACGATTCGTCCAGCAATCCCCAGGGCGAACAACTGCGGGAGATCTCCGTCGTCACCAGTTCCGGGATCTCGGGTAGATCCACGCGGTCGATGCTGCCCTGGAGCACGGTGAACACCCGCTCGTAGACGGTCCGGTCGAGCGGCAGCGCGAGGTTGGCCGTGGAGGCGGCGGCGCCGAGCGCGGGACGGACCGGGGCGGGGTGGACGGTGAGCCCGAGGTCGTCGGCACCGTGGGCGGGCTGCGGATTCCACAGGGCGATCCCGCGATGGGTGCCCGCCTGATCGCGGACCAGCTCGTCGAACAGCACCCCGGCGTCGGCGGGGTCGCCGTCGCGAGCCAGCGTGCAGGCGTCGAGCAGTTCGGACAACTCGGCGGACCGATCGCGTGCGCCGTAGCCGGCGAGCGGTCGCCGACCCCAGGCCAGCTCCAGCAGCTGGTTCAGCTCGGCGGCACGACCGGGCTCGGTGACATGGCTCTTCAAGGCTGCGGTGGTGCGCCCGCCGGTGCTCTCGTGGACCTCCCGTAGCATCGCCTCGGCAACTGCCCGCCCGCGTTCACCCTCGGGCGCACCATGCGTGGTCGCCAGCTCGAAGCACCGCTGGAAGTACAGGTCCTGGGCATTGCCCTCGGTGATCCGCAATGCCCGCCGAACCTGCTTGAGCACGGTGAACCAGCTCGCGCAGTCGCGCAGGACATCGGCGCGCGCGTTGACCAGCGCGGTGAGCAGGGCGCTGCCATCGGCATCGAGCACGGTCGCCGCGCACGCCGGATGCTGCATCGGCCGGATCACCAGCGGATCCAGGATGAGCTTCACGGTGCGCCGCAGCGGCCCACCCTGTGGCCCGCTCAGTGCCCCGACCCCGTCGAGCCCGCGCCACACCTCGTCGAGCACCATGGCGCGAGACCTCCGCATTCGACCAGGCTAGCTGTATCCATTGCGGCTGGCGCCGCGGTTCTCGGCCCTGTGACCCCGGGTGTGCCCACCGGCAAAAGTTGGGATCGGTAGGGCGCCGGGGATTTCTACCTTTCTCTCAACGGGTCACCGACCCGGCTCACACCGAGAGAACGGAACCACTATGAACACCAAGCTGATCGCCGCCCTCGCCGCCACCGCCACCGCGCTGATGGTCACCGCCTGCAGCGATTCCGGCAGCACCGCCACCCCGAGCAACACCCCCACCCAGGGCAGCACCGCCCCGGCAGCGGGCAACTCCACCGCCAGCGTCGACGGCAAGGAGTTCGACGCGAAGTTCGAGACCACCTGTGCCGAGCAGGGCGGCATCCTGGCCCTCGCGCTCACCGACACGGCCAACGCCACCTACGGCACCCTCTCGGTCAGCGCCTCCATCCAGGGCGACACCGTCCAGGCGGTCGCCGTCGCGGGCAGCCAGGGCGGCGCGAACGGACTGCCCTACGCGGTCGGCTACGGCAACGGCGCGCCGGGCGGTTCGGCCCAGCTCAGCAAGGACGGCAACACCTTCCGGGTCACCGGCGAGGGCGTGAGCGCCCCCGACCTGACCAACCCGCTGGCCGGCCCGGAGACGGTGAAGTTCGACGTCACCTTCGCCTGCTCGACCATCGTCGGCGCCTGACCCCGTCGCGACCCGGTCGCACCCCATCGAGGAGACATCGTGAAATCCAAGATCCGCGCGGCCGCGGTCGCCTTCGGAGTCCTGTCCATCGGCTACTACCTCTACTACGGCCTCACCTACACCCCCGACGAGTTCACCGGCGGCACGCTCGGCTGGGTCGGCCCGCAGATGGCGCTGCCGATCATCGCGCTGACCATCGTCCCGATCGTGTTCGCCTTCACCGGCGACGGCATCATCGAGGCCTTCACCGGCCGCAACAGCGGCGAGTTCCGCGACGGCGAGATCGGCATCGGCACCGTCACCGCATTCCGTCAGACCGGGGTCTCGGTCAATGACCAGCCGCAGGTCAGGATCGAGTTCCGGGTGGAGGGAGCTGACGGAAAGGTCTTCGATTCCCAGGCCAAGATGATCGTGCCGCTCACCGAGCTGGCGCTGCTGCAGCCCGGCGTGGTGCTGCCGGTCCGGTATCTGCCGGGTCGCACCGACAAGGTGGAGGTCGACCGCTCCGGTGACGCGGGTGCCGCGCAGCGGGCGATGAACGAGTCGCTCATCCGCAAGGGCATCACCACCCGCGGCAAGCTCGACATCGCCGAACGCGGACTGGCCGCGCAGGCGGTGGTGCGCAGTCTCGACGTGTCGGGCCGCATCCGCGGCGGCTACACCGAGGTCGCTCTCGGCCTGGTGGTGACCCGCCCCGACGGCACCACCTTCGAGACCCGCGCCGACAAGTACCTGCCGCCGTCGGCGATCGGAAATGTCCAGATCGGCCGCATCATTCAGGTGCGCTACCTGCCCGGCAACGAGCAGGAGGTGGTGATCGCACTGCCGGTCAACGCGTGAAGTCCCCGGCCGGGTCCGCGGGTGGCGATGTCCACCCGCGGACCCGGCCGCGGTCGTGGTGTGCCACCGGCAAACTGAGGGTTACCTAATTGGTCGGTTGTTCATCCGGCCTTTTCCTCCGACTGGTTTGCGCCGTTTACCGTGCGGCCGTCAGCTCGAGTCAGGAGTGATCGTGAGTCTCAAACCACTCGCCCTCTTCGTCAATCACGACGGCCGTTCCTCGCGTGCCGCCGTGACCTGCGAATACAAATGCGGCAACGCGTGCTTCCACGAAGTACCGAACAGCTCCACCGGAGCGTATTTCGGTGACATCGTCAGCTCGCTCAACCGGCGCGGCCTCATCAAGGGCGGTGCGGCGGCGGTACTCGCGGTCGGCGCGGCCTCGGCGCTCGCGGCCTGCGGTGACGACGAGGTGTCGTCTACCGGAACGCCGAGCACGCCCGCGGGAACGCCGGGCACCGGCACCGATTTCACCGCGGTCGCGCCCAACACCCAGGACGCCCTTGTCGTCCCGGACGGCTACGAGCAGTCCGTCGTGATCCGCTGGGGTGACCCGGTTTTCGAGGACGCCCCCGCCTTCGACTTCGACAACCAGACCGCCGGCGCCGCGGCCAAGCAGTTCGGTTACAACAACGACTTCGCGGCGCTGCTGCCCATCGAGGGCCAGGCGAACAGCTACCTGCTGGTGGTCAATCACGAGTACACCACCGCCCCGCACATGTTCCGCGGGTACGACAAGGAGAACCCCACCGACGAGCAGATCGCGATCACGCTCGCCGCGCACGGTCTCACCGTGATCGAGGTGCGGGGCAAGTCCGAATCGGGCGAGCTCACCCCGGTTTTCGGCAAGTACAGCCGCCGCATCACCCCGTCGACCGAGTTCACCGTCACCGGTCCGGCCGCGGGCAGCGATCTGCTGAAGACCTCCGCCGATCCCACCGGCACCAAGGTGCTCGGCACGCTCAACAACTGTGCCGGCGGTGTGACCCCTTGGGGCACCATCCTTTCCGGTGAGGAGAACTTCAATCAGTACTTCTCCCACGGTGATCAGGTCACCGATCCCGACGCGGTGAAGCGCCTCAAGCGCTACGGGCTCGTCGCGGGCGCCACACCGTACTTCTGGGAGCGCGCCGACAAGCGCTTCGATCTGACCCAGGAACCCAACGAGGTCAACCGCTTCGGCTACGTCGTCGAGGTCGACCCGTGGGATGCGGAGTCCACGCCGGTCAAGCACTCCGCGCTCGGCCGCTTCAAGCACGAGGGCGCCAACATCTACGTCACCTCCGGCGGCGACGTGGTCGCCTACTCCGGTGACGACGAGCGCTTCGACTACATGTACAAGTTCGTCTCCGCCCGCAAGGTGCAGTCCGGCGTCGGCGCGGCGAGCCGTCGCGAGAACATGAAGATCCTCGCCGAGGGCACCCTGTACGTGGCCAAGCTGTCCGGTGACCACCCGGATCAGATCGACGGCAGCGGAAAGGTCCCCTCCGACAAGGGTTTCACCGGTTCCGGCGAGTGGATTCCGATCCTCGAGACCGGCGCCGACGGCAAGGGCAAGTCGCTCGTCGACGGCTTCTCCGCCGAGGAGGTCGCGGTGTTCACCCGGCTGGCGGCCGACAAGGTGGGCGCCACCAAGATGGACCGCCCCGAGGACTTCGAGGCCAACCCGTTCACCGGCAAGGTCTACGTCGCGCTGACCAACAACGCCAACCGTGGTGAGGAGGGCAAGGCCCCCGCCGACGAGGCCAACCCGCGCAACCTCAACAAGAACGGCCAGGTCCTCGAGATCGACGACGACCACACCGGCACGAAGTTCACCTGGTCGCTGCTGCTGGTCTGCGGCGATCCGGCCGCGGCCGACACCTACTTCGGCGGGTTCGACAAGTCCAAGGTGAGCCCGATCTCCTGCCCCGACAACCTGGCCTTCGACCCGTACGGCAACCTGTGGATCTCCACCGACGGCAATGCGCTCAAGTCCAACGACGGCCTGTTCTCGGTGGTGCTCGAGGGCGAGAACCGCGGTGAGACCAAGCAGTTCCTGACCGTCCCGCGTGGCGCCGAGACCTGCGGGCCGATCGTCACCGAACAGCGCGTCATCGTCGCCGTCCAGCATCCGGGCGAGTCCGACGACGCCACCCCGGAGAACCCGATGTCGCACTGGCCCGACGGCGGCACCAGCCAGCCCCGCCCGTCCATCGCGGTCGTCTGGAAGAAGAACGGCGGTCGCATCGGCGTGTAGCCGACAACCGATCTGCCGATGAAACCGGTACTCGACTGGGCGAGTACCGGTTTCGTCGTCCTAGCTGCTGCCGAACAGTCCGGACATGTTGGCGAAGCGCGCGAAATCACCCTGGGCACCGCTGTAGACGTTGACGTCGGTGCCGCCGCTGATCCCGGGGACACTGCCGCGGTCGGTGGTCTGCCAGAAGGTCCAGTGCGGCCAGCCGCCGGGGACCTCGGGGTGTTCGTTGCCGCTGTAGTCGGCGATCCACAGGGGGTAGCGCGTGAAGGCGTTGGTGTCGGCCATCGCCGTCTTCCAGAAGTGGGGATAGGTGTAGATGATCGGCGTGCGGCCGGTGAGGGCCTGCACGGTGTTGAGGTAGCGGTGGGTCCAGTCGATCAGCTCAGGCGGAGCCAGTCCGCCGGACACCTCCAGGTCGAGTACCGGGGGCAGATCGAGAGGGCCGTTCTGGCCGAGGACGGTCGCCGCGTACATCGCCGCCTGCGGTTCTGGCGGCAGTTCGGGGCGCGCGTAGTGATAGGTGCCGCGCGCCACGCCCGCGGTGCGCATCAGCACGCTGTCGGCGACGAAATACGGGTTGAAGTAGTGCAGTCCCTCGGTGGCCTTCACCATCGCGAACTGATGACCGGCCGCGCGCACGGCGTGCCAGTCGATCATCCGCCCGTCCACGTGCTGCCAGGACGACACGTCCGGCCCACTCGGCGCGGCCGCCACGGTGGCGGGCACGAAGGCCGCCACCGCGACCAGTGACAACGCGGTACACCCGCGGCGAACAGTCGAACTCCAGCGGTCGATGTCCATGGCGCTCGACCGTAGTCAGTCGCTGGCCCTGTGGCCAGTGGTGTCGATGGGGTGTCTGCGAATAGTTGTCCAACCGAAAGCCGTCGGTGGCTGCCCGTATCTTGGTGCCGACATCGGATGACGGGAGTGGTGGGCGATGGCGCGCAAGCGTGAGATGCGGTTCGAACCGGCGGTGGCGAAGCTGGGCTCGGTGCGGTCGGCGGTCTCGCCCGCCGACGATCCGGCCGACGACGGCACCGTCGAGGACGTCGAGTATCGCGGTGCCGATTTCGCCGAAGCCCATGTCCACGGCGCGAGCTTCGAGGGCTGCCTGTTCGACAGCGTGCGTTTCCCGAGCACACTGCGCCAGGCCACCATCACCGAATCCGCCCTGCGCGTCTGCGATCTCGCCAACGTGCAGGCCGACGACTCCTCGATGTTCGAGACGGTGATCGAACACGGCCGGATCACCGGATTGTCCTGGACCGCGGGCGTGCTGCGCGACGTGCTGATCGAATCGACCCGCGCCGACCTGGCCTCCTTCGCCGAATCCCGCCTGCGCTCGGTCGTCTTCCGCGACTGCGACCTGCGCCAGGCCGATTTCCAGCGCACCGAGTTCCGCAATGTCCGCTTCGAACGCTGCAACCTCACCGCCGCCCGCTTCAACGACGCCCGCCCCCAGCAGAACCTCCGCTTCGAGGACTGCGACCTCACCGCCGTCTCCGGCCTCACCGCCCTGCGCGGCGCCACCATCCAGGGCGGCGACCTCGAATCCCTCGCCGCCACCCTCGCCCGCGAACTGGGCATCGTGGTGGAACAGGACCGCTGATTCAGCCCAGCCAGTCCAGGACCGAGGCGGCGGTCCAGGACTGTTGCATGCTGCCCAGGGGGGCGCCGGTGAAGGGTTCGTAGTACTCGGCGAAGCTGCCGTCGCTGGCCTGGCGCAGGCCCTCGGCGCGCAGCATGTAGGAGCGTTCGGCCCAGCCGCGGCGGGCGAAGGCCCAGGAGAACAGCCAGCTCATCACCGGCCAGACCGGGCCGCGCCAGTATTCGCGGGGGCGGAAGTCGCCGGAGACCGGGGAGGTCGAGGGCGGCAGGGCGTAGCGCAGGTCGGGGTGGCCGCAGAAGCGCGGGCCCTCGAAGGTGTTGAGCAGGGCGCGTTCGGCGTGGCGGGGCAGGCCGCCCGAGATCAGCGGGGCGAACATGGCCAGGGTCTCGGTGCTGATCCAGCGTTGCAGGCGCGCGTCGTAATCGCGGGCGGCGCCGGTGCGTTCGTCGGCGGTGGCCACGACGCCCTGGCGGAAGCGATCGGCCCAGGTGTGCAGTTCGCGCACGTCGGAGTGCGGTTGCTTGTACTCCTCGCCGATGTCGGCGAGCACCTCGCAGGCCAGCGCGAAGATCGCCGAGACGAACACGTCCTCGACGGCGAAGCTCATCACCGAGGTGAGCTGGAAGTCGTCGTAGTTCGCCCGGCGCATCTGCTCGACCAGCCACAGGTAGCGGTCGTATTCGCGGTCGCTCGGACGCTGGGTCGGGTCGGAGATGACGGCGGTGTCGGCGCGGCGGTAGGGCGGCAGATCGGCGCCGGGCACCACATTGGCGTAGGCGCGGTCCCAGCGCGGCGAGTTGTCCATGCCGGATTCCCAGCCGTGGTAGAGCGTGATCCGCCCGGTCTCCTTGGGGTCGCGGGCGTGGGCGAGCCAGCGGTGCCAGCGCACCAGATCCGGCCAGCGGCGGTTCAGGAATTCCTCCGCGACGGCCCGGGTCGAGCGCCCGTGCCTGCGGGAATGGTCGAGGATGCGCTGGACGGCGATCGCGTGCACCGGCGGCTGGGTGATCCCGGAGGTGTCGGGGCCGTCGGGCGCGTTCGCCGCCAGCTTGCGACACTCCCAGCGCGCGGGCCCGGGGAAATAGCCGTCGACGCCGTTGGCGAAGACGATGTGCGGGATCATCCCGTTCTTCCACTGCGCGGAGAGCAGCGTGTCGAGTTCGACGACGGCCCGCTCCACACTCAGCGGTGCCAGCCCCACCGCCACGAACGCCGCGTCCCAGCTCCACATGTGTGGATACAGCCGGGGCGCGGCGCTGGTCATCGTGCCCAGGTCGTTGCCGCGCAGGAGGTAGGCGGCGCGCGCCGCGAGCTGCGTCGAGGTGAAACCTGGGTCCGTCATCTCCCTATTCTGCTGCGGTCCGGACGCGGTGGCATCTCGGCGGGGCTGTGACGGTCAGTACCCCTCTTGACGCGGCCCGTTCTGCGCCGCCGAACCGACCGAGCTGAGCATGGTGGTGATGCAGAGTCCGATGAGCAGGTTGATCACCGCGGTCGCGATCTTGGCGTCCAGATCGGCCACCAGGGTGAACGGCAGGATCACCGCCACGGCCGTGACCAGCAGGCAGATCCAGGTGAAGAAGGTCAGCGGGCTCGGCATGAGCGCCAGCAGCACGGTCAGCAGGGCCGTGGCCAGCAGCGCGGCGCCCGCGGCGGCGAGGGCGTAGGACGTGGTCGACACCGTGCCGTAGGTGCCCGCGCCCTCGGGCGCGAGGATCGCGACGCCGAGCACCCCGCGCACCAACATGATCGCCACGACGACGAGCAGCGCCGCCACGACCGCGGTACCGACACCGCCCGCCCACAACTTGCCCATGTTGATCGACGGTTTCGGCGGCTGCCCCTGCTGCGGATACTGCGGGTTCGCTGGTCCGTAGTTGTACCGGGGATCGGTCATCCTTCGACGGTACTAGCGAGTGCCGCTGATCAGCGCGAAAACGCCCCAGGAGTCGCCCACCAGCCCCTCTTCCGCCCGATTTGCCGGAATCGGTTGTAATCCCGTGCTGGACGGTTGATCACCAGGCTCCCATGCGAGTATCGGCCGAGAAGCGAACGCCACCAGAGCCTGATGATCTTGATGGTGCCCGATAGCGTGGAGGGATGACGGTGACCAGTAGTCCTGCTCCGACGGCGTTGATCACGGGGGCGAGTCGGGGGCTCGGTGCGGCGATCGCGCGGGAACTCGCTGCGACGCATGATCTTCTGCTCGGCGCGCGTTCCGGTGCTGCGCTCGCGCCGATTCTCGCCGAACTGCCGGGCGCGACGGGGTGGCCGGTCGCGCTCACCGATTATCCGGCCGTCGCCGCGGCGGCCGAGCCGATCGGGCGACTCGACGCGCTGGTCCACAATGCGGGCATCGCCGACCTCGGCACCGTTGCCGAGTCGTCGGTTGAGCAGTGGCGGTCCACCCTCGAGGTCAACCTCATCGCGGTCGCCGAGCTGACCAGGGTGCTGCTGCCCGCGCTGCGCGCCGCGAACGGGCATGTGGTGCTGATCAATTCGGGCGCAGGCTTGCGGGCGAACGCGGGGTGGGCGTCGTACGCGGCGAGCAAGTTCGGGCTGCGCGCCTTCGCCGACGCGCTGCGGCTCGAGGAGCCGAACATCCGGGTGACCTCGATCTTCCCCGGCCGCATCGACACCGACATGCAGCGGGAGATCATCGCGGGCGAGGGGCGCGAGTACCGGCCGGAGGAGTTCCTCACCCCGGAAACGGTGGCGGGGGCGGTGCGGACGGCGCTCGACACGCCACGCGATGCGCACCCGACGGAGATCGTGCTGCGACCATACTGAGCTGTATGGCTCGTGCCCTGGTCGTCGACCGAGGAGCACCCGTTTCGAAGAGGGGTTCGGAGTGGATCGACGCAGGATGCTGACGCTGCTGGCCGCGGGTACCGCCGTGGCGCTGACCGGATGCGCGACCGCGGGCGGCGAGACCATGAATGCGGGTTCAGGTGGGGAGATACTCGAACCGCCCGTCGCACCGCCCCCGGTCCAGCCCCTGCTCCCGCCGCCGCCCGGCGGGCCGAAGACGATCATCCCGGCTCAGACCATCACCGCCCTGCCCGGTGCGGGCACCAGCATGGCGCTCACCGTCGACGACGGCGCCAGCCCCGAGGTGGTCGGCGCCTACGTGCAGTGGGCCAGGGACACCGGCGCCCGCTTCACCTTCTTCGTCACCGGCTACTACGAATCCTGGACCATCCATCGCGACGCCCTGCGCCCCCTGGTCGACTCGGGCCAGATCCAGCTCGCCAACCACACCTGGGACCACGCCGCGCTCACCAAACTCGACGCGACCGGCATCGCGAGCCAACTCGGCCGCACAAAAGACTTCCTGCACAACACCTTCGGCGTCGACGGCACCCCCTTCTACCGCCCACCCTTCGGCTACCACAACGCCGCCGTCGACCGCGTCGCCGCCGACCTCGGCTACACCGTCCCCACCATGTGGTACGGCTCCCTCTCGGACTCCGGCCTGATCACCGAGCAATACCTGATCGAGTGCGCCCACAAGTACTTCGCCGCCCAGACGATCATCATCGGCCACGCCAACTTCCCCCCGGTGACCCGCTGCTACGGCCAACTCGTCGACATCATCCGCGACCGCAACCTGTCCCTGGTCACCCTGAACGACGTACTGCAGGTACAGGTTTGAGTAGAACTGCCCGTCCTTCGCCCGATCTGGTATAACTTCCGATAGTTATCGGCTATCACCTGATGGCGCAGGGGTTGGGCATAGAAATAACCCCGGCGATGTGACCGTAGTCAGGGATCGTTCCGGGGTCTTCTCGAGCAACGCTAGGGGCGGGTGGGGGCAATGTCAAGTGACGCGACGGTGCGATGGCGAGCCGAGGTCGTTGCCGACCTGCTCAGCCACCAGCGCCTGAGTTCGTATCTCGCAGCCACCCCCGATCTCGACTCGGCCCTGACGCTATATGAGTGGAACTCCGACGCCTCTGCCGCTGTTTTCGCACTGATCGCGCGTACCGAGGTCCTGACCAGGAACGCGATGGACGGCGCCTTGACCCGGTGGTCCAAGCGTCGACACTGGACACTCGAATGGTTCGATCACGTTCCGCTGGATCGTCGCGGTGACATCGATCTGGCGGAGGCTCGAAAGCGCTGTTCTCGCTGCCACGCCGCCGAGGCGCACGGAAAGGTCATCGCCGAACTGTCTTTCGGCTTCTGGCGGTATCTGGCGACATCGCGCTATCACGCATCGATCTGGGTGCCAGGTCTGCATGCGGCGTTCCCGCTGGGGAACCCCGACATCCGACGCAGACGAGGACAGGTCGAGCGGTGTCTCAAGAACCTGCACCAGGTGCGCAATCGGGTCGCCCACCACGAGCCGATTCACGCCTACGATCTGCTCCAGACGGTGGACGACGCGCGTCGGTTGGCCGGGTGGATCGCGCCCGACGCGGCCGCGTGGCTCATGGCACGAGAACAAGTCACCGCCATCTGTCGACGGCGCACCTAGGTGCCCTGCCGATCAGCGGCGCCAGTGGAGTAGGCGGTAGAGGTTGAGGTCGTAGCCCCAGCCGAAGGCTTTCGGGGTGAAGAGGCGGGGGTCGTCGGGGTTCCAGGCGCGGGCCTTGACGCGGGACCAGGTGGGGCGGCGCCAGTCGTAGGGCATGCCCGCGAGGGTGCCCTGGGGTGCGGGTACCCGTGCGTCGTCGGGTTCAGTCATCGGTGCTGCTCCTCACGTCGGACGGGTTCCCGGCTCACGGGACGATGTTGACCATTTTGCCCGGAACCACGATCACCTTGCGCGGGGCGTTGCCCTCGAGCAGCGCCACCACCTTCTCGTCGGCCAGTGCCGCGGCCTCGATGGCGGCGGGGTCGGCGTCGGCGGGGACCTGGATGCGGCTGCGGACCTTGCCCTTCACCTGGATCGGGTACTCCACCGAATCCGCCACCAGCAGTGCGGGATCGGCGATCGGGAAGGGGCCGTGGGCCAGGGACGCGGTGTGGCCGAGGCGCTCCCACAGTTCCTCGGCGATGTGCGGGGCGAGCGGGGCCAGCATCAGCACCAGCGGTTCCACGGCGGCGCGGGGGGCGCCGTCGGGGTAGTTCTTGGTGAGGTGGTTGGTCAGCTCGATCAGCTTGGCGCCCGCGGTGTTGTCGCGCAGGGCGGCCAGGTCCTCGTCGACGCCGGCGATGGTGCGGTGCACCAGGCGCAGGGTCTCGTCCGAGGGCGCGGCGTCGGTGGCCTTCACCGTGCCGGTCTCCTCGTCGACCACCAGGCGCCACACGCGCTGCAGGAACCGGTGCGCGCCGACGACGTCCTTGGTCGCCCACGGGCGCGAGGTGTCCAGCGGACCCATCGACATCTCGTAGAAGCGGAAGGTGTCCGCGCCGTAGAGATCGCACATGTCGTCGGGCGAGATGGCGTTCTTCAGCGACTTGCCGATCTTGCCGTACTCCTGGGCCACCTCGATCTCGACGCCGTCGGGACCGGTCCAGAAGAACTTCGCGTCGCGCTCGACGACCTCGGCGGCGGGCACGTACGCGCCGCGGGAGTCGGTGTAGGCGAAGCCCTGCACGTAACCCTGGTTGAACAGGCGGCGGTAGGGCTCGCTGCCCGAGACGTCACCCAGGTCGAAGAGCACCTTCTGCCAGAACCGCGCGTACAGCAGGTGCAGCACCGCGTGCTCCACCCCGCCGACGTACAGGTCGACCCCGCCCGGATCGTTCGGGCCGTGCTCGGCCGTACGCGGGCCCAGCCAGTACTTCTCGTTCTCCTCGGCGCAGAACGTCGCGGCGTTGGTCGGGTCGGCGTAGCGCAGCTGATACCAGGAGCTGCCCGCCCAGTTGGGCATGACATTGGTGTCGCGGCGGTACTGCTTGGGCCCGTCGCCCAGATCGAGTTCCACGTTGACCCAGTCGGTGGCCTTGGCCAGCGGCGGGGACGGCTCGGAGTTCGCGTCGTCGGCGTCGAAGGTGACCGGCGCGAAATCCTCCATCTCCGGAAGTTCCACGGGCAGCATGGATTCCGGCAGCGCGTGCGCGACACCGTCGGCGTCGTAGACGATCGGGAACGGCTCGCCCCAGTAGCGCTGCCGGGCGAACAGCCAGTCGCGCAGCTTGTACTGGACCGTGCCGGTGCCGTGGCCCTCGGCCTCGAGGTGACCGATCATGGTCGCCTTGGCCTCGTCGACCGAAAGACCGTTCAGGAAGTCGGAATTCACCAGCTCGCCGTCACCGGACCAGGCGGCCTCGGTGATGTCGCCGCCGGCGATCACCTCGACGATCGGCAGGTTCAGCGCGGTGGCGAACTCCCAGTCGCGCCCGTCGTGGCCGGGGACGGCCATGATCGCGCCGGTGCCGTACCCGCTGAGCACGTAGTCGGCGATGAAGATCGGCACCTGCTTGCCGTTGGCCGGATTGGTCGCGTAGGAACCGAGGAAGACGCCGGTCTTCTCCTTGTTCTCCTGGCGCTCCAGATCCGTCTTCGCCGCGATCGACTTGCGGTAGGCCGCAACGGCTTCCGCCGGGGTCGCCGCGTCGCCGTTGGTCCACCGGGCCTCGGTGCTGTCCGGCCAGGCGGCGGCGGTCAGCTTGTCGACCAGCTCGTGTTCGGGGGCCAGCACCACGTAGGTCGCGCCGAACAGGGTGTCGGGACGGGTGGTGAACACCTCGATGGTCTCGCCCTCGGGCGCGTCGAAACGCACCTGCGCGCCACGGGATCGGCCGATCCAGTTGCGCTGCATGGACTTCACGTTGTCGGGCCAGTCCAGGGTGTCCAGGTCGTCGACCAGGCGATCGGCATAGGAGGTGATCCGCATCATCCACTGCCACATGCGCTTACGGAACACCGGGAAGTTGCCGCGCTCGCTGCGCCCGTCGGCGGTGACCTCTTCGTTGGACAGCACCGTGCCGAGACCCGGGCACCAGTTGACGATCGAATCCGACTGGTACACCAGGCGATACGAGTCGAGCAGCGCGCCGCGCTCGGCCGGGGTCAGCGTGTTCCAGTCACCGTCGGGCACCGGGCGCGCGCCGCCCGCGAACTGCTCTTCGAGCTCCGCGATCGGCCGGGCGCGATCGGCTTCCTGGTCATACCAGGAGTTGTAGATGCGCAGGAAGATCCACTGTGTCCAGCGGTAGTACTCGGGATCGGTGGTGGCGAAGGAGCGGCGCGGATCGTGGCCAAGGCCCAGGCGGTCCAGCTGACGCTGCATGGTCGCGATATTGGCCTCGGTGGTGACCCGCGGGTGCGCGCCGGTCTGCACGGCGTACTGCTCGGCGGGCAGGCCGAAGGCGTCGTAGCCCAGCGCGTGCAGGACGTTGCGGCCGTGCATGCGGTGGTAGCGGCCGAACACATCGGTGGCGATGTAGCCCAGGGGATGGCCGACGTGCAGGCCCGCGCCCGAGGGGAACGGGAACATGTCCTGGATGAAGAGCTTGTCGGCAGGCGTCTCGCCCGCGAGCGGGCCGACCGGGTTGGGCGCGTGGAACGTGCCGCGCTCGGTCCAGTTCTGCTGCCAGCGCCGCTCGATCCGCCCAGCCAGCTCGGCGTTGTACCGGTGCTGAGGTACGTCACTCTCGGTAGTACGAGTGTCCTGCACGGTCCTGCCTTCTTGTTCTCGCCGATCCCCGGTAAACATCGTCTAACAGGGTAGAACGTCGACGGTATCGGATTTCCCATGGGCCGAGACTGCGGCCTGGGCGGCGCGTACCCGGTCGGGGGCCGGGCACGCACCGGTGTGGGGGCGGTCACCTCGGTGGGGAGCGCCGATTCCGGTGTCGTCGCGGGTGCGCTAGCCTGCAGGAATGGTCGTCGTCGCTCTCCTGCTGTTCGCGCTGGCCGCGGTCGCCGTTGCGACCGGCGTGCTCGGACTGATCGGCAAACTGCCCCGCAACCGCTTCGTCGGTGTCACCACCGAAGCGGCGCTGCACAGCGAGGACAACTTCCGCATCGCCAACCGCATCGCCGCCCCCACCTCGGTCGGCGCGGGCTTCCTGCTCTTCGCCGGTGGGCTGGTGGCCCTGGCCGTCGGCGGGTTCGCGGCCCTCGGCGTGGCCGTCCTGGTCGCCGCCGTCGCCATCTTCACCCTCGGCGCGGGCGCGAACGCCGCCGCCCGCACCGTCGAGCCCCTGATGCCCCCCGCCCCCGTCGGTGGCTGCGGCTCCTCCTGCGGTGGGTGCTCCCTGCGCGCGACCTGCGCCCCGGCGAACTGAGTCTGCCGGGTCACCGGAGTGTTGGTGGGGGAAGGATCACGACCTCACCCTTCACCAGTGCGTACAAGGTGTGAGTTTCCGGATCCACGACCAGATCGCGCGGTTCGTCGAGTGCCATTGTCTTGGCCACCGCATCGGTCGCCATGTCGGTGACCCGCATCCGGTCATCCGCGCCCTCGAGCCCGTCGCTGAGGGTGTAGACGGCCTGTGCCGTGGGATCAAACGCCGCCTTGTAGGTGATCGAGAGTCCACTGGCGTCCTTGTCCGTTCCGAAGCCCAGATAGATATCGGTGACCGTCGAGGTGGCTGGATCGAGGACGGCGATCCCGCCCTTCTTGTTCAGGATGAAGACCTTTTCGGTGTCCGGGTCGAATTCGGCCTGTGACGCATCAGGCAATGGCCAGGGCACATTCTGGCGCGAGTGCGTGGTCAGATCGATCGCTTCTACCTCGGTCCCGACGACGTAGGCGACCTGTGCGCCAGGGTCGATGGCGATGTCTTGCAAATAGTGCGGAGAGACGGGCACCACAGTGCTGGCCGAGTCGCTCCCCTCGGGGACAACCGAGACGACGCTGCTGTAGACGGCTCCGCGTTCGTCCTCGAAACCACCCTTGACGTTGCCGAGAACGTAAGCGGTGTGCGTGGTTTCGTCGACGGCGACCCGCAGCGCATACGTGCCGACCGATATCTGCGCTCGGATGGTGTTCGTCGCGCCGTCGATCACCGTGAGGATTCCATGGTCGGTCTGGCGGTCCACGGCGCTGACGATGTAGATCGTGCGTGTACTCGAGTCGATGGCGATGTCGGAGGCGTATACCGGAAGGACGATCGTGTCGACGAGTGTGTCCGTGGTCGTATCGATCACCGACAGTTTGTGAACGTAGCTGCGGCGGTCACTGTCGGCGCGTCCGGTGGTGGCGGCGTACAACGTGCGGGTGGCGGGGTCGATGGCCAGCTTTCCGGAGAAGAAGTCGCCGTCGATCGGGATGGTCGGTAGCAGCGCGTGACCGTCGACCTTCGTCGCGCATCCGGTCGCCGCCGCGATACCCGCCGTCGCCACGACCGTGACCAGCAGACGAACCCACCTGCGACGTCGCGGCTTGGTACCCGCCGGCCTCGGCCGCTGAATCGATCTGTGCACTTGTCCCCCCGGAGCGAAAAATGTTTCGGCCGAGGCAATCTACCGTGATCTGACTGTTGCCCGCGGTCGGTGGCGTTGGGGTACAACAGAAGTGGGGACTGCTTCTGCTTGTGCACTTCGGGGGGTCGACATGCACATTGTCATCGGACTCGTCGCGATCATCGGGATCTGCGATATCGGGGCGGGCGTGACGATGCTGGTCAATGGTGGGGACGAGGTGTTCATACCCGGATACGCCTCCATCGGGATCGGGGTGATCACCCTCGGATTCGCCGCGCATCTGTGGCGGACCGAGCGATGAGGGGGCAGTTCTCAGGGTGACGGGGTACGAGGGAATCGATAACACGGGGGGAGACCGACATGTTCCTGGTATCTGGTTTGTTGTTGGTGGTCATCGGGGTTTCCGCTGTTGGGCGGGCGCCGATGGCGGGGGTTCCGCTCCTGGTCGTCGGCGTGATTCTGCTGATCGCCGGGGCCTACGACTTCATCGGTCACACGGGCTCCGCCGCTCGCTCCGGGTACGGGTCGCGGCGGAACCGTCGTCGGTACTGGCGGGCGTCCGACGGGGCCGACGGCTACGGCCCCGGCGAATCCGGTGGTGGTTCCTCGGACTGGGGCGGTAGCGGATCGAGCGGCTGTGGCGGCGGGGGGTCCAGCGGCTGCGGCGGTGGGGGCGGAGGCAGCGGGAGCTGAATTGACCTGTGGCTTTCGGGGGTGGCGGGGGTACAAAGGAATTGAGGACACTCGGGGGAGGTCGACATGTTGCTCGTAGCAGGTTTGTTGTTCGCTGTTGTCGGGGGAATCGCGGTGGGGCAGGCGCCGATGGCGGGTGTTCCGTTGCTGGTTGTCGCGGTGGTGCTGGGGGCGCTCGGAGGGCGTGATCTGGTTCGGCGCGCAGGCTCCGTTCGTCAGGCCGGGGGGTGGAAGCGGCCGACTGCTTGGGTGACGGTGTTCGGTGTGGGCGGGACGTCCGTGCACAGTGACGGTGGTTCCAGCAGCGTCTGGTCCGGTGGCTCGGACAGCGGCGGAGGCGGGGGCGGCGGTGGCGGGGACTGACCGGTGTCAGGGTTCGCGCAGGGTGCGCAACGCCGCGTACACCGCGCGTCCGGCGGCGGGGTCGCCGACGGTGATGCGGGCGCTTCCGTCGGGGTAGGACTTGGCACGGATGCCTGCGCGGCGCAGGGCGGTGGCTACGCCCGGGCCGGGTAGATAGAGGAAGTTGGCGTGGCTGACCGGGGCGTCGATGCCGCAGGCGTGAAGTGCGGTGCGCAGGGCTTCGCGTTCGGTGTTGATGCGGGTGACGCGGGTGCGCAGTTCGTCGTCGGCGGCGTAGGCGGCACGGACGGCGGCTACCGCCGCGGTCCCGATGCCGAAGGGCAATTGCTGGGCGCGGATTCGTTCGATCAGCTTGCCGCGTGCGACGCAGTAGCCGATCCGCAGGCCGGCCAGACCGTATGCTTTCGAAAAGGTGCGCAGGATCAGGAGATTGGCGTGCCGGTGGAGCAGGGCGTGGAGATCGAGACGGTCGGCGGGGGCGAGGAATTCGACGTAGGCCTCGTCGAGCAGCACCGGTACCCGGCGGGGGACGGCGGCGAGGAACGATCGCACGGCGCTCGCGTCGAGCACCGTGCCGGTCGGATTGTGCGGCCTGCACAGCACGATCAGCGCGGTGCGGCGGGTCACCGCGCGGCGCAGGGCGGCCAGGTCCTGGTCACCGGCGGTGTCCAGCGGTACCGGCACCAGTGACAGGCCCGCCATCTCCGCCATCAGCGGATACCCGTCGAATGTCGGTGTGCTGGTGACGAGTTCGCCATCGCCGAGGGTCCGCATCACCTGCATGGCGACACCGGTGGCACCCGCGCCGACGACCACCTCCGCCGCGGCGACCCCGAGCTGCTCGGCGATGATCCGTGGCAACTGCTGTGGCAGGAACTCCGGGTATCTGTTCGCCTGGCCGATCGTCGCGTTCACGGCCCTGATGATGGAAGGCAGTGGTGGAAAAGGGTTCTCGCTGAGCCCGAGATCGAACAGCGCGGGGGCGGAACCGCGAAACCGCTGTGAGGGAATGGTCGGTTCGACGAGCACACTCATCGCGCCGCACCCCACCGGATCGCCGCCGCGCCGGCGAAATCGCCCGCGTGCGCGAAGGCCGACAGCAGCACCACCGAGCCATTGCGCAACCGGCCCGCGCGGTTCTCCGCGTCGAGCGTCACAGGAATGCCCGCGGCGAAAAGGTTTCCGCACTGATCGAAGGTGTCGGGATGACGTTCGGCGGGCAGCTCCAGCGCATCGTGCCAATTGCGCAGGAACAGCCGATTCGGCTGATTGGTGACGAACGTATCGATGTCGCGGCCCTTCACCCCGATGTGTTCGCACACTGCCAGCGCCACCTCCGGCACCAGCCGATTGCCCCGCGCGAACACCTTGGTGATCTTCGATTCGGTGAAACTCACACAGCCCTGCCCCTCACCCGGTTCCCAGTACTTGCGCGGCCCATTGGTCGAGAAGTCCATGTCGCCCGCGAATTCGGGATAGGTGCGGCACTCGATGTCGAGGATCGGCGCCGAATCGTCCTTGCGCAGCAGGCCGATTCCGCACCCGTCCCCGGGCACGGGCGCCTGGGCGAGTTTGCGGATCTCGGGCTGGGTGAACACCGGTCCCGCGCAGTTCTGCGCGGCGACGATCAGCGCCGTCTTCGCGGCACTGGTCGCCATGATCATCCGGGCCAGCGACATCATGTGCACGAAGGCCGCGCAGCCGCCGTTGTGCACGTCGAGGACGTGGGCGGGGCGCGCACCGAGCCGTCTGGCCAGTTCGGGACCGGCACCGAGTACCGGATTGTCGGGGAGTTGGGTGTGGGTGATGATGATGTCGAGTTCGGCGGCCAGCCCGTCGCCGTGGCGTTCGCGCAGCGCGGTGAAGGCCTGTTCGGCCATGTCGACGGCGGTTTCGTCGCGGGCGATGTGGTGACGGCCGGTGGGCGAGCGGAACATCACGTTCTTCGCCATCCGCTCGGACCGGGAGTACTGGGTGAAGTAGTCGGTCGGAACCGGGTCGCCGGGCAGATAGCTCGCGATGTCGACCAGACTCACCTGGGGCATGGGGGAATTCACCGCATCCACTCCGGCTTGATCGGAAGCCCGTGCGCCGCACGGTATTCACAGATGGCTTTGAGGTTGTCCAGCTCCAATTGGTGTCCGGCCGAGAACATCTCCCAGAAATCGCCGACCCAGACCGGTCGCTTCGGCGGAGCCGTTTCGGGATAACCGTTCTCGTCGTAGAAGGGGTGTTTGCAGTTGACCCACAGCACCACCGAACCGGGCTTGTCGAACACCACTTGCGCGTCGACCACCCGCATCAGATAGATCATCCACAGGTGCGCGGACTGGTCCCAGGCGCAGTGGTAGTCGACGGTCATCGCGTCGGGATGGGCGACGGTGCGGGTGAAACACTTGGTCGAATCGCCCAGCCGGTCATAGGACAGCCACAGGCCCGGCTCCTCGGTCTCGGTGAAACCGCGCAGGCTGTAGGTCCATTCCTCGAGTGAGCGGGTGTCGGCCAGATACTCGAAGACCTCGCGCGGCGGCGCGGCGATATAGGTCTGCACCGGGCAGTACTCGCCGAAGATCTGGTCGTGCGGATACACCGACCGCAGCATGTCCATGATGATCGGCGTGGTCGCCTCCCGGTCGGAGTTCTCGATGCGCAGCACGCCGGGCACCACCTCCTCCGGGATGTCGCTGAGTGCGGGCAGGGCGCTGGTGGTCACTGGGGGCTCCTCGCGGATTCGATGGTCGACAGGAACGGCAGGAACGGCGGGACTTCGTCGGGGTCGCAGACGATTTCGAGAAAGGCGGGACCCCGGGCGGTGAAGCTGTCGTGGAGCGCGTCGGCGAGCTCGGCGGATGCGGTGACGGTGCGGGCGGGCAGCCCGGGGAACATGGCCGCGATCCCCGCTCCCGGATGCGCGGTGCGGAAACGGTTGAAGCTGTAGCGATCTCGGTAGTAGAGCTGTTCGCGCGTCACGCACATGGCGTGCGCGTTGTTGTTGAACACCACGAAGGTGACGGGCAGGTCGTGTTCGACGGCGGTGTGGATCTCCATGCCGTGCATGTAGAAGGCGCCGTCACCCGCGATCACGATGGTGCGGTGCGGACCGTCGGGCGCGGCGTGGCGGGCGAACGCGGAGCCGATGCCCGCGCCGAAGGCATATCCCATCCCGCCCATGCCGAGGGCGACGACGAACCGTCCGCCTGTGGGCACCCGCAGGTGGTGCACGACCGCGGCGCCGGTGTTGCCCGCGTCGGCGAAGATGTCCGCGCGCGCGGGCAACGCGGCCTGGATGGCCTCGACGACGGTGCGATACCGCAGGCCAGGGCCCGATGCCTCGGGTACCGGTAGCGGGGTGGGCGTGCTCGCCGACGTGCTCGACGGTGCCGGATCGAGCCGCCCCAGCAGCCGGGTGATGTCGGCGGCGAGGTCGGTGCTCGGCGCATGGATGGTGGGCAGGTACGGCTCCAGCACACCGAGGCTGAGCAGCGGCCGGTCGGTCAGCGCCGATTCCAGACCGGCCCGGGTGGTGACCGGCAGGCGAGTGCCCACGAGCAGGCAGGCGCTTGCCGATTCCAGTGCCGCGATCAGTTCGGGATGACCCATGCTGCCCGCGACGCCGCCGTATCCGGGGCCGGTCGCGGGATAGACGTCCTTGGCATCAGGAGCTACACCGATGGTGGCGTCCAGCGCGGTGACCAGCTCGGCCAGTTCGGCACGCGCATCGTCGCGCGCCACCTGGTCACCCGCGATGACGACCACCTTGCCGAGCGCACGAGCGGCGGCGAGTTCCTCGGCGATTGTCGTGAGGCGCTCGCCGGGCTCGGGAGAATCGGCTGCGGCGGCGACCTCTGTCGAGAGCGGCGTTCGGTTCGGGCGCCGACCGTGCGCCACAGCAGCCGCTGGCATCGACTGCTGCTGAACATCTTTGGGCAGCAGTAGCACCGCAGGTCCACCACTGCGAGCTGCTGCGATCGCCGCCGTCAGCTGAGCGGGCAGTTCGGCCGGGTCGGTGACTCGTGCGCAGTAGCGACTGATCGTCGTGAACAGCACGGCCGCGTCGATTGATTCGGCGAGTCCGCTCGAATCCTGGAAGGCGCCAAGACCTTCCAGCGCGGTGGGGGCCTGGCCGATGAGTGCGAGCACCGGCACCCGCGACGTATAGGACTCGGCCAGCCCGGGCACCAGATTCATCGCCCCACCGCCGGAGGTCGCGGCGACCACGCCGAGCCCGCCGGTGCTGCGCGCGTACCCGTCGGCCATGGTGGCGGCCGAGAATTCGTGCTTGGCGATGATCCCGGCCGGGTGTCCGCCCGCGTCGAAGATCGCGTCGTACAGATCCTCGATGTTGGCGCCGTCGACGCCGAAGATGTGCGTGACCCCCAGGTCGGCGACCGCGCGCACCAGATGGTCGACCACTCTGTCCGGCATCGGTCCTCCTCTGGCGCGAGTACGCGTCGGCGGTCGCGGTGAACAGCGGAAATCCGGCACACGGATCGTCGACTACACGAGGGATACGGCGTGGCCGGGGAGTGGGTTCACAGGGTGGGCGATATTCACCCCTTGTGTGTACGTATACATCTACGTATAGTCATTTCATGCCCAACAAGACGATCTACGTGGCCGACGACGATCTCCCGCTGTTCCAGCGGGCGCAGGAACTCGTCGGCGGCAATCTCTCCGGTGCGGTCGTCACCGCGCTGCGCCGGCTCATCGAACTCGAGGAGGGGCGTCAGGCGGGGTTCGAGGAGATCACCATGCAGGTGGGTCGCGACGGCGTGCGGCAGGTGCGCTTCCAGGGCACCCTGCTGGGCGAAATGCGCGATGTCGGCGAGGAGCGGGTGCTGGATCAAAAGGTCTATCGCAGCCGCAAGGGCAAGTTCGTGCTGCACACCCACACCGCGCTGTGGAAGGACTATCCCACCGGCGAGGCCGCCGGTGACATGAAGGACTGGAAGTACTGGCGCCGGATGTTCGGCATCGGCGACCGGCCATGGGACTGGGGCGATTACGAGTACGAGATCGTCGACGAACTCGCGGCGCTGAAGGGCCGCATCCCGGACAAGCTGTACCGCAAGGTCGAGGACATCACCGCGCATCCACAGGTCGAGGAGCTCGACATCTAGCCCCGACCACAACCACATACCCACACGCACCGCAGCCCCCCGAGGGGGTTGTGTCGATAACTCATGCACATATTCGCAGTAATTGATGAAATCTGGAAGGAACGACCACCATGGTCAACGGTCAATCGGCACCCGCCATCACCGCACGCGGCCTGCGCAAATCCTATGGCGACCACACCGTCCTGGACGGCATCGACCTCACGGTCACCGAGGGCACCGTCTTCGCCCTGCTCGGCCCGAACGGCGCGGGCAAGACCACCACCGTGCAGATCCTCACCACGCTGATCGACGCCGACGCGGGCGAGCTCACCGTCGGCGGCAACGACGTGCGCGCCGACCGCGCGAAGGTGCGGGCGCTGATCGGCGTCACCGGGCAGTTCGCCGCCGTCGACGAACTGCTGACCGGTCGCGAGAACCTGCACCTGATGGGCGATCTCGAACATCTGCCCCGGCGCGAAACCCACAGGCTGGCAACCGAACTGCTGGAACGCTTCGACCTGGTGGAGGCCGCCGACAAACCGGCGAGCACCTACTCCGGCGGCATGACCCGCAGGCTCGACCTCGCGATGACACTGGTCGGCGACCCGAGGGTCATCTTCCTCGACGAGCCGACCACCGGCCTGGACCCCCGCAGCCGCCGCGCCATTTGGGACATCATCCGCGGCCTGGTCGACGACCAGGGCGTCACCGTCTTCCTCACCACCCAGTACCTCGAGGAAGCCGACCACCTCGCCGACCGGATCGCCGTCCTCGACCACGGTCGCCTCGTCGCCGAAGGCACTGCGGCAGAACTGAAACGGCTCGTCCCCGGCGGGCACATCCGGATCGATTTCGCCGACCACGCCGCGCTCACCGCCGCCCACCGCGCACTCGGCGCCGGCGCGCGGGTGCTCGACGGCGGTGACGGGCTCACCCTCGCCGTGCCCAGTGACGGCGGCGTGCGCTCGGTGCGCGCCGTGCTCGACCTGCTCGATGCCGAGGACATCGAAGCGGGCGGCATCGCCGTGCACACCCCCGACCTCGACGACGTCTTCCTCACCCTTACCGGCACCACCACCGAGCAGGAGTCGCTGCGATGACCACCCCGACCTACGCCCTCACCGACACCATGACGATGTTGCGGCGCAACATCACTCACGCCAAGCGCTACCCCAGCATGACCTTCAGCATCATCGTGATGCCGATCGTGCTGCTGGTGGTGTTCAACTACGTCTTCGGCGGCGCGCTGGAGAAGTCCTCCGGCGGCAACTACATCGACTATCTCGCGCCCGGCATGCTGTTGCTGCTACCCGCCTACATGACCGTCTCGGTGGCCGTGTCGATCGCGACCGATTCGAGCAAGGGCATCGTGAATCGCTTTCGGGTGATGGCGATCTCGCAGTCCTCGATGCTCACCGGGCATGTGCTCGGCGCGCTGCTCCAGGCGCTGGCGGGCATGATCGCGATGACGGCGGTCGCGCTGCTGATGGGCTTTCGGCCCAACGCGAACGTGGTCGAGTGGCTGGCCGCCTTCGGTCTGCTCGCCTTCGTCACCTTCGCCTTCTGCTGGCTGGCCATCGCGCTCGGTCTGCTCTCGCCGAATCCCGAAAGTGCCAGCAACGCACCGTTTCCGATCGTGCTGATGCCGTTTCTGGGCAGTGGTCTGGTGGCCACCGACACCATGCCGGTCGGGCTGCGCCAGTTCGCCGAGTACCAGCCCTTCACCCCGATCACCGAAACGCTGCGCGGGCTGCTGATGGGCACCGGGATCGGCGCGAACGGCTGGATCTCGCTGGCCTGGTGCGTCGCGATCGCGACCGGCGGCTTCCTCTGGTCGGTACGGCTGTCGACACGCTCGGCGTAGACCGAAAGCGTCGAGCGGTCCCGGAGCACCGGGACCGCTCGACGCGTGTTCAGACCTGGGCCACCAGGACCGTGCGACCCGAGTCCACCGAGGTGATCTCCACGCTGCTGATCGACTCCGGTGGCGCGTCGATCGTGCGGTCGACGGTGAGTTCGGTGCCGGGCCCCGCTGGCCACTGGTCGAGCTCGATCCGCTGCTCGCCCGAGGTCACGACCAGGCCGTAGGTCCAGACGTAGCTCGAACCGACATCGCTGGGTGGGTAACGGCAGGTCATCACCAGACGCGTGCGCTCGCCGTCGCGGACCAGTTTCACCTGCGCGCTGATCGGCGTCTGCTCGACCGCGCGCATCTCCTGCTGGGCGACGATCTGCTCGGTCGACGCATCCGAGCGCGCCACCGTGACGGTGATCGGAATCGCGATCGCCACCGCGGCGGCCGCGGCGGCCACCGCACTGCCGATCCCGAGCCACCGGCGCCGCTGCTGTCGTCGCTGGGCCGCCGCGGCCAGCGACGGAATCAGATCCGGCATCGGCGGCGGCGCGTCGGCGGGGGGCTCGATCATCGACAGCGCGGTGTCACGGTCGACCAGGGCGAGCATGCCCGGCATCGCGGCCAGCTCGGCCACCGCCTCGCCGCAGTGCGGGCAGTCGATCAGATGCGCCTCGTATTCACGCCGCTCGGCGGCGCCCAGCGAACCGAGAACGTAGGCGGCGTCCCAGGTGCTGTATTCATCGGCGCGATCGTTCATCGGTTCGTCACCCCCATCTCCTGTAGTGCCAGCCGCATCGCCCGCATGCCGTAGTGCAGGCGCGACTTCACCGTGCCCGGCGGAATGCCGAGTTCGTCGGCGATCTGCTGCATGCCGAGGCCGCGATAGTAGGCGCGCACGATCACGTCACGATGATCCGGGCTCAGCGTGCTGAGCGCGTCGGCGACCAGCCAGCCGTCGAGCGCCCGGTCCGACTGGTCGGGGCTCACCTGCTCGGGCGGGGTGTCGGTGCCGAACTCGCGGCGATGGCGGGCGCTGCGGTGCTCGTCGACGGCGAGATGCCGGGCCACGGTGAACAACCAGGCGCGCGGGGAGGTGTCGGTCTGCTCCAGCACGGCGGGGCGCTGCCAGGCGCGCAGCAGCGTCTCCTGCACGATGTCCTCGGCCCGGCCGGGATCGCGCACCAGGCCGAGAGTGAAGCGCCACAGTGCGGGCGCGTGCTCGGCGTAGAGCGCGCGCATCAGTTCGTCGCGACCGTCGTCCATCGGCGGTCGCGCTCACTGCTCGTCGGAATACATGGTCACTCCTACTCGGTCGAAGGAGTAACGGGATCAGTTGCGTTCGAGTTCAATCGGGTGGGTCGCCAGCAGCGCGAGCGGCAGCGGCTGGCGGCGCAGCACGCCCGACCACAGGTCGTGACGGTCGGTGGCGATCGGGTCCGAGGGCAGCGCCGAGACCACGATCCAGTCGTCGTTGTCGAGCTCGCCGTCGAGCTGGCCCATCGACCAGCCCGCGTACCCGGCGAAGATCCTGATCCGCTCCACCAGCGGGCCGATCTCGGCCGGATCGGCGTCCAGATCCACCAGCACCACCCGCCCGTCGACCCGGCGCAGACCACGCACGTCGCTGATGTCGGCACCGGTGCGCAGCGTGCCGAGGCACAGGGCCGCGTCCCGTTTCACCGGGCCGCCGATGTAGAGATCGGACGGGCTGGCGGCCAGCTCGGCCCACGCGGGCAGCACGTCGACCACCGGGGTCTCGCTCGGCCGGTTGAGCACCACGCCGAGACTGCCGGCGTCGTTGTGCTCGATCACGTACACGACGGTCCGCCGGAATGTCGGCTCGACCAGGTCGATCGCCGACACCAGCAGATTGCCCGCGCGGACGCCCGCCGCGGGCTGGCCGCGGCGCCGGTCGTCGCCGTGCCCGTCGCGAGTCCGGCGCTCGTCCGGGTCGTCTCCGCGTGCCACTGAGCCATCATCGCATTGGACCGGTGTCATGCGCTCGTCGCAGACGACCAAGTACCGGAAAATTTCTCGTCACCAGGGGTGGATCGGCGACCGGTAGGGTCGCGCTATGCACTCGCCCGAAGTCCTGCTCGACGACAACGATGCTGTGTACGACTACTACCTGCGGCATCAGCAGAACCGGTGGAAGGCGCTGGCCGCCTACGCGGTGCTCGCCCGGCGCTTCCGCCCACGGGTGAGTTTCGCCGAGGGTGCCCAACAGCAGTTGAAGGCGCTAGTCAAAAGCGGGCGCCCCGTGGTTTACGCGATCAACCACCTCTCCACCAGCGACCCGTACACCGTCGCCGCCACCGCCTGGCGCTCGCCGCTGCGCGCGAAGATCGGCCGGGTGCGGGTGCTGGCCAAGGACGAGCTTTTCCTCGATCCCGAGCAGCGCCGCAAGGTCGACATGATGGGCGGGATCCCGGTGTTCCGCGGCAAGGACCACGGCATCCGGGCTGTCAACGCCGCTGGTCAGCGGATGATGGACGTGTCCGCGCAGCGCCTGGCCAACGGTGATCACCTCGCGGTCTTCCCCGAGGGCACGTGCAACGACGTCGACCCGGCGACGGTGCAGGCGGTCGGCAGCGGCATCGGCCACATCGCGTTCCGCGCGGCCAAACTGGGTGCGCCGCCCGCGCTGGTCGCCCTCGCCATGAGCTACGGTCCGCGACCGGATCCCACGGTCGAACCGACCGCCGAGGACGTGGTGTCGGCCGCGTTCTACTTCCGCGCGCCGGTGCTGGAACTACCGCAGCGGCCCGCCGACATCGCGCGGCTCGCCAAGGAGGAACTGCAACACGCCGTCGACGGGGCCGTCGCGCACTACTGAGGCAGGCCGAACATCGCCCGCGAACGCTGCGGCACCAGCGAGATGTACTCGGGATGGGTGTTGACGAAGTGCAGCACCACCGGGCACAGCGGCAACACGCTGAACCCCTCGGTGCGGCTGGCGTCCATCGCCGCCTGGATCAGCACGTTCGCCAGACCCCTGCCCTCGAACCTGGGATAGATCTCGGTGTGCACGAGGCCGCGCTCGTCCCCGGTGTCCTGGTACTCGATGTATCCGGCGGGAGCCCCGTCGGCGGTGAGTTCGAACCGCTCCAGCGCGGCATTCTTGCGGACCTCGGTCGCCATGATCCCGACGCTAGCACCATTCGCGCGGCGGGCGGGGGGTGTCCGCGGCCCCTGGAGGGCCGGGGGTTCAGGTACCGCGGCTTGCTCCTTCGTCGCCTACGCCGCGGCACCTGACCGCCGGGCCGGGCCGCGGACGGGCCCCTCCTCGGGGTCGGGGCGTGCGGGGTGCGTCAGGGGCGCACGGAACGGGCCCCTCCTCGGGGTCGGGGCGTGCGGGGTGCGTCGGGGGGCGCACGGAACGGGCCCCTTCTCGGGTCGGGGTGTGGTGGGTGCTCTGGGTGGGTATGGATATTTGTTTGGTGGCGGGTTTCGATTCGAGCCCGGAGAATGTCGGGATGACCGTCCGACCGCGCGTGGTGCTCGCCCCCGACAAGTTCAAGGGTTCGCTCGCCGCGCCCGAGGTCGCGGCGGCGCTGGCCACCGGAATACGCCGTGGCGCACCCGCCGCGGACGTGCGGTGCGTGCCCGTGGCCGACGGCGGTGACGGCATGGTCGACGCTTTCGCGGCCGCGGGGTGGCGGCGTGTCGAAGTCGCCGCGCCGGGGCCGACCGGCGAGTCGTCCACCGCGGTATACGCCGTGCACGGTGACACCGCGGTCGTCGAATTGGCCTCGGCGGTCGGGCTGGTGAAGCTGCCCGGCGGCAGGCTCGACCCGCTCGGGGCCAACACCTACGGGCTGGGTGTGGTGGTCGCGCACGCGCTCGACAACGGTGCGCGCGAGATCGTCCTCGGGCTGGGTGGCAGCGCCTCCACCGACGGTGGTTCCGGTCTGCTGCGGGCGCTCGGCCTGCGGCTGCTCGACCGGGCGGGCCGCGAGCTGACCGCCGGGGCGAACGGTTCCGGCGATGTCGGTTCGCTGCTGCGGCAGGTGTGCTCGGTCGACCGGGCCGGGCTCGACCCCGCCGTCACGCAGGCGCGGTTCACGCTGGCCTGCGATGTGGACAATCCGCTGCTCGGTCCGGCGGGCGCGGTCGCGGTGTACGCGGCGCAGAAGGGCGCCAACGCGCGGCAGATGGCGGAATTGGAAGCGGCGCTGTCGAATTGGGCCGCAATCCTGGGCACCGGATACGCCGAGATCGGTGGTGCGGGCGCGGCGGGCGGCACCGGGTTCGGTGCGCTGGCGGTGCTCGGCGCGCAGGTGCGCAGCGGCATCGATGTGGTGCTCGAACTGCTGGAATTCCCCGCGCTGGTGCAGGGGGCGACGCTGGTCGTCACCGGGGAGGGGTCACTGGATCACCAGAGCATGCACGGCAAGGCCCCGGTCGGGGTCGCCGCGGCGGCCAAGGCGGCCGGGGTGCCCGTGGTCGCGGCGGTGGGCCGAACCCTGTTGTCGCCGGGAGAGATTCGGGCGGCCGGATTCGCCGGGTGTTATCCGCTCAGCGCGCTCGAAGCCGATCCGGCGCGCTCGATGGCGGCGGCATCGGGCCTGCTGGAACGCATCGGCGAGCGCATCGCCGCCCGGCACCTCTAGCTACAGCGCGACCCGGGTGGCGACGACCTCGGCAGGCAGGGACTTCGCGCTCAACTCGGTGCGGTGCGTTTCGCCCCACCGCTCCAGCGGTTCCAGCGCGACGCGCAGGGTGTCGCCGAGCGGGGTCAGCGAGTATTCGACGCGCGGCGGGATCTCGGGATAGATCTCGCGGTGCACCACCCCGGAGCTCTCCAGCTGCCGCAGGTTCTCGGTGAGCACCTTCTCGCTCACCCCGTCGAGCATGCGCCGGATCTGCCCGAAGCGCTGCGGGCCCTCGCCGAGCACCCACATCAGGTGCAATTTCCACTTGCCGCCCACCACGTCGATGGCCAGGCTCATGCCGCATGGGTCGTGAGCTACGTCACTGTTCATCTCCGGTGCACCTCTCTGACCGCATTTCGAACCTCGAGGTAAGCAACCACACTCCGACGTTCGGTCTTCCCCGACGATACCCGCGCCGACCACCATGGATTTCGGCGCCGAACCATCCAGTATCGAGAATCGAAGGGGCATCAGATGTCCGAGCAGAACAACAACCGCTCCGTTTCCGTCCTCGGCCTCGGCCCGATCGGGCAGGCCATGGTGCGCGCCTTCCTCGCGGCCGGTGTCGAGGTGACGGTGTGGAACCGCAGCACCGCCAAGGTCGACGCCATGGTCGAACTCGGCGCCAAGCGCGCCGAGACCGTCGCCGAGGCGCTGTCGGCCAACGAGGTGTCGGTGCTGAGCCTGACGCACTACGCCGCCATGTACGACGTGCTCGGCCAGGCACCGGAAGCGTTGGCGGACAAGGTGATCGTCAACATGTCCTCCGATTCGCCGGAGAAGGCACGGGCCGGCGCGGCCTGGGTGCGCGAGCGTGGCGCGCAGTTCCTCTCCGGTGGTGTGATGTCGGCGGGGGAGAACATCGAGCACCCCGCGTCCTACATCTTCTACAGCGGCCCGCAGGAGGTGTTCGACGCGCACGCCGAACTGCTGCGCCCGCTCAGCCCGCAGGAGTACCTCGGCACCGACGACGGCCTCGCCCAGATCTTCTACCAGGCGCTGCTCACGACCTTCCACCCGTGGCTGATCGCCTTCGACCAGGCCACCGCGATGATCGCCCGCTCCGGCCACGACATCGCCCAGTTCGTCCCGTTCGCGGTGCGCTCGAGCGAGGCCTATCCCTACTTCATGCAGGAGTTCTCCGTCGCCAACCAGAACGGCGGCTGGGCCGACCTGGCCACCCTGAAGATGATGGACGCCGGCGCGCAGCACATCATCGACGCCAGCGAGGAAGTCGGTGTCGACGCCGGGTTCTCCCACCTGGCCCAGTCCTACTGGCGCAAGGCCATCGCCGCCAGCGAGGCCGCGGGCAAGCCGGTCTCGACCTTCGAACTGATCAAGGGGGAGTGAGTCCGATGCCGGAGCGGGCGACGGTGACCGTCCTCGGCCTCGGCCCGATGGGCCAGGCGATGGTGCGCGCCTACCTCGACGCCGACATCGCGGTCACCGTTTGGAATCGCACCGCCGAGAAGTCCGACCGCATGGCCGAAATCGGTGCCCGCCGTGCGGATTCGGTGGGCGCGGCGGTGGCCGCGGCCGAGGTGATCGTGCTCAGCCTGACCCACTACGAGGCCATGTACGAGGTCCTCGGTCCGGTCGCCGATGGATTGACCGGCAAGGTCGTGGTCAACCTGTCCTCGGACTCACCGGAGCAGACCCGGCGCGGGGCCGAATGGGTGCGCGCGCACGGCGGCGAATTCCTCGCCGGTGGGGTGATGGGCCAGCCGGAAGAGCTGGCCGGGCCGGACGCCTACATCTTCTACAGCGGTCCGCGCGAGGTGTTCGACGCGCACCTGGGGCTGCTGAGTCCGCTGGCGGCGCCGGAGTACCTGGGCGCCGACGACGGCTTGGCCCAGGTCTACTACCAGGCGATGCTCGCCCTGTTCCTGCCGCTGCTGCTCGGCTACGAACAGGCGATGGCGATCATCGACCGCTCCGGTTCCGAGATCGACCGGTTCCTGCCCTACGCGCAGCGCTCGCTCGGCACGGTCACCGACCTGTACGCGGCCTGGGCGGGTATGGCCGCGGCGGGTGGGCTGGGTGATCCGGGGTATCTGCGAATGATGGATGCCGGGGCGCGCCATGTGGTGGCGACCGGGGCGGCAGTCGGTGTCGATGTCGAACTGGCCGAGGCGGTTTCGTCGTACTGGCGGCGGGCGATCGCGGCCGGTGCGGAGTCCGGCGTGCCGGTGTCGACCTTCCAATTGGTCCGTGGCACAGCGTGATTCACGCACGGAACCGTCCGGCACCCTGAGGTGCCGAACGGTTCGGCGTTCACGCGGTCTCGGCGCCGAGGCGAGGGAACGGTTCGGTGGAGAACACCACCTCAACCGCCACCTCGAAGTAGGCCGCGATCCGCAGGGCCAGATGCAGGCTGGGACTGTATTCGCCCCGTTCGAGATAGCCGACGGTCTGGTAGTGCACGCCGAGCGCCTCGGCCAGGTCCCGCCGCGAGATGCCACGCTCGGCGCGCAGCATCGCGATGCGGTTGTAGATGACCTCAGAAGGCACGCTGCATCGCCTTTTCCCGGCGCTGCGCCATCGCCGATCCGGACTCACGACTCGCCATGCGCCGCAACACGATCGGGGCGAGGACCAGGCCGACCACCGCCCAGACGCCGAGTACCGCGATGGTTTCCCCGTGTCGCCAGGACTCGCCCAGCTCGATGACGACCGTATCGGCGGGCAGCAGCGCCGAGCGCATACCGAGGCCGAGCCAGTACATCGGGAACACCTGGCCGATCGCCTGCAGCCAGCCGGGCAGGGCGGTGATCGGATAGAAGATGCCGGAGATGGCGATCAGGCCCATCAGCGGCATGGTCAGCAGGAACGCCGTGCGGGTGTCGAGCGCGCTGCCCAGGATCGCGCCGATCGGCAGCGAGGCCAGCAGGCCGAGCGCGACCACCCACACGAACGTCAGCACCGCGCCCAGCCCGGACAGCGAGGTCCCGCCGATGATCACCATGCTCACACCGAGCACGATAACCACCTGGGCGATCACCGAGCCCGCGGTGGCCACGATCTTGCCGGTGAAGTAGCCGAGCATGCCGCCCGGCACGGCCTTCGCACGCAACAGGGTGCCGTCCTCGCGGTCGAGGACCAGCACGTTGAGCAGCGCGTACATGCCGTTGAAGGCGATGATGCTCCCGAGCAGACCGGGCACGGCCAGCTCGGCCACGGACATGCCGGTCTCGCCGTAGGTCTTGTCGCGCAGCAGGAACAGCACGCCGAGCGTGATGGCCGGCGTGACGAACTGCCCGATCAGATCGGGCGCGTTGGTGTAGGCCTGGCGCAGTTCGATCACGCCGCGGGCGAGTCCGGCGCGCAGGGCGGTGGTGTTCATCGGGTGACCTCCGTGAGGCTGTGGACGGCGAGGTCATCCGCACCGGATTCGGCCCGCCGGACCAGGGTCATGTAGGTGTCCTCGAGCGAGGCGCGGCGCACCTCGAGATCGCCGATCCCGTCACCGTGCTGTTTGAACAGCTCGTGCACGAACTTGGTCGACTCGGTGGTGGTGTGCACGAACCGCTGACCGTCGGCGGTCCAGCTGACCTGGGCCTCGCCCGCGATGGAGCGGGACAGTTCGTCGGGGGAGCCGTCGGCGATGATGCGGCCACCGGCCAGGATCAGGATCCGGTCGGCGAGCTTCTCGGCCTCGTCCAGGTCGTGCGTCGTGAGCAGCACGGTGGTGTCCTCCAGATCGGCCAGGCGGTGCACCAGATCGTGGAAGTCGCGCCGGGCGGCGGGATCGAAGCCCGCGGTCGGCTCGTCCATGAACAGCAGGTCGGGCCTGCCGACGACGCCGATCGCCACATCGAGCCTGCGTCGCTGGCCACCGGAGAGCGTGGCGATCTTGGCGCCCGCGTGTTCGGTGAGCCCGACCAGTTCGATGAGTTCGTCGGGGTCCCACGGCCGTGGCACGCCGGGTGTGGCGTAGGGCGCGTAGAACGCGCCGAGATGGGTGAGCAGTTCGCGCACCCGCCATTTGGCGTGGTCACGCCAGGATTGCAGGACCACGCCGATGCGGGCGCGCCACTGCTCGTCACCGTGTTCGGGATCGGCCCCCAGCACGTCGACCCGGCCGGCCGACCTCCTGCGGAACCCCTCGAGGATCTCGATCGTGGTGGTCTTGCCCGCGCCGTTGGGCCCGAGCATGACGAGTACTTCCCCGCGTTTGGCCTGAAATGTCACGTCGTGCAGGACATCGGTCTCGTCGTACCGCATCCGCAATCGCTCTACGTCGAGAACGACGTTGTTGCTCGAAGTCATGAGTCCTCCCAGTCATCGACCTTCGATGATATGTAGCATATGTACTACATATCATCGCGTCAATGCGGTCGCGAGGATCGGACGTTTCGGAAAGTGAGAGCACTGCTCTTGACAAACGGCCGCGCCGGTCGCATGCTTGTACTCAACAGAGAGCAGTGCTCACGGTTCAGGAGTGATCAGCATGGACAACGCCACCCGCTACCTCGTCCCCACCGGCATCGAGCCGATCATGAACAAGGTCTTCAACCTGGTGCCGAAGCTGGGCATCAATGTGGCCGGTGGGCGCCTGCTGGCCGTGCGCGGCCGCAAGAGCGGGGAGTGGCGCACCACCCTGGTCAACGTGATGACCGCCGCTGACGGCGAGCGCTACCTGGTCGCGCCCCGCGGGCACACCCAGTGGGTGCGCAATCTGCGCGCGGCGGGCGCGGGCGAACTGCGTCTCGGCCGCAAGACCGAGACGTTCACCGCCACCGAGGTCGCCGACGCCGACAAGGTGCCGCTGCTGCGCCTCTACCTGGAGAAGTGGGGCTGGGAGGTCGGCAAGTTCTTCGAAGGCATCACCAAGGACGCCACCGATGACGAACTCGCCGCCATCGCACCGGGATTCCCGGTCTTCCGCCTCGCCTAGTCGCCGAGCAGATACTCGATCGCGGCCGCGTAGCCCTTGATGCCGAGCCCGGCGATGACCGCGGTCGCGATCGGGGACACGAAGGAGTGGTGCCGGAACTCCTCGCGCGCATGCACATTGCTGATGTGCACCTCGACGATCGGCACCTCGGGAATCACCAGCGCGTCACGCAACGCGACGGAGGTGTGGGTCAGCCCGCCCGGATTGATCACGATCGCCGACACCACACCCCTGGCCTCGTGGATCCGGTCGATCAGCGCGCCTTCGTGATTGGACTGGAACGCGACGACCTCGCGGCCGTACCGCTTCGCGGTGCGCTCGCACAGTGCCACGACGTCGTCGAGGGTGTCGGCACCGTAGATCTCGGGCTGGCGGGTGCCGAGCATGTTCAGGTTCGGTCCGTTCAGCACGAGGATCGGACCGGTGGCCTGCGCGGCGGTATCTGCCATGCAAGCCACCTTAATTCACAGCCCGGTCGGGCCCTCCGAACGCAGGTCGTCGACCTTGCGCATGGCTTCGCGCAGTTCGGCCAGCCAGCTCTCGGCGTGCTTGCCCGCCAGTTTCACCGTCCAGGCCAGCGCGTCGGCGCGGGAGCGGGCCACGCCCGCGTCGATGAGGGTGTCGAGGACCTGGCGTTCGGGCTGGCGCAGGCGGGTCATCACCGGAACGGCGAGGTGGGTGAACAGGATTCGCTCGCCGTCGAGGCGGACGCCCCAGGCGACGCTGCGGCCGTAACGCCGCTGGGCCTCGTCGGCGATCTGCATGCGGGCCGCGCGGGTCGACTCGCGGAAGCGGGCGAGCGCGCCCTCCTTGGTGGCGGTCGAGGCGGGCGGCGCGTCGGCCTCGCCGGACTTCGGCGGCGGGAGTTCGCCGACCACGACGATCTCGTCGCGATCGATCTCGATCTCCGGCGGGCCGGTGAACCAGTCGGTCGGCAATCGTCCGGCGAACCAGTCGGGGGCGTCGGCGGGGTCGGGAAGGTCGGCTTGCTGCCAGCCTCCCGGTCGGCCGAATCCGCGTTCGCGATGAGCGTTCCGCATGGAGATCACCTGCTATCCGAGTTGCGCCTGTTGCGGTGATTACAAGATTACGCCGATACTCGCGTGCCGGTTTCCGCTCTGCGAGAACAGGGTCCCGGGCGGGCCGGCATGCTCGCGTTCGGGGGTTGGGTGTCGGTGGCCCTGGGTACCCTCGCGTTGAATCGCCCGGACAATGCGGGATCCGCACAACTCGATGGGTCCGCCGGTACCGTTGGTGAGCCAGTAGTTGCCACTGGCTGGGCGAGGTTGGAAATCATCCCCTCATCGAGGGGAGATTTCGGGCACAATCGAGGTGCTGAGGTCGGAAAGCGTCCCGTTTGCCGGGGCATCGGAGACGGGTCAACTTCCGGTACGGTGGATTTGTTACTGGAGTGGCAAGAGTGAAGAGTGGGCGATATGGATGTGTGGGGATCCCGCCGCTTTCGCGTACGGGGCGCAATGGCGATCGTGGGGGCTGCGGCCCTCGCGTTCACGTTGTGCTCGTGCGGAGTGGGGGGTGCGCCGAGTGAGTCGGAATCGGTGGTGCAGCGGTTCACCGACCTGCTCGATGATCAGGACTACGCCAAAGCGGCGGACCTGACCTCCTATCCCGCGGCCGCCTCCGCAACCATCAAGCAAATGTTCGAGGGGCTGGAGTCCGGCACGGTCGACTACGAGCCGAGCCAGGTCATCGACCTCGATCCGCAGTCGGCCATCTTCAGCCTCGACGTCGCCTGGAACTTCGGCGAGAACAAGGACTGGTCCTACACACTGCAGGGCACCGTCCGCAAGCTCGCCATCGGCTGGCGGATCTCCTGGGACCCGGACGTGGTCATGCCGCAGCTGAAGGACAACCGCACCGTCAAGCTCGTGCGCACCACCGCCAAGCCGCCGCCCAAGGTCACCGACCTGGCCGGTGATCCGCTGATGACCGAGCAGACGATCAATGTCATCAAGATCGATCCCGCCCGCACCGGTGACCTGGTGGCCTCGACGAACGCGCTGGCCGACGCCATCGAACCGGTCGCGCCGCTGATCACCGGCCCCTCGCTGATGCAGCAGCTGGCCGCGGCGGAGGGCAAGCCGGTGATCGCGGTGAACCTGCGCGACGGCGATTTCGCGATCCTGGAACCGCGGATGGCCAAGGTGCCCGGCGTGGTGATGGAGAAGGAGCCGCGGCTGATCTCGGCCGACCGGCGCACCTGGTCACCGATGCTCGACGCGCTGCGCGAGGTCTGGAAGGACAACCTGGCGGCCAGCGCGGGCTGGGGCGTGCAGATCTTCGAAGCCGACGGCCGGTTCGTCGAACAGATCGCCGGATACCAGGGTCCGGCCGGACCCGACATCTCCGCGACCATGGACCAGCGGCTGCAGCGTGCCGCCGAGGACGCGGTGGTCAGCGCCGGCACCCCGGCCTCGGTCGTGGCGATCCAGCCCTCGACGGGCGCGGTCGTCGCGGTCGCGCAGAACACCTACGCCACCCAGAAGGGGCCGATCGCGTTCACCGGCCTGTTCCCGGCGGGCGGCACCATGGAGCTGTTCCGCGCGGTCGCCGCCGCGACCGAGAACAAGCCGCCGCAGGAGATCTCCGAGCAGGAGGTGGCCGAGGCCGCGACCGCGCTCGGGGTCGGTGTCGACTTCAAGGTCCCCGGCCTCGACGAGGTGACCGGCCGGATCAGCGTGCCCGGCCGCAGCACCGAGCAGGTGCGCCAGGGCGCCGGGGCCGACGCGGTGCTGGCCAGTCCCTTCGGGATGGCGATCGCCGCGGCCGCGATCTCGCGCGGGTCGGTGGTGCCGCCGATGATCGAAACGGGCAAGCCGAGCGTCAGCGAGACCCCGGTGCCCGAGTTGCCGCAGGCCGCGGTCGACCGGCTGCGCGGCCTCATGCACGAGGGCATCGGCAAGCCGGAAACCGCCGCGCTGCGCGGGTTCCGCGATGTCACCGCCTTCGCGGCCACCGGCGGCGCCGACGGCTGGCTGCTCGCCACCATGGGCGACCTGGTCTTCGCGGTCCACATCGCCGACGTCGACAGCCGCGACGCCACCTCCCGCCTGGCCGCCGTCATGCTGAAATCGCTGGCCACGCCGGAACCGTGACCCGCGCGTGCGGTCGGGATGTCGATCTTGACCGGTTACCCTGCTCGGGTGAAGAGATTCGCGCCGTTCGCTCTTGATGCCCTGTTGGTGATCGTTTTCTGCGCGATCGGCAGGCGTAGTCACGACGAGGCGGTGCTGGCCGGGCTGGTGAAGACGGTGTGGCCCTTCGGGATCGGTTTGCTCGCTGGCTGGGCGCTGGCCATGGCCGCCGCGCGCAACGCCCGCTTCGACGCGACGACCCTGTGGCCGAGCGGCATCCTGATCTGGCTCGGCACGCTCGTCGGCGGCATGGTCCTGCGCGCGGTGAGTGGTCAGGGTGTCGCGGTGAGTTTCGTGATCGTGGCGGCCAGTGTGCTCGCGCTGTTCCTGCTCGGCTGGCGCGCGGCGGTCAGCGCACTGCGCAGCTGACTCAGATCCGGCGCTGCTGTTTGAACTCCTGTTCGTATTCCGCGTCGTCGTCCTGGGGTGTGCGGAACAGGAACGCGATGACGATCCAGCCGACGATGGCGACCAGGATGAAGCTGACCAGCCGGTAGATGAACGCGGCGGCGACCGCCTGCGCGGCGGGCAGGCCCGCGGCCGCGGTGAGGCCGTAGATCAGGGTGGCGTCCACGTAGACGATGCCGCCCGGCGCGAACGGGATCGACCCCACCGCCTTGCCCGCCGCGAAGGCGATGAGCAGGCCGGACAGCTTGGGATCGGCACCGATCGCGTAGCAGGCGGCGCCCAGACAGGCCACGTCGGCGAAACGGTGCATCAGGGCCCAGACCCCGACCAGCGCGCCGTCGCGCTTGCCCAGGTCGACCGATTCCAGCTGGGCCCTGATCTCGGCCAGCTTGGCGATGCCGTGATCGGCCGACTTCTTGCGGAGCCGGTTGACCACCGCGAGCACCCGCCGCAGGATCGCCTCCAAGGCACCCGGATGCCGGGCGAGGTAGTTGCCCGCGATCAGCACCGCGGCCAGCAGCACCACCGTGGCGATGAGCTTGACCCCGATTCCCCTGCCGACCAGCGCGGCACCGGCGATCCCGAGCAGCGCGAGTCCGGCGGCGGCGACCACGCCGGAGAAGACCAGCTGCCACGACGCCACGATCGGGCTCGCGCCCCAGCGCCGGGTCTGGCGGTAGGTGAAGGCGGTGGAGAAGACCTGACCGGCGGGCAGCGTCAGCGACATCGCCGTGGCGCCGTAGACCACCGACACCGACTTGCCCTGGCTGACATCCACCCCGCCCGCGTGCAGCAGCTGCTTCTGCACCCGGCCGAAGCCGCTCATCGAGACCGCCTGCAGGAAGATGCACAGCACCAGCCAGCCCCAGTGGATCTCGGTCAGCGTGCGCCAGGATTCGTGCAGGCGCGGCCACAGGTAGATGCCCTCGCCGATGAGCAGGGCGAGCAGCACCGCGCCGAGCACCCATTTCACCCACCAGAACCGGCGGCGGCGCTCGGCCGGGGCATGCTCACCTGCTAGGTCGCCGTCGGCCGTCACGGTCTCAGCCTAACGAACGCAACTGTTCTCCCAGCTCCTCGCCGGGCGCGGCGGTTGCCGGCTTCGGCCAGGCCAGCCGGGTTTTTCTGCGTCTGCCACGCAGCTGGACCTCGTCGCCGGTCTCCCAATGGTCTTGCTCGCTTTCGTCGGCGAAGTACAGCGCGCTGCCCGAAGCGAGGACGCGGCCGGGTTGATCTTTGGCCAGTTCGGTGAGCCGGGACGCCTCGTTGACGGGGTCACCGATCACGGTGTATTCGAATCGGTTCGCGGCGCCGATGTTTCCGGCGACGGCCAGGCCCGCCGACACGCCGATGCCGACATCGAGGCTGGTCACCTCGCGCAGCGCTGCGCGCAGATCGCGGGCCGCGGCCAGCGCGGCGCTCGGCGCGTCGGGGCGGTCCAGCGGCGCGCCGAAGATGGCGAGCGCGGCATCGCCGACGAACTTGTTGACGAAGCCGTGGTGGCGGTCGATCACGTCGACCACCACCCGGAAGAACTCGTTGAGCAGGCTGACGACCTCGGTCGGCGGGCGCTCGGCGGCCGCGGCGGTCGAGCCGACCATGTCGACGAACAGCACCGCCACGAACCGGGTCTCGCCACCGAGTTCGGTGCCGTAGTCGAGCGCGCGCTGGGCTACGTCCTCGCCCACGTGCTGGCCGAACAGCTCCTGCAGTTGCCGCCGCTTGGCCGCCTCTTCCATCATCCGGTTGAAGCCCACCTGCAGCAGCCCGATCTCACTGCCGTCGTAGACCTCGACCTGCACATCGCGCGCGCCCGCCTGCACCCGGTTGATGGCCTGGGACAGCTGCCGCACCGGGTCGGAGATCGACGATCCGGTGAGCATCGACAGCGCCAGCGCCTGCAGGATCACCACGCCGCACAGCAGCAGGATCGAGATGGCCAGCGATTCCGCCGAGAACTTCACATCGGAGGAGATCTGGGTGACGCACAGCAGCACGATCGCGATGGTCGGCGCGAAGGTGCCCATGCCCCAGGTCATCGCCATTCTGGTGCCGACGCCGGGGGTGAGGGTGTGGTCGAAGGTGCCCTCGGTCAGCGCCTCGGCGGCGACCGGGCGCAGGATGCGCTCGCCGAGCATGTAGGTGAAGCCGAACACGATGGTGGCGGCCATACACTCGGTGACGATCACCGCGCCTGCCAGTTCGGGCGATTCGGCGATGATCAGCGCGGCGAGCACGGCACCGCCGATGATCCACAGCACCAGGTGCACGATGGACTGGCGCAGCGGCACGTGCAGCGCCGCCATCTGTTCCTGCCTGCTCGGCGGTCCGCCGCGCATCTGCCAGCGCATCACCGGGCGCAACATCAGCGTGGCGGCGAAGATACTGAGCACCGCGGCCACACCGAAGACCAGCAGCGGCGCGAGCAGCCCGATCCGGCGCACGCCGCCGGGGTCGCCCTCGGGTACGGGCAGGCCGTATTGGATGAACGCCCACACCAGCACCGCGCCGAAGGCGTTGGCCAGCAGTATCGAGGTCAGATACAGCGGCCAGCGCGTTCGCATGGTCTGTTTGACCGCTTCCAGGGGCGCCGACACGACCACCAATCTAGCGTTGTGACCGATAGGCTCTCTGAAGTGACCGACCAGAAGGTAATTTCCGGGCCGGAGTCCGGGCCGTGGCGTTCCGACGCCGAGGCCGTGCATCCCCTGGTCCGTAAAGCCGCCGCCTGGAGCTGGCGGCTGCTGATCATCTTCGCGGCGGTGCTCGCGGTGGGGATGCTGGTCCAGCGGTTCGCCACCGTGGTCATTCCGCTGGCGATCGCGCTGCTCGCGGCCGCGCTGCTCGCGCCCCTGGTCGATTGGCTGCAGCGGGTGGGGATTCCGCGCGGGCTCGGCGTGTTCGTCGCGCTGGTCGGCTCGATCGGGTTGCTCGCCGGGGTGCTGACCTTCGTCGTCGAACAGTTCGTCGACGGCATTCCCGCGCTGACCAACGAGGTCACCGACAGCGTGCACAAGGTGCAGGACTGGCTGATCAACGGCCCGCCGCACCTGAGCGACGAGCAGATCCGCAACGCGGGCGACACCATCGTGCGCACCCTGCAGGACAACCAGGACAGTCTCACCAGCGGCGCGCTGACCACCGCGACCGCCATCGGTCACATCGTGGCCGGCGCGTTCCTGATCCTGTTCATCCTGATCTTCTTCCTCTACGGCGGCGATCAGATCTGGACCTTCGTCACCCGGATCATCCCCACCGCGCACCGGGAGAAGGTGCGCACCGCCGGTGAACTGGGGTTCGGGACGCTGGTCGGGTTCGTGCGCGCCACCGTCGTGGTCGCGGGGGTCGACGCGATCGGGATCGGCGCCGGACTGGCGATCCTGCACGTTCCGCTGGCCTTGCCGCTGGCCTCGCTGGTGTTCATCAGCGCGTTCATCCCGATCATCGGCGCGTTCTTCGCCGGGTTCGTCGCGGTGTTCATCGCCCTGGTCACCAAGGGGCTGGTGACCGCGCTGATCGTGCTCGGCATCATCATCGCGGTGATGCAGCTGGAAGGCCATGTGCTGCAGCCCTTGCTGCTGGGCCGGGCCGTGAGCATCCATCCGCTGGCCGTGGTGCTGGCGATCACCGCGGGCCTGGTGGTCGGCGGGATCGCGGGCGCGCTGCTCGCGGTGCCGCTGATCGCGGTGTGCAATACCGCGATCCGGTATCTGCTCGCCGACAGCCCGGAGGAGGTCTACAGCGATCTCGCCGGTGGTGAGGACCGAAGACTCTTCGCCGCGGAGCCGGACAAACCCGAGCCGGGCCGCTTCGACATCGGGCGCGTGCTGCGCAAGGAAGAATCCAAGACCGAGCCCGAGTCCGGCGATGCGGACCCACACAGCTGAGCTGAGTTCGGCCGACGCGGCGACCGCGCCCCTGTGGCGGGCCGCCCAGGCGTTTCGGCTGGTCACGCTGCTGTACGCGATCGGCCAGCAGATCGCGTCGGTGTCCTATTACGAACACCCGCGACTGAGCTGGATGCTGATCGCGCTGATGGCGATCTGGTCGGGCAGTTCGGCCCTGCTGCTCTCGCAGTGGTACTTCCCCGAGGCCACCGGGCGGATTCGCGGCTGGGTGGTGTTCGGCGATCAGGTGGTGACCGTCGCGCTGATCGCCTCGACCCGGCTGGTCGCCGATTACGACTGGTACCACGGACATCAGACCCTGCCGACGACGCTGTGGATCGCGAACTCGGTGATCTCGATGGCCATCCTGCGCGGTCCGGTGGCCGGTGTTCTCGCCGGGCTCGGGATGTCGGCGGTGGTGGTGACGGTGCGCGAGCAATGGGGACAGGACGTGTGGGGCGATGCCACCGCGCCGGTGCTCGTCTCGGTCGGTTTGGCCCTCGGGCTGGCCGCCAACACCGCGCGCCGGGCCCAGGGCCAGCTCGAACGGGCGCTGCGGATCACCGCCGCCGCGCAGGAACGCGAACGGCTCGCGCGCGAGGTGCACGACGGGGTGCTGCAGGTGCTCGCCTACATCAAGCGCCGCGGCGACGAGATCGGTGGTCCCGCGGCCGAACTCGCGCAGCGGGCCGGGGAGCAGGAGGTGGCGCTGCGGGTGCTGCTGTCCGAGCAGGGCGAGCGACCGGATTCCGGTGCCGCCGAGGTGGATCTGCGGCCCGCGCTGACCACCCTGGCCACGCCGAAGGTGTCGGTGGCGACGCCCGGTGAGCCGGTGCTCATCGGGCGCGGCGCCGCGCACGAGATCGCCGCCGCGGTGGCGACCGCGCTGTCGAATGTCGAGCTGCACGCGGGGGCGGACGCGAAAGCGTATGTGCTGCTGGAGGACACCGGTGACATGCTGGTGGTGAGCGTGCGCGACGACGGGGTCGGGATTCCGGCCGGTCGCCTCGCCGCCGCCGAAGCCGAAGGGCGGATGGGGGTTTCGCGGTCCATCGTCGGGCGGATCGGTGCGCTCGGTGGCGACGCGGAGCTGCTCACCGAGGGCGAGGACTTCGGCACCGAATGGGAATTCCGGATCCCGCGCCACCCGGCGCGCTGAGAGGCAGGAGCGACGATGCCCGAGGACGTGATCACGGTGATGGTGGTCGACGATCACCCGATGTGGCGCGAAGGCGTCTCGCGCGATCTCACCGAGGCAGGTTTCGCCGTGCCCGCCACCGCCGACGGGGTCGGCACCGCCACCCGGCGTGCCGCCGCTGTGCAACCCGATGTGGTGCTGATGGACATGCAGCTCACCGACGGCAACGGGGCCGCCGCCACCGCCGAGGTGCTGCGGGTCTCACCGCACAGCCGGGTGCTCGTGCTGTCGGCCTCGGCCGAACGCGATGACGTGCTCGACGCGATCAAGGCCGGTGCCAGCGGATACCTGGTGAAGAGCGCCTCGGTGAGCGAGCTGATCGAGGCCGTGCGGGCGACCGCGGCCGGTCAGCCGGTGTTCACGCCCGGCCTGGCCGGTCTGGTCCTCGGTGAATACCGGCGGATGGCCACCGCGCCCGTCGCCGATGATCAGCCGCACCGGCCCTCGCTGACCGAGCGGGAGACCGAGGTGCTGCGGATGGTCGCCAAGGGGCTGTCGGCCAAGCAGATCGCCTCGCGGCTGAGCCTGTCGCATCGCACGGTGGAGAACCATGTGCAGGCCACGCTGCGCAAACTGCAGCTGGCCAACCGGGTGGAGCTCACCCGCTACGCCATAGAACAGGGTCTCGAATAGGGGTTTGCCCTGATGCGCGGGGACGGTCGCGCTGGCTACCCTCGATGACATGGGCGGTCCCGAATCCCTCTACGTACCCGGCGCGACGACCTCCGGTCCTGTCGCCGACCGGGAACTGCGCGTGTCCGACGCCGAACGTGAGCACGTCGGCCAGTTGCTGCAACGCGCCGTCGGCCTCGGCATGCTCTCGCTCGGCGAGTTCACCGAGCGCATGGACACCGCGCTCGGCGCCAAGACCCGCGGCGAACTCAACGCCGTGCTGGTCGACCTGCCCGGGATGCGCGTGGCGGGCACGCCCCAACCGGCCGCCATGCCGCGCCCGGCTCCGCCCGGTGGTTCGACGCCGGGGCTGATCCGCAGTCGCCTGTCCGGGGTGAACCGCCGCGGTCCGTGGCAGGTGCCGCCGGTCCTGCACCTCAACAACCTGATGTCCAGTGTCACGCTGGATTTCACCGAGGCGGTGATGCAGACCCAGATCGTCGAGATCCGGATGGACGACTACTGCACCAGCCTCACCCTGCTCGTCCCCTCGGCCGCCACGGTCGACCTCAACGGTCTCGACCTGGTCGGCTCCAGCGCCAACAACAAGGTCCGCACCGGCCCGCCGATCGGCCCCCTGCACCTGGTGGTGCACGGGCGCGTCCGCTTCGGCTCCGTCACCGCGAAGTACCCGCTGATGGTCCAGTGGCGCAGGTTCCTCAACTCCTGACCCGCGAGATCGGGTAGAACCAGGTAGCCCTGCCGGGGGTTTCTACTCATCCCATGGACAGCGCATCCAGGCGACGATAAGGGCATGAGTACAGCCATCGATCCCGCCCTCGTCGCCCGCCTCTCCGGCGAGTTCACCGACCTCGGCACCCGCATGGGCCGACTGGGCGGCGACCTGGACCTCCTGCGCGCGCAGTTGCTCGCCGATGTGCAGGGGCGCGCCGAGTCGACCGCACCACCGGCCTTGCGCGCCCGCAGTGTCGCCGAGCTGCGGGCGCCGTTCCTGCGAGCGGGGTCCGTTGCCGAGCAGGGCGGTGTTCGCGAGGATGGCGATATTCGTGTCGACGGGGGTGTCGAACCGAGCGGTGCGGCGCAGGGAGCTGCGGGATCCGCCTCGGGCAGTGCCGCTGATGAGTCTTCCGCGCAGGTCTCGAGTGAGTCGAGTGCATTGAGTGACGTTGGTGTGCACCAAGATTCGACAATCGGTGATGACGACGGCCGACATGCCCCGGCTCGGAACGCGAGCCCGTCGGATGTCTCGGCGTCGAGTGAGTCTGCTGTGGGTGCACCGCAAGATGCTGGGGCGCAGGGTGTTACGCCGAGCGACCGCGAGGCTCCGCCGTCTGCGCCGGCCAGCGGCGGGCAGCAGGTGCTGCCGACCGGCAGTGATGCTGCTGTGGCGCAGGGTGCACCGCAAGAGGGTTGGCAGCCGAGCCGAGGCGCAAGTACCTCGGAAGCTGCTGGGGCAAAGGGTGTTACGCAGGAGGAAGGAAACCTCGCGCAGGCTGTCGGAGGTAGCGGAGCGCAGCAGGCGCCTGGGGTGCGCGGCGAACCGATGTCGCAGGCCGCCGTGGCGCAGGGTGCACCGCATGGCGGTTGGCAGATGGGGCCCGGTGGTCAGGCTGTGGCACAAGCCGTTGGGGCGCCGGGTATTCCAGGTCCTGGGCCCGCTCCTGGTGGTTGGGGTCCGGGGCGGCCCGGTGGATTCGCGGGGGCGCAGCCGGGTTGGGGGCAGCCCGGGGCGCATGGGCGGCCGGGGCATGGGGGGTGGCCGGGGGCTCCTTATGGGCCAGGTGGGCCGCGGGGACCGGTGGGGCCGGGGCAGCGGGCGGGGTGGGTTGCGCCCCCGCCTCGGGAGCCGAAGACGCCGTGGTGGCAGCGGGAAGGGGTGATCTCGCGGGTGCTGGCGGTGGCCGGTGTCGGGGTGACGCTGATCGGTGTGCTGATGCTGTTGGTGCTGGCCGCGCAGGCGGGGTTCTTCGGGCCGGTGGCGAGAGTTGTTGCCGGTGGGGCGCTTTCGCTGGTGCTCGTCGGTGCGGGGTGGCGGGTGTTCACCAAGCCGGGTGGGCGGGTCGGTGGGATCGCGCTCGTGTCGACCGGTATCGCCGGTGCGTATCTGGATGTTGTCGCGATGACAGGGTACTACCACTGGGTGCCTGCCGGTGTCGGACTGGCGTTGGCGCTGGTGGTGGCGTTGGCCGGGGTCGGGCTGGCGATGCGGTGGCAGTCGCAGCCGCTGGCGGTGGGCGTCGTGATCGGTGCCGCGGTGCTCTCGCCCGCGCTGACCACCGAATTGATGCTGCTCGGGTTCCTCGTGGTGCTGCAGGCGGCCGGTGTTCCGGTGCAGATGCGTCGCGATTGGCCGGTGCTGCACGTGGCACGCACCCTGCCCGTGGTGCTCGCCGCGCTGAGCATGATCGCGGTCAGCGGCATCGCGGGTGCCATCGGCGGTGAAGAAGCCGCGCAGCGTCGTGGACTGCTGATCGCCGTGATCGCCTGCGCCGTGGTCGGACTCGTCGGCGCCCTGCTCGTGGTGCGCCGCAAGCCCGCCGACATCACCGCGAGCGTCACGATCGCGCTCACCGCACTGCCCGTCCTCGCGGTCGCGTTGCTGTTCAGCCGCGTCGTGAACGCGTCGATCACCGGCGCGCTCGCCACCGTCCTCCTCGGCCTCGCCGCGACGACACTCGTCCCCGGCCTGCGCGATCGGATCCCGCGCCACACCGCCCTGGTCGCCGCACTCACCGGCGCCGTCGCCCTGCTGCAGACCTGCGGCGCCGCGACCGGCGCCCACCCGCACCTGTTCCCGACCAGCCTGTTCGTGGTCGCGCTGGCCTTCCTGGCGGTCGCCGCGACCAGCCGTGCACGCGTCGCCGCGGGTCTCGGCCTCGCCTTCGCCCTGTTCGGTGGACTCGCCCTGCTGGCCATCGCCAACCCGGAAACCCTGACCGTGCACCGGTTCGCCGAACGGCACCTCGACATCTCGACCGCCGTCGCGGCGCTGATCGGCCTCGCCGTCGCCGCGATGGTGGCCTGGACGGTGCCGCGCCTGCCCGGCTGGGCCGATCAAACCCTGGTCACCATCGTGTGGATCGCGGTGAGCGTCGCCGGTCTGTACTCCGTGCTGGTCGCCTCGGTATCGCTCGGCGTGGCGCTGAACGTGCCCGACGGCTTCGTCATCGGCCACAGCCTCGCGACGATCGTCTGGATGGTCGCGGCCACCGCCTCGCTGTTCTACGGCCTGCGCCGCCTGTCCCGCTCACCCGCGGTGGCGAAGGTCTGCCTGGTCTCCGGCCTCCTGGTGGCCGCCGCTGCCCTGGCGAAGCTGTTCCTGTTCGACCTCGCGACTCTGTCCGGCCTGGTCCGCGTCATCGCCTTCCTGGCAGTCGGAATCCTCCTGCTGCTCACGGGAACCCGCTACGCCCGGGCCTTCGCCGATTCCGGTGCGGAGCGCACGGAGGTCGAGCGCGCGGAAACCGAGCGCGCGCAGAGCTGAGCGATACGGCGGAACCCACGGCGCCTCGATGCCGTGGGTTTCGTGGCGTCCGTGTACCGCCGGGCCCCAGCCGGTTTCGCCCTCGCGACCGACCCTCGAAGATTGCTGCACCGTGTCGTCATCGACTCCAGTGCCGAACGCGTGAACAGCCGATCGAACGCGAAACCCACGGCACCGCAATGCCGTGGGTTTCGCTGCTTTCGTACTACCGCTGAGCTCAGTCGGTTTCGTCCTCGCGGCGCCGCAGCAGTTCGTTCACGCTCACCGTGCGTCCCTCGTTGCCGCTGTGCCGCCCCTCGTCGGCCGCGTTTCCGCGCCGCGAGGACCGGAGCTGGGCCATCCAGTTCTCGATCTCGTTGCGATTGCTCTCCGCCTGCGGCTCCTCGGATCCGCCTGCGGTGGAACCGCTTTCGACCGAGTCGTCGACCTCTGCGGCAGAAAGCTCGGTGGTCGCCGTGTCCTCAGTCGGCGCCGCGGGAGTCGGCACAGCCGTGAACCCGGACGGAGCCCGCCACTGCCCCGCGGTCTCGCTCTCCTGCGCGTCCGCGCCGATCTGATCGGGGGTGATCGACCGACCGGCCACGTCTGTGCCCGCCTGGCTCACGCGTTCGTGCCAGCCTTCAGCCGCGTCCGGCTGCCCGGCGGTCTGAGAATCGGCATCGGCTCGCTCGGACCAGCCGAGGTGATCGGCATCCGCCGTGCTCGGCCGGTTCGCCGAGTTCGCCTGATCGGCGGCTGAACCGAGGTATCCGTCCGCCTGGACGGAGTCGGGATCTGCCGCCGGCCGCGCCGATTCGTCCTGCCAGGGCGAGGCCGACGCAGTCGGTTCACCGGTCGGGACCGCGGTGAATCCGGGGGGTGCGGACTGCGGGCGGACGATTTCCGGGCGGGAATCCTGCTGCGGCGCCGCCGAGTTGGGCTCAGCAGTGAATTCGTCGCGCGCGGGATCGTTCGCCGGGCGGCGGAACACACTGTTGTCCGGCTCGGGAGTCACCGGGGAGAAGCGCGGTCCGGTGTCGGTGCCCGGTGTGTCGAAGTCGCCTGTGACGCCGCCGATGGAGCGGTCGCTCCACGGGCTCGTCGGCTGCTGAGGTTCAACCGGAACCGGGGTACCGAAGATGCCGCGTGCCGCCGGGGTATCCCCGGTGGTCGGACGCTCGGCATCCGAGCTGCGGTCCGCGTTCGTGACACCGTGCGCCTCGGCCCAGTGTGACCCGGCTCCGCGCGATTCGGTCCCGTGCGATTCGGATCCGCGCGATTCTGTCCGGTCCGATGACTCGGCTCGATGCGCACCCGGGGTCGCGGAGAGATCGGATGGCGGCACGAATCCTCGTGGGCGCGATTCGGGTTCCCATGCCGAGGATTCCTCGTCGGTACCGTCGTTCGTCGCCGAATCCGAGGGTGCGCGTTCCGGTGTCGGAACGGCGGTGAACCCGCTGAACGTGCCACCTGCCGGGGGCTCGCTCGTACGCGGCCGCGGCGGCGTCACCATGCTGGGCGGTGTGTTCACGATGCTCGGCGGCGTTTGCGGGGGGACCACTCCGCGCGGCGGCGGTGTGTTCACGATGCCGGGCCGGATCGGCGTCACGATGCTCGGGCGTGGGAACGGATCATCGGCGGGCGCACCGGATTCGGTGTCGTCACCGCTGGTCCTCGGCGTCGAGATCCGCGGCACGGGGCTGTCCCCGAGGCCCGGGGGTGTGTAACCGGCAGGCGGCTGCACTCGCTCGGAACCCCGCGGCGCCGCCGGCGCGCTGCTACGCGGCAGGTCCAGCCCCGCGTCGCTCGCCTCGGCACTACGAGAGCCGACACCACGAGAGCCGGCATCACTGGAGCTGTCGGCACCGCCGCGACCCAACGCGTTGCCCGGTGAATCGACGCCGTCGGTACGCAGCGCGTTGCCTGGTGAATCGACACCGTCGCTGCGCAGCGCGTTGCCCGGCGAACGGAAGTCCGTGTCGCTGCCGCGGCCAGCGCTCTCGGGTGCAGCACTTGGTGCGCGGAAACTGTCATCGCCCAGAGTCGAGCTGATGACCCCGGGTGCACCGAATCCGGTGTCGCTACCCGAGCCGCCATCGCCGGGCCGCCCGAAGTCGGTGTCGCCACTCGGGTCGGCACTGATGATCCCGGGTGCGCCGAAGGTGTTGCCACTACTCGGATTCGGGCTGATCACGCCTGGGGCTCCGAAACCGTTGTCGCCGCGCGAGTTCGGGCCTGGCGCCCGGGGTGTGTCGATGCCGCGGTCGGCAGTCGGGTTGCTGATGCTCGGCAGGCCGGAGGCGCCGTCGGCACCTGTGGCTCGACTCGAGTCGCTCGGTGCGCGGAAACCGTTGTCGCCACGCGAGTCCGTAGTGCCGGACTCGCCGAGACCGCGGTTCAGACCACCGACACCCGGTGTACCGAGGGAGTCACCACCATGCGCGCTCGGGTTGGTGCCGCCTGGCGTACCGAAGCCGTTGTCGCCGGCACCGCCGGGGCTTGTACTGCCCGGCGCGCGGAAGTCGTTGGCATTGCCCACGCTCGGGCTGCCGGATCCACCGAAGGTGTCCGCGCTGCGGCTCGAGTCGTTCGGTGCGCGGAAACCGTTGTCGCCACGCGGGCCGTCTCCGGGTGCGTGGAAACCGTTGCTGCCGTTCAGGTTCGGGCCAGCGGTGCCAGGTGAGTCGGAGCCGGTGTCGCCGTCGGGGGAGCGGGTCGGCCGGGAGCCGGTGTCACCGAGGTGGAAACCGGTGTCGCCGTGGGTTTCCGGGGCGGTTCCGGCGGTGTCCGGGTCGTCGGGCTTCGGCGGGGTGGTGCCGGGCTTGACGACCGGGAGGATTCGGGTGGGCTCGCCTGTGGTGTTCTTCGGCGGGTCGACGTCCGGGGCGGGGTCAGCGGACTTGCCCTCGCCGGGCTCGCTGCCCGGCTTGACCACCGGCAGGACACGAGTCGGTTCACCACTCGACAGCATCGACGCGCGGGGGCGGGTCGGGTCCGGTGACATCGGGTGGCGCGGACGGGCAGGCTCGGCCGGGTCAGGGGACTCGCTGATCTTGTCCATTCGCTGGGTCGGCGCCTCGGCCTCGATCTCGGCGACCGTGCGGGGCCGGCGCGGGGTGCGGGCCAGCTTGGAATCCGGGACCGCCGTCATCTGCATGGTCGGCGGATCGGTGATCGGGGTGGTCTTCACCAGGTCGACCACGGCACCCTTCTGCGGGCGCTCGTCGTCGAGGATGGGTTCGCCGAGGCCGATCTTCTCCTGGATGCGCTTCATCCACTTCGGCGCCCACCAGCAGTCGTCGCCGAGCAGCTTCATGATCGCGGGGACCAGCAGCATGCGCAGCACGGTGGCGTCGATGAACAGCGCTGCGATCATGCCGTAGGCGATGTACTGCATCATCACCATGTCGGAGAACGCGAACGCACCGGTCACGACCAGCAGGATCAGGGCGGCGGCGGTGATGATGCGCCCGGTCTGGGCGGTGCCTATTCGCACGGCCTCGGTGGTCGACGCGCCTTGGGCACGGGCCTCCACCATGCGGGAGAGCAGGAAGACCTCGTAGTCGGTCGACAAGCCGTAGATGATCGCGATGATCAACATCAGCACCGGCGCGCTGATCGGTTGTGGCGTGAAATTGAGGATCCCGGCGCCGTTGCCGTCGATGAAGATCCAGGTCAGGATGCCCAGCGTCGAGCCGAGCCCGAGCGCGCTCATCAACGCGGCCTTGATCGGCAGCACCAGCGAACCGAAGGTCAGGAACATCAGCACGAAGGTGCTGAGCAGGACGATCGCGATCATCCACGGCATCAGTTCGAGCAGCGTGTCGATACTGTCGGCCATCAGCGCGGGCTGACCGGTGACATACATCGTGACGCCGTCGGGAATCGCGATCGAGCGCAGATAGTCGATGGTCGGTTCGGCATTGCCGGTGGGATCGACCAGGGTCGCCGAGGTGCGGAACACCTCCGCGTTGCCCGGGGACTTGACCGGCACCTCGAACGGGCCGACCAGCCCGGGAGCCTGGTTGGCTTCCTTCCAGACCTGGCCGATCGCCTGGGTGTTGTCGGAGACGAAGACCAGCTGGATCGGGTCGGTCTTCTTCTGCGGGAACACCTCGTAGAAGTGCTCGAGCGCGGCGCGGGTGTCGTTGTCGGGCGGCAGGTACTTCTCGTTGATGCCGCCGAAGGCCAGATTCTTGACCGGGATGATCAGCAACAGCAGGCCGACCGTGACCGGGATCGCGATCTTGAGCGGGTGCTTCATCACCCAGCGGGTGAGATTGCCCCAGAAACCGTTCTCGATCTGCTCGGCGGTCTTGTTCTTGCGGAACCACTTGAGGCCGAGCATGTCGACGCGCGGGCCGAGCACGGCGAGCATGGCGGGCAGGATCGTCACCGCGGTCAGCGCGGCCAGGGACACGGTCGCGATGGTGCCGTAGGCGACCGAACGCAGGAAGCCCTGCGGGAACAGCAACACGCCGCCGAGGCTGGCGATGATCATCGTCGCCGAGAAGACGACCGTCCGCCCGGCCGTCACCACTGATCTTCGGACGGCGGCCTTGGTGTCGTAGCCCTCGGCCAGCTCTTCGCGGAAACGACTGACTATGAACAGTCCGTAGTCGATCGCCAGGCCCAGACCGATCATCGAGACGACACCGGTGACGAACGAGTTGACCTCGGTGAAGTTGGTCAGCGTCATGACCAGGCCGGTGGCACCGATGATGGTGAGACCACCGATGATCAGCGGCAGCGCGGCCGCGACGATGCCACCGAAGATGAAGAACAGCAGGATCGCCACGGCGGGAAGGGCGAGCACTTCCATCCGCTTGGTGTCGTGCGCGATGGTGTCGTTGAGCGTGACCGCGAGCGGCTGCAGGCCCGAGACCTCCACGTCGACGCCGGGAATGTAGAAGACGTCCGCCACGACCCGGTAGTTGGCCATGATCGTGGTGTCGTCGTCACCGACGATGGCGATGGAGGCGAACGCGTGCTTCTTGTCCTTGGACCCGAACGCCGACGGCACGGCGGGCGCGTCGCCCACGCGCCAATAGGTGCCGTTGATCTTGTCGATCTGATCCGGATGTTCGGCGGTGACCGCGGTCAGATTGTCGACGACCTTCTGCTGGAACTCCGGGTCATCGATCGTTCCGCCCTCGGGCGCGTTGTACATGACGATCACATCCGCCATGTGGTCGCGCCCGAACGAGGCGTCGGCGAGTTCGGCGCCCTGCACCGACTCGGAGCCGGGATCGAACCAGCCGCTCTGGGTCAGCCGGTCGCCGAGCCCGGTGCCGTAGGCGCCCAGCGCCAACAAGGCAGCACCGACCACCGCGATGACGGCGAAGCGGAACCGATAGACCAGATCGCCCCAGCGGGTGAACACTTAAGCGACTCCTTGACCAGGGCGAGAAGTGAGTAGCGCCGACAGCGGCCGGAAGGGCTGCAGCCAAGCGCCCTCGTCGGGCAGCGAATCGAGGCTCACCCGCGGTAGCGGTTCCCGGAATACACCGGGGATGTCCTCGAGGTCGACGAAACCGAGGGTATCGGATGTGACAGCCCAACTCGCGTGCTCACGGAATCCGAGCACCTGAGCTGGGATTCCCTTGGCGGCGATGGCTTCGAGCGGTTCGCGGAAGGCCTGGCCGTCGGCCGAGGCCACCATGATGCCCGCTAAACCGCCGTCGCGCTGGCGCATCGCGATGTGGGCGAGCATGTCGGCGTCGACGTCGGAATCCTCGTCGATCTTCGGCTTGGCGAACACCGCGAAGCCGACATTGCGCAGCGCCTCCACCCACGGGCGGACCACGTCGGCGGTGCCGGGCGCGATATTGGTGAAGACGGTGGCCTCGGCCTCGATGCGGCCCTTGGTGCCCACCGACAGTTCTGCGGTGCGGGTGAGCAGCCAGCGGCCGAGCGCGTCGAAGCGCGGGCGATAAGCGGCGGTGGGACGCCCACCGAGGATGGCGCCCAGGCCCATGTCGAGGTTCGGCGCGTCCCAGACGAGCAGGACGCGTCGGACATCGGGCCCGGAACTGCTCAACGCCTCGGTGCCGGCGCCTGTCTGGGTGACGTCCGGCATCTCGGGGGCGATCTCACTCACGCTCATCTGTCGATCTTCCCCCATATGAACTCGTTGATGGCGCTTCCGGCACGCAGACCTTTGCCTTCGAACTTGGTGACCGGGCGGTCGAAGCCGATCGGCGCGGTCTCCCGATTGGCCGCGCTGTCGCCACCGGTGGTGTCGTTGAGGCCGGTGAGCAGTGGTTCGGCCGAGCCTACTTCGAGGATGTGTTCGGCGTAATCGGCGTGGTCGGTCGCCACGTGCAGCACCCCGCCGGGCCGCAGCCTGCTGGCGATGAGCGCGAAGGTCGGCGCCTGCAGCAGGCGGCGCTTGTGGTGGCGGGCCTTGGGCCACGGGTCGGGGAAGAACACCCGGACGCCGGTCAGCGATTCCGGGGCAACCATGTTCTCGAGCACATCGACGGCGTCACCGCGCAGCAGGCGGATGTTGCCGATCTCCTCGCGCTCGACCTGCTGGACCAGCTGGGCCAGGCCCGGCTTGTACACCTCGATGCCGATCAGGTTCAGGTGCGGTTCGGACTTGGCCATGGCGGCCGTCGCGGTGCCGGTGCCGCAGCCGATCTCGATGACCAGCGGGGCACTGCGGCCGAACCAGGCGTCGGCCTCGATCGGCTCGTTGGACACGTCGCGGCCGATCACCGGCCAGGTGCGTTCCCAGGAGGCCTGCTGATTCGGGGTCAGCGCGCCGCGCCGCGAGCGGAAGCTCGTGACGCGGGGGTAGAGCCGGGAGCCGGTGGTCGAGCGACGGCCTGCCTCGTTGGGCATTTCCGAGAGTTTGGGATGGGCCGAGGCGGTGGACGGCTGCCCCGGAACCGACTCGACAGGGTGGTTGGCGGCGTCGTTCACGCCGTCCATTGTCCAGCATGCGCGCGGGTGCGTCGCAGCCGCGTGCGTCGCGCGGGAGCGAACGTCGCAGATCGGCGGGTCGCGGCCCTGATGCCGGTTGCCCAGATCTGACACAATGCCCTCCGTAAAGGGGGTGCGCAGAATGTCGACAGCCACCGAATCCGAACGGACACGACCGGTCGATGCGCTCGATGAGCTGATCTCGACGCTCGGTGCCGGGCCCGGCGGTGATCGGGAGATCGCCGATCAGCTCGCCGCCGCGGTCGCGCGCCGTCGGCGGCCGCTGCGTATCCAGGTCGCCGGGCGGGCGCTCAGCGGGCGGAGCACCGTGCTGCGGGCGCTGGCCTTGCTGTCGGCGCAGGAGACCGCGCCGGTCGATCAGCCCGAGCTGCCCGATCCGGTGCTCGACGGTGACCTGGTCATCTATGTCCTCGCCGGTGCGCCGCAGGCCGCGGACCACCGGTTGCTCGCCACCCTGCCCGCCGGGCGCAGCGTCGTGGTGCTCAACAAGGCCGACGCGGTGGGCGCGCGCTGGGGCGAGGCCGTGGCCGCCGCCGAACGGCACGCGCACGAACTCGGCCTGCCGATCGTGCCGGTGGTCGCCTCGCTCGCCGCCCGGACCAGGGCGGGCGCGGTGGATGCCGCCGACCTGACCGATCTGCGCCGACTCGCCGCCGACCCCGACGCGCCCTCGCTGCTGGCCGCCGAACTGTTCATCGGCGCGGGTGCCGACCAGGACGCGCGCCGCAGGCTGATCGAGAACTGGGACCTCTACGGCGTCGACTGCGCCCTGACCGCCCTGCGCGCCGACCCCGACCTGAGCGCCGCCGCGCTGATCCAGATCCTGCACTCCGCCAGCGGGATCGACCCGCTGCACCGGCTGGTCCACCGGCGCTACGAGCAGGTGGAGGCGGTGCGCGGTGGCGAACTCCTCGACGAGCTGTTCCGCCTCGCCGCCCGTGCCGTCCCCGGCGACGGCGGCCTGGCGCGCGAGCGCATCGAGCACTACCTCGCCGGTGACGAAGCGCTCTGGGCCGGACTGTGCGCGGGCCTGGCCTGTCCACAGGTCGCCCACCTCGCCGCCGGCTACCCGTCCCCGGCGCCCGCCGACGCCGACGAAGCCCTCGCCCGCGCCACCCGCTGGCGCGCGGTCGTCTCCAGCGACATGCCGCCCGCCGCCCGCCGTGCCGCCCTGCGCGTCCACCACGGCTACATCAGGGCCTGGGAGCGGATGAGTAGTGCCGGACTCTGACCAGGCCGCGACACCGCTGCCTTCCGAGGCGACCGGTGCGTCGGTACCGACGCAGGCAACACGAGTTTCGACGACCGATGGCGCCGTCGAACCCGCTGCGGCGGATGCGGCAGCTCTTCCCGAGGCTGTCGAGGCAGTGATCGAGCGGTGGAATCCGCAGGGCATCGCGTTGTTGCGGGCGATGGACGAGTCGGGCGGGGGCGGCGGCGTCGTCCTCTACGCCGTCGACGACGCCAACACCACCCTGCTGCGCACCGAACTGGCCCGCTTCGAACCGCGCGTCGACCTGGGCGACCCGGCGACCGTCACCCCGGCGACCGAACCCGCCGCCGCGCTGATCCTGTTCGACGCGGGCAGCGTCATCGGCGCCGACACCCTCGCCCTGATCGACCGGCTGCGCGCGGACGGCACCCGGGTCCTGCTCGCCATGAACGGCTTCCACGCCTATCAGGACTGGCGCGCGATCCGGGAACGCAGCCTGGCCGTGCTCGCGGCCCGCGGACTCACCGACCTCGACGTCATGCCCGTCTCGGCGCGCCTGGCCACCGCCGCCCGCGCCGCCGACGACTCGGCCCTGCTCGACCGCTCCGGCCTCGCCGGACTGCACGCCGCGCTCGCCGCCGCCACCGCGCAGACACCCACCGGCGGCCCCGAACGTCGAGCGGCCGTGCGGGCCAGGGTCCTCGCCGACACCAGGGCCAGGATCGACGAGCAGATCGCCGCGCTGGGCTCGGGCACGGATTCGACCCGGATCAGGGAGGAGCGGGTCGCGCTGCTGGCCGGACGCGACGGCGGCCGCCAGACCGGGCTCTCGGCGGTGCGCAGCCAGGTCCAGCTGGCGCGCGTCGACCTGACCACCGAGGTCGGCTCGATGGTGCGTGCCCTGCACACCCGTTCGCGCGCCGAACTCGACCGCTGCGACCGCGCCGAACTGCGCGTCTACGCCCAACGTCTGCAGCAGGCGACCGGCGAACTGTCGGTCGCGGTCGACGCCGCGATCGACGAGCGCGTCGCCGAGACCGCCCGCCGGATCGGCACCGCCGAACCCGCACCGCGCAGGCGTGATCCGGCCCCGCGGGTCGGCCCGGATCCCGAGCCGAGGCACCGTGGTGTCGAAGATCACCTCATGATCGCGCTGGGGGCGTCGGCCGGTGTCGGCCTCGGCCGATTGGTCGTCGCGCCGCTGTCGCTGGTGCCGACCCTCGACTACGCCAGCGTCCCGGTGACGCTGCTGCTCGGCGCGGCCGCGGCCGCCTGGGTCGTGCGCGCGCGAGGGCAGCTGGCCGAGCGCAACCACATGGCGCAGTGGGTGTCCGAGGCGCTGGTGAATGTGAAAGCCCAGTTCGAGCAGCGTGTGGCGGCGGTGCTCGTCGATGTGGAGGCCGAACTCGCCGAACACGTCGTGCGCGAATCGACGGCGCGCGCGGTCGCCGTCGACCGGCGTGTCGCGGAATTGGACGCGCTGGCCCGGCGCCTGGTGGCCGAGCGCCCGGCTCAGTTGTCGGCCTGTGAGCGGGATATCACCACGCTGGATCGGCTGTGAGCGCCGAGATTGGTGGACCGACCTGTGGGTACTTGTTGGGGAACCCGATTCCGTATCGGTCGTCATATCGCGTTAACCTCTAGGTAGGAACCTGGGCGTCCGCTCCGTGCCAGTCGCTGCGCGGCCTCCGTCCGTGTACGGCCCTCCTGCCGTCCATTGGGGTTGTGCGGTGGTTGCTCGCTGCGGACGCCTTCCCGCCCATGGTGGCGATCGATGGGATTCGCGCTGGTCGACGGCCTGGCCAGTGGGAAGAAAATCGAACAACCGCCCATCTCAGGAGAGTTTTCATGACCTCAGCGACCATTCCTGGTCTTCGTGGATCCGACGGCACCGCGCCGACCGAGCACAGTGAACTGCTCGCCTGGGTACAGGAAGTCGCAGAGCTCACTCAGCCGGACCGCGTGGTCTGGGCCGACGGCTCCGACGCGGAATGGGATCGCCTGACCACCCAGCTGGTCGAGGCGGGCACCTTCAAGAAGCTCGACGAGAAGAAGAAGCCGAACTCCTTCCTGGCGCTGTCGGACCCCTCCGATGTGGCGCGCGTCGAGTCGCGCACCTACATCTGTTCCAAGACCGAAGCCGACGCGGGCCCCACCAACAACTGGGTCGACCCCGCCGAGATGCGCGCCACCATGACCGAGCTGTACCGCGGCTCGATGAAGGGCCGCACCATGTACGTGGTGCCGTTCTGCATGGGCCCGCTCGGCGCCGACGACCCCAAGCTGGGCGTGGAGATCACCGACTCCGAATACGTCGTGGTCTCGATGCGCGTGATGACCCGCATGGGCCAGGCCGCGCTCGACAAGCTGGGCGCCGACAAGCCGTTCGTGAAGGCGCTGCACTCCGTGGGCGCGCCGCTGGCCGAGGGCCAGGCCGATGTGCCGTGGCCGTGCAGCGACACCAAGTACATCACCCACTTCCCCGAGGACCGTGAGATCTGGTCCTACGGTTCCGGCTACGGCGGCAACGCCCTGCTCGGCAAGAAGTGCTACTCGCTGCGTATCGCCTCGGCGATGGCCCACGACGAGGGCTGGCTGGCCGAGCACATGCTGATCCTCAAGCTGATCTCGCCCGAGGGCAAGAACTACTACGTGGCCGCCGCCTTCCCGAGCGCCTGTGGCAAGACCAACCTCGCGATGATCCAGCCGACCATCCCCGGCTGGCGCGCGGAGACCCTGGGCGACGACATCGCCTGGATGCGCTTCGGCGCCGACGGCCAGCTCTACGCCGTGAACCCGGAATTCGGATTCTTCGGCGTCGCGCCCGGCACCAACCACAGCTCCAACCCCAACGCGATGGCCACCATCGAGGCGGGCAACACCGTCTACACCAACGTCGCCCTGACCGACGACAACGACGTGTGGTGGGAGGGCCTCGAGGGCACCCCCGATCACCTGATCGACTGGAAGGGCAACGACTGGGTCGCCCGCGAGACCGAGACGCTGGCCGCGCACCCGAACTCGCGCTACTGCACCCCGATGTCGCAGTGCCCGATCCTGGCGCCCGAGTGGGACGACCCGCAGGGTGTGCCGATCTCGGCGATCCTGTTCGGCGGCCGCCGCAAGACCACGGTCCCGCTGGTGACCGAGTCCTTCGGCTGGGAGCACGGCGTGTTCATGGGCGCCACCATGGGCTCGGAGCAGACCGCCGCCGCCGAGGGCAAGGTGGGCACCGTCCGCCGCGACCCGATGGCCATGCTGCCGTTCCTCGGCTACCACGTGGGCGACTACCTCAACCACTGGATCAACCTCGGCAAGAACGCCGACGCGACCAAGCTGCCGAAGATCTTCTACGTCAACTGGTTCCGTCGTGGCGAGGACGGCCGCTTCCTGTGGCCCGGATTCGGTGAGAACTCCCGCGTGCTGGAGTGGATCGTCGGCCGGATCGAGGGTCGCTCGAGCGCCGAGGCCACCGCGGTCGGCAACGTCCCCTCGGCCGCCGATCTCGACCTGGAAGGCCTCGACGTGGTCGTCGCCGATGTCGACGAGGCCCTCGCGGTGAACGTCGACGAGTGGCGCAAGGAGATCCCCTCGATCGAGGAGTGGTTCGAGTTCGTCGGCGACAAGCTCCCCTCGGGCGTCCGCGACGAGTTCGAGGCCCTCAAGGAGCGCCTGGGCTGATCCCCCCGAACAACGAACCGCCCGCACCGTTTCCGGTGCGGGCGGTTTCGTCTATTCGGCGAAGGGTGCCAGCGCGATCAGCTGGGTGAAGCCGGTGCGCGAGAGCCAGGCGATGCGGCCGTCGGGGACGGCGGCGGCCTCGGCGGCGAAGGCGGTGGTGATTTCGCGCTTGAAGTGGTGGCGGGGGTGGCGGGTGAGGAGGTCGGCGGTCCAGGTCGGGTCGAGGTCGGCGAGACGGTCGCCGAGGACGTCGACCGAGGCGCCCGCGGAGACGAAACCGCCTGGGTCGCTGAGGTTCGCGGCGATGCCGGGGGTGAGGTGGGCGGCGATGGCGGCGCCGATCGTTTCGGCGCGGTCGGGTTCGGCGCCGTGCCGATGGGCGAAGGCCACCGCGCTCTGCGCGCCGACGACGGCGAAACATCTACCCGGAGTTGGTTTTTCGAGCGCAATGTCGTGGAGCAGGCTGGAGACATAGGCGATTTCGTCGTCATAGGAGGCACGGTCGAGGTCGGCGAGCGCGCGGGCGAAGAAGTAGGTGCGGAAGGAGTGCGCGAGCAGCGCGTCCGAGAGTGTCTCGCGCGCATGCTCTTCGGCGGCCTTCGCCAAGGGGGTGTCGGGTAGGCGCAGGCCGTCGAACTCGACCCGGCCGGTGCCGCGTCGGCCCAGCGCGAGGCGAACGCGGCCGGGCGCGAAACCCGCGACGGTGCGCGGCAGGGTCAGCAGCAGGTGGCGGCGTTGCGCGGCGGTGAGGTTGCCGCCGGTGTCGGTGGCCCAGGCCCAGTCCAGGCCTGCCGGGTGTGTGGTCATGCGGATGTCTCCCTCGTCGACGAGCGCGTCCGTTTCAGCAAAGCCGCCACGGCCCGGTCCCGACGAGTGGCAGGCATGCCAGCATTGCTCGGATTCGTGCCAAACTCGGAGCATGCTCTCCGTTGCCGCGCTCGCGTTGGACGGCGTGATGACCTTCGACCTGGCCTGCGCGGTCCAGGCGTTCCGGCACGGTCCGGGCAAGACCGGTGAACCCGTCGGCTTCGACCTGCGCACCTGCGGTGTCCGGCCCGGCCCGGTGTGGACGCCGAACGGCTTCGAGCTGCATGTCGAACACGGCCTCGAACTGCTGGCCGAGGCGGATCTGATCGTCGTCCCCGGGATCGGCCTGCCCACCCTGCCCGCTCCGGAACCCGCGCTGGACGCCCTGCGCGCGGCCTCGGCCCGCGGCGCCACCATCGCCAGTATCTGCATCGGCGCCTTCGTCCTCGCCCAGGCCGGTCTGCTCGACGACCGCCCGGCCACCACGCACTGGGCCTACTGCGACGAATTCGCCGCTCTCTTCCCCGCGGTGAAGCTCGACCCGGGAGCGCTCTACATCGACGACGGCGACATCCTCACCTCGGCAGGCCTGTCCGCGGGCCTCGACCTGTGCCTGCACATCGTCCGCAGGGAACTGGGCGCCGCCGCGGCCGCCGACCTCGCCCGCTGGAACGTGGTGCCACCGCACCGCGAAGGCGGTCAGGCCCAGTACATCCCGCAGCTCATGGGCGGTGCCGACCCGGGCGGTGGCCTCGCAACGACCCTGAGCTGGGCGGTCGCCAATCTCGACAAGGCCAGGGATGTCGCCGCGCTGGCCGCACACGCGTTGATGAGCGAGCGGACCTTCATCCGCCGCTTCAAGGCCGAGGTCGGCACCACCCCGCGCGCGTGGCTGGACGCGCAACGGGTCGGCCGGGCGCGCGAGTTGCTCGAGCGCACCGAATCGCCGGTGGAGACGGTGGCACAGCGGTCCGGTTTCGGCGGCGTGACCGCACTGCGCGATCACCTGCGCGCCGCCACCGGTCTCACGCCCTCGGCTTACCGGCGCTCACTGCGGCACTGACCGGTATTCGCCCCATGATTCCCGGGGTGAATATATGGGTACTTAGGGAAACGTCAGAGAGTCGCTCCCCAACGGGAGCTGCCGTCCCCTATATTCCGTGTCAGCTCCGCCGCATGTCGCACCATCTGAGCTAACTCCCTTTCGAGACTCCTGCACCGCCGACGCGGTCAACGATGAGATCGACGCTGAGAGGTGGTTGACGCATGACCGATCTGGTGACCGGATTCGAGTCCGACACCTACTCGACCACGCCGCTGCATCGGGTGGCGGGCCGCCTGCAGAGCGCACTGCCACCGGGCTGGCGGGTCGATGTGGTCGACCTGCCGGCCCGGGGCGAGGTGGGCGCGCAGCCGGTGCTGCGGGTGCAGATGCCGGAGAACTAGCCGGTCCAACCCATCGGCATCAGGACGGACTTCTGCTCGCAGAATGCGTCGAGGCCTTCGGGGCCGTTCTCGCGGCCGATGCCGGAGTTCTTGTACCCACCGAAGGGCGCGGTCGGGTCGAAGGCGTACCAGTTGATCGCGTAGGTGCCGGTGCGCACCCGCGCGGCGACCTCGACACCGTGCTCGATGTCGGTGGTCCACACCGACCCGGCCAGGCCGTAGTCGGAATCGTTGGCGATGGCGATCGCCTCGTCCTCGGTGTCGTAGGGGATCACCGAGAGCACCGGGCCGAAGATCTCCTCCTGGGCGATGGTGCTCGAGTTGTCGACGTCGGCGAAGATGGTCGGCTCGACGAACCAGCCCTTCTCGACCCCGGCGGGCCGTCCGCCGCCCAGCACGAGCCGCGCGCCCTCTTCCTTGCCCTTGGCGATGTAGCTCTCCACCCGATCGCGCTGCTTTTCGCTGATCAGCGGGCCGAGCTGGGTGGCCGGATCGGTGGGATCGCCGGTCTGCATGGTCTTCACATGCGCGACCAGCGCGTCGATGATCTCCTCGTAGCGGCTGCGCGGGGCCAGGATGCGGGTCTGCGCCACGCAGCCCTGGCCGCTGTTCATCAACCCGGAGAACGCAAGAACGGGAATGCTGGCCGCGAGGTCGGCATCGGGCAGCACGATGGCGGCCGACTTGCCGCCGAGCTCGAGCGAGACGGTCTTGAGCTGCTCACCGGCGATGGCGGCCAGTTTCCGGCCGACCGCGGTGGAACCGGTGAAGGTCACCTTGTCGACGCCGGGATGTCCGGCCAGGTACTCGCTCGCTTCCGCCTCGGCGGGCAGCACCGAGAGCACGCCGTCGGGCAGCCCGGCCTCGGTGAAGATGTCGGCGAGCAGATTCGCGGTGAGCGGGGTGAGCGGCGAGGGCTTGAGCACCACCGTGCAGCCGGCGAGCAGCGCGGGGCCGAGCTTGTTCGCGGCGAGGAACAACGGGACATTCCAGGCGGTGATCGCGGCCACGACACCGCGCGGTTCCCGTGAGACGCGCGAGGTTCCGAACAGGCCGACCCGAGTCTCGTTCCACTGGAACGTCTTCGCGAGCTCGGCGACCGCGTTGAGCGCGGCGACGGCCGGAATCTGGTTGAGTGTCAAGGCCGCTAGCGCGGGCGCGCCCATCTCCGCGGTGAGCGCGGCGAGCAATTCCGGCGAGCGCTGCTCGATCAGCTGCGCGGCCTTGGTGAGTACCTCGGCTCGTTCCAGTGGGGGAGTCGATGGCCACGGTCCGCTGTCGAAGGCGTCGCGGGCCGCGGCGACCGCCGCGTCCACGTCGGCCTTCGTTACCGCAGGCACGCTGCCGACGGTCTCCTCCGTTGCGGGTGAGACCACGGAAATGCGGTCACTACCGGCCGGGGTGGTCCACTTGCCGCCGATGAACAGGCTGTCGTAGTGCATGAGAACACGTTACAGTTTTGCGGCCGGATTGTCTGCAACATGTTCTAATTCGCTGCGGCGCAACAACTGTGAACAGGGCGAATTCCAACCTGTCGGTTCGCTTTTCGGGTAAACGCACTATTGCGTTCTGGTGGTGAAAAGGGGATGCTTTAGCTACTGATCAGCTCGCTCGATTCATCGGACCTTAACAGCGAATTGGGGAGACCGACTCATGGCTGTGCAAGTGATCGGCCGATCGTTGATGACCAGCGACCAGACCGACCATCAAGCGAAGAGTGTGGGCAGCGGGGGATGGGTTGTGTCATTCCTGCCCGGCCGCACACTCACGATCGAGCAGGCAACTGCCGCCATCCAGGCCGCTGAGGCGGTCGCGATGGTCGGAGCCCTCGCCGATCAGGTCGGCCTGACCACGTTGGAGACAGTGGGCCTGGCGATTCAGGAATCGCCGTGGGCCAGCGCGTTACCCGACCCGGTGCGGAGGTCGCGGCGATTGAGCTGGCTGGCCTGATCACTCCTTCGTGGCGATCACTACCAGATTGCTGACCAGTAGCTCGCGGACCATCGGAATGCGGACGAGCCACCACGCCCAGCGCGGGTGATAACGCGGAAAAACCGTACGGACGTCAGCTGAAGTCGTTGCCGCCCAGTGCAAACCCTCCGCCGCGGTCACCGCGAACAAAGATCGGCCGAACCTGTTCTTGGGTTCACGTCCGTGCTTGCGCCGGTATCGGCGTGCCGCGTACTCGCCGCCGAGGTAGTGCCAGAGCCCGGTCTCGTGACCACCGAAGGGCCCGTGCCACACCGTGTAGGAGAACACGATGAGGCCGCCGGGCTTGGTCACCCGGACCATCTCCTCGGCCATCACCCACGGCTGCGGCACGTGCTCGGCGACGTTGGAGGAGAAGCAGACGTCGAAGGCGTTGTCGCGGAACGGCAGTGCCATCCCCGAGCCGCGCACCGATCCGGCCACCCGCAGTCCGGCCGCGTGCATCTCCGACGGGTCGGGCTCGACCGAGACGTAGCGTGCCCCCGCCGCGGTGAACTCGTCGGCGAAGTAGCCGGGGCCGCCGCCGACGTCGAGGACGACGGTGCCGGTGAGGTCGCGTTCGGTGATGTCGGTGTAGAAGTCGGCGATCATCTCGGCGCTGTCGGTCGCGATGCCGCCGTAGAACCGGGCCGGGTCGGACTGCTCGAACCGGAAACTGGTCAGCAGGCGCAGCGAGCGGCGCAGCGTCGCGCGCCGCGCGAAACGGGGCGTACGGCGGCGCTGGACGGGCTGCGCGGTTCTCGGCGGGGATGCGGTCGGCACGGCAGGAGTTTATGGGCATCGCGTCGCGGTGTGGTCGCCTGGTCTGGGGGAACACTCTGCGGCGATAGTGGCGATAGATCCGTGTCGTGCAGGACACACCCGCTAGGGTGGGGGCCGACGTTTGTCCGAAACCGACCCGATTGCGAGCTACGACCGTGCGTGAAGTCCTCCTGTTGTGCTGGCGTGACACGGGGCACCCGCAGGGTGGGGGCAGCGAGCGCTACCTGGAGCAGGTCGGCGCCCAGCTGGCGGCCCGTGGCATCAAGGTCACCCTGCGCACGGCCGGGTATCCCGGGGCGGCGCGGCGTGAGCACATCGACGGGATCGACATCAGCCGCGCTGGCGGGCGCTTCACGGTGTATCCGCGGGCGCTGGCCGCCATCGTGGCCGGTCGGCTCGGTATCGGGCCGCTGCGCGGTGTCCGCCCCGATGTCGTGATCGACACCCAGAACGGCATCCCCTTCTTCGCCACGGCCACGGGCGTGCCGTCGGTGGTGCTGGTGCATCACGGGCACCGCGAGCAGTGGCCGGTGGCCGGGCGGCTGGTCGGGCGGATCGGCTGGTGGATCGAGTCCAAGCTCTCGCCGCGGGTGCATCGCGGCAACCAGTACCTGACCGTTTCACTGCCCTCGGCCGAGGAACTGGCCGTGCTCGGCGTCGACCGCGAGCGCATCGCCGTGGTCCGCAACGGGGCCGAACCGGTCCCCGCCGAGGTCGTCCCCGGTGCCGACGGCACCCGCGCGACCCATCCCCGCGTCGCCGTCCTGTCCCGGCTCGTCCCGCACAAGCAGATCGAAGACGCCCTCACCGCCGTCGCGCACCTGCGCGAACGCTTCCCCGACGTGCACCTCGACGTGATCGGCGACGGCTGGTGGGCGGACAACCTGCGCGACTGCGCGGCGAGCCTCGGCATCGCCGACGCCGTCACCTTCCACGGCCACGTCGACGAACGCCGCAAGCACGAGATCCTGTCCGCCGCGTGGGTCCACGTGATGCCCTCCCGCAAGGAAGGTTGGGGCCTGGCCGTCATCGAAGCCGCCCAGCACGGCGTCCCCACCATCGGCTACCGCAGCTCCCGCGGCCTCACCGACTCCATCGTCGACGGCGTCACCGGCCTGCTCGTCGACGACGCCCCCGCCCTCGCCGAAGCCGCCGCCGACCTACTCGCCGATGCGAAGATCCGCCAGGTCATGGGCGAGAAGGCCCGTGCGAGGGCCCGCGAGTTCTCCTGGGAACAAACCGGCACCGGCGTCCACGAGGTTCTCGCCGCGGCCGCCCGAGGCCAGTTCGTCACCGGCCTGGTCGCCCCACCCGCCCAGGACTGACAACGGCGAACGTCTTCGGCCGTGTGCGAATCAGTCGGCGAAGAGGTCGTCGGCCGCGCGAGCATCAACGGCCCGATCGAACCATGCATCGAGCTCGTCGAGATCCCGGCACGCATTGATCTTGGCTTCCGCGGCTGGCGGGAGCTCGATGCCGCGGCGCTGCAGGATGCGCAGAATGTCGTGGACGCGACCCTCGATGCGGCCCTGCTCGCGACCTTCTTCGCGGAGTCGCTGTGACGTCTCGCCCCGGAAGAACGACAGATCGATCGACATCAGATTCCTCCATATCCGGGCGCCGCGGGTACGGCCGAGACCCAGTTCGACGAGTTCGGTGTAGATCTGAGCGTCATCGTGATCGCCTACCAGGTGCAATGCGGCGGAGAGCGCCTCCAGTATGGCACCGATTTCTGGTCGGGTGGCATGCGTGATCGCAGAAAGCGCCGCTAGGGGTAGGTCGGTGGCTGCGGTCTCGACATCGGTGACAGCGGGGACGTTGTGTGGTCCGAGGACGAGCGGGTGCAGGGTCACGCATGGCCATGTCGCGTGGCCGATGGAGTGCGGGCCCTCTGCCCATGTCGCGGTGGTCCGGTTGCGGCACACGACGACCAGGACCACGGGAATCCCGTACTTCGCGTGGAGGAACGCCAGGTAGTACGCCCACGCGCCGGGGCGGCTGTCGTCCTTCTTGTTCTGTGCTTCGATCACCAGGAGGAAGCTGGACTCTGCCGTGACAATTCGTAGAACTGTGTCCGCGCGACGTTCGATCGGTTCGATCTCGGTGAGATCGACCGATAGGTGTTCGACCTCGATCGGGTCGGGGAAGGGGAGGTCGAGCGCATGGAAGACGCGGGCGAAGGTGCCCGGGTCGTGCCGGAAGATCCGGTGCATCGCTTCGTGATGAGAGCTGACCATAGCGACCGAACATAGATCACTGATGGGACCATGGTTCCATTTGTGCGGCGTGTTCGGGGACATGCGGGCGACGCGCCGGGGGACACTCCGTCAGCGGGTGGTTGGGCGGAGGGCTGCGAGGGTCAGGCCGGCGAGGAGGAGGGTTGCCCAGAGGAGGTGGGCGGCTGCCGAGGTTCGGCGTTGGGTGGGGGTGGAGACGTCGCGGGGGGTGGGGTCGGGGATTCGGTAGAGGGACAGGTCGGTGTCCTGGTAGACGAGTTCGGTTGCGGTGAGGGTGGTTTCGGCGGTGCCCAGGGGGCCGGGGGTGGTGCGTTCCAGCAGGATCCACCCGATGCCGAGGTCGGCTAGTTCGGCGGGGGTGCCGCCGCGGAGGAGGGTGTCCTCGACGGTGCGGGCGCGGTTGCCCTCGCCGGTGACGGCGTAGCCGCGGACGTTGAGTTCGCCGGTTTGCAGGACGTCGTTGGGGAGGATGCGGGGGGCGGGGTCGAGGACGGGAGCTGCTCCGCTGTACGGGAATCGGCGGAACATGCCGCCGGGGAGGATCGCCACATCGCCGGGGCCGTCGATGTTGTCCACGACTTCGGCCCAACCCGCCGGGTAGTGCACCGGGCGCATCTCGCCGCCGACTCCCCAGGCCAGGTCGGCGAGCGGGAAGATGAGTAGCGCAATGAAAAGTGCTGCGACAGCGTTGATTCCAGTGCGACTCGACCTGACCTCCGCCGAATCGTTCTCCGCATCAATCGAGTCCGCGGCGCGCGCCGCACTGCTGTCCGTACGCCCTGGCACGGCGGCGTCGACCGCTGGCCCCGGCTCGGGGGTGCCGACCGCAACCGTCTCGAATTCAGCTGTGTTGGTTCGGGTTTGGTGGATGTCACCGTTCGGTGCGCGACCGTCGACGGTGATTCGACGCCACCACGTGAGGACGGTCCGACAAGCCGCGGCTGCGCACAATGCGTAGGCGGGCATGGCCAGGGCGACGTATTTCTGGGTGTCGCGTAGCAAGCCCGCGCCAGGGATGTGCACCATCGACCACTCCCCGGCCGCGAGCCCCCACCCGGTGGCGCCGAGCGCGGGCAGCACGATGGCTACCGCCGCGATGACCAGCAGCGTCCGGCCGTCGCGCCCGCTCGCCCACACCGCGCGGACCCCCAGCGCGACGATCACGAGCAGCAACAGGGTGCCCACCAGGGCCAGTGGCGTCGTCCGGCTCGCGGGAACCGCCTCGCCGTTCCAGATCCCGCCGAGTCCGGCCAGACTCCCCAGCGTCCCGAGCCACGGTTCGGCCCGCGCCGCGAACGCCGCCACCCCGGCCGGGTCCGACGGCTCGGCCCCCGACCCGAGCGCGGTCGCGGTCAGCCAGGGCGCGCATGTGGCGATCCACAGCGCGAGCGCGGGCAGGAACGCCCGCCGCCCGATCAGCGCGAGTCCGACCACCGCTGCCAGCAGCGATCCCGTCGGCGTCAACCCGGCCGCCGCGAAGCACGCCGCAAGCGCGCCCCACTCACCGACGGTCTGCCTCATTCCGCCCGTGCGCCCGGCTCTGCCGCGCCGCCCTTGGTTCCCGTTCGTGTCCTGTGCCTGCCCGACGCTGTCACTCGACCTGGCCGTGGCCGGCGATTCACCGCCGGATTCCGCTGTACTTCCGGTCGTCGCCGAGGTGGCGGGGACGGCGCGGTCGGCAGAGCCGGTGCGGATACGGGCGACGAGGGCGGTCCAGGGGAGGTTGCGGCGGGTAGAGCCGCTGCGGGCGATCCAAGGGACGGCGCGGTGGGTAGAGCCGGTGCGGATGTGGGTGGCGGCGAGGGCGGTCCAGGGGAGGGCTGCGTAGCCGGTGAGCAGGCTCCAGTGGCCTTGGAGGAGACGTTCGGCGACGAAGGGGTTCCACAGGGCGAGGGTCGCGGCGAGAAGCTGGGCGCCGGTACCGGCATCGACGAAGCGGCGAGCGAGGACGGCGGCGCCGTAGCCTGCCGACCACAGCGCGACGATCAGGATCGCCTTCACCAGGATCCCGCCGTCGATCACCGGCGAGAGGACCGCGAGCAGGGCGTCTTGGGGGACCGCACGTGGGGCCGCGGCGCCGAGACCGAGGGCGGAGTCGGTGAGGTAGGAGCGGGGCGTGCTCACCGCGTCCCGCAGCAGCAGGTATCCCGACCCGGCCAGTGGTCCGACGATGATCAGCGTGAGCAGGGCGCAGTACCCGGCGACCAAGACCCTCGCACGCCCACCACTACCCGTCACGTCAGTGCACCTTACGTCCCGGCTCGCGCCGCCACACGGCCCCCGCGAAGTTACGGCCTGCCCGGTGATCGGGGTGGCGACCGCGTCCGGCGCGTCGAGGTGCGACGATGGGGCGTGTCTTCGGTCCGTCGTCCGCCTGTTGTTGCTGATCTGACCTGGGTGACGGCTGGTGCGATGACCGCCAACGTCGCCGGGTACCTCCTGCAGTTGTTGGCGGGACGCTGGCTCGGCGTGGCCGGGTACAGCGAGTTCGCGAGTCTGCTCGCCGTGCAGCTGCTGTGCGCGGTGCCCGCGCTGGCCATGCAGAACGTGGTCGCGCGCGAGGTGGTCCGCGGGGCGAGTCTGCGCGCGGTGCGATCCATGCAGTGGCGGTGCGCGGCGCTGGTGGCCGCGGTCGCGGTGGTCCTCGTGCCGGTGGTGGCCGAGGTGCTGAACGTGGGCGTGTGGGCGGCCGCCGCGGCGCTCGGTGCGGCGCCCGCGCTGGTCGTGCTCTCGGGTGAACAGGGAATCCTGCAGGGCGGCAACCACTTCCGCGCTCTTGCGACGGTGCTCGCGATGGCGGGAACCGCCCGCGTCGTCCCCGCGCTGATCGCCTTCGCGCTCGGTGGTGGCGCCGCCGGCGCGCTGTGGGCGGGTGCCGCGGGCATCGTCGTCGCCGCACTCGTCGCGGCCCGCATCGCCCGCACCACCACGGGCACCCCGGTCAACGACCGCGAGCTCGGACCTGGCCTACCGCCCGGACCTGGCCTACCGCCCGGACCTGGCCTACCGCCCGGATCCGCCCTACCGCCCGGATCCGGCCTGCCACCCGAATCCGGCCAGCTATCCGGATCTGGCCTGCCACCCGAATCCGGCCAGCTATCCGGATCTGGCCTGCCACCCGAATCCGGCCAGCTATCCGGACCTGGTCTGCCACCCGGACCCGGCCAGCGTCGCGAGGCCGAACCCGTGCACCACACGTCGACCAAGCACGCCGCGAAACCCACCTCGTCCAGGGCGAAAAACGGCGCGATCGGCGTCCTACCGGTCCTGCGCGCCGTGCAGGTGCAAGCCGCGCTGATGGCCCTGTCCTCGGTGGACCTGATCGTGGTCCGCATCGTCCTCGACGAGGTCGACGCGAGCCGCTATTCGCTCGGCACCATCGCCACGAAGATCGCCTTCTGGCTCCCGCAGGCGGTGGGCGTGGTGCTGTATCCGCGCATGGCCAAGCCGACGCAGTCGGCGCGCGCGATCCGCGACGCGCTGTCGGTGCTGTCGCTGATCGGCATCGTCGCGGTGATCGGTGCCGCCGTGGCCGCGCCGCTGGCCCCGCTGTTCGCCGGGCAGGACTACGCCCCGATCCAGAGCATGCTGTGGCTGTTCGCCCTGCACGGCGCGATCCTGGCGGTGTTGCAGGGCGCCCTGCTGTCGGCCATCGCGGTGGAGCGCACCGCCCTGGCCGCTGTCACCTGGATCGGCCTCGCCGTCGAAGTGACCCTGATGCTGACCTTCGCCCGCACCATCGGCTCGCTGATCGGCACGGCCGTCGCCGTCGCCGCCGTGACCACCGCGATCGTCGGCCTGGTCGTCCTGCGCACCGCTGCGCGAACCACCCCACACCACTGACGACGGCGGCCCCGGTCGCAATGACCGGGGCCGCCGTCTGGAGCGAGTGTCCTCAGGGACGTTTGTTGATGTCGATCTGCTCGGTGGGCCCGTCGTAGTCCCCGCGCGGGAACTGCGTGGTCGGTGCCTCGTCGGCATCCCAGTCCGAGGCCGCCGTCGCACCGGAAGCCGCCGCGGGCGCTGGGGTGGTGCGGCCACCGCGCGGGGACGCGTGGGCGGGAGTGCCACCGCTGCCGCGCAGGCCGAGGAACAGGCCGGCGAGCAGGGCGAGCACGCCGAGAATGCCGAGCACGATCGGGACGGTGCGGCCGAACAGCGACAGCTTGTCGGTGTTCTCCTTGGCGATCTCGAGCTGCGACTCCACGGTCGCCTCGTCGAACACGATGTGCGACTTGAGCGCGGTCACCTCGGGCTTTTCGGCCGTGCGCGCGTAGTACAGGTGCAGCGACTCGCCACCCTTGACGACGGTGCCGGTCTGCGGCTCGACCCACAGGTCACGCACGTTGGTGTAGTACCGGTTCATGGTGACGGGCTCGTCGGGCTCGACATCGGTGACGCCCCACTTCGACGCGGGCAGGGTCAGCCGGTTGGCGGGCGACTGCACGACGTCCCAGGTGTTGGTGGCGGGCACCGTGTTCTGGAAGCGGTAGACCTTGGTGTTGTTGATCTCGGTCTCTTCGATGAAGTTCGCGTCGAAGGACTGACGGGCGTTGATGTCGAAGTACGGGTAGGTCTTCTTCTCGGTGCCGATCGGGAACCGGTAGCCGATACCGGTGTGCTGCACCGGCTCCATGACACTGCCCTCCCGGTCGACGGTGACCGCGATCGACCCGTTGGGGTCCGCCTCGACGGGCATGCCGGTGGTGCGGGAGATGGTGACGCGGTCGATGGTGGCGGTGAGCAGGCCGGTGTCGCCCTGCACGTCGGTGCGGCGCAGCGTCTGGCCCGCCTGCAGCGTCATCTCGTCGGCGTCGGAGGGCTCCTCGACGGTGACGAAGCGCTGCGAGACCAGCGGCACATCGGTGTTCACGACGGCCGGACCATCGCCGGTGGTCAGCGACCTGGAGTCGAGGACGAGGCTGTCCTCGCCCGGCTGATTCACCGCGATCGTGGTGATCTCGAGATCGAGCGGAGTCTTGGCCACCTTGCTCACCGTGTAGGTGGGGATCATCAGCGCGGCGACGAGTAATGCCGCGCCCAGACCCACGAGCACGCAGGCGACCGTCCTTCTGGTACCGGCACTCAGTGCCATGCAAACTCTCCTCGTCGTTCGAACACGGATAATCCGGTGGTCTGGTATTGCACCACAGGCACTCGTGAGCCCCGACACTAACAGCCCGAGATCCCAGTGTGCGGTGCTGTGCCCTGGAAAACGCCGACACGGCAGACTGGAACCCGATGACGACCGCCACCGCCCCCGTACCGCCACCGCGCGCCTTCATTCCCGCCCTCGAAGGCATGCGCGGGATGGCGGCACTCGGTGTACTGGTCACCCATGTCGCGTTCCAGACCGGCGCATCGAAGATCACGGTGCTCGGGCCGATCCTGGAGCGCTTCGACATGGCGGTCGCGGTGTTCTTCGCGCTGTCGGGGTTCCTGCTGTGGCGTCCGCACGCCGCGGCCGCCTACGGGGTGGGCAAGGCGCCCTCGACCGGGCGTTATCTGCTGCACCGGGTCGCGCGGATCATGCCCGCGTACTGGGCGGTCGTGGTGTTCGTGCTGGTGCTGCTGCCCGGCGCGGCCCAGTCGGCGAACCTGAAGGTGTGGGTGTCGAACCTGTTCTTCCTGCAGGTTTTCGTGCCGTTGACACTGACCGAGGGCCTCACGCAGATGTGGAGCCTGTCGGTGGAGGTGGCCTTCTATCTGTTGCTGCCGCTGCTGGCCTGGTCGGTGGTGCGGTTGCGCGGCCCGGCGGTCCGGTGGCGGCTGCCGGTGCTGGGCACGCTGATCGCGGTGAGCCTGACCTGGAATCTGTGGCCCGTGCCGACGCCGGACGCGATCCACGCCGACAACTGGCTGCCCGGCTATCTGCCGTGGTTCGCGGCGGGCATGGTGCTGGCCGAGCTGATCCACCGGGCCCGCCCCGGCACGTGGTGGGGCCCGCTGCTGGCGAGTCAGCCGCTGATGTGGGCCGTGGCGCTGGTGGCCTTCCTGATCTCGGCGACCGAGTTCGGTGGTCCGGCCGGGCTGGAGCGGGCCGAGCCGTGGCAGTACGCGGTGAAGATGGCGCTCGGCATGGTCATCGGGTTCGGCCTGATGGCGCCGTTGGTGCTGCGTCCCGCCGACGCCACCCCGCACCGCTGGCTGGAATCACCCGCCGCGGCGATGCTGGGGCGCTGGTCCTACGGCATCTTCCTCTGGCACCTGGTGGTGCTGACCATGGTCTTCCCGGTGTTCAGCCTGATGCCGTTCAGCGGGCACTTCGTCTACGTGCTCATCCTGACCACCGTGCTCACGTTGCCGCTGGCCGCGGCGAGCTACGCGCTGATCGAGGAACCCGCGCGTCGCTGGGCCCGGCGCTGGGACAAGCGCGCCGAGAGCAGTCGCACCACTTCCTCGGGCACCGAGAGCCCTGCCGCACGCTGAACGGTGCCGTCCGCGGCGGGTCACGCCGTGGTGTTCGCCTGCGTACCGGCCTACGCGATGGACCAAGTCGTGCGGCGGACTGTTGGTCAGCGCCGACGCGGCAGGGCCGCGACCCCGACGGCGACCACGGCGATGACCGCCGGTGCCTGCGCCCACAGCGAGCCACCCATGTACTCGGTTCCCGAGCGCCACGTCCCCGTGGACAGCGCCGCCATCGACAGCATCGTCCCGATTCCGGCGACCCACGGCAGCACCCGCGCCGTGAGCGCGGGCCGGAATCGACTGCAGCCCAGCGCGATCAGCGTGCACACCGCCCCGAACGGTCCGGCGACGACGGCGGTGACACCGGTCAGCCCGACCGCGGCGAGCCAGTGGACACCCCACGTCACCGGCGCGGGACCGGGATCGGGCACCGGCCGTCGACGGGGAATCGCCAGCAGCACAAGCGGAATCAGCAGAAGCAGCCCACCGAAGATCGCCAGTCGGTACCAGCGGTCGGCCGGGAACGACACTGTGATCTCGCCGGTGGTGCCGTCCGGGATCAGCCACCCCTGCTGCCAGCCGTCGACCACCACGGGTGTCAGCTCGCGCCCATCGGCGGCATGCGCCTCCCAGCCGACATTGGTGCTGAGCGGCAGCACGAGCAGCTGGGCGCCCGGATCGGAGGGTCCGGCGGGGAACGAATCGGTGCGGATCAGCCGCATCCGGTCGACGGTGAACAGCTCGGTCGGCACCACCGTGAGGTCGGGATTGCCGGGCAGCAGTTCGATGTCGGCGGCGTCCTCCTCGCACGCGCGTGCGGAAACCGGTGCGCCGGAGCGCAGTTCATCGGCCGTGGCGGTGACCGTGGTGTGCACGGCGCGGCCGCCGATGGCGATCACGGGTCCGGCGTCGCAGCCGATGGTGACGAGCCGGTCGCCGGGCGCGTGCGCCGGATACTCCGGACCGAGCACCTCGACTTCGGCCAGCCCGGTCGGCTGGGTGAGGACGAAACCGAGCGCGGTGCGGTCGAGCACCGTGTTCCAGCGCTGGATGCTGATCTCGACGCGGTCGGTCTCGGTGGGGTGCAGCGAGATCCGGGCGGGTTCGCCGTGTTCGCGTTCGGGCAGTTCCCTGACCTGCGGGCCGTTGCCGAGGTTCACCGTGACGGCGGTGGCTGTGGCGGGCAGCCCGCCCAGTGCGGTGGTGATGTCGAGCCCGGTGACCACGGCGGGTTCGGGAAGTTCCAGTACCAGTGTGGGTTTGGCGCCGGTGGGTTCACGCACGGTGGCTTCCGGCGCGATCCAGGTTGTCTTCGGATCGCCGTCGGTGGCGGCGAAGGCCGCGCCGCGCAGGTCGGCGACATCGGCCTTGCCGCGCGCCACCGGCCGCGAGTGGTCGGTGAGCAGGGCTTCGAGTGCGGGCCCCGGCCGGGTGCGGACCGTGAGATCCGTACCGACGGTGAGTGGTTCGGGCACCGCGATGGTGCGGTTGAACACGCCGGGCTCCTCGGCGGGCAGGCCGAGTCCCTTGCTGCAGTGCACGCGGTCGGGTCCGTCGAAACAGGCGCTGCGGCCGGGGAATTCCTGGCCGAGATCCCAGCCGGTGGGGATGGTTCCGGCGGCCACCTCGGGCAGCGCTATGCGGTGGCGGATGTCGACGCGCACCGGTGCGTCACGCACGCTGTAGTCGTCGAGGGTGAGGTCGCTGATGCCGAACTGGCCACCGCGGGTGCCTCTTTCGGTGCGGGCGGCGGTGATCATCACCCAGTCGGTCTCACCGGCGGGCAGCGCGACCGTCACCGGTGCGCCGGGCTCGGTGATCCGCGCCGACACGGTGCCGCGCGCGGTACGGACCTCGACCCACTTCACCGGATCGCCCAGCGCGGCCGCCGCCGTGGTGAACCGCAGCGATCCGGAGGTGATGGGCTGGTCGAGATCGAGCCGAAGCCACTGTCCCAGTGCGGATTCGGCGCCGTTGCTGATCCAGGCGGTACTCGGATCGCCGTCGACGGCCGCGGCGGTGGAACTGCCCGGCGCGGCCCCGCCGATCTGGGTGGCGTCGGCGGCGGAGCTGGACGCGGTGACTTCGGCGCCCGACCACTCGCCCTGCACGAGACCGGTTCCCTCGACGGGATAGTCGGGCACCAGGTTGTGCGTGCGCCGGGCGTCGTCGGGGGCGCGGACCGCGGAGTTGTGGTTGTCGACCCGGCCGAAATCGGTTTCGCGGTCCATGGGGGTGTCGGTGATCAGCGTCGGCTGCGGCGGCAGACCGGCCCGGCGCGCATCGGCGTCGAGCAGGATCGGGGCGGTGGGGTCGCCGGTGTCGCGGCGGAGGCGTTCGAGCACCTCGGGACCGCCCTTGACGACCGGGACCGAGTCGAGCGGAACGGTGTAGGCGCCGGGGAAACCTGGTGGCGCGCCCGTGCCACCGCGCACGTCGACGGGCGTGCCCGGCGGCGGCACATCGACCCGGTAGATCTCGATCGCCGGGTAGGCGGGCAGCAGATCGTTGTCGACGACCAGTCCGGCATCGGCCGCGCGCGGCCCGATCAGCGCGCCGAACTCGGCGACCTTGGTGAGTCCCGGCGAGCCCTCGATGGCCTGGTGCGCGAGCATCGGCCGGGTCGAGCGCGAGGTCTCCGGGTCGAGGTCGTTGCGCAGGACAAGGACGCCGATGCCCTGATCGGCGAGGGTGGCGGCGAGTCCGGTCGAGGGTCGGCCGTCGGCGATGAGGCGCTGCACCGAGTCCATCGCGCGGATGGTGCCCGGCGGATTGAGCGGCACCGAGTCGCGTACCGCCCAGGGCGTACTCGCCAGGGCCTGGAGCGGTTCGTCACGGGTGAGTCCCCAGATCTGACTGCCGAACGGCGCGCCGGGCACGACGAGCGCGCGGGTGTCGGCGGCATTGTCGGCCAGCCATTGCGCGGTGTCGGTCCAGTAGGCGGGCACCCGGTCGTAGGCGCCGCGCGGGGCGAGGCGCGCGGTCCAGGCCAGCGAGGTCGCCAGCATGAGCGCGGCCAGGATCAGGGCGGCCACCGCGACGAGCCTGCTCCGCTCGGGATGGGCGAAAGCATTGCGCCACACCGGCAGCGGCGAGGAGGCGGGCAGCGGCACCCGGCCGAGCAGATGCGCGAGACCGACCACCAGCGGCAGCCGGATCAGCGGCTCCAGCTTGTGCACATTGCGCAGCGGCGCGCCGCCGGAATCGAGGAACACCCGCACCGATTCGGCGAAGGGTCCACCGAGCGTGCCGACGTATCCGGCGCAGATGCCAGCCAGACCGACACACAGGATCAGCACGAACCGGCCCCGGTACGGCATCGACGAGCGCGCCAGCCCGGCCATGCCCGCCGCGGCGAGCAGGCCGGTCGCCAGCACCGCGCCGGGCTGGGTCACCAGCACCGCGCCCGCGATGCGCTCGGGCGAGACGAACGGCGTCCAGCTGTCGGTGCCGCGCAGCACCTCACTCAACGACGCCCACTGCGTCGTCACCCCCGAGGACTCGATGTAGTCGAGGAACGGCGGACTCACCTTGCCCAGCAGCAGCAGCGGCACGGCCCACCAGAAGGTCGCCAGGACCAGCAGCGGAATCCAGGCCAGCGTGAACCGCCACCAGCGCCGATTGGGGCGGTACGAGGCCCACCACAGCGCGGCGGGCAGGAACGCCGCCACCGTCGCCACCGCGTTCACCGACCCCATCAGGGCCAGCGCGAGCGCACTGCCTGCGGGCGAGAGCGCGCCACCACGGCCAAGCCGCGGTTCGCTGCCACGATCCTTGGTCGCGCCCGAGGTGTCGTCGTCTGGAGCCCGGCTCGAAATCGCCGCGCTCTCGGACCCTGCGGGGTTGCCGGCGCGTTTACGCTCGAAGCCCTTGCCGTCGCGGGACCGACTCCGCATCGCGACACCGAGCGCCGCGGGTGCGAGCAGCACCCAGGGCGCGAGCATCATCGGGAGCGTTTCCGAGGAGATCGAGCCGAGGGTGGTCAGCACCCGAGGCGACAGCGCGAACGCGATACCCGCGATCACCCGCGACCCGCGCGCTCCGATCCCGAGGGTCTCGCACAGCTTGACGATGCCCCAGAACCCGGCCAGCAGCAGCAGCGCCCACCAGACGCGCTGGGTGACCCAGGCGGGCACATTCAGCAGATGACCGGCGGAGAAGAACGCGCCGTGCGGGAAGAAGTAGCCGTAGGCCTGGTTCTGCACCTGGCCCATCGGGGCCTGGCTGCTCCACAGGTGAGCGGCCCGCGCGAGGAATCCGAGGGGGTTCTGCGCCAGGTCGTATTTGGTGTCGGCGACGGTGAGGCCGGGCGCCTGCGCGAAGGTCAGTACGAAGGCGGCGACAACCGAACCGACGAACCAGCGCCACCCCAGTGGCGCCTTGTCCAGATGCCCCTTCTCGGGGCGCGACGCGCGGGCGTCGGGCTCAGCGGCTGCCGTATTCAGGGGCGTTGAGCAGCGAGGAGTCCTTGTCACCGCTGCGGTCGATCGAGGGCGCCGTGTTCTGCTGCACCGCTGCCGTGATCGCGAAGACGGCGATTGCGCTCAGCAGGGCGCCGCCGACCGCGCTGGCAACAGCCGGAACAGCAAACTTCATCGCGCACTCCAATACGCTCGACTAGGGGCCTGTCTCCGGCCAACCTAGCAGGTGCGGGGCCGCAGGTCAGTCGTTGGGCACGCCGCAACGCAGCGCGCCGAGCAGGGTGCGGAATTTGGCGGTGGTCTCGGCCAGCTCGGCGGCCGGATCCGAGGCCGCGACGATGCCGCCACCCGCGCTCGCCCGCAGGGCGCGTCGATCGGCCGAGAGTTCGGCTCCCCGGATGGCGACCACCCATTCGCCGTCGCCGTCATCGGCACACCAGCCGACCGCGCCGCCGTAGAACCCGCGTTGCGGTTCGGCGGCCGTGATCGCAGCCAGCGCGGCGGCGAACGGCGTCCCGTTGACGGCGGGCGTCGGGTGCAGCAGCAGAGCCAGGTCGAGCGCGGTGGTCGACGGGTCACGCAGCACCCCGTGGATGGGGGTGGCCAGATGCCAGACCTGCTCGGTGCTCAGGAGCTCGGGCGCGTCGGGGATGCGCAGTTCGGCGCAGACCGGGGTCAGCCGCTCGCGGATCCAGTCGATCACGTACGCGTGCTCTTCGTGATTCTTGGTGCTGGACAGCAACTCTCGCGCCTGTGCTGCGTCGGCCTCCGGATCGGTGAGCCGGGGCAGGGTGCCGGCCAGCGGATGCAGACTCACCCGGTCACCGTGCCGCGCGACCAGCACCTCCGGCGTCGCCCCGATCAGCGTCTCGCCGGACCGGCCCGCCGCCGACAGCTCGACCGCGTACACATTCGCGGTCGGATGTCTGGTCAGCAGGTACGCGGCCAGCACCTCGGGATCGAGCGGCGCGTCGGCCGCGAGCACCATGCTGCGCGCCGCCACCACCTTGCGCAGCTCGTTCGCCGGGTCACCGAGCTGTTCGACCAGCTTCGCCACCCGCGCCACATGCTCTGCCGCACTGGGTATCTCATCGACCACCCGCACGCCGGGCAGCTCCGGCAGTGCGGCAGGCCGCCACGGTCCCGCGGTGTGTTCCACGTGCTCCGGCTGCCAGAGCGCGGCGGCCTCGCGCGGATCGAAGGGCAGTGCGCCCACGATGATTCCCGGCGCGGTGCTCGTCGAGGTGGGCGCGACGGCCCGCCACGCGCGCAACGTCGCGACCGCCTCGCGTGGGTCGGCGAAACTCGCGCGCACGCCCGTCGCTCGTAGGACAGAGTCGGGGCGGGCGAGCAGGAATCGGTCCATGGCCGACCCTAACCCCGCTCAGTGCTCGGGCGGCACCAGGAAGACCGGCCGGTGTCCGTGCTTGAGCACGGCTTCGGCCACGCTGCTGTGCAGCAGGGCGCGCAGACCCGTCGCACCGCGCGTACCGGCCACGATGATGTCGACGTCGAGTTCCTCGGCGCAGTCCACGATCGTGTTCCAGATGGTGGTCGAGCATTCGGCGGTGCGCGGTTCGGCGGCGATACCGGCCAGCTTGGCCAGGTGCACGCCTTCGGCGTTGATCTTGCGGGCATCGGTGTAGGCGATGTCCTCGATCTCCTCGTCGGCTACCCATTCCGGTTGCATCACCCCGGCCAGGCCCGAGATCCGGGCGGCCTGGCGCACCATCGGTTCCCAGGCGGTGAGCAGGATCGCGCGTTCGGCGGACAGGAAGCGGCCCGCGTACTCGATGGCGCGTTTGGCGTGTTCGGAACCGTCGTAGGCGATGAGCATCCGATCGCAAGCCATGACGACCTCCTGCGCAGGTCCAGCGTCTGTTTTCTCAGATTACCCCTGGTTCGGAGGTTTCAATCCGAACCTGCTGGGGTGGATCGGGCCGAGTCCGGGCTACGGTGGAGCCCATGCGGAAATCGCCGATGGTCGTGTTCGCAGTGCTCGCCACCGTCGCCACCGCTTGCTCGGGAGGCTCGTCGAACGAGACGACCACCACGGCGAGCGTCGCGACCTCAGCGAGTGGGGAGTCGGGCGCACCGGCCACCCCCGCCCAGAGCGCGTGCGGCGAGGAGTATCTCGCCCAGCTCTCCCAGCGCGAGAAACTCGCCCAGCTGCTCACCGTCGGCATCACCGGTTCTGACGACGCGTCGAACGTGGTGAGCACCGAGCAGGTCGGCGGGATCTTCGTCGGTAGCTGGACCGATCCGAGCCTGCTCGCCAGCGGTCCGCTGGACGCGGTGAAGGCCCAGGCCAAGGTGCCGCTGATGGTGACCATCGACGAGGAGGGCGGGCGGGTCTCCCGGGCGGCCAACGCGATCGGGTCGATCCCCTCGGCGCGCGTGATCGCCCAGACCCAGACCCCCGAGCAGTTCTTCGAGAACACGGTCACCCGGTCGCAGGCGCTCAAAGACCTCGGCATCACCGTGAACTTCGCCCCCGACACCGATGTGAGCAGCCAGCCCGACAACAGCGTCATCGGCGACCGCTCCTTCAGCGACGATCCCCAGGTCGTGGTCACCTTCGCCGACGCCTACATTCGCGCGTCGAATCAGGTTGGCCTCGGCTCGGTCATCAAGCACTTCCCCGGGCACGGCTCGGCCTCGGGCGATTCGCACACCGGTGCCGTCACCACCCCGCCGCTGGACCAGATGCAGGACACCGACCTGGTGCCCTTCCGTGAGCTCGTCGGCTCCGGCGCCGCGGTGATGGTCGGCCACCTCGACGTGCCCGGCCTGACCGAGCCCGACGTGCCCGCCAGCATCAGCCCCGCCGTGATGTCGCTGCTGCGCGAGGGCACCGGCTATGGCGCCGCCCCGTTCGACGGCCCGATCTTCACCGATGATCTCGGTGGCATGGCGGCCATCACCGACCGCATGTCGATCGAGGAAGCGGTGGAGGCCGCGCTGGTCGCCGGTGCCGACAATGCCCTGTGGATCAGCACCTCCGCGGTGCCCCAGGTACTCGACCGCTTGGAACAGTCGGTGGCAAGTGGCAAACTGCCCGCCGACCAGGTCGACGCCTCTGTGCTGCGGATGGCGCGCTACAAGGGCGCACCGTTGGGCTGCTGAGCGGCGTGGCGACTGTGCGGCAAATGGGTACCGACGATCTTACCTTGGAGTAAGATAGAGGTTCACCCTGCGGTAGGAGAGTGGATGGCAGGCGGGACCAAGCGACTTCCCCGGGCGGTTCGCGAGCAGCAGATGCTCGATGCCGCGGTCGAGGTGTTCGCGCGCAAGGGCTTCCACGACACCTCGATGGATGCGATCGCCGCCGAGGCGAAGATCTCCAAACCCATGCTGTACCTGTACTACGGCTCCAAGGACGAGCTGTTCCGCGCCTGCATCCAGCGCGAGGGACTGCGCTTCATCGAGGCCGTCGCGCCCGCGGGCAATCCGCACCTTACCCCGCACGAACAGGTCCGCACCGCGCTCGAGGGCTTCCTCGATTTCGTCGACCGCAATCGGCAGTCCTGGCAGGTGCTGTACCGGCAGGCAATCGGTCAGCAAGCTTTCGCCTCCGAAATCGACAATGCCCGTGAGCGGGTCATCGAGCTCACCGCGAAACTGCTGGAATCCAGCGCCAAGAACCCCGAGCCCGGCACCAATTTCGAGGTCGTCGCGGCCGCGGTGATCGGCGCGGGCGAGGCCATCGCCGATCGGGTCGCGAGCGGCCGGATCGAGGTGGCCGAGGCGGTCGACCTGCTCGACGATCTGGCCTGGCGCGGTCTGGCCGGTCGCAAGAAGACCGAATAACGCGCCACCGGTTGCCCCCGCGGCGCCGACCTGCGATTGTGCACGGTCGGTGTTGTTTGGAATACGGGGTGACAGTGTTCGGAGTGTTGAAGCCGTGTGCGCACGGCGCGGAGAAATACGGCATCGATCCGGGGCAGTGGCAGGCGCACATGTGCGGGCTGTGCCTGGGTCTGCGTGATGGGCACGGTCAGCTGGCCCGCGCGGCGACCAACACCGACGCCATCGTGCTGAGCGTGCTCACCGAGGCCCAGTCCGGCGCGGCCGATGCGCGCACCACCGCGGGCCCGTGCCCGCTGCGGGGCATGCGGCGCGCCCCGGTGGTCGCGGCGAACGCGCCCGGCGTGCAGTTGGCCGCGACGGCCTCACTTCTGTTGGGCGCGGCCAAGATTCGCGATCACGTCGACGATGGCGACTCCGGCGCGCTCACCCGTCGCCCCATGCGCCGTGTCTCGGCCACCTGGGCCGACCGGGCCCGCACACAGGCCGCTGGCATCGGACTCGACGTAGAGCCGATGCTGGCGGCGATCGCGACCCAGTCCACCCTGGAAGCGCGGGTTGTCGGCGCTGGTGCCCAGCTCGCCCCGGAGGCGGGGACGGCGGGGAACCCAGGCGGAGAGCACCGAGGCGCGTCGCGGGTACCCGGTTGCGTCGCGGGCCGGCCGGATCGGTCGTCGGCGGGTGCTGTGGCGGCAACGCTCGACGAACTCACGGGGCCGACCCAGCTCTGCGCGGCCACGCTGTTCGGCCACACCGCCACACTCGCGGGCCGACCGGAAAACGTTGCGGCACTGCAGGAGATCGGTCGCCACGTCGGGCGGATCGCCCATCTGGCCGATGCCATCGAAGACCTCGAACGCGACCGTGCCCGCGGCCGGTTCAACCCGCTCGAAGCCACCGGCACCGACATGCCGCGCGCCTATGAGTTGTTGCGCGAGAGCGAATCCCGCATCCGCCAGGTCGCCGCCGAAGCCGAACTCGACCAGCTGCCGACCGTGCGCTGGGCACTTCTAGATCCACTGGCGAGTCTGCTGCGCACCCTCGGTCGCGGCCTCGGCATCGCGACCGTGCACGTGTGCCGCACCACCGCGGGCACTCAGCAGCGACAGCGGCCGGTCGCCCAGCGGCACACGCCCTACGAACTCCCCATCAACCCGCACAAGGACCCGAAAAAGCCCGGCCCGCTCGAGGCGGCCGGGCTGATTCTCGGCGTCTACTGCACCGGCATCGCCTGCTGTAGCGATCACACCAATCCGTGCTCTGGCAAGCGCAAGAAGGCGTGGCGCAAACGGTGCGACTGCGAATGCTGTGACTGCTGCGGCAATTGCGGCGACTGCTGCGGCAAGGACGGTTGCGGCTGCGGGTGCGACTGCTAGGAAATCCTCACTCGCACTTCACCACCGGGATGGGGTCGTACTTCACCGTCCGCGTGTGCCGGGAGATCTGGGCACCGGTCTTGTGGTCGGTGATCACCCTGGTGTCGGAGATGGTGAAGCCCGGCGCGCCCTCGGAGGCGATGCAGTCCTTGCCCTTGGGCAGGGTCAGCTCGGTGGGCTCGGTCGGCTTCGACTTCTCGCCGGTGATCGATTCCACGTCAACGGTTTTGGTGCCCCATAGCCGCACGGTGATGTCGGAACCGGTCGCGACGGCCTGGATGTAGACGCCGGTCTCGGCGGTGTTGCGGAACGCCAGGTCGATCGCGCCGTCGAAGACGGTGGCCTCGCGCGCGGCCGGGTAGCGCGAGATGTAATAGCTGTGCTCGGTGTGCCCGGCGTCTTCCATCCCGGCGAAGTAGGCGGCGTTGTAGAGCGTGGTGGCGAACTGGCTGATGCCGCCGCCGACCGCGGTGCTCGGCCTGCCCTTGTCGATGATGCCGGACTCCACATAGCCCTCCGCCGCGGTGCGCGGACCGGTGAACCCGTTGAGCGAGAAGGTGTCTCCCGGCTTGACCACCGCGCCGTCCACCTTCGCGGCGACGGTGCGGATGTTCACCCCGGAGGGCCCGCTGAAGCCACCGGTGGTGAATTCGCCGATCGACTCGGTGATTCCGAGTCCCTCGGCGGCCTCGGTGGTGAGCTTCGGTTCGATGCGCTCGTAGACCACCTCGGTGGCCCGCTCGCCCGCCAGCGTGAGCAGTGCGGGCAGCTTCTCCAGCGTCTTGGGCCAGTCGACCTTCTCGCCGACCACGGCGGGTACCACGGTGGGCGCCCCGGCGCCGACGGTGAAGGTGGCGTCCTTCGGCTCGATCTCCGAGGCCGCCAATTGCGGTGCGAGCAGGGCGATCACGGCGTCGTTGTCGATCACAGGGGCGAGGCCGCCGTTCCCGTCGGGAACGAAGCTGAGCACCTCACTGATCTGACCGGGGGTCAGGGTGACGCGAGTGTCCTTGCCCGCCAAGGTGATCGGCGCGGCGATGGCGGGGGTGGCGATATCGCGCAGGGCGGCCTGCACCGCCTCCTCGCGCACCTCGACGGGCGCGGCGACGACGGGTAGATCCAGTTCGGTGCTCTCGGCCCAGCGCTCGGTGATCGTGGTGCGCGCGGTGCCGGAGTCCAGGACCCGGCCCGGCACGGGCGCCACGGCGACCGGAACGCTGTTCTCGAAGTGCACCGTGCCCTCGACCGTCGGGTTGTCGTACCCGCGGAAGGTGTCGAGCTGCTGTTCGAGCGCCGCGTCGTCGACGGTGCTCACGGCCCGCACCTCGCGGGTGCCGAACAGGGAGACCAGTCGGCTGACCGGGTTGATCGGCTGATCGCCGACAGCGTCCCAGGTGCGGTCCCAGTCCACCGCGAGACCCGCGGCGGCGGGCACCATGGATGTCTGCACGTCACCGATGCGCACCGGCAGCGGCTGTTCGGCCTTCGGCCCGAGCTCGGAGCGAAGCAGAGCGTCGGCCTCGGCCCGGTCCATCCCGCCGACGTCCACACCGGCCACGACCACGCCGCGCGGGACCTCGCCCGCGCCGAGCGCGAGATCGGCCAGGTAGGCGGCCGCGCCGAACGCCAAAACGGCGCCGACCGCGATCCCGACCCGCTTGACCAGCTGCTGGTTGTCGGGCGGGGTGGGCGGCTGAGCCCCGGGCGGGGGCGCGGGCGCCCAGCGGTCACGGGTGACGGTGCTGATGGGCTGGGTGGGCAAAACGGTGGTGTCGGCATCGAAAGTGCGATTTGCTTCGAGCAGCTTGCGTAGTCCGACCTCGCCCTTTTGCCGGTCGGCCGGTCGTCCGGCGTTCGACTCGCTGGGCACGGAGGTCCTTCCGTAGGGGTGTATGGCGTCGTCCTTAGAAGGTGCGCCCGGCCCCGATGTTTGCGGGGCCCCGGCCAAGGGTAATGCGCCTGGGCGCAGATGGCAGCCCGGCCACCGGTGACCGACAGCAGGAAGGCTCCGCGTAGTTGCCGGGTCGGGGGTCTGGCAACTACACGGAGCCGATCTGTTTATCGCGGCCCGTAGCGGGGCGTTACAGCCCGATTCCGGGGAATTTCGCCTGCCCCGGTGACGCCGCCCTGCGTGCCTGCCGGGCCGGGCGGGAGAATCTGACGTGAGACTCGCCACCAGGGACCGGACAACGAGGGAGAACTGATGCAGCTGGGAATGATCGGCCTCGGCCGGATGGGCGCCAACATCGTGCGCCGGATCGTGCGGGACGGGAACACCGCGGTCGGTCACGAACGTCATCAGGGCCACATCACCGAGCTGACGAACGAGCTGGGTGACAGTTTCCAGGGCAGCACGGACCTGAAGGAATTCGTGGGCATGCTCGATACGCCCCGGGTGGTGTGGGTGATGATCCCCGCCGGGGCGACGGGTGCCGCGATCGATCAGCTGGCCGACCTGCTCGAGCCGGGCGACATCATCATCGACGGCGGTAACAGCCGCTACCACGAGGACATCGAGCGCTCGAAGGCGTTGGCGCCCAAGGGTATCCACTACCTCGACATCGGCACCTCCGGCGGCGTGTTCGGCCTCGAGCGCGGTTTCTGTCTGATGATCGGCGGCGAGGCCGAGCAGGTGCGCTACCTGGAGCCGCTGTTCGAGTCGATCGCGCCCGGTGTCGAGGCCGCACCGCGTACCCCCGGACGCACGGGGGAGCCGACGCCCGCCGAGCGGGGCTGGCTGCACTGTGGTCCGGCCGGCGCCGGTCACTTCGTGAAAATGGTGCACAACGGCATCGAGTACGGCGCGATGGCCGCCTACGCCGAGGGCCTGAACATCCTCGACCACGCCAATGTGGGCGCCGCGCGGGCCGACGGTGAGCACTCCGCCGAGGAGACCCCGCTCGAGCACCCGGAGTATTACCAATACGACCTGGACATTCCGGAGATCACCGAGGTGTGGCGGCGCGGGTCGGTGGTGGCGTCCTGGCTGCTCGATCTCACCGCGTCGGCCCTCTACGCCGACCCGAACCTGGACTCCTACAGCGGCCGGGTCTCCGATTCCGGCGAGGGCCGCTGGACGATCGACGCCGCCATCGACACCGCGGTCCCGGTTCCGGTCCTGGCCGCCGCCCTGTTCCAGCGCTTCTCCTCGCGCGGTGAGGCGCTCTACGCCGACAAGATGCTCTCGGCCATGCGCAAGGCCTTCGGCGGCCACAACGAGCTGCCGCAGAAGTAACTCGTCCAGTGGGCTTGACACCCGCAAACACAAGGTTAAACAGGTATGTTCCACAAAAATGAGAACGTGTTCTTATTTTTCAGGACAACCGTCCAGTCCGGCCGATACCTTGTGGTCAGAGGGGGGGAAAGCCCACCTGATGAGGATTCGTCCCGGCCGTCTTCGCCGGGACTTTGGAGGAAAACCATGTTCCGGACTTCGCGTATCGCCGCGGGAATCGCGGCCACCACCCTGGTCGTGGCGGGTGTCGGCGTCAGCCTCGGTTCCGGCATCGCCGCGGCCGCTCCCGACTGCGCGGTCAGCAGCCACGCCACCAAGCGGGATGCCAGCACGGTCGGCGTCACCCACGTCTACGACAAGGTCGCCAGCGCCGAGACGATCGGCGTCGGCACCAGCGTCACCTACAAGGTGATCGTCGGGACCACCGGGATCGGCAACCCGTACGTCAACACCATCACCGACTTCCCGCCCGTCGGCTTCGGCGCCCCGACCAAGACCACCATCACCGCCTACCACGCGATCGGCGGCCAGCGCACCGAGGATGTGACCGCGACCCCGAACGCGGGCGGCTGGAAGGTCACCAGCACCGGCTGGTTCGTCAACTCCGGCAACCCGGTCACCCTGACCATCACCTACCCCGTGCCGAGCAGCGTCAAGGCCGGTCAGCAGATCACCAGCGGCGGCGTGGGCGTGGCGGGCACCGTGGGTGTCGGCACCGAACTGCCCGGCCTCACCGCCTGCTTCACCGCTCGCGGTGCCAATGCCGGTGAGACCGTGATCGGCAGCCTCGGCGACAACGGTCTCGGTTCCTCGGACGGTCAGCTGAGCTCCACCGGCTCGGCCACCGACATCCTCTCCGACGTGCTGCGCAATCTGATCGGAAGCTGATCGCGTAGCACCTGGTCGCCGGGGCGGTTCGCGCTGTCGCCCCGGCGTGCCGGGTTCGTGGAAGTCGTTGTGTCCGGCCGGGTTCCGGCTGTCGTTCTGGGTGAGGGTTCATGGTGATGTCCAAGCGGTCGATCGCGGCCGTCGTCGCGGCGCTGGCGCTGTCGTTGTGCTCGTTCGGTACCGCCGGCGCGGACTCCGCGCGCCTCGATCACATCGACCGTCCCGGTCAGCGGCACCAGACGCTGCACGTGTACTCCGCGGCGATGGACCGGGTGATCCCGCTGCAGGTCATCACCCCCTACGACACCAGCGCGCCACGCCCCACGCTGTATCTGCTCAACGGCGCGGGCGGCGGCGAGGACATCGCCAACTGGTACAACCAGACCGATGTCGTGCAGTTCTTCGCCGACAAGAACGTCAACGTGATCACCCCCGCCGCGGGCGCCTTCTCCTACTACACCGACTGGCAGCGCGACGACCCGAAGCTCGGCCGCAACAAGTGGCAGACCTTCCTCACCGAAGAACTCCCCCCGATCGTCGACGCGACGCTGAACACCACCGGTGTGAATGCCATTGCGGGACTGTCGATGTCGGCCACCGCTGTGCTCAATCTCGCCATCGCCGCCCCCGACCGCTACCGCGCCGTCGGCGCCTACAGCGGCTGCGCCTCGGTCGAGGATCCCCTCAGCCGCGCCTACATCGAACTGGTCCTCGCCCGCGCGGGCGCCGACCCCGCCAACATGTGGGGCGCCCCCGGCGACCCGGCCTGGCGGGCCAATGACGCCTACCTCAACGCGGAACGCCTGCGCGGCAAGGCCATCTACCTCTCCAGCGCGACCGGTCTCCCCGGCCCCGCCGAAGCCCTCCCACCCGGCGCGAACGTGGGCGCGGCGATCAAGATGACCGACCAGATCCTTCTCGGCGGCGCCATCGAGGCGGCCACCAACCTCTGCACCCAGCGCCTGGCCGCCCGCCTCGCGGACCTGAACATCCCCGCGCACACCGAATTCCGCCCCGCGGGCACCCACACGTGGAAGTACTGGGAACAGGACCTGCACAACTCCTGGCCGCTGATCGCCGCCGCCATCGGCGCCTGAGCGCGGGTGGTCCGGAGACCACCCGCGCGGCGTCGCGTCAGTTCGCGGCGGCCATGTTGGTCGCGGTGCGATGGGCCAGCGCCATCACCGAGATCATCGGATTCACGCCGGAACAGGTGGGCATGGCGCTGCTGTCGGTGATCCAGACACCCGCGATGTCGTGCAGCTCGCCGAGGGTGTTCGCCACCGAGGTCTGCGGATCGGAACCCATTCTCGCGCTGGACATCTGGTGCGCACTGAACACCGGCGTGCCACCGGGCCCGATCGGGATCTGATCGACCTGCGCGAGGAAGGCATCAAGGTCATCGCCGCGCTGCCAGGGTGCGAACGGCTGACCGGCCAGGAAGATCTGCTTGGCACCGGCGGCTTCCTGCATCCGGATCGCGGTGACCGCGGCCTCCCGGAAGTTCTGCCGGTCCAGCTCGTCGGCGAACGGATACCAGTGCACCGCTTCACCATCGGCGTCGATGGTGACGCTGCCCGCGCCGCGGTCCTTGACGATGAACACCCAGTCGGCGCGGTACCGGTAGCGCTGCGTCAGCTCCTTGTGCTCGGCACCCGACAGCCAGGGCACGACCGTGGTGAACAGTCCGGGCAGATGCTGCACGCATTCGATGATGTAGCCGTAACCGTCCCGGGTCTCGGCGAATTCGTGCACGATCCCGGCCATCGCGGGCCCGAACCACGGATCCTGTGGCTCGTCGTAGATGCCGGTGACCAGGGTCGCCGGATGCAGGCGAAGGCCGGTGCCCACCGCCGGACCGCCGATGCCGGATCGCAGCAGCAGGGCAGGTGTCTCCAGAGCGCCTGCGGCAGCGGCGATCTGGGGTGCGTTGACGACGATGCGGGAGGTCTGCCCGGTCTCGGGATCGGTGTGGATCGCCTCGACACCGATGGCCTTGCCGTCCCTGGTCAGGATCCGCCGCGCCTTCGTGTTCGGCAGCAGTCGCGCGCCCGCGTCGGCCGCGTCCTGCAGGAAGGTGCGCATGGTGCCCTGCTTGGCGCCGGTCTGGTCACCCATGCCGCTGTAGCCCGCGAGCTCGGGATCGTAGCGCTCCGGATCGATGTTGAGATTCGCCACCTTGTAGGAATAGCCCAGTGCCGCAGCACCTTCCGAGAGACGACGGTGCGGTTCGTTCTGGGTGGCGACCGTCTCGTTGCACTTCATCCGCGTGAACACCGCGTCGAGGTGCTCGTCGAACTCGGGCCCGTCCACGCCGGTGAGCCCGAACTCCTGCGCCCACACCTTGCGCACCGCGTCCGGGGTGCGCAGCGAGTTGGACCAGTTGACCGTGCTGCCACCACCGACGGTGGCGCCCGCGGCGAGGCTGACCATCCCGTCGGCGGTCGGGAAGAACCCGCCGCGCAGGAACAGATCCTGATAGGCGCCGAGTTCGGTCTGGCCGAAGTCGGATTCGTTGCGGTAGGCGCCTGCTTCGAGCACGATCACCCGCTTGCCCGCCGCCGCGAGCACCGCTGCCGCCACGCCGCCACCGCTGCCGGAGCCGATCACCACCACATCGGCGTCCAGTGTGGTGTCCCCGGTCGGGGCGATGACCGGCAGTGTCTTGGGCGTCGGCGGCGGTGTCTGCGCCGGACCGGGATAACCCATCCCGGTCCACAGCGGGTTGTGCCCCGCCTCGTCGGTGAGGCCGTAGGAGAACAGCACCGACAGCTGGTAGAGCGCGGCGATCGCACCCTGCGTCTCCGGGGTGATGCGCGCGAGATTGCCGATGATCACCTCGCGTACGGCTTGCGGCTGATTCTTCAGGCCGACGAGCGCGGCGGTGTCGATCAGCTGCAGCAGCCCCGCGAACTGCTCATCGGGAAGGTGGGCGAGCAGGTACTGCTCGGCGGCCAGGTCGGCACCGACATCGCTGCCCTTGACGGCGAAGAAGCCGGTCGGATCGTCCTCGCGGGGCACGGAAGCGACGAACGTGTCGACGATGGCGGTGAGTGTCTTGCGCTGCTTGGTGGTGAATTCCATGACGGTCGTGTCCTTCGAAAGTGGTTGTGGTTCAGGGCAGCTGCATCGATTTGGTCTCCAGGAACTCCTCGAGACCCCACTTGCCGAACTCCCGCCCGTTGCCCGATTGGCCGTAGCCGCCGAAGGGGGCGTAGATGTTGAAGGCGCCGTCGTTGATCTGTACCTGACCCGCGCGGATCCGCCGCGCGAGCGCGATCGCCCGTGCTTCGTCGGCGGAGAACACCGCGGCGTTGAGGCCGTAGATCGAATCGTTGGCCAGCGCGACGGCCTCGTCCTCGTCGTCGTAGGGCTGGATCACCAGGACCGGTCCGAAGATCTCCTCGCGCACGATCGCCATGTCCGGGGTGACGTCGGAGAAGACGGTCGGGCGCACGTAGAACCCGCGGTCGAGCCCCTCGGGCCGGGTCGGGCCGCCGGCGACCAGCCGCGCGCCCTCGGCGATGCCGATGTCGATGTAGTCGACCACCCGATCGCGCTGCGCGGCCGACACGAGCGGGCCGAGCACGGTGCTCGGCGCGAAGGGATCGCCGACGACGATGGCCTCGGCACCCGCCTTGGCGATGGCCTCGACCTCGGCGAGCCGGGTGCGCGGCACGATCATCCTGGTCAGCGCGATGCAGGTCTGGCCGGAGTTGAGATAGCAGCCGTTGAGTCCGGCGCTCACGGCCTCGACGAGATCGGCGTCGTCGAGCACGATCAGCGGCGACTTGCCGCCCAGTTCCAGCGCCACCCGCTTGATGGTCTGCGCCGCGACCGCGCCGATGCGGCGTCCGGCCACCGTCGACCCGGTCAGCGACACCATGTCGACCTCCGGATGCGCGACCAGGGTCTCACCGACCCCCGTCCCCGTGCCGGACACGAGGTTGAAGACGCCGGGCGGCAGTCCGATCGACTCGAAGACCTCGGCCAGCACGTACGCGTTGAGCGGCGCGACCTCGCTCGGCTTGAGCACGACGGTGCAGCCTGCGGCGAGCGCGGGCGCCACCTTCGCGGCGATCTGGTGCAGCGGGTAGTTCCACGGCGTGATCGCGACGACCACACCGATCGGCTCGCGGACCACCAGCGAGTTGTAAACCTGCTCCTCGAACGGAAAGCTCAGCGCGACATCGGCGATCGAGACGAACGACTGCACCGGCAACCCCGCCTGCACCACATTGCTGTAGGCGAACGGCATCCCGACCTCTCGACTGATCAGCGTCGCGATCTCGGTCTGGCGCAGCTGCAGCGCTTCGGCCGCGCGCTTCAGATAGCCCGCTCGCTCGGCGGGCAGGGTCGCCGCCCAGGACGGGAAGGCCTTGCGCGCCGCCGCGACCGCGGCGTTCGCGTCGTCGGCATCACCGGCCGGGACGGTCGCCAGCACCTCTTCGCTGGCCGCGTCGACCACGTCGATGCGGTCGGTCCCGTGCGAGGGCTGCCAGCGTCCGTCGATGTAATGAGAATCGTGCGCGATCATGGGATCTCCTGTCGTCGATGGGGAAGTGTTTTGTCGGCGTGAACAGGGTCACTTCGAGCATCGTGGGTGACGGGCGTCATAGTCTTGTCTCGGTCGACAACAATGTCTCGCCACGCTGTCCGGCGGGACAACGCGGCTGAAGGAGCTGGGATGAGCACCGAGGCGAAGGTGACGCAGTGGCTGGAGCAGTTCGTCCGCGAGGCCGAGAGCCGGGACACGCTCGACCGGCTGGTCGGGCTCACCGATGCGCGGATCCTGGAGGCGGTGCCGCAGATAGCCACGGACGCATCGCTGGTCCGCGAGCTGCACGCCAGCACGCGCGCCCACTGGCGTGGGTTCCTGGCGATGGTCGCCCGTGACGTCTTCGAGGTGCAGGTGGGTCCCGAGGCGTTCGACCTCGCCCGCACCCTGGCCCGGCGCGGGTTCGACCTGCCGGTGCTGCTGTCGATCTATCGCGTGGGGCAGCGTGCGGTCTGGACCTACATCACCGACCTGCTCACCACCGAGGTCGCCGACGCCGACGTCCGATCGGCCGCGTTGCTGCAGTTCTGGAGCAGGCTGTCGCAGTGGCTCGACACCGCCATCGAGTCGATGATCCTGGCCTTCACCGCCGAACGTGAACAGTGGCAACGCGGGTCACAGGCCCGGCGGGTCGAGATCGTGCACGACATCCTGGCGGGGCGCCCCCTCGACATCGATGCCGCCGGCCGCGCGCTGTCCTATCCGCTGCACCACCTGCACACCGCGTACGTGCTGTGGGTCGACGACGACGCGCCCGACACCGATGTGCAGCGCCTGCTCGAGACCGCCGCGACCACGATCGCCACCGCCATCGCCGCCCCGCGCCCGCTGTCAGTCGGCACCGGCGCGCGAACGCTCTGGTGCTGGGTGGCCACTTCGCGCCCGACCGGTGGGGTGATCGACGCGCTCGACCCGCACGTCCACGTCGCGATCGGTACCTGCGCGCCCGGCCTGCCGGGCTTTCGGCAGAGCCACCGCGAAGCGCGCGCGGCGCAGACCGTCGCGACCCGGCGCGCGCACGGCACTGCCGTGACCCGCTACGAGGACGTGGAACTGGCTTGCCTCGCAGCGGGATTGGCTGGCGAGGAGGGCATGGAGACCTTCGTCCGCCGCGAACTCGGCCCCCTCGCCGCAGCCGACACCGCCGCCGCGCGTTTACGCGACACCGTCCGCCGATACCTGATCCACGCGGCCAACGCCGAGGTGACGGCCGAGCTCCTCGGCGTCCACCCCAACACCATTCGATACCGCGTCCGCCAGGCCGAGGCCATGCTCGGTCACCCGATCGAGGAACGTCGCGTCCACGTCGAACTCGCCCTGGCCGTCATCGACACCTTCGGCCCCTGACGCCCGGATCGCCGATTTTCTATCCGCTTCCGACGCAGCGGAATTCGAGCTTCGATCCCGGAAGGTCGTCGGTAACGATCGCGTGGAGCCGCCCGATCAGATAGTTAGCTTCGCTCAGTTTCTTCGAAAGGCTTGCCATGCAACGTCGAATGACCCGGATCCTGGTTGCCACCGCGGCCGTCGCAGTCCTCGGCGCGGGCGCGTCCCCCGCCCTCGCGTCCCCCGCCCCCGCCCCGGCCGTGGCGATCGCCGAATCCGGTTCCGCCGGCACCGGTTCCGCCGTCCTCGACTTCCCCCTCGGCTTCCTCAAACTCATCCTCTGCGGCACCTGGGCCTCCCCCGAACCCCACTACATCCCCTTCTGCCGCTGACGCCATGAACGCAACGGCGGGTGGCTTCCGAATGGGTACGATGCGAAACTGACTGCGCATGGCGCTGATGGCGGCATTGATGTGTACTCGGCCAGGGCCTTGGCGCAGGTGAAGTGGCGAGGTGCCACAGTCTCGCGAGACGAGGTTCAGAACGAACCCCACGGCGAGCTTGTCACTCGGAATACTGCTGCTGCCCAACTGGTTTCGGTATCCCGCGCGACAACACAGATGCGCGAGGTTCGGAGGGCTGACTTCGCCGAGGAGATCGGGCTACCCGCCAAAGCCGCGATCTCGGCGCAGCGTTTGGCTTTTGGTGCCGCTGCCGCAGTGGATTTCGACAGCCTCCCCTTCGCCGGTTCGCCAAAGAACCGAACGCTGCGCGAACTTCGGTTGCGGCGAGCCCAGCTGGCGGATTCGTTCGAATCACGATGAGAACGGCAACGGCGGGTGGTCTCCGAATCGGAGACCACCCGCCGTCGTGTGGTCTCCGAATCGGAGACCACCCGCCGTCGTGTGGACTAGCGCTCGATGATCGCGACGACGCCCTGGCCGCCCGCGGCGCAGATGGAGATCAGGGCGCGCCCGGATCCCTTCTCCGCCAGCAGCTTCGCGGTGGAGGCGACGACGCGGCCGCCGGTGGCGGCGAACGGGTGGCCCGCGGCCAGCGAGGAGCCGTTGACGTTGAGCTTGCTGCGGTCGATCGAGCCGAGCGCGCCGTCGAGGCCCAGCCGCTCCTTGCAGTAGGCGTCGGACTCCCACGCGGCCAGGGTGGCCAGCACCACGGAGGCGAAGGCCTCGTGGATCTCGTAGTAGTCGAAGTCCTGCAGGGTCAGGCCGTTGCGGGCCAGCAGGCGCGGCACCGCGTAGGTGGGCGCCATCAGCAGGCCGTCGGGGCCGTGGATGTAGTCCACCGAGGCGACCTCGGAGTCGACCAGGTGCGCCAGCACGGGCAGGTTGCGCTCGGCGGCCCACTCGTCGCTCGACAGCAGCACCGCGGAGGCACCGTCGGTGAGCGGGGTGGAGTTGCCCGCGGTCATGGTGGCGTCGCCCAGCTTGGTGCCGAACACCGGCTTGAGGGTGGCCAGCTTCTCCACGGTCGAGCCGGGACGCAGGTTGTCGTCGCGGGTCAGGCCGAGGAACGGGGTGATCAGGTCGTCGAAGAAGCCACGGTCGTAGGCGGCGGCCATGTTCTTGTGCGAGAGGTAGGCCAGCTCGTCCTGCGCCTCGCGGGCGATGCCGAACTCCTTGGCGGTGATGGCGGCGTGCTCGCCCATCGACAGCCCGGTGCGCGGCTCGGCGTTGCGCGGGATCTCGATGCCGAGCATCCCCGGACGCAGCTGGCCGACCAGCTTGAGGCGGTCCTTGTTGGTCTTGGCGCGGTTGGCGGTGAGCATCCACTCGCGCATGTCCTCGCTGACGCCGATCGGCGCGTCGGAGGTGGTGTCGGCACCGCCGCCGATGCCCGACTCGATGCGACCGAGCGCGATCGCGTCACCCACGGTGACCACCGACTGCAGGCCGGTGCCACAGGCGAGCTGCAGGTCGTGGGCGGGGGTGTAGGGCGAGAGCTTCGAGCCGAGCACGCTCTCGCGGATCAGGCTGTGCTCGCCGACCTTCTTGAGCACCGCGCCGCCGACGACCATGCCCAGGCGCTCGCCCTGCAGGCCGAAGCGGCTGACCAGCCCGTCCAGGGTGGCGGTGAACATGTCCTGGTTGGAGGCCTTCGCGTAGGCCTTGTCGGAACGAGCGAACGGGATGCGGTTACCACCAACGATCGCGACCGGGCGCGCAGTCTTCGCGGTCTTGGCGGGGGTCTTGGCCTTGGCCGTCGCCGAGCGGGCTTTGCTTGTCACTCGAGTTCTCCATGGTCTCGTCGGTTCCGGGTACGTCAGGCGTATCGGTTTACATTAAACTTACTCTGGAGTAAGTTCGTTGTCGACACCGTACCCGCAAATGTGCGCCAACACGGGGGACACTGGGCGAGCACGGTCATACAACACGTCGAGCACAGAGAAGGTAGGAAAAGTGGCAGCCAAGAGCAAGGGTGCACCCAACCTCTACGGATCCTTCATCCACTCCGCCCCCGGCGCGTTCCTCGCGAGCAAGCTGGGCCTGCCCCAGCCGGCAGAGCTGCGTCGTTACAAGGCGGGCGAGCCCGCGCTTCCCGGTCCGGTCCTGCTCGGCGGCAAGGGCCGCCTCGCCGAACCGGTCCGCGCGCTGCTCGCCGATTACACCGTCGCCGATTCGCTCGACTCGGGCACCAAGTACGGCGCCCTCGTCTTCGACGCCACCGGCATCGACTCCATCGACAAGCTCGCGCAGCTGTTCGAATTCTTCCAGCCCGCCATTCGCAACCTCGCGCCTTCGGGGCGTGTCGTCGTCATCGGCACCACTCCGGAGCTGGTCGGCTCGGTCGACGAGCAGATCGCCCAGCGCGCGCTCGAGGGCTTCACCCGTTCGGTCGCCAAGGAGCTGCTGCGCGGCGCCACCGGCCAGCTGGTCTACGTGCATCCCGAGGCGGGCGCCGCCGCGACCGGCCTCGAGTCCACCCTGCGCTTCCTGCTCTCGGGCAAGTCGGCCTTCGTCGACGGCCAGGTCATCCGGGTCGGCAAGGACGATTCCGTCGCCCCCGCCAGCTGGGACAAGCCCCTCGCGGGCAAGGTCGCCGTGGTCACCGGTGCCGCGCGCGGTATCGGCGCCACCATCGCCGAGGTCTTCGCCCGTGACGGCGCCACCGTCATCGTCGCCGACATCCCCGCCGCCGGCGAGGCCCTGTCCGAGACCGCCAACAAGGTCGGCGCCACCGCCCTGGCCCTCGACGTCACCGCTCCCGACGCCGCCGAGCGTCTGGCCGAGTTCGCCGTCGAGCGCTTCGGCGGCATCGACATCGTCGTGCACAACGCGGGCATCACCCGCGACAAGCTGCTCGCCAACATGGACGAGGGCCGCTGGAACTCGGTCATCAACGTCAATCTCGCTGCCCCGCACCGCATCACCTCCGGCCTGGTGGCCAAGGGTGTGCTCAAGGAGGGTGGCCGCGTGATCGACGTGTCCTCCATCGCGGGCATCGCGGGCAACCGCGGCCAGACCAACTACGGCGCCTCCAAGGCCGGTGTCATCGGCATGGTCGACGCCGAGGCCCCGCTGCTGGCCGAGAAGGGCATCACCATCAACGCGGTGGCCCCCGGCTTCATCGAGACCGCCATGACCGCCGCCATCCCGGTCGGCACCCGCGAGGCCGGTCGCCTGATGAGCTCGCTGCTGCAGGGCGGCCAGACCGTCGACGTGGCCGAGACCATCGCCTACTTCGCCAGCCCGGCGTCGAACGCGGTGAGCGGCAACGTGGTTCGCGTCTGCGGTCAGAGCCTGATCGGCGCCTGATGACCCAGACGATCACCCTCTCCGAGGTTCCGAAGAACGGCGGGCTCTACGCGAAGGCGGCGCTGGGCGCCGTCCCGCTGCCGGGCCCGCTCTCGGGCCGCAAGCCCGCGCTGCCCGATCGCCGCGTGGTGCTCGACGGTTTCCAGGTCGACCCCGATCACCTGGCCGCCTACTGCCACGCGACCGGTCTGCGGTTCAGCGACACCCTGCCGCTGACCTACCCGTTCATCCTGTCGTTCCCGCTGATGATGGAACTGCTCGTGGCGCGGGACTTCCCGTTCACCGCGGTCGGTTCGGTGCACCTCGAGAACGTCATCGAGCGCACCCGGGAGATCTCGGTCGCCGAGCCGCTCGACTTCACCGCCCACATCGAGAACCTCCGGGAACACCCGAAGGGCCTGCTGATCGACGCGGTGACCGAGATCCGGGTCGGCCGCGAACTGGTCTGGCGCCAGGTCTCGACCATGCTGCACCAGCAGCGCACCTCGCTCTCGGGCGGACCGAAGTCCACGCCTCCCGAGGACCAGGTCCCGCCGCCCCCGCTGCGCGTGCAGCGCGTCGATCAGAAGATCATCAACCGCTACGCCGCGGCCTCCGGTGATCGCAACCCGATCCACGTCTCCGGCCTGGGCGCCAAGGCCATGGGCTTCCCCAAGACCATCGCCCACGGCATGTGGTCGGCGGCCGACATCCTCAGCACCATCGAGGGCCGCATCCCCGAAAAGGCCACCTACGCGGTCAAATTCGGCAAGCCCATCTTCCTGCCCTCGTCGATCAACATCTACGCCGAGCAGGCCGAATCGGGCTGGAACCTCTCCATCCTCCACCCCAAAAAGGGCTACCCCCACCTCACCGCCACCCTGCGCTGAGCCGACACCCGAAGGGCCGTACATCCACCGGATGTACGGCCCTTCGCCGTCACTCCCCATGGTCGAGCACGTCGGCTTCGAATCCGTGGGCCAGCAGATCCGTCAGCAATGCGGGAGAGAGTCGCGCCCGCAACTCCGGGTCCTCGTGCAGACAGATCAGCGCTTCGACGAGGAGATCGGTCGGCACACCCCAGAACACCTCGGCCGGAATCAGCCACGGCCCGTTACGCTCTCGACGACTCGACTTGAACTGCGCGGCCCCTCGCTTGTCCGGACGATGCCGCCGCATGCCCGCCCTGGCGCACATGATGGCGACGGCGTCATTGTGCTGCATTTCGGCGCGGTTGACCCCGAGGACGTTGTCCCAGTCGAATTCCCAATCCAGGCAGGGCATCTGCACCCTGAGCGAGTTCGGCGAAACGATCATCCGTATGGAACGCCGACTCATGGCCAAGATCACGGCCATGAACAGGACGCAGAGACAGAGGACGATCCCGTTGAACGTCACTTCGGTCAGGCCGCCCTGGAACCAACCGAAGATCGCGCTGATGCCCGCGATCGGCGTGAATATCGTCAGGGTGACCAGTGGCCGGAGTGGGCGGTAGCGCAGGATCACCGTGCTCGGATCGTCCGTGTGGTGGACCACGGGCGAACGCTCGCCCTTCTCGGCGTAGTAGTCGGCCAGGCCGACTACTCCGAGGGGGAGCAGGAACAGGCTCAGAGTCGCGATCGTCGGCTCATCGATCGCGAGACCGAGCACCACGAAGAGAATTCCGAGGGCAACGGCGGCGAACGAAGCTCCCGTGAGCATGTCGCCGCGCGCGCCGCGGCTGAGGAATCCGGTTTGCCGGAGTGGTGCGCGCATCGGAGAGGGACCTCGGGTCTCGGGGGGCGGCCCTGCGGCTCGATCCGGCGGGCGGTGCTCAGTTCATCCTAGTCAGGAGCCCAAAGGTGGAGTACAGCAATGTATTTCGGAATCTCGGCGTCCACGGTGGATGCGGTGATCGCCTGCCGACGATGGCTCGTTACGTGAATTAGCTGTGATATTACTCAATTTCGCCAGGGTAAATAGCGAACTATTTGCTGAATCTGGACTTATCGGATCTCTTGGTCTACCGACCGGTGTTTTCTTCCGCGAGCTAAGGAATTGCTCGACGCCATGTGGGCTGTGGATGGAATGTTGCCAGATCGCCAATGCCGCCGACTGTCAGAATTCGGCTACCGCAGGGCATTTGAATCTTCATCTTCCCGAATTTCGCGGACTCCACATCCTCTAAAAACAGTGTTAGAACTTCCGTACCCAGCTGTCGGGCTGGGCAAACGGGAGGATATCGAGGCCCCGGGGCCGCCGCGGAATCCGCGGCGAGACGTGGTGTGGAGGAAGCGTTGAAGTACAGAACAGCAGTGGCATCGGTCGGGGCGGCGTGCTCGCTGCTCGGGTTCGCCGGTGTGGCCGCCGCCGACACCGGCAGTGGTGAGACGGGCAGCGGTGTCATCGACACCGGCAGTGGGATTCTCGGTGATCTGCTCGACACCGGGAGCGGCATTCTCAGTGGCAGCGCCGGCGGCTCCGCCGAGGGCGTGCAGCAGTGCAACCGGGTCACCAAGTCCGGCGGGGCGGGCGTGACGAACACCGTGCATCAGCTCGGTGCCACGGGGCCCACCAGTTTCGTCCTCTCCTATGAAACCCTGAACATTCCGGACCGAATTCAGGTGTTCTATCAGGGCGCCCAGGTGCTCGACACCGGCTATGTCGGCGACAACATCAATGAGGGCACCGGCTCTGCGGTCGTTTCACTGCCCGCGGGCAGCGCGTCAACGGTGACCGTCCGGGTCAGCGGCTTGGACGAGACCAAATGGGAGTACACGGTCAACTGCCCGGCATAGCGGCAGTCGGCGACCTGGCAACGGTCGGGTCAATCATGGGGAAATCGGCAGCGTGCGCACTCCGCCCGAGGTCGAATCGAGTTGGTGCCCAATCGTTTCCCGACATGGAGGTGTTACGTCCTGATGACGTGAGATCAATCATGGCATGGATCGGCTGATAGCTGGGTATTCACCGATGTTGCGCTCCGCCAGGTGAGGGCGCCCTGACCTGGCATTCCCGGCCTTCTGTCGACCGTTGCGCACGCCCGATCGATTGTCCAGCGGGTATGACGCGGTGGTCACCACCCATGGTGACCTCGGAGCGTCGCTCGATGAAGGATCGCACTGCAATCCTCGATCCGGAGCGATCACGAAGCGCGGCGTCAGCAAATTCGTGGCACAGCCACCGCGAATGCCCCGAAAAATTCGGGCTGGGGCGGCATCCGCCGTCCGTGTTAGAAAAGTTTCCGTCCGGCGAGATAGTCGGCAGTCATGCTTTATATCAAGGGGATTCATTTCATGAAGAAGCTTCGTACGCTCGGCCTCGGTATCGTTCTCGCGGCCGGAATGGTCCTGCTCGGCACCGGCGTCTCCGCCGCCGAGGAGCCCTCCACCGGTTCGGCCGAGGGCCTGGCCGCCGTGCTGGAGTCGCTGAGCTCCGGCTCGGCCGGTGACGACGCCACCGATGGCGACGACGTCTCCGAGAAGGAGGAGACCGAGGCCTCCACCGGTTCCGCCGAGGGCCTGGCCGCCCTGCTCGAGGCCCTGATCTCCGGCTCGGCCGGCGGCGACGACGCCACCGATGGCGACACCGTCGCCGACGAGACCGAGACCGGTTCCGCCGAGGGCATCGCCGCCCTGCTGAAGGCCCTGACCACCGGCTCGTCCGACGGCGACGACGCCGCCGACCCGGACGCCACCTCCTGACATCTCAGTGAATCGAATGCCCCGCTCCCAGCGGGGCATTCGTCGTTTTCGTACCCACTCACCATCAGGACACAGATTTGTTCGAGTCACGCGCCCTTCTCGCCGCCGTCATCACGGCGACCGGCCTGTCCATGTTCGGTGCCGACGCGGCAGCCGAGCCGGTCGCCCCCGCGTCGACCGGCTCGGCTCAAACGAGCACCCCCACCGCGGAAACGATCAGCGCCGCCTTCCCCCGTTTGGTCCCCGCCTCCCGCGAAGGCGAGATCGGTTATCGCGAGGCGACCTGCTGGGAGACCGACCGCGGCTACCTCCCCGACCCGAACCGCGGCGACCCCGACTTCGGCAACTGGGTCTGGCAATGGCGTTGCTTCGCGGGCGGTGACAGCCAGGACCCCTTCTACCGCGTCTACGCCTATCAGTCCCCCGCCGACACCCACTCGGTGCTCACCGCTCTCCCACCCAACACGGTGTCGATCGACACCAACCACGGTCGTCCGTACACGAACCACAAGTACACCGACAATGGCCACAAGATCATCACGTCCTTCTTCGACGACCCACAGCGCTCCGGCTTCCTCTTCTTCACCGACGGATACGGCACCCCCGACGAGGTCCTGAACTGGTGGAAGTCGGCCCCGCTGAACTGACAGCTCCGAGGGCGGTGCCACCTTCCGCTCGGCGCGCGACTATCCGGTCCCACTCCGACTTCGTCCACTGCACCTACGGCCCGATCCCCAACGGCCACGCACACGTCTCAGCGAATCGAATGCCTCGCTCCCAGCGGGGCATTCGTCGTTTTCGAGGTACTCCGCTATGTCTCCACCCGCAACGCCGGGTGATACAGCCGCATGTCATGGATGACATCGTTGATCGTGTGCGGAAGAACTTGCGACGCTGTGACACTCGCTCGGCTCCACCCGGCCACCGGCGACAGTGCGGTGAGCAGCCGTGCTCGCCTGTCCATGCGTGAAATCACGGAAACTGGATCCGCCAGGACTATTTCCAGGTTCGTGTTGAGGCGTCGACTCGCGAGAACCTTCGGTCCGACATCGATCGTGCGCACTCGTACCCGATCGATTTCCGTCCAGTGAATTCGGCCGATCAGCCGGATCACGACACCGTGGCTGTCGATGACCAGTTCCGGCGTGGCGGCGCGCATGCGTGTCGCGCCGAATACGGCAACCGCGATGCCGATGCTCGAGATCGCAACGGGCACCGGTGCGATTCCGCTCTCGGCGGTCACCGCGGTGACCGCGGCGAGCGTCGCGGTCAACACCCCCAGGGTGAAGGCAAGTACTCCGACTGGGTTCGTAGCAGCTGGATACGCCAGCGGAATCGTCGGATCATGTTCTTGCACAAGGGAAGTCTATGCAGATGATCCGAGAGTTCCTCGTTGATCAGAGCTCGGTGGCGGTGGAAACGACCACCGCGTAGAGATCCCGGAGGGTGGCGAGGGCGCTGCGGTGGAGTTGCTCCGCCGGGACGTCGGCGAGGGGCCGGGTGGCACAGGCGTCGGCGACGACGGTGGGTTTGTTGCCCCGGAGGAAGGCTCCTTCGGCGGTGAAGGTGACGCACATGTGGGTCATGAAGCCCGCGATCACGACCGTCTCGTTGCCCGCCGCGTCGACGAGTTCGCCCAGTTCGGTGCCGACGAAGGCGTTGGGCGCGGTCTTGACGACCACCCGCTCATCCGGGGTGGGCGAAAGATCGGGGTGGATTCGGCCGATGTCGGCGGTGATGTCGTAGGGGGTTCCCGCCCCACCGTCATTGATGACGTGAATGACCGTGGCACCGGAGTCCCTTGCGGCGCCAAGCAATTCGACGGCCGCGTCGAGAGCCGCCCGCCATCCGGTCAGTTCCATCACGCCACGGGTGTAGGTGTTCTGGTAGTCGACCAGGATCAGGGTGGACTCGGCCAGGGTGGCCGGGCTGTCGTCGAGACCATTGAGCTCGCGCAGAGTCGTCGAAGTCATCGGGGGACCTTCCTATCGGGAACGATTCCACGCTAAAGACGGCCCGAGATGTCGGCAATGTCATGTAGCCTGCAGATTCAGACATGCGAGGAGGGGTCGGGTGGAGCGGCTGATCGTCATGGTCCTCTTCGACCGCGTCGACCTGCTCGACGTCACCGGCCCGCCCGAGGTCTTCTCCCTCCTGCAACGCGAACTCGACGAACCCACCGGCTACGAGGTGATGCTCGCCGCCGAGACCATGGACCCGGTCACCACTTCGGCGGGCGTCCGCGTACTTCCCGACACCACCTTCCTCGAGGTCTCCTCCCGCCGGATCGACACCGTGGTGGTCCCCGGCGCGGTCGAGGTGGACGATCAGCGCCGCGTCCGAGCGCTCGTCGACCCGTCCGTCGTCTACGCCGTGGCCGTCCTGGCCAAGGACGCCCGCCGCATCGCCTCGGTCTGCGTCGGCGCCCACATCCTCGCTGCCGCAGGACTTCTCGATGGCAAGCGCGCCACCACGCACTGGTCGACCGCGCGCCAGCTCGCCGCCGAACATCCGGCCGTCGACGTCGACGCCGACCCCATCTACATCCGCGACGGCGACATCTGGACCGGTGCCGGCCTCACCGCCTGCCTCGATCTCACCCTCGCCCTGGTGGCCGACGACTTCGGCGACGAACTCGCCCTGCGCGTGGCCCGCCAACTCGTGATGTACCTCAAAAGGCCAAGTGGCCAAAGCCAATTCAGCGTCTCACTCGAACCGGTCTCCACCACCCGCCGCATCGACGACCTCCGCCACTACATCACCCGCAACATCGCGACCCCGCTCACCGTCTCGGTCCTGGCCGAACAAGCCAACGTCAGCGACCGCCAACTCACCCGCATCTTCCGCACCGAACTCGGCATGACCCCCGCCGCCTACATCGAATCCGCCCGCGTCGAAATAGCCCGCCACCGCCTCGAAACCACCGACGAAACCCTCCAACGCATCGCCACCACCTGCGGCTTCAACACCATCGACACCCTCACCCGAGCCTTCCGCCGCACCCTCGACACCACCCCCACCGAATACCGCAACCGCTTCCGCCTGGGCTGACGGGGATATGGGCGCGTCGGCGCCGAGACGACGAATGCCCCGCGCGAAGGCGGGGCATTCGATGATCAGCTGTGTCTGGCAGCCCGGAGACCGTTGACGTACGCCGCCACGATCCGAAGGTCACCCTCGGAGTGCCCGGACAGGTCGACGATGCCCTCCTGGGGCTGTGGTCTCGGTTGCTCGACCGGCGCCGGATCCAGGCCCGCCTGTGTGAGCAGCGGCGACGCGTCGAGACCGACCGCCTCGGCCATCGCCTGCAGGGTCTCGGCGGTCGTGCTGGCCGGGACCTTCTGGCCCCGTTTGTACTGCGTGCCGTTCTCGACCTGTGTCCACAGGCTGGTGCTGATTCGAGCTGCTTTCGCGGCGCGGTCCATCGACATCTCGCGCTCCTTGCGAGCAAGCCGCAGGGTGGCGCTGACCTTGTCGGGTTTCGTCAGCTGATCGTTCTCTACTCCACTTGAGATGGGACCGATCGAGTGTGAAGTGTCCGGTAGCTTGTGCCCATGATCTTGGATCCTGCTCTGCCACAAAGTATTCCGACGGAATGGAAAGTGTCGATGGCAGTGGCGACTGTTATGACGCAGGCGTGCTGCCTTTGGCTCGTATGGGCTGACGTAACGGCGTTCGATGATATCCAGGTAGTGATACCGGTCGGGGTAGCACTGGTCGTCCCGGTGCTGGTGTGGTTGGTACTCGCCCTTCTCGGTCACATGCGTTACCCGAGGTGGTGGCGATTGGGGCTTCTGGTCCCCGCTTTCCTCGCGGTGACGGTGGTCTCGACCTGGCTCCACGTACCTGGCCGGCTCGGATGGATGGTGTCTCGGGATGCTATGGATCGCGCAGCCGCGACGTGTGAAGACCTTGACCGCGGCAGGTCGGGAACTTCATACGAAGGTGTAGAGATCGGTACCTACAGATTCCATCACGTCGAGCGTGACTCTCTTGGGACGTGCCAATTCGTGTTGGCGAAAGACTATCCATGGGCACAAAGCGGATTTCTCTATCTACCGAATGAGAGTCGCTCGAATAATGAATATGATCACGTGTATATCCACCTCGGAAATTCGTGGTATTACTATCGGTTGTGAAAGGTGTGGGAATCATGGGCGGTGGAGAAGTTGGTGAATTTCGCAATAGCAGTCGGGCATTGATGAACGATTTTATTGCGGCCTCTCCTTCTGTCGACTTCCGCTCGGCTGATCGACGCCTGAGGGACGACGTCGAGAACCTGGCTCCGGGTCCGCTCAACTCGCAGGCACTCCGAAGGGGCGCATCATAAATTCGGCGCATAGACCGATCCGCGTCACGTCAACATGGGTCCGGCAGCGGGCTCTGGCCACCCGGCTGGTCAAGACGATCCGTGTTCTTCAGGAGCACCAGCTTCAGGCTGCCGCGGCAGGATGAAAAGGGATCAATAAGTATCGTTGACTACGGACGCCATCTTTGTGGTCCCCGCTGTCCTGGGCAGGCAATATTCACGACCCTGCCGCCTACGCTGGACTAATGTTCGTAAGCGGGAGGCTGACCTATGCTGACCTATGCTTTATCTATTCGAGGACAACAAGGGAGGCCTACTCCATGCAGGTCGATGTTGACGGCGCGGTTCGGATTGCAAGGCTCGCCAAACAGTTCGAATGGACTGGATATGTTGATGATGTGACGCGGTTCACAGAAGTTGCAGGGTGGGTTTCTGAATGGTCCGGAGAAAATGGCATGACTTTTCAAACAAATTTGGAGGTCGTTCGTCCGGAAGCTCGTGTGTTTATGCGAAAGAGGGTATTCTCTGATATCACAATGTATGTGACTGAAATTCTCGATCAATCAGTTCCTTGGGTTGACAGTCGAGAGTCGATCGTTGATTCATACGCAGAACTTGTGTTCGCACTTGAACCCGTTCTTGGCGCGCCGACGCGCACTGAGCCCGGCGTCGATGCAGTCATGGCGTGGGATGCTTCAGGCATATCGATATGTCTGCGATCTCTCAGTCGGTCAATAGTACTCGAGTTGGCTAATCCGAAGTTCTGACAAAGGAATACGCGAGCTGGTGATGGGGAAATGGTGAGCTTAGACGCTGGGGATGCTGACTGGAGGAATTTATCCACGGCACTGGCATTGACATTGTCGGGTATGCCAACCAAGGGCTACCTGATTGTCAAAGCTGCTGGTGAGCGTTTCTCTCGCTTCTTTGTTGGTGAGCCAGAACTGTGGTGCGAGATCGTGCATAACGACAATCTCGGTGCAGATTTTCAGATGCCTGATCAATTCGAGGATAGGCTGCGGGGAGGCGGGTGGTGCCCGCCCTCGAAAGGGCGCTCGGACAACTGGCATCTGCTCGTAGGTTGGCCGGTTCGTTACCGCACGTACGAAATGCTGGCCGACCAAGTCGTTGAGGCATTTCGGCAGGGTCTCCACGTGGCGACACCCTTCGAACTGGAGGTTGAGTCTTGGGTTGAGGATTCCGACAAGGAATTCCCAACCAGCGAATTGGAGGATGTGACGAGCGCGGCACGGCAGCTCGGGAATCTACGTAGTCGGTCCAGCGCGCGACGTCTGGACCGGCGGCTGGACTCATGAGGAATATCTCGCTAAGAGCTCCTAACGGGTTCGGTTGCTGAGTCGTCGCCAACATATCAGTGAGGCAACGTGATTCAGGAATCCGTAGTGGATGTCGGTGCGATACTCCCACCGGACGGTCAGACGCCAGTGCTGGTGGATCAGGGCAATGGTTTGCTCGACGATCCAGCGGTCGGCAGTGACTTTGTCGCGGGTTCCGCGGCGCGGGATGTAGCCGGTGATCCCGCGTTGTCGCAGCTCGGTGTACACGCGGGGGCAGTCGTAGCCCTTGTCGGTGATCGGATTCTCAATCCGGCGTCGCGGTGGCCCTGGCCGTCCACGCAAGGGGTGAACCCGATCGGGCACGGGCGCGAGCATCAGGTGGTCGTTGACGTTGGCCGCGGACAGTTCCACGACGAGGGAACCCGTTTCCACAGGTCAGCAGGTGATGTTTGGAGCAACACTCCGGCGGCTTGCCAGTCGCGTAGCCTGCGCCAACACGTCATCCCGGACCCGAACTCGAGTTCCTGGGGAAGGTCTTCCCACTCGATGAACAGCACGAACAAGATCCCCTGGAACACCAGCCTCCGGTTGTGTTGGGCCGGGCGGGTGTCTGCTGGCGTCGCCGGCTGCAGCGGCTCGATAACCGCCCACAGTTCATCATCCACGACCCACGGTGCCGTCACGGCGAAACATACTGCACAACAGTGGGTCTCATTGCCTCATAACTGAACCCGTTAGTAGCTCTTACAACCGCGACGCCACTGTGCAGGCCGGGCTCGGAAACATACTCGGTCGTCGATGCGGCCTGATCAGGCGCCGCGTCCCCCGATACCTGATGAAAGGAAATGAAATGTCGAAATTGATTCGCCTGCGGGTGAATTCGAACGATGCGTGGACCAGGATTCGAGTGCCCCGGCAGGCGCGGCCTGTCCAGGCTCGCGCGTTTCTGGGCGGGGTCGTCGGTGGTGGCTCTCCGGAGCCGCCGACCGCATGGGACACCTATTGGGAGGTCCCGAGTAACGCGGTCGCCGGTGAGGAGACCTACCTCATCCGGCGGGGTGTCCTGCCCGGTCTCACGGTGCCCAGCCCTGAGCAGCCGCCACAGGAAACACCGAGTGAATCCGGTCTGTCGGGTGCGACGACCTTCTTCGCGGAGGATGGCGCGGTGTTCTGGATCTACCGCGATCTCTTCGGCGCCGGGGGCAACTACCCCCCGAACTAGTCGGGCAAGCATGCACTGAGCCAAACGGCCCACACTCCTTGCCGGAGTGTGGGCCGTTTTCGTGGTTTCGGCTCAGGGTGAGGTGAAGTGTCGACGGGGGTGGGGGGAGGGTCTAGGTTCGGGCGGGCGTGTTCGCCGGCCGTTCACCCGGGCGACGTGTTCCGTCATCTCGGGGTGGTAGGAACACGGTGTTCATTCGGACGAAAGAGGAAATACGTTGGATGCCCTGATTCAGATCCTGAACCTGCTCGCTGCCTTCTCGACCGGGTCGGCGGGGTAGTCGGTTTTCTCAGCAGCGTGGCACCCGTCGGATTCGGCGGGTGCCGAGCTCGTTTCCGGGGGCGGTCAGCGGGTGGGGATCAGGCGGTAGAGCCACCAGGGGCGGGTGGGGAAGGCCGGGTCGTAGACACGCAGGAGCATGCGGCGTTCGGTGGGGGTGCCGGGTTCGCGTAGGCGGAGGTGGCGGCGGGCGATGTCCTGGGGGCGGACGTCGCTGGCCCAGATCTCGTCCCAGTCGGGGGAGCGGCCGCAGGCTTCGGCGATCGCGCTGATGCGCTGGGTGGGGGCGAGGGGTGAGAGCATGCGGAAGGCGTGGACGAGGAGCTGGGCCTCGGTGGTCCAGTCGACGAAGACCTCTTTCGCGGTCTGATTGAGGAACATCCACTGCAGCATGTTGACGCCGGCGCCGAGGCCGGGGAACAGGCGCTGGTAGTCCGCGTTCGCGGCGAGCACGTCCATGGTGGGGAAGCGCTGGAAGCAGGCGGGGTGGGTGAGGCTGGCCAGGTCGGCCAGGTCCTCGGCCGAGGGTGTGGTGGGCGGCGGGCCGGACTCGACCGCGGGCAGCCCGAGCACCAGGATGTGTTTGCGGTACCACTGCGGTACGTCGAGGCTGTCGAAGAGGCGTTGCAGCATCGGCGGATTGGGCACCAGCGTGCCCGCTTCGATCTGCGTGATCAGCAGCGGCGCCATCTGCGCGCGCACGGCCAGCTCGGTCCGGGCGAGCCCGGCCGCCATCCGCCGTTCGCGCAAATACACACTGAGCGCGGAACTTTCAGCCATCTCGACCCCCCGAGCGATGCATCGACGGTATTACCCAGGATACGCGCTGATCTTGCCGAGGAAACGACAAACGGCCCGGAGCAACAGCGTCGGTTCGCGACTCAAGGTCCTAGAAGCGCGAGTGGGATGACAGCGATTCCGTCCGGACGGCGGTACGCATTCTCGCCCGCGTACACGACGGCCGCATCCACGACATCGTCGCCAACCCGGTCCCGGAGCCAGAGCAAGTGTTTGACATCGACATCGGTGACCCGGTCCGCGAGCTTCACCTCGATCGGCAGTACCCGACCGTCCGAGCGTTGGACGATGAGGTCGATCTCGTGATCTCCGTTGCGGGTCCGCAGATGTCCGACCTGGGTATCGACAGCTTGCGCGTAGGCTTGCACGCTCAGTGTGACCAGATGTTCGAACAGTGCGCCGAGAATCGTGCCTTCGCGGAGCCGCCTTCCGGTGCCTTGCTCGGCGCGAAGCAAAGCCTTCGCATCGAGACCGAGCAGACGTGCGGCCAGGGCGGGATCCGCGAGCTGGTGCTTGGGAGCTTGCCCGAGTCGGTCGAGGTGGTTCCGGCTCGGAATCCACGCTGGAACGGGATCCAAGAGCCACAACGACGACAGCGCATCGCGATAGGCCAGCGTAGTTTCCTGGGCGGGCTTGCTCGGCAGACCAGGGGTAGCCGCATCGAGAATCTTGGAGTACGCGGCTGTCGAGGAAGTGGCGGCCGCGTACGCCGCCAGCCACGCGCGGAGCACCTCGGGTTTGCGCACCGGATAGCCCTGCTCCGGGAACTCGCGTTGCACGACATTGTCGAGATAGGCATCGAGCTCGACGCGGCGAACCCGAGGCGGCAGCGGGCGAATCGCGGGGAACCCCGATGCGGTGATCTCTTCGACGTAGTCGACAAGTCGCAGTGCTGTCGATCCATGGATATCGGTCCCACCGTCGAGGAGATCGGCCAACCGTACGGTCGGGGCTTCGATACCACGTTCGGCGATGCTCAACGGCCGCATCCGCATCGGGACGATCCGGCCCGCGCCGGAGTGGACAACCGCTCCGCGGGGAGCCGAGCTACCCGCGATGATGAAGTGTCCTGGTGGCGATCCCCCGTCGACGGCGTGCCTGATGTGGTCCCAGACCTCGGGCAGCCGTTGCCACTCGTCGACCAGCACGGGTCCCTTCGTGCGAGTCAAAATCGATGGGTCGGCGATGATCAGCTCTCGTTGGGCGGGCAGACTGAGGTCGATGGTCCAGGCGGCGCGCTGGAGGGCGGTCGCGGTCTTTCCCACGCCTTTGGGGCCGAAAATCGCGAGCGCTCTCAGGTGCGGCTGGATATCGTCCAGAACTGGGTCGATGATTCGCGGGTGATACTCGGCCATATGGCTAATCTAGCAATCGCACGGCTTCTAGTCTTGTAATCGCAGGGTCCCTACTCTGGTAAACGCACGAACTTTACTCTGGTAATCGCCGAATCACGACAGTCGCGCCTGGTACGACAAACGGCCCGGAGCAATAGCTCCGGGCCGTTCAGGTCAGACGGTCAACCTCAGAAGGCCGCTTCGTCCAGCTCCATGATGTCGTTGTCCAGGTTGGCCAGGATCGCGCGGGTGGCGGTCAGCTCCGGCAGGACGTTGCGGGCGAAGAACTGCGCCGAGGCGACCTTGCCGGTGTAGAAGGCGACATCGGTGCCGGTGGCGCCGTTGTCCAGGGCCGCGAGGGCGATCTCGGCCTGCTGCAGCAGCTGCCAGCCGATGAACAGGTCGCCGACGGCCATCAGGAAGCGGACCGAACCCAGGCCGACCTTGTACAGCTCGGTCGGCTGCTCCTGGGCGCCCATCAGGTGGCCGGTCAGGGTGGCGGCCATGGTCTGGACGTCCTCGAGCGCGGTGGCGAGCAGCTTGCGCTCGCCCTTGAGGCGCTCGTTGGCGGAGTCGGAGTCGATGAACTTCTGGATCTGGCCTGCCACGTGGGCCAGGGCCACACCGCGGTCGCGGGCGATCTTGCGGAAGAAGAAGTCCTGGGCCTGGATGGCGGTGGTGCCCTCGTAGAGCGAGTCGATCTTCGCGTCGCGGATGTACTGCTCGATCGGGTAGTCCTGCAGGAAGCCGGAGCCACCGAAGGTCTGCAGCGAGTCGGTCAGGTACTGGTAGGCGCGCTCGGAGCCGACACCCTTGACGATCGGGAGCAGCAGGTCGTTCACGCGGAACGCGACGTCCTTGTCCGCACCGGAGACGGCCTCGGCGATCTCGGGGTTCTGGTGGGCGGCGGTGTAGAGGTAGATCGCGCGCAGGCCCTCGGCGTACGCCTTCTGGGTGGCCAGCGAACGACGCACGTCCGGGTGGTGGGTGATGGTCACGCGGGGCGCGGCCTTGTCGGTCATCTGGGTCAGGTCGGCACCCTGGACGCGGGTCTTGGCGTAGTCCAGCGCGTTCAGGTAACCGGTCGACAGGGTCGCGATGGCCTTGGTGCCGACCATCATGCGGGCGTTCTCGATGACGTCGAACATCTGCGCGATGCCGTTGTGCACCTCGCCGACCAGCCAGCCCTTGGCGGGGATGCCGTGGCCGCCGAAGGTGACCTCACAGGTGGCCGAGGCCTTGATGCCCATCTTGTGCTCGACGTTGGTGACGAACACGCCGTTGCGATCGCCGAGGGTCTCGGTCTCGAAGTCGAAGTGGGTCTTCGGGACGTAGAACAGCGACAGGCCCTTGGTGCCCGGTCCGGCGCCCTCGGGGCGGGCCAGCACCAGGTGCATGATGTTCTCGAACAGGTCGTCGGAGTCGCCCGAGGTGATGAAGCGCTTCACACCCTCGATGTGCCAGGTGCCGTCTTCCTGCTTGATCGCCTTGGTGCGGCCGGCGCCGACGTCGGAGCCCGCGTCGGGCTCGGTCAGCACCATGGTGGCGCCCCAGTTGCGGTTGGCGATCTTGGCCGCCCACTGCTTCTGCTCTTCGGTGCCGTTGTTGAAGAACACCTGGGCGAAGCCGGCGCCCGCGGCGTACATCTGGATCGGCGGGTTGGCGCCGAGCACCATCTCCGACAGGGCCCAGGTGATCGCGGACGGCGCATTCAGGCCGCCGAGCTCCTCGACGACGCCGACCTTGGCCCACTCGCCGTCTTCGAGCGCCTTGTAGGACTTCTTGAAGGACTCGGGCAGGGTGACCGTGTGGTTGTTCGGGTCGAAGGTGGGCGGGTTGCGGTCCGCGTCGGCGAACGAGTCGGCCAGCGGGCCCTCGGCCAGGCGGCGGACCTCGGAGAGCATCTCCTTCACGGTGTCGGTGTCGAGATCACCGAAGGCGCCCGCGTCCAGGAGCTTGTCGATGCCGAGAACCTCGAAGAGGTTGAACTCGAGGTCGCGAACGTTTGCCTTGTAGTGGCCCATGTGAGTACTCACTCTCCGTTGAGTTCTGGTGCGGTCGGTTGTGCGCCGTTCCCGCCCGTCGTGACGTCCACCGGGTAGCCTTGCCGGTTTTCCGCATGCTACTCGCGGGTAACTTCTTGACCATATTACCGGTGGGTAATCGCTTCGGCAAAGGGGTGTGCGGCAATGTGATGTGAAAAACACGCCTGGCTGTGGCGCGGTTGCTCGCAGTGTGCGTGGGGCTACCGTGAGGTGTGCGCATCGAGACGAGTGCGGGACCGGCCGAGATCGAGCTCGACGAGGTTGCCGAGCCGAGCTTCCTGCTGGCGATCACGCACGGCTCCGGCGGCGGCGTCGACGCGAAAGACATTCTGGTAGTGCGTGATTCGGCGGTCGAAGCCGGTGGCGTGGTGGCTCGTGTGGTCCAGCCCTACCGGGTTGCCGGACGGCGCGCACCCGGTTCGGCGGTCAAGCAGGACGAGGCCTGGCTTGAGATCGTGGCCGCGCTGCGCGCGCGATTTCCCGGGATCCCGCTCGTCCAGGGGGGTCGCAGCAACGGCGCGCGGGTGGCGTGTCGCACCGCGGTGGCGGCGGACGCGCGCGGGGTGATCGCCCTGTCCTTCCCGCTGCACCCGCCCGGAAAGCCGGAGAAGTCCCGGCGCGAGGAGCTCCTCGCCACCGGTGACATCGAGGTCGTCGTCATCAACGGCGGCAGCGACCCCTTCGGTATCCCCGACCCCACCGACGCCACCGAAGTCCGCGTCATCCCCAAGCAGCCCCACTCGTTCCGCACCGGCTTCGACCTCATCGCCGCGACCGTCATCCCCTGGTTCGCCCGCTGGCGCCGACTGGACGAGTGATCACCACGCTCTGGTGTGCGTAACGGCCGAGAAGCCGCCACCAGAGCGTGCTGATCTTGATCAGGGAGTGGGGCGCTCGGCGATGACGAGGGCGTCGATGGCGTCCGGGCCCTCGGTGGGGCGGAAGACGTGGTCGGCGACGCGGATGGTGAGGCCCTGGTCGTCGAGGTCGGCGCGGATGTCCTCGGGGGTGAAGAGGATGTCGGTGTCCTGGGGGCCGCCGTAGCCGTCGGTGACGTTGCTGGTGTCGTGGCCGAGGACCAGGAGCATGCCGCCAGGGGAGAGCATGCCGGCGAGCTGGCGCAGCAGGGGGCGGCGCTGATCGGCGGGGAGGTGGACGAAGACCATCAGGATCAGCTCGAACGGGCCGGTGACCTCGGCGGCGGCGAGCTCGGTGATGTCGGCGCAGCGCCAGTCCACCCGGGAGCGGACCGAACGGGACAGGCGCGCGGCGACGGTGCGGCCCTTGTCGATGCCGACCTGGGAGAAGTCGACGGCCTGCACCTGCCAGCCGTGGGTGGCCAGCCACAGCGCGTGGCGACCCTCGCCGCAGGCCAGGTCGAGCGCACGGGGCAGGGGCGGCGGGGTGGCGTCGGTTTCGGCGGCGAGCCGGGCGACGCGTTTGTCCAGGCCGTAGACATACTCGACCACCGTGCTGTTCGGCGGTGCGCCCCACACCAATTCACTGCGCGCATACCGCGCATCCCACTCCGCCGAATCCATGGTTCGAGTGTAGGGCGCGCGAAACTACAGCGTGGTGCGCATCAGGACGACGTTGTACTGCGAATGGATGGTCGTCATGAAGTACAGGTCGCGGCCCGTCTGGTACGGGAAGATCGACGGGGCGTAGGCGGTGGGGAGCTCGCGGGCATCGATCAGGACCTCCGGGGCGCTCCACGGGCCCTGCGGGGAGGACGCGCGGCGCATCACCACGGAGTTGAACGGATCGGTGGTGAGCGAGACGAACTCGCCGAGGTACTCGTTGTACATCACCGACAGCTCGCCGACGCCGTGCATGACCGGCGCCGCCGCGTTCACGTCGTTGGGGCGCCAGCCGTTGCCGTCCCAGTACTCGTAGGCCCCGAGGTTCTCGATCTCGCCTTCGGGCACGCGGGCGACGAAGGCGTCGTTGTTGCGGCCCGACGCGGTGCCGTACTCGTAGATGAAGCCACCGTCCTTCAGGAAGGCGTTCATCTGGAAGTTCGCGTTGCCGCCCTCGGCGGGACGGCGGGTGTGGCCGAGATCGGCCCAGGTCTCGCCGTTGTCGGCGGAGGCGGCCAGGCCGGAGAAGCTGGTGGTCCACTCGCCGGGCGCGTCCCAGGTCTTCACCGACATCAGCGACATGTACTGCACCCCGTTGGCCGAGATGCCCGCGGTCGGGATGCGGCTGATCTCCAGGAACGGGATCTTCGGGCTGGGGATCAGGTCGCGCGCCTGGCCGATCACATCGCGCACCACACTGTCGAAGTAGATGCCGTTGGCCGGGTTCTTGCTGTTGCTGCGGACCAGGATGTTGGAGCGCCACGCCCAGGTGCTGCCCGCGAGCAGATTGGGGAAGCCGAGGCCCGCGGTGTCGCCGAAGGCGGTGAGCATCTCGCCCCGGCCGTTGTCCCACATGATGCCGAGGTCGGTGCCGAGGACGTTGTAGTTCTGGGTGTTGTTCGGGCTCGCCATGCCGGTCACCTGGAACACGGCCTGGGTGCGACCGTGCAGCGGAGGCAGGCCGTGGGTGCCGTTGAGGACGGGGATCGGGTTGATGGCGTTCGGATTCGCCACGGCGGGAGTGGCTCCGCTCACCAGCAAGGCCGTGGCCCCTGCCAGTGCTGCCAGCAGGATGGATCCGGTCTTGTTCACGGTCGTGGGAGCCTCCGGGTCGGGCCGAAAGTCACGCACGCTCCAGGGGCGCCTGTGTCACGTGCCACATTTCGACTGGTTGGCGAATCGCAGCGATGCTAACAGCCTTCCGACCGGATGTGGGGAACCTCGAGGTGGGAGCCGACACGAATTCTTCATCCGATTGCCTGTCAGTCGCTACGAGTCAGTGCCTTACGCAGCAGCAATGGCAGTTGGGCCGCGCGCTCGGCGGCGAAGGTGGCACGCGGGTTGCGGTGCCATGAGCGGTCGAAAAGGCGTTTGGCGGCGGCGACGGCCCGGGGATCGCGGGCGGTGACGCGGTCGGCGAGTGCTTCCGCGGCGGCCAGCGGGTCCTCGGCGACCTCGGTGATCAGGCCGATCTTCCGGGCGTGGGCGGCGTCGACGGGGTCGGCGGTCAGGGTCAGCAGCAGGGCCTGGTCGATGCCGATGAGCTGGGACAACGTCGCCGCGCCCGACATGTCCGGAACGAGCCCGTGCGCGGCTTCCATGACCGAGAATTCGGCCGTGGGGGCGGCGATCCGGAAATCGGCGGCGAGGGCGAGCTGGAGCCCGCCGCCGAAGCAGCGGCCGTGCACCGCCGCGATCACCGGAACGTCGAGGCGCCGCCACGACCAGCACGCTTCCTGAAAGGTGTTGGTACCGCGCCAGGGCCGGGGCAGGAATTCCCGGACGATAGCCAATGGTTCGCGGGTGGCGGCGGCGATATCGAGTCCGCTACTGAAACTTGGCCCGTTCCCGGTGACAATGGCGACCCGGGTTTCCTTGTGTTCGGCCACTTTTCGGGATGCCGCGACGAGATCGCGCAGCATTTCCAGCGTCAGGCCGTTGTGTTTGCCGGGCCGGTTCAACGAGATATATGCGCGGTCGCTGTCGAAGCGCACGGTGATGTGGTCTCCCATGGCCCTACCTTACTCATGAGTCAGTTCCGTGGGTGGCCTTCGTGCCGAGGGTGCGGCAAAATCCCACACGGCCGCGCATCGGCCGATGCGCGACGATCGAGAGGACACCAATTGCGAATCTGTCTCGTCGCCGCGGCGCTCATCGCGTTGCCGCTGCTGTCGGCATGTGGAAGCGATGACGAGGGCCCCGCGGTCACTCAGGCGGAGCTGTCCCAGTCGTTGCAGGACAAGGGTTTGCAGAATCCGGAGCTGGCCGACTGCGCCGCGAAGGTCTTCCTCGAATCGGGAATGTCGCAGAACGGGCTGCGGGTGATGGTGTCCAACGCGCAGTCCGGTGACCCGGCCGAGCTGCTCGGCGAGGAGGACTCCGGCAAGGTCGCCGCGGCCCAGTCCAAGATCGCCACGGACTGCGTGCGCCTGGGCGGCTGACCTCGCGCGCGTATCGATCGCGCCGATTCAAACCCTCGTCGGGTCAGGGCGCCGGTGTTGCACTGGAAGCGCCGACGACGAGGAGGAGCCGCATGACCACGGAGAGAATCGCCGACGAGGTCTCGTTCGCCTACTGGGTCCCCAATGTCAGTGGTGGGCTCGTGACCAGCGAGATCGAGCAGCGCACCAGCTGGGACTTCGAATACAACAAGAAGCTCGCCCAGACCGCGGAGCGCAACGGGTTCGACTACGCGCTCTCCCAGGTCCGCTACACCGCTTCCTACGGGGCGGAATTCCAGCACGAGTCGACCTCGTTCAGCCTCGCGCTGCTCGGGGCGACCGAGCGGCTCAAGGTGATCGCCGCCGTGCACCCTGGCCTGTGGCATCCGGCGGTGCTGGCCAAGTTCGGCGCCACCGCCGACCACCTGTCCGGTGGCCGGTTCGCGATCAACGTGGTCTCGGGCTGGTTCGCCGGTGAGTTCCAGGCCCTCGGTGAGCCGTGGCTCGAACACGACGAGCGCTACCGGCGCAGTGCCGAGTTCCTCGAGGTGATCCGCAAGATCTGGACCGAGGACGCGGTGAACTACGGCGGCGACTTCTACCGCATCCGTGATTTCACCCTCAAGCCCAAGCCGCTCAACACCCCGGAACGACCGAATCCCGAACTGTTCCAAGGGGGTAACTCCTCGGCGGCCCGCCGCAACGGTGGCCGCTATGCCGACTGGTACTTCTCCAACGGCAAGGACTTCGACGGTGTCACCGAGCAATTGGACGATCTGCGCGAGGTCGCCAGGGCCAACGACCGCGAGGTGAAGTTCGGCCTCAACGGGTTCATCATCGCCCGCGACACCGAGAAGGAAGCCCGCGACACCCTGCGCGAGATCATCGAGAAGGCGAACAAGCCTGCCGTGCAAGGGTTCCGGGACGCGGTACAGCAGGCCGGTCCGTCGACCGCCGATCGCAAGGGCATGTGGGCCGACTCCACCTTCGAGGATCTGGTCCAGTACAACGACGGCTTCCGCACCGGGCTGATCGGCACACCCGAGCAGATCGCCGAGCGGATCGTGGCCTACCGGGCGCTCGGCGTCGACCTGATCCTGGCCGGATTCCTGCACTTCCAGGAGGAGGTCGAGTACTTCGGCGCCAAGGTGCTGCCGCTGGTGCGTGAACTGGAGGCCGCAGCGACCCCGGTCGCGGCGGGACGCTGATGACGGTGGTGACCGCCGAGCGGATCACCACCGCCGCCCAGGCCCTCTCGGTCGCCACCGAACTGGCGGCCGAGTTCGCCGCGGGAGCGGCCGAGCGGGACCGCACGCGGCGCCTGCCGCACGAGGAACTCGATCAGCTCTCGGCCAGTGGACTGCTCGCGATCACGGTGCCCGCGGTGTACGGCGGCGCCGACCTGCCGCCGAGCGTGGTGGCCGAGGTGTTCCGGATCCTGGCGACCGGCGATCCCAACATCGCGCAGGTGCCGCACAGTCACTTCGTGTACCTGAACCTGTTGCGGCTGGCGGGAACTCGCGCTCAGCAGCGGGAGTATTTCGGGCGGGTGCTGGCCGGTGCGCGGATCGCGAACGCGCAGTCCGAGCGTGGTGGGGCGACCGTCGCCGACATCTCGACGGTGTTGCGTGTGCAGGGGGATCGGTTCGTCGTCGCCGGGACCAAGTACTACTGCACCGGATCGCTGTTCGCCGACATCCTCGCCGTGCTCACCAGACTCGATGATCCCCAAGGGATTTCGGGACTGGATTCCGGCGAGTACGTGGCGTTCGTGGCCGCGCTGGAGCCGGGAGTGCGCATCGTCGACGACTGGGATGCGTTGGGGCAGCGGACCACCGGGAGCGGGACGGTCGAGTTCGACTCCGTGAGTGTGAGCCGCGAGAACGTGGTGGCGCGCGCCGCCGCGGTGGGCGCGCCGACCGGATACGGCGCCTTCGCGCAGCTGCTGCACGCTGCCATCGACGCGGGGATCGCGCGTGGTGCGCTCGAAGCTGCCGCCGAATTCGTGCGGACGCGGAGTCGGCCGTGGTTCGAGGCCGAGGTCGAGCGAGCGGTGGATGATCCGCTGGTGGTGCAGCGGTTCGGGGAGCTGGCGGTGTCGGTGGCGGCTGCCGAGGCGACGCTGGTCGTCGCCGGTGCGGCCGTCGACGCGGCCGTGCGCTCGTCGGGGACCACCCACGCGGAGGACGACACCGAGCGCGATGATGCCGCGCAAGCCTCGATCGCGGTCGCGACCGCCAAGATCCTCGCCGACCGGGCCGCCAACGAGGTGTCCGCCGCGATCTTCGAGGTCGGTGGGACACGCAGCGCCGCCGCGACGCACCAGCTCGACCACTTCTGGCGCAATGCCCGCACCCACACCCTGCACGACCCGGTCCGCTGGAAGTACCAGCACATCGGGCGGGCCGTGCTGCACGACCGGCCGCCACCGCTGCACGGCGTGATCTGACAGATTCGACAGTGAGGACAACCCCGTGACAGTGACCGTCGTCGTCGGCAATCCGAAGCCGGCCTCACGCACCCTCGACGCCGCCGTGCGGGTCGCCGAGGCGCTGCGTCCCGGTATCGAACCGCAGGTCATCGACCTCATCACCCTCGGGCCGGGCCTGCTCGGCTGGGGTGACCCCGCGGTGACCGAGGCCAAGCAGGCCGTCGCCGAATCGGAGCTGGTGGTCTTCGCCAGTCCCACCTTCAAGGCCACCTACACCGGACTGCTCAAGCTGTTCCTCGAACAGTTCGACGGTGGCACCGGGCTGGCGGGCGTGCTCACCGTGCCGGTGATGCTCGGCGCCGGACCCACCCACGCACTCGCACCCGACCTGCTGCTCAAGCCGGTGCTGGTGGAGATCGGTGGCACCGCGGCGCTGCCCGGCCTCTACCTGGCCGACCGCAGCTTCGCCGAGGACGGCGTCATCGAGGAATACGCGCGACGGTGGGCACCCGTCGTCGCCGCACTGACAGACCGGGCGAAACAGCCCGTGGAGGCAACGAATCATGCATGAGCTCTTGGACTTTCCCGCCGACGGCACCGGCCTGCGCCGCGCCTTCGCCAACTTCCCCAGCGGCGTGGTCGCCGTGTGCGCCGAAATCGACGGCACCCCACACGGTCTGGCGGTGAGCACCTTCGTCCCCGTCTCACTCGACCCGCCGCTCGTCTCCTTCTGCGTCCAGAACTCCTCGTCGACCTGGCCCAAGCTCGCCGCCGCGGGCCACCTCGGCCTCAGCCTGCTCGGCACCGACCAGCAGGCCGCCGCCAAGGCCCTCGGCGCCCGCAACGGCGACCGTTTCCGCGAAACCGCCCTGCACCGCGGCACCGGCGAGGCCGTCTTCATCGACGGCGCCACCGCCTGGATCGAAGGCGTCCCCGAAACCCACGTCCCCGCCGGCGACCACATCGTCGTCATCCTCCGCGTCAACCGAGTGGCCACCCGCGAAGACATCGACCCCCTCGTCTTCCACGGCAGCAAATTCCGCACCCTGCACACAGGCTGAACCCCACCCGACAGCAGAAAAGGCCCCGGATCCGAAGATCCGGGGCCTTTTCCGTTGAGCCGATGACGGGAATCGAACCCGCGCTGTCTGCTTGGGAAGCAGAAGTTCTACCATTGAACTACATCGGCGTGCTTTTGACGCGCTCGCGACTCTATCAGACCTGGCGGCGGGGGATACAAGTCTTCGGGTGTCGGTGCAGGTCGTTGGGGGGCCGGGGTGGTTGGGGTGGGTGGCTGCCTACACTGGGCGCGTGCTGCTCTCCGATCGTGACATCAGGGCCGAGATCGCCGCGGGGCGGCTCGGCGTGGAACCGATGCTCGAGTCGATGGTTCAGCCGTCGAGTATCGATGTGCGGCTCGACGGGCTGTTCCGGGTGTTCGACAACAGTCGCTACACCCATATCGATCCGGCGCAGCAGCAGGACGAGCTGACCAGTCTGGTCGAGCCGAAGCCGGGGGAGCCGTTCGTGCTGCATCCGGGGGAGTTCGTGCTCGGGTCCACGCTCGAGGTGTGCTCGCTGCCCGATGATCTGGCGGGGCGGCTGGAGGGCAAGTCGAGTCTGGGGCGGCTGGGGCTGCTCACCCATTCGACGGCGGGGTTCATCGATCCGGGGTTCAGCGGGCACATCACGCTGGAACTGTCGAATGTGGCGAACCTGCCGATCACGCTGTGGCCGGGGATGAAGATCGGGCAGCTGTGCCTGATCCGGCTGTCCAGTCCGGCCGAGCACCCCTACGGCAGTGCCGCGGCCGGATCGAAGTACCAGGGTCAGCGCGGGCCGACGCCGTCGCGGTCGTACCTGAACTTCCCGCTCTCGCCCGACTCCCTCAACGCGGTCGAGACCCGCTGAGGCACGACCGACAGGGCGATGTGCAGCACCAGCGACAGCGGCGGCAGCACATCGTGGCCCGCGGGCGGGCGCACCCAGTGACAGCCCTCGCGGCTCCACCGGCCCAGGCTGGTCGGCAGCATGACGGCGCTGCCGATGGCGGGGATGTCGATGTCGAGGCCCGACAGTTCGGTGGCCACGTCGTCGGGCGGCCTGGCATCGGGGACGGCGAGCAGACTCCAGCGGATCTGGCGCGCCAGCACCGGACCCTCCCCGCGTCGCTCCCGTAGGACCGCCAGCACCTTCTCGGCCCGCGTGGTCGGCAGATGCACCACACAGATCCGGTCGGTGATCGGCAGCATCACGAAGCCACCGCGCTCGCGGACGGGTAGCCCGAATTCGCGCTGGTAGCAAGACACCCAGTCATCGACAGTCCTGGCTTCCACCCCTCAAGCATCGCGCGCGCGGGGGCGCGTGACCACTGCCCCGCACCGCCCTTTCACTGCCTCTGACAATCGATTCGACGAACATGTGGCGTGTCTCACTGTCGCGCTCGTACTCTGGAGTTCGGAGTTGTTCGTCGCGAAAGGTGACGCCGTGGTCGGGGAGTGGACGGGCAGAGAGGCCAGAGCCCTTCGCGATGCCAAACGAATGAGCATCCGGGAGTTCGCGGCTCATCTCGGCGTGCACGAACGGCTGGTGTCGAAATGGGAGGCCGGTGGGGCGCGGGTGCGCCCGCGGCCGGTGAATCAAGCAGCACTCGACACATCGCTGGCTCGCTCCGACGATGTTGTCCGCGCACGTTTCTCGACCTTGCTCGCACCCGCAGGCGATGCCGATCTGCTCGCATTCGTCGACGCGGGAATCAAAGGCACTGTGCCCGAGGTGATGTCGGAGAGGGAGTTGATCATGGCGGCTGCGCACGAGGCCAGCGAACACGCGGCCGCCGCGGAGAGCACCAATGTCGGCGCGACGACGCTGGCCCAGCTCGACGCCGACGTCCGGCGCATCGCCAACGAATACGTGCACGCCGCACCGGCGCCGATGATGGTCGAGATGCTGCGGGTCCGCAGGCGGGTGTACCGGCTGCTCGACGGGCAGCAGAAACCGGTCGACACCAGCCACCTGTACTTACTGGCGGGCACCCTGTCGGGCCTGCTGGCCAACGCCAGCACCGACCTCGGCTACCTCGACGCCGCAGGTGAACAGATCAGGGCCGCATGGGCGTACGCCGAACTGAGCGGGCACAACGGTTTACGCGCGTGGACGCGCGGCATGCACGCGCTGATCGAGAACTGGTCGGACCGCCCGCGCAACGCCGTCCAATTGGCGCGCAGCGGACAGGAATTCACCACCCCCGGCCTGGCCAGGGTGCGGCTGCTCAACATCGAGGCCAGGGTGTGGGCGCGGCTGGGCAACGACGCCGAGACCGATCGCTGCCTGCGCGCCGCCGAAGCAGCCGCGGGCGACCGGCGCGAAGAACTGCACGACGAGATCGGTGGTGTGTTCGGCTTCCCGGAGCCGAAGGCCGCCTACTACGCGGGCGCCACCTGCATCCAGCTCGGCCGGGCCGAACAGGCGCTGACCGCCACCGAACGCGCCATCGTCCTCTACACGAGCGGCCCCGCCCCGCAGCGCTCCTACGGAGCCGAATCGCTGGCACGCGTCGACAACGCCGCCGCGCATCTCATCAACGGCAGCATCGACGGCGCGGCCAATGCCCTGCGCCCGGTCCTCGGCCTCCCCGAGGACCGCCGCATCGCCCAGCTCGGCGAACGCCTGGCCGGCCTGCGCCGCCGCATCGCCGCCCCCGGCTACCGCAACGCCGTCGAAGCCCGCGGTCTCGACGAACAAATCGAGGAGTTCTGCATCGCCACCGCCGCTCTCGGGGCCCGCCCCTACCCTGCCGCCTGACCAGGGGGAGCGGGGATAAATGGGTTTGCGCCGGATGGCACCATGGATCGGGTGAGCCCGAATCAATCGCCGCATGTGCCGCCGCGCGTTCTCGAGCAGTCGACGAAACTGCAGAACGTGGTCTACGAGATCCGTGGGCCGGTACACGCGCAGGCAGCACGCCTGGAGGCCGAGGGCCATCGCATCCTCAAGCTCAACATCGGCAACCCGGCGCCGTTCGGCTTCGAGGCCCCCGATGTGATCATGCGCGACATCATCGCGGCGCTGCCGTACGCGCAGGGGTACTCCGAGTCCAAGGGCATCCTGTCGGCGCGGCGCGCGATCGTCACCCGCTACGAGCTGGTTCCCGGCTTCCCCGAGCTCGACGTGGACGACGTCTACCTCGGCAACGGGGTCTCCGAGCTGATCACCGTCACCATGCAGGCGCTGCTCGACAACGGCGACGAGGTGCTGATCCCGGCGCCGGACTACCCGCTGTGGACCGCCATGACCAGCCTGGCCGGCGGTACTCCCGTGCACTACCTGTGCGACGAGGAGAACGGCTGGCAGCCCGATATCGCCGACATCGAATCGAAGATCACCGACAAGACCAAGGCCCTGCTGGTGATCAACCCGAACAACCCGACGGGTGCGGTGTACTCGGCGGAGGTGCTGCAGCAGATCGTGGATCTGGCGCGCAAGCATCGCCTGCTGCTGCTGGCCGACGAGATCTACGACAAGATCCTCTACGACGACGCCAAGCACATCTCGCTGGCCTCGCTCGCCCCCGACCTGCTGTGCCTGACCTTCAACGGCCTGTCGAAGGCGTACCGGGTGGCCGGGTACCGCTCGGGCTGGCTCGCGATCACCGGGCCCAAGGAGCACGCGGCCGGGTTCCTCGAGGGCATCGACCTGCTCGCGTCCTCGCGGCTGTGTCCGAACGTTCCGGCGCAGCACGCCATTCAGGTGGCCCTGGGCGGTCATCAGAGCATCGAGGATCTGATCCTGCCCGGTGGACGCCTGCTCGAGCAGCGCGATGTGGCGTTCGAGCGGCTGAACATGATCCCGGGTGTGTCGTGTGTGAAGCCGCGTGGCGCGCTGTACGCGTTCCCGCGCCTCGACCCCAACGTGCACGAGATCCACGATGACGCCAAACTGATCCTGGATCTGCTGCTGCAGGAGAAGATCCTGATGGTGCAGGGCACCGGGTTCAACTGGCCCGCGACCGATCATCTGCGGATCGTGACGCTGCCGTGGGCGCGGGATCTGGCGGTGGCGATCGAGCGGTTCGGCAACTTCCTGGCCAGTTACCGACAGTGAGTCCTCACTTGTCAGGGCGTTGACCTGTGAGTTCTGTGGGGGCTCCGCAAGCTGGTCATCTTGATAGATTGACCAAAACAGACCTCGAGTTCGGAATATTGCAGGTTTTGAAGATCTACTAGTGCAAAAGTCCAACTTTTGTGTACAGTAGTCCTCGGCACTTAGGTGCCCGGCCCGGTTGTCTACCCCCCCTGGACAACCGAGAGCCTCAGGTACGCGCGCCTACCCCCCTGGGCGCCTGCCTGCGGGCGGCGGAGACATCCCCCTGCTCTCCGCCGCCCCCACTAACCCGCCTCCCCGCGTCTTTTGGCCAGACCTAGACGCGGGGAGGTTTTGTGTTGGCGGCCGGGGGTTGGTTGGTGGGTTCTGTTAGCCCGTTCCCGGTGAGTTACCGGTGTGCTCGCTTGATGTCCGGCCCCTGGTCATGGCGTCGACGGTACCGGCTCATCTGTGTCCGGTTGCCATCTAATTGTCAAAAATATGTCTGACGTGCGCGCTTCTCTATCGGTCGTCTACGCCGCTCAAGTCGGCAAGGCAACCGTGACGACGGGCCCACAGCCCCGCAGACGAATCCGACCGGCAGACGCGCGAGTTATGAGGGTAATCACACCTGGGCAGGACAGCGGGTGGGGGTGACACGGTCACGGTGTCACCCCCACGACCTATCTCCGTCCGCAGCAGCCATAGACTCGGCGCCGTATCACCTGACCAGCCCGGTGAGGAGCTGGTCACTGATCAGCATGATCACACCAACGTGCCCCTGATGGCACTCGCGGCAGTTGGACAGGCTTGGTGTTGGACTTCGCTGAGGGTTGATCTCGAAACCTGCCTCGGATCTGGCTCACACGGTGCGAGGTAGAACTCGCTGCAGCCAGCCAGGATCGGCTCCGACGCTGCGCAGTTCCGGGACCAGCTGATTCAGATCGTCATCCGAGTCGTAGCTAAAGCGAAGTTGCAGAGTGTTCTTGTCGGTAGCGATGCCCTCCGGTGCCAGTTCAATCCAGCACGAGTCTGAGGGCTGGCCTCCTTCGGTGCAGTGGCACCGGCGTTTTCGGACCGTCAGCGGCAGTCCCCACGTTGAATCGGTCAAAGCGGCGATGAAGCTGTCGTGGTAGGAACCGGTCGCCCGAGCTGAGGTAAGTTCCATTTTCAGCATTGGACCAGACGTCCACCCCGAGAACATGTAGGAGGTGGTACCGAAATGTAGAAGACCGATGCGTCGCAACAGACCCGAACAAAGCCAGTCAAGATGACCCTGGACTCTGGCCCTGGTGTCCATGCAATGCTGCTCAGCTTCTGTCAGCGCACCGTCGTTCCAGGTCAGCCGTTGAAGCGCAACATCGTATCCTTCGTTGACAGCCTCCAGGGCACGCCGCCACGACACACCAGAAGCTGCGCGAAACACCACCCTTGCCGATGTCCCGGACAACGTCACCTCAAGATCGGTTCCTCCAAGGCTATGTATCCGCAATCCGGGAATACCCGTGAGGAACCCACCCTCTGAGTCGGCGACCGGTGCCAGACACTCAAGCACCGTCTCTGCGGCGTCCCATGGCTCACTGAGTCCGACGACCGATCTGTCGAGGAAGACCATCAAGGTGCCCTCCGCCGTGGGTCTAACCCGTGAGATCGCGAATGGATGTGCCGCCCACATCGGGCCAAACGAAAGGGCTGTGAACAGCCACGATTCCAAGCGGGCCTGAGCGCCGTGCACGGCTGGCACGGGCGCGTCGCGATCGATACTCAGTCCGCGCTTCGCGTACTGCATGGACTCACCGGTGTAAGTGCGGTATGTCCCGAGCTCAGCGAACTTGGTCAACGAGCAGGATCGAATCCCCGTTGGGTCACTTGAATGCCCCAAGGGCTGGAGTTCGTCGTCGTAAAGCGTGCTACGTCGGAGGCAAAGGCTCACACTGCCAAAGACGGTGTCGCGCAACGTATAGCGGTAGACACCCGCTGAGCAATCATCGCAGTAGCAGTCGTGATCGACCATCTCGAAGGGCAGCCCAAACCGCTTGTCGAGGAGCTTTTCGATCACTTGACCGTGAGTCAGATGACCAGCCCATTCGACTTGGATGAGCGAATCGTGTTCGTGGATGTCTCGCCAGAGGTCAACGAATTTCATGACCGGAGTTCCCCGAAAGACTTGAGGACGCCGCAGCAGCCCGCTCATCATCCGGTCGGAAAAATCCGAGGATTCCGTTCGTGAATTCTGAATCTCTGCAAGCTCCTCGACTTCAACACGGTGTAGCCGATCATCATGACACAGGACGCTTCGGTGGAACGACTCCGGATCGTCGACGATCCGGGATTCGAGTGCCTCACGCCATGTCAAAGCATCGACACCGCGCAACATCACGGCAGCTCTAGAGCCGAACTGAGTGAGGCGCGCTCCGGCACTGGTAAATTTGACCCTCAGCCCTGGAATGCCTACAACAATCGAATTGCTATCGATACGCGGGATAACTCGGATCAGGAAAGACCCGAGCGCCGCTCCGACGGACAGTTGCAACCCCTTTCTCCTAGGAGAAGCGGCTGCTATCCCGAAGGGTTGACTCACTTCTTTGACGACGTCTTGCGATGTAGATCCATACCCAACGGCCCACAGGATCGCGGCCTCCAGCCGGGCTTGATCAAGCGAGGCGGTGGGTATGGCGACTTCGGCGCTACGAGATGCTAAGGACCGAATATCGGCCAGCGCCTGACAGTACTTCTCGCCAGTGTATCCGTCGATACGGGTTTGCGTGAGATGCCTCAGAATACCTGTCACAACTACTCCCTCGGCACGTACCCGGACTCGTGCTCAGGATCGGCCGACAGGTCGCACTCGACGCTAGAAGGTATGCAGGAAGGCGAAAGCCGTTTTCGCCGTTTGTGCCCCATGTCCGGGATGAGGCTGGCGTGGCACCTGTGCGCCAGTTGCACAGTCTGCGGCACGACACCGTCTTCGTCAATAACCGACACGCCTCACCCACGCCCGTGTCACCAGCCACGTGCCCCCAAGCACCACATGGCGCTTCGACCCGATCGGCAATACGCTCAGGGGGTATTCCACCCGATGGTCGCTATCCCGAAATCAATTCAGGAATCAACTGCCAAAATTTTTCAGTAGCTCAAATCAGATACCACCTCATATTTGGAATTAACCAAAATCCCAATCCTGTTCCTTTGACACCCGGGTGAGCGAAAGAGGCCGATGCTGCCGCTGCGCGGTATGCATTGCCAACATGACCGTCTCATACGGATAGCAAGTCGGATTCCTGAGGACTTCTTCGTTATTGACCGAACGAACAGTCCGAAGTACCGAGTACAATATCGTGTCATGACGAGGCGTGCCGTAGCGCCTGACATGCCGAACGGCTGCACCCCAATCCCTCGCTGCGCTAACATTGCGCCAGTCCGGAAGCATCATCGCTGTTTCCGCGCACTTCAAAGTCTCCACAAAGGATTTCATCGGTTCGCTCTCGTGCGTGGGCTGAATCGCGAGTTTCGACAGTGTCGCCCCGAATCCGAGGGAGACCAGGACAGACGAACGCGCGGAGAGCGGCGTTAGATCTATTACATCAACACGCTTCCGATCCGAACGTATCTCACACGCCGATGATGCGGATTCAAGCGTTCGGCGGAGGGCAAAGAACTCATCGTCTGAAAGATCTTCCAAAATGTAATTCAATTCATCAGCCAAAGCATAAAGAATGGCCGGAGGAGACCACATCGCCACAAGTGCAGCCCAGAACATTCTATCAATCCGGCTGCCGCACTTCTGTCGCTGATCGAACCACCATTTCACGCCGCTGCGTCTCATTCGCGCATTTCGCGCGCGGGAATACAGCGTTGCATCAGGCTCGAACATGGACACATCGCGAGCCTCTACGGGCCGTTTTGTTCGCATCCCTGCAGCAATGACAGCGAGCGACATTGGCGCCCAAATATCCCCGAAACTCGAACGGGTACTCTCAATGATGATATTGAAGATCTCAACAAGTCTCGCCTCCGTGAGGGACTCCCTGTCGCCCAGCTTGTTTCGAGTTGCTTGAGACACCCGTTCCAGGCACTCGATCACCACCGGCTGCATATCGGCATACCCAGCAGGTACTGCGCGGCGGCCCGTGCCATAAAGTCGAAGCCATTCAATCGAATGCAAGGGCATGTAACTGAAAAGTCCCGCGAAAACCCCCAATGGCGAGACGTCGATCGGGTTGCTAACAGTTCCGTTCAAGATGCCTCGGATATAAAAGTCACCCAAACCGTTGCTCGCCGACAGTTTCGCCGGATCATGAGCTGACAGTTCGCTGACCCGCTTCAACAGCTCGGAAGTTTCCGGATCATCACCTGTAATGAGACTTGCGAGCACTGTGTCGGAAACATTCTGAGCTGCTCCAGACCAAATCATTTGGACAAGATAGTTAGTTCGTTCAGTACCAGTGGCGTCACTCGCCAGCTTGATGAATTGTTCAGATAGAAATTCTCCGCCATTCATTCTGATAGCGATGCACATACTGTAGGGGCTAAGTTCTCCCGGCCACAATGGCAGCATCTCAAAGAGTTGATCTCGGAGCGTTTTTTGGCCGCATTCTTTGTCGAGCGCCATACGGCCTACTGTGCGCTCACCCCTCACAGCGAACAAAGTTTGCACGCCCCGTTCATCGAAGATTGCGCGTATAAGCTTGTCCTGAGCAAACTTCGTATTACTGAAGACCCAGTCCTGAAGCAGGGCCAAGCCGACATCCCTAGCATGGTATTCGATGCTGAAATCTTCAGTTCGGATCATCTCTTCCAAGCAGAGGACGAGTGTGCCCGTTTCGCCCCTTTCGCAACAACCCGCATAGAATCGGCAGACGTTCAACCAAAACGGATTTGCGGCGAGGGCTTCGAATCTCTGAGCCCGGTCGCCGCGGAGCCTGTCCGCACGGTAAGTCCCCACTGGGGCTGTGGAATACAAGTATTGTGCGCAAAAGAACTCGCGAAGCGGCTGGACCTCAAACTCATACAGGCCCTCGATTCTCTCGACCAGAACAAAAATCCGCTCAAGTCCACCCCCGAACAAGCGATCGGCAATTTCACCGGGTCGACCACTGGCTTCCAGATGCAGACGGGCCATTCTCTGCAGATCAGGCTCCGAGATACTTCCGGCCGAATTGGAGGACTCAGCTTGTGTTTGTAGCACCCAAGCCAATTCCTGGATAAAACTGAGAAGGACGTGTCGATTCTCCCTGACCATCACAGACTTGTCCGCTTCCCTAGTGAGGAAGAGATCGACGTAACGACTATAGAGATCCGTCCTTTGATCCGGAAGCGAATGCCCGATCTGATGAATTAGGCTCAACAGAATTGTGAGCTGCATCAGGTTCCGCGTCAGTTCTTGAATATGTGCAAGTTCTAGCTTCTCGCCGAGGATTTTCATCAAATCCGAACGCTCGCCTTGCTCCAGCCCTCGCGCGTCGGCCCACTTCTCCGCATAACTATTGATTCGATCGGCGTCGATGTCGAGCAGTGTCAGCGTCACAAAACCGTACCGCTTGAAACTTGGTGCTCGACCGAAGACAGACGGTCGACTCGTGACTACTATCTGCAAGTCGGGATCGAACTCCTGCCAGCGAGCAATAGCTTCTCCCACCGACGATACAAGGGCTTCACGGGCGGTGATATCCGCAACCTCATCCAGGCCATCGAGGAAAATTAGAATTGGCACTGACTTCATCAGCGTCAGTACATCATGGGGGTTAAATTCGATGCCCCCAGATGAGTATTGGATGAGCTCGCCCAGAAACACCTCTAGCGTGCGAATCCCAGTTCCTCCCTTCGCATTTGCGAAAGGTGAATTTCCATCGAGGAAAGCTGCATAGTCCCTTAGATCAACCTTTATCGGAAGCCTGAACGGAGACTGTCGGTACTGTTCAGGAACCCGTTCAACTGTGTGCGTCTTTCGCAGGAAGCTTGCGCGATGTACCTGACACACGTACTGCGCGAGGGTCGACTTCCCCTGCCCCGGAGCACCTTCAAGAATTAAGAGTTTATGATGTTGTTGAGAAGGTTCGCCGAGTATAAACTCCGCAGTTCCGAACCGGCGCGGTCGGCCAAATTCGTTATAATTGAACGCCCCACCGTCATGCTCGACTCCAGAGAAGAATGCGACCTCATCATCCGGCGCAATAAATTCTTCGAGCTCATGTTTCCCGGCACTGACCAGGCGCTTGGTTTGAGGATTGTCAAAGAAGTGCCGCGGCCAACCAACGGGAACGTCGATGAAAAGATCAAGTAGATCGTTGGAGAGGCTGACCTGCTTGAATTTGACTGTTCTGTCAGCTTCGAACTGATCTGCAATGAAAGCGCGGACTGCATCTTGTCGGCGCTCCTGTGCGTCCCCCAGCAATGATTTAAAGACGACCTCTATGCCATCCTCAAGCGATACTATCTCGGCGTACTTGAGCTTCAGTGTGGCCGGGGCGAGGTCGAGGCGTCGGTCGATCTCATCTCGCCAGAAACAGACGGCCGGAATTGGAAAATTGGCATCTAGCCAGGCTTGGACTTTATCGTAGCGCCCGCTTCCGTAGTGTGAAGTTCCTTTGGCATTTGTAGCGATTATATACTGTTCTGCGCCGTCGTTGGCCAACTGGATAACTTTGGGCATCTCGTCGGCCAGGGCTTCAAGCAGCCAGTCGGCGTTATCTTCTTTGTCATCGGCGCGTTTGAATTTGACTTGCAGAACAGTGCGGCTTTCCGGGTCCCAGCCATCACGGCCGCCATCCGGCTGGCCAACCGGATAACACTGAAGTTTGGGAAACTCTGAAACGAGTAGCGTTTGGCAGAGTTGTTGGAACCGCTCATGATTGCTGTTCTCGTAGAGGTAGCCCACCGACGCATTGTTCCCGCTCGCCTTAATCTGGTCAACTCTCCCATAGGAAACCATCCGGTCGGTACAAAATGGTTTGCCACGAATTGCTGGTGGGGAACATAGCGACACGCCTCAGCCAAGGTGCAGCTATGTGCTTTGCGGACCGCGATGTAGGGCCGCTGCTGAGCATTCGACCCATCTGATCGAAGGCCGATCGGGCGACGATGCACTGGGACGATTCGGCGGAGTGGGCGCCTCGCAAGCAGCCGCACCACTAGCTGGCCATCGCCGGTATCTACCGGTTGGTTGAATGTCGACGGGTCTGCGGTGGCCTCCGACACGGGTGGCACCGTCTACGCGGTGCCACCCTGACTGTTCATCCGGCCCCGCACACCATTAGCTGGTGCGGTGGCGTGCGATCTTGTTGAGCGCTGGGCCGATCTTCTGCCCGATGAGCGCAGTCACGTCTTCGTGTGGCTGGTGGCGACGCACATACGATTTCCGTAGGACCCGGGAGGTGTTGCCGAGTTGGTCGGCGACCTTGGTGACGTCAAGTCCGGCGGAGATGCCCTCGGTGCCGAGATGCTTACGCAAGCTGTGGGGCGATACCCCTTCGGGCAGATCGAGCGCGGATGCCACTCGTCGCCAGCGGCGGCCCATGCTCTTGAGGTTGCGTGTCCCGCCGTCGTCCAGGTCGAAGAACAAAAGATCTTCCGGCCAGTCGGCATCCGCCGGGCGCGGCGGCAACGCCAACCGCACCTTCTTAAACCGGCGTATCCGGGCGGCCATCATGTCGAGCACGGTTTGCGGCAGCTGGACCGGTTTGGCGATGAACTTGTCCTGGGACAGATCCTCGGCCCCATCGGCGGTGTAATCGATCCACACCTGGGCCGACCCGCCCCGGTTACGGACCGCGCCGCGCGGAGTCAGGGTGCCGGTGTCGAAGTCTATGTCGGATTCGCACACGGCCAGCGACTGTCCGAGTCGCCATCCGGTCGCCGCGACGAGCAGCACCCAGTCGGCGAGATCCTGGGTTTCGCAGTATTCGGCGACCGTGGGCACCCGACGCCTGCGTGCTGTCTTCCACTCACTGACCTCCAGGGTCGGGCACGGTGCAGTGGAGGTGTACACGCCGATTAGCAGGTGCTCGACGGTCGTGGAGTCGATGAACGCGGCACCGCCACGACGGCGGGAGAAGTTGGTCGGTTTCGGCAGCAGTGCCTCACGGACCGGGTTACCCGGTGGCAGTGCGCCGACGCGAATGCAGAACCGGAACATCCCCGACAGGATGTTCTCTTTCAAGATGCGGGGACCGCTGCCGCCACGTTCGCGGCCGACGTAGTCGAGCATGTCTTCGATGACGGCGGTGTTGGTCAGGCCGATCTCGCGGCGGCCGTATTTGGGGATCACGGTGTCACGCATGATCGGTTCGTAGTTGTTGATCGTCTCCTCGAGCCGTCCGCGTTTGCGGAGATCGTCCTTGTAGGCGGCCCACACCTCGGCCAGGGTCGAGCGCCGGGTGAGCTTGCTGGCCGTGGTGACCGAGGAGTCGATCCATTCCCCGGCCGCGTCGAGGTACGCGCGGCGGGCGCGTTCGCCGGTGCGGTCCGGTTTGGCCCGGCCCCGGCTGTCGGTCTCCGGTGGGGAGGAGCGGGTGATGCGGCGGTAGTTGCCGTTCCAGTCGCGGGGCCGCCCCGCAGCGGTCCATACCCCCGGTTGGCTCGGGTGCGGTTTCAGGTTCGGTTCGGGGACTGTGCCGGGGTCGATTTCCGGGCGGCCACGTCTAGGATTGACCATGCCTCTATTCCTCTGGAGGGGTGTAGTGGTGTGGCCTCCGTCGCCCGCTGCGTCAACAGTGGGACAAACCGGCGGGGGCCGACTTCGTTGTCAGGGGTGGAGCTGGGTCAGGCGGCGGCGGTGGTGCCACCGCGTCGGGTGCGTTCTTCCTCCTCGGTGATCCATTTCTCGACGTCGGTGCGCCGGTAGAAGACTCGGCGACCGAGGGCGAAAGAGGCAGGGCCATAGCCGATGTGCCGCCAATAACGCAGGGTGCCGACGGTGAATCCGTATTCGCCGTAGTCGCCGTGCTCGTCGGCCAGCTCGGTAGTGGTGAGTACCTCCCTACGCGGGGCATGTGGTGTCAGTTCGGGTGCGTGTGGGTCGATCGGGTCAGGGTTCGAGGTGTTGAGTTCTGCTGGTGTGTCGGCCATTTCGTCTCCTCCGCGCATTGATGCCGATGCGCCTGAATGCCGGTCTATGAACGCTCCGTGGACCGCCGGTCGTCAACCCGGTGTAGGGCTGACTCGTGTCGGGCCGCAGCGCCATCCACGTCGGTCGGGGTGGTGTCCCGTACTGGTGTCGCCGTGTCGTTGCCCATGCGGCCATTTCAGGGGCATTCCAGCCCTGCAAACCGGAACCGTGGACATGAATCGGGATGACTTCGGGATGGGAAAGTGCGGCAAGTAGTTAGAGCGGCCGCCTATCGAAAAACACCTCCTGCCTGTCATCTCCATCGACACCGGCGACGTCGGCAGTAGCCGACGTGGCCGTGCTTGGCGGACCGAGTGGAGTTAGCGGGGCCAGGGCGTCGATCGCGATGTCGCTGTCGTCCGCGTCAGCGGTAGCGGCGAGCTCGGCGGGATCGGTGGTGATGATCGCGTTCTCCGTCGCCGAGGCGAGCGAGGCGAACACCGCGCGATCGCCCCCGACCGCGAGCAGACCGGAACCGCGCGCGGCCGAGAACAGGAACTGCTGCTCGCCCTCAGAGAGGTGAAAAGCTCTGGCGACCTGGTCGATCGCCTGTGGTGCCTGACGCAGCAGGATCTGGGTCGCCGCATTGGAGACGATCGCGCGTCCCAACTCGGTCGAGCACACGTCGGCGGCATCCTGTGTAGCCACGGTCAGGCCCGCCCAGTGCTTGCGGAAGCTCTTAGCCGCCTTGAACAAGAACCGTGCTCCGGCCGGCTGACTCAACAGCAGCCACCCCTCGTCCACGGTGACCATGCGGGGCCGCCGCAAGCCCGGGTGCGACACCCGCCGCCACGTCGCATCCAGCACAAGTAGCGTGCCGATCGCCTTCAGTTCCTCGGGCAGCTCCCGCAGCGAGAACACGATCAACCCACCGTCGGGGTCGGTGGTGGTGGGCCCGTCGAGCAATCCGGCGTAGGCACCCTCGCCCACGAACGGGTGCAGGCCAGCGGCCAGCTCTGCGGCGGCAGGTGTGTTCATCCGGGCCAACTGGTCACGTAGCCCGCCCAGGGTGGGTGCGGGCCGAGTCCAGGTGGCGACGTCCTCGGTGATTCCGGCAGCGGTATAGGTGGCGGCCAGCGCAGTGTCCAACGCGGTCTTCTGCGCGGTGGTCTGCTCGCCGAGCAGGACCTGGATCAGGGTGTGGCAGAAGAGCTTGCGTCGGACAAGGGCGTCGGGCGAGGCGCTGCGGCGCCCGTCGTCTCGAACGTGGATTTCCAGGTCGAAGGGGTTGAGCCGCACCCCCGGTTCGCCAAGCCGAATCGTGGTTCCGCCCACGGCCTCGGCGAGGCGCCGGTATTCGTCTTCGGGGTCGATGACGATCTGTTCGATGCCTCGGTACAGCGAGCGCAGGATCTCGGTTTTGACCAGATAGGACTTGCCCGCACCGGATCGGCCGAGGATCACCATGTTGTGGTTGTGGGCTTCGGGGGCGAACCGGTCGGTGAACAGCAACCCGGCGGCGGCGTCGCGACCGAGGAGCACTCCGTGCGGGCGTGCGGCCTGGGCGGGGTCAGGGGCGGGCAATTGCGGGGAATCGAACGGGAAGGCCGCGGCGAGGGCGGTGGTGTCGAAGGTCCGCTCGACTCCGATCAGATCGAGTCCCAACGGCAGGGTGGTGGTCCAGGCTTGGGCGGCGCGGTAGGACAGGGTGCAGGTGTCCACGAGCAAGCTCGCCGCCAGCGCCCGCACCGCGGCGACCTCGTCGGCGAGTTCGGCTTCCGAGGTGGCGTGCACGCTCAGATACACCCCGGCCCGGAACAGCCTGGCCTCGGCGCGTGCCACCCGCGCCGACAGATCGGCGGCGTCTTCGGCGGCGACGTCGATCTGTGGGTCCGACATCCGGCCTCGGCCCAGGTCCTGTCGGCGGGAGGATTCCAGGCGTGCCTGCTGGCGGCGTAGCCGGGTGGCGGCGGTGACCGGGTCGACGGGGTCGATGTGGATGGCGACCTCGACCCGGCCGGGGTGGGATAGCAGCGGTGCGAGCCAGCCCGCTGTCACCTCTCGCGGGTAGCCGGTGACGGCGAGGGTCTGGGTCCAGTCCGATCCGATCTCGAGGTGTCGGGTGCCGATGCTCAACGATTCCGGCGCGAACCCGCTCTCGCTGGCGAACGGGTCGACCGCTGTGGTGTCGGGGTCGGTGGTGATGATCGCTGCGGGTGCGGCGATGTCGGCGGCGGCCGAGACCAGGCTCTCGGGATTGGTGCAGCTGGCCAGGACAGCGGTGGCTTGTGCGTCGTCGAGCGCGGTGACCGAGATCCCGAGCGGGGCAAGGATGTCGGCGGCCTCGTTCATTCGGCGCAGCAGTCGTGATTCGGCTCCACGGCGGGCGGCGGTCGAGGGTGCGCTTCGTGCCCGGCCTCGGCCTCGGCCGGGTAGCCGTGCTCGTGATCGGGTGGCGGTCAGGCCGTCGAGGGGTTCGCGCCAGATCAGGAGGACTTGGCGGTGTGTCGGGTTCTCCGCCGCGGCGAGGTCGGTGAGGTGGGTGGCGTGGTCGAGGGCGGCGGCGGCCAGGTCCGGCGACATCTGCGCGGCGGCGGTGTGCAGGGCGGTGATGTGGTCGGACAGGTCCAGGCGTGCCGAACGCACGAGGATCTGTACCGGCTGGCGCAGAGTGTGTAACCAGCCGGCGAGTTGGCCGACGAGGCTGTCTTGTTCGGCTGGAGTGCGCAAGCTCAGGTTGAGGGTGCCCGCGACCGCGATGACGGCGAGCCCATCGGGGCCGAGGTTGATCACCCCGACTCCGCCGCTGGCCGAGACTGATTCCGGTAGCCGTGCCGACTGTGCGGTCAACCCCGCCGGGGTGGGTGGGCGTGGCCGGGATCGGGTGGCGCGGTCGGTGATCCACGCCGGTGCCTCGGCGCGGGTGTGGCCGCGTGTTCGCAGGAGGTGGCGGGGGCGCAGGCGGTGGCGGATTGCGGCCACGAGGAGCAGGTCGACCGGCAGGCCGTCGCGGCGGGTCAGGACCGCGACGGTGACCACGACCGCGATTGGAGTCACGGCGGCACCGAAGACCAGAGGCGCGAGCACCGTCCTGCTCGCCAGCCATCCCGAGTACAACGCCAGTGCGGTCGTGGCGAGGACGGCGACCTGACGGATGGTGAACACACCGATGACTCGGTCGCTGCGCTCGACGTCGGCGGGAATACGAACCACGGTGGTCATCGGAGTTTCCCTCCTCGGGGAGCGCGGTGTGCGCGGCGACGCACAGGAAGATCAGGCATGGGCAGATGCAGTTGCCGTCCGGTCGAGCGCCTCGCCGCGGGCGCGGGCTCCGGCGGCGTCGCCGGTGGCGGTGCGGGTTTGACGCGGCGCACCGGGATCGGCAACGGGTACTGGCCGCTGCGAGTCGCCCGGTTACCGGCGTAGGGATCGGCCGGTGGAGCAACCGGCGCGGGTGTGGGTGTTGGTTCGGAGAAGTCGAAGGAGAGTTGTCGCGCCCGTGTGCGGGCAGCGGGCGGTGGTGCCGGTGGGCGCGCGGGTTGTGGTGGTGGCGTGGGCTTGACGCGGCGCACCGGGATCGGCAATGGGTATTGGCCGTTCTTGCCGGGCCGGATTCCCTGATAAGGGTCGGGTGGGTTGAAGTTGAAGGCGAGTTGCCGTCCCCGTGGTGTGCGGGAGGGTTTGGTGTTGGCGCTGGCGGCCGGGCTCGGCGTGGGTTGGCGTGGAACCCGGTGCACGCCTTGCAGAGGCAGCATCAGCTGCCCGGAGCGGGTCGCGCGGACACGCGCGTACGGGTTCGGTGGCGAGACCGTGGCGGTACGCCTCCCACCCTGAGACGCTCGGGGCGGCCGGGGACGTGCGGCCGTCGCGGCGCGCCCGCCAGCCCCAGATCCTGCCGAGGCTCCCTTGAGCAGGCCGAGGGTCTTGAAGGTGAGGTAGGCGCGGGCGATCGAGCCGACGAAGCTGCGGCCCTGCCCGATGCCCATCACCGACAGCAACCAGAACGGGGCCTTCACCAACACCGCGACCAGTGCCAAGCCGACGATCAGACTCACGATCCCGTTCGCGTTCGGGCCGAAGACCTCCCACCCGCCCGGGGACAGGAACACGCGCAACGCGACGACCAGGGTCATCGATTGCACGACCTGGATCGCCAAGCACGCGGCGAACGAGCGCCACCACCACCGCGCGATCCCATCGATGCCGGGCAGGCCGTGGCACATCAACGCCAACGGGGCCGCGACGATGAGCAGGATCGTGATCGCGACGCGCACCACGTAAGTGATGACCAGCACGACCAGCATCACCACCAGCACGAGCATCAGCAGTAGGCCGAAGCTCTGGCTCGCGGGACCGGCCGAGGTGATCTCGGCCAGTCCCGCTGCCGCCGAATCGCCGACGCCGCCCTCGCCGACGGCCGCGGCCATGGCGTTGGCGAAACCGATCGCGGTCGTGGCGATCACCATGCTCATCGCCCCGGCGATGAACCCGACGACGAGCCGGGGTGCCAGCTCGCGGATCGACCACTGGGTCTGCAGTGTCTCGCGCACCATCAGCAGCACCCCGGCCGCCATCACCACCAGGACGTAGAGGGCGAGCATGAGTTCCCACGACTGGGTCCACAACACCCCGATCTGCGGGATGTCGCCGGGTTCGGGTGTGGTGAGCAGGGTTTGGGAGAGCAGGTCGAGCAGCGGGTCGAGCGAGGTGTCGATGACCCGTTGAAAGAACCCATCGATCGCGAGCTCCACGCACCCGGAGATGTTGGTGACCCCGCACTCGGCGGCACTCGGTCCCGACCGCGGCGAGCTGTTCTCGCCCGGGGTGGGCGAGGTCGGGGTCGTCGGGGCGGGCGTCGTGGTCGGGGGCGGTTCCACCCACCGCGTCGGCGGGGTCGTCGTCGGGGCGGTGGGGGTGGGAGTGGGCGACACCGGCGCGGTCGGTGTCGTGGGCTGCGCCGCGGCCCCGCCGGTGCCGGTGAGGGTGAGCAGTGCCACGACCACCGCACCCGCAGCGACACGCACCACTGGCGATGTCCTCGCCGCGCAACGGATTCGGGGTGAGGTGTTCATCGTCAAGCCCCGACGATCGACTTGAGGATTTCGACGACGACCGGGGCGAGCATGGCCAGCCCATATCCCAGGCAGGCGGCGCGGAAGGCGGTCTTGGCCTTTTCGACCTCGGCGGGATCGCCTCCGCCGAGCAGGTATCGGGCTCCGGCCACGGTGAGGCACACCGTCGCCAACCCCGCCAGGATGCCCACCAGCCAGTTGCGGATGTTGTTGAGCACCTCATCGAGGGAGGCCGCGAGCGCCAACACCGACGGCTCCGGCGGCGCGGCTGACACCGACCCGGCCCCCAGCGTTGCCAGCACGGCCACCGCAGTGAGCACGGTCAGGATGGTCGACCACCGGCGCCCGAGTGCGCGCCGTGCCGTTGGCGCCTCGGTGAGGTGGAACTGGTGGGCGTTCATGCCGCCACCTGCCCGCGTCCGGTGCTCGATGGCCGCGATCCGAGAGAGTTCTGGCTTTGCCGGCGACCTCGCCGCAACGACCGATCGGCCCGAGGCGGGAGGGTGTTCACCGCGTGGGCTTCGACCGCGCTGGTGCGACTCGGGTCCAGGTCCACGTCGAGGGCGCGTTCGGTGATCCAGGCCAGCAGGGCGCGTTCGGCGCGCTGGCGTTGCTTGGCCAGCTTCCACAGCGACTCGCCGCGTTCGGTGGCCAGCGAGGTCAGTGTGCGCTGGCCGCACCGCGTCACCGCGATCAGTTCCGCCGCGCGTTCAGAGATCACCGCAGCGGCGACGGCATCAGCGAGCACCGCCTCGGGATGACCGGGTTCGGCGATGGTCGAGCGCGCGTGGGTGGCGAGCGGACCGAGGTCGGCGTCGACGTCTCCGGCCGCCATCGCCCCGGTGTGCTGTTGGGTTGCCGCCTTGCGGGTGGCGCGGTAGGCCGCCCACCGCAGCCGATGCCACACTCCCGGCCGGTCCAGCTCGACACGATCGAGGTAGGCGAAGAACCCCGTGAGGACCTCGGACTCGTGGTCGTGTCGGTGTGGGCTGCCCGGCGCGGCGAACTCCCCGGTGGCCTTGGCCAGCATCGGCACCGCCATGCCCGCGCACACCAACATCGCGTCCTCGCCGCGGGCGCGTGCCCGTTCGATCAGCCACACCCAGATCGCGTCGATCTCGGCGATCGGCACCGCCGGGTCCCACAGCAGCTCCCGCAGCCGGTCCCACGACTCGACCGGGCCCCTGGCCGTCACCGGACTCGGCGGGGTCGCGGGGTCGGTGGGCAACGGTCGTTGAGCGATCCGGGCGAATCCCGCCCGCACCACGCCCAGCGGTGAGAGCGGCAAACCGACCGATACCTGGTATTTCACGAATTCCGAACTCGACACCATCAACTCCTGCTCGGTGGAAAACAATTCCGACCTCACGAGGACACCGAACACCCACATCCGAAACGCATCCAATCCACACCCACACCGCACCCAAACAACACCCGCATCACACCCAAACAACATCCGCATCGCATCCATCGCCGATTCAGCGATCGCACAGCGATCGCCAGAACCCCACCGCTACCCCGCCGATGAACATGCTTCTAGCAGGCACTGTGTACGAATAGATGCGACTTGGATGCGTTTCGGATGTGGTGCGGATGCGCTACGGATGCACCGAGCTCTGATCTGGCTATCGGTGGAAAAAGTCTCGAAAGAATTCTTCGGTCCGAGCTCGATCGGCCAATCCAATCCCAGCAATCCACACTCAGGAAACTCTTGGAAAAAGATCTGGCGGGCGATGTCCAAAAACCGGCTTTTTGACGGAAGTAAGCGAGTACACAACCGCTCTCTCTCGTCAGGAGTTCACCAATGGCCGCTTACTCTCGGTCCTCGTCGGCGACACGTTCGGTGTCGATTCCCTCGACCTTGTGGGCACTGGGTGCCGACCCCCTCGATCCGCACGACCGCTGGCCCGCCCCGCTGCTTTCTCGCACAGTCGACGAGTTCTCCGCGCCCGGCTCACGGGTGCTGTTGATCGGCTGGCCCGCCCCGACCAGCCGAGGCATCCTGCGAATGCTCGAGCCCGATACCGCAGCGGCGCTGGCCGCGATCGGGGAGGCGGACCGGCACGGCATCGACGCGCCCACGCCCTCGACCGGCATCGCCGAACCGGTGGACCTGGTCGTCGCCAGCTTGCTCGCTGATCACGACGATCCCGCACAAGCCGCCGAGCACGTCACCGCGCTCGCGACCGAAACGATGGCGTTGGGCGGTTTGCTGGTCGTTCTCTCCCGCTGCCGACACAGCCCCAGCGGGGTGCTTCTCGATCCGGCCGGTTCGGTCGTGGCCGCCGCCCAGGCCGCCGATCTGCTCTACCTCCAGCACATCATCGCCGCGCCTGTCAGCGGGCACACCGTCATTGCCGCGCCGCCTGCCGACCCGGCCGCGCCCGGCCACTCGCGCCACCTGGTCGCCCACACCGACGTCTTCGTGTTCCTCCAGCCCGAACACGGCTGACCCCATACCGATACGCCTCGCCGCCCGGCCACTCGATCCCGTGAAGGACTCTCGATGACTCTCGACCCGACCACACCCACCACCGCCGCCACCGACTCCGTGACCGCCGCTGCGCCCTGGTCCGCCGACGTCCCGGTGTCGGTGTGGGCGACCGCCCAGACCGCGCCCACCGCCCAGCGACGGGGCCGCTATCACCCCGACAGCGTTCGCCACCCCGCCAAGATGTTCCCCGCGATCGTGCGGCACGCCGTGTCCACCTACACCCGGCCCGGGGGCCTCGTGCTGGACCCGATGTGCGGGATCGGCACGACCCTCGTCGAATCCCTGCATCTGGGCCGCCGCGCGGTCGGTGTCGAGTACGAGACGCAGTGGGCGGAGCTGGCGCGCACCAACATCGCGCTCACCCGTGACGCGGGCATCGACCTCGACGCCGAGGTCTACACCGGCGACGCCCGCAAACTGTCCGACCTGATCCCGGCCGAGTTGCGCGGGCAGGTGGATCTGGTGATCACCTCCCCGCCCTACGGCGACAGTGTGCACGGTCACGTCCGCGCCAACGGCAGCGAGCCGATCCGCAAGCGCAATCATCGCTACGGGCAGGTGCTCGATCGCGGCAACCTCGCCAATGTCGGCCTCGGTCGTCTGCTCTCGGGGTTCACCCGGATTCTGGCCGGTGCCGCCGAATTCCTGGCTCCCGGTGGGCATGTGGTGATCACCGCGCGGCCGTGGCGTCAGCACGCCGAGCTGGTGCCGCTGCCCGCCCATCTCTACACGTGCGGCGACTTGGCCGGACTTGTCCCGGTCGAGCGGTGCGTCGCGTTGCTGGGCCGCCTCACCGAGGGCGAACTCGTCGCCCGCAGTTCGTTCTTCCAGCGCGATTTCGTCGTCAAACAGCGCTCCGCCGGGCTGCCGATGCACCTCATCGCGCACGAGGACGTGGTCATCCTGCGCAAGCCGCTGGCCGCTGGCGCCTCGACCGAGCGGCGGGCCGCGCGATTCCCGTACGGCACTGCCCCGTTCTGGGGCAGCACCGATACGGCCGGGCCGGGGTCGGTGGCGGCGTGAGCACCCTTCTCGCCAACCCCGAGGACGGGTGGCTGGGGCGGGCGCTGCTCGCCCCGGCCGAGGGCCTGCGTGAGGTGGCCGCGACGCTCGGAAACATCGTCTCCTCGGCGACCGGGATCGTGGTGCTGGTCGCGGCGAGTGGGGTCCTCGCCGCGGTGCGCGCGGTGAGCTGGTGGCGTCGGCGCCGGCTGAGTGCGGGTGCTCGCCAGATCACCGTGCTCACCCCGCCCGAGGTCGACGCCAAAGGCGCACTCGCCTTCTGGGCACACCTGATCGGGCAACTCCGACCGGCCTGGGCCCGAACGTTGTTGGGGCAGCCGCATCTGGGGTTCGAATACGTCGTGAGCCCGGAAGAGGGCGCGGCGATCCGGCTCTGGGTGCCCGGCGCGATCCCACCCGGATTGATCGAACGCGCGGTCGCCTCGGCCTGGCCCGGCGCGCACACCGACACCATCTCACCCGCCCGGCCACCGCTGCCGATCCCGGTCGAGGGCATTCGGCGGGTCGTGGCCGGGGGCGAGCTGCGACTCGGGCGGCGCGAGGGGTTGCCGTTGAGCACCGATCACTCCGGTGATCTCGTGCGCGACCTGATCACCGCCGCCGACGACCTCGGTCCCGGCCAAGCCGCCTGTGTGCAGATCCTCGCCCGCCCGGTCACCGGCCGCCGGGTCGCGCGAGCGACCCGTGCCGCGGCGAGCACCGGTTCCCCGGCGGGGATGGTGGCCGGGTTGCTGCGCGAGGCGCTGAATCTGATCACGCCCGCCACGACGACCTCCCGACCGACCCGAGGGAGGGGTGTCGGCGAGGGGCGGGGTGGCGACCGTCAGATGGTGATGGAGTACTCCGCTGCCGCTCGTGCGGCGGCGGCCAAATCGCGCGGCGCGCACTGGGAAACGATCATTCGCTATGCCGCCTCGATCCCGGTCTCCACCGACCCCGACGACCTCGATCCGAAAGCGCAGGCGCGGGCGGTGGCACGCGGGCGGGCCGATGCTCTGGCCACGGTGTTCGGGGCGTGCACCGATCACAACTACTACCGGCGTCGGCACCGCCGGTTGCGTCTCGAGCGGTTGATCCGGCAGCGGCGGCTCGGGCGCGGGGATGTGCTGTCGGTGCCCGAGCTGGCCACGATCGCGCACCTGCCCACCGACGACGGGCTACCCGGCCTGCAGCGCGCCGGAGCCCGAGCCCTGTCCCCCGCCCCCGAGATCCCGGTTGGTGGGGAGCACACGAAACCGCTCGGGATGGCCGACACCGGCACCCGCCGACCGGTCGCGGTCAAAGTCAGCGACGCCCGCCACCACCTGCACATCCTCGGTCCCACCGGTGTCGGCAAGTCAACGCTGTTGGCGCGCACGATCCTCGATGACGCCGAGGCCGGGCGCGGGGTGATCGTCATCGACCCCAAGGGCGACCTCGTCACCGACGTCCTGTCCCGGCTGCCGTCGCGCATGGGCGAACGGGTGGTGCTCTTCGACGCCGACTCGACCGCCCCGCCACCGTGCGTGAACCCCCTCGACATCGGCCGGATCGGGCGCGCAGGAACCGATCTCGCCGTCGACAACCTCGTCACCGTCTTCCACCGCATCTTCCACCAATGGTGGGGACCACGCACCGACGACATCATGCGCGCCAGTCTGCTCACCCTGTGCGCCCAACCGGGCACCGCGACCCTGGCCGATCTGCCCCGGCTGCTCACCGAGCCCGCGTTCCGCGCCCGTGTCACCCGCACGACGAAAGATCCGGTGCTGCGGGGGTTCTGGGACAGCTACGAACAACTCTCCGACACCGGGCGCGCCCAGCTCACCGGCCCCTTGCTGAACAAGCTCCGCGCGTTCCTGTTGAGGCCGTTCGTCCGCGCGGCCATCGCGGGCGGACCCTCAACAGTCGAGTTCGCCGACATCCTCGATCAAGGCGGCATCTGCCTGGCCCGCCTGCCGAAAGGCTCACTCGGCGAAGAAACCTCGCGGCTGGTCGGGTCGCTACTGGTCGCACGGACCTGGCAGGCGGTGACCGCCAGGGCACGAGTGCCCTCCGCTGATCGGCCCGACGCGGCCCTGGTCCTCGACGAGGCACAGAACTTCCTCAACCTGTCCACGCCCATCGAGGACATGCTCGCCGAAGCCCGCGGACTACGCCTGTCGCTGCTGTTGGCGCACCAGAACCTCGGCCAACTCTCCCGCGAACTCAAAGACGGCATCTCGGCCAATGCCCGCAACAAGGTGATCTTCGCCGTCTCACCTGACGACGCCCGGGACCTGGCCCGCCACACCGACCCGTGGCTGTCCGAGCACGACTTGTCGCATCTGGACGCCTTCCACGCCGCCGCCCGGTTGTTGGTCGACGGCCGCAACGCCCGCCCCTTCACCCTCACCACCCGGCCGTTGCCGCCGCCGATTCCCGGGCGTGCCCGTGAGATCGCCGCCGCTGCCCGCGCCCGCCTCACCACCGCATCAGCCACACCCGCCGCCAACAGCACCCCCGACCCCGCCACCGCACGGCCTCGGATCGACCCCCGGCGTCCGCAGGCAGCCGCTGGCACCACCTCGCCCGAGAAAGGTTCGCGCTCATGATCGCCCGCCCCGACCGGCAAGCGGACTCTCGCGCCCCACGCCCGACCATTCCCCCACCGAGCGAGACGGTCGCGCTCGTGGCGCGGTTGACCGAGCGCGACCGCTGGATTCTGCGGATGCTGCACGAGCACCGTGTCCTGACCACCAACCAACTCACCGCCCTGGCCTTTCCTCACCCCCACATCGCCCTGCGCCGCCTCACCCGCCTGCACCGCTATGGCGCGCTGGACAGGTTCCGGCCACTGCGCACGCGTGGCAGCGCACCCATGCACTGGGTGCTGGCACCGGCCGGAGCAGCCGTGCTCGCCGCGGAAGCGGGCGTCAGCGCCCGCGAACTCGGCTACAGCCGCCAGCGCGCGCTCGCCGTCGCCCACAGCCTGCACCTGACCCACACCCTCGGCGTGAACACCTGGTTCACCACCCTCATCCACCACGGCGAGACCAACAGTGGAGGCCGAGTCCAGACGTGGTGGTCACAAGCGCGCTGCCACCGGCTCTGGGGCGACCTCGCCCGACCCGACAGCTTCGGCCGCTACACCCACACCGACACGACCCTCGACTTCTTCCTCGAATACGACCTCGGCACGACCGCCCTGGCGCGAGTCGCGGGCAAACTCCATGGCTTCGGCGAGCTGGCCCGCAGCACCGGGGTCATCACCCCGATCCTGCTGTGGGTACCGACCAGCGAGCGTGAGGCCAACGCCCGCACCGCTTTACACCACACCTGGAAGCGGCTACCCGACCCCGAGGCGGTGCCGGTCGCCACCGCCGCCGCGCAACTGCTCGACGCCGTCCCCGATCCGAGCCCAGCCGAGCGGGTGTGGCTGCCCCTGGACACCACCACCGGCACCCGTCTACGGCTGGCCGACCTCGCCACGGTCTGGCCCCACCGCACCCCGCCCGAAGCCGAGATCGACCAGGAGCAGAACTGGGCACCGCTGGCCGGACAGATCACTCTCGCACCGCCCCCGCCCCGCCCGCCGGACGTCGAGTCCTGGTGAGGCGCCGATGCTGTTCAAGGCACTCGCCGCGGGCTACGCGACCATCGTGTTCTGCGTCGTCGTGATCGCGGCCGTGGTCACCACCGTCGTCGTCTACGACCAGCCACTGTCCCCACTCACCCCGGATACCTCGCCCGGGACAGGTAGCGCGCCGAGTCCCGAAGCCCAACAAGACATCCCGGCCGAGATGTTGGTGCTCTACCAGCGTGCGGTCGGGGTATGTCCTGGGCTCGACTGGTCGGTGCTCGCCGCGATCGGCAAGATCGAGACCGACCACGGCCGCTCACCGTTGCCCGGAGTCACCAGCGGGGAGAACTCGGCCGGGGCCGGTGGCCCGATGCAGTTCCTGGCACCGACTTTCGACGGAGTGATCGCCCGGCACACGCTGCCTCCCGGTGGGGCGAGTCCGCCCTCGCGCTACAACCCGCACGACGCCGTGCACGCCGCCGCCCACTACCTGTGCGACTCCGGCGCACCCGGCGACATGTACCGGGCGATCTGGACCTACAACAACGCCGACTGGTACGTCCGCCAAGTCCTCGACCAAGCCGACGCCTACACCGAACCCGCACCCACCCAACACCATCCGGGCACCGGCGACTGCGACAACGTCCAGGCCGCCAATCCCGAGGCGGTCACCGTGCTCCGCTTCGCCTGCGATCAACTCGGCTGGCCCTACGTGTGGGGCGGTGACGGCCCCGCCGAAGGCGGCTACGACTGCTCCGGGCTCACCAAAGCCGCCTTCGCCGCCGCCGGAATCACGATCCCCCGCGTCGCCCACGACCAGTACTACGCCACCACACCCGTGCCCGACGGCCAGATCCAGCCCGGTGACCTCGTCTTCTACGGCACCGCCAGCAATCTGCATCACGTCGGCCTCTACCTGGGGGCCGAGAAGATGGTCAACGCACCAACTTTCGGTCAACCGGTCCAGGTCGCCAACTACCGGTGGGACAGCGACCAGTACTTCGGCGCGACCCGGCCCCTGACACCACGCTCCCCGACCCGAGCCGACTCCGGCGCCGCACCATGACCCCGAGCGCGTGCCCCTCCACCGTCACCGGCCGCCGACCGGCACACGTGAAAACGACTCGGCCATCACCGATCCCACCCCCAACACCTCGCAAGGAGAACCGCCGTGCCCCTCTCCAACAACACTCTCCACAAGCCCGTCCGCGCCCGCGTCGCGCGCGCGGCGTTGTGTGCCGCCGTCGCCACCGCCACGGCCTGCGGGGCCGGTGCCGCCACCGCTGACCCGAGGACCGACCCCACCGCCACCGACTGCCCGCGCTGGACCGCGCTGCTGGTACCGGGCACGTTCGAGACAACCCCGACCACCGATCCGGGAGAGCCGGTCGGGGTACTCGCCGCGGTCGCGGAGTCGTTGACGAGCCGCTACGGCAACGACATCGACGTCCGCACCCTCACCCGCACCACCGACACGACACCGGCCGACCCCAGCGAGGCCACGGCCGAACACGCGCTCACCGCGGCGCTGTCGGCGTTGTGCTCGCGGACCCAGGTGGTCCTCGCCGGCTATGCCGAAGGTGCCGCTACGGCCGGCGACCTCGCTGCCTCGATCGGCAACAACGAGGGCCCGATCTCGGCCTCGCGAGTCGTGGCGGTCGGGCTCATCTCCGACCCGCACCGCGACCCCACGACCACCCAACTCGGCACCCCGGTCTCCGGCCACGGTGTCGCAGGCCCGCGCACGCAGGGGTTCGGCGACCTGGGCGAGCGTGTCCGTACGGTCTGCCCCGCAGACGACCTGTACTGCTCGACCACCTCCGAGGTATCGAACGCCCTCGCCGCCGTCGGGCGAGCCCTGATCCCCACCCCGACCCCGACCAGAACCACCGCGCCGAGTCGACCCTCGACGGTCACCTCGACCCCACCGTCACCGGCGACCTCGACACCGACGCCTACCACCACCTCGCCACGGATCACGACCTCTACCGGCGAGCTGACGCTGTCCCAAGTCCTCGCCCAGGTCGTGACCGTCGTGAACGGACTGGCCCTCGTCACCGCGAACGTGCCCGCGATCGTGGCCGACCTCGCCGAGCTCCCCGGACTCGTCGCCGCTGGTGACGTCCGGGGGCTACACCGCGTCGCCGGGGACCTCAACAACCAGTTCGCGCCCTTGGTCGCGATGGCCGCCGAGATCGACCTGCGCCTGGTGTCTCGCCTCCTGGCCGTCGCCGCACCGCTGGACACCACCGGCATCGCCGCGATCGCCTCCGAGATCGTCGGGGTCCTGGCCGGTCTCGACATCGCCCGGATCGCCACCAACGTCGGTCGCGCCCAAGAGATCGCCTGGACCGCAGCCGAGATCCTCGCCGCCGGTGACCCCGTCGCCGCCGCGCTCGCGCTAACCGGTTTGGCTCCGATCGCTGCCGACCTGCTCGCCGCCACCGCCTCGGCGTTCACCGGTGGCACATCGCTACCTTCCCTCGCCCCGACCTACACCGCCACCACCACCGATATGGGCGATCCGACCCGCACAGACAACGACACGGCCGTGTTCGGCGGCCACGACATCGCGACCGCCACTACGCTGCTGGCGGAATGGATCGTCGAGGCGATCGACGGCAAGAAATAGCCCGTACACCGACAAACAGACGAAGAACGGCCGGTGGGACCGAGCAGATGCTCGTCCTCACCGGCAGTTTCGCGGGTGGGTCAGGCCAGGAGACCATCGAGGAGTCGGTGAGTGTGCTTGTACGGCCGGGGTCAGCGGTGATCGCCATACCGCCAGATCGGCGACGCCGCGGCCTCGCAATTGGAGTCGGTGAGCATCGTGACCGCGGCGAGAACGGTCAACACTTCAACACACGATCCGCTCCGCGTTGCGCCGCTCTCGGACGGCCGAACTGATCGACCACGTTGGCTGTGTGCAACAGCCGCCACACGTGCGAGTGATACCAGCGGTGTCCGCCACCTGGTGTGGGGAGTCCCCTCGCGTTGAGCTCGGAGGCGATGGCGCGGTAACTGATTCCTTCGCGATGCATGGTCACAGCAAGCGCAAGAACTTCGTCCGGGCACATACGACGGCGTCCCCGGCGGCGGATCTCGTTCATCGACGGCTCCGACGAACACCGTCAGCACCGCTTCGCGATCGACGGCCGGAACCGGTCCTCAGGACGGCATCGATCAATGCCATCAACGCACCGAGCGCAGCGTCGAAGATCCGCATCGCGCGTTCGCTACGGCGTTTGCTTCCGAACACCGCGACCACGGCAGCCAGCGAAATCAACAGGGTGAGTAGCACTACCGGCATGAGAACAGTAGCGGCGAGGATAAACGGGGCGAGGTCCCACGTCGTGTGGGCCTCGCCGAGATGGATCGGCAACGTGCACTCCCGTGTGAATTCGGAGCGCGACGCCGTTCATGGTGAGGGCGCGCTCCGTAGGTGGATTCGAGTCGGCTGTACACCAGCCGAATTCGGTCCACGGCACACGCGAGGGGATGCTGTGATGATCTGCCCGGGTCGGAGCGCGCCAGTATGGCGACGAAGCGAATTGTGGCACAAGCTCATTCGCGCGCGTCGCGTTGCGTCGCGCTGTTGATCACGCCGAGTCGACGAACGCCGATAGCCCATACCCACAACGCTGCGAGCCCGGTGTATGTCCTGCAACGACTGTCGGTAGGCATCCTCGAAAAGGACCGCGACAACGCGCGCAAATGCGGCAAAAGCCGCGGACCTGCCAGATCCTGTGGGAGCTGGTTCGATACGCGACCGATAGATTCTGCCGAGCTTGCAGTAGGCGTTTAATCGATTGTCGCCGACCCAGTCGCGGCCCAACTCCGGCAGCTGAGGCTCGCTTCGACGATGCATCGCGATAGTCGCGGTCACCGCTTCACGGACCTGCGGTGAGTCGCCATCGAGCGCGCAGGACAACAGTTCGGAGCTGGTCGTGGATACTTCGCCGGGATCGCCGAGCGCACGCCGCTCAACCTCATCGACTCCTATCCGCAACGCGGCCAGCCTGAACGACGAGACACCAGCGATCCACCACCGGTTCGAAATCCCCTTCGCCTTGACAGTCCACAGGTGATTCGAGTTCCGCTCAACAGTGAAGAGACTGATATGGGCACTCCGAACGAAGGCGCCCTCGGAGATCGCCGCCGCCTGCCATGTACCTAGCCGCTGCTCAAACCCCTTCAGGTCTGACGCGCAGCCTCCAAGATATTTGGTCCGAAAATACCAGGTCGATCGACGGCGAGTGACGACTACGTCGGTGTGCGCGGGGTACGTGGCCACAACGAACAGCGTAGACGCGAGTCCGGCCTGGTCCGGGAATTCATCGATCTCCTAGGATCGTTGTCGCTGGTCACAGGCACCAGCCATCAATCTCTCGACTGCGGCACCGCAGAGTCCATGTGCTTCGTACCGATAGGAAGGTACTACGGCGAGGTCGGACCGCCTCGGTGAGCGGCAACGGTGTACCGTCCTGCCCGACAGCGGCTCTCAGCTTCCGATAGGCAGCCGGTCATCGCATTCGGACCGGATCTGTCACGTGGTCTCGGACGACTCTGCCGGCCGCTGCGAGTGACTGCTGGATTCGGTGGGTTCGTCTCGTCAAGTACCACTGGTCGATCGAGGCTTGGATCGCACCCACGTGTTCGTCGGTGACAGCGGTGCCGTCGGCCTGGGGACCGATGGCCTCGGTGATCCATCGCTCGACGCTGCGCCGACTCGGGACCCGAGAGACCCATGGATTACCCGTGATCGGCCTGATCTGAGGGAGCAGCGCTCGACCGCCGAGTCTGGCGTAGAGAGTCCTCTGCCGATGGACACGCCAAGTCGGGCTCTGAAAATTGGGGAAGTTCAGGGTGATCCACAACAGAGATAGCTCGTACACGACCCAAGCCACCGCAACGACCCAAGTGCTGCTGTCACCGAAGAACAGAATGCTGCCCGTCATGAGGACGAGAGCGGGGATCAGAGCTTGGGGCAGGAAGCGCCACTGCCTCGCGTTCTCTCCCGGTGTCACCTGGACGGCGTACTCGGCCGCCAGCAAGTGGCGGGCATAGTCGTACTCCCACCTCAGTTTCGGCGGGCATGCGTCATCGAGCCGCTTGATCTCGGCCTCGTACTCATCGACCTTCTCACGCGCCCGCTGAATCGACTTTCGTCCTCGTGCACGCTTCTCCAGCCGGTTCTTCTGAACGGTCACGTACACAGTCACCGTTGTCAAAGAGGCCACCACCATCGCGGTTACCAGACTCAACACCGGAACCAGACTCGCCTGCATGCACCCTCCCCTGCGCTCCGGGGCATTATGCCCGACAGTGCGCCGATAGGCTCGAGGCCCCGAGCGCGGTACCGCCTTGCCTGTGCAACACAGCGCCACCGGGCTGGTTGACCGAGCCGATTCCGCATGCATCTACTCGTGGGTGATGGCCCAGGTCTCCGACACCCTCGACAAGCAAACTTGTTGATATCAGCGAGTTCGACAACACCTTGACTTGCCTAGTTGCAGCCCCGCGGCGAGTGCGGCGGCTTCGCCGGGCGACATGCCCACGAGCCGAATTCCTCTCGTGCTGTCCGCGTTCCGTGTAATAGAAGAGTTGAATTCGGGGCCGGAAATAATTTCCACATTCCGCTTGACATCACACACCGTATCGAGCGTCCATGGAAACCGGAACAACACCGACCCCCGGGGAATTCGTCCCGATCGGTGCGGTTTCCGTCCCGACCGGGACATCACCGAATTCACCGAAACACCATGTTGGAAGGAATCCCCCATGTCGAAAAAGAAGAACGCCACCACCACGCCCGCCCCGGAAACCGATTCGGGCACGGTAGCGGTGCCCGTGCTGCGTAGCGACGCCGACCGGGCACTGTGGGCGGCATTGGGCGACAACCCCGGCAGCACCGCCGCCGCGCTGGCCGACGCGGCAGGCATCGGGGCGTCGACGGCGCGCCGTGTGTTGGTGGGGTGGGAATCGGCCGGGGCCGCGCGGTCGGCCACCGATCCCACGTCGCCCCGGGCCGCGAAAACCTGGACGGCCGAACCGGCCACGCCCGTACCCACCGAACCGGAACCAGCCACCCCGGAAGCGGCTGCGGCCGAAACCGCTACCCCGGAACCGATTTCGCCCGAACCGGCCGCACCCGAATCGGCCACCCCGGAACCCGACCCCGCCGATCCCACCACGCCGGAACCCGTTTCGTCCGACCAGGACGCCCCAGCATCCGAACCGGCCGCCCCGGCATCGGCCGAACCCGCCGGTGAAGTGGAACCGACCGACCCCGCACCCGACAGCGCACCGGATACAGCGGTAGCCGCCCCCACGGGCGACGATCCCACCGACGCCGCCCCGGTGACCCCGGTCCCGCCCGCCGAACCGGCAGCGACGAAAGAGGAGTCGACCGTGGAACGGCTTCCAGCCGGTGCACTGCGGGGACAGGTCGAGGACTACCTGCGCGACAACCCCGGAAAGGAGTACACGCCACACCAGATCGGCAAAGAGCTCGGCCGGTCCAGCGGCGCGGTCCACAACGCCCTGGTCAAGCTGACCAAGGACGGCACCGCACGCCAAACCAGCACGGCCCCCAAGAAATTCGCTCTCGCGTCCTGACAATCGGGGCGATGCCGGAATCCCCGGAGCTGCTATCTCCGGGGAGTCCGACACCGCGCCTCTCAATGTATCCCCTGAGAAAGGTGCTCGACATGTACACCACCCCGACCCCGGCCGTCCTGGCCTCGTCCCTGCACCAGGTGTTCGCAGGTTCCACCCAGGCCCCAGACAGCTTGGCGTTGTGGCTCGAGATCGCGGCCAAGGCCGTGCGCGAACTCGAGCTGTCTGTTCGCCCGGACCTGATGCCGTGGGTGCCGCTGATGCTGCGCTACCGGCTCCTACGGACCGAGGGCGAGTTCTTCCCTTACACCGGTTCGGTGCGGATCATGACCGGACCGCTGACCGGGACGTTGTTCCCCAATCCCGAGGCCGCCGCCGAGGCGGTCGTCGCCGCGACCCCGGTCCCGTTGGTCGTACGCGATGAGGGTGACATCAGCGGCGACGATGACACCGGTGACGACACCGAGGCGGCGCGCAAGGAGTTGCCATTGTGGCGGTTCCGGCCCGCTGGTGCCTCGGCCGCGTTCACCCCGCGTGCCGTCCCGCCGCTCATCTCCTGACCCGTCTACCCGCTGAAACGGCCGGTGGTGCCTTGGCACCACCGGCCGTTTCGCTGTCTGCGCTGTGCGGGCCGACCCGGTGGCTACTGGGCGCGGTCGGTGCCCCTGTTCGACCCGATCGGTCAGCGCAGGGCGGCGATGTTGTAGCCGGTGGGCGTCGAACACGGCCATGCCGCCGTTCCTGGGGTAGTGGAATGGCGGTGCCGGTGGGTGTTTGTCTGCCGTCCGCCATTTGTGCGCCAGCGCAGCCGCCCTGGACCGACTACTTGGTAGTCGACCTCGCCCCAATCTGGTAGCGCCCCAAACTATCGCTTGCTTGCCACACCGTGTACCCCACCCGTGGACCAACTCATCGGCCGCCATTCCGGCGAGGCAAGCTCAGCCACTTCGTCGCGTCGCGACTCGCCGCGGACAACCGGCCCCCACCGTGAGGCACACGACGCGTGGTTCCCGGCCAGAACAGAACGGGTTGAGCCGAGGCAGCGCTCGCGCTATGCCGGCAGAGTCCGCCTCGACCGCGCGGCCCGAGGGTGCTGGTGAGTGGGGCCGAGGCGCGAGGCGGATACTGGAGGGACGGGATGTTGACGCTGCCCTCTCCGCCGGGCGTCAACGGTTGTTGTTCTCGGGCAAGGTGCGCTCAGGCGGTCGGCGCGCCTCGAAACGCGGCGGCACGATGTTGTTCGACTGCCCGAAGGTGCGAGTCGGCGCATCGACGGCGGCTTTCACGGCGACCGGAATCCCCGGTGCGCGCCGTGCATACCTCGACTCCAGGCCAATCAGCCCGCCATCAGAACACACCCGTGCCTGGGGTCGACCCGTCACTGTGACGGCCCGGACATGGATCAACCACCCCGTATCTGGAAGGTGATCGTCATGGGCAAGGACATGGACCGCGAGTCCGCCGACCGCATCATCGCCGCCGCCGACCGCGACCCGGACTCAGCGACCGCGACCTCAGGATTCGACGACCGCGCCGACGCTGCCGCCACCCGCAACGAGGACCGCGACGAGAACGACTAGCCGCGTACCACGAGGGCGAGACGAAAGAGGCCGCCGTCCCGATGGATTCGGGACGGCGGCCCTCGTTCGCCGGTCGGCCTCGGTGCCGCCTGTCGACAGCAGGCGATGTCAGCCCTCGTCCGTGGACGCGAGATCCGGCGCGGTGTCGGCGGGGTCCGACGCGGTGTCGGCGACGCGCCACCGTGTGTAGCGGTCCTCGTCGAGGCGTCCGGTGACGCGGCCGTCGGCGTCCCAGCGAGCCAGGATCGAGCGCACTGTGTGAGGTCGAGCTCCCACCACCGCGGCGAGCTCGTCGCAGGTCGCCGCCTCGGCCTCGACCAGCGCGGTCCACAACGCGGCCTCGGGCCAGGGTGGCAAGGTGGCGAGGTCATCGGCGGGGATGCCCGCGCGTAGGGCCTCGATCACGGTGCGGAGGCGGCGTCCTCCGGCGGTGTACTCGTAGTTGACGAGGTAGTCGAGTTCCCAGCTCTCGGCACAGTCGGGGCAGATCGTGATGCCGTGGTTGCACTTGTCGGGTCGCATCACCAGCCAGACTCGACCCGGGGCCTCGTCGGTGTCGCGTAGCTGGACCGACACGTAGGCGTTGCCGCTGAGCATCGCGCCGGGTTTGATCGCGCCGGTCTCGTCGTGGCCTTTCGTGTCGTGCATGATCCGCATGCGGAACGCCTGCGGCTGTTCGTCGTGCCCGTCGCTGCCGTGGTGTCGGTCCTGCTGGGCGGGGTTCGCGTGTTCGGTGGTCACAGTGTTCTCCTGTCGTCGCCGGGGCCACCCCCGGGCGCGGGTCGCGCCCGGGGGCGGCGGGTGTCAGTCGTCGAGGGCGAGGTATCGGCGGATCTCGGTGGCGCTGAGCAACCCGCTGTGGAGGAGGTGCTCTCGGGTCTCGAGCAGGTCGGCGAGCGCGTCGGCGAGCTTGGCGCTGTCGAACTCGACGGAGTCGGGTTGGTCGGGGTCGGGGAATCGGCCCGCGCGCAGCGTGGTCGCGATGGTGGTCAGTTGTTGGGCGAGTTCCTCGGCCTGTCCGGCGGCCTCGTCCTGGTCACGGCGCACCCGCGCGAGCGCGGCGTCGCGGTGGGCGCGCTGATAGTGGTGCATCTGGTCGAGCCACTGCGGGGACGGCGCCTCGTCGGCAGGGGCAAGCTCCCACGGTTTGGCCGAACCCTGTGCGCCGGTCGAGGTTTCGATGGCGAACTCGGGGACGCCCTCGTCGTGGTAGGCGCGGCGGATGGTCGCGCGCCAGGTGCGGTCGTGGCGGCCGGTGACCTCGTCACCGACCTGCAACGGGCACACCGCGTCGGCGGGGCGAGTGTGGGTGTCGGCGGGGTCGGCGGTGGTGTGGGTGTTGGCGGTCATGGTGTCGTCTCCTGTCGGTCCGTGGGGCGGTGGGTGGGGCCGGTCGGCTGGTCACCGCCGCCCCGGGGGTTCATCGGGGCAGTAGCGCACGTAGGGCGGCGGGCGCGTGGTTGTGCCAGACCCGCGCGGTGTGCCCGGCGGGGCCGGTGCGCATCCGTTCCACGGCACCGCGCGCGTAGGCGGCGATGTCGTCGGGGTCCACGAGGTGGATGCGTGGGGTGGCGAGTCCGGTCTCGGTGCCAGTGAGATGGGCGACGGTGAACAGCCCGCGCTCGTCGTGTGGGCTGGGTGCGTAGATGACGAATTGGTCGCCGGTGGCGGGGTTGCTCACCTCGTAGATCAGGTCGAGCGCGGCCGAGGTGGCGCTCGGGCGGGTGGTGTTGGTGGGTTCGGTCATGGTGTTGTTCTCCTGTCGGTGCCGGGGTGTTTTCCTGACCCCCTGTGGCCCCGGATGCGGTGCGCACCCGGGGCAACGGGGGGTCCGGGCAACAACTCAGGCGGCGGCTCGGACAGCGGCGATCGCGGTGCGGCCGATGGTGGCGGCGGTGCGGGACGGGTACTCGAGTTTGTGCACGGTCGCCCCTTCCAGCGGGGTGGCGATGCCGGTTGACGCGGCCAGCCACAGCACCGCGCATCCGGTCGCGCGCATCGCGTGGAGGCGCTGTTGGGCAGCGTCACGGTGAGGGCCGTGGTAGTGGCCATCGGAAATGATCACCAGCAACCTCGTCGCCCCGGGCCGGGCCAGGGTGAGGGCACCGTCGAGGGCCTCGACGGCCTCGTCGATGACCTCGAAGGAGTCCGGGCACGTGAAATCGGTGACCTGTTTGGGTGCGGTGCCCGGGTAGACGATCGGCTCGACCGATCGCCCGAAGGTGAGGGTCGCGGTCGAGGCGGGCACCATGGCCAGCTCGGCAGCGCGGGCGATGATCCAGGCGGCCGAGGCCACCGGGGCCGCGAACCTCTTCATCGAGGCCGACACGTCACAGGCGATCCCGACTCGCAGCGGCGGCAGCGGAGTCGACTTGCGGATGGTGCGGGTGAACGGTTCGGCGGTCGGTATCGCGCCGGCGGCGAGTTGGGCCTGCCGGGCCAACGCGCCACGCATCCGCAACCGGCCCGGGGGTAGCGCCGACGTCGCTCTCACAGCGGCACGTTCACGGGTGGCCGCCGAGTCCAGAGCACGGGCCAACGCTCGCGCGGCGGACTGTTCGTCCGGGGTCGGCGGGCGGGTGGAGGTCCTACGGGCCGAGGGTCCCTTGCTGAAAACCTTGTACGCTTGCGCGACGGCGCGCCGTTCGGATTCGTCGGCGTCGCGGCGCGCGGTGTCGGCGGCCTCGGCCGGGTCGGGCTCGACCGGTTCGGCAGCCACCGCGCGGCCGACGTTGGCGACCGTCGCCTCGATCGAGGCCCCCAGCATCGAGCCCGGTACCGGGTCCGCGTGTGGGTCCGGGCCCACGAGGTCGAGCCAGCGTCGCCCGAGCTCGAGCATGGTGGCGGCATCGTCGTCGGCCACGGTGTGCGCCTCACGCCAGATCGCGCGCAACTTGTCGAGAGTGTCAGTGCCCAGGATCGACTCGACCACCAGCTCGGTGGGCGCGCATTCGGCCGAGTCGAGCACACCACCGTCGACTCGCCCCAAGATCAGAGCGGCGGTGTGGGCGGCGGCATACGGGGTGGGCGGGATCGCGGCGGCGGCCTCGGCCCCACCGTGATCCCCGAGCACGATCTCGGTGGCGCTGGCACGCAACCAATGCCGGTCGTCGGGGCGGCGGCGTATCTGAGCGGCCTCGATGCGGGATTCCTCGAGCAGCATCGCGGCCTCGACCACGGCCGGGTCCGCTGACTCGGGCCGTTCCCACACCGAATGTTTGGCGTGCGCGCATTCATGCACGAACGCGCCCCACACCGCCGCGTATCGGGCGCGGTCGCTGTTGCGGTCCGGTTGCGCGGTGGCCGGGTCGATCCCGAGCCGGGTGCCGTCGAGTTCGATGGCCGCGCTGTGGCGCATGAACACCGCCGGGTGCCCGTGGGCCGCGCCGGGGGCGATGGTGACGATCAGGTCCTCGCGGTCGGCGATCGGCGGGGCCTCGGCGGTCAGCGCGGCCGACAGCGAGTCCCATCCACCGGTGGTGGGCGCAGGGGCGGGGGTGGCGGTCGGGTCGGCGATCAGGTGTCCGGTCATGGCAGGTGAGTTCCTTTCAGGTGGGGCGGATTTGGTGGCGGCCTCGCCGGTCACAGCCGCGAGCCGAGGGTCAGCGGGCTGTGGCTGTTGCCGAACACCGAACGCACCACAGCGGCCACCACGGCCCGGTCCTCTTCCGGTGCGGTACCGACCAGATTGGCGGCGGCGGTGTCGGTATCGGTGGCGGCGGCGATCTTGTTGAACGCGATCAGCTCGCGCAGCTGCGGCACCCACCCGACCTCGCCCTTGCCCCGCCGAGTGGCCAGATTGCGCGCCACCCGTACCGCTTTCGAGTCGACCCCGAGCTGCGCGGCGAGGTCGTAGTCCGAGCTCACGTGCACCTGGAACGCGAACCGGCTCGCCAGCGCATCTGACAGGATGGCCCCGTGCACGCCGGGGTTGTGTCCGGCCACCACGAAGAACCCGGGCTCGGCTTTCACGATCTCGCCGCCGTGGGCTTTGATCTGGATCTCTTTGCGTCCGTCCATCGCGGGATACACCGCCGCCAACACAGTCGGCGGAATGAGAGTCGCGTCGTCGACGAACAGCACCCGACCCTCGCGCATGGCTCGAACCAATGGCCCGTAGATGAAACTGAAAGTGCCATCGGGGTTTTGGGTGTACTCGCCCACGAAATCGGCGACCGTGGTGTCCCCGTCACCCTGCACTGTCAGAAGGTCACCGAACGCGGCCTCGATCAGCGACGTTTTGCCGGTCCCGGGGGGCCCGTACAGCAGCACCGGAACCTCGGCGGTGCGCATGGTGGCCAGCACATCCACATCGGCCTTCCCGGCCAACTCGCGGGTGTGGTAGGTCTGCCCGTTCGGTCGGATCACGGTGGTACCGGTGCGCGCGGGGGTAGCCGGGGCGGCGGGGGTAGCCGGGGCGGCCGGTGCGACGGGGGTGGCCGCTTGCGGTGCCCGGCGGGGGCGGCGGCGCGCCGGGGCGGCGGTCCCGCTGGCAGCCGGGGCCGGGGTAGGCGCGGCCGGGGCGGTAGCCGGGGCCGGGGCGGGGGCGGCGGCGGGGGCAGCCGGGGCCGGGGCGGTAGCGGCGGTGGCGGTGTTCGCGTTGGCGCGGTAGCGGCGTGGCTTGTCGGATGTGCGTTCGGCCTGCCCGTCCCTGGTCAGCACTTCCAACGCATTGCCCACCGCACCCGACGAACGATCAAGTTTTTTCGCGATATCGCGGGGCGACAGTTCACCCCCGTGCGCGGCCAGTTCTGCGGCCACCATGCGGCGCAATTCGCCATTGCCCAACCGGGCACCGGTAGCGGGGGCCGGGGTGGTGGTGTTCGTCATTTCGACTCCTGAAAAGTTGCATCCGTTCACGCACTGCCAGCGCGGATCGTGGCATAGGTGTGGCGATTGCGCCAATCGGATTTCTCGGAATTCCCGTATGAATTTCGGGAACGATTCGACGCTAACTCGACTCGCGCCGCGAATGCAACCCCAAAAAAGCAGAAAAAACACCTATTTTCGGCGCGAGTCCCCGGAATTCGCAGCGCAACAACACAAAGAAATGCGCACCACCGGCCATCCGCCAGCAAGCCGACATCACCACCAACAAAAACCGATCGGAAAAGAAGGAGCAAAAAGAATAATAGGAAAATGAATAAGAGAATGAGGAAAGCGGGAACGTGAGAGGCGGAATCAGGCAGCCAGACAACCGATGACAAGCGAGGAGGAACAGCCCGGCAAAGCATGTCTATACAGCCTTGTGTATAGACAATCCTGGATCGCACCCCGGCTCCGAAACCACTATCTACCAGCACAGATAGCCGCGCGGGGTGATGTGTTTTGATCACACCACCGACCACAGCACGGAAGGTGGCCACCGAACACATCACACATCCAACACGCCGAATAAACGGCATGATGCAATTCATTCGACAATTAGCTAATGGGCCTTCTTTGAATGGTGAACCATAATTGTTCGACTGCCAATGACCTCGCGCCATATTGTCAATCGGAGATCTCGCGCGCCACCCGTATTAATGACAAGAGAATCGTTTTTCACACCCGGGTCGATCAATTCACATAATAGCCGGATACGGCTGTCACGCACACACCGACAGGGGGCATCAATCGGAATTGCTACCTACCTTTCGGCACGTCGGAGGTGGTCGAGGAGCTGGCGTGTTTCCTGACTCGGTGTCTCGCTGATCTCGGCGAGCTTGCGAGTCAGGAGAGAATAGGTCCGTGTGAGTGCGGCGTACTCGCCGAGGCGGGCATGGAGCCTGAGAATGTCTTGCCAAATGGTTTCGTTGTAAGGGTCGCTCTCCGCGGTTTCTTCGAGCAGACCCAGAGTCGCTCGGGGATCGTTTTCGGCATTGCGGGTGGCCAACCAACTCAAGGCGTTGAGGGCGTCGCGTCGGGCGGATTCGCGCAGGGGCTCGACCCAGGTGCCGGTGATGTCGGGGGCCAGCTCGGCGGTGGCCAGATCGGCGACCTGTCGGCAGGCGGTGGCTTGGTCGGTGTCGTCGGTGGCGCGGCGGCGAGCGGCCACAGCGGCGCTGAATTTCCAGTAGTCGACGGTGAGAGCGGGTTCGGACAGGCGGCAGTGGGAGCGGTCGTCGATGAGCAGTCCGGTGATCTGGCCGTCGGTGGCGGAGGCGACGGTGGTGCGCAGGCGGCTCAGGCTGTTGGTGAGGGCGGTGGTGGCGCGTTCGGGTGGCTGTTCGCCCCAGAGCATGTCGACCAGCCTGGCCCGGTTCACGCCCTCGGGGTGCAGGGCGAGCACGGCGAGGACCTCCCGGCTGCGTGGGGGCAACCGGATCTCCACGCTCTCGCCAGCTCCTGATGCGCGCCACATGATCCGGGTCGGTCCGAAGATCCGAACGGCGATCTCGGGTGTGGCTGGCTGGGGTGGCGCAGCGGTGACCGGGACGCCCGCGGATTCGGAGTCGAGTCGGGGCTCGGATCGCGGGTCGATGTGTGCGACGGAGGTGGCCTCGGTGGAATGTTCGGCGTCCTCGACGGGGGCACCGAGGTCGGGTGCGGTCGGCACGGTGACCGGATCGGGGCCTGGTGGCTCTGATCGTCGAGGTGGGCGTGGGAGCGGGCTGGTCGAAGGCGGCAGGTCGAGTCGGTAGACGGTGGGCGAAGGCGCCTGGTGGCGTGTGTGGCGGGCCCGGTGAGCGGCGGGGCGGGGCGGGGGCTGCCTCGGCTCGTCTGGCGGGGTGGGTGGTCGCAGGTGGTGGTGTACCGCCGTCGCGATCACGCGGGCGGCCGGGAGAACGCGGGGGCGGCGGCGAGGGCTCGCGATGCCGTGCAGTAGTGCCTCGGCGCTGGCGCGGGCGCGGGGCACGGTGCCCAGCAGCGGGAGACCGAGGGCGGCGGCGAAGTCGCTGTGCGCGCTCGCGCCGATGAGCACGATGCCGCGTCGGCGGGCGTGGCGGGTCAGGGTGTGGACGCGCCGCGCCGCGCGCTGCGGGTCGATGTAGTCGGCGCGCACGACGACCAGGCAGGCGTCGGCGGCAGCCAGGACCACGCCCAGGTCCGAATCCGGCCCGGGGGCACCGCAATCGGCGAACACGGTCGCCGACAGTGTGCTGCGCCAGCTCGCGTGCGCACCGGTCAACAGGGAGACCGCCGACAGCGTGGCGGTGGTGTCGCGCATCGGTGGCGCGGCCAGGATCGCGACTCCGGCGGGCAGGATTTGAGTGTGCTCGGCCAGCCTGTCGGCCTCGACCGGTTCGTCGGGGGTGAGTGTGCGGGCCAAGCTCGCCTGCCCCAGATACGGGTCGCCGTCGACGAATTCGGCGAGTCGCCCGCCTGCGGGGTCGGCTTCGACGATCAGCGCGGGCTCGGGCCCTGGCCACATCTGGGACAGGGCCAGGGTGGTCGTGGTGGTTCCCGCGCGCGGACCCACCCCCGCGACCGCGATCATCATCGGCGCCCGCGAACTCGTGCGCGCCGGTGCGATCGGCGTGCCCAGGTGCGCTCTGGTGTGGTCATCCCTGACCCTGGATGTTGGAGATCAGCAGGGGCACACCGGACTCACCGGGGCGGGTGTTGACGAGTTGGAGGTAGTCAATGCGATGCCGGTCGGCGCGCAGCTCGGCGACGTGGACGTTGGCGGTGGTCTCCGAGATCGGGGTGATCGCGACGCAGTGCGTGGTGCCCGGTGGGATGGAGGCGATGCCCGCGGCGAGTCCCTCCACGGCGATCCCGGCCTCCGGGGCCAGCAACCGCGTCGCGGCCTCGGCGTCGCGCTGGAGGTAGTAGGCGGCCTGGAAGGAAGCGATCACTCCGGGCACGGTGGCGGGGTCGCCCGCACGGTCGGTGACCACCGTCCCCGACAACCCGGTGCACGCGTCTTCGGGTGTGGGCGGCGTGCTCGACGGAGTCGCCGTGGCCACCACCTGCTCACCCCCGCCGCCGGTGTCGGTGTTGGTCGCCGATATCGCCGCGACCCCGGCCAGGATGGCGATGGTGGCCGCCAGCGCGGCCCAGGCCCGGCCCGGCAGGCGATGCGCGACGCTGAACCACCATGCCCGTGCCGCGTCGGTGTCAGCTGCGTCAGGAGTGTGCGGTAGTGCGTCCATCCATCGGTCGTCGCGCTGCGGCGCTCCGGGATTCAGCTCGCGATCCGGGCCGATGTCGACGGGATCGGCGCCGGAGTCGGGTATGAGCTGGACTGGCGATGCCCCGCGCGGCTCGTCCAGCCACGCCCAGGGCTCCTCGTCATCGGGTGGTGTGTCGCGATACCTCATTCGTTTCGCCTCGGGGAGAGTCGATCTCGGATCGGTGGGTGCTCCGGGGGCCTGCCCGCACCCCGGGAGGGGGGTTGCGGGGTGCGGGCAGGTTCCCCCGGAGGGGTCAGTGGTGGCTGGTGCGCTCGGTCGACTCGCCTACGGCCTTGGCAGAGCGGGGTGAGGATGCCGGCCGACTCGTGATGTCGTGGGCGAGGTGGGCCAGGACATCACTGATGGCGGCCTGGGCGGTGGCGCGGTGATCGGCGTCGTACTCCCGCCAGCTCACCGCGGTGGCCCGCTGCCGGTAGGCGACCAGCGTCTTGCGACCGGCCTGCACGGGGATCAGGGAGTCGCGCTCACCGTGATACAGGTGCAGGGGCACCTCGACGGGCACGTGGGCGAGAGTCTCGAGGGCGAGCACCCGCCGCCACCAGGTGTCGTTCCAGGGGTCTTCGAGGCGGCACCAGTGCTGCAGCGGTTGCCAGTACTGCAACAGCAACTCGACCGCGGTGAGGTGCTGGGCTTCGGCGACAGCGAGCACGCCTTCGTCGGTGAGTACGTGACGCAACGGGAGCTGGTCGTAGGCGCGGGAGAGTCCGATCAGCCCGGCCAGGCCCAGCCCTGCTCCCGGGCCCCGCCCGATCGCTGGTGCCAGCGCGGCGAGGTCGGTGACGACGGCTCCGGCGGCGATCCCGCGCAGGTCGACCTCGGGGGCGTACCAGGGCTGCAGTTCCCCGGTCGCCGCGGCGACTCGGCCGCCGTCGGCGTAACCCCAGGCCACCACCGGAGCGACAGGCACGTCGAGGTCGAGGTTCGCGCTCCGATAGACGGCGCGGGCGAGGTCGAGCACGAGTTTGGCGTTCGCGCGGGCGGCGAGGAAGGTATGTGGTCCGGCACCGACGCCGAGTCCCCGCCCGTCGGGGATGGCCACCACCCATCCCTTCTCCAGTGCGGCTTCGATCCCCGCGACGTCGGGTTCGGTGCCGGTGGCCAGTAGTTGCGAGGGCGCGCACCGGCCGCCGAGACCCCGAAAGCTCGGGCAGTACAACAAGATCGCGGTCGAACCCGGCTCGGCCATGGTCTCGGGGATGAGCACGATCCCCGAAGCGGGAATCAGCTGGGACCGCGAGTCGGTCGAGGTATAGATGATCTGCCAGGCCCCCGACGCCCCGACCGGTTGCGGGGTGAACACGGGGCGGGTCCGCACGAGATCGCCAGGGCCGAGCCCGTGGTGCAGGATCGGCGGATCGTAGAAGTCGGTCTCGGAGGGGTTGGTGTTGTTCATCAGTGCCTCCCGGCGAGGTCGTGAGCAAGGGCGGTCATCCACGCGACCCCACTGGCCAGCTGCCCGGAGGCGGCATAGCCGGTGTGATGGCCGGGGATGTCGGCGAAACGGAGAAGGACCGCTGGATCGAGTAGGTCGGCGTTGTCGGTGACCAGCTGGCCCCACGCGGCCGACAACCGCGCGGCGAGGTTGGGCAGCTGGGTGATCGGATCGGCGGCCACCACGGCGGTGATCTGGGCCCAGCGCGCCGAGGCAGCGGCAGCCTCGGGAGCGGTCGGTGCTGGGGTGCGGGAATCGGCGGCGTCGATGAGGCGCTGGGCCAGACTCGCCGCGGGCACATAGTCGACGAACCCGGGCCCGAGGTGGAAGTCGTTGTTCACCAAGGTCGTCCAGGCGTCACCGAGCGCTACCGACAGCAGTGCCTGGATCGAGCCGAGCGCGGCGATCGGGTCACGCAGGTCGGCTTGGGCGGCCAGTTGGGCGGCCACCCGCAATAGGACGGCACGCTCGGGTGCTGAGCAGCTGAGGTCACCCTCGACACACACATCGACCACCCGGCCGGTGAGCGCGCCGTAGTCGGCACCGGCAGTGGTGGCGATCCCGCCGCCCGAGGCGGGCGCGGTGCTGATCACCACTCCCGACACCGCCGCCCCGCTCGTCCCAGGGGCAGGGTCCGGGGTGAGTTGTCCGGGGCGGCCGGGGATCACCGGCGAGCCCGGGGCGCGGTCAGGATCGGAGTACAGCGCGATCCCGGCGATCCGGTCAGACGCGACGGGGCCTTCTCCGGCCCCGACAGCTTGGGCGAACGACGAGACCACTTGTGCGCCTTGTGAGTAACCGGCGGCGGCCAGTGCGGTGTTCGGGCAGTCGGCGGCGATCTGGGCGGCCGTGGCCGACAGTGCGGCTACGCCTTGCCCTGCCGAGTGCGTGTAGGGGTCGGTCCCACCGCCGGTGCCAATCGCCCCACCGAACGAGGCCACATACGCGACGTACGAGCGGGCCACCAGCCCCGGCGCGGCACCGGCGACCGGGCCCAGAAGGTGCCCGAGCATCCCGGTATCGGCGGTCGGAGAAGCGGCGGGTGACGACTCGCCGGTGCCCTGGACTCCGAGAACCCACAACGCCGGGCAGCTCGGCCCCGGTGAAGGCGGTTGCGCGGCAACCGATCCTGACGGGCACAGACCACCGGCGATCGCGGCCAGGGCCACCGCGGTGAGGACACGGCGACCGGTCACGGCTGCCCCACCCCCGCACCCGCACCGAACCCCGCCCCCACCGTGCCACCGACCAGCGCGCCCACAGCAGCGGCGGGCAGCCCGGCCACCAACGCGCCCGCCACCGCCCCGGCCGCCGCGCCCAGAGCCGTACCGGCGACGCCGGAGGTGATGGTGCCGATCACCGGGATCGCCACCACGGTGCCGATCGCGGCCCCGGCGATCCCGCCGATGGTGCCACCTGCCAACGCGCCCACGGCCGCACCGGCCGCCGCTGCGGGGGCACCGGTGACCGTGCCCCCGATCGCGCCACCGGTCGCGGCCCCAGCGACCGTGGCCCCGGCCACCCGATCCGAGCGCCCGGCCGGAAGACCCACGGAGTCAAGGAATGTGGCGGCTTGGGCTTCGAGGTCGGCGCTGACGGTGTTGATGGTGTCGCCGACCTCCGGCGGTAGCCATTCCGGGTCGGGGAACTCGGCCGTGCCGATACGGATCGTGTCCGGTGGCGGTTCGATCGGCGCGACCGGCTCGACCGGGACCGGGGTGCGCAGCTCAGTCACGTAGACCGGTGGCGCGGGCGCGGGTGAAGGGGCGGGCCGAGGAGCGGGACCGTTGCGGACCTCGGGCGGCTGCTCCACATACACCGACGGCTCGACCGGCGCGGGAGGCGGTGGAGGAGCTTGGGTTCCGGGCTGAGCCGGGGCGGTGACACCGGGCTGGTCAGCGATCGGGGCCAGTGGTGCCATCGCACTCGCCGGCTGAACCGCGAGCACCATCAGGACCGGTACCGCACCGGCAGCCACGATACGGCCACCCCACAGCATCCGGGCCCCGAAGGGCAGGCGGGCACGGCGAGCATCGACGGGGCAGACCACGCCCGACGAGGAGACGGCAGCGCGGCGAGTTTTCCGTTTTTCGGGCACGACAAATAGACCTTCCGAGAGAAGGAAAAAGAAGAAAAAGGGGGAATTCGAGAATTGCTGCACAATGCCGTACTGCACTATGCAGCAGGCCCGCCCTCCCAGCTGCGCCGTTGCAGCCGGGAGGCCGATCCCTCATTTCTCACGGCAGCGAGAAACGAGTTGGTCTGCTAGAAGAACGGCAAGACCTGCGTGGCGATCGCCAGCACGTTCGAGACCAGTGACGCACCGGCGCTGAGAACGGATAGAACGGTGTAGAGATCCACGGTTTCCCTTTCGGAGGTGGTTGGGGTACCTCACCATCACAGCCCCGAAAACCCTTGCTACGCCACCCTTTCGAGGGGTAGATTTTGTGCTAGCACTGTCGTTACCCCTGCAAACATACCGGCCGGCCTGCGCCGATGCGCGAAAGTGGTAACGCAGTGTCAGTCAGAAATTCTTACCCGTCCATACACCGCCTCGCGGTGTATGCACAATGTGCCCGGGTGTATGCACAATGCGCCTGGGTGTATACACACCCACGGCCACCCCTGGCTAATTGTCGGCCAGCTCACAGCGAACGCGCTGGGCAGGGTCGTTCCCAATCTGGTAGAAACGAAACCAACTCGGGGGAGTTAACCCTTCAACCTAACTCAGGGCGAAGAGGTGTCAGAAGACGACAATAGGAGGGGCTTGACGTGAACCGGAGGACGTACCCAGCCAGACGCCAGGGTCGTACCGATTCGGAACTGCCGGATCTCGGATGCTGGGTGCGCCTGGTCCGCGACCGACGCAAGCTCACCCGTCCCCGCGCTGCCGAGCTCCTCCACGTCAGCCCCGATCTGCTCAAGAAGATCGAGCGCGGCGAAACACCGTGCTCACCAGCGGTGTTGGACAAGATGATCCTCGCCTACGAACTCGACAGAGCCCAGGAACGCCACACCCGGGCCCTCACCCAGCCTCCTGTCCCGCTGCCCTCAATCGCCGAACTACACACTCGGGCAAACACTCCCGACTACCGCGCGAAGCTGGACTACCTCGACAACCGGGGCCTCATCGGCGCCTACGTCGACCCGTTGTGCAACGTCGTCCTCGCCAACGAACGCTTCCGTGCCGATCTGCCCGGCGTCGAGCGGTTCGGCGACAACATCGCCACCTGGTTCTTCCACCCCGGCTCACCACTGCCCACCGCCGAACCGATTGTCGTGCAGTGGGACCGGGCTGCCGTTCTCATCGCGGCTTCCGTGCGCGGCTCGTTCGGTCGACACCGCGACACACCGCGCGCACTCACCCTCTACCAGCAGCTGCGCCGATCGACCGCCTTCACTCGCCTGTGGGAGACCAACCTGTCGGTCGCCCACGGCCTCAAAACCCAAGAACCCGTCCACCTGCGCCAGCCAGCCACCGGCGAGCACTACACCGTGCGCATCCACCTCGGCGCGCAGAATTCGCCGGAGCTGCGCTTCTGCTTCGCCTACCGCGACGAATGCGACAAACCCCCACACTGACCGACCAGGCAACCGCGCCCTCTTCTCACCGATACGGGCGAGGACAACTCAACACCGAACTGGAGAGCCGAAATGAAGCGCAACTTCACCCCGAGCAGCCGTTGCTACCTCGAGCATCCTCGCTCGCTGGCGGGACACCTCACATCCCTACCGCCGCACAGAACTACACGGTGACATGCCCACCGACCACACGCTCACCGGAATGCCGGACTTCCACGACTCGCTCGAATACCTGCGCCTCCACCATGACCTCTCCCGCGAGGCCCTCGCCCGCGAGGCCGACATCAGCGCCTCCTACCTGCACCGGATCATCCGCAAGCGGCTCCACCCCGGCACCAAAGCCCTTCCCGGATTGATCGGCGCCTTCGACCTCGACGCGGCCCAGCAACGGCACCTACACGAACTACTGCAACCGTCCGCGGACCTCGCGCCCATCACGGAACTACGCAGCCGACTGAGCGACCTCGGCATCCAAAGCCACCTCGACAGCCTCGACAACCACGAGGTGATGGCCGCCCTTTTCGACCCCCTCCAAACCGTTCTGCACGGCAACCGCGTCTTCCACCGCTTGATGCCCGGCATCGCCGACGCCGGAAACAACATCGTCCAATGGATGTGCACGCCCACCGCCCGCGACAGCTACGACACCTGGGACGACGACATGCGCTACTTCGTCCGAATGCTGCGCACCGCACTCGGCCGATACCGCGACCTGCCCCGAGCCCGCGCCCTCTTCCGCACACTGCGGACCTACCCCGAGTTCCGGCGCGTATGGGACTCGACCCCCATGCAGCTGACCTACGGCCCACGCACCGCACCGTTCCGCATCCGCACCACCGGCTCCGCGATACCGACCTCGCTCGGCATCGAGGTCGACGAGTACGACGACTGCCCCGACGTCATCATCGTCCACGGCCTCTACAACACAACCGCCATCGCCTCCTGACAACATCACAGGCCCACCCAAATCCGACCTTGAACTGGGGCAGTGCGGAACAGGTCACCGTCTGCAAGAATCCGTGCACATGGCTGAGACACAGGCGGGACTCCAGGCCGGACTCGTTGTCTGGGATGTTGACGGCACACTGATCCCTGCGGACCTCCGCTGGCTACGGCGAGCCGTCGCCTCCACCTACAACATCGAGGAATCCGCCGTCGTCTTCCCGGCCGCGCGGATACACGGCTACACCGACGAGTCCATCGTGGTCGACACGGCCATCGCCTCGGGAGTCACCAGCGAGGCAGCCGAAGAAGGATTCGGCCGCTACGCCGATGTCCTGATGGAGATCATGACCCGCGGCGAGGCCGAACTCGCCCGCGACCAAGCGGCCTACCCCGGTGCCGCCGCGACGATCGCCGCGTTGGCCGAGCACGGGTTCGTGCAGACCGCCCTCACCGGGAACCTGCGGATATCGGCAGAGTTCAAACTGGCGGTCGCGGGCCTGGACTCGCACCTGGACCTGAGCGTCGGCGCGTTCGGCTCCGACGCACGAGACCGGTTCGACCTGCCCGCCTTCGTCGCCGACCGCTATCAGGCGAAGTACGGGCACCCACTTGACCCGGCACGAACCATCATCATCGGCGACGCACCGAACGACATCGCCACAGCTCGCCACGCCGGATTCGGTGTCGTCGCGGTAGCCCACAGACTGACTGCCGAGGAGTTGTCGCAGCATTCGCCGGATGCGATCGTCAACGACCTGGACCCGAAGGTGGTGTTGCGAGCGATCCGTTCGGCACAGGAGATCCAGGCGGCAGTAGGGGTCGACCGCTAGCGACGCTGTCGACTCGTTCTTTCAACTCCAGGACGGGGCGCTCGTTCGACCAAGGAGCCATCCTTTCGATGGCTCGTTGCGCGCGTTCGATGCCGCGCTGATTGCCCATCGCCGCCAGCTCGCCGTAGGTTTCACCGAGCACCGTGCAACCGTGCTCCAGCTCGCCTGCCAAGGAATAGGCGCTGGCCAGGTCGACGCGGGCGGCAAGGGCGACGTTGGGGCTGTCCATCTCGGGAGAGATCAGTGATTCGAGCGCGGCAATCGCTCGTTTCGGTTGACCGAGAAGCAGCAGGCACGTTCCGACGTAGACCTGAATGCGCGTGGTGTTCCAGTCGCTGAACAGCCCGGCACGGTCATCCTCATCGATGTCCTCGGCGGCGCGTTGGGCGCGAGTCAGCGCTTCCTCGCATTCGTCGCGCATGTCCAGCACCGCATAGGCTTGCGCCTGCTCGGCACCGATTCGTGCTCGTGCGGCGGGCGGCAGATGGTCCGCGACGTTCGCGGCCTCATTCAGCACCCGGAGCCCGATGACGACATCGCCGTCCAAGCCGATCAATGTCGCAGCATCGGATCGAAGGTTGCTCTCGAAAATCCGTGCGATCCCGCCCATCGTCTTGTCGTGGAGCTCGTCGGCGAGCTTGCGGGCGAACGCACAATGGGTGAGTGCCATCGGCCGGTTGCCGATGGCACTCCAAACCCGGCTCGCCACAACGGATGTCTCACCCAACAGCGCACCGGCCTGTCGTTTGATGCGGTCATCGGTTGCCGCGCGGTACAGGGACGCAACGGCGTCTCGATGCGCTTCTACCGGGCCGATCAGAGCGTCAGGTGCGATGCTCTGACGCTGACCCGCCAAGAGATTGGTCACGGCGACGAAACTCTGGAGCGATCTCTCCGCAGCCGCTCGCGACCGCATCAGCGAGGAAGCAACGTCAGAATCGAATGGTGCGACGGACACCGGAGCAACGTTGACCGACGACCGGTTGCCAGTAGTAGAGCCAGCACGCCGGGTGTTCGTATGTGCGCCAGTTCCATTGGCGGTCACGACTGAAACTGGAAGCGTCGACACTGAATATCGTTTCTTCCACGCAGTTTCGCCTTCGGCCAAGATTTGCTCGAATCGTGCGCGGTCGTCCTGGGTTGCGCGCTGCGCATAGGTCGTATCCAGGATCTCCTGGGTGAGCGAGCGGGGTGTCACTCCGCTCAGACCTGAACGCCAATTGCTGACCGTTGTTGCCTGAACGCCCAGCAAGGCAGCGAACTCTCGGACCGACTTCCGCATCGCCTCCTGAAGCGCAGCCGCTTCGAAGCCAGTCCATTCCCGCCCACGTATCATCGCGCCCCCAACTTTTCCGGTGCCTGAACGGGGAAATGCCTACGGTACGCCTACGGTACCCCAACACTGTGCGATTCCTTCCGATGCTGCTGGCAGGCCACGATTTACACCAGAACCCGTACCGGGGAATCGGTGGCGAAACCGCCGGATCGTTCCCGTAGTTCGAAGCGCCACCAGGAGGCTCGCGCATGACACAGTCCGACACGACCGCGGCGAGGACCGCGCCGTCGCCGGGTGCCAGTACCGATCCGGCCGCCGAGTTGCTCACCGAGATCGAGACCACCCACACGTGGCGCTCATCCCTCGACGATCTCGTGGCGACCCTCGAGGCGATGACAGCGGCCGGGTGGCTCGATCGAGTACCTACTGTGCCGACCACCGAGGTCATCGACCCCACCGTGACCCGATTGCCCGGAGCGGCGTGATGACCGCGCCCACGCCGCCCGCCACGGCCTTCGCCGAGACCCCTCAGTCACGGACCGAGTTCTACCGGAGCATCTGCTCGATGCCCGCCGTCGTCGACCACGACACCGGACGGATCACCATGAAGGCCGGGCTCGTCACAGCGGTGATGATGCCTACCCCCCTGGCCGAACGGGTCAAGACCATCCTGGAAACGCGCGGTATCACCCCGCTGTCGATCATCGGCCACCCTCGCGCCGGGATGTGGACCTTCCTCGTCCGATCCGACATCCGGCCGATCGGCAACCCCGAAGACGTCGGGCGACTCTGGGGGGCGCGGGTGGTGGTGATCCACGAAGGCGACATCGCGCTGCCTTCACCCTCCACGGACCCGGACCTGATCCGCACCTGGGTCTCCCCCGCCACCGGAAGCTTCCGACCATCCGGCGCAGTCGTGATCGAGTGCGCACGAACGTACCTATCCGGGCAGGCCAGGCGATGACCAGCGGCGGGCAGTCACCGCGCCCCGACGAACCCGACATTCGACTCTGCGTCGAATGGGGTCGCGTGCGAACCGAATTCGCCGCCTGCCTGACCGCAGCACTGGTGTTCGTCTGCGACGTGGCCACCCACCGCCCCGGAACCGTCACCGTGCACCCCGGCCACTGCACAGGGCTGCCCCGCCTGCCCAACGAACGCCTCTACCTCCAGCCCTAACCCGACCCCTGACCACCCGCATGGCCTTCCGCACGAGACCCGGCGAGACCTGACAGCACCTCGCCCGGTCGAGGCCACGTGTGCGAAGGCGGCTCCGGAGTCGAATTTCCCAACGACTCCGGGGCCACCCAAACCTCCGCGAACCACACCGAAGGACCCGAAACATGTACGCCAAGTTCCACACCCCCACCACCTCCACACCGCGCGCCCGCCGCCACCGACAGATCGCGGCAGGCGTACTCGGCGCACTGGCGACACTCGCCGTGATCGCGATGCTCGCCTCGCCCGAGGCCACCGCCGAATCGGAGTCGGACGGCTTCACCTGCGAGGAGATCACCGGCGCGGACCTGGTCACCGGGTCCAGGCCTGGCGACACCTCCAGCGCCCCCGCCGCGATCCTCGGGTTCAATCACGCCTACTACGTGGACCGCTCCGCCACCCGAGCTCAGGAGTTCCTGACTTCCGATTCGGTTCTCGGCGTGGACAACCGGCTGCAGACCGGGATCGATGCCGTACCCGCCGAGACCCGGCCCTGCGTGAGCATCTCCCCGCTCAACACCCTCGGTGACGCCGAACGGTGGGCGGTGACGGTGACCGAGTTCCGGCCCGACATCGAACCCTGGGTGGCGCGGCAGACGGTGACCACCCGCACCGTCGACGGGCGGAGCTTGATCAGCGAAATCGCCTTGGCCTGACCGGCCGTTCCAGACCACCTGAATACCTCGGACCGGCCGCGACTCTCCCCGGGCCGGCTGAGTCCGAGGGTGGGGAACCGCTCCCGGAGGCCACCGGTCCCCGGCCTCCGGGAGCGCCAGCCCTGACTCCTCTGACCACATCCGGTGGAACCTCTCCACTCCTACCCAACCATTGAAACACCAACGAAAGGTTAGACATCATGACTACCAAGACCTGGCACGACGTCACCGACGGCGGCCTGGAAACGTTGCAGCGCAGCCTCATCGACCTCGAAGCCAAGACCAAGTTCCATCGCTGGTATTCACCCACGATCCTGCCTGGCCTGCTCCAGACGCACGACTACGCCCGCGCGATCCTCACCAAATGCTCGGCTGCACTGGGATTGGTCGACGACAGCGAGGCGACCGCGATCGCGCGCCTGGAACGTCAGACAGTCCTCGACTTCCCCGGCCACGAGTTCCACATGCTCATTGACGAACGCGCGCTGCACCTCACGGTCGGCAGCTCGGAGGTGATGGCGACCCAGATCCGGCACCTGAGCACCATCCTCACCGCCCGCGACCACGTCAAGATCGGGATCATCCCCCTCACGGCCGAATTCGTGGCCCCGGCGATCAATTTCGTCATCTCCGATACCACCCGCGTCGACAGCGAAGACATCGTCGGCCCGATCGAACACAGCTCGCCCGAAAAGGTCGAGCTGGTCGAGCGGACCTTCGATCTGCTCGCCACCACCGCGCTCTACGGCGACGACGCCCAGGTGATCCTGACACGAGTCCTGGCCAACCACACCGAGGCCGCCGACTGATCCATCCGACCGGCCGCGAAGCCCCTGACAACTCTCCGCCGTAGCTCTCGCCGCGGTGACAGGGAGGCGTTCGGGGTCTCGCGCCCTGGCGAGGTGAGGACAATGACAGCACTGGACACCAACCACCCCAACCCCGCACGGGTGTTCAACACGCTGATGGGCGGCAAGGACCACTACGAACTCGACCGCGTGATCGCCGAGCCTTTCCTGGGCAGCCAGCTCGCGGTCGCCCTGGCCGAGGCACGTCGGTTCGCCCGGCGCGCGGTCGAATACCTCAGCACCACCCACCAGGTCCACCAAGTGGTCGAACTCGGATGTGGACTCCCGATGCCGCCGGACATCGGGGAGATCGCCGTCCACGCGAACCCGAAAGCCCGGACCCTCTATCTCGACCACGACATCGTCGTCACCACCCACGCTCGCGCATTGCTGACCGAGCAGAACGGCTACGTCGCCGAAGTCGACATCACCGACATCGACGCTGTCCTCGACCGGATCGGGGCGGTCATGGACTCCACTGCGCCGCTGGCGATCTGCCTGTCCGGGACCGTCGAACTACTCCCCGACGGCGCGGCGGTGTTCGACGCACTGACCCGCAAGCTGCCACCCGGTACCTGGATCGTGTTCAGCCACATCACCGGCGAGGTCGGCTGGAGCGACATCGGCCGTGCCACCGAAGCACTGAACCGGGCAGATATCGCCTTTCACCCGCGTGACCGCGACACGATCACCACGATGCTGGACCCGTACCGGCTCGCCGATCCCGGTCTGATCGCCGCGCACCGATGGCGGCCCCTCGACACCGAACACGACGCGCTCCGTGCCCAGCATCCCTACGTCTGGGACCTGCCCGCCCTGGCCGCTGTCGGACAGCTACCCGACTAGCACCACCGCAAGCACCACATCGAGCACGACGGTGCTCCTCGCCGACCTTCCCCTCACATCTCGATGCAGGAGGTGCCCATGCCGTTGACGTGCATGGTCTACGAAACGACTGCCGATCTGGCCTCGGCAGCAGCAGAACTCATCGCCGCCGGAATCAATTCATCGATCGAGGAGACGGGTGGGTGCCTGGTCGCGGTGGCCGGTGGATCGACTCCGGCGCCGATTTATCGCGAGCTCAGTCGTGCCGATATCGATTGGTCCACGGTGGTTTTCGTGCAAACCGACGAACGGGTCGCAACGCAAGCCACCGATCGCTGCGCTGGAGCGATCGAGACAGCGCTCGGTTTGACAGACCCGGGCCGTCGCGCCTGCTGGTATCCGATTCGTGTGCACGGCGACGCCCAGCGAACCGCTGCCGCCTATGACGAACAGCTCGCCAGACTTCGGGCCGAGGGGGTTCCCGACATCGCGGTGCTCGGCTTGGGAACCGACGGCCACACCGCCTCGATCTTCGACCCCACCCTCGGCGAGGGCCCCGACCAGCGAGTGGTGGCCACGACCTACCGCGGCGAGCCGCGAGTCAGCCTCGGCCTGAACTATCTCCGTGCCGTTCCCACGCGAATCCTGCTGGCCACCGGGGCCGGGAAAAGCGCGGCCTTGGCACAGATCCTCACCCCCGCACCAGATGTGGCTCTGACCTCGGCGGCCCTCGTCGTCGGCGAGGACGGGTACGTCTTGGCCGACACCGCCACCTACCCAGGCCGGGCGCGAGCATGAGCTACGGAGCGGGTACTGGCCCTGCGCTGATCGTGTTCGATCTCGGCGGGACGTGGTGGCGTTCGGCAGTGGTGTCCTCGTCCGGTGCGCTGGTCGATCACGAACGGCATCCGGCGGTGACGAAGGCCGGTACCGGCAGCAACGTCGCGACGCTGCGCGAGCTGATGGTGCAGTTCCTCCTCACCCACACCCGGCGACTACTCGAACTCCACCCCGACGTAACGGATGTGGGGATCTCGGTCGGAGCCGCCACCAACGGCCACACCGGCCAGATCCTGGCCAGCGCACCACTGTGGGGCGACAACGCCGACCCCTTCGACCTACGAGCCACACTGTGCGAGAACGACTCACCGGTTCGGTGGTGGGTGGTCAACGATGTGACCGGTCTCGCGCTGGCTATCGCCAACAGGCCCGAGGTCCGCGCGATGGGTGCGAAAACTGTTGCGGCGGTGACGGTCAGCAGCGGGATCGCCGCCCGCACGATCGACGTAGAGTCCGGTCAGGTGGTACTCGACCGCGTGCACGGGATGCAAGGCGAGATCGGACACCTCCCGGCCATCGCCGCCGTACCGCCGTCGGGCGATCTTGCGGTGTGCGATTGCGGAGCCGCCGGGCACGTTTCGGCGATCGCGTCGGGCAAGGCGATCGACCGGCAGCTCGCACAGCTGGCGGGCGTCGTGGGCGTGGATGCGGGCACCGATCCGCCGCTGGCTCGACTGCGTGCCTCGCTCGAGACGAACAATCCGCACGCGGAAGCATTTCTGGACTCGGTGACCGCGCCGCTGGCACGAGCGTTGCTGTACCTGCTGGCCATCGATGCCCGCATCGATCACGTGTTCCTGTCCGGCGGGGTGGTCGACACCCTCGCCGATCACTACATGTCCAGCGTGTACCGCTGTCTCGAGGCCGAGGGCCTCTATCTCGTCTCCACACACCAGCCCACCGTGTTCCGCGACCGGATCTCCCGCTTGGACTCCGATGGGCTCGACCCGCTGCGCGGTGCCGGGTTGTTCGCTTGCACGCAATCGCTGTCGGCCACCGCTCGGCCCGGGGGAAGGAAACACTGACATGGACCGCATCTGGGGTGTCGCTGCGACACAAACGATCTGCTACCGCATCCGACGAACACGAGACTGCCTGGACCCCGACAACAGCGACCTGGCAGACGCGGTCGGTATCGGCAACCGCCGAACCCTGGTCTTCGTCGATTCGACGGTCATGAGCTTCTTCGGCGAGCAGATCCTGGCCTATTTCGACACCTACAGCTCGCGCTGCACCGTGGTGCCGATCGACACCACCGAACGCACCAAGAACTCCGAGACCGTGAGCCGGATCATCCGCGAGTTCGACAAGTTCGGACTCAGCCGGCGTCGCGATGCCGTCGTCGCCCTCGGCGGTGGAGTCCTGACCGACGTCGTCGGCTTCGCCGCGAGCATCTATCGCCGGGGCGTGCCCTACATCCGAGTGCCCACCACCCTGTTGGGCATGGTCGACGCCGCCGTGGGAGTCAAGACCGGGATCAACTTCAACGGCCGCAAGAACCGGCTCGGCACCTACTACGCCTCGAGCGAAACCCTCGTCGACCCGAGCTTCCTCGCGACGCTGCCGGAGCGTCAGATCTCCAACGGGATGGCCGAGATCCTCAAGATCGCCCTGGTCAAAGACAGCGGGCTGTTCGACCGGATCGAGCGGGAATGGACCACCGCCCCCGGCTTCGCCGCGCAGAGCTCGGTCAACGGGCCGGTCATCGACGCCGCGATCACCGCGATCATCGAGGAACTGGAACCGAACCTGTGGGAGGACGACCTCGCCCGTCTGCCCGACTTCGGCCACACCTTCAGCCCCTCGTTCGAGCTGGCCGCGAAACCGAAGCTGTACCACGGGGAAGCGGTCGCCATCGACATCGCCTTGTCGTGCGTGCTCGCCCAACAACGTCGCCTGATCGACGACGAATGCCTGGACCGAATCCTGACCCTGATGGCGCGCGTCGGGCTGCCCTTGAGCCATCCCTGCATCACCGAGGAGATGCTGCACGCGGGGTTGGCCGACTCGATCCGCCACCGCGACGGCAACCAGAACATCCCGCTGCTCACCAAGATCGGCACCGCGATCTTCGCCCAAGACATCACCCCGACCGAGGTCAGCGCCGCCGCCGAGGCGGTGCGCCCCCTCCACGCCCAACGGTGCACCGCATGAACACCACCACCGGACACCGAACCCTCATCCGCGACGGCAACGAACTGCGCCTGCAGTCCGCACCCCGGCCCGATGCCTCCCACCCAGGCCCGGTCCGGCGTGTTCTGCGAGTCGGTGTCTGCGGCACCGACCTGCAGATCCAGCGCGGCGCCCGAGCCGACCTTGCCTCGATCCTGGGCCACGAAGGTATCGCCCTCACCCCGGATGAACAGGGCTGCGAGATCTTCAATCCTGTCGACCCGAGAGCCCAGGACGTGATCTTGGGCCACAGCTACGACGGCCTCCTGCGCGACCATGTGCCCGCGCGATTGCCCTGCGGGATGGTTCCCGCTCACCCGGACCTTCCGCTCGATCTCGGCCCGTTGGTCGAACCGACCGCGACCGCCCTCTACGCCTGGGACCTGATGCGCGTGCACCTGCCCCTCACCGGGACGGTCGCGGTGTTCGGCGGCGGTTCGGCGGCCCTGCTGGTGGCGATGCTGGGCGAAGACCTCGGCTACCGAATGCAGCTAGTTCACCCTCGCCGCGGGCGACTGGACTACCTCGACCAACTCGGCGTGCTGCCCGACAGCACCCTCACCCAACGGATTCAACCGGCCAGCGTGCACGGCGCGCTCGTGTGCCTGCCCCGCGAGGCGACCGTCACGGCCATCAACGCCGCCACCGCCAGCCTCACCGACACCGGCGTGCTCGACCTGTTCGGCGGCATCCCCGCCGGACTACGGCACCCAGCCCTGCCCGGCATCGACTTGTCGGCGGTCCGGCGCGCGAACGTGTGCGGGCGTTCCTCGGGCTACGACTCAGTGCAGGTGTTTCCCAGCGCTGGCAAGCGCATATGGGTGACCGGGCATCGCGGAACCTCACCCGCCCATCTCGACCGGGCCCAGCAGCATCTGCTCGCGGCTCCACACCGATTCGGCACGCTCATCAGCCACGTGATCTCACTCGAGGAAGCCGCCTCGCGCATCCCGGCCATGGCCCGAGGCGAACGACCTGTCGGCGAGCACGTCAAAGTCGTCGTCGACCTGACCATGTCGCGGCCCGCGCGCGAACCGGACCTGGCGATCACCGTGGCCGATCACCTCGAGGCGCTGCGATGACCGCTCCACTCGCTAGCACCTATCGGCGGATCGAGCACCGCGACCACACCGCCTTCCTCACCACCGCCACCGTGGCCGAGGAGTCTTCGGTGCTCGCCACCGGCCGTGTTGTTCTGGCACCTCGTGTGGTCGGGGTCTGCCGCTCCGATCTGCGCGAGATCACCGGTATTCGGTTCGGACGCCGCGACTTCGGCCACGAGATCGTCGGCGATGTTCTCGACTGCACCCCGGGCCTGGCCGACCTTCGGGGCCGGACGGTGGTGTTCGATCCGCACCCACAGCTGGCGCACCGGACATCGGGATTCGGTGAGTTGGTCGAACTGACCGGTGACTCCCACCAGCTGCGTGCCGCGCTGGTACCGGTCCCGGCGGGGCTGGCCGACCGGGTGGCGGTGTTCGCCGAACCGCTGGCGTGCGCGGTGCACTGCGCCACCCGGCTGCACACCGTCACCGCGGACCTCGCGCTGGCACCGGAGTCCACGGTCGCGGTGTTTGGTGCGGGGATGGCCGGGACCTTGATCAGCACGGTCCTCACCGCCACCGGGCACCGGTGTGTCGTGTTCAACCCGACCAGCGCGCGGATCGAGCTCCTCCGTGACCGCCGCGCTCTGCCCGCCAGCGTGCTGGACTCCGAACAGCATCGAGCGCCGTTCCAGCGCGTCGTCGTGGCCACCGCCGCCGCCAGCCCGCAGATATTGGCGACCTGCTTGGACATGCTCGCCGAGGACGGCCTGCTGCTGATCTTCGCGGGCACCCAGCCCGGTGACCGCCTCGACACCATCGACATCGACCACCTCCGCCGCACCGAAGACGTACAGCAACTCTCCAGACCGAGTAGACGGGGCCACCTCGCAGGCACCCACGGGGCCCTCCGCACCGACTTCCACACCGCCCTGAACCTGCTGCAGCAAGCCCCTGATGCCGGATGGTCACCGTCGCTGTGCGTCCAACGACTCACCACCGAGGTTCTCGGCCTCGACGCCGCCGCCGACCACCTCACCGCCCACGCCACCCACCGCGGCCTCGGCAAAACGATCGTGCAGATCCGCCCACCCCATCCCCGGGAGTCGTGATGAAGATCCCCCGCTACAACCACCGCGCCCAGTTCGCCGACCTGCCCACCACCACCGAGAAGATCCAGCAGGCGCTGGCCACCGGCGACTACACCCTCGGCGAAACCGTGGCCCGTTTCGAGCAGCGCTTCGCCGACTACCTCGGCACCACCCACGCCATCGGCGTCAACTCCGGCACCGACGCGCTGACCCTGGCCCTGACCGCGCTCGGCATCGGGCCGGGCGATGAGGTCGTCACCGTCGCCAACACCTTCCACGCCACCGCGCTGGCGATCACGAAGGTCGGCGCGAGACCGGTGCTCGTCGACTGCGACCCCGACACCTACCTGACCGACCTCGACGCTCTCGACGCGGCGTGCGGGCCGCGCACCACCGCCATCCTCGCGGTGCACCTGTTCGGCCGCAGCCTGGACATGGACCGGGTCACCGAGATCGCCGCCCGACATCAGATCCCGATCGTCGAGGACTGCGCCCAAGCCGTCGGAGCCACCTGGAACGGCAAGCGGGCCGGCACCTTCGGCGCTGCCGCCGCCTTCAGCTTCCATCCGAGCAAGAACCTCGCCGCGGCGGGCGATGGCGGAGCCGTCGTCACCGACAACGCCGACATCGCCCACACGACCAAGACCCTGCGCGGCCTCGGGCAAGACGGCCAGGACAACCACGTGACCCTCGGAGTGAACTCCAAACTCGACGCGATCCAAGCCATCGTCCTCGACGCCAAACTCGACCTCCTCGACAGCTGGAACACCCAACGCCGCACGCTCGCCGCCCACTACACCCGCACCCTGACCCACCCGGCGATCACCGTCGCACCACCACCACGGCAACCCGGCGACCACGTCTACCACCTGTTCCAGGTCGCCGTGCCCGACCGCGATCGCGTTCTCGCACAACTGCGTTCGGACGGCATCGACGCCGTCGTCCGCTACCCCGTCCCGATTCACCGCCAGCCCGCCTTCGCGGCCTACCAGTTCAATGGCACGTACCCCCACGCCGAACACCAGGCCGCCGACACCTTGTGCCTGCCGATCCGCCCGGACCTGTCACCCGCGGAAGTCGACTTCGTCTCGGACCGACTGACCACCGCCACCACCCACGCCCAGGAGGCCCTCCCATGACCGTGTCCATCGCACCGGCGCTGATCGGTGCCGATCCTCTGGCATTGCGCGACGCCATCGACAACGTCACCACCAGCACCGCCAAATACCTGCACCTCGACATCATGGACGGCCACTACACCCCCGCGATCAGCTTCGGCCTCCGCACCGTCGCCGCCATCCGCCAGCAAACGACCCTGCCCCTGGATGTCCACGTGCAGACACTAGAACCGGAGCGCTACCTCGAGGACCTCATCACCCTCGGAGCCGACCGGATCAGCTTCCACATCGACGCCGCCGCCGATGTCGGCACAGCCCTCGACACACTCCACGAGGCCGGCATCCGCAAAGGACTGGTGCTCAACCCCGACCTCGGCCTCGAACTCCTCGACCCCTACCTCGCACGCCTGGACTTCGTCGTCCTCATGACCAGCCGACCCGGCACCAGCACCTTCGAGCCCACCGTCGCGGACAAGATCCGCACATTGCGCACCATTCTGGACGCGCGCGGACTCGACACCGTCGAACTCGTCGCCGACGGCGGCATCACCCTCACCACCGCACCACCGACCGTCGCCGCCGGAGCCGACATACTCGTTGCGGGCAGCGCGATCTTCAGCTCTCCCGACACCGACCTGCCGACAGCAGTTCGCCGCCTGGCCCAGGCAACCGTGGGCAAACACCGATCGGATCGCGACACTGCGCGGGATACGCTGGTGCCGGTATCGCCGCCGCCAACCATCCCTGCTCGACAGAGTGGTTGAAAATCGTTCCGGCACTGAATCTTTCGTGACGACCATACGTTCAACCCATGAAACGATACTGGAGGAGTCCGTGGTACAGCAGATGCCCGAGGCAGTTGTCATCGACATCGTGACCGAAGTCCACGATGAGACGTTGACCGCGCTGTCCGCGCTCGTCCCGCAACTGTCATCCACCGCGCCACCGTTGACCCGCGACCACCTGGAGGCGGTCCTCACTTCCCCGTCGGCACGGCTACTCACCGCACGTGTCGACGGCGCGATCGTCGGCACGCTGACACTGGTGCTCTACACCATCCCCACCGGACTGCGCGCACGCATCGAAGACGTCGTGGTCGACCAAAACGCACGCGGACACGGCGTCGGACGCGCCCTGACCACCGCCGCCGTTTCCATCGCCAAGGACCACGGCGCACGCACCGTCGATCTCACCTCGACCCCGACGAAAACCGCAGCCAACCAGCTCTACCAGAGCCTCGGATTCACCCCCCGCCAATCCACGACCTACCGCATCACCCCCTGACCTGCGGCGAACAACCGCCACCACGCCGACCCGACCGAAGGACCCCGGATGGACAACACCCAATCCAGCACCGAGAGCCAGATCCGCCAACACGCCATCGCGCTGGCCGCCCTCGCGCACAACGGCCTCGTCTTCGCCACCGACGTCTTCGACCGGCAACGCTACGAACAGGCCAAACAGATAGCCGCCGACCTCCTCGCCCTCATCAGCGACGGCTCCGTCGAGGACCTGCAGAAGAACGTGTTCCTCGAACAGGGCTACATGACGCCCAAGGTCGACGTCCGAGGCGGCGTCTTCGACAACGAGGGCCGCATCCTGCTCATCCGGGACCGCAGCGACGAGCGGTGGACTTTGCCCGGCGGCTGGTGCGACGTCTTGGAACCGCCGTCGAACGCCGTCGAACGCGAGGTCGAAGAAGAATCCGGAATCACTGTGCGCGCCAGCAAACTCGTCGCGCTACACGACCGCGACGTACAAGGCCACCAGCCCGCCTTCCCATACCACGTCTACAAACTGTTCTTCCTGTGCGAGACCATCTCCCACGGCCAACCGAGCCCCGTCGAGACCATCGAAGTCGGCTGGTTCAACGTCGATGATCTGCCCGACCTGTCGACAACTCGCGTTCTCGACACCCAGATCCGGCTTCTCCACGATCACTGGAACAAACCTGACCTGCCAACCACGTTCGACTGACCCTCGTCGCCATCCGAAGGTCCACGGGCGCTGATCGCGGAGTCTTGTGTCTCGCTACTGACGGCGGGGTTGAGAGTCGACCCCGCGGCCGGTCACTGCCGGTCGGGTACTAGTTGGCAGGGAGTGCCGCCCGCATACATGCGCACGGGCGGCTCGGTCGCCTACCGGCGGAGCGTCTTCGCCAGATTGAGTACGAACGCGCCCGCCGATAACCCGGCGACGATGTTGTCGGCGCCGATGGCAATGGCGACAGCGGTAGTGGACGCACACGCCACGGCACTGATATTGAACCAGTCGATGCGATGCGGGGGCGGATCGCCGTCAGCCGGGCCTTGCTGCGGGATCGGCGAGTTGGTGACTACCATCGGTAGCGACCTCCTACTCCTTGCGTGGATGCGGGATTCAGTTGGTCTACGACCCCGGCCTGTTGACGCAGGCACGGGGTCGCTTGTGTTACCCCGAAAGCGCTAGCAGGAGTAACGCATTACACGCGTAGGCGACGCTTCGCCGCGACTATGCACATTTCGGGATCTTGCGAACTTCCGGTAGCTGACCTTTTGCGTTATTTCGACAGACTCGATTATGAGATGACCTGCGTGCATGAGATCATCGGCTGCGTGTCGGGGGACGACCGAGCACCTCCTCAGGTTGAGCTTTCGGTGCCTCTTGATTCTTTCGCGCTTTCCCCGTTCCTGCTCTCCGGGTGGCTAACGGGCCGGTCACATTTCCGTCGTTCTGAGGACTCCCCGTCCTCGTCCTCGGGTGTTGACGGCCTTGCCGATCACGTAGCTCGAGCCCGAGCCGGAGAAGAAGTCGTGGTCCTCGTCCGTGTTGGGCGAGAGCCCCGACAGGATCGCGGAGTTGACCTCGCACCCGTCCTTGGGGAATAGGCCCTGGTCGCCGAGGTTCATCAGCGCCTTGTTGGCGTTGTAGCGCAGGAACTTCTTGACGTCCTCGGTGAGGTCGACCTCGTCGTAGAGGTCCTGGGTGTAGTCCACCTCGTTGCCGTAGAGCTCGAAGGTGTAGTTCTTCAGCTCATCGCGCCCTGCCGGGCGAGACCAGCTCGAGGCCCTTCTGATACTTGTAGCCGATGTAGTAGCCGCAGACGGCGTCGGCGCGAATGATCAGGCGGATCAGCTCTTGGCGTGCACCGACTCCATGAACGGAGAGGAACATTCGGTTCGTCCGGGTCGGTGGTTGCTGCGATGTGGTGTACACCGCTGCCTCCTGCAGGGCGCGGGCACCGGGTCTCTCGGTGAAGTCGCAGGAGCGCGTTCTCGCCGGAACGCCGCGACCCCTTGCTCAGCGTCAGCGTGGTGGCATCAGGGTCACCGCCCAGCTAGGCCAATGACGAACTGACAGACCACCGACAACGCTTGGTCCTGGTCAGTGCTCGCAGTCGTTGTGCGCGGGCGGCACGTACATCGTGGTGCCGCAGGCCAGGCAAGTGTGTGCGCGGTGGTGACCACCGATCCGCCGACAGGGCACCGCAGCGACGAGTGACCGGCCCGCTCCGAGCCGATGGCCAGCAGGACAAAACCTAGGCGAGGGCCGGGTCCAAAGCCCGGCACGCAGGTACGGACGCACCGATTCGCACACAGTCTCGAACATACATTCGATTTTTCACCACCTGCATCCCTATGACAACTCCGCGTGAGGACAAACCCGAAACCTGTCGGATACGCGCCGTCCACGCACCTGCCAACAGGCAACCCAAGTCGAGGTCACCGCGCCACCCCGGCCGTCCGAGAGCGCTGCCGAAAGTCATCGGCGGTGACATCGCTGGCCATCTGCAATGAGGCTGCTGCCGCGTTGAGCTGGGCCATCGCCAGGTCTACCCAGGGACCACCTGGCACGACTTGCGCGAACGGCAGGACTGTCCCCTTCATCAGTCGGACCACCCGCTTGTGACTCGTGCCAGTGACAGATCCCGTGTAAACCCTGATGAGATCCGGGTCGACGGATATCTGATAGCCGCGTGCCCGCGACCAGATGAGCGGCTCACTGTTCGCCAGGGCGGCTTCTTCACGAATCTCGGCGAGCCCGGCACGTACCTGGCTCGGGGACAACCCTGTCACGTCGGAGAGTCGCTTGGCCGACAGTCCGTCCGGCTGAGCGTCGAGCAAGGCCATCCGGACCCTCTCGCCCTTGACGTGGGAAGGAATTCTGCGTGCCATCTCACTCGCCTCCGAGCAACCGCGCGAGCGCGTCGTCCATCCCGACGTTTCCGGTATCGACAGCGCTCTCGATCCAGTCAGCGGTGGCGCGCACCCGCGCAGTGTTGGCATGTACCCGCTCGCGTTCCTCGTCGGTGAAATCGTTGCCCCGCATGGCCGGTACGAGCCGGGAGGCCGAGGCGACGAATTGTTGGCACGCTCCGACAAGATCGACGTACTCGGCTGAGTGCTCGATTCGCCGAACCGCTGGTGCACTCCGTCGGACCCGGTCCAGCGCCTCCCTCGACCTGTCGACCTGAGCCGAGTTCACCGCATGCCGCGCTGTGCGATCTGCCATTGCTTCGTAGGCCACCGTCGGACGACGCAGGAAGTCGGTGATCACCCGGGTAGCAACCGCGTCGTCCTTGGCCAGGTCATGAATCCGCTCGACGCGCTCCTGTTCGGTCTCCGCGTGTCCGGGCCGTTGGCCGAGCGCGCGATGGGCGGCATCGACTGTCCAAATCCGTTCTCCGGTTCGCTTGTTCTCCGGGGGATCGAGGAGCCGATCGTGTCTTTCCTGCGGATCGTCGGGCGCGCCGAACGCCGCGAAGATCTTGTGGATGTAATACGAGACGCCAGGGACCCGGAAATCTTCTGGCCAGCGTGATGCCACCCAGCGGTAGTTCGTCAGCGTCGATTCGGGAATGCCCACGTCCTCGGCGTACATGCGAAGCCCCCACTCCACGGTCAGCACTTCGTCGCCAGGGGCGACCCGCCCACCGTGCCTGGCATGGATCGGCTCGATCTCCAGGGCGTTCTCACCGAGTTTGAATTGGCTGTAGGTCTGCTGCGCTACGAGGTTGCGTCCTTCCTTCACGAGGCGGTCGTAGCGCCGCTTCGTGACCGCACCGATCTTGGTGGTCATGGTGATCTCCTCCACGCCCGACCTGACCGCTCCCAGATGGTCTGCCGCCGAGGACGTCGTTCGTGTCGGCTACTGAACGGATCGCGGGCGCACAGCTCGATTCTGCTCTCACGTCATCCGAGTTGACAAGACCGCAAGGAACAGCATTCCTGCTGATCAGGACCTATTTTCAGGCAACTCCGGAGGCGTCGCCATGAGGTGTCACAGTGTCGGATAGCCAGAACGGCTACGGCGCCACGCACGGGTGCGGCACCGGTGAGAGCAATAGCGAGCGTCGGTGCGATGGTCGACACCAGCGATCCAGGTATCACCGCACTGGGGGCAGCGCCGGACGGCAGCACGATCGTGCAATGCGTTTACCTTCTGCTGGCCCTGCTTGCGCCATCGCCAGTACCGCGAGCGGCACCTGGTCGAGCAGAACAGCGCATCGGAGCGCTGCTCCGGCCGTAGCCGAATGCCGCAACCGGGGCAGTAGCCGATCGAACTGGTCGAGCGCGCGCACATACTCCGAGCCTACGACTCAGGCCGCAGTCCGAGCCGGACTGCGGCGCTGTTTGTGCGGGCATGGACGGGACGGCGACGCCAACAACTCTGCGAACCGGCCGGAAGCATAATCCGACGATGCCGGACCCTCTTCCGACCGCACGAATTGCTGCCGTCGAGCAGACCTGAGGTCTCGACGCGCCCATGGTCTCGGCTACTACCACCACCGCATCGTGACCGCGTTCGCGGCGTCGGTGGGCCTCGGCGTGCACCGCGTAGATCTTGGCGACACCCGGCGCCCCGCCGAGGTAGATGCGCAGTTCGCCGCGTTCACGGCTCCACCGTCACGCGAGTTCGGCCCGATCGGTACGCGGACTCGGCGCCGACCGGCTCCTCGGCGACCGGCCATCCGGCGCCTTTTCGGCAGCGGCGATCTGACGACACCATGTCCAGCGCGGAGATCGCCGCCGCAGGCCACAGGACCAGCCGCAGCACCTGCGCGGTCGCTTCACCCGACAACGCCTGCACGCCCCGGCCCACGTCGAGGGCAAAGCACCCACCGTGCTGTTCCTGTGCACCCACAACGCCGGACGCTCCCAGATGGCCGCCGGATTCCTGTCCCGGTTCACTGAACCCGCGTTCCCACCATGCACTTGGCGTATGCACGAGATGTCCGCAGACGGCCGACTTCAACGAAGTCGGGCACGTCGAGGCACTATCTCCTATCGATCTTCTGAGATGCAGGACGCCCGTGAGCGTTATCGCGATCGACCGCTAGGGTGTCGGCCTGCCTTTGATCGACCGAGTCTCCGATCACGCCCAGTATTTCGCTCCACTTCGCACAGAATCGGGCGAGGCGGGCTGTCATGGATGTTTCCCGAACAACGCTGGAGAACCATGTGGCAAGGAGAAAGATTGCGAGCAGGACCAGTTCGGTGTGAACGACGCCAGTCATCGATCTGTCGCGTCTCGGCCGTATCGCGACTCGCTCGCGACACCTCCGCGCAGCAGGGGAAGCGGTTGGTCGATGAAGGGCACGAGGCGGTGGATATCGGTGCGGTCGATGCGAAAATTCGTGATCACGACCTCGGGAACGGTGCCGTCTGCAGGCAACGCGCGCAGAAAGAGTAAGTCACGGCGGCAGCGGGCGGCAGCGTATTCCGCGATCGCGGTAACCATGGTCTGCTCGGCACCGAGCTTATGCGCGTAGAAGTCCTTCTTGGCCTCGTGCAGCACTGAGGTCGCCGCGTGAAACTTCGTGACCACAGATGCAATTGCCGCATCGGAGATCGGGCACCGCGGTGGCGGACACCGATAACTGACCGGTGCCAGTGCTTGTAGGCCGCGCATCTTCGGGCGGCACCGCGCTTCCTCGCACTTGTGGTGCAGTCTCACCAGCGTTCCGGCATGGTCACGGTCGACGAGCCCAGGATCGATGCGGCAGAACACGCGAGCCGCAGAAGTCTCGAAGACGGCACGCGTGGTCGTGTATTCGTGTATTCGCTGCGTCACGGCCTCTTCCAATCCCGACTGGCACCCGCGAGACGAGCTCCCACCCACGCTCGTTCGCCCGAGCGCCTGCTCGGCGCGGGCGCGGGTCGCGCAGTGCGCGGCACTGCAGCCTTCGGCGCTTATCAACAGTGCCATCGCGGCGAAGAAGGAGTGGATAGGCCCAGGGTCCTCGGTGCAGTCATGCACCGAGGGTGGCGGGTCGAGGGGATCTGGCGTGGCCATCAGGGGATTACCCAGTTTCGTTCACAGGGGAGTCGGGGCAGCAGCAATGCCGTGGTGCTGGCGCGCGGAATGGCTTCACCGTTGCTGTGGGTGGCGTTGAACGCGGTGATGAACCGGTGCGCAGCGCTGGTGCACGCTTGGTAGAACAGGTCCCAGCACTCGCCCCTGATGTCGGTCCAGTGGATGTGGATGACGACGTCGTGTTCTGTGGTTTGTGGTGCTGGGTTCTCGAACATGTTGTGGCCAAACGGTTTTTGTGAGGCTGGTCGCGGTGTATCGGCGAAGTGCCGCCGCGTGCGGGCGAGGGGCTACCGTCGACTACGGACTCGACGGCAGCGCCTACTGCTATTTCGCGGGAGCGGGTGCAGGAGTGGGAGCGGGCTGGTTGATGGTGGTGAAGTACTGCACCGCGGCCAGGATCGCGACAGGTGCTGTGACCAGCAGCTGTCCGGCCAGCGTGCCCAGCGCGCCGACGGCGAGGATGCCGCCGAGGCAGCCGATCGCCGCTGCGGGCAGGAACGGCCCGAACAGCCCGACGATCGTGGCCGCCGCGACGGTGGCACCGGCGATGCCACCGAGCACGCAACCGATAGCACTGCCGCCGATGCCGCCGACAAGGGCACCGATCGAGGCTCCCATCACGATGGTGCTGGTCAGGCGGCCCCATGCCGCCTGTTCACGCTCATACTCTGTCCGCCAGGGCGCCTGGTTCTCGAACGGCAACGCCACCGGCTTGTACACGGCATGCTCCACATCGAACTGCGGAGTCAGCGTCGCGGTCCGGTCCTTGATCTGCGCCGCGATGGGGAACACGAAATCATCGACCCGGAACGACAACTCGGTGCCGGCGAGCACCGTCCCGTTCGGGGCCTTGATCTTGAACACCCCATCCTCATCCACCAGCGATCCGGCATCGGTGACGATGCTGACATCGGTGGCAGTGCTGGTCGCCGAGTAGTTCACACCCGCCTCGGCCGCGGCCGACGCTGGGGAGATCATCCCGGCCGGGACCGAGATGGCAGCCGTGGCCAAGGCTGCCACGATTGTTGTTTTACGCATCGTACTTTCTACTTTCTCATCGGGAAATCATTCGGGAATGATCAGCTCATCGCCAGCCTCGACTCGGGCCTGCGCAATGGCTTTGGATTTCAGCGCTCGCAGAAGGTGCGCTGTCTGAATTCAGCCCCCACCCCGGCCAACTCGCGCGCAGCGCCTTCTTGTCGTGCTTGCCGTAGCTGGTCGTTGGCACGGTGTCGACGACCCGGATCGCCTTGGGTTGCTTGTATCGGGCGAGTTCGGCCCGGCACACCGCCAACAGTTCGGACTCGTCGACGACGGCGCCGTCCTCCGGGACGACGAAGGCCACGACCGCCTCGCCCCAGTCCGGGTGTGGGATCCCGACCACCGCGACGTCGGCCACGCCGCGACAGGTCGCCACGATCCGTTCCACCTCGGTGCAGTAGACGTTCATGCCACCGGTGATGACCATGTCGTTCTTCCGGTCGAGCAGGTAGACGAATCCGTCGTCATCGATGCGGCCGATGTCCCCGGTGTACAGCCACCCGTCGCGCAGCGCCTTCTCGGTCTGCTCGGAAAGGTCGCGGTAGCCGCTGAAGGTGTAGGGCGTGAGCGCGATGATCTCGCCGACTTCGCCGGGCAGGAGCTCACGCCCGGCGCTGTCGACAACCTTGACGGTGGACATCGTCGCCGCCTGCCCGCAACTGGCGAGCCGGTCGGTGTCGGCACGGTGGTCCTCCCGGCGCAGGCGGGTGAGGAAGTTGGGGGCCTCGGACTGACCGTAGAGCTGCATGAACACCGGCCCGAACCGCTCCAGGCCCTGGTGGAGCCGTTCGGGCGTGATCGGCGCCGCACCATAGAGGATGGTACGGATCGAGGACACGTCGAAATCCCGGTCCGCGGCATGGTCGAGCACGCGGTAGATCATGGTCGGCACCATGAACGTGAACGTCACGCGATCGACCGCCATGCGCTCGAGCACCGATTCGGCATCGAACTTCGACTCCAGGTAATGGCATGCGCCCTTCAGCATTCCGGCCTGGAGCAGAAATCCCGCACTGTGCGGCAGCGGCGTAGTGAGCAGCACCCTTTCGTCGTCGAGAAGACCCATCTCGATCACGTGGGCAAGGAGATTGAGGGTCAACCCCTGCTGGGTGTGCATGACTCCCTTGGGCCGCCCCGTTGTCCCGCCGGTGTACATGATCATGCCGAGATCCGTCGGCGCGGGATCGATGTCCGGCGCGGTGACCGACTGCCCGGCCAGCGCGTCGTTCCACCCCACCACCCGGTCGGGAGCGTCGGCGGGCGCCTCCGTGGCGATGATCAGTTCCACTTGCGGCGCCGTCGTCCGCAGGACCTGGGTGAGCATTTCGGCGTCGGCGATCACCACTCGGGCGCCGCTGTCGCGGAGGATATGGTCGATGTCGTTGAACGACAGCATGTCGTTCAACGGCACTTTGACCGCGCCGCACCGGATCACGGCTTGGTCCGCCACCACGTATTCGGCGCGGTTCGACATCATCAACGCGACGCCGACCCCGGGACCGACACCCGCGTCTCGCAATCGGTGCGCCAACTGGTTGGCCTCGACGACGATCTGCGCGTAGCTGCGGCTGATCCCGCGATCGTGCACAGCCGGACGCGAACCGAACCGGTCGAGCGCGGCGACGAACATCGCTTTCAGCGTGAGCTCCCTCATCGGAACACCTATCGGTCGATCTCTGAGTGGGCCGGGTCGTACTCTTCGATGTCGATCGCGGCCATCGGGCACAGCTGCGCGGCCAGCAGGACTTCCTCGATGTGCCCGACCGGGGTGGGATCGAACAGCGAAACCCACCCGTCGTCGGTCTCTCCGAACACCGTCGGGGCCGCGCGACGGCACGCCCCGCTCGCCATGCAGGCCTCCGCGTGCACGGTGACGCGCAGGCGCCTCACAGCCGCACCGGACGCTTGTCCCACCCGCGCGCGACGATGTTCAGCCGCCGCCGCTGCGCGGGTTCGGCGCCCGCCGCGAAGTCGGGGTACGTGGCGAGCAGCTTCTCGAAGAACACCCGGCCCTCCAGCCTGGCCAGGTGCGCCCCGACACAGAAGTGGATGCCGTATAGGAAGGACAGGTGCGGCTCCGTTCGGTCGATGTCGAATCGCAGCGGATCGTCGTACACGCGCGGGTCGCGATTGGCCGCACCGAGGCTCAGCAACACCATGGACCCGGCCGGGAAGTGCCTGCCGTTGAATTCGGTGTCCACGGTCACCTTGCGCCCCGAATAGTGCAGCGGTGGTTCGAACCGAAGCATCTCTTCGACGGCGCCGGGAATACGCGCCGGGTCGGCCATCAGCGCAGCCCTGGTCTCGGGGTGGTCGAGCAGCAGCGTGACGCCGTTGCCGATGAGGTTCGTGGTTGTCTCGTTGCCGGCGACGAGCAACAGCGCCAGCTGCGACAGCATTTCACCGTCCGAGAGCCGGTCGCCGTCGAAGGTCTCGGTACCGAGCATGTGCGAGACGAGGTCGTCGGCGGGCTCGGCCCGGCGCTGGGCGATCAAGCCGGCGAGGTAGTCGAACAGCTCGAGGCTCGCCCGGATCGCGGCGTCGCGGTCGTCGCCGAGCACCATCGGGTCGAAGGTCGAGGCGTAGCCGTAGGACCATTCCCGGAACTTCGGCTGCACCTCGTCGGGCACACCGAGGATCGCCGCGATCACCGCCACCGGCACCTCGGCGGCCGGGCCGGTCATCATGTCGATCTCCTGGCCCGCGTGATAGCGAGCCAGCGACCGGTCGGCCGCCCGCTCGACCTCGGCCTGCCACCCGCGCACCGCGTTCGGCGTGAACGCGTGCCGGAAGGTCGAGCGTCCGCGCGTGTGCCGGGGCGGGTCGTGGAACATGAACAGCTGGCTGGCGGTGTCGATGAACCGGCGATGCTCGGGATCGTCGGGGTTGTGGATGCTCGGAGAGCTCCCCTCGAAGATCTCGCTGGAGAACGTCTTGTGGTCGCCGGAGATCCGACGGACATCGGCGTGACGCGTGATCATGTGCGCGTTCAAGCCCTCGAGGACGTGGATTCCGTCGCCGAGTTCGCGCAGTTCGTCGTAGAGCGGAAACGGATCTTCGACGGCGCCCCCGAACAGTTTCCCGATGAGCAGGTCTGCTGCTGCGGTGGTTCGAGCAGTGGTCATGGCAGTCTCCTAGAGGTGATGTGGATTACGGCGACGGCGCCCGACGCGGGCCGATCACGTAGCGACGTGCGTGGGCAGGTCGCGCTCGGGGGCGTACTTCTACTTCGACAGCAAGTGGTCGCTGATCGACGCCCTGATCGATCTGCGCTGCGTGCGAGCCTGACCCGCGCATCTCAGGCCCGCCCCCTGTCGGACTCCCACTCGGCCATCGCGGTGAACAGGTCCACCCCAGACAGTTCGGGCGTGCCGGGGTCGCGATCGCGGTAGATCCGATAGACCGTCGCGACGATGCGATCGGCTTCGTGCAAGTCCTCGTAGGGTCCGAGGTCGATCTCCCAGGCCGCCCGCTTCCAGTCCTTGCCGGCGTCCCGGGCCGCTTCCACCTCCTTGTCGATGTACCGGAGGTACTCGCGCATATCGGCGAGACCCGACACGTCGGTCACGGGGCCGTGCCCGGGCACAACAACGCGGGGCTGCCAGGAAATCATGGTGTCGAGTGCGCGGATCCAACCCTCGAGCGGTCCCGCCCACATGACCGGCGTCCCACCGACGAACAGCAGGTCACCGGTGAACAGCACCCCCGCGTCGGGCACGTTGACGACCACGTCGCCGGAGGTGTGCGCCGGCCCGAGGACGGCGATCTCGACCTTCCTGCCGTCCAGGTCGACCGTCGTCGAACCGTCCACGATGGTGTTCGGTTCACGCATGTGGATGCCCGTGAAGTCGAATCGGCCGAACCGCTTCTGGACGTAGGACCCCAGCACCGGTCCCAGATCCATGCCGGCGATGGACCCGACCAGTTCCGGCGGCGACTCGTGCATCTCGTGCACGGCCTCGGCCGCCGCGTGGATGCGGATGCCCTCGGGCAGCAACTGATTGCCGTAGCAGTGGTCTCCGTTGGCGTGGGTGTTGACCAGGTCGGTCACCGGCGCGCTCGCGGTGATCGGCGCCATCGCGTCGAGCATCTCGCCGGTCAGGTTCAGGTCGAAGAGCGTGTCCACCAACAGAGTTCGGCTGCCGCCGCGGACCAAGCCGGCGTTGCTGTAGCCGAAACTGCCGTCCGGCGCGAGCCACGCCCAGACTCCGTCGCCGACTTCGTGCAGGCCTTTGGTGAAAGGAATCATGTCAGAACCCCGTATGCAGTGGATGGAAGGTGCCGGTGGTGGCACGGATCGTCTGGCGAGTGGTGCCGAGGGCTTCGCTGTGCAGCGACACCACGTCACCAGGTTTCAGCCACCCCGCGTACTCGGCCGGGCTCGGGGTGTCGACGTGTTCGAGCAGGCAGCCGCCCGGAATCGTGCCCGAGCCGATGACGTCGCCGGGTCGCAGATCCACGCCGCGGGACACGTAGGCGATGATGTCGCCGAACGACCAATCCATCTGGCTCATCGAGCCTTTGGTCAACAGGGTGTCGTTAACGCTGGCGCTGACTTCGAACGCCAATTTCCCGTCGACCCGGAACTGCTCGACCTCGTCCAGGGTGACCAGGCTCGGCCCCAGCGTGACAGCCATGTCCTTTGATTTGCCCTGGCCGATGTTCAATGCCGATTCGTGCCACTGGGCGTTGCGGTTGGTCCAATCGCAGAAGAAAGTGAATCCGGCGATATGCGATTCGCCGGCCTCGGGTGCGATGTCGCGCCCTCCGGTACCGATCACGGCCCCCAGCTCGAGTTCCAGGTCGAAACACTGGCAGCCCGGCGGGATATCGACTGGGTCGTTGGGGCCGAGCACGGCTCCGGCGTTCCCGAAATAGAACGCGGGAATCTGCGACCACACCGGCGGGAGCTCCATCTCGCCCAATCCCACCGCGCGCAGGCAGCCGCGCAAATGGCCGAGGAAGCAGAGCGCGTCCCGCACCGACCGCGGATTCGGCAGCGGCGCTGCCAAACTCGTCTCCTGGACCTGCCGTACTTCCGCGGGCGAGCGGCGCGCGGCGTCGGCTGCCTCGGCCATCGCCGTCGGCCCGGCCTCCAGCAGGTCGAGCATGGTCGACTCACCGGTCAATCCGAGCACGCGATCGCCGTCGAGTACGCCGACGCGGCGCCCCGATTCCGATTCGTATGTCACCCAACGCATATCAACAGTCACCTTCGTTCAGAACACGGGTCCTCATGACCTCGACTTTTCCCAATTCGGACAGACAGCATCGCGGCGTTCTTCGCATGTCGTTCACATCGCCAGCGCTCCTTCCGGACTTTCCCCGGCGGCGACGTCGCGGGCAGCACGCTTGGGGAGCGCCAGGATCACGCACAGTGCGAGCACTGACATCACCAGCACCCAGGCCGTCAACGACACCCACGCCGTCTGCGTGGGCGCTCGGGTGCCGGGCACGGTCGACGAGTTGAGGATCAACGCGGCGACCGGGGTACCGATCGCCGTGAAGACGGTGCGCAGCAGCATGTTGACCCCGATGATCTCGCTGGTGTTCTCGGCAGGCACCGCTTCCACGATCACGTTCGGCAGCGCCCCGACCGCCCAGGCGACGCCGGTCAGGACGAGCGCGCCCGCTACCACGACGAGCACAACGTTGCTGTACCAGAACAGCAGGATCACGAAGCCGCCGAGCAGTAGGCAGGTGCTGACGACAAGTGCGCTACGCCCGCCCCACCGCAGTGCGACACGGCCCGCTATCGGCGACAGCGCGAAAGCCGCCAAACCCGCGCCGGCCACCACGGCTCCGGTGAAGGTCGCGCTGAGTCCCAATCCGACCGGCAGTTCGCTGGGGCTCTGCATCAGAATCGGTAGGGCCAGCGCCGCGGTCGCGAAACCTCCGACGGCGAGCAACGACATCGCGATCTGCGGGAACCCGACCGCCCGCGTCAAGAGTGCGCGGACATTGATCATCGGGATGTCGGCCCGCCACTCCCGATTCGCCCACAGGGCGAGAATCGCCGAGCCGCCGATCAGATACGCGGTGGCCGACCCCGTGAAACCGTCCCGCGCCGCGAACGTGATGCCGAGCAGGATCGCCGCGATCCCTGGCGCGAACAGCAGACCACCGACAACGTTGAGCCGCGCCGCGTTCTGGGCCCGTGGCGTTTCGCGCAGCACCACCGTTCCAGCGATCAAGCCGAGCAATGCGAGCACCGACGACACCCAGAAGATCAGCTTCCAGTCGCCGAGATCGACGAGGATGCCGCTCGTCAGGGCTCCCATGCTGGTGGCCAGTACTGCGGCGGCGCCGGTCACCGCCACGACGGTTGGCAGCCGACGGCGATCGGAAGTTTCCCGAGCCAGCCCGATGAGCAGGGGCAGCACCGCGGCGCTCGTGCCCTGCAAACCTCGGGCCAGCAACAGAATCGCGAAGTTCCCGCCGAAGAGGGCGCCGAGCAGCGAGCCGACGAGCGAGGCGGCGAGCAGCACCAGCAGTACGCGTTTGCGGCCGAACTGGTCGCCGAGCCGGCCGCCGATCGCCGCCGAGGCCGCGCCGGTCACGAGGAAGGTCGTCACCACCCACGACATCGTGAGGAGGTCGACCTGGAACTCCTCGGCCATCGTGGGAATCGCGACCAAGACCATCGATGTCTCGAACGCCCCCGTGGCCTCGATGATGAGCAAGGTGATCAGGAAGATCGCAGGTCGCTCGGCCAGTGTCCCCCACCGTTGCTCAATGTTCGACATGACCGCTCATCTCCGAGAGCCGGAGGCCGCACCGCAAGGCGACGGCGAGGAGAACAACAGCACCGTTGTCCATGGGTTTCTCTTTTCTCTGGTGCTGGCTATCGGTGATAGTCAGATCTGGGACAGCCGGCGGATCGCGTCGATCCCGTTCGGGTCGACCGGGAATCCGTCATGGACAGCGCGGGCGTTGGCATGCCCGGCTTGATGGAGGGCGAACGCGGAGTTCAGCGCATTGTGCTGACCTTGCGCTTCCAGGGCGTTGTTGACCGAGAGCTTCGCGAGCTTGAGCCCGAACGGTGGGCGCTGGGCGATCTCACCCGCGATCTCGAGCGTGAAATCCTCGATCCGGTCGCGCTCGACGACGTGATTGACCATGCCGAGCCGTTCGCCTTCCCGCGCGGTGAGCGCGTGTCCACGAAAGAGCATCTCCTTGGCCTTGCGCGCACCAAGCTCCCAGAGGTGGGTGTGGTACTCGTGACCGTTGAGATCGAAGGCGACGGTCGGGTCGGAGAAGGTCGCGTCCTCGGCGGCGATGATCAGGTCGCACGGCCACACGAGCATCAGCCCGCCGGCGATCACCTTGCCCTGCACCTGCGCGATGGTCGGTTTCGGGATGTTGCGCCAGCGCCAGCACATCCCGAGGTAGAACTCTTCTTCATTGGCCATGGCGCCCGCCTGGCCGGGCTGGGCGTAGCCACCGGTCATGTTCCGCGGGGGGAAGTCGGCACCTGTCGCGGTGTTGCGAAGGTCGTGTCCGGACGAGAAGTGCGGGCCGTCACCGGCCAGGATGATCACGCGGATGTCGTCGTCCAGCGTGGCCCGCTGGAACGCGGTGTCCAGCTCGTGCAGCATCTGGTAGTCCTGCGCGTTGCGCGTCTCGGGCCGGGCCAGCGTGATGCGGGCCACCCGCTCCCGCGGGACCTCGTAGCGGATTCTCGTGAAGCTGTTCTCGGGCATGGTCATGCTTCCCTTCTCCGCCGCACGGGTGACGCGGCGGCCATCGCCGTGCGGGCGGCGCCGGTCAAGGCGCCCAGTGTCTGCGCGCTCACCTCGGCGTCGAGGTGTTCGCGCAGCGAGGAATCCGCCCCGGCGCCGAGGAGTCGTTTGCTCAACCGCGTCCCGTATTTCGGATGCTTGGCAATCTCGCTCGCGAGCGCCTTGGCCGCCGCCAGCGGATCATCGGCGATGTCGGCAGCGAGTCCCGCCGCCACGGCTTCTTCTGCCGTGAGCGCTCCGGCGGAGTAGATCAGGTGCGCGGCCCGGCCGTGTCCGATGATCCGCGGCAGGAAGTAAGAGAGTCCCAAGTCCCCCGCCGACATGCCCAGACGCAGGAACGGCGCGGAAAATCGCGCGTCGGGAGCGACGATCCGGATGTCGGCGGCGGCAGCGAAAGCGAAACCCGCTCCCACCGCGTGCCCGCGCACGGCGGCGATCACGGGTGCGTCGGCCTCGGCGATCGCTCGGGTCACCGCCGCGCCGGCTCGGATGCCGGCGTACATCGCCTCCACCGGGTCGGACTCGGCCGGGTCGGCCACGCCGACCTCCAAGTCGAGTCCGGCGCAGAACGCTCGACCGGCACCCGTCAACACGATGGCACCGACATCGGAGCGGCGACCCAACTCGGCCAGCGCGGCCTCGAACTCGACGAGCAGCGCGTGCGTGATCGCGTTCAGCCGCTCAGGCCGGTTGAGGACGATGACGCCGACGCCATCGCTCACCTCCGCCAGGACGAGACTGCCCGGCACTGTTGCTTTCATCACCGTTGACACACCGTCACTGTAACAGCCAGCATAGAGTTGAACAACCATTCGACGGGGGTGAGATGTCGTCCGGTGAGCGCACCGCTCGTGGCCGACCGCACCCCGAAGACAAGCCGAGGAGAAGCCATGCCGGACAACGTCACCCGAGGTCACGACATCGAACCAACGCTCACCGCCGTGGACCCGGCGGACGAGTACCTGAACCCGGAGTCCGCGGACTCCTCGTGGGAAGGCGTACTGACCGGCGAGAACTCGGCCCTCCAGCGAACCGTCGATCCCGACACCCAGCCAGGGATCGACGACTTCGCGGACCGAGTCGCCTTCGTCACCGGCGGATCGCGCGGCGTCGGGCGGGGTATCGTCCGCGCACTGCTGCGCCGGGGCGCGATCGTCGCGATCGCCGACAAGTACCCGGAGCCGATCGACCTCGGCGAGGACGCGGATCCGACACGGCTGCGCTCCTATCAACTGGATGTCTCGGATCGAGAGCAGTACGCGCGGGTGGCGGCCGAGGTCAAACGCGATCTGGGCGAGGTGACCCTGCTGTTCAACAACGCGGGTATCGCGGATTCGGCGAGCCCGAGCCGGATGTCGTACCAGATGTGGGATCACATGCTGGGCGTCAATCTGGGAGGCGTGTACAACGGGATCCAGACCTTCACACCGGACATGATCGAGTCGCCGCGCCGCTGCCACATCGTGAACACGGCCTCCGAGGCGGGCCTGGTCGCGGGCGGCTCCGGGTTCCTCTACACCGCCAGCAAGTACGGGGTGGTGGGCTTGAGCGAATCCCTGCGATTCGAACTCGCCCATCACGGCATCGGTGTATCCGTCCTCAGCCCGGGGCCCGTGGCCACCGATATCGTCGAGAACACCCGCCGGCTCCGTCCCGCCGAGGCGGGAGACCACACCGCCCGGACCGGCCAGATGCTCGACCTCGTTCACGAAATCCTCCACCTGCACGGGCTCGATCCCGATCTGGTGGGCGAGTACACGGTGCAGGCCGTCGAGTCGAACGCCGCGTACATCAACACGCGCAACACCACGACAGAGCTCCTGCGGCAGCGGACCGACGCGATCATCGCGGCCATGGATCATGCGCAGGACTTCTTCGAAACGTCGGCGACAAAGGTCTGAATCCGGGCGCGCGTTAGGATGTCCGGCGTGAGTTCTGGACGGCAACGCCGCATCGATGAGATCGGCGACGAGAGCCGACGCCGGCTCCTGGACGCGGCCGAATCCCTGTTCGCCGAACGCGGCGTCGAACGGACCACCTTCTCCGACGTCGCGGAACGGGCCGGAATCAGTCGGGGCAGCATCCCATGGCACTTCAAGAACAAAGACGGACTGGTCATGGCGGTCGTTGCCCGGTCGATCGACCGCTTCATGGGCGCGGGCCGGTACGAATCCGTGCCGCCGCTGGCGCAGGTACTGCGGGACTACGCCGTCTGGATCCGCGGCGGCAACAACAGTTCGGCGATGATCTTCATGGTGCTGACCGAGGCGATGAACAGCAGCGGCGCGGTCCACGAGCAGTACCAGGAATTTCTGCGCAATCAGCGCAGGGACCTCCAGCGCTGGTTGCGCACGCACCGGCCCGAGGGGGTGGATCCCGCCCACGCCACGGCTCGTGAGCGGGCGACCGCCACCGCCTTGAACGGTGCGGCGATGGGTATTCACCTGCAAGCGTTGATCGATCCGGATGACGTCGATCTCGATGCGTCTCTGCAAACTTTCGCGTCCTTCATCGATGATCACATCCGTGACGTGTGGGCTGCCGAGCCCGCACGTCACGGTGCGGACGGTGACCACGGACCCGACAGCGACCCGGCCGTGCCCGCCGCCGACTGACCGGAGGGCACGGCCTCGCGCCATTGCGCGGTCAGTTCCCCGTCGAGGTGCCCATTCGGGCGATCACTTCGTCGCGCACCGCGGACCGGCGGGCTTTGCCTGCGAGGTCGCGCAGGGGTTCGTCGCGGAATTCGAAATAGCGCGGCATCTTGTAGGCCGGGAGTCGTTCGGCGAGGTAGGCACTCGCCACATCCTCGTTCAGCCCTGCCGCCGGGTCCGCTTCCACGAGTGCGTATCCCACCGCACCGAGGTCGGAGTCGGGTATTCCGACGACGAGGCTCGACAGCACGGCGGGATGCGCGTTGAGCACCACTTCGATCTCGGACGGGTAGACCTTGCGGCCACCCACGTTGAACATGTCGACGCGCCGATCGCTGATGTAGAGGTAGCCGTCCTCGTCGAACCAGCCCAGATCACCGATTGTCTCCCAGCCGTCGCGAGTGACCGACTCCGACCCGATGTAGCGGTAGGTGGCTCCCACGCCCTCCGGCGGCTTCATGTAGATCTCGCCCACCGTGCCCGGCGGGCACTCCGTACCCTCCTCGTCGAGGACGGTCATGCGGCCGATGGCCACCTTGCCGACCGAGCCGCGATGCGCCAACCAGTCGACGCCGTTGATCACGGTGAGCGCGGTCGCCTCGGTGCCACCGTAGAGCTCCCACACCTTCTCGGGTCCGAGGATGTCCATCCAGGCCTGTTTGAGCTCGGGCGCGCACGCGGCACCGAGATGCCAGACGCGCTCGATCGATGACAGGTCGTAGGCATCCGGGTCGGCGCGGTGGACCGGCAGCAGCCGCTGAAGAACGGTCGGGACCGTCGAAATCCAGCCGACCCGGTACTCGGCGATCAGCCGCAGGCATTCCCGCGGATCGAACCGGGACATCACCACCGCGTGCTGACCGACCAGCAGTCCGTTGATCAGCGCCACGAAGGGCGAATTGTGGGTCAGCGGGCCGACCACGAGCTGCGTGGTGCCCGGCCGCAAACCGAAGGCCGCCGCGACCATCCGCGGATCGAGGCGACTGTCCTCGGTGGCCTCGATCAACTTCGACCGGCCGGTGCTGCCGCCCGAAGGGAGGGCCTTCCAGCTCGGTGCGACGCGCGACGGAACAGGCTCATCCGACAACGACGCCGGCGGCTCGAAACCAGCGGGCACGCTCGCCTCGGCCAACCCGGCGGTATCTCGGCCGACCACCAGCGCACGGGGAACGAGCGCCATGATGGCGGCGAACTCCGATTCGGGCAGCCGCGCCGACAGCGGCGTGACGGTCGCGCCCAGCTTCCAGGCCGCCACCGCGGCCTGGACCCACTCGATGCCGTTGGGCAGCACAATCGTGACGTAGTCGCCTTGGCGCACACCGAGTTCCTCGTACGCGCGGGCCAGGCGGTTGGTGCTGCGATCCAGTTCGCGCCTGGTCAGCGTCACCCCGTCACAGGTCACGCTCGGGGCGTCCGGGCTCTGCGCCGCGAGGCGGGCGAGCTGGTCTCCGATCGGCAGGGGTAGTTCGTCCGCCGTCGGGGACACGTCGGAGGTGTTTGTCATGGTTGTCCTCGATCTCTTCGGTTGAGCGCGGCCGCCGATCGCTCGACGTCCCGCGGCATGCGGCGCCATTTACGTTGCGCCGCTGGCGTTTTGACAGATCTTCCGGTCATGCCTCGGCGGTCTGATGCCGTTGGCGCAGTTCGCGTTTGAGGATCTTGCCCGCGCCGGACATCGGCAGCGCGTCGACGAATTCCCAGCTGCGCGGGGTCTTGTAGCCCGCGATCGACGACCGGCAGTGCTCGTCCAGTTCCGCTTCGGTGGCGGGTGTGTCCGGGTGCAGAACGATCACCGCGTGGACGCGCTCGCCCCAGCGGTCGTCAGGCAGGCCGATCACGGCGCAGGTCGCCACCGCGGGGTGTTTGGAGAGTGCGTTCTCGACCTCGGCGGAGTAGACGTTCTCACCGCCGGTGATGATCATGTCCTTCAAACGGTCGACGATGAAGACGTAGCCGTCGTCGTCCATGTACCCGGCATCGCCGGTGTGCATCCACCCACCGCGCAACGCGGCCGCGGTATCGCTCGGGCGATTCCAGTAACCGAGCATCACGTTGTCGCCGCGCACGATGACCTCGCCGACCTGGCCGCGCGACACCTCGTTGTCGTGCTCGTCGACGATGCGCACCTCGGTGTGCGGCGCCGCCCGCCCACCCGACCTGGACCGAATCGGGTGGTCATGATCAGCAGGCGAGAGCATGGTCGCGATGGGTGAGAGCTCGGTCATGCCGTAGGCCTGGGTGAACGACGCAGCCGGGAACAGCTCGCGAGCGCGCGTGAGGACGCTCTCGGGGATCGTCGACGCACCGTAGAGAAAATGCACGAGGCTGCTCAGGTCGTAGTCGGCCGCGGTCGGTTCGTCGGCCACCATCTGGATCATCGTGGGGACGAGCAACGTGTCGGTGATGGCATGCTCGGCGATCGCGCGCAGGGTGGCGACCGGCGTGAACATCGGGATCATGAAGTGGGTCGCCCCCGCGAGATTGCCCATCGTCCACAGCGCGAAGTCGGCGAGGTGGAACATCGGCGCCGCGTGCAGCATCCGCCCGTGATGGGAGAGCACGTGCCCGGCCGCGAGCCCGCCCAGGCCTGATGCGACCAAATTGTCGTGCGTGAGCATCACCCCTTTGGGATGCCCGGTGGTTCCGCCGGTGTAGAAGACACCGAGCAATGCCTCGCCGCCGGTGCGGGTATCGGGCACGGGCTCGACGTTCGCGATCAGCTCCTCGTAATTCGCGGTACCGAACGGCGCCTCGCCGTCGCCGATGTAGATGACGGTCTCGAGGTCGGGGAGCCCCTCCCGCAAGGCCGGAACGACCTGGGCGAACGCGTCATCGACGAGCAGGATCCTCGTCTCGGATTCACGCAAGGAGTAAATGACCTCGGCCGGGCTCCATCGGATGTTGACAGGATTGAGCACCGCGCCGATCCAGGGAACCGCGAACAGGTACTCGTGGTAGCGGTCGGAGTTCAGCGCGAGGATGCCCACCCTGTCGCCGGGCTCGACCCCGAACTCGCGCAGCAATGCACCGAACCGCGCGATGCGATCGACGGACTCCGCGACCGTGCGCACCCTCGTACCGAAAACGGTCGCGATCCGATCCGGATCCTGTTGCAACGCGCGGTGCAGTGACTGGGTGAGGTACATCGTTGGGCTCCTACCGGATCGGTCAATCGGTTCGTACGTGGCTTCGGGTTCGACGTGGACCTCCCCGCGACGCACGTCATCGCGATCTCGCGACGAGGCATCCGACTGCCAGGACCCGGGTTGGACCCGGCCGCGAGGAGCGCCCTGGCAAGGTGTGATTCACATCTCCCTAATGGAGCGTAAGCGAATCGTCAAGAGTTGTAAATACCGGAAGATCGTGGGACAAATGTAGCTAGATGTGCGTTTATGGTTGACTAACCGAACGCAAACTAACTAGGAGTGCGAATGAGTAACAGAGTGGTGGTCGCTGGCGTCGGGATGGTTCCGTTCACCACGCCACGCAACAGCGAGACCTATGACGTCCTGGGCGAGCGCGCCGCGCGGGCGGCGCTGACCGACGCGGGCATCGACTACACCGCCGTACAGCAGGCCTTCGCGGGTTACGTCTACGGCGACTCGGCCTGTGGCCAGTCGACGCTGTACCGGCTCGGCACGACGGGCATCCCGGTCGTCAACGTGAACAACAACTGCTCCACCGGGTCGTCGGCACTGTTCCTGGCCCGGCAGGCCGTCGAACACGGCGTCGTGGACGTGGCTCTGGCGGTCGGGTTCGAACAGATGCAGCCGGGGGCCCTGGGGGCAGTGTTCCCGGACCGGCCGTCGCCGTTCGACCATTTCGACCCCGTCGTCCAACGTCTCCAGGGGTCGAGCGACGCGCCCTTCGCCGCGCAGTACTTCGGTGGTGCGGGCCGCGAGTACGCCGAGCGGTACGGGATGGACCCGGCGGTGTTCGCGCAGATCTCGGTGAAAGCCCGCCGCCACGCCGCCAACAACCCTTACGCCGTCTTCCGGGATCCGATCACCGTCGAAGAGGTGCTGGCCTCGCCGGTCATCTACGGTCCGCTGACCCGGCTCCAATGCTGCCCACCGACCAGCGGTGCCGCAGCCGCGATCCTGGTCAGCGAGGAATACGCCCGAGCCAACGGCCTGCGGACGGAAGTGGTCATCGCGGCACAGTCGATGGTGACCGACTTCGACTCCACGTTCGCGGACTCGATGATCAACATCGTCGGCTACGACATGGCGAAGACCGCGGCACGCAATGTCTATGAGGCGTCCGGTGTCGACCCGGCCGACATCTCCGTCGTGGAGCTGCACGATTGCTTCACCGCCAACGAGTTGCTCACCTACGAGTCGCTCGGACTCACTCCCGAAGGCACAGCGGAGAAATTCATCGCCGACGGTGACAACACCTATGGCGGCCGCGTCGTCACCAACCCCTCGGGCGGCCTGCTGTCCAAGGGGCACCCGCTCGGGGCGACAGGTCTGGCGCAGTGTACGGAACTGGTGTGGCAGCTCCGCGGCCTGGCGGAAAAACGCCAGGTCGACGGCGCGCGGGTCGCACTGCAGCACAATCTCGGGCTGGGCGGAGCGGCTGTGGTCACGCTGTACGAGAAGGTGAGCTGACATGGCGATCGATCCGGTGGTGGTCGGCACGACGCTGCCCACCACCACCCTCACGCTCGACAGCGGCCGATTGAAGTTCTTCGCCAAAGCGATCGGCGAGACCAACCCGGTCTTCAGTGACGACGATGCGGCACGCGCCGCCGGACACCCGGCGATACCGGTCCCGCCGACCTTTCTGTTCGCGGTGGAAATGGAGCAGCCGGACCCGTTCGCCTGGCTCCTCCCCCTGGGCGTCGACCTGCGCTTCGCGCTGCACGGTGAGCAGCGGTTCACGTACTACACACCAGCGCACGCCGGTGACGTCGTCACCGCGACACCTCGAATCTCCGACGTGTACAGCAAGAAGGGGGGCGCGCTGGAGTTCATCGTCAAGGACACCACCATCACTCGCGCCGACGACGTGTTGATCGCCGAGTTGACGTCGGTGATCGTGGTCCGTACCCCAGGAGCAGGCCAATGACCCTCACTTCCGAGATCACGGTGGGTACCGAGCTGCCCGCCCTGACCGTCGAACCGGTCTCGCGCACCACGCTCGCACTGTTCGCCGGAGCGTCCGGCGATCACAACCCGATCCACGTCGATACCGATGTGGCCGCGTCCGCCGGCCTCGACGACGTCTTCGCCCACGGCATGCTCTCCATGGCCTACCTGGGCAGACTGCTGACGAATTGGACCGCGCCCGAACGGATTCGCACCTTCACCGTGCGGTTCGGATCGATCACTGCCGTCCACGCGCGGCCCACCGCCACCGGCACGGTGACCTCCGTGGAGGACGCGTACGGCGAACGCCGTGCCCACCTCGACCTGACCGTCACCCTTGCCGACGGCACCGTCACCCTCACCGGCAACGCGGTTGTCGCCCTCTGAAAGGACTTTCGACATCATGGGAAAACTCGACGGCAAGGTCGCGCTGGTCACCGGTTCCGGGCGTGGGATCGGCCGGGAGATCGCGCTGAAGCTGGCCACCGAGGGTGCCTCGGTGGTGGTCAACGACCTCGACGCCGATCCGGCCCGGGAGACCGTCGCCGCTGTGGAAGCGATCGGCGCCAAGGCGGTCGCGGTACCGGGCAGCGTCACCGCGCCCGGATTCGCCGAGCAGTTCGTCCAGGCCGGAGTCGACGCCTTCGGCGGACTGGACATCATCGTCAACAACGCCGGCTTCACCTGGGATTCGGTCATCCAGAAGATGACCGACGAGCAGTGGGACACCATCATCGACGTCCATCTCGCCGCGCCGTTCCGTATCCTGCGGGCCGCACAGCCGGTGATCAGCGGCTTGGTGAAGGAGGCGCGGCAGGCGGGCACGCCCGTACCGTGTCGCAAGGTCGTCAACATCTCGTCGGTGGCGGGTACCGGCGGCAACGTCGGGCAGTCGAACTACTCAGCCGCCAAATCGGGCGTCCTCGGACTCACCAAGACACTCGCCAAGGAGTGGGGCCGCTACAACGTCACCGTCAACGCCGTGGCCTTCGGCCTGATCCGGACCAGGCTCACCGAGTCGCCAGCCGGTGGCGGCGGCAGTATCGATGTGGCGGGCAAGCAGATCAAAGTGGGCGTCAACCCTGATCTGCTCACGGCAATGGAAGCGGGTATCCCGCTCGGCCGCGCCGGAACCACGGCCGAGGCGGCGGGAGCGGTATACCTGCTGTGCAGCCCCGAATCCGACTACGTGAGCGCGCAGACGCTCATCTGCGGCGGCGGATTCAACTTCTGATGATCGCCACCGAGATCGACGATGACCTCGCCGGCGAGGTTCGATCGGCCGCACCGGCTCAATGCCCTGACCTGGCGGCCGATGGAGCTCGACCTCGATCTGGCCGTCGACGATCTCGGTGGCGACGTCCGCCCTCTTCGCGACCGACGATGAGGTTTCTCCGCCGGGATAGCGTTGCCGGCGGTTGCCGCTTCGTGTCGAGGGGTGGCGACAGCGCACCATCGAAGGAGCCGACGCTGTCCCATGCTCCGAGCCGACGGCGTCAGAAAGGTAGTTGAGCCATGACCCATCCCGCGCGCAAGACACGCCCGTCGAACAGGCGAGCGCTGATCCTCTCGGCTGCCGCCCAGCTCTTCCGTCGCGATGGATACCCCAAGGTGGGGATGAAGGACATCGCCGACGCGGTGGCCGTCGCGCCCTCCTCCCTCTACCACCACTTCCCCACCAAGAACGATCTGCTGGAAGCCGTCGTGTCCGACGCGCTGACCACCGCGGAACAGATCCTCCTCGACGCGCTGGACCGACCCGGCGACGACTTCATCGCCGAGCTCGCGTCGCGAGTGAGCGACGCGCGGGCGATCGGTGTGCTGTGGCGGCGGGAATCGCGCCATCTCAGCGACGACACCCGACACGTGTTGCGCAGTCAGATCCAGCGGATCGGCGCAGCCCTCGCCGCGCTGATCCACCGCGACCGCCCCGAACTCGACTCGACCCAGGCCGACTTCCTGGCCTGGGCGGTCCTCGCGGTGGTCACCAGCGTTTCATTCCACAACATCGACACCCCACCCGAACTGATCGAGCCGCTCATGCGAAACGCGGCAACAGCGGAAGTTCCACCACTGCAACGTATTCCGTCTGTGACCGTGGCGCCGCGGCCGTGGTGGCCGTCGCGACGCGAGCAGATCCTCGCCACCGCGACCCAACTGTTCGCCGCCCACGGCTTCACCGGAGTGTCTCTGGAAGACATCGGCGCGGCGATCGGGATCACGGGGCCGAGCATCTACAACCACTTCGCCACCAAGGCCGAGATTCTCTCGGCGGCCATGATGCGCGGGAACGAGATCCTGCGAGCCGACCTCTACCGCGCGTTCGAACACTCGATCAGTCCGATCGACGCACTCACTCGGCTGATCGACAGCTACCGGGAATTCGCGATGACGCACGGCGACATCATCGAATTGCTCGTCTCCGAGGTCGATCAACTGCCCGACGCCGAACGCAGCCAGTCACGCGCCGCGCAGCATGCGTACATCACCGAATGGGTCGGGGTACTGCGCCAGGTACTCGAACGCGCCGACGAGTCCGACGCGCGCATCCGCGTCCAAGCCATCCTCTTCACCATCAACGACATCGCGACGACGTCCCACCTGCGGCTCAAAGGCGCCGATCGCGCGATCACATCCCTCGCGCTCCGACTCGCGGGAACCGCGGATCGTTCGCGGACCGAAATACCGATTTCATAGGAGAACGCCACGTGGATCGAATGGTGGCAAAGCTCAGACCGAGGCTCGGCGTCCGTGCCCGAATTCTGGCGATCGCGCTCGTGCCGAGTATGGCACTGCTCGTGGCAGGCATCGGCGCGGCCGGGTACCTGGTAGAGCAGGCCAGACAAGACAGCGACTGGGCGGCGCAGATGCTTGCCGCCATCCCGCCCACCAGTGAGCTGGTGGAGGCCGTCCACCAGGAGCGACATCTCACAATGACGTATCTGGCCGGTGACGACAGTGCGATGCCCGCACTGACAGCCGCTCGCGCAAAGACGAACAGCGCGTTCGCGCAACTGATCGACATGTCCGCCGACGTCCGCTCGGCTGCCCACACCGACATCGGCGACGATCTCGGAGGGTTCGCCGCGCTGGGCGAGCATCTCACCGGCATCCGGACCGCCGTCGACGCCCGCCAGCTACCGTCCGCTGACGCCTACGACTTCTACAACCGGATGCTCGACGTGGTGCGCGCAGGCGCTCAGATCGCCCACGACGCCGTACCCGACGCCGAGATCGGCAAAGAAGTCACTGAAGGCTTCCGCCTGTTCTATACCGCCGACGCGATGGCTCGCGCGCATACGTTGGCTTACGCCACCGTCACCGCGGGCGGTCAACCTCCGCTGACCCCGCAGGAGTTCCTGGACCAGGTGGGCTTCTACCGCACCATGGCCGGCACTATTGTCACCGAGCCCGGCACCAGCCAAGGCGAGACGATGAAAGCCATCATGGGCACCCCGGCCTGGGCGCAGCTCGCCGAGATGGAGAACGCAGTCATCGCACGGCTTCTCGCGCCTGCCGACTCCGGCACCGCACGGACACGAAGCACCGGTGAGGGCACCGAGGCACCACTGCCACTGTCGATGGAACAGTGGCGCAGCGCTGCCGGTGAGGTCCACCAGGACTTGCTTGAGGTCTACACCGGCCAGAGCCTGAACACCCAGGCTCTCGCCGAGCGCAAAGCGAGCGATTCAGCGCGCGCCTCGCTCTACGGCGGTGGTGGCGTGCTGCTGGTCAGCATCGCCGCCCTTCTCATCGCACTGTTCCTGGCCAACCGTGTCATCCGCAGGCTGAAACGGTTGCGTGACGAGACCATGTCACTGGCCGACGACAACCTGCCCACCATGATGCGGCGACTGCGGGCGGGCGAACGGATCGACCTGGCCGCCGAGACTCCGCGTCTGGATTACGGCGACGACGAGATCGGCGAAGTGGCCAAAGCGTTCGAGCACGCGCACGCCGCCGCCGTCGAAGCCGCGGTCGACGAGGCCCGCACCCGCGAGGGTGTCAAGGCGGTGTTCCTCAATATCGCGCACCGCAGCCAGGTCGTGGTGCACCGCCAGTTGGAGATCCTGGACGAGGCCGAGGCCCGGCAGGAGGACCCGGCCCTGTTGGAGACGCTGTTCAAGCTCGATCACCTCGCCACGCGCGAGCGCCGCAACGCCGAGAACCTCATCATCCTCGGCGGCGAGCAACCGGGACGGCAGTGGCGCCATCCCATTTCGCTCATCGACCTGGTGCGGTCATCGATCGCCGAAACCGTCGACTTCGCCAGAGTCCGGATCACGAAACTTCCCGACGTACACGTACCCGGTACCGTCGTCGCCGATCTCGTGCACCTGCTCTCCGAGCTCGTCGACAACGCTACTTCCTTCTCGCCGCCACAATCCAAAGTCGAGATCTCCGGCAACGTTGTCGGCCGGGGCGTAGTCGTGGAGATCAGCGACCAGGGCATGGGCCTGCCCGCAGCCGAACTGCAGCGGCTCAACGAGATGCTGAGTGATCCACCGGACTTCGGCCTCGCGGCACTGTCGGTGAACTCACGGCTGGGACTGTTCGTGGTGGCCCAACTCGGTCGGCGCCACGGCGTCACCGTGCGGCTGGCCGACTCCGACTACGGCGGCATCCGCGCCATCGTGCTCATCCCGACCACACTGCTGGCGACCCCCGACGCACCTCTCTCCCCCGTATTCGCCGAACCGGCAGGTCGGTCGTGGCATTCGACGGCACACGCCGAACCTCCCATGGCCTGGCCCACACCAGGTGCGGTGCTGACCGTCGCGCCGCCCGAACCGCCGCTGCCCCCGCCGACGCCTCAGGCAGCGGTCGGAACGACCCCCGACGGCAGGCCCGCGCTGCCCAAACGCACACGACAAGCGAATCTCGCTCCGGAACTGGCGAATCCGTCGTCGGCTACACCCGCGACCAGCGAGCGGGAACAATCGGCCGAACAGGCCAGAGACCTGATGTCGGCCATCGAGAACGGAACACGGCAGGGCCGCCGCGCGCAGCCCACCGACCAACAGAAAGGCGTGCAGTGACCGCTTCCCAACCCGGCGACCTCAACTGGCTCCTGGACGATCTGGTGGATCGGCTGGCCGGCGTGCGGCACGCGGTGGTCCTGTCCACCGACGGGCTGCTACTCGGCCGCTCCACCGCCTTCAGCCGCGAAGATGCCGAGCACTTCGCCGCCATGTCGTGCACCCTCTACGGTCTGGCGCGCAGCGCGGGCCACCGCTTCGACGGCGGCGGGGTGCGCCAGGCCGTGGTCGAACTCGACCGGGCCGTCCTGTTCGTCACCGCCGCCGGTGACAACGCGTGTCTGGCCCTGCAAGCGTCGGATTCGGCGAACCTGGGAATGGTGGCCTACGAAATGAACGTCACGGTGCAACGCGTCGGTATCTATCTGTCCACCCCGGCGCGCTTACCATGACACGCCAGGACAACTCGTGGTTCGACGACGCGGCCGGACCGTTGATCCGCCCCTACGCGATCACCCGCGGCCGCACCATGGGCGCAGCCCACGATCTGGACGTCGCCACGCTCGTCACCACCTCGGGACTCACGCATCGACCCAGGCCAGAGCAAGAATACGAGAGCATCATCGCGGTGTGCCAGGTGCCGCTGTCGGTGGCCGAAGTCGCGGCGAGTTTGCGGCTTCCACTTGCTGTGACAAAGATTCTCGTCGGCGACCTGATCGGCGAGGGACACTTGATCTTCCGGGCTCCGGTGCACACCGAGGCAGGCGCCGGCGATCTCAACATATTGCGAGCAGTACTCGATGGCATCAGAAGACTTTGATCCTGCGCCGCTCGACCCGCAGGAGGCCCAGCAGTTGGCCGCGTCGGTCAAGATCCTCGTCGCCGGTGGTTTCGGCGTCGGCAAGACCACGATGGTCTCGGCGATCAGCGAGATCGCGCCGCTGCGCACCGAGGAACTCATCACCGAGGTCAGCTCCGGTGTCGATGACCTGTCCGGCGTGGAGTCCAAGCAGACCACCACGGTCGCACTGGATTTCGGCCGCATCACCATCGATTCCGATCTGGTGCTCTACCTGTTCGGCACTCCCGGACAGGACCGGTTCTGGTTCCTGTGGGATGAGCTCGCGCGCGGCGCGCTGGGCGCTGTCGTGCTCGCCGACACGCGCAGGCTGGGCAGTTCGTTCGCGGCGGTGGACTACTTCGAACGGCGCGGGCTGCCGTTCATGGTGGGCGTCAACTGCTTCGACGGCGCACCCCGCTACGCCGAGCAGGAGGTGCGCGAGGCACTCGACCTCGACCCACACACCCCGGTGCTGCTGTGCGACGCCCGCCACCGGGACTCGGCGAAGAACATCCTGCTCACCCTCGTCTGGCACCTCATCGAACTGACGAGACGCAAACCCATTACTACCTGAACCACCACCCGTTCATCGAGGCGGCAGCGCACCGAGCGTCCGTAGGATCAGTCGCGATCTGACCTACTCCTCACTAGCCGCTGACGGCGATGAGGTCGTTTAACCCCGGTTGGCACCTACCCGCAATCACGGTGTCTTCTTTGGTGATTCACGCAAGCGGCTACTCTCGGTGCACGTGAGCCCCGCCCTGGCAAGAAGGATACCGATGCATGGCCGCACCCGCTCGCCGATCTCTTGTTGGTCGCGGCCGTCGTGGGAGTACCGGCGTTGGCCGTAGTCACGATCGACGCGGGCACTACCCGGCCTGCCACAGGCTGAGACGTGCGCTGAGCGCCTCGCGGACGAAGACAACCAGTACACGGCATCTCGAAACGCATAGGTCTAGACGCCGCAAGATCGTCAACAGGGTAGTCCGAACGATCCCAGCTCGTGAACCCACCGTCGCGAACTCGCCAGCGCATCGCTCAGCGCACCCAACTCAGATGCAGTAGTCGCCATAGAGGCGAATATCGATCTCAACCTGGCGAGACGGTGAATCGCCGAGGCCGCTGCCGGTTCTAGCCGAATAGCTGTCCGACGCGGCACCCCAGCCCGTCGAGCCCCTTTCTCAACAAGCCCGGCCAGAACCTCCGCCGATCAACGGAAGGCACGTTGAGCTCCTCACTGCGTTGAGTGCGCGGGCGATCCGCTGCTTGGATCGGGGTAAATGGTGTTGGGATGGTTCAGAGCTCGATCGGCACGGAGACGCCGGTGAGGGCTTCGGCTTCTGTTCACAGCCGTGCCGCTACCTGCTTGTCAGTCGCCGTGCGCGGCAGCTTTGCCGGGACGGGCGAGCCGACCATGCACCATCGGGGTCCACAGAAGGTGTCCGGGTCGGTTGCCGCACAGTCGTGGCTGCGCGCCGCCGGAGGCGTCCTGTGGGCGCACGCCTCGGCACATCATCACAGCCGGTGTATCGCCCTGCCCATCAAGAAGGTGCGGATGGGGTCGAGGGCATTGACGAGAGTACCGACCTGTCGCTTGTCCATCACGTTCCCCAGCACCGCGCGGTGAACGAGGTCGTTGATGTTGCGGAGCAGGTGTTCGATGGTTTGCTCACCGGTCGGCGTGGTGGGCAAATCTGTATCACCGCTGAGATTTCTGATCTTCGCGCGCGCGGCCGAGATGTCGGCCTGTGACATCCCCGCAAGTCGTGCGGCACAGCCACTCACCCGCGAGGTTGTACTGACGCGCTCGTAGCAGGTACACGCTCTGTTGAGCAGCAAGATCCGCACGTGGTCCGGCGGGCCCAGTGACGTGCCGAAGCGGTCCACGATGTCCTGGTCGCTCAGCTCGGCCTGGTCGGCGAGGTAGCGGGCGATCAGGTAGTCGCCGGGCCCCTGAAAGCGGAGAGCGCGAAGCAGTCCCGTGGCTTCGACCGGTTCACCGTCCACGAGCTTGAACAGAGCCTGGGCATCAACCTTGAGCTGACGGTTCTCGTGGTCATTGGTCCGGAACAGACGCAGGAGGTCGGTGCGGGTCTCGGCGAGTTCTCCGTCTTTCAGCTGGTCCGCGTACGCCAAGCTCACACCGGCCAGGCGAGCGACCAGCATCACGATGTCCGAGGTGTCGGCGTACTCCGGGTGCTCGCCCTTTTGCAGACGACGCAGCCCGAGCACAACCTCCCTGAGCGCGGCGATCTCGTCCTCGGGCAGATTGCCGATCATCGCCTCGGCGCGCGCACTGTGGAACTTCGACAACACGGCTCTCACACGTAGCCCGAGGCGCTCGCTGATCTGCTGGTCCCACCGCTTGATGCGGACGATCGCCTGGAGGTGCCGAGGTTCGTGCAGTGCACGATCAACCATCTGGCGGGTCTGCTCGGCGGTGTCACCGTCGCTGTCGTCGCTGATCTGCTGAAGAAGACGAACTCGTTCCGAGGCACTGTTTCCGTGGCCACCGGGCCCTTTGGCGAGGTGGCGATGAGCCTGCACTGCAACGTCGTTGATCTGCAACGCGGAGTTCAGGGCCTGGTGGTTCGAACTTGCATCGAGGCGAGCCCGAACGGTCTTGGCGCACTCGATGATCTCCCGCGCGTGCATGGCCATGTCCACGGGCCTGCCGGACAGCGTCTGCACCAGGACGAGGCCGGACTCGGCAAGTTCGGTGTCATCGTCGGCCATGGTTGCCGCGGCGAACCGATTACGAAGTTCGTCGGTGCCGACGGGCGCGGCGATGATCTTGTCGCGCCCCTCTCGATCGTAGTGTTCCTGCGCCCAGTGCCGAACGTTGTCGGGCGTCGTCATGCCGGGTGTGATGCGGTACCGCTCGGCCAAGGCCGCGCACACCTCGGCCCAGTCGCGAAAGTGCTTCCGAAATGTCTGCACGTGGATGCCCGCCTGCTTGGCCAACGCGGTCCTCGTCGGCTCGGTCAGGAAGCTGGAGCTGGCCTCGGAGCTGTTGGTGACCAAGGCGTGAGCGGCGTCCAGGATCTTCTCCCGGGTGTTGCGCTTGCGTGCGATGTCCGAATTTCGCGCGGTCGAATCCACCACTGCGCCCGGCATCCTTCCCCTGGATCGGCGCCAATGTGTGGCCAATCCACAGCATCAGCGCAGTGGTCGCGAGCCGACCTCGGAGTTCAGGACGTAGCGCCACTTTCGGATCTCGATCGTAGCTGTACATACGCCTACGCGGCAGTAATCTGAGGAATGCGGCAATCCGTGCGCCGCAAGAGAAGTGGCGCCTCCCGGTCCAGGGGAAACGCCACTGATGGCAACACGCCAGCTAGTTCTCCGACTCCCAGTCAAATCACCAACAGGAGGTGCGCGCTTGACAAAGCTTACGCCGGACAGGTCTCATTCCGGTAAAGATCGGTCGAACAATCCCGATGATGTCTCGTTCGACATCGTCATGCACGGGTCGTTTCGCTTCAGCGGCCGCAAGATGCTGAAGAAGCTGAAGTGGCCCACGATCGGGGTCGGCATCGTGCTGTGCATCCTGTACGGACAGCAGCTTGAAGTCGAGATCCGCCCCGGAGCTTCCACGCCGGTTCAGATCAGCACGAACCCGTAATACCCAGCGTCACTTCACCACCGAGGTAAGCAGAGGCCCCCAACCAAGTTGGGGGCCTCTGCTGTGCCGCCACCAGTTCGCGTGTTCCGACGCCACCCAATCCGCCAACGATTGCCGTAACCGCTCGGTCCGCTTCCCTCCACCACACATGCGGCGACCCTCCGCCGCATCGGTGGTCTAGTTCTTGACGTGCCAATCCTGCGCGCCTGCTCGCGCGCGGTCTGCCTCGGCGAGTTGCGACCAGCATGATTCCGGTGCGCCGATGACAGCGCCTTGGTTACGGCGAGCTAGTCCGCGCAACGCCGTCTTTCGCTCGTCGGCGTCGCCAGCCACGAGGATCGCGTGCGCGAGGAAGGCCAGCCCATCGTCTGCCGGGACCTGGGTCAGTGGGACTCGCGGCAGCTGTTTGGCAGCGGCGTGGAAGCTTGGAAGATCAAAATCGATGTCGACGGAGGGCACGCGGTAGTTCTTGATCAACTCGTACAGTAGGCGGAGAGGGCCGAGGAGCCACGTGATGACCAGCACCCCGGCACCCCACCACCAGATCGCAACCGACAGTTTCGGTTGGACGGAGTAAGTCTCCTTCCCTTCTCGCCACTGACGTACATAGTCGAGGGCGATCGCGAGTGCGCACGCTCCCAACGTCGCAGCCACGAACCAACGTAGCGTGACGAAGGCGGAATGCATGCTCATCGCCGAGAACACGACGATCGTCACCAGGTTGTTCAGCGCGGGCCGCCCCCAGGTCGCCCACGCGGACAACAACGCCGCGCTCAGGATCAGGACCGGATACAGCGCTGAGCGCGTCGCCAGCCAGGCATCGACCGTCTGCGCCCACCGGTCTCCGACGCCGACATTGGCCAGGACCTCCCCACACCAGAGGACAGGCGTCAACTCGAACCGGCGGGTGGCGATCACCGTCCACAACCACACCGACGCGAGCATGGGAAACACCCACTCGACCACGTCAGTGATGTTTACACCGATCGCGTCCTGGAGTGCTTGGAGGTTGGTCCGGGTGGCCTTGTCCGGGTTATGAGCCATAGAGGTTGCTCCCTTCAATCGAGCATCACGCTGCGGACTCGGCCAGACATCGAGCGGCTCGTCGAGCCAAGGAATCGACCGGCAGACTACCGTCGTGGAACTCAGATCACGTTGGCGCGTTGTTGATGCCGGTCCCGGGCTGCGGTGACGGCCCGATGCAGACCTCGCCGACGCTCGGCTTGAGCGAAGCCGGTCGCGGATCGCGCCCAGGTCGCGATGACGCCGAGTTCCCGGTGGGACCGATCTAATGCCCGCCAACGCTCAGCGACCGGTGGCGGGCTGCACGGCTGCGGCCTGGTCTGGCGGTGGTGAGTCGCCGGACAATCCGTCGGGGTGGGCGGCCCGCAGGTAACGCATCGCAGTGGTGACGCCCATCCCGAACACGGTGATCAGCGCGACTGGATCGGCGGTATGGAGCGCTTCGTCGAGGATCCGGTGCTCCCGCAGTTGGCGTGGTGTCAGGCCGATCGCCCGGAATCCGGCGCCCACGCCGTAGCGACTGACTGGGCCTGCTTGCACCGCCGCTGACACCTCGTTGCCCCTCAGCCAAGGGCGAAATCCACTTCGATTACTAGTCGGCCAGAGGAGATCCCCAGGTCGCCTGCGTTACCATCTTCGATGTGCCCCGCCTAGGGCACAAACCTGCGACGTCGTGGCTACGGGGCGTAGCGTGCGTCGATGCCTCCGGGAGTCCAGCGGAGCATTTACACGGCGATTGCGGTTGCCTCTCGCCACTCAGAAGTGCTGTGAGGGAAACACTTCGATGGCAGGCTGTTTCGTGTGACAGGGATAGAGGCTGGCGCCGCACGCGCTGCGGCGGGGGCTGCTACGGCCGCGATGAAGGGACTGTTTCGATGGTGGCGACCGAAGTCGGACTGGGCCTCCTTGGCCGGGCTTGCCGACGGCCTCTCCGCCGCAGTCGATCAAGCCGAAATGCAAGTCCAGCAGGAACTGCGTGCCGGGCAGGGGGCACTCATGCCCGTCAGGTTCACTGCCGCCGCGCATCCGCAGCTGGAAGCGGGGATCGATTCTGCCGAGGTCGACGAGATATCCACCTATTTCGACCTACTCGAACAGCCACGGCGGCTGGTCGTGCTCGGCGACCCAGGTGCTGGCAAGACCGTCGCAGCCACCTACCTCGTACGCAGCCTGATCCAACGGCGCAGCGAACTGCTTGCAGTGACCCGCCGAGCCGCTGAACCTGTGCCGGTCCGGGTCAACACCGCCGGATGGGACGGCGGGCAAGAATTCTCCACCTGGCTTGTCACCAGGCTGGGGGTGGACTATCAGCTGCGGGCCCACGTGGCCGAGAAGATGGTCAAGAGCGGGATGATCCTGCCCATACTCGACGGCCTCGACGAAATGGACGACGACACCACCAGCGGGAAACGTGCCAGAGCGCTGCTGGACCGGCTCAACGAACGCGAATGGGCACACCGCCCCGCCGTCGTGCTGTGCCGCAGTACCGAATTCGACCACCTCGCCCAGGCAGGCGGCGACAACGGCCTGCACGGCGCGGCCACGGTTATCCTCGACCCTCTCACCACCAACCAGCCCGCAGACTACCTCACCCGCTACCAGCACCGGATCAATGCCAAACACCCCGCCTGGAACCGGATCACCACCCATCTGCGCCAGCACCCCGACACCCCCTTGGCCGTGACCCTGCGCAACCCGTGGATGCTCGGCCTGATCGCCACCGCCCTGCACCGAACCCCGCAGACTACTACCGCGCTGCTCGACTGCACCACGCCCGGAGCTGTGCGCGATGGATTGTTCGCCGCGCAGATCCCCGCCGCCATCGCCGGTACCGACGACAACAAACAGTTCCGCGATTACACCAGCGACAACGTCGAGAAATGGCTCCACACGCTGGCTCGGCATCTCGAACACCGCCGAGCCAGCGGCCACAACGGCACCGCCATCCGCCTCGACGAAATCTGGGAAATCGCTGGCACCACCCGAATCCGCCTCCTCCACGGACTGGCCCTCGCACTCCTAGTTGGACTCATATACGGGTTAACGGGCTGGTTCGTGTTCGAGCTCATGGTCGGGTTCACAGGCGGGCTCGCGTACGAGTCCGCTAACAGGCTCATTGTCGGGCTAATTGTCGGGCTCCCGGTCGGGCTCGCGTTTGGGCTCACGGCCGGGCTCGCAAGGTTTCCCCGCGCCGCACGCATTGCTTGGAAAGTGCCCACCCGAACGCGGTGGCCGCGGGGACTCGCGTTCGGGCTCGCGGGCATGTTCATCGGCGTGATCCTCGGTGGGCTCACGGCCGGGGTCCCGGCCGGGCTCCCGGCTGGGCTCACGGCCGGGCTCACGGTCGGGCCTATATTCTGGCTCATGTTCGGGCTCATGTTTGGGCTCGAAACCGAGGCCGACGATCAGCTCGCTTTGGGAACGGATGCGCGACACCTGATTCGCAACGACCTGCAGGCAGCGCTCCTCTACGGAGCCATGGGGCTCTTGTTCGGGCTCGCAGCCGGGATCGCGTTCAGTCTCGGTGCCAAGTTGGCGGTCGGCCTCGCGGCCGGGCTCGCCTTCGGGCTGATGTTCGGGCTCCCGATCACGCTGCTGCGCGTGCTCGTCAGCGGCCGGTTCTTCCTGGCCGTGCTTCTGTTCAAGATCACCGGGGTCTTTCCGGGCCGTCCTGCCGTTCTCCTCGATTGGGCGCGCGACAGTGGCCTGCTTCGAGTCAACGCCACTGCCTACCAGTTCCGGCACCAGACCTACCAGCAGTGGCTCCTCCACCATTCCCGCGTTTCAGACTCGCCCCGTTCACCTGATGACGTATCTCCAGTTCCTACTGCCAGCTAGGGCAGAGCCGAGCGCGCATTGAAATGCACGAGGTCCGGCGGTCCGGTCATTTACCGTATGTGCTTCAGGTGAAGGTGCAAGGTACGAGGCCCGTCGGCACGGCAAGGGCGGAAGCGCCGCCCTCAACCTGACCCCACCCGCATACTTTTGACGCAGGCCTGGCGCGAACCTGCAGGCCGCCACCGACGATGACCCGACGCCCTGCGCGACGAACCCGACCGACTCGTGGGTTCCACCGCGCTGACCGTCCGACTCCGCCAGGCAGCCCGGGCGACTGCAACCCGCACAGCACCCGATTGGCCGTCCCCAACATGGTCGCTGGCCAACCGTCGTGGCTTGTCATCAAACCCGCCATTTATTGGCTGACGTGAACCAGCGCGGCCCACGCGGCCCAACGCAAGTAACTGACATCACAGCCACAACTGGCCCAGTTTCGGCGGATCTGCTGTTCAGCAGACTACTGAACCAACAACACCCCACACTGCCAACGTTGACAACGACATTCAACGCATGCTAAAGCATTGCGAGTACATGGAGTTACCCATGTGCTTGCGTGATCTCGGGGAGCTTTGCGTGGTGTCGGGTTGCTTGGGTCGTTCTTGAAAACGACATCCCTTAAGGTTTGGGCGTGAGCGATCATCATCACCACCATCACGATCATTCTGGGCCGATAGCCATCGGTGACACCGCGGCGCGGGTTGTCGTGGGGCTGTTGGCTGTCATCGGGGTGGTGGTTCTGATCGCCACGGTGATGTTGTGGCCCAGTGAGCAGCACGTCGAGATTCCGTTGCCGATGCAGACGGTGGCCGGGGAGGCGGTGCACACCGAGGCCGGGACGGTGGTGATGCAGGATGTGGGGGCCTGTGGGAGTCCGTCGAACGGGCGGGTGTTCGTCGATGCGCCGGAGGCGCCGCGGACCTCGGCCTATACGTGTCAGCGCAGCATCATCGACATCCGGTCGGGGCCGGACGAGGGCAAGAAGACGCTGTTCGAGATCGCGCCGGGGCCGGGGCAGCCGGATCTGCGCGCGGGAGACGACATCCGGATCGTGCGGGCGGCCGATCCGAGTGGCATCACGATGTACGGGTTCGAGGACTACTCGCGTGGGCTGCCGCTGACGCTGATCGGGCTCGCGTTCGTACTGGTGATCGTGATCGTGGCGCGGTGGCGGGGTCTGCGGGCGATCATCGGGCTCGGTTTCGCGTTCGCCGTCGTGGTGATGTTCCTGCTGCCCGCGCTGCTCGACAGCAAGCCCGCGATCCCCGTCGCGCTGGTGTCGGGAGCACTGATTCTCTACGTGGTCCTCTACCTCGCGCACGGGGTGAATCTGCGGACCAGTTCGGCGCTGCTCGGGACGCTCGCCTCGATGCTGGTCGCGGCGTTCCTGTCCTGGGTGGCGTTGGAGATCACCCACCTCACGGGCCTGTCCGAAGAGCAGAACACCAATGTGGCCACCTATATCCAGCACGTCAGCATCACGGGCCTGCTGCTGGCCGGGTTCATCATCGGTTCGCTGGGTGTGCTCAACGATGTGACCATCACCCAGGCCTCGGCGGCCTTCGAACTCGCCGCACTCGACGAGGGCGCCTCGCGCCGCGAGATCTTCACCGCCGCCATGCGCGTCGGCCGCGATCACATCGCCAGCACCGTCTACACCCTGGTGCTCGCCTACGCCGGTGGCGCGCTCCCGCTGCTGCTGTTGTTCAGCATCGCCGGACGGTCCATCACCGACGTGCTCACCGGTGACGCGGTGGCCATCGAGATCACCCGCTCCGCGGTCGGCGGCATCGCGCTCGCCCTGTCGGTGCCGTTGACCACCGCCATCGCGGTCATGCTCGCCCGGCCCTTCGGCGGCAAGGTGCCCGTCGCCCCGCCGCAGCGGGCACGGCACGCGCGCGACTGAGCTACTGGCCGGGGCCGGGGAAGCCCGGCAGCACCACCGGCGGCAGCGTCGGCACGACGATCGGCGGCAGGCCCGGCACCACGGTGTAGGTGTTCGGGCCCGGCGGCGGTGGCGCGGCGTCGGTGGGCTCCTCGGCCTGCTGGCGCACCGGCGGCGCGGCCACGGTCTCGTGCACGGCCTCGGTGGTGGTGACCGGCGCGGAAGTCGGCGTCGCGACGCTGGGCCTCGGTGGCGTGGTCGCCGGTACCGCCTGCGAGTCCTCGCTGGCCGAACCGCGCTCCAGCACCTCGGGGCCATAGCCGAGGCCGAGGCCGATCGCGGCGACGACCACCAGCGAACTCACCGTCAGGACAGCGGCATTGAGCTCGCGGCGCGAATGCGCGCGGTTGGTGAGGGCGCTGAGCGGACCGCGACGGCGGGCGGGCGCGGTCAGCCAGGCCGGAGTCGAATCGTGCTCCTCGCCGAGCGGCATGGCCACGGGTGCGGCGGCGGGTGCCTGCTGGACCTGCGCGGGCCTGGCCAGCAGCGCGGCGCCGCGGGCCAGCGCGGCCTCCGGCTCGCCGGGCACGATCACCGGAACACCGATCGTGCGCTCGAGCACCCGCGCGATCAGCGGAATCCGCGCGCCGCCACCGACCACTAGGATCGCCTGCACCGGATGCTGCGCGCGGATGATCACATCACGGGCCATCCGCGCCGACGACTCGATCGCCAGCATCATCAGCGCTTCGAAATTCTCCTGCGTGAGCAGCACGAGGCCCTGCTCGCTCGGCAGCGCCACCGCGTTGTTGTTCGACAGCTGCTCCTTGGCGGCCCGGCACAGCCCGTCGAGCGCGGCCAGGCCCGCCGGATCGGCCGGATGCGCGATCCGGCCCGAGGCGATCTGCTGCTCGCGGATCAGCGAATCCAGGTAGTCGCCGCTGATGTCGCTGATCCGCTCGCACTGGTAGACATCGCTGGTGCGCGCGTTCACCACACTCACCGTGAGACCCGAACTGCCCAGGTCGTAGACGGCCAGCGCCGACACCTCGCGCATATCGCTGGTCGCGTGCGCGAAGTGCACGGCGGCCACCGCCTCGGGCACGAGCTGGTAGTTGGTGAGCTGGCGGCGCGCCATCGCGGCGCGGATCGCCCTGGCCTGCGGCTCGCTGCGGAAGGTGATGGTGGTCGCGGTGATCTCCGGAGACGCGGTCAGCGCGCCGGCGATCACATCCGCGGCCGCTTCCTCGGCCTGCTGCTCCGGCATCGAAATCGACTGCAGTTCGAACGAATACGGCGCATGATTGCCCTGGGGACCGCCGAGTTGCGGGCGCGCGAGGCGCACCGAGCCCGCCCCCACCGAAACTCCCAGAACCGAACTCATCAGCTGCCCATCTCGTTCCCTACTGCACGACATGCGGAGCCTGCGCATTCGGACCGAAATCCGGCAGCCCCCGCTTGGATCGCCACTCTACGGGGTGCCGAGTCCGGCGTACACCCACTGCGCGTCACGCCAGGTGGCGCGGTCCAAGCAGTTGCGACCGTCGATGATCGAGCGGCCACGGACCACCGGGTCCAGATCGGCCGGGGTCAACGCGGTGAACTCGTCCCACTCGGTCAGCACCAGGACCACATCGGCGCGATCGCAGGCCTCGGCCACCGAGGTGGCGTAGTTGAGCGTGGGGAAGACCCGGCGCGAATTCTCCACCGCCTTCGGGTCGTAGACGGTCACCACCGCGCCGTGCAGCTGGATCATCCCGGCCACGTTCAGCGCGGGCGAATCGCGCACGTCGTCGGATTCGGGCTTGAACGCCGCGCCGAGCACCGCCACGTTGGCGCCGAGCAGTGAGCCGCCGCAGGCGCGGGCGGCCATGTCGACCACCTTGGTGCGGCGGCGCATGTTGATGTTGTCGACCTCGCGCAGGAAGGCCACCGCGTGATCGGCGCCGAGTTCCCCGGAACGGGCCATGAACGCGCGGATGTCCTTGGGCAGGCAGCCGCCGCCGAAACCCAGTCCGGCATTGAGGAAGCGGCGGCCGATGCGGGCGTCGTAGCCCAGCGCGTCGGCCAGCATGGTGACGTCGGCGCCGGTGGCCTCGCAGACCTCCGAGACCGCGTTGATGAACGAGATCTTGGTCGCCAGAAAGGCATTCGCCGAGACCTTCACCAGTTCGGCGGTGGCCAGGTCGGTGAGCAGGAAGGGGATCTCGGCGGCGATCAGGTCGGCGTAGATCTCGCGGATGTGCTGCTCGACCCAGTCCGCGCGCTCGCGAGTGCGATCGAGGCCGAGGACGAGGCGGTCCGGGCGCAGGGTGTCCTGCACCGCGAAACCCTCACGCAGGAACTCCGGATTCCAGGCGACCTCGACGTCGACCTGCGCCCGCTCGCGGGCTCGAACACCCAGTGCCGCGGCGGTTCCCACCGGCACCGTCGACTTGCCGACGATCATCGCCGGACGCTCCAGCATCGGCGCGAGCGTATCCACCACGGCGTGCACGTATTTCAGGTCGGCGCCGTACTCGCCCTTCTTCTGCGGTGTGCCGACACCGAGGAAGTGGACGTCGGCGTGCGCGGCCGCGTCCGCGTAGTCGGTGGTGAATCGCAGCCTGCCCGCGGCGAGGTTGCGTTGCAGCACCTGCTCGAGGCCGGGCTCGTAGAACGGCACCACCCCGTCGGCCAGTTTGGCCACCTTGCCGGGATCGACGTCGACCCCGACCACATCGTGCCCCAGCTCGGCCATACACGCGGCATGCGTGGCCCCCAGGTACCCCGTTCCGAAGACTGTGCATCGCATGGTTTGTTGGTAAGCGCTGGGTGTGGCTACGCCGCGTCAGCGAGGCAAGAGCGGGCGCAACATCTGGTGTACAGGGGGAGAAGTGGGTGGATCGGCGCTGGTCGCGGCGGTGCGGGCTAGCATCGGTGCGTGCGCGGGCGCCGGATTCTGATCGCAGTGAGCGGGCTGGTGCTCGCGGCACTCGTCGTCACCGTGGCGTTGTGGCCGGTGTACGTGCGCCCGCGGACCGACCCGCCCCAGCCCGCCGACGCCATCCTCATCCTCGGCGGCGCGCACGACGGCCGTGAAGAACTCGGGCTGCGCCTGGCCGCCGAGGGTTACGCACCGCGCGTGCTCGTCTCCAACCCCTACGAGCGCAGCCCGATGATCAACCGGATCTGCCACGGCGGCTACAGCTTCGAGGTCATCTGCTTCGACCCCAGCCCCCGCACCACCCTCGGCGAAGGCCGCGAACTCGCCCGCCTCGGCACCGACTGGGACCGCGTCATCGTCGTCACCTTCACCCCCCACATCTCCCGATCCCGCTACATCCTCGGCAAATGCTGGCCCGGCGAACTCCTCTTCGTCGACCCGAAACCCCACCTGTCCCCGGCCCGCTGGGCGTGGGACTACGCCTATCAGTCGGCGGGGTATGCGAAGGCCTGGTTCGCGGACTGCTGAGTGAGCCCGGTTCGATTGCCGGCTACTTGCCGGTACCGACCGAACGGGCGCTGTCTCGGATGTACGCTCGCGCAGCACTCCTGTCGGGGGGAGCGCGAGCGGGCGGTCAGCAGGTCGCCCTGACATCTGTGAGCAGGGGAATCAACGATGAATCAATGGACGGCCGTGATGCGAATCGGCGGAGTAGCCGCCGTGCTGCTCGTCGGTGTGACGGGGTGTGCGGTAGAGAACGAGTCGAGTGCGCGTGCCACCTCCTCGGCCGCCACCTCAACTGTTGCGGACCTACCGGCACCGGTCGAAACGAGCCCACCGGCGATCGCGCCACTCGCGCCGGTGACCTCGTCGAGCCCGGCAGCGGCACCGGCTCCGGCCGCTGTCATGCCTGCGGTGGTCTGTATGAATCTGCAGGACGCGCAGAACACGATCCAGGCGGCCGGGGTGTTCTACTCCCGGTCAGAAGACGCGAGTGGTCGTGGTCGCGCCCAGGTCATGGACCGCAACTGGACCGTCGTCGCCCAGACCCCGGCGCCGGGAACTCCGTTCGGAGAAGGGGAAGCGGTGTTGTCGGTCGTGAAGAACGACGAGCCCAGTCAGTGCTGACAGGTCGCGATCGCTGAGTCGGTCGAGACACCGAGACAACGAAAGCGCCCCGGATTCGAAGGAATCCGGGGCGCTTTCAGGTTTCAGTTGTCAGCTCTTGCGGCCCGGGGACTTGGCTCCGGACTTGAAGCCGAGGCCGCCTGGTTTGGCGGTCGGCGGGGCTACCGGTGGGGTTCCGTTGCCGTTGCCGTTGCCGTTGCCGTTGCCGTTGCCGTTGCCGTTGCCGTTGGTGGGCTCGGGCTGCGCGGTCTGGGCAGCGGGGGCTTCCGGTTCCGCGGGAGCTGCCGGTTCGGCGGGGGTTTCCGGCTCGGTGGGAGCCGGGGTTGCCGTCGCGGCGGGCTTCGGGGTGCCGGGGGCCTTGGGGCCGGGGCGTTTGAAGCCTGACTTCATCGCCAGGCCCTTGGCGGCGACCGTGGGCTTGGACTCGGTGGGGGCCGAGGCCGGTTCCGCGGCGGGGGCTTCGGCGGCCGGGGCCGCTTCCACGGGGGCCGGGGTCGTTTCCGCTGCGGCCGCTTCTGCTGCCGGAGCTTCCGTGGCGGGCTTCGGGGCGCCGGGAGCCTTCGGGCCGGGGCGCTTGAAGCCCGACTTCATCGCCAAGCCCTTCGCCGCGACGGTGGGCTTGGTCTCCGTCGGGGCCGACTCGGTGGCGGGTGCTTCGGCGGCCGGAGCCGCTTCCGCTGCCGGAGTCGCTGCCGCGGGTGCCTTGGCGCCCGGAGCCTTCGCACCGGACTTCATACCCAGACCACCAGGGGCCTTCGCTCCGCCCTTCATTCCCAGACCCTTGACCGGGGCCGCGGGAGCCGCGGACTCGGCAGCCGGGGCGGCGTCGGCCGCGGGGGCCTTCGCGCCGGGGGCTTTCGCCCCGCCCTTCATGCCGAGGCCACCGGGGGCCTTGGCGGCACCCTTCATGCCCAGGCCCTTGGCCGGAGCAGCCTCAGCAGCCGGAGCCGCGTCCGCCGCAGGAGCCTTCGCGCCGGGTGCCTTGGCGGCGCCCTTCATGCCGAGGCCACCGCCACCGGGTGCCTTGGCCGGGCCCTTCATCCCGAGACCGCCACCGGGTGCCTTGGCCGGGCCCTTCATCCCGAGACCGCCACCGGGTGCCTTCGCGGCACCCTTCATCCCGAGGCCACCACCAGCCGGGGCGGCCTTCGGCGCGGTCTCGGTCGCCGTCTCGGCCACCACCACCGGTTCTGGTTCCGGTTCGGGTTCGGGTTCGGCCTTGGGTTCCTGGATCACCAACAGATTCGCCGACAATTCCGCCGCCTCGACCCGGGTGATCGAGTCCAACATCAACTGGGCGACGTCGACGACCTCGACACCTTCACCCTGGCCCTGTTCCTGACGGGCGGTCACACCATCGGTGAGCATCACCCGGCAGAACGGGCACCCGGTCGCGATCTTGGTCGGGTTCGTCGACAACGCTTCATCGACACGATCGACGTTGATGCGTTTGCCGAGTTGTTCTTCCATCCACATCCGGGCACCACCGGCACCACAACACATCGACCGTTCCCCGTGACGAGGCATCTCGACCAGAGTCGACCCCGACGCTTCCATCAACTCACGCGGGGCGTTGTAGATCTTGTTGTGCCGACCCAGATAGCAGGGGTCGTGGTAGGTGATGTTCTGCGACACCGACGCGACCGGGACCAGCTTCTTCTGCCGGACCAGGCGGTTGAGCAGCTGGGTGTGGTGCACGACCTCATAGGTGCCACCGACCTGGGGGTATTCGTTGTTGAGCGCGTTGAAGCAATGCGCACAGGTGACCACGATCTTCTTCTTCGACTGCTCGACACCCTCGAAGACCGAGTTGATGACCTCGATGTTCTGCATCGCCAACTGCTGGAACAAGAACTCGTTACCCGCACGCCGCGCGGAGTCACCGGTGCAGGTCTCCTCGGCACCCAACACCATGAACTTGGTGCCCGCGGTCGCCAACAACTCCGCCACGGCCTTGGTGGTCTTCTTCGCGCGGTCTTCATACGCGCCCGCGCACCCGACCCAGAACAGGTACTCGTAACCGTCGAAGGAATCAGCGTCCTGGCCGAAGACCGGGATGTCGAAATCGACTTCCTTGATCCAGTTCAACCGGTCTTTGGAGTTCTGGCCCCACGGGTTGCCCTTGTTCTCGAGGTTCTTGAACAACCCGGCCAGCTCGGAGGGGAACTCCGACTCGATGAGCACCTGGTAGCGGCGCATGTCGATGATGTGGTCGACGTGTTCGATATCGACCGGGCACTGCTCGACACACGCACCACAGGTCGTGCACGACCACAAAACCTCGGGATCGATGATGCCGTGAATGTCCTCGGCACCGATCAGGGGACGCTCCGCCTCGGCGCGCGCGGCCTCGGGGATCTTGGCCAGCGCGGCCTCGTCGGGCTTGCCGTCGGCGTCGACCAGACCGATCTCGTCGCCACCGGGATCCTTGCGGCCACCGGCCAGCAGGTAGGGGGCCGCGGCGTAACCGTGGTCGCGCAGCGACATGATCAGCAGCTTGGGCGAGAGCGGCTTGCCGGTGTTCCAGGCGGGGCACTGCGACTGGCAGCGACCGCACTCGGTGCAGGTGGTGAAGTCCAGCCAGCCCTTCCAGGAGAAGTCCTCCATGCGGCCGACGCCGAGACTGTCGACATCGGGATCGACATTCTCCATGTCGAGGACCTTGCCGTTGGAGATCATCGGCTTGACCGCGCCGAGGGCGACGCCGCCGTCGGCCTCACGCTTGAAGTAGATGTTCGGGAACGCCGAGAACCGGTGCCAGGCCACACCCCAGGTGATGTTGCGGCCGACCAGGTACAGGAACGCCATGCCCGACATCAGCTTGACGAACGCGAAGATCGACACCATGGTCGGGCTCGCGGGCAGCAGCTTGGCGATCTGCATGGTGAAGAAGTCGGTGGAGGCGTGCGCGTTGCCGTAGGTCGCGAGCTTGCCCGCCTTGACGAAGATCATGCCGAGGCCCTCGAGCAGGACGATCGTCTCGATCACGTAGGCGGGGGCGAACTTGGAGCCGCTGAAACGCGACAGCCGCTCAGGGATCCGGGGGTGGTTCAGCTGCCGGATGATGATCAGCGCGCCGATGCCGACCACGGTGCCGATGCCGAGGATCTCGTCCCAGAGGTGGTAGATCGCGGTGTCACCGATGATCGGCCAGTGGAACTTCGGATCGAAGGTCTGGCCGTACGCCTCGAACCAGAGCATGGCGCCGCCCATGAAGCCGATCATGACCAGCCAGTGCGCCCAGCCGACGGTGCGGAACTTGTTCATCCGCGTGTGGGCGAGGAACTCGATGACCATCGTCTTGAACCGCGGGAAGAACGGTCGCCAACGATCCGGAGCTGACTGGCCGATCGTCACGGCCTTGCCGATGTTCCATGCGCCGCCGAGGAACGACGCCCAACAGAACAGGCTGAGCACAGCTCCAATCGTGCCCAACGTGATTGTCAGGGCATTCATGTCGCGACCTTTCTTTAGAGGCAACACGAGGGTCTGGGGCAGGCATGCCCACCCGGTTGGCTCGTATCGTAACCGGCGCTAAGTTACCGGCCAGTAACTACCGGTGTCCACCGTAGGATCGGCATTTGCGCTCTGACCTTGTTTACTGCGGCTTGACCTGGAATTTGCCTGTGAGCAATATCACACAAATGTTTGCCGTAAGGTTCCCAAGTCTGCTGCTTAACACCGTAAACCGTGCGTGATCTGCGACGGAGCTAAGGCCAGGCTTACTAGCTCCGCCGAGATTGCTTCTGGCCTCAGGGGTTTCGGTCCATTAGGCTCCAGCTGTTCTGTCTGCTGTGCCGGTCTTCACACTGCTCGGGGAGAAGTAGGGGACATCTCATAAAGGTGTGCCCACTTGACGAGATCTCGCGTGTCGCGGACCGAGCGCCGTACCACACCTGATGGATGGGAACCTCAATGAATTTCCGTAGGACCACTGCGGCAGCCGCACTGGTTATCGGGGCGATGACTGTCACCGCGGGCACCTCGTACGCCGAGCCCGCGCCGCAGGACATCAAGTACTCGGTGAAGCTGGTCGACAAGACCGTCGTCGCCACTCTGCAGAACGGCACGTTCTCGATCGTCGAGGAGCCGGGCGAGACCGAGGACGCACCCAAGACCAAGGTCGCCGAGATCAAGGACAGTCGGGGGGCTGTCGTGATCTCGCTGCCGATCGACTACACGATCAATGGCGCCGCCATCCCGATCGCGAGCGAGCTCGACAAGGACAGCAAGGTCCTCTCGCTCACCCCGGAGAAGCCCGAGGGTGTCGAGATCGGCCAGGAGACCGTCGTCCCGCAGCCGGTGCTCAAGGGTGAGGCGATCGCCTCGCCGCAGGAGAACCAGAAGGCGATCAACGACTTCGCGGGCAAGTTCAGCATCGGCACCGCGATCGGCACCTTCGTCGGCACCGCGATCGGTGCGATCGTCGGCTGTGGCCTCGGCCTGCTCGCCATCCTGGCCGGCTGCATCGTCGGCCTCCCGCTCGGCGCCTCGATCGGCGGCATCCTCGGCATGATCGCGATCGGCGGGCCGACCATGGCCGTCGCCGGTTTCGAGCTGCTGCAGGTGCTGCAGGCCGAGCCGGGCACGTCGGTGTGGGCCGACAAGCCGCAGCCCGCTCCGGCCGGCTGAGACGGGCTCAGCCCGAACAGTTTCCACGAAGGCCCCGCTCCAATCGGAGCGGGGCCTTCGTGCGTTGCGGGGTGGTTGGGGTATGCAACCTGACTGATCAAGGGCTCAGCGAGGCGTTCAGGGGGTACTGGGTGCGGGGCTGGGAGACCGCTAGAGGGTGACGGAAAGCAACGGCGGGTGACAGAAAGCAGTTGGCCCGGTAGCGCAATGCGCTACCGGGCCAACTGTGGCTGCTCTGTGCCTGGGGCTTTCGGTCAGTTGGTGCGGACCGAGAGGCCGGGGTTGTCCGAGAGGACGACGCTCAGGGGCTGGGCGAAGAGCTGGGGGGTGTCGCCGGTGATGGCACCGATGATGTTCGGGATCTCGCAGATCGGGAAGTCGGCGACCGAGGAGGCGCTGGAGATACCGAGGGCGAGGCGGCCGGTCACGATCGCGCCGCCGGAGTCACCGGGGAGGGCGCAGATGTTGGCCGAGAAGCTCTGGGTGAGCTGACGATCGCCGACCTGCACGGTCTGGTCGACACCGTTGACCACGCCGCAGCTGAAGCCGGTGCGGGCACCGGACTTGCAGACGGGGGCACCGACCACGGGGGTGGCCACGCCGTCGACGGGGATGGGGGCGGCGCCGGGCACGCGGACGAGGTTGTTCTCGAAGCGGGCGCGGGCGTTGTCGTTGACCCGGATGATCGAGTAGTCCTGCTGGCCGAGCACCGACTTCTGGAAGGTGCCGAGCTGGGCGCCCGCGCGGTCGCCGTTCACCTCGTAGATGGCGGCGGCGTCACCGGTACCGGCGGTGCCGATGTCGGGGTTGCAGTGGCCCGCCGAGATGTTGATGACGTTGCCCGCGCGGTCGGTGCCGTTGAAGCCCAGCGAGCAGCGCAGCGAGCTGCGGCCGAGCACGGAGGCGTAGCCGTCGCCGCCGGCCAGCGCGCCGTTGCCGTCACCGGCGACGGGGGTGGCGGACAGGTCGATCCGCTCGCCTGCCACCGGCGGTGCGGTGACGACGACGCGGGACGGGTCGATGAAGCTCGGCAGCGGCAGGCCGGCCTGCTCCACGCGCACCGCGATCGCGTTGTTCACGGTGTCGACGACGACGCCACGCACCAGCGCGGCGACCTCCGGCGGCGCGGCCGCGAGCCAGTTCTCGAACGCGGACTTCTCGCCACGCAGGGTCGACTCGCTCTTGGCGACGTTGCGCACCTCGAACCCGGCCGACTCGGCGGCCTCGCGGGCCTGGTCGGCGCCGGGACCGTTCGCGAGCGCGACGACGGCGTTGCCCGAGTCGCTGAGCCAGGAACCGGCGAACACCTGCGGGAACTGGCGCTGCGCGGTGGTCGAGAACGCGGCGACCTGCTGCGCCAGATCGGCGCGGCGCAGGTACTCCTCGGGCGAGATCTTCAGATCACGGGTGACCGCTTCGATCAGCTGCGCCGGCAGGTCGACGGCGGGCGCGGGCTGCGCCTCGGCGACTGCCATGGTGGGGCCGAACAGCAGAATCGCCGCCGAAGCGGCGATCACGGACTTCCGAGCTCTTCTCGAGCTTCGCGCGGACGGGGTGCGACCCAGACGTGGCAGGAGCATGATCGAACTATATGGGTTCGGACGGGTTATGCCTACTCGTACCTGGCACGAGATTTCGCTCACCCCGTTGGGGGCGGTCTTCAGCCCGCGTTCGACTTGGTGCGCACCGAGATTCCGCTGCCGAGCCCGCCGCCCGAGCTCGCCTCGATATCGGCCAGGATCGGCCGGATCGGGATGCCGAGCGTGGCGGTGCCGCCGTAGGGCGCGAGCGCGGTGTTGGCCTCGGCGCAGTTGGGCGCCTCGGCGGCGTTGGAGCCGCTGGTGATGCCGAGCGCGAGGGTGCCCGAGACGATCGCGCCGCCACTGTCACCGCCGAGCGTGCAGGCACTGCTGGCGAAGCCACGGATGGTCTTGCTGATGCCCTCCGCGGTGAACAGCTGGGTCTCCACCCGGTCCGCCGAGACGAAACCGCAGGTGAACGTGGAGGACTGGCCGGTCTTGCAGACCGGGGCGCCGGTGACCGGTTCGGCCGTGCCGGTGATGGTGAGCGTGGTGCCGTTGGCGCCGCGCACCCGGGGCTGGTCCATGCCCGCGTTCACGGCGCGCTCGTTGAGCTGGATCACCGAGTAGTCCAGCGAGGCGGGCCCGCCGAGCACGGACTTGGCGAACGCACCGACCTGGGGGCTGTTGGGGATGTCGCGCACGTTCGGCGAGTAGACCGGCGCCGCGCCGCCGTCGTCGACGTTCGGGTTGCAGTGGCCCGCGGAGATGTTGAGCGCGTTGCCCGCGGCGTCGGTGCTGTTGAAGCCGAACGAGCACACGTCGACCCCGCGCAGCGTGGTGTCGTGCAGGTCGGTCTTCGCGGTGATGTAGGTGTCGCCGCCCATCGGCCGGTACTCCACCGCACCGCCGCCGCCGGGGGAGAGCACCACCTTGATGGTGGCGATCAGGGTCGGCAGGTTCAGCAGGTGGCCGGTGCCGGTGTTGGCGATGTTGAGCACCAGCTGGCTGTTGAGCGCGTCGATCGCGATCGAGCTGATCGGCTCGGAGATCTCGCGCGGCAGCGCGGCGATCCACTGGCTCAGCTGGATCAGCGCGCCCTCGAGGCCGTTGGCCGAGATGGGGGCGAGGTGGGTCTGGTAGCCGTCGGCCGCGGCGATCCGGCCCGCGTCGGCATTGGTGACGGCGACGACGGCCTTGCCCTCCGGCGTCAGCCAGGCACCGGCGAAGGTGTCGGGGTTCTCGGCGCGGAAGTCGCTCGCGTAGTCGCGCAGCTGCTGCGCGCGGGCGGCCCGGTCGAGGTATTCGGTCGGGGTCATCCCCAGATCGCGCGACAGGGCCGTCACCATTTCGGCTGGTAGCGCGTCCGCGGGAAGCTGAACGGGCGCAGCGGGTTCCGCCGAGGCGATACCGGAGCCGAGCAGGGGTGCGAGTAGAACAGTCGCGGCGAACCCGGCGGAGGCTGCCTTGACCGCGGCGCGACGCGCCACCAACTTGCGCATGAAATCCCTTCGTCGGCACGAGTGACCGAAACCACCGCCGGAGGCGATCATGTCGGTCAGCGCATCACTCTAGGGCACGGTCGTCCGGTGGGCGCGGTTACGGTGCACCCGGACGAGATCAGCGAGTGCCCGGAATCGTCAGGGGCGGTGGGAGATAGTCCGGCGGGTAGGTGCGGAACGGCCACGGCGAGCGCGTGGTGCTGCTGCTCCCGGCGTCCGGCTGCTCCTCGGTGGTGGTCGGTTCGCCCTCCGGTTCGGCTTCCGGTTCCGGTTCCGGCGTCGTTTCCTCGACGGGCGGCGGCGGTGGTGCCGGTGCGGGCGGCTCGTCGGTGGTCGGGACGACGACCGGTGCGGGCGTGGTCGATTCGACGACCGGCGCGGGCGGTGGCGGCACCGGTGTCGGCGCGGGCTCGGTGAGCTGTTCGGTTCGCGCGTCCGAGATCGGCGGCGGGGCGACCGGCTCGCTGCCGCGCAGCACCACCGAGACGGCGACGGCGCCGAGCAGCAGGCCGACGAGCGCGGCGGCCGCGATCAGCAGCGGCGTCCGGCTGCGGGCGGGCGGTGGTGTTTCGACGGGGACTGCCGCGGCGGCGACCGGCACGTCCATCGCCTTCGTCGGCAGGTTCGTCACCGGCAGGGCCGCCGAGTACGCCTGCGCGGTCACCATCGGGGTGGCGAGCGCGGGCATGACATCGGTGACCACCAGCGAGTTCTCGGTGACGATCGGGTCGGGCGGGGTCGCGCCGGCCGGGGTGGCCAGCACCGCGACGAGCGCGGCCCGGGCGGCGGCGGTGGCGTAGGTGCGGCCGGGGTCGGCGCCGTCGACGGGTTGGGGCAGTTCGTCCTCGCCGAGCAGCGCCACCGACTTCAGGCCCAGATAGTCCAGCGCCTCGCGCACACCGCGCACGATCTCCGGCGGCCAGTGGGCCGGATGCGTCGCGTAGAACTCGGCGGGGCCGCTGAGGTGTTCGGTGGTGAGGTCGATGAGGCAGAACATCGCGGTCGCCAGCAGGTCCTCGGCGCGGTAGGCCTCGCCGCCGTCGACATCGACCCCGGCCGGGTCGCCGATCGCGCGGATGAACCCGGCGACGGAGTGGGCGTGCGCGCTCGGGGCCGGACCGCCGAGCGCGGCATCGCCGTCGTCGGACATGTGCAGGACGGATTCGCGTGCGACGAAGGTCACCGAGCCGTCCTCGATGACCACCGCGGCGATGCACTCGTCATCGGCGATGCGCAGGCCGACTCCGGTGGCCATCCCGTTTACCTCCCCCGGGACCGTCACACCAGCAGTGAACCGTGTCCCATCGCGCGGAGCATTGACAATAGTTCCGATCGTGACCGGGCGCCCGTCCGACGTCGGATTCGCGCGACGTGATGCTCCACGGTTTTCGCGGAAATGTACAGCCGTGCGCCGATCTCCCGATAGGTCAGCCCGAGCAGAACCAGCTCGGCGACCTCGCGTTCGCGGTCGCTGAGCACGGTGGCCTCGAACTGCGGGGCCGGGCCGCCCGACGCCGGCGGGAGCGACCGCGCCACCGGCGGCGACTGCGCCACCGGGCGGGCGTTGACGCGCACCGCGCGGGCCAGTTTGAGCAGGGTGGTCGCGGTGGTCGAGTCGCCGGCGGCAAGGGCGGCCTCACTGGCGAGTCGAGCGGCGTCCCAGGTGAGGCCGAGCTCGGCCAGCGCCGACACCGCGGCCTCGACCTGGGCCGCGACGACCTGACCGCGCAGCACGAGCACCCAGGTGCGGCCCGCGTCGGCGAGCACGGCGGCCTGCCGGTCGCCGTCGGCCGCGGCGGTCTTGAGCGCGTGGGCGTGCGGCAGCAGATCGCTGGGAGACTCGCCGGCCAGCGCGGCCTGCACCCCGTACCAGTGGAACGAATTGGTCCAGGCGGGCGCGCGACCCACCTTGCGCAGCAGCGCGCGGGCCGTGGCGACGAGCGGTTCGATCCGGCGCGCATCGCGCAACCGGATGCCCGCCAGCCACAGTTCGCCGATCGGCAGCAGGCTCAGCAGGTCGGCGTCGAGCTCGTCGAACAGCGGGCACGCGGACTGCCAGGCGCGGGTCAGCGCCGCGTGATCGCCGCCGCGCCGGGCCAGGCCGACCGCGAGGGCGTGGGCGAGCAGCTGATCGCGTGGTTCCAGCGCCGGGATGTCGATCTCGGCGAGGGTGCTCGCGGCGCGCCGTTCGTCACCGCCGAGCAGCGCGGTCCAGGCGGTGAGGACGGCCAGCTGGGGGCTCGCGCCCTTGCTCGCGGCGCGGCGCAGTGCGTCACCGGCGCGGCCCGGTTCGCCGACGCCGAGGCAGAGCAGGGTGGCGATCGAGCGGGCCGAGCAGGGCAGGTAGCGGTCGTCGTCGGTGTTGCTCGCCTGGACGAGGGCGGAGATGGCCGCGGCCGTCCCGGCGCCGTGCGGGTCGAGCGAATCGTCGAACGCGCTGACGACGAGTCGCGCGCACGCGTCTGCCTCGGTCGGTGGCCAGTGCTTGGCCGTCTCGGACATGCGAGTCGCCTCCGCGATCTCACCGGCCATGGTGAGCACCATCGCGGCGGGCGCCCAGTCGGCGTTGATTCGTTCGGGTCCGAGCCAGCGGTACAGTTCGGCCGCCCGGCCCACCAGGCCGCGCCGGGTGAGAACAGACGCGGAGATCCGCACGGCGGCGACGAGTTCGGTCGGCGCGACGCGCTCGGCGGTGAGCAGCGGCTCGACCAGTCGCAGCGCGGTGTCGGTGTCGCCCGCCAGGGCCGCGGCCTCGGCCCAGCGCACCGCGATCGGCTCGACCGCAGCGCCCGCGGCGGCCGCGGCCGCGTAGTAGCGGGCCGCCTGCCCCGACTTCTCGGCGGTGCGGCAGAGGAATTCGGCCAGGCGTGCGTCGTGCACCCCCGACTCGGCCAGGAACAGGGCGGTGCTGTCGCGCAGCAGCCCCTCGTCCAGGCGCGCGGTCAGCAGGCGGCGCTGCACCTCGACGTAGCGGCGATCGCCGAGCAGGATGCGCAGCGGACCGACGGCGGGTGCGAGGAGCAGATCGGCATCGGTGACCAGCGCGCCGGCTCGCGCGCGGTCGATCAGGTCGTGCGCGGTGCCGAGGTCGACGCCGAGTATCTCGGTGAGTTCGGAGGCGTCCAAACCGGTTCCGGTGGCGGCGATGACGAGCGTGTCGAGCAGCGCGGGTTCCATCGTGTCGAGCAGCGTGCGGGTCCACGCGACGACGGCGTCGTCGACGGCCGCGACGCAGTGCTCGAGTTGGGCCCTGCGCGTGGCGTTCAGCGCGGCGACCACGCCGCCGGGGATGCCCGCCGTGAGTTCGTGGATGTGCAGGGCCAGCGGCCGGGAGACGGTCATGCCGAGCTCCCTGGCGAACAACGCGGTGTCGGCGCTGCCGAGAGCGCGCAGATCCACCGTGCGACCGTGCCGGGAGATCGTCTCGGACAGCACCCGCAGCCGGGCGTCGTGTGGGCGCGGCTGCGCGGTCAGCACCACCGAGCGGTGTCCGGATTCGATGGCCGCGCACAGGGTTTCGAGGTCGGTGTCGTTGTAGCGGTGGACATTGTCGGCGATGAGCACACCGCCCTCGCGCAGCGAATCGGTGACCGGAATGCCGCGTGCGCGCAGGTGTTTGCGAACGGCGTTGAGCAGGAACGACTTTCCGGTGCCCGACCGGCCGCGGATCAGCAACCGCACCGGCTGCTGATCGATGGTGTCGAGTGCGCGGAAGAGGGTTCTGCCGTTGGGGAAGGTGTCGAGAGCCAGCTCAGCCACCGTTTCCTCCCAGGACCCGTCCTGGCAGTTGCCTGCCTGATTCGAGGGTGTCGCCGACCGCGCCGCCGACATCGTCGAGTAGGCCGCCGGGGTTCACCTGGATGGTGGGGACCTGCGGTCGGGTCGGCTGTGCCGGTGCCGGTGCCGGTGCCGGTGCCGGTCCAGGTCCTGGGGCCGGTGCGGGCGCAGGTGCGGGGTTCGGCGACTGCCCAGCCTGGCCTGGTTGCCCCGCCTGGCCGGGTTGCGTCGGCTGCTGGGTGGCGGGTGCTCCGGCGGCCGGTGCCGGGGCACCACCGGCCTCGGCGTTGGTCTGCGCGGGACTCCCGGCGGTGGAGTTGCCCGGTTCTCCGGGGGCGCTGTTCGGTGCCCCCGCCTCGGTGACGCTCACCGGGTTCGCGCCGGTCGACCCGGGTGTGGTGGTCCCCTCGGGCCGGGCGGGATCGGCGACGGTCGAATCCGTGGCGTTCGGCGTCGCGGGAACACCGTCGGCGCCGGTCGAGACCGCGGCGGGCACCGCCGCACCGCTGGTCCCCGCGGCGGGGCCGGTCGGGGCGGAGGGCGGGGCACCCCCGAGCGCGAGGGTGCCGGTGGCCAGGGCGGCCATGGTCAGCGCGCCGACCGCGACGAGTGCCGTGCGCTTGGCGGTGGACATCCGGGAAGGCGCGGGTTCAGGTGCGGGCAACTCGGGGACCGCGACACCGGGCGCCGCGATCGCGCGTGCCGTGTCGCCGTGCGTCGCGGCGACCTGAATCGCGCCGACCGGCCGCACGGCGGCGATCGCCTCGGTGGGCACCGAGATCGCGGCCACGTCCAGGCCGATCTCGGCGGCGCCGTGCGCCGTGCCGGATCCGGGGTCGGCGCACACGACGATCGGCAGCCCGAACTCGCTCGAGATCAGCTCGGCGACCAGTGGAATCGCCGCACCGCCGCCGGCGAGCAGTACCCGGCCGACATCGCCCATGGTGAGACCGGCTTGGCGGACGGCGTCGCGGAGCAGATCCATCGAATCGAGCAGGGCCGGGCGCAGCAGGTCCTCGAGTTCGCCGCGGGTCAGCCGGATCTGGCTGGTGTGGGCGTCGGCATCGAGCGGGCCGACCGGAACGACCGTCGCGGTGATTCTGGACAGTTCTTCTTTCGCATTTCCGCAGCGCGCGCGCAATGCCGACAATTCGGCTTCGACAACGGGATCGAACGGGTCGATTTCGTTTTCGCCCAGTGCGTTAGCCAGGACATAACGCATCGTCAGAAGATCGAATTCGGTACCGGCGATCGCGGTGGTGTGCACCGGGGTGCCGAGCAGCCCGGCCTGTTCGCCGGTCCGTAGCACCGAGACCGTCAAGCCGCTCGCGCCCAAGTCGTAGACGACCAGCGCGCCGTCGTCGAACAGTCTGTTCTCCATTTCGTACCGGCGCACCGCGGCCAGCGGTTCGGGCACCACTGTCACCTCGGTCAGGCCGGCCCGTGCCAGCGCCGCGCGCGCCACCTCGACCGTGCGGTCCGGCCACCAGGCCGGGTGGCACGCGACGACGGTCGGTGCCGCGGCCGTGGGTTCGGACAGCGCGGTGACCAGCGCGTGGGTCGCGGCAGCGATCAGGTCGGCCGCGTCGTGGGTGGAACCGTCGTCTGCCAGCAGGTCCACTGGGTCACCGACCCTGGACAGGTAGTCGTCGACGATCACACCGGACGCGCTGTCGGCGGCGTCGGCGAATTCGGTCCGGCCGTCGGGGTGGATCCGCAGGGCGCTGCGATGGGTGACGACGGTGGCTCCGGCGCCGTCGGCGGTCATGGCCGCGGCGACCGAATTCGCCGCTCCGACAGTGATGCCGAGCGCCAGACGCTCTGTCATTGGACAACCCCGTTCGCAGGACTTCCGGTGGACGGTCAACGTGGAGAACAGCGGGTGTGCCGACGTGCTCGGTGTCCCATCCGATCTGTCGGTAGCCAGGGGGCAACTGTTACTTGCGCCGGGGCAGGTATGGGGGAATTCCCCTAATCGGCGAGCTGCCCCTAATGCGCGCGCCCACAGTGAACTAGGTATTCGCCCCGTTTCCCGTAACGCCGAGTCGGCTTAGCGTGAAAAACATTCCAACGACAACAGATCGGGCAGCCTGCCGACGATCTGGAGGAGCTGATCTCGATGACACCCAACGCGATTCTGGAATTCATCCTCAACCTGCTGCGCAACCGCGACGCCGCGGCGACCTATTGCGCCAACCCCTACGGTGCGCTGGCCGCCGCCGGCCTGGAGGTGACCCCCGAGGACATCTCCGCCTGCGCCCCGATGGTGGCGGAATCCGCGGTGGTCAGCGGCGGCTCCCAGTTGCAGGCGATCGTGGCGGCGGGCGCGGCGGCGAGTGCGAGTGTCGCGGCGACCTCGACGGCCGCCGCGGCCGCCGCCGTCACGGCCGCCACCGCTGCCGATGGCCAGCTCGGCGTCGGCCTCGACATCGGCCTCGGCGCCGCGGCCTCGGCGGTCGCCGGTGCCGCCGCCCAGGTCGGCGCGGGTATCGACGCCGCCGTCTCCGCGGTCACCGGCGCGAACGTCGACCTGAACGCAGGCGTCGGCCTGGATGGAGCGATCGACACCACGGTCGATCTGGGTGTCGGCCTCGAAGGCGCGCTGAATACCGCGATCGGTCTCGGCGCCGGCCTCGGCGGAGCGCTGAACGGCGCCGCGGGTCTCGGCGTCGGCCTCAACGGAGCACTGGACGGCGCGGCAGGTCTCGGCGCCCAGCTCAACGGCGCGGTAGCGGCCGGAGCCGATGTCGCCGCCGGTCTGAACGGTGCCGTCAACGGCGCGATCGGCGCCGCCACCGGCCTGGACACGGCCCTGAACGGGGCCATCGGCGCGGGCGCCGGGGTGGTCGGCGCGGTGGGCGCGGGCGCCGCGGCGGGCCTCGGCGGAGCCCTCACCGGAGCGGTCGGCGCGACAGGTGCGCTCGGTGGTGTGGTTGACGGTGCCGTCACGGGCGCGGTGGAGGGAGCCGCGGGCGTCGGTGGTGGGCTCGCCACAGGGATCGGCGGGGGGCTCGCTGGTGGGGTGAATGCCGGGGTGAGTGGTGCGACTGCCGTGGCGGGTGGGCTGGGTGCCGCCGCCACGGCCGGTGCGCAGGCTGCCGGAGGACTGGGCGCCGCTGCGACGACGACGGCGATCACCGGGCTCGATGGCGCGGTCGGCGCGGGGGCCGAATTCGGAACGGGATTGGAAACCGGGCTCGGCGGTGTCGCGTCGGCCGGTACCGGCCTGATCGGCGGGTTCACCGGCAGTGGTGAGGTCACCACCGGCCTGGATACAGCCCTGTCCTCAACCACCGGCATCGGCCTGACGAGCGGTCTACAGGGCGGCCTCGACACCGCCGCGACCGTCGGCACAGGCCTGGCCGGTTCGGCCACCGGCGGCGCGCAAGCGGGTCTCGGTGGGCTCGCGGACGCCGGTGCGGGGCTGACGGGTTCGGTGGCCGGCGGTGCTCAAGCAGGTCTCGGTGGCCTTGCCGATGCCGGTGCGGGTCTGACGGGTTCGGTCGTAGGCGGTGCCCAGACTGGGCTCGGCGGCATCGCGGATTCCGGTGTCGGCCTGGCTGGTTCGGCCGCGGGTGGTGCGCAAGCAGGTCTTGGTGGGCTCGCTGATGCCGGCGGCGGGCTGGCGGGCACGGCTGCGGGCGGTGCCCAGGTCGGAGTGGTCGGCGTCGCGGAAAGTGGTGTTGGGCTGGCGGGTTCGGCTGTCGGTGGGGCGCAGGCAGGGCTGGGTGGTGTCGTCGATGCGGGTGGGTCCGCCACGGCGGGTACCGGGCTCGGTGCGGGGCTGACCGGTACCGCGACCGGCGGCACACAACTCGGCGCCACAGCCGGTGACGCCCTCGGTACGGACATCGACTCCGCCGGCGCGTTCGGCACCCAGGGCGCGGTGACCACCGCCGCGGGCACCTGGTCCTCCGTCGACGTCTCCAGCGCGTTCGGTTCCGGCCTGCACGGATCGAGCCTCGGCGGTGAGTCGTCACTGTTCGGTGAGTCGAGCGCGGTCGTCGAGACCGGCCCGGACACGCACACCGACGGACTGTTCCACTGAGCGAAACGGCTACTGCGATGGGGACTCTCGCACCGAAGGTGGTGCCGCTGACGACGGTGTTGGCCGACACCGTCGCGGCGGCCCGCGCCGCGGGTCGCGACGATCTGGTGGTGCGACTCGAGACGGTCGCCGACCGGGTACGCGATCCGCGGCACCGGATCGTGGTCACCGGCCAGCTCGGTCAGGGCAAGAGCAGGTTCGTGAACGCGCTGCTCGGCCTCGACGTGTGCCCCGTCGGTGACGACACGACCACCGTCCTCCCGCTCCAGCTGTCCTACGGCGCCGAACCACGGGCCCACCTGGTGCTCGCCGAGCCCGGCGCGGAAGGATCGCGGGTGGAGATCCCGGTCGCCGAGATCGGCCGCGTCGACCACCGCAGTCCGTCGGCCGCGGGCAGGCAGATCGTGCGGATCGAGGTCGAGCTGCCGAATCGGCTGCTGGCCGATGGCGTCGTGCTGATCGACACCCCTGGTGTCGGCGGCCACGGAAGTTCCTGTGCCGCAGGCGTCCTGGGTATGGCCGCGGCGGCCGACGCCGTACTCGTGCTGTCCGACGCGTCCACCGAGCTCACCGAACCCGAGCTCACCTTCGTCCGTCAGCTCCGTGAACTGTGCCCAACGGTCGCCGTCCTGCTCACCAAGACCGACCTGTATCCGCACTGGCAGCAGGTGCTCGCGGCGGATCGCGCCCACCTGACCCGCGCCCGCGCCGACGTCGCCCTGATCCCGGTGTCGGCATCGCTGCGCGCGCACGCCCTGCGCCTGCAGGACGCGCAGCTCGGCCAGGAATCCGGTTTCGGAATGCTGTTCGGATTCCTGCGCGACCGGGTGGTCACGCGCGACCAGGCCGCGACCCGGCAGGCCGTGGCCCGTGAATTGTCCTCGGCGGCGGAGCATTTGGCGCTCGTACTCGGCAGCGAGCTGGTCGCCCTGCGCGATCCCGCGCTCGGCACGGCCGCCGTCGCGGAGTTGCAGGCGGCCCGCGCGGCCGCCGCGGATCTCCAGCGGCGCACCGCGACCTGGCAGCAGACACTCGCCGACGGCATCACCGATCTCGTCGGCGACATCGACCACGACCTGCGGGAACGGCTGCGCGAGGCCGCCCGCACCGGCCAGGAGTGGATCGACGAACACGACCCCGGCCGCCACTGGGACGCGGTCGCCGAATGGCTGTCCGGCACCGTCGACACCGCCCTCGGCGACAACCTCCTGCTCACCCACCGCCGCGCCGAATCGCTCGCCGAACGCATCGCGGCCCACTTCGCCGAGGCAGGCGCGGTCGAGCTGCCCGAGGTGCACGCCGACATGGACGACGAGCGCACGCTCCTCGGTTCGGGTTCGTTGGCCGAGCTCGAGCCCGAGATCGGTTTCACCAGCAAGGTGCTGGTCGGCATGCGTGGCTCCTACGGTGGGGTCCTGATGGTCGGCCTGGCCACCACGTTCGCCGGGCTGGCGATGCTGAATCCGATCTCCCTGGGCGCGGGTCTGATCGTGGGTGGCAAGGCCTACCGCGACGACAAGTCCGCGCGCCTGGCGCGGCGCCGGATCGAGGCCAACGCCGAGGTCCGGCGCTTCCTCGACGATGTGGCGTTCCAGGCGGGCAAGGACACCAAGGACCGCCTGCACCGCATCCACCGCGCGCTGCGCGATCACTTCGCCGGGGTGGCCGAGCGCACCCTGCGGTCGATCGACGACTCGCTGCGGGCCGCCCAGGACACCGCGACGATGGCCGCCACCCATCGCGCCGAACGCACCGCCGTGCTCGAACGGCAACTGCGCGCGGTCGCTGAACTGCGCCGATACGCGGATTCGATGCACACCGACCAGGAACTGCCCGGCGGTACTGTGTCCGGGTGAACCACCGTTTCGACACCGCCGCGCCCGGTGGCCGGACCACATCGACGGTCCTGGCCGAGGCGCACGAACTGGTCGCCGCGGCAGCGCGGGCCTTCGCCGGGGACGGGTACACGCGCGCCTTGCTGGCCGATTGCGAGTACCGCCTGCGCGAGCCACTGCGCGTCGCGCTGGCCGGTTCGATCAAAGCGGGCAAGTCGACGCTGCTCAACGCGCTGGTCGGCCAGGCCGTCGCCCCGACCGACGCCACCGAGTGCACCCGCGTGGTCACCTGGTACCGCGACGGCGCCACCCCCACCGTCACCGCCCATGCCGCCGACGGCGCCCGCGCCAATGTGATCGTGCGCCGCGGCGCGGGCGCGCACGGCCTCACCTTCGATCTGAACGCGCTGAGCTGGGACGCCGACGGCCCGCGCGCGGTGGACCACCTCGAGGTCGGCTGGCCCTCGGCCGCGCTGGCCCAGACCACGATCATCGATACCCCCGGCACCTCCTCCCTCTCGCGTGAGGTGTCGCAGCGCACCGCGCGACTGCTCACCCCCGCCGCCGAGGGCGGTTCGCCCGGCGCGGACGCCGTGGTCTACCTGTTGCGCCGCCTCGACGCCGCCGACGTGCAGTTCCTCGAGCAGATCGGCACCGGTGCCGGTGGCGCGGGCCCGCTCGGTGTGATCGGGGTGGTTTCGCGTGCCGACGAGATCGGCGCGGGCCGCATCGACGCGTTGCATTCCGCGCGTGATGTCGCCGCCCGCTTCGCGAGCGAGCTGGAGCGAACCGGCCTGTGCCAGGCGGTTATTCCGGTGGCCGGTCTGCTCGCGTACGCGGCCTCGACGCTGCGGCAGCCGGAGTTCGCCGCCTTCGAGGCACTGTCCACGGTGCCCGCCGAGGTGCTCGGCGACGCCCTGCTCTCGGCCGATCGCTTCGCCCGCGCCGACATCGCGCTGCCGGTGGCGCCCGAGACGCGCGCGCAACTGGTGGATCGCTTCGGCCTGTTCGGTATCCGGTTGGCCAACATGCTGATTCGCCTCGGTGCCCGCGATTCCGCCACGCTGGCAGCGCAATTGGCCGAGCGCAGCGGGATCGAGGAACTCCGCTCGGTCCTCGAGATCCAATTCGGCCAGCGTGCGGAGGAATTGAAGGCCCACTCGGCGCTGAGCGCCCTGAACCGAATCCTGGCCACCCGTCCCGGAACCGACGCCGATCAGCTGCTGCCCCGCGTGCGCGCTCGCCTGGCCGACGTGCACGGCTTCACCGAACTGCGTCTGCTCGGCCGCCTGCGCACCGACGAACTCCCGCTGCCCGCAGCGGTTCTCGCCGACCTGCACCGAATCCTCGGCGGCTCCGGTGTCGCCGCGCACCTGCGTCTGGGCCTGCCGCTCGACGTCGACGAGCACACCCTGCGGGCGAGGGCGGTCGAGGCGGTCCGCACCTGGCGCACCCGCGCGGCGCACCCACTCGCCGACCAGGCCACCGCCACCGCCTGCCGCGCCGCGGCCCGCAGCGCCGAGGGCATCCTGGCCACGCTGCCCCGCTGAGCGCTACTGCGGCGCCGCGGGCCCGTCCATCGCCGCTCGCAACCGGAACAGCAGCTCTTCGAACACCACGAGTTGCTCGGCCGGATACTCGGCCAGGATCGCGTCCTGCGTGGCGTTGACCGGCCGGAAGAACTCGTCGGCCAATTCCCTGGCGCGGTCGCTGCACCGCAGCGTCACCACGCGCCGGTCGGTGTGCTCGCGGCTGCGGGTGACGTAGCCCGCCTTTTCCAGGCGATTGAGCAGCGTCGTCATCGCACCCGAGGTCAGCGTGATCCGCTTGCCGAGCAACGCCGGTGAGAGCGGGCTCCCGGCCTGCTCGGCGGCCGCGATCTCCATCAGCGCGAACGCGTCGGTCGAGTGCACGCCGAGCGTGTCGGCGAAGCGACGGCCCAGTTCGGTGAAGCTCGCGCCGTAGTCGATGAGCCCGGCGGCGAGCCGTTGTCGCTGCGTGGCGACATCGCCGGGTGTCCGCTTCGCCATCTCGTCCTCTCGTTCGCCTCCGGATTGACAACCTACCGCCCCGGATCTACCTTCATCATAAAGTAACTTGATGATGGAGGTAAAGTGCAGACCCAGACAGAGACGCCACCGCTTCGGCTGTGGTTGGGATTGATCGCCGTATCGCTCGGCGTCGCGCTGATCGTGGTCGACCTGACGATCGTGAACGTGATCATCGCGCCGATCGTCGACGATCTCGGGATCACCTCGATTCAGGCGCAGTGGATCCAGGAGTCCTACGCGATCGTCTTCGCCGCGCTCCTGCTGCTCACCGGACGGCTCAGTGACCTCTACGGCGCGCGCAAGCTATTCCTGATCGGCCTGGTCGTCTTCGGCGCGACCAGCTTGCTCGCCGCGCTCGCCCCCAGCGGCGGGCTGCTCATCGCCGCGCGATTCCTGCAGGGCATCGGCGGGGCGATGATCCTGCCGACCTCGCTCGCGCTGGTGAACGCGGCCTTCACCGGGAAGGCGCGCGGCCAGGCCTTCGCGATCTGGGGTTCGACGATCGGCGCGGCCGCCGCGGTCGGCCCGCTGCTCGGCGGCTGGCTCGCCGACTTCTCCTGGCGCTGGGCCTTCGGCGTCAACATTCCGGCTGTCGCGCTCATCATGGTCGCGGTACTGATCTATCTGCCCGCCTCGCCGAGCAGCGTCGGCCGGGTCGACTGGCTCGGCGCTGTCCTGTCGGCACTCGGTCTCGGCCTGCTCGCCTTCGGCCTGATCGAAGGACGTCACTACGGCTGGCTGACGGTCACCGAGCCGTTGGAGATCGGCGAATTCGCCTGGCGCAGCGGACCTTCGCCCGTGCTCGTCGCGCTGGTGGGCGCGCTCGCGGCGCTCGCGGTGTTCTGGCGCAGGCAGGCGATGCTCGGTCGGGCCGACCGCGAACCCTTGCTCGATGTGCGGCTGTTCTCCATCGATTCGTTCCGCAAAGGCAATGTGGTGACGCTGATCGTCGGCCTCGGCGAGTTCGGCATCATCGCGGTGCTGCCGCTGTGGATGCAGTTCGCGCTCGACTACTCCGCGCTGCAGGCGGGCTTGGCGCTGGTGCCGCTGGCCATCGGCAGTTTCGTCGCCAGCGGGGCGAGTTTCTCGCTGACGGCGTCGGTTTCGGCGCTGGGCCAGGTGCGGATCGGCCTGCTGCTCGAAGCCCTCGGCCTGGCCATGCTCGGCCTGTTCGCCGCGGCCGACAGCAGCTGGTGGTCGATCGCGCTCGCCCTGTTCGTCTACGGCATCGGCGTCGGCTTCGCCACCGCGCAGGTGACCAATGTCGTGCTCGCCGACGTGCCGGGCGAGAGCGCCGGGCAGGGTTCGGGAATCCAGAGCGCCGCTCGCGAGCTCGGCTCCGCCCTCGGCATCGCCGTGCTCACCACGGTGTTCTTCAGCACCCTCGGCACGGGTCTGCGCGACCGCCTGACCGATGCGGGCCTGTCCGAACCCGAGGTCGCCGCCCTCGACGCCACCGTCACCGACAGCGCTGGCTCGGTCATCCCCGCCCTCGCCGCCGACCCCGCCTCCCTTCCTGTCGCCGAAGCCGCGCGGGAGGCCATGGCGGCGGGCATCGAGATCTCGAGCTACCTCTGCGCGGGGCTGCTCGTTCTCGCGCTGGCGACGACAGCCTTCGTCAAACCGGCGCGAAAGGTCTAGCTGGGGTAACCCCGGTCTCCGCGGAGTCACGATGTGGCATCGGGTGCTGCGGTTGAGTGGAGTCGAGGCAAGAATGACTCGCTGGGTGGGGAATTTTTGGTGGCGGCGGGAATGAATCGCCGCAGCTGCTGGTTGTGATCGTCGACAATGTTGAGTGTGATGGACTCAAGTTCGGGTTGACTCGCGGCAGATCTTGCGGGCAGGATTGAGCCCACCACACTCAGCGTTGGCTGAGACTGTTGCCCCATTTTCGTCAAACAGGAGGAAATCACCATGGCTCGTGCGGTCGGAATCGACCTCGGGACCACGAACTCCGTCGTCGCCGTGCTCGAAGGCGGCGAGCCGGTCGTGGTCGCGAACTCGGAAGGCTCGCGCACCACCCCCTCGATCGTCGCGTTCGCGAAGAACGGCGAGGTGCTCGTCGGTCAGCCTGCGAAGAACCAGGCCGTCACCAACGTCGACCGCACCATCCGCTCGGTCAAGCGCCACATCGGCACCGACTGGAACGTCGAGATCGACGACAAGAAGTACACCCCGCAGGAGATCTCGGCGCGCACGCTGATGAAGCTCAAGCGCGATGCCGAGGCCTACCTCGGTGAGGAGATCACCGACGCGGTCATCACCGTCCCCGCCTACTTCGAGGACGCCCAGCGCCAGGCCACCAAGGAAGCCGGCCAGATCGCCGGCCTGAACGTGCTGCGCATCGTCAACGAGCCCACCGCGGCCGCGCTGGCCTACGGCCTCGACAAGGGCGACAAAGAGCAGACCATCCTGGTCTTCGACCTCGGTGGCGGCACCTTCGACGTCTCGCTGCTGGAAATCGGCGAGGGCGTCGTCGAGGTCCGCGCGACCTCCGGTGACAACCACCTCGGCGGCGACGACTGGGACGAGCGCGTCGTCACCTGGCTCGTCGACAAGTTCAAGGCCAGCTCGGGCATCGACCTGACCAAGGACAAGATGGCCCTGCAGCGTCTGCGCGAGGCCGCCGAGAAGGCCAAGATCGAGCTGAGCTCCAGCCAGAGCACCTCGATCAACCTGCCCTACATCACCGTCGACGCGGACAAGAACCCGCTGTTCCTCGACGAGCAGCTCACCCGCTCGGAGTTCCAGAAGATCACCTCCGATCTGCTGGATCGCACCCGCGCGCCGTTCCAGTCCGTGATCAAGGACGCCGGCATCAACGTGGCCGACATCGACCACGTCGTGCTCGTCGGTGGTTCCACCCGCATGCCCGCCGTCTCCGACCTGGTCAAGGAACTGACCGGTGGCCGTGAGCCGAACAAGGGCGTGAACCCGGACGAGGTCGTCGCCGTGGGCGCCGCCCTGCAGGCCGGTGTGCTCAAGGGTGAGGTCAAGGACGTCCTGCTGCTCGATGTCACCCCGCTGTCGCTGGGTATCGAGACCAAGGGCGGCGTGATGACCAAGCTCATCGAGCGCAACACCACCATCCCGACCAAGCGCTCGGAGACCTTCACCACCGCCGACGACAACCAGCCGTCGGTGCAGATCCAGGTCTTCCAGGGCGAGCGCGAGATCGCCTCGCACAACAAGCTGCTCGGCTCCTTCGAGCTGACCGGCCTGCCCCCGGCCCCGCGCGGCGTGCCGCAGATCGAGGTCACCTTCGACATCGACGCCAACGGCATCGTGCACGTCACCGCGAAGGACAAGGGCACCGGCAAGGAGAACAAGATCAAGATCCAGGACGGCTCCGGTCTGTCCAAGGAAGAGATCGACCGCATGGTCAAGGACGCCGAGGCGCATGCCGCGGAGGACAAGACCCGTCGCGAAGAGGCCGAGACCCGCAACCAGGCCGAGTCGCTGGTGCACCAGACCGAGAAGTTCATCAGCGAGCAGAAGCTGAGCGAGGGCGGCGCGCAGGTGTCGGCCGATCAGCTGGCCAAGGTCGAGGCCGCGGTGGCCGAGGCCAAGACGGCTCTCGACGGCACCGACATCTCCGCGGTGAAGTCCGCGGTGGAGAAGCTGGCCGCCGAGTCGCAGGCTCTGGGCCAGGCGATCTACGAGGCGAGCGCCGCCGCCGACGCCCAGTCCGGTAACGGCGCGGGCCCGAGCCAGGCCGATGACGACCAGGTCGTCGACGCCGAGGTCGTGGACGAGCCGGTCGACACGGACAAGAAGTGACCGAGGCCAACTCCTCCGAGCAGGAGTTGATCGAGGAAGAAGTGGTCGAGCCCGACACCGCCGAGGTGGTGGAGCCCGAGCCCGAGACCGAGGCGCCGGTCAGCGACGAGCTGGCCGAACGCACCGCCGACCTGCAGCGGTTGACCGCGGAGTACGCGAACTACCGCCGCCGGGTCGAGCGCGACCGGCAGGCCAACATCGATGCCGCCAAGGCGTCGGTGGTGACCGAACTGCTCGGCGTGCTCGACGATCTGGACCGCGCGCGGGCGCACGGCGACCTGGAGACGGGTCCGCTCAAGTCCGTGGCCGACAAGCTCGAGACCGCGCTCACCAAGCAGGGTCTGGTCGAGTTCGGCGCTGTCGGTGACCCGTTCGACCCGACGCTGCACGAGGCCGTGCAGCACGAGGGTTCGGGCGCCGAGCCGGTACTCGGTGTGGTCATGCGCAAGGGCTATCGGTTCGGCGATCGGGTGCTTCGGCACGCGATGGTCGGGGTAACCGATGCCGAGGCTGTGGAGGCATCGGACGCGGATGCCGACGCCGACGCGAAATAACACGAGAGGAGGAGATGCCCGGTGAGTCAACGGGAGTGGATCGAGAAGGACTTCTACAAGGAGCTGGGCGTCTCCTCTGGCGCTTCGCAGGACGAGATCAAGAAGGCCTACCGCAAGCTCGCTCGCGACCTGCACCCGGATTCCAATCCGGGTGACACCAAGGCCGAGGAGCGGTTCAAGGCGGTCAGCGAGGCCAATGCCGTGCTGTCGGATCCGGCCAAGCGCAAGGAGTACGACGAGACGCGCCGCCTGTTCGCGGGCGGCGGCGGTCGCGGCGGCTACGGCACCGGGGGTGGCTTCACACCCGGTGCGGGCGGCGGATTCTCGCAGGACTTCAACATCGGTGACATCTTCGGTCAGGCCGGTGGCGCGGGCGCCGCTGGTGACGGCGGGCTCGGCGATCTGCTGGGCGGGCTGTTCAACCGGGGTGGCGGTCGGGCGGCCAGCCGTCCGCGCCGCGGTGCCGATGTCGAAACCGAGACCACGCTGGGCTTCCGCGAGGCGGCCCAGGGTGTCACCGTCCCGCTGCGGATGACCAGTCCCTCGCCGTGCACCACGTGTCACGGCAGCGGCGCCAAGCCGGGCACCAGCCCGCGCGTGTGCCCGCACTGCAACGGTGCCGGTGTGGTCAGCCGGAATCAGGGCGCGTTCGGTTTCAGCGAGCCCTGCGACGACTGCCGCGGCACCGGCTCGATCATCGACGACCCGTGCGTCGACTGCTCGGGCACCGGTATCCAGAACCGCACCCGCACGATCACCGTCCGGATTCCGCCGGGCGTGAGCGACGGCCAGAAGATCCGGCTGGCCGGGCAGGGCGAGGCCGGACTGCGCGGGGCGCCCTCGGGCGACCTGTATGTCACGGTGCACGTGAGCCAGGACAAGGTCTTCGGCCGTCAGGGCGACGACCTCACCTTGGTGCTGCCGGTGAGCTACAGCGAATTGGTGCTGGGGACAACCGTTTCTGTACCGACGCTGGACGGCCGGGTCGGCGTGAAGGTGCCGCCGGGCACCGCCGACGGGCGTATCCTGCGGGTACGTGGTCGTGGCGTGCCCAAGCGCGGTGCGGCGGGCGGCGCCGGTGATCTGCTGGTCACGGTGAAGGTGGCGGTTCCGCAGCAGCTGGACTCCGATGCCACCGATGCGCTCAAGCGCTATCAGGAGGCGGAGAAGGCCAGTGGCTTCGAACCGCGGGCTGGATGGGCGGGTGCTTGATGGCTGACAATCCGAAGTCCGCGTCGGGTTCGACCTCGCGTGCCGAGTTCTTCATGATCTCGGTGGCGGCTCAGCTGGCGGGGATGCACGCGCAGACGTTGCGTACCTACGACCGGCTGGGTCTGGTGACCCCGCAACGTACTTCGGGTGGTGGGCGCCGGTACTCGGCCCGCGATGTCGAGCTGCTGCGCGAGGTGCAGCGGCTGTCGCAGGACGAGGGCGTCAACCTGGCCGGGATCAAGCGCATCATCGAGCTCACCAATCAGGTGGAGGCGCTGCAACAGCGCGTCGAGGAGATGAGCGCGGAGATGGAGCGGTTGCGGGCGGGCTACCGGCCCGATCTGTCGCCGCCCCAGCGCAGTACCGCGCTCGTGGTGTGGCAGCCACGGAATCGGCGCTGAGGCTTCTCGATTAGACGGGCCCCTGGTTCGTGATCCGCTGCGGTGGACGCGGACCGGGGGCCCGTTCGTGTGCCGGTCAACCCCCGGCGACCGGCTGGTGACTATTCAGCAACCCACTTATTCGTGATCTTGCCGTTCGGTGGTCCTCGCTCAGGGCGTTGAAGTGCGGATTTGGCGCCGTTCCTGTTTCAAAGTTTGCTGGCGAGATGCTGAATTCGGATCAATCGGAACGCATTTCCGCGCCGCCGACCAGGCGCTCCGAGTCGCCCTCCCCGCGTGTCACGGCACGGCGCGTCGGATCGGGGTGTGCGGGGTTCGTAGCGGAAGAGTCGCTCTACCAGGCACATTGGTCGACGAATGTCGGTTTTGCCAGGTAAGTCATGGGCGTGTGAGGGCCTGTTCACTCCTGATTAACGGTCCCAGAGTATGTTTCAGGGGTACCGTCCATGAGCACCGGATGGTATTTAAAGAATTACACGCGTGATGTTTAAGAGTACGATTCCGAAGCTGGCAAACCTCGCCTAGACTTCTCGCATCGGCTGCTGACGAGTGTCCTCCCAGCCCGTCACTCGCCGCGCGGCTAGCGTTCGATGGCGAAACGAGGTTGTGACACATATGGATTCGCGGACTGTCGCTTTGATCCGTACTACGTTCAAGGCGGTTGCTGCGGAAGACGGTGGGTCCGAGAGGCTGGCGAGGTCGTTCTACTCGATCCTGTTCACGGACTACCCCGGTGTCCGCGACTACTTCCCGGCGGCCATGGATGCCCAGCGTGACCGGCTCGTCAAGGCGATCTCCTACGCGCTGGACCGGCTGGAGGAGCCGGACAAACTGCTGCCCTTCCTCGCCCAGCTCGGGCGCGACCACCGCAAGTACGGTGTGCAGCCCGCCCACTATGTGGCCGTGGCCAACTCGCTGAAGTCGGCCATGCGCCAGTTCGCCGGGACCGAGATGTGGACCGACGAGGTCGCCGCCGCCTGGGACGAGGGCCTCGCCACCATCAGCGGCGCGATGATCAGCGCCGCCGACAAGGAGACCACCCCGCCGGCGTGGACCGCGACGGTCGTCGAACGCCGCGAGGTGCTACGCAATCTCGCCGTCGTCCGGGTCCAGCTCGACCAGCCGATGCAGTACGCCGCCGGGCAGTACCTCAGCGTCCAGGTCCCCGCCCGCCCTCGCATGTGGCGCTATCTCTCGCCCGCCAATCCGGCCAATGCCAACGGCGAGATCGAATTCCACATCCGCAGTGTGCTCGGCGGCTGGGTCAGCCCGGCCATGGTCTCGCACACCACCGTCGGCGACCAGTGGCTGCTCGGCTCGCCACTGGGCGGGCTCGGGGTGCCGCGCAACACCAAGCGCAAGATGCTGATGGTCGGCTGCGGCACCGGCATCGCCCCGCTGCGCGCCCAGGTGATGGCGATGGCCCAGCGCCGGGTGAACCCGAAGGTGCACCTGTTCGTCGGCGGCCACCATCCCTGCGATCTCTACGACCTGCAGGTCCTGAGCCAACTGGCCGTCGCCAACAAGTGGCTCACCGTCACCCCCGTCAGCGAGAGCGACGAAAACCCCTGGTGGTACTACGATTCCGGCGAGCCGCACGTCGACTTACCGAGCCTGGAACCCCGAATGACCGGCCAGATCGGCAAGGTCGTCGCCAGCTACGGCCCCTGGGCCGACCGCGACGTCCAGATCGTCGGTTCCCCCTCCATGGTCCAAACCACCAAGTTCCGCCTCATGGCCGCTGGCACCCAGGCCAAGTCCATCCGCCACGACCCCCTGTTCTGAGCGCTTCGCCGGACTCGGCCCGAATCGACTCTGCCGTAGAGCATTTCGCACGGCGGAGATACCATCGTGCGGCGGTGCAGGGTGGGAGTCGGAAGGATTGTCGGTGGGTGCTTCTCCGTTGTTGCGGGCGGTCTTTCACGATGTGCGCCAGCTGTACGGCCCCGCCGACGACGGGTTCGTCTTCGAGGACGGCCCCGGCCCGCTGGGCCACATCGACGTGCTGGTGTACCGGCCGACCGACCGCATCCCGGTGACCACCTTCGCCACCGTCGGCATGGCAGCGGGCGAGATGCCCGCGACCACCGCCCCCGGCGGCCGCGCCGAACTGCGGTTCTCCTGGCGAGGTCACCTGGAACCGGAGCGCGAATCGGCCGTGGCCCGCCTACTGGCGAACCTCGCCGCCTACCCCTGGATCACCGACCAACAACTCGGCTGGGGACACATGATGACCCTGGAAGAAGACTTCCCCGGATTCCCCGACTGCCGCACAGTCATGTTCGCCGGCCCCCTGTTCCCCGAGGCCCAAGACATCTTCGAGGCCGAGGGCACCACCATCCGAATCCTGAACATCGTCCCCCTCACCACCCCCGAAACCGCCCGAGCCCGAACAATGCCCTCCGGCTTCTTCCTCACCGAACTCATGGACCAGGTCGACCTCTTCAGCCCGCGCTAGAGACCACCCCACGATGTGGATCAGCTCTGCGACGGATCGCTGTCGTCATCAGCGCTCGCGAGCTCCTCGATCACCGCGACTGCGGATTCGAACTCGGCATCCAACCCGATACCGCCCGACCACTGATGGGCCAGCTCGTTGAGACTGCCCCCATTGGCTCGCGGAGCCGGAACCAATCGCGACTTCACAAGTACATTCCAGCAGAATCCACTGGTCAGAGTCTGCTGGTGAGTGATCATTTCGGGTCGTGACGGCCCATGTAGCGTTCGATGTCGGTGCGGCCGTGGCGGAAATCGTCGGATTCAGCGGCCGCATCGAAAGATCTCAGCGTATCGAGGATCGGCACTTCGCCGAGCGCTTCGAGCTCCTCCAGCTTGTACATGATGTAGTCGGCGTCGGGGTCGTCGGCGGTCCGGCCGAGCTCGATGGCGATCGCGCGGATTCCGTCTCTTCCGCCGAGTCGGGCCAGGACTGCCGCGGCATCGACCATCACTGTCACGTTCCGGTCGTGCAGCATCTCGCTGAGTCGGGCCAGTACATCGGATCGACCGGCCCACGCGGCCAGGTCTTCGATCGCGCCGAGTCGATCGCCGGTGTTCGCACTCCGAGAACGATCGAGAGCGCTGTCGACGGTGGCGGGGCGCGACTGTGAAGGGGTGATCAGGCGCCTTCGGCGGTGATGTTGGTCGGGGGTGTGCCTGCTTCGATGAGGCGGTCGACGGTGGTGTGGACCATGGCGGGGGAGCCGCAGACCAGGACCTGGTGGCGGGTGAAGGGGCCGTGGGCGGTGGCGACGTCGGCGAGGGTGCCGTAGAGCATTTCCTCGGGGGCGAAGCCGATGTCGGAGCGGGTCTGTTCGTGCCATTCGTCGGGGAGGGCGGGGTCCTCGGGGGATTCGACGACGGGAATGACTGTCAGCCAGGGGAGTTCGCCCGCGAGCAGGAACAGCATGTCGGCGGCGTAGAGGTCGCGGGGGGAGCGGCCGCCGTAGAACAGGTAGGTGCGGGGCGGGGTGTCGCGGCGGGCCAGGTCGAGGATCTGGGCGCGCAGCGGGGCCAGGCCGGTGCCGCCCGCGATCAGCACCAGTTCGGTGGCGTCGGGATCGACGGCGAAAACCCCGTAGGGGGCGTGGATTCGCCACTGGTCGCCGGGCTTGGTGTCGGCGACGATCGAGCTCGAGCACCAACCGCCGGGCACGGTGCGCACGTGGAACTCCAGCTTCCCGTCCAGCGAGGGCGGCAGCGCGGGCGAAAGACGCCGCCGCACACCGGGATGCTGCGGCACCTCCACCTCGACCGACCCGCCTGCCTCGAAGGGCACGAAGTCACCGATCAGCCGGATCACGGCCAGATCGTGGCGCAAACGGTGGTGACCGACGACGGTCGCCGTCCAGGCGGGATCGGGAAACTCGGTGCTCATCGGCCTCTTTCGCGAACGGACGTGGTCAGCCGACGGGGTCGGCGGCGATGATCTCGTTGGGGGTGCCTGCCCGGAGCAGGGCGCGGCGGGTGTCGGCGATCATCCGGGGGGATCCGGAGATCTGGATCTGCCGATCCGACCACGCGCCGAAGCTGGTCACCACCGCACCCAGATTACCGACCAGCCGCCGGTGCATGCCGTGCGGATCGGGCGGCGTCTGCGGGTACCACCACGGATCGGTGTGCTGCTCGCAGACCGGCACCACGGTGAGCCACGGATTGGACTGCGACAGCTGCCACATGTTGTTCACGTCGTAGAGATCGCCGGGATAGTGGCCGCCGACGAAGAAGTGCACCCGCGGGTTGATGCCGCGCTGGCTCATCTCGATCAGCTGCGCGCGCAGCGGCGCGATACCGGTGCCGGACCCGATCATCAGCACGTCACGGCCGGACTCCCGGTCCACCTGCAGACCGCCGAGCGGACCGGCGATCTTCCACCGGTCACCGACCTTGGTGTCGTTGACGATGGCCGGGCTCACCCAGCCGCCGCTGATCCGGCGCACATGGAACTCCACCTCGCCGTACGGGTTGGCCGGGATGGCGGGGGAGAGATAGCGCCACATGTTCGGCCGCTGCGGGATCGCGATCGGCACGTACTGGCCCGCCTTGAACGGGATCGGGCCGTCGGCCTGCAGGCGCACGATGGCCAGGTCGTCGAGCACGCGGCGGTGGCCGACCACGGTCGCGTCCCAGTACGGCTGCGACTTGTCCTCGTTGGCGCCGATCGCCATCGAGGCCGAGACCAGGATGGTGATGTCGCGCCAGCCCTCGTCGAGCTCCCTGGTCCAGCGGTTGCCGTGATAGGTGCGCAGCGCCGCGAGCAGCGCGCGTCCGGCCAGGTCGTAGTGGTCGGCCTCGACCCCGTACTTGCGGTGGTCGCGGGCGAGTTGCTCGAGGAACTTCTGCGCCCGCTCGAAGTCCTCCAGATTGTCCAGCACGAACTGCAACGCCGTGGTCAGCCGCTTGGGCTGCATGTCCATGGCGGGGGGGAACAGCTCCCGCAACGACGGATCCTGGGCGAACAGATGACCATAAAAAGCACTGATCAGCCGCTCGGACCCGCCCGGTGTCTCCGACACCCCGCGGAAATCGGCGCGGACCAGCGCAAGCGAACGCGCATCCACGTCGTCAAGCTCCCTTTCCCTGGAATTGCTGCAATGTGGCCCCGCCCGATGGCGGACACCCTGTCAAGTATCCCCCGAAATGCCGCGCTGGGTGCAGGGATGCTCGTCACGGTCCCGCTCGCCGCACGGATCGTATGCCCTGCCCACCCCAACGGCCACGCCGACAGCCTCATCGATACGGGTCGGTGATCTTGCGCAGTTCGGTCAGCGTCGCGCGCAGCGCGTTCGCCCGCCGCGGGCCGAGGTGGGCGGTCCATTCCGATTCGACCTGTGCGGCAGTGTGATCGGCGAGTTCGGCCGCGCGGCGGCCCCTGGCGGCGAGGCGGAGGAGGCGGGCTCGGCCGTCGGTGGGGTCGGGTTCGCGGTGGAGGTAGCCGGTGCGCAGGAGTTGGTCGACGAGGACGCTCGCGGTTTGTTTGGTGATCTGGGCCTGGGCGGCGAGGTCGGTCAGGCGGGAGCCGGTCGGGGCGATGCGGGCGACCAGGCGGGCCTGGGCCTGGGTGAGGTCGTCGAAGCCGCCGTCGGCGAGTGCTTCGAGGACGCGTCGTTCCATCTCTCGGTACGGCACGAACAGCAGAACTCCGAGGTTGAGGGCGTCGTCGGCGGGCATCTCACTCCTTGATCCGGTCAGCTTCACTGACTATATTAGTCAGAAAGGCTGACCAATAGGAGGCCGATCATGGACGCCGGGCAGTACTGGAAGACCATCGCCGAGCAGCGTCGCGCCATCGCGGATCTGCTCGCCGGGTGTACCGACGACGAACTGGACAGCCCGTCGCTGTGCGCGGGCTGGCGCGTCCGCGATGTCGCCGCCCACGTGGCCCTGGCCCCGCAACCGCCCGGCCCGCTCACCATGCTCCGCGAAGCCGCCCGCGCCCGCGGCAGCTTCCACCGCCTCAACCACGACCTCGCCGTCCGCTACGCCGACACCACCGCCGACCTGTCCACAGTCCTGCACACCCTCGCCGACTCGCACCGCCTCCCCGCAGTCACCAACCACCGCAACATCCACTTCGACGTCATCGTCCACGCCCAGGACATCGCCCGCCCCCTCGGCCGCGTCATCCCCGTCGACCCGGAAGCCGCAGCCCGTGCCGCCCAACGTGTCTGGACCATGGGCTGGCCGTTCTGGGCCCGCCGCCGCCTCCACCACGTCCACCTGATCGCCGACGACTACTCCTGGACCGCGGGCACCGGCCCCGAAATCCACGGCACAACTCTCGACCTTCTCCTCGTGCTCACCGGTCGCCGCGGCGTACTCCCGGCACTCACCGGGGACGGTGTGAGCCTGCTCGGGACCACTTGATCCGGACAGATTCGATCGAAAACCCGACCGGACGGGAAATTCATCGTCCGCGCCCCGATTCCGGCCGGGTTCACCACCGATTTGCCCCCGGTTTCCGGCCCTGCGAACAGGGCCCGAAGCCGAGGTCCGAGCGGGCCCGATCGAGCGACATGGCCCAGGTCGCTCGCCCCTTCGCGTGCTAATGTCCCTGGTCAAAGCAGTGACCGGCTGGAAGGGGCGGGGATGAGGCGCGCGGTGACGACGCTGATCGTGGCTGGGGTGGCAGTGGTCGGGGTGGCGGGGTGTGGTGGTTCGGAGGGGTCGTCGGGGACGGGGAGTTCGGGGGTGAGTACCTCGGCCAAACCGGTGTTGTGGGATCCGTGTGCCGAGATCTCGGATGAGGTGTTGACGGCGGCGGGGGTCGATCCGGGGACGGAGGAGAGCGGTGTCGGCGGTCATGCGCAATCGGGGTGGGAGATCTGCGCATGGGATGCACCCGACTATTCGCTGACCGTCTACACGACCGACAAGACTGTGGAGGAGTTCGAACAGAAGTCGGGCAACGTCGATTTCCAGGATGTGACGATCGCGGGCCGCCAGGGCCGCCAGTTCAAGGTCGAGGGTGCATCGAAGGACCTCGGCTGTGATGTGGTCTTCCCGGCTGCCCAAGGCGTTGTCCAACTCGAGATTCTCAACTCGCCATTGGAGACCGGGTTGGAAGACCCGTGCGTCTACCTGGCGCGTGTGGGGGAAGTTCTCGTTCCGATCTTTCCGAACTGAACCGGGGAGGGTTCATGAGTGAGACCACTGCGTACAGCGCGCTGCTCGACAAGGTGAAGGCCGGTGAGGTGTACCTCAACGACGAGGCGGCCGCCTACCACATGTTCAAGGCGTGTGATCAGCGCCTGTCCGACCTCCGCGACATCCTCGGCATCACCCGGCGAGTGCAGAACGTCAGCGGCTTCGGCGATTTCCAGATGGGGAAGGATCTCGAGAAGAAGTTCCTCACGCAAGCGACTGGCGAGCCCAATTCGATCGACGCCGTGGTGTTGAAGGACATCGAGGCTGTGCAGCAACTCCGCGAGGTCTTCTCCCTCTCGTTCAAGAACATCACCGGCAAAGACATCGAAAACGCCAACGCCATCGACTACACCACCGGCCAGGTGTAGCCCATGTCCCAACCCAACATCGCCGGCCTCGACCTCTTCGGCGGCCTCCGCAATTTCGTCACGTCCCCGTTCGCCAACGACGACGGCGAACTCGACGCCTCCCAGATCGCCGACATCCAGAACCGCTACAACGACCAGCGCGATCGGGCCCGGCAGAAGGCGGGCGACCTCGGGTTCGACGGCGACTACCGGCCGACGGTCGTCAAGGACACCGACCCCTTCGAGACGCTGGATCTGTCGGTCCTGCGCGCCAAGGTCGACCAGATCGACCTTGCCGCGGTCGGCGATCTGATCAAGGCGTGGAACGAGATCTCCACCCGCAACAGCACCTCGCTCGACGAGTTCCGCACGCAGATCGCACGCGGGATGACGCCCGATGTGTGGGCGGGCGCCGCGGCGAATGCAGCGGCGGAAACTGTTGCAGCATATGATGATACGGGTAAGAAGGTGACCATCGCGGCGGCGCTCACCAGCGGCAAGCTGGATGAATTGCGTACCGGTCTCGAACCGACGAAGCGTTTGGTCCCGCACGAACCCGAACATCGCAGTGGGCTCGACAATTTCGGCGGTCTGTTCACCGGCCGTGGCTGGCGCAATGACGATGTCGCGCAGAACAACGCGAAAGTCGAGGCCGTCCGCGTGCTCACCACCGTCTACGCCCCGGTGATCTACGAATCCGATGACCGGGTTCCGGTCATTCCCGTGCCGAGGACCGTGGAGGGCACCGGCACCGGGCCTGACGGCGGATCGACCAGACCCACGTCCTACCAACCGGATTCGTCCACGCCGGACACCGGTCGGCCGTCGACGAACCCGGGGAACACCCCGGAATCGACCGTCCCGACCGAGCAGGACGCAACCCCCGGCGACAACCCGACCACGCCGTCGTCCACCACCCCGGAGTCGACGACGCCCACCTCGACCACGCCGGCGTCGACCACTCCGGCCGCGACGACGCCTGCCGCCACTTCTCCCGCAGCGACTGTCCCCGGCGGCGGTTCACCAGTCGGAACACCCGGTGGCGCAGGTGTTCCCGGTGGGGCGGGCGTCGGCACTCCGGGTTCGGGCGTGCCCGCGCCTGGCAGTTCGCTCCCCGGCGGCGGCACCGCAGGCACCGGCTCCACCACCGCCGCCCGCGCGGGCGGCACGGGAGCGGGCACCTCCGGTCGCGCCGGAATGCCCGGCATGATGGGTCCCGGCGCCCGAGGCGGCGGCAAGGACGACGAATCGAGCAAGGGCATCCCCGATTACCTCATCACCCAGGACCACGGCGACGAACTCACCGGCCTCGACGACCTGCCCAAGACGGTCCCGCCGGTCATCGGCGCGGACTAGACGCGAGACCTGATGAAGCAGAGTAGATCTCCCGTGCGAACCTGGCGGCTGACCGCCCTCGACTTCCGCACGCTGTGGGAAGCGGCGGGGCGCGACGTACTGCCGTACCCGCTGCACCACCGCCACATCGATGTCGAGACCCAGGCCGAGATCCTGCGCCTGCGCGGCAAGGCCGCCGAGAACCTGATGGCCGAGTTCGACAGCGACCTCGACCACGCCATGGCCGCCCTGCTCGCTCCGCACGCCCGCGTCGAGGTCGCCGGCGCCTCGCGCGGCAAGCGGACGATCCGCGCGCACGGCGGAATGCGCGACACCTACGCCGCTTTCGCCGTGCAGAGCCCCGGCCCGGAAACCGATCCCGGCGACATCACGCTCTACCTGCTCGCACCCGACACGCTGGCCGCCGCGGTCCTGTCCACCCTGCCCCGCGCCGCCGCCGGTTCCGGCCGCGAAATCCGCGTCACCGCAGCCGAACTCGCCGCCCCGCGCGCCGATGTCCGCGATTCCTGGAACCCCACCCCCCGCGACCAACTCGAGGCCTTCCTCGCCAAACCCACCGACACCCTCACCCACATCGGCGTCTACGCCCACTCCAGCGTCGACAACCGCCACACCGAAGGCCGCGACGACTTCCAGGTCCACGACATCACCGGCGACGGCCGCTACGTCTTCTACGGCGAAACCACTTTCATCGCCAAACCCGCCACCACCACCCGCATCCACTCCACCCTCGCCACCATCCTCTCCACCACCGCGGCCAAGGCCCGAGCAGGCACCTACCGCGCCCCTTAGTGGCCGCCGGTGACCGTGGCGACGGCTCGCTGCCGATCCTCCTCGGCCACCTCACCGAGGACGAACCCGCGCGCGACGATGTGCTCGACAAGGGCCGACTCCGGCGGGAGCCCGTATTTGCGCAGGTAGTGCGGCACCGCGCCCGGCCAGACGAACACCCCGTCGGTCTGGAAGTTCATCGGCACGTCGCGCACCTCGGGCGCGAAATCATCTGCGCTGTAACTGCGTGCGCTCAACACCACCGGCGCGTGTTCGAGGTAGGCCAACACCCGATCACGGATGCTCGGATCCAGCGCGGCCCGGTTCACCACCGGCCTGCCCTGAGCGTCGCGCCCATCGAACGGCGCCGAAAGTCGAAGATCGTTCATGGTTGATCAACCTATTCCGCGCAGCGCGACGGGTCGACCATCACGCCGAGCCCGACCGACTTCCACCACCGACATCAAGAAGGTGCGTTCCTGTCTCTCGGTGTCGGTCATCAGGCCGAACCCGTTCTCTCGACGACCTCAGGTGGTGCCGCAACCTCGGCGGCTTCTCCGGTCGCTTGCACCAGTGCTGGTACGTCAGCCAACGTCACGGGCCTTCTCCAGCAATTCCTGCATCCAGCTGGGGATGTGTTCTGCAGCTCGGGGAAAGAGTTCCAATTCGCGAGCGCAGTCGGACGGGGACGGCAAATGTTCGGAATGGAAGTTGCTCGAGGGGATATCCCTGAAGTATTCTATCGAATAATAGTCGGGATAGTAGAGGAAGTATTCGGCCTTTATCCAGGCGCCGCGTTCGGGTCGCGCCATCCCTGCCCGCAATTGGGCAAACATGTCATCGACATCGGATGGCGGCTTCCAGATGCCTATTACCTGCTCTCGCTTGTTGAAGACAACGGCGCTGGATCCGCCGAAATCGTTGTCGCCGATTGTCATGTATTTCAGGTCGAGGCGATTCCACCCTGGCGGGGCAACGACCTCCAATCGATCAGTTATCGCTGAAAGCAGTGCGCCTTGTTCTTCGATGAACATCGGGTCTGTCACTGCTTTCCCTGTTCGCTGAGGTACTTGTACTCGCCGGAAAGGATCTGATTCAACCACTTCGGCATGTGCTGTGGGTCGCGTGGATAGATCGCGAGGTCGGTCTTCCAGGTTCCTATATCTGTGGGTGCAAACCAAAGTGGATCGTGATCGTAGTCGAAGACGATTCTATACTCCATGTTCTCCGCAAGGTTGTATCGAGCTAGGAACCATGTGCCACGCCCAGGTTCGTACATCATATCTCGTAGCTGATCGAGTGCTCTGCTTGCTGCAAAGAGAGGTTCGGGTATCTGAAATATTTTGCCACTGTCAAGGGTGCACCAAAACCCATAGTCGGAGACCGCGGCAGTACCTCGGTACTCGAGGTCGAGTCGTTGCCAATCGGGCGGCGCCAGCTGAATCAGATTCTCGCCTACTGTCCGAAGGAGTTCAATGGTCCTTTCATCATGATTGTAGTCGCGATCCGGGTGCGGGGTTCCGTGCCGCTGCTGGGACATTGTGGAAATTCCTAACCTGTATGTATTCTTCTGAATCGACTGGCGATACGGTGAACCTTACATGTAGTCGATCGGGTGTGCGAATATTCGGAGTGTGTCGTTCGGCGAATACATCGATTCTTCGGATTTCCGCATCGGGTGACCGACCGACCGACGACTGGTCGGATTCCATCCGTCGCCACGAGTCCGAGGTCGGGCGCTCCTCGAGTCGCCAACTGCTGTTTTCATATGCCCACTGAGGAACATGGTTGATGCGCTCACCTGGGCCGCCTGCCTCATATGGGGCCAGATGGCCGCCAGCGAAACGGAATAGGTTGGATGGATCGTCGGGATACAAGCTGGAGTCGTACTCTCCGGGCAGGTAGTTGCCATGCCTGTCTCTGCCTCCGCCCGCTATGTTTCCAACATCTGTTTGCAGGTCTGTCGAACCTCCCAGTCCCCGACGTGGGCCGAAGAAGGTTTCGGCAGTGATTCCGGCGGGTGAATATGTCGGTAGTACTGATGCCGCAACTGTGTCGCCGTTGTCGTCTGTTCGGAACAGTTGTCGAGGTTCTCGCGGATCGAGTCCACGGTGTTCCAAGTGGCGTGGTCCGACGGCATATGTGGTGTTTGGGCATGGCACCGAAAGGTTCGCATCCCATGTTGCCCCCGTGCCGAGTTCGGGATTGAATCCGTGCGTTTGGTTTCCGGACCACGTGTGAATATGGGAAAAGGCCCCATATTCGTCTGTATAGAAACTGCCATGCCAGTTGCCGTCAGTATTGTAAACATCGTAGCGAGTGTGTGGTTCGCGAGGTTGCTGCAACGAGAACGGACCCTGCGTGGCTGTGTCGTAATCGGTGATCGGATCTGTGCTGCTGTACATGCCTTGATCGTTGCCCCTGGGATCCCAGTCAACTGCGGGGTCGATAGGACCACCTCGAAATTCATCGAACCTTTGGGGTAGTGACTGTTGCGGATCGGTGGTGCCAGTCTGTGCCGCTGTATGTGCCGACAGCGATGCTGCGGGTTGGGCGCCGGACGGCCGTGAATCTTCCAGCGATGTGCCGACGTAGGTATGCGGATAGATTCCGGTTGCACTCTGTACCCGATATACGACCCCCGTCTCCGGAGAGCTGATGTCTGGGTTGTCTCCCAGCGGGTTGACCGTGCGGCCGTGCCCAGTATTCGCTGATACCAGGTCGGCGTGGGTAACTCGGCCGTCCGCATCGGTGTAGAACGTGCCTCTGGGATTACCGGCAGAGTCAGTTGCGACGATGCGAGAGTTCGGCGGGAGTTCCCCATTCGAATCCAGGATACGAGTGGTTGGCTCCACGGTCATCTCCACCTCGGAGAGCGGGGTGCCGCCGCTATTGGAAGGAGGATCCCATTCGGCACTCATCTGCGGCGATGGATTGCGGTTTGGCGGGTCCGTCCGTGGCGCGACCGGGCGAGCTCGGTCGACTGCTGTTTCGGGGGCGAATCCGCCCTCGGACGGGCTTCTGGTTCCGGCAGGGTTGGTGTTCGGGCCCTCGTTGGTGGTAGCGCCACTCGGGTGGTGGGTATGCCATTGACCGTCGGGTGGGATTCGGGGGATGCGGGTGCCGTCGGGGTTGGTGATGGCGCTGGAGGTGAAGACGTTTCCGTTGGCGTCGGTCCAGGCGGCTTGGGTGGGGGCCAGGACTTCTACGCCCAGGTGTTGGGACAGGCGGTTGGCGAAGTCGTTGGTGGAGGCGTCGCAGCCGATCAGGCGGATGGGGGTGGTGCCGTCCCAGCCGGAGCGGCGCAGGAGGTCGCCGTATTGCTCGGGGGTGAGGGTGTGGTCGCCGATGCGGGCGTTGCCGTCCGGGGTGATGTGGGTGTCGGCGGTGAAGCGGTGGGGGTCGGCGGGGACTCGGTGGGGGAGGTCGCCCATGGTGGGGTCGCCGCGGTGGTGGGAGACGCCCGCGGGGGTTTGTTCGGCGTGTTGGTTGTGGATGGCGTCGAGGTCGACGGTCGGGTTGGTGTCGACGGAGGGCGTGGTGTGCTGGTCCGCCCAGGAAGGGGTGGTGGCTCGGGCGAGGTCGGCGCGGGAGATGTCGGAGCCGAGTTGGTGGATGTCGGCGGGGGTGAGGGTGGGGTTTGTGGTCGGAGGAAGGCCGAGGGTGGCGCGGAGGGTGTTGGCGAGGTCGGTGCGGGTGGGGTTGGTGTCGGCGTCGATGGTGAGGTCGGCGGTGGCGGGGTTGGTGGTGGGGACCACGTCGACCATGAGCCAGTCACCGAGGGGGAATTGGTTGCCCTGGTTGAAGGTGAGATCGGTGGCGAGTTGGGTACGGTCGGCGACCGCGTCGATGGTGGTGGGTGGCGTTGTGGGAGAAGCGGTTACGGCCGCGGTGACGCGGATGACGCGGACCGGTTGGCCGAGGGCGGTGGGATAGCTCGCGCTGCGGTACGGGCGGCCGGTGGTGGGTTTCACCTGCAGGGCCTGGTCGTTGGCGGGGGTTACCGAGCGGAGGGATTCGCGGGCTTGGCGGGCTCGAGTGGCGCTTTCGAGGTCTTGCGGCGTGAGGGTGGTGTGGGCGGGTGCGGTCGCGGTGTCCTGTTGAGAATCGGTTAGACCTCGATCACCCCGGTCTGCGGCCAGCTCCCGGTCGCTCGGCTCTGCTGGTGTGCCCAGGCCGTCGCTGTCGTCGAGACTCGATCCGACGGGGTCACGGTGACTGGATTCTTGGTGATCTCGATCTGCAGGGAGATCCCCGGATCGGTCGGGTGTTCCAGGAAGGTCAGCTCGACCTGATACCTGATCTTGTTCTGGTCCTCGAATGTCCGAGTCAGCTGGATTCGGTGCGTTTTCGGATAGGCGGGCTCGGGTGGGATCGGGGGATGGATCTGGTAGCCCTGAGGTGGTTGCCCGGCCGCTGTCGTCCGGTCGAACTCCGCCGCGATCACCGGGAGCGCCGCGCTCGAGTGCTCGGTGATCACGCCCGTCGCCTTGTTGATCACGTAGGCCCCCTGGCCCATCCCCCGCTGGTGCTGTTCCCGGGGTGACAGGATCTGTCGGCACACCCAGCCGTGCTCGCTCTCCAGGATGCTGTACTCCTGGTTCGGTCCGAGTATCCGGGCCAGCAGGTGACTGGCCTGTTCCCGGGTTGGTACCGGTTCCGGCATGAGCGGGTCCTCCGTTCGCATCGATCGGTATGCACTGCATGATCGCCGCGTTCTCGGTGAGCGAGGACGGCGGGGTGAGCGAGGTTTCCCCGCTCTGCGGATCCCACCACACGGGGCCGGGTGCGCCGGGTGGGAAAACCACGACGGTGGCGTGTCCACCTTGCAGCACCGGAGTGCCATCCGGATGGAAGAGCTTGTTGCCGTTGGCATCACGGGCGTGCCAGTCGGTACCTACCAGTGCCGCCGAGCCGGGTCCCAACGCGGCGACATAGTCGTGCAACGCTTGATACTGATCGCTGACGGGCATCCCCGTGTAGGACTGGAAGTTCGCACCCAGCCACTCCTGTGCGCGCGCGGGTCCGCCGACCTCGCCGGATTGGTTGTCCCGTGCGCCATTCGACAACCGATCGTCGAAGCGTGGCGCCGACACACGAGGTACGCCGAAGAACGATGACAGCGCGGACAACGAACAATCCAGGCAATTGTTACTGCGACCTGGCACCGTGCGGCCACCATCGTTGACCAGTTGCCCGTACGGATGAGTGCGCGGGTCGGCGCCGACCGTGAAACGGTTGTCTCGGCGAAGCGCGTCCTCGACTCGGGCCTGGTGCGACGGGTGCTCGAGATCGCCCAGTCGGCGATGATCGACCACGCGGGAATCAGCGGGGTCGCTGAATCTGGCAGGAGTGTTCGCCCGCGCGATGTCGTTGCTGATCTCACGAAGATCTCGGGGACCCAGCGGCTGTCCCGCGGCGGCCGGAAAGAGACCGAACTGGTCCCGGAGCGCGTTGGCGGTGTCGTTCGGCAGCCGGTTGGCCGCCAGATCCAGATCGGCGGCCGCGGGATCCGTGGTGAATTCGACATCCATGAGGAACTGGTCCCCGCTGAGCAGTCGGCTGCCATTGTTGAACGCGGCATCGACCGTCGCCTGAATGTTCTCCATGGCCTGGTGCAGCTCGGCGGGCGACATCAGGTGCGCGTCGGGAATATGAGCGCGAACGCTGCCGACAGCCACCCACTGGTTGCCGCCGAGATGGAAGCGGCGAACGCGATACGCGGGTGGGCGTTGGGAGTACGGATTGCGGTTGGTGTCGATTGCGGGGGTACGGCCGTCTTGTGACGGCAGGCCGCGGAGCGATTCGCGCAGTGCGCGCGATTGATTGTGCTGCGGGGGAATCGAGTTGGCCGTGGGCGAAACGGTGTTGGTCGGCGAAGGCCCGAACGGCGACGGGTTGACCGGAGGCGTGGATGTGTTCGGGCTGGTGCCCGGTGGCTGCTGGCTGGGTGGGGACTGTGGCGTGGCAGGTGGCGGACCCGCAGGCGTCGATGGTGTTGCGCGGGCGGGCGTCGACGGCGGTGCGGAGCTCGACGTCGGTTGGCTCGCGGGAGTGGTCGGTGCTGCGGGGCGGGTTGGTGTGGAGGGTTGGGGACTGCTCGTTGCGGGCTGATGGGTTGCCGGGGTGACAGGGGTCGCGGTCATCGGGGGGACCGCGCCGGCGGGTGATGCGGGGGTGGATGTCGGTGTCGGCGTCGGGGTTCCGGCTGTCGGTGCGGTGGGGGTCATCGTCGCGGCGGCGGTGGTGGTTCCGTCGGACTGTGGTGTTCGGTTGGGGTCGGGCTGGGTGTTCGTTGGGGTTGTGGGGGTGTTCGGGGAGCTCGGTGGTGCGGTTGTTCCCGGGGTCGTTGGGGACGTGCCGGGATTGGCTGGCGTGGTGCCGGGCGTGGTCTGTGCGGATTCGCTGGGTGTCGAGGGTTGGGTGGTCGACGGAGCCGGGGTCGAGTCGGTGGGGGTGGTCGGTTGTGTCTGGGTGGGGGTGTCGACCGGGGGAAGCTCCAGTGAGGACGGGCTGTTGGTCGGGCCGGTGGGGTTTGTGCTGGTCGGAGCGGAGTTGGGTGTCGATGGAGTGGTGTCGCCGGGAGCGGACGGCGTGGTGTTGGCGGGTGTGGATGGGCTGGGCGCGGTGTCGCTGGGAGTGGATGGGTTGGTGCCGCCGTCGGGTGTGGAGGAGGCGGTGTCAGCGGGTGTGGATGAGTTGGGCGTCGAGCTGCTGGGTGTGGACGGCGTCGTGTCGCCGGGGTCCGAGGGTGAGGTGTTGGCGGGTGTGGATGGATTGGGTGGAGAGCTGTTGGGCGCGGATGGACTCGTGTCGCCGTCAGGTGTGGAGGGGGCTGTGCTGCTGGGTGTGGATGGGCTGTTGCCGCCCGGCGTGGACGGGTTGGTGTCGCCGGGTGTCGATGGGGTGGGTGTGGAGTCGCCCGGGGTGGAAGGGCTTGTCTCGCTCGGCGTGCCGGTGGGTGCGGGGCCGGAGTTGGTGGGGGAGGAGGGCGAATTGCTTTCGGGGGTGGCGGTATTCGTCGGTGCGGTGGGGGCAGGTGGGCTGTCGGCTGGTGAGCTGGACGAAGGTGACTGATCGGCTGGTGAGTTCGACGTCGGGGAGTGGTTCGCTGGTGAGCTCGGCGAAGGTGAGTCACTGACGGGTGAGTTCGGCGTCGGTGAGTCGTTGGTGGGTCCGCTCGGGCTTGGTGAGTTCTGTGCTGGTGAGGTGTCGTTCGGTGTGGTTGAGGCCGGAGACGTGTCGCTCGGAGTGGTGGAAGCCGGTGACGTTTCGCCTGGAGTGGCGGAAGCCGGTGACGTGTTGCCTGGGGCGGTGGGGCCGGGTGAATCGTTGCTGGGCGCTGACGGTGCGGAGGTGGACGGTTGGGTGCTCGCGGGCTGGGTCGCGCCTTCACCGGGAGCGGTCGATGGCGTGGAGGGGCTCTGCGGACCGGTTGATGCCGGTGTCGTCGAGGGTGATTCGCCGTTGGGTTGGCTGGAGGGGGTGCCGCCCGGCACGTTGCCGAGGTCGGGAACGTCTGGGGCCGTGGTGGTTCCGCCGCGTGAGCCTGATTCCAGGCCGCTCTGGATGCCGCCCGCACCTGCGCTGGTGAAGGTGTCGACGCCGATGTCGAGTTTGAATTCCTGATCGAGCAGGGCGGAGGCTACGCCTGCGGTGGCGACCTGGGCCGAGAGGTCGGCGCCGAGTTCGGTGGCGGCACCGGCGACGGAATTGGCGGCGAGTTTGCCTGCCTTGCTGGAGATCTGGTCGCCGACACCGCCGAGCCGGTCGCCCATCGCGCCGCCGACGGCACCGCCGACCGCGCCGCCGAAGGTCGCCAAACCCAGGTCGGTCCAACCGAAGTCGTCCATCGAGCGGTCACCCTTGGCGACCTGGATCGTGCGGGCGAGGGCATCGATGCCGCCTTCTTCGAGTGCTTCGAACATGGCGCCGCGCAGTGCCGCGCGAGCTGCCGCCTTCGCGGCGCCCCGGGCGATCATGCGGCTGATCAGCTGTCGTATCGCGATCCGCACCGAGACCTGCGCGGCCACCCGCGCCGCGACGCCCGCGGCGGCACCGACGCCGGTCCACGCGGTGGCGATCGCGGCGCCGATCTGCACGGCGGCCACGATCATGGTGCCGATGATCACGAGTTTGGTGTGTTCGATGTCGTTTGCGCCGTCGTCGAGGAGCTCGGCTTGCTTCTCGCACCATTTGCGGATCGCGGTGAAGGCGGCATCGTCACCGGCGAGCAGCTTGTCGCGGTAGGCGGCGATCGCGTCGTGGGTCTCGCCCTCGGACAGGGCCGACAGCGCCGCGTTCAACGCCGCGGCGGCCTGGTCGTCGACGGTGTCGAGCGCGTTGGCGGTGCTGGTCCACGCGTCGGCGAGGCGGCGCATGGCGGTTTCGTCGCCCTCCGGCCAATCACCCGCGCCGAGAATGTATTTCGCGACCCATTGCAGTGAGTCGGGAATCTCGATCCCCACCGGCTAGGTCCCCGTCGACTGCTTCAGCTGGGCCGCGCGAGCCGTGTCCTGCTCGACGAGTTTGTCGGCGACGGTGACCATGTTCGTGCCGAGCTGGGACATCGAGGTGGCCAGATTGCCCACCGACTTCTGACCCTGCTCCACGCCCGGTGTGTAGTTGTCGGAGAACGCGTTTCCGATCTCGTCGCTGCCCCAGCACTCACCCTCGGCCGCGATGGCGGCGCTGAGCGTGCTGAGTGCAGTGGTGAGGGTGGTGGCGACGGACTCGAAGGAGGATCTGGTGCCGCGCAACGCATCCGGGTCGGCTTTGAGAGAGCTCACCGCAGGTACCCCTGATTCCGGAAGTATTCGTCCTCGTCACGAGCTGGCGCTGGTGGCGGATCCACCGGTGCGCGGAAACGCGCCATGAGGTCTGCGGTGCTCGGCGCGCCCGGGATCAACTCGGGCAGGTCCGGGAGTTCGGTCGCGAGTCCGGTGAGAGATTCCAGTGCCTGCTCTTGACTCTGGGCCACCAACTGTTGCGCCGCCTGCACCGTCGCGGTGATCGACGCGCTCAACTTCTCCGGGGTCGAGTGCCGGAAAGCCGTTGGCTCCATGTGGACTTCGATCACCCCGGCCGCGTTGGCGGTGACGCGCACGAGATTGTCGTCGGACCACACAGTCCTCGGTTCGGCCGCACCGGCCTGCGCCGCGAGCAGCGCGGACGAATCCCGTTCGTACGCCTCGAGCATGCGATCGATCTCGGCACGCAGGCTCGCATTCCCGGCGCGCGTGATCTCGGGCAGATCGTCGGTCATAGCGAATCCCATTCTCGACAGCGGTATTTCGAGATATTGGACGCGCCATCCGCAGCTTGGGATCCCTATTGTGCGCTAAGTCTCATTCGCCGGAAGTGTCTGGGCCGGTCGGCTCGTATCGAACCCCGATCGGAGCACCCAGGGGTGCCGGCGTCGTAACCATCCCTCCCGGTTCCCCGCTCACAGACCCCGATTCGCGACCTCGGCCAACACTGGTAGCCCCACGCCTGGGTCGGCGTGTGGCGGGGTTGGACCTGGGCGTAGGTGTGCACTCCCGAAACCGACCAGGTGCGTACGTGCGAGGCGTACGACGATGGTGCTCGCAGGAGGCTGGGTGTCAGGGTTGTGTGTCCCTCGGTCGGGCTCTCCGATAACGACCGACAAGGAGTCGCCAAGGCCCGGGAAACGACACAGGCAGCCCATCGTGCGGGGCAGAGCTCACCCCGGAACGACGAAGGCCCGACGCCATGAGACGCCGAGCCGTTGCATGTAGGATTTCATCCCACGGTGCGAACAGGCTTTGACTGTTTCGTACCCAGGCCGTTCGGTGAGTTGGCGCTCACCGGGCGGCCGTTCTTGTTCGTGTGACGCTACACACTGCCCCGTCACCGAGCAACCCGCTGGCATCGGCCTCCGCCGATCGCGCCGCGCTTTCGTTTTTTTCGAATAGGTCTACACTCGGAGTATGTCAACAATGCTGCGGGAGAGTACGGTCTTCCCTCCTGACGACCCTGCTGACCTCGAACAGTTGGTTTCGAGCTTGCGGATCGACCAAGCCTGCGTCAAAGCCAGACTCGTCGGACCCGACGGCACCTACTTGGACATCCCTGACGAGCTCTACGCAGTGCTGCGGGATGCCGTCACCGCACTGTCGAATGGGTTGGCGGTCTCGATCGCACCGCACAACACCATGCTGACGACCCAGGAGGCTGCCGACCTCCTCAATATCTCGCGTCCCACTCTCGTCCGGCTGCTCACCGACGGGGAGATCGCCTACTCGATGCGCGGACGCCACCGGCGGGTGCTACTCCGCGACGTCCTGACCTACCAGAGCCGCGTACGTACCGAGCGGCGGGCAACGCTGGATGCGATGGCGGCAGAGGGTGAAGAGGCGGGCATCTACACCGCAACCTTGACGCCACCCGAACCGAGGTAGAGCGCGCCGATGCCGTTCAGCGTGTTCTTCGATGCATGTGTTCTGCACCCCGCCTACCTGTCCGACACGCTCCTTCGTATGGCGGACGCCCAGATGTTCCGGCCGCTCTGGTCCGCTGGTGTGTTGAGTGAACTTCGCGGAAGTCTCGTGCGCCGCGATATTCCACCGGACAGTGTGGACCGCCGGATCTCCCAGATGAAGTTCGCGTTTCCAGACGCGATGGTCACCGGCTACGAATCGTTGATCAGCGGAATGGAGAACGATCCGAAGGATCGTCATGTACTCGCCGCTGCGGTGCGTTCTGGCGCGGAGGTCCTGGTCACCTTCAATGTCCGTGACTTCCCCGAACACGCGTTGAAGTCCTACGATCTCATCGCGGTCACTCCGGACGACTTCTTGCTGGACCAGCTGGATCTCTATCCAGGACTGACTATTTCGACCCTGCACAGGCAGGCTGCTGCATATCGCCGGGATCCGAGATCGGTCACCGGCCTGCTGTCGGTACTGGAAAGGACCGGCACCCGGGTCTTTGCGGCCGAGGTCCGCCGCCACCTCGACAGCGCCGGTAGCTGATACGAATCAGATTGCCAGGACGGTCTTTCCGCGCGCGCTGCCCGCGCCGAGGACGGCGGGAGCGGCGTCGAGGGGGACGGTCATCTGGATGGGGACGACGACGTCGCCCGCGGCTACGCGGGTGAGGAGGCGGGTGAGTTCGGGGGAGCGGCCTTTGGATTCGAAGTTGCCGCCGGTGATGTCGCGTGCGCGCAGGGCGTTCTCGTCGGCGCCCCAGGTGATGGAGTAGGCGTGGCCGCCGCGGCGGACGAGGGTGGCGTGGCTGGCGAAATCGGCGGGGCCGCTGACCAGGTCGAAGAGGACGTCGATGCCGTCGGGGTGGGTGAAGCGGACCGCGTCGGTGACGTTGGAGTCGCGGTGGGTGGCCGGGTCCGGGTCGACGAAGTCGGGGTCGGCCGGGCGGATCTGGGTGTAGTCGATGGTCTCGGCGGCGCCGAGGCGCGCGACCTGATCGGCGGCATCGCCACGGGCGGTGGCGATCACGTGGGCGCCCGCGGTGTTGGCCAGCTGCACCAGGAACGAGCCGACCCCGCCGGTCGCGCCGACGATGAGGACCTTCTGGTCGGGCTGGATGTGCGCCGCGTCGACCAGGTCCTGCGCGGTGACCCCCGCGGTCGGCAGCGCGGCGGCCGCGACGGTGGTGAGCCCGTCCGGGATCGGTACGAGGGTCGCGTCCTCGGGAACGGTCGCGTACTGCGCCCAGCTGCCGTGCCCGGCCGGTGCCGTCAAGAACTTCCCGACCACCTTGTCGCCCACCGCGAACTTCGTGACCCCCGCGCCGACCGCCGACACCGTGCCCGCGCCGTCGACGCCGAGAATCATCGGGAAATCCGTCGGCATCTTCCCCTCGAGCAGCCCGTCGGCCATCTTCAGATCGAACGGGTTGACCCCCGCCGCGTCCAACGCCACCTGCACCTCACCCGGCCCGGCCGTCGGGACCGGCACATCGGCCAGCTCGGGGGTGGCGCCGAACTTCTGAACCACGATCGCGCGCATGGCGATGAACTCCTCACATCGGGGCTGAGCCGGGCACCGTAATCCTAGGCGGATAGCCGTTCGACATGCGGTGATTGATCGTCTTCGGTGGTGTCGCGGCGTAGCGTGAGCGCAGACCCGAACCCCGCGGAAAAAAGATGGAGTTGAGCGGAACAGACTCAACTCTGTGCACGTTGAACAAGTCGATATCGGACAAACAAAAAGGGAGATTCGTGGACTCGTTCAATCCCACCACCAAGACTCAGGCGGCGCTGACCGCCGCTCTTCAGGCCGCCTCGGCGGCGGGCAATCCGGAGATCCGTCCGGCACACTTGCTGGTGGCGTTGCTGGATCAGACCGATGGCATCGCCGCCCCGCTGCTGAAGGCCATCGGCGTCAATCCGGCGACGGTCGAGCGCGAAGCCGGTGACATCGTCGACAAGTTGCCGCGCGCGACCGGCGCCACCACCACCCCGCAGCTGGGCCGCGAGGCGCTGGCCGCGATCACCGCCGCCCAGCGGCTGTCCACCGAACTCGGCGACGAGTACGTCTCGACCGAGAACCTGCTGGTCGGGCTCGCCCAGGGTGAGACCGAGGTGGCCAAGCTGCTGCGCAAGCACGGCGCCACCCCCGAGGCGCTGCGTGACGCGTTCACGAAGGTGCGCGGCAGCGCCAGGGTCACCAATCCCGATCCCGAGGCCAGCTACCAGGCACTGGAGAAGTACTCCACCGACCTCACCGAGGCCGCCCGCGCGGGCAAGCTCGACCCGGTGATCGGCCGCGACACCGAGATCCGCCGGGTGGTGCAGGTGCTCTCGCGCCGCACCAAGAACAACCCGGTTCTGATCGGTGAACCCGGCGTCGGCAAGACCGCGATCGTCGAAGGTCTGGCGCGCCGGATCATCGAGGGCGATGTCCCGGAGTCGTTGCGCGACAAGAAGGTCGTCTCGCTCGACCTCGGCGCGATGGTCGCGGGCGCGAAGTATCGCGGTGAGTTCGAGGAGCGGCTCAAGGCCGTGCTCGACGACATCAAGAACAGCGCGGGCGAGATCATCACCTTCATCGACGAGCTGCACACCATCGTCGGCGCCGGCGGCACGGGCGATTCGGCGATGGACGCGGGCAACATGATCAAGCCGCTGCTCGCGCGCGGTGAGCTGCGCCTGGTCGGCGCGACCACCCTCGACGAGTACCGCAAGTACATCGAGAAGGACGCGGCGCTGGAACGGCGCTTCCAGCAGGTGCTGGTCGGCGAGCCGACGGTGGCCGACACCATCGGCATCCTGCGCGGCATCAAGGAGCGCTACGAGGTGCACCACGGCGTGCGCATCACCGACTCCGCGCTGGTGGCCGCCGCGACGCTGTCGGACCGCTACATCACCTCCCGGTTCCTGCCGGACAAGGCGATCGACCTGATCGACGAATCGGCCTCGCGCCTGCGCATGGAGATCGACTCACGCCCGGTCGAGATCGACGAGGTGGAACGCGCGGTGCGCCGCCTCGAGATCGAGGAGGTCGCGCTGGAGAAGGAGACCGACGCGGGTTCCAAGCAGCGCCTGGAGAAGCTGCGCCAAGAGCTCGCCGACGATCGCGAGAAGCTGAGTCAGCTCACCACCCGCTGGCAGAACGAGAAGAACGCCATCGATTCGGTGCGCGGGCTCAAGGAGCAGCTCGAGGCGCTGCGCGGTGAGTCCGAACGCGCCGAGCGCGACGGCGATCTCGGCAAGGCCGCCGAGCTGCGCTACGGCCGGATTCCCGCGCTGGAGAAGGAGCTCGCGGCGGCGGAGGAGGTCAGCGGCGCGGCGCCCGACGGTGACGTGATGCTCAACGAGGAGGTGACTCCCGACGACATCGCCGATGTGGTCTCGGCGTGGACCGGCGTGCCCGTCGGCCGGATGCTGGAGGGCGAGACCGCCAAGCTGCTGCGGATGGAGACCGAGGTCGCCGGGCGCGTCGTCGGTCAGGAAGAAGCCGTGCAGGCGGTGTCGGACGCGGTGCGCCGGGCGCGCGCCGGTGTTGCCGATCCGAACCGGCCGACGGGCTCGTTCCTGTTCGTCGGCCCGACCGGCGTCGGCAAGACCGAGTTGGCGAAATCGCTGGCGGACTTCCTGTTCGCCGACGAACGCGCCATGGTCCGCATCGACATGAGCGAGTACAGCGAGAAGCACTCGGTGGCCCGCCTGGTCGGCGCGCCGCCCGGATATGTGGGCTACGACCAGGGCGGTCAGCTCACCGAGGCGGTGCGCAGGCGGCCGTACTCGGTGGTGCTGTTCGACGAGATCGAGAAGGCGCACCCGGACGTGTTCGACATCCTGCTGCAGGTGCTCGACGAGGGTCGCCTGACCGACAGTCAGGGCCGCACAGTCGATTTCCGCAACACCATCCTGATCCTCACCTCCAATCTCGGCGCCGGTGGCGACCGCGATCAGGTGATGGACGCGGTGCGGCGGGCGTTCAAGCCGGAGTTCCTCAACCGGCTCGACGACGTGGTGATGTTCCACGCGCTCGACGCCAAGCAGCTGGAATCGATCGTCGACATCAACCTGCGGCAGCTGCAGAAGCGCCTGGCCCAGCGTCGGCTCACCCTCGACGTGAGCGAGGAGGCCAAGCAGTGGCTGGCCGTGCGCGGCTACGACCCCGCCTACGGCGCGCGCCCGCTGCGCAGGCTGATCCAGCAGGCCATCGGCGACAGCCTGGCCAAGGAACTGCTCTCCGGCGCGGTCGCCGACGGCGACACGGTGAAGGTGAGTGTGGACGACGCGACCGACAAGCTGGTCGTCGGACCCGAGGTTGTCCACAGCTCGTGATTTATCCACAGCCCGGTGCGTAGGGGCCTCCCAAACGCACCGGGCTGTCCTACGCTGGGGGTCATGACGAACCCGAACGATCCGTGGGGGCAACGCCCGGAGGATTCGCCGACCGAACGGTTGGGTTCGCCGGGCACGGAATCGACCAAGCCGTACGGTGGCGGCGGATTCGACGAGTGGGGGCAACCGTCGAATCCGACCCGGGCACTACCGCCGCACGACGCGCAATGGGGTGCCTATGAAAGTGGTTATCCCGTAGAACAGCCCCCACCGCAGCAACCGCCACCGGGCTACGGGTACGGCCATCCGGGCGCACCGCCGCCGGGCTATCCACCGCGGCCACAGGACGGTGACCAGGGCGAACCGCCGAAGCGGCACACCGGTTTGTGGATCATGCTCGGCCTGGCGGTGCTCGCGCTGATCGCCGTCGCCGGTGTGCTCGGCGGGCTGGTGCTCGGCCTCGGCGACTCCGGCGAGGACAAGACGGCGGCACCGCCGCCGAGCAGTGTGCTGCTGCCCCCGCCGGTCACGCAGCAGCCGTCACCGAACACGCCGCCGGACACCAGCGGCCTGCCCGGCTTGCCCGGGCTCGGTGGCGGTGAGGATCTCGGTGCGACCATGGGCAGCATCACCGCCAATTCCGGTTCCGAGATCACCATGAGCACCCTCGGCGGGTCCACCGTGCGGGTGCTGATCGACGATGCCACCCAGGTGATCTCGCTGACCAGCACGAAGGCGGCCGACCTGCCCGTCGGCGACATGGTTATGGTGCAGGGCGACAAGAACCCAGACGGGTCGATCCACGCCAAGATCATCATCAGTACGGCGTTACCGGGCGGCCCCCGATGAGCGACCCGCGCGTCGAATCCCCGGTGCTACCGGGCAATCACGGCGACGGCTGGATAGGCTAGGCGACGATGACGGCTATGTGGTTCGGGTTGGCGGCGATCGCACTCGTGGGTGCGGTCGTACTGCTGTATTTCGATCGGGTCCAGCGACAGCGGACCGGGCACGCCCGCCAGGTGTGGGCGAAGTCCCAGGGCTACACCTATGTGTCGGTGGAGCCCGCGCTCGCCTCGACGTGGCGTCGTGGCGCCCTGGCCAAGCTCGGCTACCTCTCGGCGGTCGACGTGGTCTCCGGCATTCGCAAGGGCGAGAAGTTCGTGCTCTTCGACCTGGAAGATGCGGCGACCCTGGTGGCCGTGCGCCGCCAGATCGGCTCCGAGATCGATGTCGACATGCGGCTCAAGACCGCCTCGCCGCCCAAGGACCACGATCTGGAACTGCTCGGCGCGATCGGTGACCGGGTCGTGTTCGCCACCGACCCCGAGATCGCCCGCCACGCGGTGGATCAGCGGATGGTCGGCTTCATCGAGTCGCTGTCGGACACCGTGCAGATGCTGTGGAGCGAGGGCAACTGGACCCTCGGCATGCTCCCGGTCGGCAGCGGACCCAAGGACTGGGAGACCGCGATCGACGCGGTCCTTCGCCTGTCCGGCCTGCTGCACGTGCTGCCGCCGGTGGCCGAGCCGAGCGAATACACCCGCCCGCGTTCGAGTTCCGACCTGCCGCCGCAGGTCTCGGGTTTCCGGGACGAATACGACGACGACGAGCGCGACGGGTTCGGTGCCCGCCCCAGCGCCGCCGAGGTCGAGGAGCGCGGCCGTGCCCGCTTCCCCGGCCCCGACGAACTGGACGAGCCCGACGACGACTTCGACGACGAATCGATGTTCAGCCGCCGTGCCCCGGCCCCGGCCACCGACTTCGACGACGAGCCGCCGTTCGGTCGTGGCCCCGCCCGCGCCTCGGCCACCGAGCCCGGCGACGACTACGACGAGCGCGCGCCGATCGGCCGCACCGCGTCCTACCCGCCCGACTTCGATCCCGATCTCGACGATCCCGAGTTCGAGGATCAGCCGGCGCCCGGCCGTCGCCCGCTCGGCGAGCCGCCGCGGCGCCCGTCGCTGGCCGTGGTGCCCGAGCCGCGTCCCCGCGTCGAGCCGCCGCGCCCGGTCGGCGCCGAGGGCGACGAGGACTCCGATCAGCCCGGCGGACCGTTCCACCCCGGCTTCCGCCCGTACCAGGGCCCCGTCCCGAAGTGATCCCGTGCCGCGGTGAACGTCGCCGCGGCATCTTCCCGTCGACCGGAATCGACCAGCGATGACCGATAGTTCCTCACGCCTGCCCGGCGCGCTCCGCCCCGTCGCCATGATCACCGGACCGACGTCCGGCATCGGGCAGGGCTTCGCCCACCGTCTCGCCGCCCTCGGCTACGACCTGGTCCTCGTCGCCAGGAACGAGCAGCGCCTGCGCGCACTCGCCGACGAGCTCGGCCGCCGCTACGCCACCTCCGCGGAGGTGCTCGTGGCCGACCTCGCCGATGACGACGACCGCGCCCGCGTCGCCGACCGGGCCGCCGCCGGCATCCAGTTCCTGGTCAACAACGCGGGTTTCGCGCACTCGGGGGAGTTCTGGACGCTGGAACCGGCCGAGCTGCAGGCCCAGCTCGACGTCAACGTCACCTCGGTGCTGCAACTGACCAGGGCCGCGCTGCCGTCGATGATCGCCGCGGCCTCCGGATCGATCGTGAACGTGGCCAGTGTGGCCGGGTTGATCCCCGGACGGGGGTCGACCTATTCGGCCTCCAAGTCCTACGTCGTATCCTTCTCGGAAGGGTTGGCGGGTGGATTGGCGGGCACCGGTGTCCGCGTCCAGGCGCTGTGCCCCGGGTTCGTGCACACCGAGTTCCACGAGCGCGCAGGCATCGAGATGAGCTCGCTGCCCAAGCGACTGTGGCTCGACGTCGACCAGGTCGTCGACGGGTGCTTGCAAGATCTGGACTCCGGTCGGGTGATCAGCGTGCCCGGCGTGCAGTACAAGGTGCTCACCGCGGTGGCGGGCTTCGTCCCGCGGACCCTGGTGACCCGCTTGAATCGCGGTCTGTTCAACGCACGCGGAAGGACTTAATTGATGATCGACCAGGCACGTCAGGCGCTCACGACCGCCGATCGCGACCGGCTGGCCGCGCTCGTGCGCGAGCTCGCGGTCGTGCACGGCAAGGTGACGCTGTCCTCGGGCAAGGAGGCCGACTACTACGTCGACCTGCGCCGCGCGACGCTGCACCACCAGGCGGCCCCGCTGATCGGTTCGCTGCTGCGCGAGCTGGTCGCCGACTGGGACTTCGACTCCGTCGGCGGGCTCACCATGGGCGCCGATCCGGTCGCGATGGCCGTGATGCACGCCCCCGGCCGCCCGATCGACGCGTTCGTGGTGCGCAAGGCGGCCAAGGCACACGGCATGCAGCGCCAGATCGAGGGCCCCAATGTCGTCGGCAAGCGGGTGCTGGTCGTCGAGGACACCACCACCACCGGCAACTCGCCGCTCACCGCGGTGCGCGCGCTGCGCGACGCGGGCGCGATCGTGGTCGGCGTCGCCACCGTCGTCGACCGGGAAACCGGCGCTGACCAGGTGATCGCCGCCGAGGGGCTGGAATATCGATCCATCCTCGGGCTCGACGACCTTGCCCTGAGCTAGCCTGAACAGCGCCAAGCGCGGACGACGACGTTGTCGTCCGGAAAGTCTGAAGGACGTGTGAGTCACCTGTGGTGAGCATTGCAGTAAACAAAGGTCGCGACAATGTTGCGATGCTCGGGATCGGTGCCTACCGCCCGCAGCGCATCGTCAGCAATGCCGAGGTGTGCGAGACCCTCGACTCGACGCCCGAGTGGATCTTCGAGCGCACCGGTATCCACAACCGGCGCTGGATCAGCGGTGACGAGACGATCCGCTCGATCGCCGCGGCCGCCGGTGAGCGCGCGCTGAAGAACACCCCGATCGATCGCAGCGTGATCGGCGCGGTCATCCTGTGCACCTCGAGCTGGCTCAAGCTCACCCCGCACGGCGCGCCCTCGGTGGCCTCCGACCTCGGTCTCAACGGGGTCGCCGCCTTCGACCTCACCTCCGGTTGCGGCGGTTTCGGCTACGGGCTCGGCGTCGCCGCCGACCTGATCCGGGCCGGTTCGGCCGAGTACGTGCTGGTGATCGGCGCGGAGACGATGACCGTCGGCCTCGACAAGTCCGACCGCGGCACCGCGATGATCTTCGGTGACGGCGCGGGCGCGGTCGTCGTCGGCCCGGCCGAGGAGAACGGCATCTCCCCGACGGTGTGGGGCAGCGACGGCGAGAACGCCGAAGCCATCGCCCAGAACATCGACTTCCTGGCCTTCCAGCATCGCGCCCAGCAGCTGCAGGGCACCGATCCCGAGGTGGAGCCGGTGGGCCAGATGTCGCTGCGGATGGAGGGCCCGAAGGTCTTCCGCTGGGCCGCGGTGACGTTACCGCGCGCGCTCTCGGCGGCACTGGAGCACTCCGGCGTGGCCAAGGAGGACATCGAGATCTTCGTCCCGCACCAGGCCAACGCCAGGATCAACGAGCTGATGAAGAAGAACCTCGGCCTGGCCGAGGGCATCCCGATGGCCAACGACATCGAGAACACCGGCAACACCTCGGCCGCCTCGATCCCGCTGGCCATCGAGGAGATGCTGGTGACCGGCAAGGCCAAGGGCGGTCAGCTCGCGCTGCTGCTCGGCTTCGGCGCCGGACTGAGCTACGCGGGCCAGGTCGTCACCCTGCCGCCCGCCCCGAAGGAACCGAGCTTCTGACGTGCGTGCGCTTCGCGCCGGTTATCTCGCGGCCGCGGCGGTCACCGTTTTCGGTGCCGTCACCGGCCGCGAGCGGCTCCAATGGGTGGCCAAGCCACTGCTGATGCCGCTGCTGGCGGCCGACACCGTGACCAGCGGCGTCGACCTCGATCCCACCGAGCGCCGGATCCTGCTCGGCTCGCTCGCGGCGGCCACCGTGGGCGACGTGCTGCTGATCGATCCCGACGACGACCGCCGCCTCATCGCGGGCGCTTCGTCGTTCGCGGTGATGCAGACCGGTTACTCCGTGCTGTGGTGGCGCCGCGGTGCCCGCCCGCGTCCCGAGATCGCCGTGCCGCGCGTGCTGGCCTGGGCGGGCGCGGCCGGTCTGCTGCGCGCCAAGGCGCCGGTGCTGGCCCTCCCGCTGACCGCCTACGGCGCCACCCTCGGCACGGCGGCCACGCTGGCCTCCGACCCCGGCCTCGCGCCTGGTGCGAAAAACATTGCGGGACTGAACATCCCGAACAGCGACCCGCGCAGCCGCCTCGGCCTCGGCGCCCTGCTGTTCACCGTCTCCGACGGCCTGATCGTCCTGCGCCGCCTCTTCGCCCGCGACGACCGCACCCGCCGCATCAGTGAGGGCGTCATCCTGGCGACCTACGCGGCAGCGCAGTACCTGCTGACCGACCCGGCGGTCGGCGCCCGCCGCGACGGTGTCTGATACGCGCTGTCACAGAGCGCTAACCCAACTGTCTTCCGTGGGCAACACCCGCCGCGCACCCTTCGGAGATGACCGGGGAAGTGCAGTTCATCGAGGTGCACGGGTACCGCCGTGCTTATCGGATGGCGGGGTCGGGGCCGCCGCTGTTGCTGATCCACGGGATCACCGACAGCTCGGGGACCTGGGCGCCGGTGTTCGACGCGCTGGCCGAGCACTACACCGTCATCGCGCCCGATCTGCTCGGGCACGGTGAATCCGACAAGCCCCGCGCCGACTACGCCGTGGCGGCCTACGCCAACGGGATGCGAGATCTGCTCAGCGTGCTCGGCATCGACCGGATCACCGTGGTCGGCCATTCGCTGGGTGGCGGCATCGCGATGCAGTTCGCCTACCAGTTCCCCGAGAAGGTGGAGCGGATCGCGCTGGTCTGTCCGGCGGGGATGGGGGCGGGCGTGCATCCGGCGTTCCGGCTCGCGACCCTGGCCGGTGCCGGTCCCGCGCTGATGGCGATCACCAGCTGGCCGGTGCGTACCGCGGTGCGCACCTCGATTCCGCTGGTGACGGCGCTGGGCGGGCTCGGTCTCGGGCCCGACGCCGAATACGTGCTCCGCCTCTACGGTCACCTCGCCGAGCCCGGCGCGCGCAACGCCTTCCTGCGCACCATCCGCGCGGCGGCCGATCGCCGCGGTCAGACCATCACCATGCTCGACCGCGGTTACCTGGCCGCGCACCTGCCGACGCTGGTCATCGGCGGCACCCGCGACACCGTGATCCCGTCCGGGCACGCGGGCCGCGCGCACCGCGCCTTCCCCGGCAGCCGGATCGCGATCTTCCCCGGCGCCGGCCATTTCCCGCACCACTACGACCCCGACCGGTTCGTGAAGCTGATCCGCACCTTCATCGAGGAGACCGAACCCGCCGTCTTCGACCCGCTGCGCTGGCAGCGGACCCTGCGCCGCGGCCTGCCGATCGTCGCGCTGCCCTCACCGGAGCCCGCGCCCTCGGTGCCGCTGCGCGAACCGCATCCGGAGCCGCTGCGCGAGCAGGGTTGACCCGGCCACGGCCGAATCCACCGGTCCGCTCGGGACGTCGTTCCCGGCTACGATTCGGCGCATGAGCAGTCCGCCCCCGCCCGGCTATCCCGGCTATCCCGTGTACATGAAGCCGCCGGATCACCCCGAAGCCACCCTCGTGCTGATCCTCGGTGCCCTCGGCGTCGGGTTCTGCGGTTTCTGCGCGCCGTTCGCCTGGTTGAAGGGCCGCAGGGTTCTGGCGGAGATCGACGCCTCGGGCGGGCAGGTCGGCGGCCGGTCGGCGGCGAACGCGGGCTACATCATGGGCGTCATCGGCAGTGCCGTACTCGGCTTCACCTTGCTCATCGGGCTCCTCGCCGTGGTGTTCATCGTGATCGGGGCGGCCGGGGCATCGGCGTAGGCGGCGTCCACCTAGCATTCTCGGCGTGAGTGAGCCAGTGGAATCGCCCGAAGCGCCTGGTCCTGGGCCGACCGAATGGGGCGAGCATCCACACGGGCTCGGCCCATGGGAGCAGGAGTACGGCACCCCCGTCCCCGCCGACGAGCGCTACGACCCGGTGCTGCTGGCCGAGGGCGACCGCCGCAACGTGGTCGACGCGTACCGGTACTGGACCCGCGAGGCGATCGTCGCCGACATCGACGCGCGCCGGTTCCCGTTCCACGTGGCCATCGAGAACTTCGGTCACGACGCCAACATCGGCACGGTCGTGCGCACCGCCAACGCCTTCGCGGCCGCGGCGGTGCACATCGTCGGCAGGCGGCGCTGGAACCGGCGCGGCGCCATGGTGACCGACCGCTACCAGCACCTGGTGCACCACACCGACCTGGCCGAGCTGCGCGCGTTCGCCGCCGACGCGGGACTGACCGTCGTCGCGGTCGACAATGTGCCCGGCGCGGTCCCGCTGGAGACCGCGCAACTGCCCCGCGACTGCCTGCTGCTGTTCGGGCAGGAGGGCCCCGGCGTCAGCGACGACGCGAAAAACGCAGCGGCACTGACCGTTTCGATCGCCCAGTTCGGGTCGACGCGCAGCATCAACGCCGGTGTCGCGGCCGGAATCGCCATGCACGCCTGGATCCGGCAACACGCGGATCTGTCCCTGGCCTGGTAGTTCTCCGCGTGCCGAAAACTACGATGTCGAATCGGTAACAGAACGGGCGCGGAAAAGGGGTCCGTACTGGCACCATGGACCCATGACCTCGCCCAGGGGACGGCGCCCACAGCCCATGGATCGTGCCGGAGCTGTGCCGACTCCGGCGCTGTGGTCCGAGCGCGCCGACATGGCGGAGTCCGCGATCATCTCCCGGCACCTGCGCACGCTGTGGGGTTGTCCCGGAACGGAATTGGGCGTCGTCGGCTGGCCGGCCACCCGGCGCGAGCGCGCGTTCGTCGGCTGGCACTACTGGTGGCAGGCCCATCTGCTCGATGTCGCGGTCGACGCGGCCAACCGGGTGCCCACCCCCGCGCGGCGCAGGCGGATCGGCGCCATCGCCCGCGCCCACCGCATGCGCAACATCACCGGCTGGACCAATCGCTACTACGACGACATGGCCTGGCTGGCGATCGCCCTGGAACGTGCCGAGCGCACCCAGGAACTCACCGAGGCCCGCCGCGGCCTCATCGCCCTCGAACAGCAGCTCTACGGCGCCTGGGACCCCGAGACCGGCGGCGGCATCCCGTGGCGGCTCAGGTCGGACTTCTTCAACGCACCGGCCAACGGTCCGGCGGGTATCGCGCTGCTGCGGCTGGGCCGGGTCGAACGCGCGCAGGAGATGGCCGACTGGCTCGACGCCACCCTGCGCGATCCCGAATCCGGGCTGATCCTCGACGGCATCCACCTGCCCTCCGGCGAGATCGAGCGTCCGGTGTTCAGCTACTGCCAGGGCGTCGTGCTCGGGCTGGAGGCCGAACTGGCCGTGCACACCGACGACGACCGCCACGCCGAGCGGGTCAGCAGCCTGCTGGCCGCGGTGGAAGAACACATGACGAAGCGGCTGGTGATCACCGGTGGCGGTGGCGGCGACGGCGGCCTGTTCAACGGCATCCTGGCCCGCTATCTCGCGGTGGTCGCGCTGATGCTGCCCGGCGAGGGCAAACGGCAGGAGGCCGACCGGCGGGTGGCCGCCGCCATCGTCAAGGCCTCGGCCACCGCCGCCTGGGCCAACCGGCTCGAGGTGGAGGGTGAGCCGCTGTTCGGGCACGACTGGAGCAAACCGGCGCGACTACCCGGCGGCACGGCCGGTGCGGGCAAGTTCACCCCGGGCGGTTCGGTGACGGCCTCGGCGGTGCCCGAGCGCGACCTGTCGGTGCAGCTGTCGGGCTGGATGCTGATGGAAGCCGCCTACCAGGTCACCGCAGCGGGGTTGTGAGGCTCAGCGCTCGGCTTCGCTCGGCACGCCGGGCGCGTGTTCGACGTCGAAGTCCTCGGCCGGGCGCGCCATCTCCTGGCGGTACTGCCGGATACCGAAGATCGTGCCGATCACCAGGCCCACGATCAGAATCCCGACCACCCCGGGCAGCAACCACGGCACCCGCTGGAGGAACCCGCCGGCGTAGTAGCCGATGAGCAGCAGGACCGGCGCCCAGATGATCGCGCCCAGCGTGCTGGCGATCGTGTACCGCTTGTGATCCATCCCGGCCGCGCCCGCGACCATCGGGCACAGCGTGCGCACCCAGGGGATCCAGCGGGCCACCAGCACCGCGAAGAAGCCGTGCCGTTCCAGCAGCGCGGTCACCTTGGCCAGGTTCTCGGTGTTGATGTAGCGGCCGTTCTTGCGCGCGACCAGGTGATGACCGGTGCGCTGCCCGATCGCGTAACCCACCTGATTGCCCACGATCGCGGCCACCATCGCACCCACCGACAACCCCCACACCAGGGTCTCGCCGCTGCCGTGGGAGGCCAGCACGATGCCCGCGGTGATCAGCATCGAGTCGCCGGGCAGGAACAACCCGATGATGAACGCGCACTCGAGGAAGACGAAGACGAGCACAACAGTGCAGATCAGCGCGGGTCCGGCCGAGATCAGTGGATCGAAGGTGCCCATGGCAAGTGTCGTCGGTACTGCGGTCACTGCGATCAGTGCGCCTCGTTCGTCGGCACGGTGGACTCGCCGCTCGTCCACGCATCGGATACCGCCAGCAAAGTCACGGCCCCCACAGTACCGGTCGGTCCCGCGAACACCAGCCGAGCGCGGTGATCCCGGTGCTCTCCGCGAACCGGGTGCGCCGACGGTTGTCTTCTAAATTAGGGTGTGGCCTGACAGAATTGGTTTTTCGCTCCCCACACACGGAGGTCACTGCTGTGCCTATCGCGACTCCGGAGGTCTACGCCGAGATGCTCGGCCGGGCCAAGGCGCACTCGTTCGCATTCCCGGCCATCAACTGCACTTCGTCGGAGACGATCAACGCCGCCATCAAGGGCTTCGCGGACGCGGGCAGCGACGGCATCATCCAGTTCTCGACCGGTGGCGCCGAGTTCGGCTCCGGCCTCGGGGTGAAGGACATGGTCGTCGGCGCGGTCGCGCTGGCCGAGTTCGCGCACGTGGTCGCCGCGCGGTACGACGTGACGATCGCGCTGCACACCGACCACTGCCCCAAGGACAAGCTGGACACCTACGTGCGTCCGCTGCTCGCGATCTCCCAGGAGCGCGTGAACAACGGCCAGAACCCGCTGTTCCAGTCGCACATGTGGGACGGCTCGGCCATCCCGATCGACGAGAACCTCGAGATCGCCAAGGAGCTGCTCAAGCTCTCGAAGGCCGCCAACATCATCCTCGAGGTCGAGATCGGCGTCGTCGGCGGTGAAGAGGACGGTGTCGAGGCCGAGATCGACGACAAGCTCTACACCTCGCCCGAGGACTTCGAGAAGACCATCGAGGCGCTCGGCGCCGGCGAGAACGGCAAGTACCTGCTCGCCGCCACCTTCGGCAACGTGCACGGCGTGTACAAGCCGGGCAACGTGGTGCTGCGGCCCGAGGTGCTGGCCGAGGGTCAGCGCGTCGCGGCGGCCAAGCTGGGTCTCGGCTCCGACGCGCAGCCGTTCGACTTCGTCTTCCACGGTGGTTCGGGCTCGCTGAAGTCCGAGATCGAGGACTCGCTGCGCTTCGGTGTGGTGAAGATGAACGTCGACACCGACACCCAGTACGCCTTCACCCGCCCGGTCGCCGGTCACATGTTCAGCAACTACGACGGTGTGCTGAAGGTCGACGGCGAGGTCGGCAACAAGAAGGTCTACGACCCGCGCAGCTACCTCAAGAAGGCCGAGACCTCGATGGCCGAGCGCGTCGTCGAGGCCTGCAACGATCTGAAGTCGGCCGGTCGTTCCGTCAGCGGTTCCTGATCGGCCTTTCGCAACAATCAAACGGGGCCCGAGCTCATGAGTCTTGATGTCCGTGTGCTCGGGCCCGTTCGACTGCTGGTCGGCGGTGAGCCGGTGGCGGTCGGCGGGCCCAAGCCGCGCGCTCTGCTTGCCGCGCTCACCGTCAACCGACGGCGCGCGGTGTCTTCCGCCGTGCTCGCGGAGATGGTGTGGAACGAGGATCCGCCGGATTCCTACGCCGCCAGCCTGCAGGTGTTCGTCTCCAACATCCGCAAGGCGATGCGCAACGCCGGTCTCGACTCGGCACAGATCCTGCGCACCGAGGGCGCCGGTTACCGGCTCGAAATCCCCGATACCGCTTGCGATCTCGGTCGTTTCGAGAACGCGCGTGAAGCCGGATCGCGCTGCCTGGACGTCGGCGACCATCCCGGGGCCGCCAATCTGTTCGGTGTGGCGCTGCGCGAGTGGACCGGGCGGGCGCTGGCCGATCTGGTCGGGCTGCAGTTCGCCGACAGTTTCGCGACCGCGATGAACGAGGAGCGTCTGCTCGCCGCTTCGGCGCGGGTGGATGCCGAGATCGCTTGCGGGCGCGCGTCTTCGGTGATCGGCGAGCTGGTCTCGATGACCAACGAACATCCGCTGCGCGAGCCGCTGTGGGGGCAGCTGATCACCGCGCTGTATCTGTCCGGTCGCCAGGCCGACGCGCTCGAAGCCTGCCGGCGGGTGCGGTCGGTGCTGGCCGAGGAACTCGGCATCGATCCCGGTGCCGCGCTGATCGAGCTGGAACAGCGCGTGCTGCGCCAGGAGCCGCTGAATGTGGTGGCCGCCAAGCGATCCGAGCAGCTGGCCGCGGCGATGACCGAGACCGTCACCGAGGTGCCGCGTTCGATCCGCAACGGCAATCTGCGCTTCGCCGACGGACGCACCATCCCGATTCCGCACGGCGGCATCAGGATCGGGCGGATGACCGACAACGAACTGGTCCTCGACGATCCGAAGGCCAGCCGGTACCACGCGCACATCATGCCCAGCCGGGCCGGACTGCTGATCAAGGATCTGCACTCCGCCAACGGGGTCTATGTGAACGAGTCACCGATCGATTCGGGGGCGCTGCTGGCCGATGGGGACGTCATCCGGGTGGGGTCGACGATCCTGACCTTCATCGCCGTCGCGTAGCCCGGTTGTCCATCAGGTCAGGCGGATCTCGGCGACCGCGCGGCCGAAGAGCTTGCGGCCCTCGGAGATTCCGCTGAGCAGCACGGTCGCGGCGCGGCGGTCGGTGTCGATCGACTTGATCTTGCCGGAGAACTGGATCTCGCCCGCCGCGGTGGGCGGCACCGGCACGAAACCGGAGAAGCGGACGGCCAGCTTCTCGATCGCGGTGGGGTCGCCGAGCCAGTCGGTGAGGTACTGGGCGGCCAGGCCCATGGTGAGCAGGCCGTGCGCGACGACGGTCGGCAGGCCGGCGAGTTCGGCCGCGCGATCGCTGAAGTGGATCGGGTTCGGGTCGCCGGAGACGCCCGCGTAGTTGGCCAGGTCGCCACGGGTCAGGCGGGCGGAGCCGGTGGGGAGTTCGCCGCCCTTGACCAGCGAGTCGAACTCGGGGGTGGTGTGCACGGGGACGAACTCGCGCGGGGGAGCGACGGGGGCCGGGCCGGTGCGGCGGATCAGCACATCGGTGGTGTCGATCCCGGCGACGGTCGCGGGGCGCGGGTGCATGCTGATGTTCTCGACGGCGTCGACGATGTTCGGGTCGACCTCGACGCCGCGGCGGGCCACGATGGTGGTCGTGCCCTGCACGGCGATCTCGCCCTGCTGGTTGATCAGCTTGAACCCGACGTTGATGAAGTCGTTGTCGCCGAACTGGCGGATCGACTCGACCTCGATCTCGGTGCTGATCCGGTCACCGGCCAGCATCGGCCGGAAGATCTCGAAGACCTGGTCGGTCTGCAGGACCTGGGACAGGTCGTACTCGGTGAGGACGGTGTCCAGCAGTGCCCTGGTGGCGCTCATGCCGATCACCGACGCGAAGGTCGGTGGGGCGATCACGCCCTCGTAGCCGAGCTTGCGCGCGTCGACTTCCTGCTGATGGGCGGGGTGCGCGTTCTGCACGGCCCTGGCGAATTCGCGGATCTTCTCGCGGCCGACTTCATAGTGATCGCGGAAGCCGAAGCGCTGGCCCACCAGCGTCGCATCCGGGACCACAGCTTCGATGTCCGGCTGCGACGCTGTCTGTTCCCTGCTCATGATCCGGAAAATAATACTGGTCACCTATTCAGATCACCAGTTATGTGTGACCCGTCATACCAGACAGGGTGTCCGGTATGACGGGTCAGCGGCGTCAGGGGGTGGCGGCGGTGGGGTCGCAGACCTTCCACGTGCCGTCGGTGCGCTCCAGGTCGAACGTGCGCGCGGTCCGTTCCGCGTCGCTCTCGGTGTACACCGTGGCCTCGGCCAGGGCGGTGTCGCCGGTGATCCGCACCGCGTCCACGCTCGCGACGATCGGCAGCGAACCCTCCTCCGTCGAGAGCTGGTGCACGCCGTTGAACTCCTCGGCGGTGATGCCCTGATAGAACTCGTGCAGCTGCCCGCACGTGCTCGACCGCAGGGCCTCGAGATCGCCGCCACGCAACGCGTCGGTGTACTCCCCGATCGCGGTCCGCACCTGCCCCTCCGGCGAATTGTCCCCACCGGTCATCAGCGCCACCACGGTCACGATCAACGCGATCACCAACACCGCGGCGCCACCCACCGCCAACAACCACCGCTTCGACCGCTTCGGCCCGGCCTCCCCCGGTCCACCCACCTGCGGCGCATCGATCCGCTGCGGCGGCGCCACCTGCCGCTGCCGCTCCGCCACCTGCTCCGCGGGGCGGGTCGGCTGGATATCGGCGGGAGACGGCGCCGAGGCCGACTGCCGAGGCGGGCCATCCGGTCCCCGCTGCGACGAAGGCAGAGTCTCATCGAACCCCTGCGGACCACCGGGCCCTTGCGGTCCGCCGGGGCCTTGCGGTCCGCCGGGGCCTTGCGGTCCGCCGGGGCCTTGCGGACCGCCGGGCCCTTGCGGACCACCGGGGCCTTGTGGAGCGCCGGGGCCTTGTGGAGCACCGTGGCCTTGTGGCCCGCCGTGGCCTTGCGGAGTGCCGGGCCCTTGCGGAGCGCCGGAGCCCTGCGGCCCACCGGAGCCCTGTGGCCCACCGGGCCCTTGTGGCCCGCTGTGGGTTTGTGCCCCGCCGGGGCCTTGGGGACCGCCGGGGCCTTGCGGAGTGCCGGGGCCCTGCGGAGCGCTGGGGCCCTGCGGAGCACCCGGACCTTGTGGGCTGGCGGGGCCCTGTGGAGCGCCTGGGCCATGGAAGCCCTGAGGTGCGCCGGAACCTTGGGGTGAGCCGGGTGCCGGAGGTGTGCCCTGGCCTTGCGGCGCCCCGGGCCCATGCGGCCCACCCTGCTGCCCCGCTTGCCGAGGCCCACCGGGGCCCCGAGGCGTATTCGGCGGCGGGGTCACCGCGGGTCGACCACCCGGAGGCGGCACCACCCGATCCGTGCCCCGCTGCACCGGGATAGCAGTCGTCGGCGCCTCGGCCGGATTCACGACCCGCATCGCGACGGTCTGGTCCTCGGACCCGGGAGCGCTGTCCCCGCTGCCGGGTTTCGCCAACCCGACGGGAGCCGACGCGTCGGACTTCTTGTCGGAGATCTCTTCAGGGCTCGACACGGACGGCGAGTCCTCGACGGCGTCGACATCGTCCGCATCCCGAGCCTCGCCGGAAACCTCGGGACCGACATCGTGGGTGACCGTTGCGTCTTCGTCGGCTGGGCTTGTGCTCGAGGTGTCGTTGTCGCCCGGAGTGACCGCACCGGAGGCATCGTCGGCGTCCGCATCGGGGGTTTCCTTGCCGGCTGCCGCCGCTACCGCTCCGGCTGCCACCGCCGCACCCGCGGCTGCCGCGGTGCCGGACTTCGTGGCCGAGGACTTCTCCGGCGACGGGCGGTCGGCTTGGTTCATGCCGGCGGTCGGAACATCTTCCGGCGCGCCCTTCGACTGACTGCTGGAGAACTTCACGGTGCTGTCCTCGGCTGAACCGCCCTGTGCCGCACCGGGTTTCTGTCCGGGAATGGACATTGCCGTGGTCGCCGCGTCCGGACCGGCGATATCGGGAGCATCCCGATCGGCTTCCACCGACTGCTCACCGCCCGGCAGACCCTTCGACAGTCCTGCCAACGGGGAAGGCGCCCCGCCGGACTCACCGTCTTGTCCACCGGAGCCCCGCTGTGTGGATTCGGGATCTCCAGGTGCGGTACTCGGGCGGGCCGACCCGGGGCCGTACCCGGGTCCACCGGTCGGACGCGGTCCGCCGGGACCGGAATTCTGCTGTCCGCCAGCGATATTGCCGCCGCGCCCACCAACTGGATTGCCGCCCTGGCCCGCAGCGCCCGGCGAATTACGCGGGCCCGGTCCGTAGCCGGGCGCACCGGAGGGACGAGGCCCTTCGGGCGCGGGACCGCGACCCGGAAACTGTTGTCCGCCAGGGCCTTGTACGTTCTGCGAACGCCCTGCCGGCTGAGGTCCATATCCGGGGCCGCCGACAGGGCGCTGCGCACCCGGCGCACCCGGTCGGCCTGGCGCACCCGGTCCTCCCGCCACGCCCGGTCGGCCTGGCGCACTCGGTCCTCCCGCCGCGCTCGGCCTGCCGGGGCCACCTGGCCCACCTGACGCGGTTGGCCCGCTCGGACCACCTGGCCGCCCGGGAGCACTGCCTGGTTGCCCGCCGGGAGCAGCACCCGGTCGACCGTCGCCGCCCGGCCGCGAACCCGGTCGGACGCCGGAAGGGCCACTGCCGGACGCATTGCTCGAAAGTTGTTGTCCACCCGCCGCCGCGGACTGTGGGCCGGGCCCGCCCTGGCCCGAGATCCGCTGCCCACCGGGACCGGCCTGGCCCGGAGGCCGATGCCCACCCTCGGACGCGGGTCGCCCGCTCGGCGGGCCACCCTGGCCGTCGTTGCCCGATGCACCGGGGGACCGCACCGATCCCGGCGCCGACCCCGCGAATCCCGAAAGCTCCTCGCCTTCCGGCGAAACCGCGCTGGACGGTCGAGTCTCCTGGTCACCGGTCACCGGTCCAGCCGTGGGCGCCTCGACCCGGCCACCCTGCTCGGCACGACCCGGCAGCTCATCACGCCGGATGACCACCGTGTCACCCCCGGCCGCGGTCGGATGACCCGGTTCGGTCACTGCCTCCGGCGTCGATTTCGGCGCGCCGGAAGGGGGCCCGGCCTTGCCGGTGTTCGACGAATCGGCGCCGCGCTGATCGGGGCGCTGCCCGGGCGTGCCGGGACTGGCAGGCTCGGCTGCCGGATTGTTCTCGTCGGTCGGGTCGGACACCTATGTACCCCTCGCTCAGGCTCGAACGTTGCACTCTGCGGCCAGCCTAATGCGCCTCGCGCGGGGGAGTCCGCCGATCGCCGCGTGGCGGGCCGGGCGACGTCGTCGGACGGCTGGTGCACAATGAACCCATGACCTCCTTCGGTGACCTGCTCGGACCGCAGCCGGTCCTCCTTCCCGAACTGATCGACGCCGAAGACGCCATCGCGGCGGGCACCGACCCGGTCGAAGTCGCCGCGAAGAATCCGGCCGCCTCGATCGCCTGGGCCCAGCTCGCCGAGGCCGCGCTCGACCGCGCCGCCGACGAGGTGAACCACGACACCGTCGCGGCCTACGCCTTCGCCCGCACCGGCTACCACCGCGGCCTCGACCTGCTGCGCCGCAACGGCTGGAAGGGTTTCGGCCCGGTCCCGTGGAGCCACGAGCCGAACCAGGGCTTCCTGCGCAGCGTCGGCGCGCTGGCCCGCGCGGCCAAGACGATCGGCGAGACCGAGGAGTACGCCCGCTGCCTCGACCTGCTCGAGGACTGCGATCCGCGGGCCGCCACCGAACTCGGCCTGGATTGAGCCAGCGCTCGGAACCGGGTCGTCGGTGAGCGATCCACATCGCGTCGTCGCCGCGGCCTCGCCGGTGGTCACCGCGGCCAGGGTCAGCACCGCGGCGCGCTTCAAAGCGTCCTCGGTGCGGCTTCGGCTGTCGGCGATCCCGATCCTGCAGTGCGCGCTCGGCGCCGCGCTGGCGTGGTTCATCGCCCATGACATCGTCGGCCACCCCGACCCGTTCTTCGCCCCGACCGCCGCGGTGGTCTCGATCGGCGTGTCCTTCGGTGCGCGGATCCGGCGCTCGGTGGAGCTGGTGGTCGGTGTCGCGGTCGGCATCGGCATCGGCGACCTGTTCATCCTGCAGGTGGGCACCGGTGTCTGGCAGGTGGCGCTGGTCGTCGCCGGGGCGATGGCCTGCTCGGTCTTCCTCGACGGCGGCACCATCATCACGATGCAGGCCGCCGGTTCGGCCGTGCTGGTCTCCACCCTGAACCAGGCGCCCGGCGCGGGCCCGGCCCGGATGATCGACGCGTTGATCGGTGGCCTCGTCGGCATCCTGATGGTCGCGGTGATCCCGCTGCACCCGGTGCGCCGCGCCCGCGAACACGCCGCCGATGTGCTCGCGGTGATGAACAAATCCCTGATCGCCTGCGCCGACGGCCTGCTCGAACAGGACTCGAACAAGGTGCACGACGCGCTCACGGCGGTGCGCGCCACCCAGAAGCAGATCGACGCGCTGCGCTCGGCCCTGGAAGGCGGACGCGAGATCAGCCGGATCTCCCCGCTGTACTGGAACTCGCGAAAACGGCTCGAACGCATCCATTCCGCGTCCGACCCGCTCGACAACGCGGTCCGCAACACCCGTGTCCTGCTGCGCCGTTCACTCACCCTGGTCCGCGACGACGAGGTACTCGATCCCCGCCTGATCGACCTGGTCAACCAGCTCGGCACCTCGGTCGACGTGGTGCGCAAGATGATGCTGGCCGACCCGGGCGAACAGCCCGATCAGGCCGAGGCCACCCGCGGCCTGCGCAGTGTCGCCAAGAACGCCCGCCCCGAACTCGTTGTCGGAGCGGGGCTCTCGGCGCATGTGGTGTTCGCGCAGATCCGCTCGATCGTGGTGGATCTGATGGTGGTGTGCGGCATGCAGCGCATCTCGGCGATGGCCCTGCTGCCGCCCACCGTGCCCAATCCGTATGTGACGCCGGAGGAATGACCGCTCAGTCGCCGACCGGCGAGACCCGGGGACGCCCGGACCGCAGCGAGAACCGCTTGCGGTCGAAGTCCCACACCCGGTAGATCGGCCACTGCGCGGTGTGCATGAGCCAGGCGCCGGTGATCACGGCCCGATGGAACAGCACCACGTTGTAGCCCTGGTTGGTGATGGTCTGGAGGCCGCGCACCTGGTACTGCCACCACACCGGCGGCGGAGTCTTGCGGCGGCGCGCCGAGATCTGCGCCCGCAGCCGGGGCAGCTGGTCGATGCGCAGCTTCGCCTTGGTCAGGCACAGGGCCAGATCGAGGTCCTCGTGCAGATCGCGCCGGGTGGTGGTCGCCTCCTGCACCTGCTGCCACGCCGAGCGCCGGATCGCCATGTTCGCCCCGTGCACATTGCCCACCCGCTGGTCCTTGATCAGGCCCAGGCGTTCCTGCGTGCCGATCGCGGCGGCGAGGAAGATGCCGATCGGCGAATCGTGGTAGGTGCTGATACCGGTCACCGCCATGGTGCCCGGATTCGCGTCGAGGTGGTCGCGCACGGTCGCGCCCCAGTCGGGCGCGACCAGGGTGTCGGCGTCGATCCGGCCGAGGTAGTCGCCGCGGGCCTTGTCGAAACCGTGGTTGCGCGCGTGGGCGACGCCGGGGTCGGGCTCGTCGATCAGCTCGATCTTCGGATGTCGGGCGGCCAGTTCGGCGACGATCTCCCGGGTGCCGTCGGTGCTGCCGTTGTCGACGACGACGATCTCGTCGATCGCCTCCTGGCCGATCAGGCGCTCCAGACAGGCGGTGATCCCCGCGGCCTCGTCGAGGGTGGGGATGATGACAGAGAGGACAGCGGTCGATTCGGTGGAGCCCATGCGCGTTTCCGTTCCTGGGGTCGTAGGTGACCCGAGTCCGGCCGTCAGCGCCAGAAGCGAGTCAATTGGCCGCCGTAGGCAGCCCAACCCTCAGGTACCCCGGACAGTTCGAACAATGCGTACACCGCGTCGAAGAACACCCGATTGAGCGGAGTGAAAAAGATGACAGCGAAGAGAATCAACATGCCGTACGGCTTGATCTGTTCGAGCGCGCGCCGCGTCTCGTAGCGCAGCGACGGCTCGATGATGCCATAGCCGTCCAGGCCGGGAATCGGCAGGATGTTCAGCAGGAACGCCGTGATCTGCAGGAACGCGAGGAAGCTGAGTCCGGTCCAGAACGCGGGATTCTCGGTCACCGATCCGAACATCCGGATCACGATCAGCAGCACCACCGCGCACAGGGCGTTCGAGGCCGGGCCGACCGCGCTGACCAGCCGCTGCACATTCGCGCTGAACCGGCTGGTGTTCACATACACCGCGCCGCCCGGCAGCCCGATCCCGCCGAGCGCGATGAACACCAGCGGCAGACCGATCGAGAGCACCGGATGGCTGTACTTGAGCGGATTCAGCGTGAGATAGCCACGCACCTCCACCTCGTGATCGCCCGCCCGCCACGCCACATAGGCGTGCGCGAACTCGTGCAGGCACAGGCTGATGATCCAGCCGAACACCACCAGGACGAACACGCCGACCTTGGCCTGCCACGACTGGATGTCGGCGTTCCAGGCCAGTGCCCCGCCGAGCACGGTGATCGCCACGATGAGCAGGAAGACCGGGCTCGGGCGGACCGCGCCGTTGCCGGTTCGCCGGTCGGTGGGGAAGGAGTAGGTCATCGCACCAGCAGCCAGGGGTGTTCGAAGCGGTAGAAGGTCGAGCGGGGCACGGTCCGTTCGGTGGTGATCCCGTCGCGGGTGACGACCCCGCCCGGCGTGCCGAGCTGCGCCGCGCGGCCCGAGACCCAGGTGCGCTTGCGCATGCCCTTGCGCACGCGCGCGCGGACGCCGGGCATGGTCATCGTCGGCGAGATGAGCATCGTGGTGACCGTGCCGGTGAACAGCAGGGTGTCGTCGACGTAGGCCTCGCCCTCGAGTTTGGCGCCGTCGACGCCGGTGATGCTGGCCCGGCCGACCAGCACGGTGCCGGTGTCGTCGCGGATCAGCGGGGTCTCGATGGCCCGGCCGTCCAGGGCGATCTTCGCGGCGGCGTTGCCGGTGGCGGTCTGATACACCCGCGAGGCGTAGGTGGTCTCGACCGGCACGAAGCCCACTTCGACGTGCAGCCGTTCGGTGCGCATCAGGTGGGTGAGCACGGCGGCGAGCGAGGCATCGGCGCCGAGCACGATCAGGCGCGGCAGGCTGTCGGCGGCGAGCACCGGGAGCAGTTCGTCGATCACCGCGACATCGGGCACCCGGTCGGTCTGCGTGGTCGGCAGCGAGGCGAGCGCGATCGGGACCGGGATGTCACCACATCGGAGAACGTGGGTACTCAAACTGCGGTACACCCTCCTCGATCGGGCCGACGGTGTGTCGCCCACAAGCACATGGCAAACCCCCTGCCGACCAGTAACCGTAACCGATCGTGGTGCGCGTGGTGGGCGGGGGTCGGCGCGCTCGGACGGGGCAGGTCGGCCGAGCCCGAGCACGTGTCGCTAGACTGTGTCTCCGGCCACCGCCTCAGTGATTGGACGCGCCAGCGTCCTACGGCAGGTAGCTGCAGTACTGCATGTGCTGCCGTCGATCTGTAGGAGACTCCGAAATGCCGGCTATCGTCCTCATCGGCGCCCAGTGGGGCGACGAGGGTAAGGGCAAAGCTACCGACCTGCTCGGTGAGCGGTTGCAGTGGGTGGTCCGATACCAGGGCGGCAACAATGCCGGTCATACGGTGGTTCTTCCCAATGGCGACAAGTTCGCGCTGCACCTGATCCCGTCGGGCATCCTCACTCCCGGAGTGAAGAACGTCATCGGCAACGGTGTGGTGGTGGATCCCGGTGTGCTGCTCGACGAGCTCGCCGGTCTGGAAGAGCGCGGTGTCGACACCTCCGGCCTGCTGCTGTCGGCCGACGCGCACCTGATCATGCCGTACCACGTGGCCATCGACAAGGTCACCGAACGCTTCCTCGGCAACCGCAAGATCGGCACCACCGGTCGCGGTATCGGCCCCTGCTACCAGGACAAGGTCGCCCGCGTCGGCGTCCGCGTGGCCGATGTGCTCGACGAGAAGATCCTCACCCAGAAGGTCGAGGCCGCCCTGGAGTTCAAGAACCAGGTGCTGGTCAAGATCTACAACCGCCGCGCGCTCGACCCGCAGCAGGTGGTGGACGAGGTCCTCGAGCAGGCCGAGTCGTTCAAGCACCGCATCTCCGACACCCGCCTGGAACTGAACCTGGCGCTCGAGCGCGGCGACACCGTGCTGCTGGAAGGCTCGCAGGGCACCCTGCTCGACGTCGACCACGGCACCTACCCGTTCGTCACCTCCTCGAACCCGACCGCCGGTGGCGCCGCGGTGGGTTCGGGCATCGGGCCGAACAAGATCGACACGGTGCTCGGCATCCTCAAGTGCTACACCACCCGCGTCGGCTCCGGCCCGTTCCCGACCGAGCTGTTCGACAACTTCGGCGAGTTCCTGGCCAAGCAGGGCGGCGAGGTCGGTGTCACCACCGGTCGCGCGCGCCGCTGTGGCTGGTTCGACGCGGTGATCAGCCGCTACGCCACCCGCGTCAACGGGGTGACCGACTACTTCCTGACCAAGCTGGACGTGCTGTCCGGGCTGGACACGGTCCCGATCTGCGTCGCCTACGAGATCGACGGCGAGCGGGTCGAGCAGATGCCGACCACCCAGACCGGGTTCCACCACGCCAAGCCGATCTACGAGGAGATGCCCGGTTGGTGGGAGGACATCTCCCACGCCCGCACCTTCGAGGAGCTGCCCGCCGCCGCGCAGGCGTATGTGCTTCGGTTGGAAGAGCTTTCGGGTGCGCGGATCTCGTGCATCGGCGTCGGCCCGGGGCGCGATCAGACGATCGTCCGGCACGACGTGCTCGGCTAGTTTCTTCGTCGAGAACGGCCCCTTCCCGATCCGGGAGGGGGCCGTTCTCGTGTCTGCGCTGGTCAGGGCGACACGCGCGGGTGATGTGGAATCGCTATCGATTTGACAGCATCCGGCTGGCAAACGCTATCGTCGCTGCGCGGCGCGCGGGGACGTGCCGTATTTCTCGAGTGTGGTGAGTGGGTGTTCGGCGTGATCCGTCGGTCCGATGATGTGAACTACTCGACGGTGCGGCGGCTCGCTCGCCCGGTCGTCGGGGTCCTGCCGATGGCGTTGGCGGTGGCCTGCGCCGGTGTCGCGATCGCGGTGCCGCAGCCCGGAGTCTCCGAGCCGCCGGTGCAGCCGGGCGTCACCAGCCCCGCCGAGGACGGCGACCGATCCTCGCTGACGAAGTTCGACGGCCCGGATTCCCTGGAACACCAGGTGGTCCCCGAGCGCCCCGAATCGCGTCCGGTGCCGCAGTACTCCCAGCCCGCGCCGCCGATCGTCATCGAAGAGCTGCACCTGCCCGAACCGGTCGAGCCGGTCGCCCCCATCGCCCCGCCCCCGCGCACCCTGCGCGTCGGCGAGTTCACCACCCCGGTCCCGGACGAGGTGCCCGGTGACATCCTCGACGGCGTCAACGGCACCGCGGCCGACGTCGAAGCCGCCATCGCCACCCAGGGCCGCTCGGTCGGCATCAACCCGTCGCGCTCGGACAAGATCGCCGCGGGGACCGCCGCGGGCGCTGTCGGTGGTGCCGCGCTGTTCGGTGTCCCGGCTGCTGTCGCCGGTGGCGTGGTCGGTGGCGCGGCCGGTGCCGTGGCCGGCGCGGCGATCGGCTTCGGCGTCGGCGTCGCCGGTTCGGCCGCCGCGACCGCGGGAGTCGCCGCACTGGCGGCCGCCGCGACCGGTCCGGCCGCGGTCGGCACCTTCCCCCTCGTCTGGGCCGCTGAGTCGCCTCTGATCCTCGCCGCGGGTGCGGGCGCCGCAGGAGCCGGCGCCCTCATCGGTGGTGGCATCGGCGCTGTGGGCGGCGCGGCGGTCGCCGGTGTTCCCGCCGCAGTCGTCGGCGGCGTCCTCGGCGGTACCGCGGGCGCTGCCTACGGCGCCACTCTCTGAGCTCTCCCAGCTTGCTCGACCCGCATACCCCCGCACCGCGTGACGGGGTGTTGGACGGTTGATCACCATGCCCCCATGCAAGCGTTGGCCGAGTAGCCAACGCCACCAGGGCCTGGTGATCAACAGCCCAGGTCGGGTCGCCGGTCTCGTCCGGGCGTCTCGGTGGCTCGAGGTCGTGTGGTCGTGAACGCCCGCGGTGCCGTGGGCGCGGGCACCGGGGTACGGTCGGAACGGGTGTCGGACGGAGGTTGCTGATGTCGGTGCGTGGTGGTTTCGCCTGGTCGGCGGTGTTCGCGGTCGTCGTCCTGGCGGGTTGCGCCGGTCCGGAGACGCCGACTCCCGAGCCCAGTGTCTCGCCGGTGAGTTCGGTGGTTCCACCTCCGCAGACGCTTCCACCTCCGCAGACCCTCGAGCCCACCCAGCAGCGCTACGAGCGCATTCGCGGCATGCTCTACACCGTCGGCTGCACGAGCAACAGCTGCGTGCAGACCTACTTCGCCTGTATGGACGGCTACCTCACCGGCGACCCGTGTCAGCTCTACCGCGACAATCCGCCGCCGCCCTGACACTCGCGTGCCACATCCCGACCTGGACCGTTGATCACCACGCTCTGGTGGCGCCCCGCTCTCGGCCGATACTCACCTGAGAGCGTGGTGATCAACAGTCCAACAGGGCGAGTTACTCGGCGCGGGTGAGGAAATCGCCCACGGCGGGGGCCAGGATGGCGATCTTGGGGTCGTGGCTCACGCCGGGGAGTTCGGTGAACTCCGCGTTCTTCAGGATCTGGGCGGCGGCCTTGGCGCCCTTGGTGAGCATCGGCACGGTGCGGTCGCCGGCGAGTACAAGCACCGGCACGTCGACACCACTCCAGTCGGCGGCCTTCAGTTTCTCGCCACGCATGTACGGCCGCATCACCGCCCAGTCGTGCGCGGTCGAATTCGACGTCTCCGTGAGCCGCTTCCAGAACGGGGTCACCCGCATCACCCCGACCATCATCAACGGCATGCCCATCGCCTTGGTCATGTAGTACCGCACCGTCTTGTCGCGCTTGCCCGCGGCGATCATCGGGTGCAGCTTGTCGGCCAGATCCTTCGGTGGCACACGGTCTTTCGGGTCGATCACGAACGGCGGCTCGAACGCGACCACCTCGGTGATCCCGGGTACCGACTGCGCGGCCAGCAGCGCGAGCACCGCGCCCGACGACCAGCCGAACAGTGCCGCCTTCCCGCCCGCGACCTCGACCAGCGCCGCGATGTCGGCGATCTCGTTGGCCGGGTCGTACACGCCGGGGGAGTCGGTGCTGTCACCGCGCCCGCGCCGGTCGTAGTTCAGGACCGTGAGGCCGTAGTCGTCGGCCAGCGTCTGCGCGAGTTCGATCATCGACGGGAACTTGCGATAGCTGAACGCGCCGCCGATCAGGATGACCGTCCCGGCCGTGCCTTCGCCGACCCGGTCGTAGGCGATCGTGGTGCCGTCGGCCGACGTCACAGTCTGCATGGGGGTTCCTCTCGATTTCGGGTCGTGTGACCTCCGCGCTCGACGGTACGCGACCCTCTCGCCCGCAGGTCCGCACGGGTTTCCCTGTCCCGATGCCGCATCCGCCGACGAGCCGGCCCGCAGCCGTAGCGCGCACACTCACCCGTTCAGACGGCGGCGGCCGGGGGAACTCATCGGTACCGGATCGAGGAATCAGAACAACATCGGCTCGCCGAAACCCGGCGTGCGTTCGATCTCGAGCAGTCGTGCCTTGGTGCCGATGCCGCCGGGCGCCGAGAAACCGTGCAGCGCGTGGTCGGCGGCGAGGACGCGGTGGCACGGGACGATGAGCGGGATCGGATTGCGGCCCAGCGCCTGCCCGACCGCCTGTGCCGAGCCGGGTGCGCCGATGCGGGTGGCGATGTCGCCGTAGCTGAGGGTGCGGCCGGGGTCGATGTCGCGCGTCACGGCGTAGACGGCGCGATGGAACTCCGGCACCCCGCGCAGGTCGAGCTCGATCCAGCGCAGCGCGTCCAGCGTGCCGTCCAGGTGGGCCCGGATGCCCGCGATCGCCGCGATGATCGCGGGCCCCGGCTCGCTCTCGTCCACGGGTGTCCCGGCGAACGGCCGGGTGATCCGGGCGAGGGTCTGTTCCTCGCTGGCCTCCGGGAGCTGGAACCGCACGACGGTGTCGCCGTGCCAGGCGATCGCGCACAGGCCGATCGCGGTGTCGAACAGCGCCGCGACCACCGGTTCGGTCCGAGTGGAATCAGTACCGGAACTCATGATCACAGTGTGCGCCGAGGCGGTGACACATTTCGATCGCCCCGGGATCACGCGGCGAGTGGCCCGCGCTTCTCCGGATCGACCAGTCCAGTTTCGGGCAACTGGACCGAATCGTCGGCGTCAACCGTATCCCGCTCGATCTCGTGCGCCCGGATGGCCGCGAGATCGCGATAAAGCCGCTGATCATCGTAGGTGCCGAAGGCTCGGTCGTGCGGCGAGGACTGGAACGGCCAGAACGGCAGTTCGCCCTCCTTCGGTGAGAAGCGATAGACCGCCAACCCGAAGGCGACAGCGACGGTGAGGGCAAGGAATGTGGTCATGCCGTAAGAATCCTCCGACTGGCCTTGCCTAGAAATAGCCACTTACGGAATACTGGACTTTATGGCGACAAGAGTGATCGGCGCGGCGGGCCTGGCCCGTGACCTCGGCCGGTGGCGTGACCCCGAGCCCGACGGCGATTCCCCCGAGCGCCGCCCGCACCGGCCCGCCTATCTGGCGCTGGCCGAGGCCATCCGGCTGCTGATCCACGACGGCCGCGCGCCGCTGGGCGTGGCCCTGCCCAGTGAGCGCGATCTGGCCGCCACGCTCGGCGTCAGCCGCACCACCATCACCTCCACGTATTCGCTGCTGCGTGAACACGGCTACCTGATCAGCCGCCAGGGCTCGCGCAGCACGGTGGCGCTGCCGCCGACCATCCGCAACGACGGCGGCTGGCACACCCGCGGCATCATGGCCCTGATCGCCCAGCCCGAACTGCCGACCATCGACATGACCTACGCGGCGATGTCGGCCCCGCCCGAGCTGCACGACGCGTATTCGACCGCGCTGCAAGGCATCCCGCCCTTCCTCGGCACCCACGGCATGGACCCGGTCGGTGTCCTCGCGCTGCGCGAGGCGCTGGCCCGCCGCTACACCGCCCGCGGCCTGCCCACCGAACCCGACCAGATCCTGGTGACGCTCGGCGCCCAGCACGGACTCCGGCTGCTGCTCAACGTGCTCACCTCACCCGCCGCGCGCGTGCTGATCGAGCACCCCACCTACCCGAACGCCATCGAGGCGATCCGCGATGTCGGCGCCCGGCCCATCCCCATCCCGCTGCGCCCCGAATTCCCCGACGCCGGTTGGGATCTCGACGGCCTGCGCAGCACCGCCCGGCAGACCGCGGCCACCCTGGCCTACCTGGTCCCCGACTTCAACAACCCCACCGGCCTGCTGCTCGACGAGGCGGGCCGCGCCGAACTGGCCGCCATCGCCCGCGACACCAGGATGACCATCGTCGTCGACGAGTCGATGGGCGAGCTGAACCTGTCCGACGCGCCGATGCCGCCGCCGGTCGCCGCGTTCGCCAAGGGCGCGGAGATCGTCACCATCGGCTCGGCGTCCAAGTCGTTCTGGGGTGGCCTGCGGGTCGGCTGGATTCGCACGAATCAGGCGCTGATCACCAAGCTCCTCGGCATCCGCGCCACCGTCGACCTCGGCACCCCCGTCATGGATCAGCTCGCCACGGTCCACCTGCTGGAGAACGCCGACCCCATCCTCGATCGCCGCCGGGCCCAGCTGCGCGCCCAGCGCACCGCCCTGCTCGACGCCGTCGCCGAGGACCTGCCCGGCTGGCACATCGCCCCCGGCGCGGGCGGCATGTCCGTCTGGGCCCAACTCCCGAGCCCGGTGTCCACCGCCCTGGCCGCCACCGCACCCAACCACGGCGTATTGCTCGCCGCCGGACCACGTTTCGGCGTCCAGGGCGCATTCGAACGCTTCCTCCGCCTCCCCTTCACCCACCCAGAACCCGAGCTCCGTCTCGCCGTCAAATCCATCGCCGCCGCCTACGAAGCCCTCACCCCCCGCGCGGCGGACCCGCTCCAACCCCTCACCTGCTACTGAGCTCAGCCGAATCCGCAGGGGCGGTAGTCGGCCGAAGCTGGGGTGTTCGGTTCGGGGCGGACGGTCTCGTAGCCGACGCCGAACATGAACAGGGTCGAGAGCAGGACGCCGATCGTGGTCAGGGGGACGGCGACGGCGCTGCGGACCGACGGGTAGCGGAACAGCAGGACGAGCAGGCAGACGAGGGCGAGGCTGGTCGCCAGGAGGAGTCCGGTGGCCAGGCCGTTGAGGGCGGTGACGGCCACGGGGACCGGAATCTCGCGGCGGCAACGGGATTCGAGCAGCTGGGCCTGGCGGGAGTCGAGCAGTCCCTCGGCGAGTGCGAAGGCGAGCAGCGCGGTGCCGAAGGTGGTGGCCGCGATCAGCGCGGCGAGCACCTTCGGTGGCCGATGGCCGGTTCGGATCCGTGGCCTGTCGTCGATAGAGGAAAACCCTACCGACGACAGGCCGGGAAATCAGTCAGCCCAGACCGTTTCGATCGGTGTCGCCACGGTGGGCGGCGGGGTCGGGATGCCACCCGGGGTGCGCGAGAAGCGCGGGGCGGGCGCGTGCTGGACGACGCCGTCGATCTCGATCAGGCCGGTGCGGGCCGCGATGTGCGGGTTCTCGGTGGCCTCGGTGAAGGTGAGCACCGGGGTGGTGCAGGCATCGGTGCCGTCGAAGACCGCGGCCCATTCGTCGCGGGTCCTGGTCTTGAACTTGTCGGCGAACAGCTTGCGCAGCTGCTCCTGACCGTTCGGGTCGATCTGCATCGGCAGACCCTCCGGATCGATCTCGAGACCGGCGAGGAGCTGGGCGTAGAACTGCGGCTCGATCGCGCCGACGGCCATGTACTTGCCGTCGGAGGTCTCGTAGGTGTCGTAGAACGCCATGCCGGTGTCGAGCAGGTTGGTGCCGCGCTCGTCGGACCACAGGCCGACCCCGCGCATGCCCCAGATCATGTGCGAAAGGGCAAGTGCCCCATCGATCATCGCCGCGTCGATCACCTGGCCCTTGCCCGAGCTCTGCCGTTCCACCAGCGCGGCGAGCACACCGAACACCAGGAACATCGAGCCGCCACCGAAGTCGCCGACCATGTTCAGCGGCGGCACCGGGCGCTCGCCCTTGCGACCGATGGCATTGAGCACGCCGGTCAGCGAGATGTAGTTGATGTCGTGGCCGGCGCGATCGGCCAGCGGGCCGTCCTGGCCCCAGCCGGTCATCCGGCCGTAGACCAGGCGCGGGTTGCGCGCCAGCGCCTCGTCGGGGCCGAGGCCCATGCGCTCGGTGACGCCGGGACGGAAGCCCTCGAGCAGTACGTCGGCCTTCTCGACCAGGTCGAGGATCTTGGCGACGTCGGCGGGGTCCTTCAGATTCGCCTCGACGATGGTTCGCCCGCGCCACTGCGGGCGCTCCATGAAACCGGGCAGCTGGTTGGGCCGCTGCACGCGCACCACGTCGGCGCCGAGGTCGGCCAGCAGTAGTGCGGCGTGCGGGCCCGGCCCGATCCCGGCCAGCTCGATGACCTTGATGCCCGCGAGGGGCCCCTGCTTGGCGGTGGACTCGGTGCTCACGCCTGACCTCAGTTCGTCGTCGAACGGTATTGACGCTTCGACAATAGCGTTGGGATGGCGGCTCGGGTAGGCCATGGGCCAGAATTCGAGGCGCGCGACTCGGCGCGGATACGGGAGGACCCGGTAGTGAGCGTGTGGGGTGAGGTCGTTGTCGGCCTCGTCATTCTGGTCGGCATCGCCGGCATCATCGTACCGATCCTGCCGGGGGTGATCCTCATCTTCGCCGCGATCGCGGTGTGGGCGTTCATGACCGGCGGTGCGACGGCCTGGACGGTGTTCGCGATCGCCACGGTCGCCCTGGTCATCTCCGGCGTCGTGAAATACACCTGGCCGGGCCGGCGCATGCGCGAGGCGGGTGTGTCGAACAAGGCGCTGCTGATCGGCGCGATCCTCGGCGTGATCGGCTTCTTCGTCATCCCGATCGTCGGCCTGTTCATCGGCTTCGTGCTCGGGGTGTACCTGGCCGAGCTGTACCGCCTGAAGACCAACGAACTGGCCTGGCCCGCGACCGTGCACGCGCTCAAGGGCGTCGGCCTGTCGATGCTGGTGGAACTGTTCGGCGCGCTGATCGCCTCCGGTGTCTGGCTCACCGGAGCGTTCCTGGCCTAGCGCTCGATGACCGGCAGCGGGCGCGTTGCCGCGTCCGCGCCGGGCAGTTCGTCGCGGGGGATCGGCACGGTCGGATTCTCGGTGCGCGGCATCGGCCGCGTCGGCGCCGGATCGGATACCGCGCGCTCCACGGCGGGCAGCCGATAGAACTCGCGGGCGTTGTCCTCGAGCACCGCGTGCAGATCGGCGCCGACGACATCGCAGATCAGGTCGATGTCGGCATCGTCGAACGGCCTGCCCGCGCGGGTGCCGGGCAGGTCGGAACCGAACATCAGCGCACCCGGGTTGACGGTGTGGATCCGGCGCAGCGTGTCGGCCACATCCATCTCGACCCGGCCGAACCCGGTCGCCTTCACCCTGGCCCCGCGATCCACCAGATCCAGCAGATACGGCAGCCCCTCCGCGGACATCCCGAGGTGGTCGATGGACAGCGCGGGCAGTTTGGAGATCACCGGTTGCAGCGAGGCCAGCATCTGACCGTCGATGTAGAGCTCGACGTGCCAGCCGACGAGCTCGTGCGCGCGCAGCGCCTGCAACGTCATCTCGGTGATGTCGGCGGCGGCGCGCTTGAGGTTGAACCGCAGCGCCCGCACCCCCGCCCGGTCCAGTTCGAGGATGTCGTCGTCGGTGGCGTCCAGGTGGAGCCGGGTGACGCCGACCCAGTCGGGACCGAGCGCGGCCAGCGCGGCCGTCAGGTACGCCTGATCAGTACCTTGGAAAGACGCGCTGACCACGGCGCCACCGCGAACATCGAAGCGCTCCATGCGCTTTCGATAATCCGCGATGACATAGGGGTCGGGTAGGTAGCCTTCGTTCTCGATCAGCGGGTACCGCGGATCGATGATGTGGACGTGGGCATCGAACACCTGTACAGAATGCCTCGAGTTCGGCGGAAACGGAGAGTCCGAACCCACGTCCCGCCTTACGCCTTGTTGGGCTCGGACGCGCGGAGCATGTCCTCGCGCTCGACGACCTTGACGCGTTCGCGGCCCTCGGGCTCGCCGAGGGCGCGCTCGTGGGCGTCGAGGCGGTACCAGCCCGCCCAGGTGGTGAACGGAATGCCCTTGCCCTCGAGGAACTCGGTGACGGCGTCGAGCTCGGGCTTGGCCGGGGGCGCGAAGTCCTTGGCGTCGTCGAGCAGGCAGGCGATGGTCTCGTTGGCGTCGCCCTTGGTGTGACCGATCAGACCGACCGGGCCGCGCTTGATCCAGCCGGTGACGTAGGTGGCGGGCATGAAGCGCGCCGCGCCCTCGGCGGTGTCGTCGGAGATCACGCGACCGGCCTCGTTGGGCACCGTGCCCGCCTGATCGTCGAACGGCAGCTGGGTCACGTTCTGCGACAGGTAACCGACCGCGCGGTAGACGGCCTGGATGTCCCACTCGCGGAACTCGCCGGTGCCCTTGACGTTGCCGGTCCCGTCGAGCTGGGTGCGCTCGGTCTTGAGGCCGACGACCTTGCCGTCCTCACCGAGGATCTCCGAAGGCGACTCGAAGAAGTGCAGGAACAGCTTGTGCGGGCGGTCGCCCTGATCGCGGATCGCCCACTGCTCGAGGGTGTTGGCGACCATGTCGACCTGCTTGGAGTTGCGGCGCGCCGCCTCCGAGCCCTCGTCGTAGTCGATGTCCTCGGGGTCGACGATCACCTCGATGGTCGGCGAGTGGTCGAGTTCGCGCAGCTCGAGCGGGGTGAACTTGGCCTGCGCCGGGCCGCGACGGCCGAAGACGTGCACCTCGACGGCCTTGTTGGCCTTGAGCCCGTTGTAGACGTTCGGCGGGATCTCGGTCGGCAGCAGCTCGTCACCGGTCTTGGCCAGCACGCGCGCCACGTCCAGGGCCACGTTGCCGACACCGAGCACCGCGACCTTCTCCGCGTCCAGCGGCCACGAGCGCGGCACGTCCGGGTGCCCGTCGTACCAGGAGACGAAGTCGGCGGCGCCGTAGGAGCCGTCCAGGTCGATGCCGGGGATCGGCAGCGCGCGGTCGGCGTTGGCACCGGTCGAGAAGATCACCGCGTCGTAGAACTGACGCAGGTCGTCGAGGTTGATGTCGGTGCCGTAGTCGATGTTGCCGAGCAGGCGCACCTGCTCCTTGTCGAGGACCTTGTGCAGGGCGGTGATGATGCCCTTGATCCGCGGATGGTCGGGGGCGACGCCGTAGCGGATCAGACCGAACGGCGCGGGCATGCGCTCGTAGAGGTCGATCGACACCTCGGCATCGGACTTCATCAACGCGTCGGCGGCGTAGATACCGGCCGGGCCCGCGCCCACGATCGCAATGCGAAGCGGGCGGGTCGCTGCACTCTGTTCGGTCATTTTCTACGCGCACCCTTTGGTCGAGAACTGTTGACGGCGTCAATTCAGCTTAGGCTAACTTGACTATCCGGCTGCTGGCAGCTGCCATCGACGTCGGCAGCAGGCCGCACGACGGCGATTCTATCTGCGGCGTTGTGGCCGCCCGGCGCGCGGTGTGGTTGTCGGTGCCGGGTCTGTCAGGATTACAGCATGAACGATGAGCAAACAGGCTCGGATGACCAGCCCATCGTGGTGGATCAGACCGACAAGCGTTCCATCGTCCCCTTCGTCGCGGCGGCGGTGGTGGCGATCGTGGTGCTCATCGGCATCGTGCTCGGTGGGCTGCTCTCACCCGCTGAGAAAAATGTCACAGAGGCCGACCGCCTCGCGGCCGCCGTCACCAACTATATCGACGCGCGCTCGCGCAGCGACTCGCGTCCGCCGCCGGGTGTCGCCTGCCCCGGCTTCGACGAGCAGAAATCCGGCCTCACCGAGCGGCTCGGCGGCCCGGAATCGGCTGTGTCGATCGACAAGAGGGGTTTCGAGAACCCGACCGTCAACGGTGACAAAGCCAAGATCGACGCGACCGTCCAGATCGACGGCAACGAGGCGACGAGCACCTGGACACTGACCCGCGTCGATGGCGACTGGTTGGTCTGCACCTTCTGAACTGTTTGACACGGTGACCTGTGGCGAGGCAATCTCAGATCGCAAGGTCATGAGTGCCAGCGTCAAGCCCCGGCTCGCTGGTCGGCAACCCTCCTCCGCGGTGGGGTGCTCCGGGTGACGACCTGGCCGCGCGCCGGATTCCCGCCGCGGCAAGAGCGGATTCAGTAGGAGGCGACATGACTTACGCTGGCGACATCACCCCCGAGAAGGCCTGGGAGATCCTGACCGAGCACCCCGGCGCGGTGCTGGTCGACGTGCGGACCCAGGGCGAATGGGACCGGATCGGCATCCCCGACACCAGCTCCATCGAGCGCCCGGCCCACTTCATCGAATGGGTCGACGGCACCGGTACCCGTAATCCGGAGTTCGGCGCGCAGCTCGAGCAGGCGCTGGCCGGGCGCCCCGACGACGCTCCCGTGGTGTTCCTGTGTCGCTCCGGACAGCGATCCATCGGCGCGGCGACCGTGGCGACCGCCGCGGGCATCGCCCCGTCCTACAACGTGCTCGACGGTTTCGAGGGCGGCCCCGACGCGTTCGGGCAGCGCGGCAGCGTCGGCTGGCGCGCCGTCGGCCTGCCGTGGCGTCAGGCATAAGGGAGAACAGCATGATCACCGGTGGTTCGTTCGACAAGCCACTGCCCGAGGGCGTCGGCCCCGCCACCCTCGGTGTCCGCGGCGGTCTGCGCCGTTCCGGTTTCGAGGAGACCTCCGAGGCGCTGTACCTGACCTCCGGATTCGTCTACGAGAGCGCCGAGGCCGCCGAGGCCGCGTTCACCGGCGAGGTCGAGCACTTCGTCTACTCCCGCTACGGCAATCCGACCGTGTCCATGTTCGAGGAGCGCATCCGCCTGCTCGACGGCGCCGAAGCGGCCTTCGCGACCGCCTCGGGCATGTCCGCGGTGTTCACCGCGCTGGGCGCGCTGCTGAAGGCGGGCGACCGGCTCGTCGCCGCGCGCAGCCTGTTCGGCTCCTGCTTCGTGGTGTGCAACGAGATCCTGCCGCGCTGGGGCGTCGAGACCGTCTTCGTCGACGGTGACGACCTCGAGCAGTGGGAGCAGGCGCTCTCGGTGCCCACCCAGGCCGTCTTCTTCGAGACCCCCGCCAACCCGATGCAGACCCTGGTCGATGTCCGCAAGGTCACCGAGCTGGCGCACGCCGCGGGCGCGAAGGTGGTGCTGGACAACGTCTTCGCCACGCCCCTGCTGCAGCGCGGCTTCGAACTCGGTGCCGATGTGGTCGTCTACTCCGGCACCAAGCACATCGACGGCCAGGGCCGCGTCCTCGGCGGCGCCATCCTGGGCGACCAGGACTACATCGACGGTCCGGTCAAGACCCTGATGCGCCACACCGGCCCCGCCCTGAGCCCGTTCAACGCCTGGACCCTGCTCAAGGGCCTGGAAACCATGCCGCTGCGCGTGCGTCAGTCCACTGCCTCCGCGCTGAAGGTCGCCGAGTTCCTGGAGACCAGCAAGTCGGTGAACTGGGTGAAATACCCATTCCTGGAATCACATCCGCAGCACGCCCTGGCCACCGAGCAGATGTCCGGCGGCGGCACCGTCGTCACCTTCGAACTCGCCGGCGACGACGGCAAGAAGCGCGCCTTCGAGGTCCTCAACCGCCTCCGCATCATCGACATCTCCAACAACCTCGGCGACGCGAAGACCCTGATCACCCACCCCGCCACCACAACTCACCGAGCCATGGGCCCCGAGGGTCGCGCCTCGATCGGCCTGAGCGACGGCGTCGTCCGCATCTCCATCGGCCTCGAGGACCTCGAAGACCTCCTCGCCGACCTCGACCACGCACTGAGTTGACGCCAGCGGGCGGTTGCCTGACCCGGCAACCGCCCCTGACCAACTTCGCTTACAGCACAGCGTCTTTCGTCTCCGCCAGCGCCCACGTGCAGATCAGGCTGACGACGCCGAGCGCTGCGAGCATCACACCGATCGCGATGCTGCCGTACGCCGCGGCGAGTGGTGTGGCGATCAGGGGCGGGATCGCGCCGCCCAGTACCCCGGCCAGGTTGTAGCCGAGACCGGCGCCCGTGTAGCGGTATCGGGTGTGGAACAGCTCGGGAAGCAGTGCGCCGCACGGGCCGTAGGCGATGCCGAAGATGGCGAGTGTGATCGCCACGCCGATCGCGAACGCGACGGGTGAACCGGTGTCGATCAATGGGAACAGTGCGAGCGACCAGACGATGGCCGCCGCGCACGACACCATGATCACCACGCGGCGCCCGATCCGGTCGGAGTAGAGCGCCGACACGATCGTCGTCGCACCGAAGACCACGGCGGAGCCGACACCGACCAGCAGGACGAAGGGCCGGTCGTGGCCGAGGGTCTTGGTCCCGTAGCTCGTGAGGTAGGCGGTGCCCATGTAGAACATGGCGAACAGCATCGCGATCGAACCCGCCGCGAGCAGGATCTCCTTGCGCTGTTCCTGCCAGGCGTCGAGGAACGGCAGCCGCTTCGGTGCTGTCGTCTCATGCTTCTGCTGCGCGCGGAACACCGGAGTCTCTTCGATGGCAAGGCGCATGTAGAGGCCGATCGCGACGAGCACGATCGAGAGGATGAACGGAATTCGCCACCCGTAGTCGAGGAACGCGCCATCGGTGTCGCCGAGGACGGCACCGGTGATCAAGAAGGTGCCGCACGACAACAAGAAGGCGATCGCGGGCCCGATCTGCGGGAAGAGCGCGTATTTCCCGCGCTGGCCCGGTGGTGCGTATTCGGCGGTGAGCAGGGTGGCGCCCGCCCATTCGCCGCCGACCGCGAAGCCCTGGCAGAACCGCAGCAGCACAAGCAGTATCGGCGCCGCGACACCGATCGTGCTCGCGCCGGGCAGCAGCCCGATGAGCAGGGTGGAGAAGCCCATCAGCAGCAGCGTCGAGATGAGGGTCTTCTTCCGGCCGATCCGATCGCCGAAATGGCCGAACAGCATCGAACCGGCAGGTCGAGCGATGAAGGCGACGGCGAAGGTCGCGAACGACGCGACCGTTCCGGCAGTCGCCCCCAGTGCCGGGAAGAACACGGTCGGAAACACCAGCGCGGCCGCGGTGCCATAGATGAAGAAGTCGTAGAACTCGATGGTCGTGCCGATGCAACTGGCAATCGCGACTTTGCGTACGCTGGTCGGCTTTTCGGCCGATTGTTCCGGCGGCGGCCCAGCCTTACTCGTGAGAGTCACCGTTTTCCTCCAAGCTCGTAGCGGCACTCGAACCGTCCGCCAGGATGAGGGAAGAGTAGTGATCGGCGTCACATGGCTGGCACCCCCGGAAAGGGGTGGTTCCACCCCAAGGTCAACCGGTGGCTCGGGCACGGCCGGCCGAGCCTGGTCGTTCTCGAATGACCAGACCCGGCCGGTAGCGCACGATCAGACCTTGTCGACCTCGCCGTTCGACAGCGCCTTCTGCAGGGAGTTGAAGACCGTCAGGCCCTGACCGACCATTCCGTTGACCAGCTCGCCGACACCATCCGGCCCGTTGAGGACGGTGAGGTTGGCGTTCGCCAGACCCGTGGACGCCTGCTTGACGATCTCGGGCAGCTGTTCGATCAGGAGCTGGTCGAGGGCGATGCGGTTGTTGGAGGCCGCGGCCTCGGCCTGGATGCGGGTGCGGGCGGCTTCGGCCTCGGCGAGGATGCGGACGCGTTCCGCTTCGGCCTGAGCGGGTTTCACCACTTCGGCCTGCAGTTCCTGCTCGCGCAGTTCGGCGTTCTTGCGGGCCTGCTCGGCCTGCGCGGTGAGCACTTCCTGGCGGGCGATGGCGTCGGCGAGCGGACCGGCCTGTGCCGCTTCGGCATTGGCCTTGTCGATGTCGCGCTGGTACTGCGCCTGCAGCAGCGAGGTCTCCCGCTCGTACTCGGCCTGCCTGCGCAGCGACTCCTGCTCGGCTTCGGCGGAACGCTGGGCCGCCTGGGCCTGGGCGATCTGCGCGTCGCGCTGCACGGCCGCATTGTGCGGCGCCGCAAGGGCATTGATGTAGCCGAGGTTGCCGTCGTCGATGGACTGGATCTGGAAGGAGTCGACCCACAGGCCGATGTTGCTCATCTCCACCTTCGAGGCCACCAGTACCTCGTCGGCCAGCTTCTGGCGCTCGCGGATGATCTCCTCGACCGTCATCGAGCCGACGATCGAACGCAGGTGACCGGAGAAGATCCGTCCGGTCAGCACCGACATCTCCCGCTCCTGCTCGGACAGGAACCGTTGTGCCGCATTGACTATCGACTGGGTGTCGTTGGCGACCTTGAACGCGATCACCGCGCGCACATCGAGCTGGATCGCCTGCTTGGTGACGCAGCGTTCCTGGATCTCGGATTCGAACATGGCCAGCGACAGGTAGCTGACCTTGCGGAAGAACGGAATCACCCAGGTGCCGCGGCCGATGATCACCGTGAACGGCGTGTTGTCCTTGCTCTTCGCGCCGCTGACCAGCATCGCCTCGTCGGGATCCGGCACGTGATAGCCCAGCATGTGAGCCCCTCCCTCGTCTTCAGTTCTCTTGCGGTGGTTGCGGTGTGAGCGGAATCCAGACGACGACGTCGACGATCCGGCCCGGGTGGACCGCCACGATCAGCACGGTGGTTCCGGCCGCGATCGGCTCGTCGGCGCGCGCGAGGTAGAGCTCGGTGCCGCCGCGAATCGCGACGAGCACCTCGCCCAGCGCGCCCGCGCTCCGGATCGGCGAGGTGATGGTGCCCGTCAGGCCGTGCACCGGGTCGGTCATCGCGGTGGAACCTCCTTGTATCGCACACCGAATGGACTCAGCGTACGGACGTCGGGATGTGATCGGGTAGCGAAAACCTTATTGACAGCATGTTGTCAATTATGACAGCATGTTGTCATGATGAAGAAGACAGTCCACGTAGCCGTCTACGACACCCTCGCCGATTGGGAGGTGGGCGCCGCCACCGCGCACATCGCCAACCCCGACTTCCAGCGCGAACCCGGCCGCTTCGAGGTGCGCAACGTCGGGCTGAGCACCGAGCCGATCACCACGATCGGTCGCATGACGGTGACGCCCGATCTGGCCCTGGCCGACATCGACCCGGCGGATTCGGCCATGCTCATCCTGCCCGGCGCCGACCTGTGGGAAGGCGACGATCTGATTCCCTTCGCCGACAAGGCGAGGCAGTTCGTCGAAGCCGGTGTGCCGGTCGCCGCGATCTGCGGTGCCACCTTCGGTCTGGCTCGCGCGGGTCTGCTCGACGACCGCGCGCACACCAGCAATGCCGCCGAATTCCTTGTCTACAGCGGATATTCGGGTGCCGAGCACTACGTGGAAGCGCCCGCTGTCACCGATCGCGATGTGATCACCGCGGATTCCATGTCGCCCTTCGAATTCGCCCGCGAGATCTTCGCCCGCCTCGATCTCTACGAGCCGCACGTCCTCGACGCCTGGTACCGGCTCTTCGCGCAGAAGGATCCCGCCGGATACGCCGCCCTCGCCGAATACGCGGGGAGCCAAGGAGCTTGAACGAAGAACAAGACCTGCTCGACGCCGCCGCCCTCACCGTCTTCCGGCTCAACGGCCAATTCCTCACCGTCGGTGACGGCCTGTCCTCGCCGGTCGGCATCTCGGTCGCCTGGTGGCAGGTGATGGCCGCCATCCAGGAGCAACCGCAATCGGTCGCCGGGATCGCCCGCGCGATGGGCATCACCCGTCAGAGCGTCCAGCGCATCGCCGATCTCCTCGTCGCCAAGGGCATGTGCGAATACCGCCCCAACCCCGCGCACAAACGAGCCAAACTCGTCGCGATGACCGAAGAAGGCCACGCCGCCATCCGCCGCATCAACCCCCAGCACGCCGCCATGGCCCACCGCCTCGCCGAAGCCCTCGGCCCCACCGAATTCGCCGCCACCGTCGCGACCCTCACCCGCCTGTCCACGGCCCTGGAATCCATCATCACCGAGGACAGCACCCCCTAGCTCGACCTGGACTGTTGATCACCACGCTCTGGTGGCGCCCGCTTCTCGGCCGATGCTCACCGGAGAGCGTGGTGATCAACAGTCCAATTGGGCTCAGTCGGCGAAGGGGTGGCGGGTGCGGCCGATGAGGTCGGCTACCGAGTCGACCACGAGGGTGGGGCGGAAGGGGTAGGCCTCCACGGAGGACTTCGTGGAGATGCCGGAGGTGACCAGGATGGTGCGTAGGCCGGCTTCCAGGCCGGCGATGACGTCGGTGTCCATGCGGTCGCCGATCATCAGGGTGGATTGGGAGTGGGCGCCGATGCGGCGCAGGGCCGAGCGCATCATCAGGGGGTTGGGTTTGCCGACGTAGTAGGGCTCCTTGCCGGTGGCCCTGGTGATCAGGGCGGCGACCGAGCCGGTGGCGGGCAGGACGCCGTCGCGGGAGGGGCCGGTGGCGTCGGGGTTGGTGGCGATGAACTTGGCGCCGCGGTCGACCAGGCGGATCGCCGTGGTGATCGCCTCGAAGGAGTAGGTGCGGGTCTCACCGAGGACGACGTAGTCGGGATTGCTGTCGGTGAGCACGTAGCCGATCTCGTGCAGGGCGGTGGTGAGCCCGGATTCGCCGACGACGTAGGCGGTGCCGCCCGGGCGCTGGTCGTCGAGGAAGGTCGCGGTGGCCAGCGCGGAGGTCCAGATCGATTCCTCGGGGATGTCGAGGCCGGTGTGGCGCAGGCGGGCCTGGAGGTCGCGCGGGGTGCGGATCGAGTTGTTGGTCAGGACCAGGAACGGGATCTCGTTGGCGCGGAGTTCGGCGAGGAACTCGTCGGCGCCGGGGATCAGCTGATCCTCGTGCACCAGTACGCCGTCCATGTCGGTCAGGTACGACAGGATCTGCTCGTCTTTGGCGGTCACCAGCTAATCATCCGCTAAAAATCGGGCCACGAAAAGCCGACCGGTCAGTGGGAAACGAGGATGACGGACAGGGGCCGACGTGTTGGCTAGTGTCGAGTGGCGCGACGCCGCACGACGAAGCAGACGACAGGAGTGGCTGGGATGGTTGAGCTCAAGCTCGGGTACAAGGCATCGGCGGAACAGTTCGGACCGCGGGAGCTCGTCGAGCTGGCCGTGGCCGCCGAACAGCACGGTCTCGACAGCGCGACCGTGAGCGACCACTTCCAGCCGTGGCGCCACAACGGCGGTCACGCCCCGTTCTCGCTGGCCTGGCTGGCCGCGGTCGGCGAGCGCACCGAGCGCATCCAGCTCGGCACCTCCGTGCTCACCCCCACCTTCCGCTACAACCCGGCGGTGATCGCGCAGTCCTTCGCCACCATGGGCTGCCTGTACCCGGGCAGGGTGATGCTCGGTGTCGGCACCGGCGAGGCGCTCAACGAAATCGCCACCGGGTACAAGGGCGAATGGCCCGACTTCAAGGAGCGCTTCGCCCGCCTGCGCGAGGCCGTGCGGCTGATGCGTGAACTGTGGACCGGCGACCGCGTCGACTTCGACGGCGAGTACTACCACACCGTCGGCGCCTCCATCTACGACGTCCCCAAGGGCGGCATCCCCGTCTACATCGCCGCGGGCGGCCCGGTCGTGGCCCGCTACGCCGGTCGCGCGGGCGACGGTTTCATCTGCACCTCGGGCAAGGGCATGGACCTCTACACCGAGAAGCTGCTGCCCGCCGTCGCCGAGGGCGCGGCCAAGGCCGAACGCGACGCCGCCGGGATCGACAAAATGATCGAGATCAAGATCTCCTACGACACCGATCCCGAACTCGCACTGCAGAACACCCGCTTCTGGGCCCCCCTCTCGCTCACCCCCCAGCAGAAGCACGACATCACCGACCCGATCGAAATGGAAGCCGCCGCCGACGCCCTCCCCATCGAGCAGGTCGCCAAGCGCTGGATCGTGGCCAGCGACCCCGACGAGGCCGTCGCCCAGATCAAGCCCTACCTCGACGCGGGCCTCAACCACCTGGTCTTCCACGCCCCCGGCCACGACCAGCTCCGCTTCCTCGACCTGTTCAAGCGCGACCTGGCCCCGCGCCTGCGCGCGCTGGGCTGAGACTCGACAGTTTCGCGCCGGGCTCGAATGTCCTGCGCCAGAAGGCGGTTGCCGCGCCGATCCGACGTGGCAACCGCTTCGCTGCTGTCATTTCCTGCAGCACAGCGTCTTTCATCTCCACGCGTGCCCCAGGTGCAGACCAGGCTGTTGAACAGAGTTTCGCCCTGCCCCACCAATACCGCCGCTTGGCATCCGTTGGGAGCGTCACACCGAAATTCCCTATGGATTCTTGATATTGTTGCGGCACTGATCTGTTGGCGACTACTTCGATTTCAGCGATGATAACTCGATCACTTGGCGATATGGACCCGCCAGATTTGCAATTCGGCGTCCCGTGGCAATGAGCCATCCCACGAGTTTTCCTGGAAATTGTCATCCACCAGATAATCTTCATATCTGATCTTTCCAGGAATACGATCACCCCAGTTGGTCACTGCGAGATCGGCGGTCCGGCGTGATACTTCAGATTTCTTCACCAGGTGCGCGATATCGGTGGCAACTGGGCGGAGGTCATCAGGCCCAGTTGATGACTTGACGATCAGGTTCACCTGGATGCCCACCATCCCTGGCATTTCCGCGACATCTGCCGCATGGACGCCAGACAGGCAGGTTCCAACAGGAAGGTCCATCTGAATGATCTGCTCCGAAAGGAGCTTTTCGTCGTCGTCCTGATGTTCCGAAGCTGGAAAACTGACGCAATCACTGACAGCCGAAGGTGTAGTAGATGGTGCGCTCAATGGCTGCGCCTCGCCTTCCAACGGCCGATCTTGGCCGCATGCGCCGAGAACCAGAACAGTCGAGACAAGAGCGACCGACCACCCACTCCTCGACTTCACCGTGCTAATCCTGGCCATCCAATTCCCATCCATCTTCTTTGTTATCGTACTCGGTCGAATTCGGTGTCGGCCAAACGCTTGACCCACCTGCGCTAATTGCTAGCCCCTGCGGGCTGACAATCATGTTCTGGAGCTCGTTGGAAGCTATCCACACCTTCGTCTGAACTTCGGCGAAGTTGGTGATGTATTCGACTGCAAGCTCAACGGCACCTGCGACCGCGGCGTTGCAGGTTGGAAGAGTGAAGGGCACCATCGTTCCGGCTGACGCCGCAGATTCTGACGCGAATGTCACGATATTAGTGATGACCGTCGCGAGCTTGTCGATGAGCGCCTTGTACAGGCTCCTGCCTTCTTCGGCGATGGCAAGCAGCTGGTCGTGAACTTTGTTGCACAGGTCCGCGACTGTAGTCATCGCGGTAGCCTGATATCCCTTCGAAGTGTTGTAGGACTTGTAGGCGCTCCCATCCCAGTCCCCCTCTAGATTGTACTTTTCGTTATTCTGAATACCGTATGCTTTTGAAACGGCGTTGCCCACCTGTTGCCACTTCGACGCATAATCGACGAAGAGCCAAGGTGCGAACATGCCTTCAACGGCGTCTTTGATTTTCTCAACGAGCTTCTTCAGGGCAGCCTGGATCTCATCTCGCATCCCTGACAGTGAGTGATAGGCAACGTAGTTAACCCACTTGAGGCGGTCGTATCCCTCATTGAGCAAATCTGGAAGTTCATCCAGCTTCTTAACTTTGTTGTCGAACTCCGTTCTGATCGACGTCAGGGATTCTTCCGTCAACATTGGGTAGCTCATTTTGTCGTCGCCCCGATCTCTTCGGTAAGCCTATTAGTGCCTTTCACTTGCCTCTCTTGTTGCTCGCCGAAGCCCGTAACTGCAGAATTCAAGGCGTGGCCAATCTGCTCCGATGCTGGACCTGCCTCATTCAAGCGGTCTTGAATGAACTGCGCGGTCTTCGAATACGAACTCCACGCGGCGATGAAGAGTGGGCCGAATTCCACTTGTGTGTATTTGAGGTTGTCGATAGAGGATGCGGCTGATCTGAGCTCAGGTGCCACTTCGTGGACCCATGATTTCGCAACGGTGGTCAGCTTGTCGAGGTTTACCTTCAGGTCGCCGCCCATTATATTTCCCCCTCCATCAAGAGCTTTTCATGCCGCACCAACCGTGCGGCTATGGATTGATCGGATTCGCCATCGTATATGTCAGCAGTATCGAATTGCAAGCTCAGCTCTCGAATACTGTTGCAGCAACCGACTATGTCCTCTGCGACGATCCAGGGTGCGGTATCCCATGCCCAGCTCGGATCGATCGCAACGGAAATCAGTCTGGATCTGGTCGCTGTCACGGTCACGCCCGGCTGTCCGTAGTCGTTGTACCCTGGTCCGGAAATGGTAGTGGGGTTCGACGAGAATATCGCACTGTACAGCTTTGTATACTCGGCATATGATCTGGTTCTCAGCAGAATTGGTGCGGCCTTGCGGAGGGTTGGCACAGTGGGTGCTGGTAGAATCGAAGATTCTGTAAAGGACGCAGCGAGCTCGAAAAGATGGTAGCGGTAGGCGTCCATTATCGACTGCCCATATCGGGAAGGGTCAAAAGATGACTTCCATGTATCCCGCAACCGGATTGTCTTCGGAAGTCCGTCCTGTCCCAGCTCCATATCGATCAGTGCCGATTTTTGATAAGGATTCCGAGCGGGTCCAGCAGTACTTGGCTTTCCGTCGATGGTGGTTGGTGTCGAAATCGCTATCGCTGGTGTCTTCTCAGGTTCCGGTAACAGTGTGGGAGAGGAGGTATGCTGATCCGTTTCGATCGGCTCGTCCCAGTATTCGTCATCTGGATCATCGTAGTGATTGTAGGGGTCCTGGACGTATTTCACAGGTTGGTCTCTACCCTTCTTTGATCGACCTGCATCGGTTTGTGGATCTTGGTTATCCGCATCCCATTGAACGGGCGCAGTTTTTTCAGCCCGGAGCCCGTTCTCGACGTTTTTCGGGATACTCTCGCAAGGCCACTTCTATCCAGTGGGCCAGAGATTGGTCGAGGTCGGAATTTCCGCCGGGACAGACGCGGATGCGGTCCGGCGAGCGATAGTGGAGGTAGCGGCCGTCGTTTGGATAGTCGAGCCATTCGATGACTCGTCGTGGGGTGGTGCGGGTGTGGAAGTTGCCTGTGTGCAGGGCTGCCGCGCCGGAGCCGATCACTGTTCCCCTCCTTGACAGTGCTGGTGGATCAGAGCGTTCCGGGGATCGACGGCGCCACCTTCTCGGTGAACGACCGGGCGATCTCGCACGAGTCCAAGTGGCCAGTATCGCGCCCGGAGGGCGGGTTGACCACGGTGAACTCCACGCTCCCGTCGCGAATCGCGACGTTGGTGGTGCAGACGCCGGTGATGTTCGGTCCCTCAAACTGTCGTGTCGCGATGGCCTCGCATCCGGCGACGGCGAAGTCGGTGGCTTCCGGGAAGTTACGGTCGCGCACCATCGGGACGGTGAGGTTGGTCATTCGGACGCTCATCGTGTAGCCACCGCGCCGCGATAGGTCCACCGGCAGCCCTGCCAGGTCACTCCGCCGGGCGCCTCGGTGATGGTCGGCTCCTTACGGCTGAGGTTGTCCTCGGTGAGGGCCTGTTCGGGGATGTCGACGCACGGGTCGAATCCCGAGGGCGCGGCTTCGGCGAGGGGATGGCCGTTGACCGACTGTGTCGAGGTCGGTGTGGAGCCACCGTTCTCGGAGGTGCCGCAGCCGAGTAGGGGCGTTGCGAGAGCGGCAACCGCGATGGCGAGACACGTGTCTCGTGTCGAGTAATTCACGCTGGCCTCCCCCTGGCATAGGTCGGCTGGCAGCATATTCCCGGGAGGGGGGTCTGTCAATCTTCGATGAAATCTATTGTGCTGCAAATAACTACATTCATCGCCACTTTTTTGGCACGGCGCTCGTTGGCGGCGTGGAACGCTGGGATATGTCCCGCCGACAATGTAGACATTGATAGACAATTGCGCGCACGCTGGAGATATGAAGTCGATCAGTGTCGGTGAGTTGCGGCAGGACCCCTCGGCCATGGTTGCTGACGTGGAGTCGGTGAGGTCTACGAGCTCACCCGGCACAACCATCGGGCGGGCTGTATCGTCCCTGCTGTCACGTCGACCCAGATCATCCGGCGAGCGGTCGAGGGTGGAGCACACACGAGTGCCATCGTTCGGCACGAACCCCGCAGCGCCGCGTCCATCAACGAACTTCTCGATTCCGAGAAGGGCGAGTGGTGAGGGCCTACTACCTCGATATCTCGGTCGCGATCCGAATCATGCTGGGGCACTCCAACTCCGCCGCGAAGTGGTTCGACGAAACCATCGCCGATCGAAACAGCAGGATCGTCTCCTCGCGATTGCTGCGCACCGAGATCATCCGGGTGCTGCGCAAGCAGGGGCTCGGGACCCTCGATCATCCACCTGGCATCCGCCCAGCGCAGCGGGCTGGAGGATCTGACCGTGGTCACCCATGACAAGACGATGGCCACCGTCGCCGGCCATCTCGGATTCGCGGTCTACGACCCGGTCCGCTGAAACCCGGTTACGCCCGGCGCGATGATGTCGCCGGTGAATACCACCCCTGGGATCTAGACCCTAGGGGTGGTATTCTGGATCTGTGGGATGGAGCATCTTTCTCACCAAGCAGGTCCTGAACTGGGTCGGCAGCTTGGATGATGTCATGTTCGACCACTACGAAGCCGCGCGTCAAGAATTGGAGGCACGGGGACCGGGACTTGGCCGACCATGGGTCGACTCACTCAGGGCATCGAGACAATCGAACATGAAGGAGCTTCGAATCCCTGGGGCGAATGCACATAGGAGGACTGGACTGATGGAGCTATACGAGACCAGCCAGTCGGTGCACCCGCGCGGCGGGTACGACAAATCGCGTGTTGCGGCGGTGCGGAAGAAGATGCGTTCGGTTGAGCGTGCCTACCGGCTGGCCGAACTACGCGAGGCTCAGCAGCTCAATCAGACCGAGCTGGGCAACAAGATCGGCATCGGGCAGCGAACCGTCTCGAAGATCGAGCACGGCGAGATCGAACGTTCGCGGATCGAGACGATTCGCAAGTACGTCGAAGCGCTCGGTGGCGAGATCCAGGTGGTCGCGCGCTTCGGTGACGAGGCGTACACGATCGCGTGACGGAGCCCGAACGAGGGCGGTAGGGGCCTGCTATGCCCGCTTCAGGGCGAAGATGCGGAGGTTGCGGGTGGTGCGGTCTCGGTAGGCGGCGTAGGCGCCGGTGATTTCTATGAAGCGGGCGTAGAGGGCGTCTTTGTCGGCGTCGGGGACCGGGGTGGCGGTGACGGGGATGCGTTCGCCGGCGATGGCGACGGTGGCCGCGGGGTCGGCGAGGAGGTTGGCGGTCCAGGCGGGGTGGTGGGCCTGGCCGAAGTTGGAGCCGACCACGTAGAGGGTGTCGCCGTCGTGGACGTAGAGCAGGGGCTGGGTGCGGGGGATGCCGGATTTGCGGCCGGTGGTGGTCAGGAGGATGACCGGGGCGCCGATCGGGCCGAGCACGGTGTACTTGGCGTCGGTGCGTTCCAGCAGGGCGCGGTCGAGCGGGGTCACCGTGCGGATCAGCCAGGAGCCCGGCTTGGTCGCGGCGAAACGGTTGGCTGCGCGCGAGAGCGGGTTGGTGCGTGAGCCCCACTGCCGGTCCGGGAACTGCGGTGTCATGGGCGGGACTATAACGCGATCGATCACGCCACTCCGAACCACTGAATCGCCACGGATTCACTAAGCTCGCGGGCATGGTCGAACAAGCGCCGTCCACCGTGTACATCGCGTCGCCGGAGGGGGACACCGGAAAATCTACGGTGGCACTCGGTGTCTTGCAGATGCTGTGCGCGACCACAGCCCGGGTCGGTGTGTTCCGCCCGATCACCCGTTCCGCCGGAGAACCCGACTACATCCTCGAACTTCTGCTCGAGCACAGCACCGCCGATATCAGCTATGAGCAGGCACTCGGTGTCACCTACGAGGATGTGCACCGCGACCCCGACGCCGCGATCAGCGAGATCGTGATGCGCTTCCACGACGTGGCCAAGGCCTGTGACGCGGTGGTGATCGTCGGCAGCGACTACACCGATGTCGGCAGTCCCAGCGAGCTTCGCTACAACGCGCGCATCGCGGTGAACCTCGGCGCCCCGGTGTTACTCGTGGTGCGCGGCGCCGACCGCGCACCGGGTGAGGTGAAGCAACTGGTGGAGCTGTGTGCCACCGAACTCGCGGCCGAGCACGCGCAGCTGGTCGCCGTCGTCGCCAACCGCTGTGTGCCCGCGGAGATCGACGAGATCGGCACCGAACTGGCCGCCTTCGACGTGCCGTCCTGGACGCTGCCCGAAGTGCCGCTGCTGATGGCACCGACCATGGGCGAGCTGTGCGAGGCCATCGACGGCGAGATCTACAGCGGCGATCCGGAACTGCTCCAGCGCGAGGCGTTGAAGATCATGGTCGGCGGCATGACCGCCGAGCACATTCTCGAGCGCCTCTCCGACGGCGTCGTCGTCATCGCGCCGGGCGACCGCTCCGACGTGCTGCTCGGTGTGGTCAATGCCCATGAGGCGGCGGGCTTTCCGTCGCTGTCGGGAATCATCATGAACGGTGGCATCCGCCCGCACCCGGCGATCGCGCGCCTGATGGAGGGCCTGCATCCCAAGCTGCCGATCCTCACCACCGAACTCGGCACCTACGACACCGCCCGCGCCGTGCACCGCACCCGCGGCCGGATGTGGGCGGGCAGCCCGCTCAAGGTCGACACCGCGCTGGCGCTGATGGAACAGCGGGTCGACGCGCCGGAGCTGCTCAAACGCATCCAGGTGCCGCCGTCGAGCGTGGTGACCCCGCAGATGTTCGAGTACCAGCTGATCGAACGTGCCCGCGGTGACCGCAAGCGCATCGTGCTGCCCGAGGGCGACGACGACCGCATCCTGCGCGCGGCGGGCCGGGTGTTGCAGCGCAAGATCGCCGACCTCACCATCCTCGGCGACGAGACCTCGGTGCGAGCGCGCGCGGCCGAACTCGGCGTCGACATCGGCGCCGCGCAGGTGCTCGACCCGCGCACTTCCGGCTACCTCGACGAGTTCGCCGCCGAGTACACCGAATTGCGCAAGCACAAGGGCATGACGGTCGAGCGGGCGCGCGAAACCATGTCCGACATCTCGTATTTCGGCACCATGATGGTCTACAAGGGCATCGCCGACGGCATGGTCTCCGGCGCCGCGCACACCACCGCGCACACCATCCGGCCCTCGTTCGAGATCATCAAGACCGTGCCGGGCGTCTCGACGGTGTCGAGCGTGTTCCTGATGTGCCTGGCCGACCGGGTGCTCGCCTACGGCGACTGCGCGGTGGTGCCCGATCCGAGTTCGGAGCAGCTGGCTGATATCGCGGTGTCCTCGGCGGGCACCGCGGCCCGCTTCGGCATCGACCCGAAGGTGGCGATGCTGTCGTACTCGACCGGCGCGTCCGGCACCGGCGCCGATGTGGACAAGGTGCGCACTGCCACCGACCTCGTGCGCGAGCGCGCGCCGGAGCTTCCGGTGGAGGGTCCGATCCAGTACGACGCGGCGATCGAACCCACCGTCGCCAGCGCGAAACTGCCCGATTCGCTGGTGGCCGGGCGCGCGACGGTCTTCATCTTCCCCGACCTCAACACCGGCAACAACACCTACAAGGCGGTGCAGCGCAGCGCGGGCGCGGTGGCGATCGGCCCGGTGCTGCAGGGTCTGCGCAAGCCGGTCAACGACCTGTCCCGCGGCGCGCTGGTCGCCGACATCGTGAACACCGTGGCGATCACCGCCATCCAGGCGCAGGGAGACGACAAGTGAGTGACCTGGTCCTGGTGCTGAACAGCGGCTCCTCGTCGATCAAATACCAACTGCTGCATGCCGATACGGCCGAGGTGGTGGCCTCCGGTCTCGTCGAGAAGATCGGTGAGACCCAGGGCGGGCGGATCGTGCACGAATGTGGCGACCGCAAACTCGTGCACGACGGGCCGATCCCGGATCACCGCGCCGGGCTGCGCCAGGCCTTCGAGATGTTCCGCGAGACCGGCCTCGACCTGACCACGGTCGGTGTCGGCGCGGTCGGGCACCGGGTGGTGCACGGCGGCGAGGTGTTCTGGGAGCCCACGCTGATCACCGATGAGGTCGTGCGCACGATCCGCGAGCTGTCGGTGCTCGCGCCGCTGCACAATCCGGCCAATGTGATCGGCATCGAGTCCACCAGAGAGCTGCTGCCCGGCATCCCGCAGGTGGCGGTGTTCGACACCGGGTTCTTCCACAGCCTGCCCGAAGCCGCGCGGACCTATGCGATCGACGCGAAAGTCGCTGCCGCGCACGGTATTCGCAAGTACGGCTTCCATGGCACCTCGCATCAGTACGTCTCGGAGAAGGCCGCGGAGTTCCTCGGCAGGCCGAGCAGCGAGCTGAACCAGATCGTCTTCCACCTGGGCAACGGCGCCTCGGCCTCGGCCATCGCCGGTGGCCGCGCCATCGACACCACCATGGGTCTGACCCCGCTGGAGGGTCTGGTGATGGGGACCAGGCCCGGCGATCTCGACCCGGGGATCATCCCGCACCTCATCCATGTCGCCGGGCTCGACCTCGAGCAGGTCGAGCGGCTGCTCAATCGCGATTCCGGGATCAAGGGGCTGTCCGGGGTGAACGATTTCCGCGAGTTGCAGCAGCTCATCGACGGTGGTGACGCGGCGGCCAAGCTGGCCTACGACGTCTACATCCACCGGCTGCGCCGCTACCTCGGCGCCTACCTGGTGGAGCTCGGTGCCGTCGACGACATCGTGTTCACCGCCGGTGTCGGCGAGAACAGTGCCGCTGTGCGCGCTGACGCCCTCGCCGGGCTGAGCGGCTTCGGCATCGAGATCGATCCGGAGCGCAACGAGACCAGGGCTCCCGGCGTCCGCCGCATCTCGCCGGACGACGCGCGGGTCTCCGTCCTGGTCGTCCCGACCAACGAGGAACTCGCCATCGCCAGGGCCGCACACGAATTGGTCGCCACCAGCTGACGTCTCCCGTGTTGGACGGTTGATCACCAGGCACTCAGGTAAGCATCGGCCGAGAGGCGAACGCCACCAGTGCCTGGTGATCGGCTGACCAGGTCGCTAGAACCAGGACTGGGGGCGTAGGGAGTTGGCGAGGTCGACGAGGGCGTAGCGGTGGGCTCGGTCGGGGGCGTTGCGGGCGAGGGTGCGCAGGCCGGATTCGGTGCCTTCGCGGAGGTCACGTTCGTCGAAGGGGCGTCCGAACAGCTTGGCGTCCTTGCGTTTCGGGGTGTTCCCGGCCTGCGTCCAGGCCAGGGCCGTGCCCTGGACGAGCGTGCGCATGAGGATGGCGCGGTTCTCGCCGCGTGGGATGGATTGGGCGCGGGAGGCGGCGAGGCGGATGACCTGCTCGTCCAGCTCGCCGACCGGAGCGCTGGTGAGCAGCAGCAGGATCGCCGTGGTCTGGGCGGTGGTGAAGTGCCGGGACGCGGCGGGGACGTCGTCGAGCGCGTGCACCGCCTCGCTGACACGACCCGCGACGGCCAGCTGCCTGGCGAGTCCGAACGCCGCGCTCACCACTGCGCGGTCGGTGCGCCAGACGGTGTCGTAGTAGCGCTCGGCGAAAGCGCGCCACTGTTCGGGCTCGTCGGTGTCCCAGTGCTGCAGGATCAGTTCCGCGGTGGCGGCCAGCGCCAGCTTGGGCGCGATCTCACCGGGTAACACCCGCAGCACCGCTTCGAAGGCACCGAAGGCCGCTTCGTAGTCGAGTTCGAGCAGGGACGCCTGGCCGGCGAACCAGTCGGTGCGCCAGTCGGATTCGGTGGGCGCGCGGTCGAGCAGGTGCAGTACCGCGGCCGATTCGCCCAGCTCCAGCCGGGCGCGCGCCTCGGCGAAGAGCAGTTCGCCCGCCAGTGTCTCCGGTGCGTTGTCGGGGTCGGCCTCGGCGCGTTCGCGGGCGTCGTGCAGCGCCTCGAGCACGCGCTCCGGTTCGGGGTTGGCGGTGGCGGCCAGCAGGGGCGCGGAGGGGTCGGCCGGATCGATCAGCGGCAGCGGCAGGGCGGCGACGACGGTGGCCGGGTCGAGCAGGGGGGAGCGGCCGATGCCGTCGCGATAGGCGTCGGTCTGGCCGATCAGTTCCTCGGTGCCGAAGCTGGTGCGCTGTGGACTGAACACTGTGGACAGCTGGGGATGTTCGGTGCCGGTGTCGTCGGCCAGGATCTCGCGCAGCACGCCTGCCAGCTGGGCCGACATGGCGCGGGCCGTCGGAAAGCGCAGGGCCGGATCGTGTTCGGTGGCGGTGAGCAGGAAGCGGTGGAAGAACTCGTAGCGGGCCAGCAGCGGTTCGTCGGCGGGGTCGGGGATGCCGTCGAGGTAGCGGCCGTGCTTACTGGGCAGGTGCAGGGTGAGCGCCGCCAGCGTCCGGCCGACGGTGTAGATGTCCGAGGCGGGGGTCGGGCCGGTTTTGGCGATCTCCGGCGCTTGGAAACCCTTGGTGCCGTACAGGTTTCCGTACGCCTCGATGGTGGCGACCGCGCCCAGGTCGATCAGCTTCACCTGGTCCTCGGTGACCATCACGTTGTCGGGCTTGAGGTCGTTGTAGGTGAGGCCGATCGAGTGCAGGTGGTCGAGCGCGGGCAGGATCTCGAGCACGTAGGCGATGGCCTCGGCCAACGGCATCCGCTCACCGCGCGGCCTGGCGTCGAGGATGTCGCGCAGCGAATGGCCGCCGACGTATTCCATGACGATGTAGCCGATGCTCGACCCTTCGCCCGCCGCGTGCTCGACGAAGTTGTGGATCTTGACGATGCTGGGGTGAGCCACCTCGGCCAGGAACTGCCGCTCGGCCACCGCCACAGCCTGCGCTTCGGCGTCACCGGCGTGCAGCAGGCCCTTGAGCACCACCCACCGGTCGCTGACATTGCGGTCGATGGCCAGGTAGATCCAGCCGAGGCCGCCGTGGGCGATGCAACCCTGGATCTCGTACTGCCCCGCGACCATGTCACCCTCGTGCAGCGAGGGCCGGAAATCATAGGCGGCGCCACAGGTTTCGCATTCGCCCGCGGTCGCCGCGATGCGCGCGGGGGTCGACCGGCCGACGGGATTGCTGCAACGCCAACAGAAGCGCTTGCCCTCCGAGACCACCGGGTCCGTCAGCACCGCCGCCCGCGGATCGGCGGGCGCGACCGTGGGAATCGGCACGAGACCGGCGCCCAGCCTGCGGGTGGGCCGCGACCGGGCAGTGCGCACGCTGCGTCCGGACCGCACGGTACCCGCGCTGGTCTGCGATGCGGAATGCCAAGTGTTCCCGGTCGATTCGGAGTCGGCGGGCGTCGCCTGGGTGCCCGGCGGCTCGTCGGGGCGAAGAGCTGCCTCGGTGGGCGCGAACGCGGCGGGGTTCACGCCGGGTGGGTTCGCGCGCTCGGTGGCGGGGTGTTCGTCGGCTCGGTGGCTGAGTTCGGTGGCGGGGTATTCGTCGGTGGTTTCGGCGGAGGGGTCGCCGAGTTGGGTGGCGTGGTGGTCGTCGGTGGGGCCTCGACCTACCTGGGAAGCCGCCTGTGCCGCCGGTGGGAGCTGACCGTGATCGGTGCGCCGGTCGGGAGATGGTCGGTCGGCGCGTTGGGTCGCCGCGTGGTCCGCGGCGGGCGGAATGCTCGCCGGGTCGGGGGCGGCGGGGGGTGTGCGTGCCGCGATCTCGGCGGCGGTGAGTTTGGGGAGCGGGCGGGTTTCGTCGTCGGCGGGGGTGGGCGGCAGGGTCCAGCCGCCCGGCAGCGTCCCGGGTTTCGGGCGCTGGGTCACGGTCGTCGGTTCGCGCCGAACCGGTTCGGGCTGTGCGGGATCCGAGCGTTCGGGGTGGCGCCCGGGTTCCGGCTGTGCGGGGGCGGGCCCGGTGGGGTCGGGTCGTGCCGGCCGACGCTGCGTCGGGGCCGGGTCGGGGCGGAGGCCGGGGGAGCGGTCCTCGTTGGACGGATCGCGCTGCGCTGGTTCACCGTTGGGTGGTTGCGTCGTCGGCATGGCGGTCAGTCCTGGTACTTCGGTGCGGGTGGGGTCGGCGTCGGGTCGAGGGTGGACAGCCAGCGATTGTGGATGCGGACCCAGGTGCCGTCGGTGCGGATGCGATCCAGGGTGGCGTTGACGAAGCGGACCAGGTCGTCGTCGCCCTTGGGGATGCCGATGCCGTAGGGCTCGGAGCTGATGCTCTCGCCGACCACCTCGGTGTAGGGGTCCTGGGCGGCCAGACCGGCCAGGATCGAGTCGTCGGTGCTCACCGCGTCGACCTGCCGTTGCTGCAGCACCACCAGGCAGTCCGCCCAGGTCGGCACGGTCAGGATGGTGGCGGCGGGCTGGTCGCGGCGGATGTGGTCGAGCGAGGTGGTGCCGCGCACCACGCACACCCGCTTGCCCGCCAGATCGGCCAGGCCATCGATGCCGGAGTCCTTCATCGCCAGCACCCGCTGATCGGCCCGCAGGTAGACGGTGGAGAACGCGACCCGCTCGCGTCGCTCGCAGGTGATCGTCATGGTCTTGGCGATCAGGTCGACGGTGTGGTCCATCAACGCGGGCTCGCGCTCTTCCGAAGCGAGACTGCGGTATTCGATCAGATCGGGGTCACCGAGGAGATCGCGGGCGATCTCCCTGGCGATGTCGGCGTCGAAGCCGACGATGCGCCCGGTGAGCGGGTCGCGGAAGCTGAACAGGTTGCTGCCCGCGTCGAGCCCGACGATCAGCCTGCCGCGCGCGCGGATCGCCTCGACGGTCGGCCCGCCGGAGGTGCTCGGCCGCAGGCTGGCCGTTGGATCGCCGCACTGCCGGTCGTCGGCGACCGGCACGGGAGTGTCGGTGCCGATCGGAATCGCCTTGGCGGGCAACGGCGGTTCGGAATAGATACCGCGCTGGGTGGGCGCGGTCGTGCTGTCGGAGCAGCCGCCGAGCAGTCCGGCGCCGACCAGCAGCAGCGCCCCGAGGACGCGCCCGCGCCTCACCGGTACTCCCGCAGCCGCGGCCACAGTCCGAGCCCGACGCAGACGGCCGCCGCGATGCCGAGCACGAAGGCGCCCGGCGCGAGGAAGGCCAGGACATCGATGGCCTGGGAGACCTTGGACCGCAACGTGTTCCGCGTCGCCGCGCCTGCCTCGTCGAGTGCCCGGTCCAGCGCGGTGACCTGGGCGGCGGAATCGGCCGCGCCGGGTCCGGTGGCGACGGCGGCCGCGCCGGTGAAATCACCGTGAGCCAGGGTGTCGTTCATCCGCTGATGCGCCGACTGCCAGCGGGTGAGCGCGGCGCGGGCCGCGGCGACCTCGTCGCGCGCCGGTGCGTTGCCGGGGTAGCCGTCGAGCAGTTCGGTGAGCCGGGTGGCGTTCATGTCGAAGGTGCGGTCGTAGTCACCGGAGGCGTCGCGGCGCACCAGTTTCACCATCTCCGCCGACCTGGCCTGCTGCACCAGGATGCGGCTCTCGGCCAGCCGGGCGGCGGGGACCACGCCTTGATCGCGGCCGCGGATCATCGACATCGCCGACACCGAACCCGCCGCCACCGTCCACAGCAGGGTCAGCGCCAGCGCGGTGGTACCGAGCAGCAGGCCCATGTTGAACACCCGCCGCGATCGGCGCGCCAGCTCCACCTGCACCCAGATCAGCGCCGCCAGCGCCAGGACCAGCAGCACGATCGCGGTCCACGGTGGCTGCACGTGCCGGTGCTGGGCCGCGGTGACCGCGTCGAACCGGTGGTTCTCCAGTTCCTCGGCCATCGGCAGCAGGGAGGTCTGCATCTGATGCGAGGCCTCGCTGAGATAGGCCGCGCCGACCGGGTAGCCGTTGCGATTGTTGGCGCGCGCGGTCTCGATCAGCCCGGTGTAGACGGGCAGGCCGGTGGCGATGCCGGTGCGCAGCGCACGATCGGTGCCCGCGGGGTCGCCGGCCTCCTCGGCGGAGATGTGACCAGCCTGGGTCACCAGTTCGGCCGCGGCCTCGCCGATCGCCTGGGTGTAGCGGTCGCGCACGGCGGCGGGTTCGAGGCCACCCGCGATGAAGGCGGTGCCCGCGGCGGCGTCGGCGATGGACAGCGAGGTGTAGAGGTGGTTGGCCGAGTGCGCGTCGGGTTCGGTGTCGTCGAGCAGTACGCCGAGAGCTTGCTGGCGATCGCTGACGGTCGTCGAAGTCACCGCGCCCGCGGCCACACACAGCGCCATGAGCACCAGTCCGGCGGCGACCAGACGGCCTGGCGACGAGTGCGCGAACCCGCGCAACCGGGCCGGGGCGAACTGGGCGCGCAACGCTTTGACGTCGGGAGCGGGCGGTCGGTCGACGACGATGGCCGGTCGACGCAAGGGCATTCGACGCCCGGTCAACGGCTTGGACGCGGCCGGATCGGTGCCCTCCGCACCCGTCCTGGCCTGCGACGACGGGCGCGGACGCACGGCAGCCACCTCGGTCGAGGCGTCGCGGTTTCCCGGTTCGCCCATTGTTCACCTCCCCGTGCTGTCCGCGCACCCGTACTGGTGCGGAGTTTATTGTGGTCCTACCGGTGGCGCAGCCCCTCAGACACCCCCGAGACGGTTGCTGCTCGGCTGCTCGGAGGAAAGAGTATTGGATGCGCGGTGACGGAGACGGGTGGTCGAAGAGCCCGGACGGTGTTCGGCACTGGGGCAGGTTCGGTGCGGCGGGGCTGTTGCTGCGCGCGCCGCTGCCCAGCGGTGGGTCCGCGGTGCTGTTGCAGCACCGGGCGCTGTGGAGTCATCAGGGTGGAACCTGGGCCCTGCCCGGTGGCGCCAGGGACTCGCACGAGACGGCCGAGCACGCTGCGGTCAGGGAGGCCGAGGAGGAGGCGGGCATCACCGCCGCCGCCCTGCGCGTGCGCGCCCAACGGCTGACGATGACCGCGCCCAGCGGCTGGACCTACACCACGGTCGTGGCCGACGCCGAGCACCCGCTGGCGACGGTCGCGAACAAGGAGAGCTGCGAGCTGGCCTGGGTGCCCGAGGACGAGGTCGCCGACCTGCCGCTGCACCCGGGGTTCGCGCAGTCGTGGGTCGGCCTGCGCGCGGTGCCGCTGCGCGTGCGCCTCGAAGCCGACCACGAGGAGCTCGCCGCGGCACTGCCACGCACCGTCGACCTCGCCGACCAGGGGTTCTACTGGTTGCACACCCTGGCGACCGGGCCCGGCGCCGAGGTGGTCGTCGACACTGAGACGCCCGACGGGCTCAGCGTGCGGCGAGCCGATCTGCTGGCCTGAACGTCCGCATCGAGCCGTCGGCTGCCGACATCTGCCCGCACCCCGCCGGGCGGCTGCCTCGGGCCGACGCGGTCCGCACCGCGCCTGGCTACCCGACCCGAAGAGCCGGGCCGAGGTCAGCGCGGTTCGGCACCGGCGAGCAGGGCCTCTTTGAGCTCGCGCGCCGCGGCCTCGGGGTCGGCGGCGTCGGTGATCGCACGCACCACCACGACGCGGCGCGCACCCGCGGCGAGGACCTCGGGGAGGCGTTCGGTGTCGATCCCGCCGATGGCGAACCACGGCAGGGTCGGGTGGGCGTCGGCGGTGGAGCGGATCAGGTCGACGCCCGCGGCCTGGCGGCCCGGCTTGGTCGGGGTGGTCCAGATCGGGCCGGTGCAGAAGTAGTCGAGGTGGCCGTCGATGGCGGCCAGACCGGCCTGGTTGCGGTTGTGGGTCGAGCGGCCGATCACCACGTCGGGGCCGAGGATGCGCCGCGCGTAGGCGGGCGGCAGGTCACCCTGGCCGAGGTGCAGGACGTCGGCGCCCGCGGCCAGCGCGATGTCGGCGCGGTCGTTCACCGCGAGGAGCGCGCCGTGCCTGCGGGTCGCGGCCTTGATCTCGGCCAGCGCGCCGAGCTCGGCCTTCGCCTCGAGCGGGCCGAACTCGGCCTCGCCGGGCGAACCCTTGTCACGGAGCTGGACGATGTCGACGCCACCCGCGAGCGCGGCATCGACGAACCTGGCCAGATCGCCCTTGTCCCGGCGCGCGTCGGTGCACAGATACAGCAGTGCGGTCGACAGGCGCTCCCTGGGCGGGACGGATCGATTCGGATGGGAGGGCTGCACGGTGTCGACGGTAGTCGCGCTACCGTGGAGACGCGAACGCCGTGGCGCTCGACAGGCGGAAAAAGACAGGTGGAACGTGATGCGAACTCTGGCGGTCGTTGGCGGCGGCGCCGTCGGACTCGCCGTCGCGTGGCGCGCCGCCGAGGCGGGCTGGACGGTCACCGTGTTCGATCCGGCGCCCGGTTCCGGCGCGTCCTTCGTCGCCGGTGGCATGCTCGCGCCGCTGTCGGAGGGCTGGCCCGGTGAGGACCGGGTGCTCGCCTTCGGCGCGGCCGCGCTCGCCGAGTGGCCCGCCTTCGCCGAACGGCTGCGCGCGATATCGGGCGAATCGGTGTTCGTCGCCGAGCAGACCCTGACCGTCGCGCTCGACGGCGCCGATGCCGCCGATCTGCGCACGGTCGCGGACTGGCTGGCCGGGTTCGGCCACGATCTGTCGGTGCTCGATCGCGCCGGGGTGCGCGCGCTGGAACCCACGCTGGCCCGCACCGTGCGCGCCGGCCTGCTCGCCACCACCGAACCGGCGATCGACAACCGGCGGGTGCTGCGCGCCCTCGAAGCCGCCTGCGCCGCGACGGGTGTCGAGATTCGCGCCGAAGCTGTTGCCGCACTGGATGATCTGCCGCACGATCGCGTCGTGCTCGCCGCGGGCGCCCGCTCCGCCGAGCTGTGGCCTGGCCTGCCGGTGCGGCCGGTGAAGGGCGAGATCCTCCGGCTGCGGCACCGGCCGGGCGTGAGCGCGCCGCCGAGCCGGGTGATCCGCGCGCGGGTGCACGGCAGGCAGGTGTACCTGGTGCCGCGCGCGGACGGAATCGTCATCGGCGCAACACAATACGAGGCCGGGTTCGACACCACGGTCACCGTCGGCGGGGTCCGCGACCTGATCGCCGACGCCGAGACCGTGCTGCCCGGCATCGGCGAATACGAACTGGCCGAGGCGGGCGCGGGCTCGCGGCCCGGCACCCCCGACAACCTGCCGCTGCTCGGCGCACTCGACGACCGGGTCGTCGCGGCCACCGGCCACGGCCGCAACGGCATGCTGACCCTCGCGCTCACCGCCGTCACCGTCCCGCGGCTGCTCGACGGCGAGGTTCCCGAGTACGCCGAAGCGGCCTCGCCCCAACGTTTTTCGACGTCTGTGCTGTCGTCATCCCCAGGAGGAGTCCGATGACCTCGACCATTCCGATCGGCGTCACCGTCAACGGTGTCGACCACGAGTTCGCCGAGCCGCTCAGTGTTCGTGACCTGCTGACCAGGCTCGAACTGCCGTGCCAGGGGGTGGCCCTGGCGATCGACGGCGCGGTCTTCCCGAAATCGCGCTGGGACGAGCCCGTCGCGCGCGGCTGGACCATCGAGGTGCTGACGGCGGTCCAGGGTGGCTGAGCCGCTGCGCATCGCGGACAAGGAGTTCGGCTCGCGCCTGATCATGGGCACCGGCGGCGCCGAGAATCTCGCCGTGCTCGAACAGGCGCTCATCGCCTCGGGCACCGAGCTGACCACGGTCGCGATGCGCCGGGTCGACGCGGCGGGCGGCACCGGCGTGCTCGATCTGCTCAAGCGGCTCGACATCACCCCGCTGCCCAACACCGCGGGCTGTCGCACCGCCGCCGAAGCGGTGCTCACCGCGCGCCTGGCCCGCGAGGCGCTGGACACGCACTGGGTCAAGCTCGAGGTCGTCGCCGACGAGCGCACCCTGCTGCCCGATCCGATCGAGCTGCTCGACGCCGCCGAACAGCTCGTCGACGACGGTTTCGTCGTCCTGCCCTACACCAACGACGACCCCGTGCTGGCCCGTCGGCTCGAAGACGCGGGCTGCGCCGCGGTCATGCCGCTCGGCGCGCCCATCGGCACCGGCCTCGGGATCGGCAACCCGCACAACATCGAGATGATCGTGGCCGAGGCAGGCGTCCCGGTGATCCTCGACGCCGGCATCGGCACCGCGAGCGACGCCGCCCTTGCCATGGAACTCGGCTGCTCGGCAGTCCTGCTGGCTACCGCGGTGACCAGGGCCCGCGAACCCGAGCTCATGGCCGAGTCGATGGCCGCCGCCGTGCGGGCCGGATACCTGGCCAGGCGGGCCGGGCGCATCCCCAAGCGCTTCTGGGCTCAGGCTTCGTCCCCAGGCCGCTAGTCCCGTCTCGGGGTCGGGGTCATCCTCGAGGATGACCCAACTCGCTACCTCACGGCGACGCGTCCGTGACCGATCATGCGGCAAGCTGGGACGCATGATCGAGCTGAAGGGCCTGACGAAGCAATTCGGCCAGACCGTCGCGGTGCAGGACCTCTCGTTCACCGTCCATCCAGGACAGGTGACCGGGTTCCTCGGCCCCAACGGTGCGGGCAAATCCACCACCATGCGGATGATCCTCGGATTGGATCAGCCCACCTCGGGCACCGCGCTGATCGACGGCAAGCGCTACCAGGATCTGGAGCGCCCGCTGACCGAGGTCGGCGCGCTGCTCGACGCCAAGTGGGTGCATCCGAACCGATCGGCGCGCGCCCACCTGGAATGGCTGGCCGTGTCCAACGACCTGCCCAAGTCCCGGGTCGACGAGGTGTTGCGCCTGGTCGGTCTGTCGGAGGTGGCCGGCAAGAACGCGGGCGGCTTCTCCCTCGGCATGTCCCAGCGGCTCGGCCTGGCCGGTGCGCTGCTCGGTGACCCGAAGGTGCTGCTGTTCGACGAGCCGGTCAACGGCCTCGATCCCGAGGGCATCCTCTGGATCCGCCGCTTCATGCAGCGGCTGGCCGCCGAGGGCCGCACGGTGCTCGTGTCGAGCCACCTGCTCTCGGAGATGGCCCAGACCGCCGAGCATCTGATCGTGATCGGCCGGGGTCAGCTCATCGCCGACACCACCACCAAGGACTTCATCGACCGCGCGTCCGAGCAGTCGGTCCGCGTCCGCAGTCCCCAGCTCGACCAGCTGCGCAGTCTGCTCACCTCGCACGGCATGACCGTGCGCGAAGAGGGCGATTCCGCGCTGATCGTGGCCGGCGTGACCAGCGACGAGGTCGGCAAGGTGGCCGGGACGAACAGCGTCACGCTCTACGAGCTGGCGCCACAGCAGGCCTCCCTCGAAGAGGCGTTCATGCGAATGACCGGCGGCGCGGTGGAGTACCACGGCGCGGGCTTCGACCAGGTGATGGGAGGTGCGCTCTGATGGGAGTGCTCGCCGCGGAACGAATCAAACTCACCTCGACCCGCTCACCCTGGTGGTGCTCGGCGGTCGTGATCGCGCTCAGCATCGGCCTGGCCGTGCTGATGTCGCTGATCACCAACATCGACGCCGAGCCGGGACAGGGGCCGCCGCCGCTGACCCCCGGCGTGGCCGCCTCCGGCGTGACCGCGTTCGGCGTGATGGTCCTGATGATCATGGCCGCGCTCACGGTGACCAGCGAATATCGCTTCGGCGTCATCCGGGCCAGCTTCCTCGCGGTGCCGAAGCGGTCGAAGGTGGTCGTCTCCAAGGCCGGTCTGGTCGGCGTGTACGCCGCGCTGCTGACGGGTGTGCTGGCGCTGGTCGCCTTCGTGGTGGCCAAGCTGATCGTCGGTGACGACGCCCCCGGCCTGGTGCTCGAGGGCAACTGGCGCGAGATCTACAGCATTCCGATCTACGCCCTGCTCGGTGTGGTGCTGGCGATCGGTGTCGGTGTGCTGGTCCGGCAGTCGGCCGCGGCCATTTCGCTGATCGTGCTGTGGCCGCTGGTCATCGAGAGCCTGCTCGGCGCGTTCGGCAGCTTCGGCCGGGCGGTCACCCCGTTCCTGCCGTTCGCCAACATGAACCGCTTCCTGACCGTCGACGAGGTGTCCGGCAACTGGCACTGGGGCGTGTGGGGCAGCCTGATCTACTTCGCCGCCTTCGTGGCGATCGTGTTCGCCGGTGCGCTCGTGGTGGTCAACCGCCGCGACGCCTGACAACTGCTTGCCCGGGTTGCCCTCGCAAGAGCCCGGGTTGCCAGGGTCGGCGACCTTGTCGGGAGGTCGCCTGATCCGCCCCTTCGGCTTCCGCTGCCCGGTAGCCGAAGGTAACGACCGCCGGTCCGCTGCTCGTGACGCAGCGGACCGGCGGTCGTCGTTGGGTGAGATAGTCTCGGGGCGTGAGTGATACGCCTTCTGGCGGGAGCGATCCGCGGCGGCGCGATGCCGCGGCGGAGGTGGTGATCCCGTTGGAGCCGATCGTTGGTGAACAGGACGACCGCGCGTCCGGTGATGCCGATGCGCGCCCCGGTCGTCGGCGCGTTCAGTTCTCCTCGAAACTGCAGGCGGCCAACCGGCGTGCCGACGTGATCGGCGCCCTGCGCAAGGCCCGCCAGCAGCTGCCCGGTGACCCGGCCTTCGGCGATCCGCTGTCGGTCTCCGGCCCCGGTGGCGCTCGCGCGGTGGCCAGGGCGGCGGACAAGTTCGCCGGTGGCACGCCCAGCGCGGCCAGGGAGATCGGTTTCGGCGCGTTGCAGGTCTGGCAGGCGGCGCTGGAGCGGATCGGGCGCGTGCGCGGTACCGAGCCGGTGACCATCGTGTTCACCGATCTGGTGGCGTTCTCGAGCTGGTCGCTCGCGGCGGGCGACGAGCGCACCCTGAACCTGCTGCGGCAGGTCGCCAAGGCCATCGAGCCGCCGATCGCCGAGCGGGGCGGTCAGGTGGTCAAACGGATGGGCGACGGCCTGATGGCGGTGTTCTCCTCGCCGGATCGCGCCGTGCGCGCCGCGCTGGCGGCCCGCCGCAACCTCGCCGAGGTGGAGGTCGACGGCTATCGCCCGCGCATGCGCGTGGGCCTGCACACCGGCACCCCGCGCGAGATCGGTGGCGACTGGCTCGGCGTCGACGTCAACATCGCCGCCAGGATGATGGAGGCAGGCGGCAACGGCAACACGATGCTGTCGAGCACCACCCTGGCCGCCCTGCGCCCGGAGACACTCGAGGAACTCGGCGTCACCGTCAAGCCGTACAAACGCAACTTCTGGGCGGCACCCCTCAACGGCGTCCCCGAGGACGTCCGGATCTACAAGCTCAGCACCAGCTGACTACTGCAGCCAGAGCACCGCACCGAGGGCGGCGAGCCCGGCGGCGACGAGCAGGGCGATCGACATCTGCCGATTGTTCTTCCAGGTCGTGAAGGCCCCGCCCAACAGGAACCCGGTGAGGGCGAACATCAGGATCACGGCGGTCGAGGACGACATTGTGGCTTCACTTTCGTTGCGGGCGCGGGTCGGTTCCATGCTGTCATGGCGATTTGTCACAGATCGCGGCTGGTCGGCGTCTACATGGTGAAACCATCCGACACCACTCCCAGGAGGAGCCATGACCACCCGAATTCCCCCGGCCCGGATCGACGGCCTGTTCGGCGCCATCGTGAAGAAGATGAGTGCGCGCATGTTCGGCAAGGTGCCGGAGTCGTTGGGCGTGATGTGGCACAACCAGCCGGTGCTGAAGGCCTCGATGGGCTACGGCCGCAAGGTGCAGAAGTGGGACAGCTGCGACGAGGCGCTGAAGTCGTATGCCCACATGGCGGTCGCGTCGCTGATCGGCTGCTCGTGGTGTCTCGACTTCAACTACTTCATGGCCTTCAACCGAGGTCTCGACATGGACAAGGCGCAGCAGATCCCGCGCTGGCGCGAGTCCGAGGTGTTCACACCGCTCGAGCGTGATGTCCTCGAATTCGCCGAGGCGATGAGTCAGACCCCTCTGACGGTCACCGACGAGCTGGTCGCCCGTCTGCGCGACCAGCTGGGCGCCGCCGCGGTGATCGAGCTGAGCAGTGTGATCGGGTTCGCGAACCTGACCACCCGCGGCAATGTCGCGCTCGGCATCGAGTCGGAGGGCTTCGCCGACACGTGTGGCCTGCGGCCGATGGCGCAGCGGTCGTAGTAGCCGTCGAGGGCGATTAACAAGCACGCATGCTTGCTTTTTTTCTGAAGCGGTGTGATCCTGGGTCGCATGAGTGCACTCTCCGCTGATCCGGACCTGATCAGGATCGGCAACTGTTCCGGGTTCTACGGTGACCGGCTGAGCGCGATGCGCGAGATGCTCGAGGGTGGGCAGCTCGACGTGCTCACCGGTGACTACCTCGCCGAGCTGACCATGCTGATCCTGGGCCGCGACCGGATGAAGGACCCCAGCCTCGGCTACGCCAAGACGTTCGTGAAGCAGATCGAGGACTGTCTCGGTCTCGCGCTCGAGCGGAACGTGCAGATCGTCACCAATGCGGGTGGGCTCAATCCGGCCGGGCTGGCCGAGCGGCTGCGCAAGGTGGCCGCCGATCTCGGTCTGGACGCCAAGATCGCCCATGTCGAGGGTGACGACCTGGTCGGCCGGGCCGCCGAGCTCGACCTCGGCCAGCCGCTCACCGCCAATGCCTACCTGGGCGCGTGGGGCATCGTCGAGTGCCTGAACTCCGGCGCCGACATCGTCGTCACCGGCCGGGTCACCGACGCCTCGGTGATCGTCGGCCCCGCCGCCGCCCACTTCGGTTGGGCGCGAACCGATTACGACGCGCTCGCCGGAGCCGTGGTCGCCGGGCACGTGATCGAGTGCAGCACCCAGGCCACCGGCGGCAACTTCGCCTTCTTCACCGAACTCGGCGACATCGGTCGCCCCGGCTTCCCGATCGCCGAGATCCGCCGCGACGGGTCCAGCGTCATCACCAAGCACGACGGCACCGGCGGCACGGTCACCGTGGACACGGTCGAAGCCCAGCTCATGTACGAGATCCAGGGCGCGCGCTACGCCGGACCCGATGTCACCACCCGCCTCGACAGCATCGCCGTCAGCCAGGAGGGTAGGGACCGGGTGCTGATCAGCGGTGTGACCGGGGAGGCCCCGCCGCCGCAGCTCAAGGTCTCGCTCAACACCCTCGGCGGTTTCCGCAACGAGATGGAATTCATCCTCACCGGCCTCGACATCGAGGCCAAGGCCGCGCTGGCCCAGCGTCAGCTGGAAGCGTGGCTGACCGTCAAGCCCGCCGAACTCAGCTGGACGCTGGCGCGCCTCGACCGTCCCGACGCCGACACCGAGGAGCAGGCCAGCGCGCTGCTGCGCTGTGTGGTGCGCGATCCCGATCCGAACAAGGTCGGCCGCGGATTCTCCAGTGTCGCCGTGGAACTCGCGCTGGCCAGCTACCCGGGCGCGAGCTTCACCACGCTGCCCGGCAACGGCGCGCCCTACGGTGTGTTCACCCCCGGCTTCGTCGACGCGCACGAGGTGCCGCACGTCGCCGTGCTGGCCGACGGCACCCGCGTCGACATCGCGCCCGCCACGGAAACCGTTGTGCTCGAACCGGTCTCCGAACCGGAGCTGCCCGCGGCCCCGCCGCCTTCCGAGACCCGCCGAGTCCCGCTCGGCTCGATCGCTCTTGCCCGCAGCGGCGACAAGGGCGGGGACGCCAATATCGGCGTCTGGGTGCGCACCGACCAGCAATGGCGGTGGTTGGTGCACACCCTCACGGTCGAGAAGCTCCAGGAACTCCTGCCCGAGACGGCCGAACTCACCGTCACCCGCCACGTGCTGCCCAATCTGCGCGCGGTCAACTTCATCATCTCCGGCCTGCTCGGCAAGGGCGTCGCCTACCAGGCACGTTTCGACCCGCAGGCCAAGGGGCTCGGCGAATGGCTGCGCTCCCGCCACCTCGATCTGCCGACGGAGCTGCTCGCATGACGTCTGTTTGGGAAACACCGGAGCGAAAAGAGCTGCGCGCCACCGTGCGCGGGTTCGTCGAGCGGGAGATCCTGCCCGATCTCGACAGCTGGGAGCGTGAGGGCCTGATCCCGCGTGAACTGCACAAGAAGGCGGGCGAACTCGGCCTGCTCGGCATCGAGTACCCCGAATTCGCCGGTGGCGAAGGCGGTTCGCCGATCGACGGTGTGGTGCTCAGCGAGGAGCTGCACTACGCGGGCGCCTCCGGCGGCCTGTGGGCTTCGCTGTTCACCTGCGGAATCTCGTTGCCGCACATCATCGCCTCGGGCAATCAGGAACAGATCGAGAAGTGGGTCAAGCCCACCCTGGCCGGTGACCTGATCGGCTCGCTGGCCATCACCGAGCCCGGCGGCGGCTCCGATGTCGGTCACCTCACCACCTCGGCGGTGCGCGACGGCGACGACTTCATCATCAACGGCGCCAAGACCTTCATCACCTCGGCCTGCCGCGCGGACTTCATCGTCACCGCGGTGCGCACCGGCGGGCCCGGCGCGGCCGGTGTCTCGCTGATCATCGTGCCCACCGACACTCCGGGTTTCGAGGTGACTCGCAAGCTGGAGAAGATGGGCTGGCTGGCCTCGGACACCGGTGAGCTGTCGTTCACCGATGTGCGGGTGCCTGTTTCGAACCTGGTCGGCGCGGAGAATTCCGGCTTCGCCCAGATCGCCAACGCGTTCGTCAGCGAGCGGGTCGGCCTCGCCGTGCAGGCGTACTCGATGGCCCAGCGCGCCCTCGACCTCACCCTCGAGTGGACCCGCAACCGCGAGACCTTCGGCCGCCCGCTGATCAGCCGCCAGTCGGTGCAGATGACGCTCACCGAGATGGCCCGCCGTATCGACCTGTCCCGGGTGTACACCCGCTCGCTGGTCGAGCGCGTGGAGAACGGCGAGCAGGGCCTGATCGCCGAGGTCTGCTTCGCCAAGAACACCGCCGTCGAAACCGTGGAATGGGTTGCCAACCAGGCGGTTCAGCTGCACGGCGGGATGGGTTACATGCGCGAGTCCGAGGTGGAGCGCATCTACCGCGACATCCGCATCATCGGCATCGGTGGCGGCACCAACGAGATCCTGACCATGCTGGCGTCGAAAGTATTGGGGTACCAGTCGTGACGACCTTCCGTTCCACGCTCGACACCGCCTCGCCCGAGTACGGTGCGGCCGCCGAAGCCATGTCGACCAAGCTCGCCGAGATCGAGGGCGAATTCGCCAAGGCCATCGCCGGTGGCGGGCCCGAGAAAGTGGCCCGGCATCACAAGCGGGGCAAGCTGACCGCGCGAGAGCGCATCGAACTGCTGCTGGATGAGGACTCGCCGTTCCTGGAGCTGTGCCCGCTCGCGGCCTGGGGCAGTGACTTCCATGTCGGTGCGTCGACCATCGCCGGGATCGGCATCGTCGAGGGTGTCGAGTGCATGATCGTCGCGCCGGATCCCACCGTGCGTGGTGGCACTTCCAACCCGTGGACGCTGCGGAAGACGTTGCGGATCAACGACATCGTGCGGGAGAACCGCTTGCCGGTGATCTCGCTGGTCGAGTCCGGTGGCGCCGATCTGCCCACGCAGAAGGAAGTGTTCATCCCGGGTGGCGCGATGTTCCGCGACCTCACCCAGGCTTCGGCTGCCGGAATCCCCACCATCTCACTGGTTTTCGGCAACTCGACGGCCGGTGGTGCCTACATCCCCGGCATGTCGGACTACGTGGTGATGGTCAAGGAGGGCGCGAAGGTCTTCCTGGCCGGCCCGCCGCTGGTGAAGATGGCCACCGGTGAGGACTCCGACGACGAGACCCTCGGTGGCGCCGAGATGCACGCGCGCACTTCGGGTCTGGCCGACTACATGGCCGCCGACGAGCAGGACGCCATCCGCATCGGCCGCGGCATCGTGCGCCGCCTGAACTGGAAGAAGCAGGGCCCCGAGCCGCGCGCCGAGGTCATCTCGCCGCTCTACGATCCCGAGGAACTGCTCGGCATCGTGCCCTCGGACCTGAAGATCCCGTTCGACCCGCGCGAGGTGATCGCCCGCGTCGTCGACGGTTCGGACTTCGACGAGTTCAAGCCGCTCTACGGCTCGAGCCTGGTCACCGGCTGGGCCGAGATCAACGGCTTCCCGATCGGCATCCTGGCGAACGCGCGCGGCGTGCTGTTCTCCGAGGAATCGCAGAAGGCCACCCAGTTCATCCAGCTGGCCAACAAGAAGAACACCCCACTGCTGTTCCTGCACAACACCACCGGCTACATGGTCGGCAAGGAGTACGAGCACGGCGGCATCATCAAGCACGGCGCGATGATGATCAACGCGGTCGCCAACTCCAAGGTGCCGCACATCTCGCTGCTGGTCGGCGCCTCCTACGGCGCCGGGCACTACGGCATGTGTGGGCGCGCGTTCAATCCGCGGTTCCTGTTCGCCTGGCCGAGCGCGAAATCCGCCGTGATGGGCGGCGCGCAGCTGGGCGGCGTGCTCACCATCGTGCAGCGCGGCGCGGCCGAGGCGAAGGGTCTGCCCTTCGACGAAGAGGCGGCAGCCGGACTGGCGGCGATGGTCGAAGCGCAGATCGAGGCCGAGGCCATGCCGATGTTCCTGTCGGGCAGGCTCTTCGACGACGGCATCATCGACCCCCGTGACACCCGCACCGTGCTGGGAATGGCCCTGTCGGCCATCCACAACGCACCGATCCAGGGCGCCGAGGGCTTCGGCGTCTTCCGAATGTGAGGCGCGACAACATGGCCATTACGAATGTTCTTGTCGCCAACCGCGGTGAGATCGCGCGGCGCGTGTTCGCCACCTGTCGTCGGATGGGTATCGGCACGACGGCCGTCTACTCGGACGCAGATGCTTCGGCACCGCACGTGTCCGAGGCCGACGCGGCCATCCGCCTGCCAGGCAACACCCCCGCCGAGACCTACCTGCGCGGTGAGCTGATCATCGAGGCGGCGCTGGCCGCCGGTGCCGACGCGATCCACCCGGGCTACGGATTCCTCTCCGAGAACGCCGAATTCGCGCGTTCCGTGCTCGACGCCGGTCTGGTGTGGATCGGTCCGCCGGTCGCGGCGATCGAGCAGATGGGCTCCAAGGTCGAGTCCAAGAAGATGATGGATGCCGCCGGTGTGCCCGTGCTCGCCGAGCTCGATCCGGCCGAGGTCACCGAAGCGCACCTGCCCGTGCTCATCAAGGCCTCCGCCGGTGGTGGCGGTCGCGGCATGCGCGTCGTGCGCGAGCTCGGTGAGCTGCAGGACCAGATCGCGGCGGCCCGGCGCGAGGCCGAGTCGGCCTTCGGCGATCCGACCGTGTTCTGTGAGCGCTACCTCGAGACCGGGCGCCACATCGAAGTGCAGGTCATGTCGGACACCTTCGGCAAGACCTGGGCGGTCGGCGAGCGTGAGTGCTCGATTCAGCGCAGGCATCAGAAGGTCGTCGAGGAAGCGCCCTCGCCGCTGGTCGAGAAGATCGACGGCATGCGCGACCGCCTGTTCGAGGCGGCTCGCCTGGCCGCCGAGGCGATCGGCTACGAGGGTGCGGGCACGGTCGAGTTCCTGGCCGACGAGAAGGGTGAGTTCTTCTTCCTGGAGATGAACACCCGCCTGCAGGTGGAACATCCGGTCACCGAGCAGACCACCGGCCTCGACCTGGTCCGCCTGCAGTTGCAGGTGGCTTCCGGCCTGCCGCTGCCCGCGACCCAGCCCGCGCTGCGCGGTCATTCGATCGAGGTCCGCCTCTACGCCGAGGACCCGTCCCACGACTGGCAGCCGCAGAGCGGACCGGTACACAAGATCGAGATCCCGTTCACCACCGGTGAATTCACCGTGCTCGATCAGCCCGGCGTGCGCCTCGACACCGGCGTCGTCGACGATTCGGTGGTCGGCGTGCACTACGACCCGATGCTGGCCAAGGTCATCTCCTACGCCGAAACCCGTGCCGAGGCAGCGCATCTGCTCGCCACCGCGCTGCAGCGGGCCAAGATCCACGGCCTGGTGACCAACCGCGACCTGCTGGTGCGCGTGCTGCGCCATCCGGCCTTCCTGGCCGGTGACACCGACACCGCCTTCTTCGTCACCCACGACCTGGCCGCGCTCTCGGCGCCGCTGGCTTCGGAATCCGACGAGGCACTGTCGATTGTCGCTGCCGCACTGGCCGATTCGGCCGCCAACCACGCCGCCAGCCGGTTCACCCGCCTGGCGCCCAACGGCTGGCGCAACCTGGCCTCGCTGCCGCAGACCAAGTCCTACGAGAGTCGGACCTCCGGCACCCACGAGGTGCGCTATCGCCACACCCGCTCCGGCGTGACGGTGGAGGGCCACGACGGGCTCGAGCTGATCTCGGCGGCGCCCGATCGCGTCGTCCTCGCGGTGCCGGGTGAACGCGGCCCGGTGCGCAGGCAGTTCGAGATCGCCCGCTACGGCGACCTCGTCGCGGTCGACTCCCCGCTCGGCCCGGTGGCCGTGCGCCGGTTGCCGCGTTTCACCGACCCGTCCGAGCAGGTCGCGGCCGGTTCGCTGCTCGCACCGATGCCCGGCAGCGTCATCCGCCTCGGTGCCGCCGAAGGCGACCAGGTCAAGCAGGGTCAGCCCATTCTGTGGCTGGAGGCGATGAAGATGGAGCACACCATCGCCGCGCCGGCCACCGGCATTCTCAGCGCCTTGAACGTGACCGTCGGCCAGCAGGTCGAGGTCGGAACCGTCCTCGCCGTGGTCGAGGAAGAAGAGCAGGAGCAGGCATGAGCTTCATAGAAACCGAAGAGCAGAAGGCGTTGCGGGCGGCGGTCGCTTCGCTGGCCGCCAAGTACAACTACCGCGACTACGTGCTGCCGCTCTCGCGCAAGAACGAGCCGCTCACCGAACTGTGGGACGAGGCGGGCAAGCTCGGCTTCCTCGGCGTGAACCTGCCCGAGGAGTACGGCGGCGGTGGCGCGGGCATGTACGAGCTGGCGCTGGTGATGGAGGAGCTCTCCGCCCAGGGCGCGGGCCTGCTGCTGATGGTGGTCTCGCCGGCCATCTGCGGCACCATCATCACCAAGTACGGCACCGACGCGCAGAAGCAGTCCTGGCTGCCCAGGCTCTCCGACGGCTCGGCCAAGATGGTCTTCGGCATCACCGAGCCCGACGCGGGCTCCAACTCGCACCAGATCACCACCACGGCCCGCCGCGACGGTGGCGACTGGATACTCAACGGCCGCAAGATCTTCATCTCCGGCGTCGATCAGGCCGAGGCGATCCTGGTGGTCTCGCGCACCGAGGACCACAAGACCGGCAAGCTCAAGCCCGCCCTGTTCATCGTGCCGACCGACGCGCCCGGACTGGTGAAGAACGTCCAGGAGATGGACATCGTCGAGCCGGACAACCAGTTCACGCTGTTCTTCGACGATGTGCGCCTGCCCGCCGACGCCCTCGTCGGCTCCGAGGACGCGGCGCTGGCCCAGCTGTTCGCCGGCCTGAACCCCGAGCGCATCATGGGCTCGGCCATGGCGGTCGGCCTCGGCCGCTACGCCATCGACCGCGCCGTCGAGTACGCCAAGGAGCGCACCGTCTGGAAGACGCCGATCGGTGCGCACCAGGGCATTTCGCATCCACTCGCGCAGGTCAAGATCGAGCTGGAACTGGCCAAGCTGATGATGCAGAAGGCCGCGACCCTCTACGACACCGGCGACGAATTCGGTGCCGCCGAGGCCGCGAACATGGCCAAGTACGCGGCCGCCGAGGCCAGCATCAAGGCGCTCGACCAGTCGATCCAGACCCACGGTGGTTCGGGCCTGACCCGCGAGGTCGGCCTGGCGGCCATGCTGCAGGCCGCCCGCATCGCGCGCATCGCCCCGGTGAGTCGCGAGATGATCCTGAACTTCGTGGCCCAGCATTCGCTCGGCCTGCCCCGCTCGTACTAGGACACCGGTGGTCGCCTCGACGTCGGGGCGACCACCTCTATCGGATGAACAGGAGTCCCGATGAGTGACGTGACGGAAGCACCGTTCGTCCGCTACGAGGTCGTCGACGGGTTCGCCACGCTGACCTTCGATTCCCCGCACAACCGTAATGCCCTCTCGTCCAAGCTCGTTCGCGAGCTGCTCGCCGGATTGGACGCGGCGGCAACTGATCCCGCCGTGCGCGGCATCGTGCTCACCCACACCGGTGACACCTTCTGCGCGGGCGCCGATCTCAAGGAGGCCAGCCACGCCGATCCCGCGGTGGCCGCCGACGAGCGCACCCGCGTGATGATCGACGTGCTGCGCGGCATCCTCACCTCGCCCAAACCGGTCATCGCCCAGATCGACGGCAATGTGCGTGCCGGTGGCATGGGCATCATCGGTGCCTGCGATCTCGTCGTGGCCGGGCCGGGGAGCAGTTTCGCGCTCACCGAGGTGCGGATCGGGATGGCGCCGTTCATGATCTCGCTCACGCTGGTGCCGCGCCTGGACCAGCGCGCGGCGAGTCGCTACTTCCTGACCGGCGAGAAGTTCGACGCCGCGACCGCGCGGGAGATCGGGCTGGTCACCGTGGCGGCCGCCGATGCCGCCGCCGAGGTCAAACGCCTTGCGGGAGAACTGCGCAAGGGTTCGCCGCAGGGGCTGGCCGAGTCCAAGAAGCTGGTCAACGCGACCCTGTTGGCCACCTTCGACGCCGAGGCCGAGGCGCTCGCGCGGCGTTCCGCTGGCTTCTTCGGCACCCCCGAGGTGATCGAGGGCATGACGGCCTTCTTCCAGAAGCGCCCGCCCAGCTGGGCACAATAGGGCAATGGCGACACCCCACGAACCCAAGCAGGACCGCAGCCGGGCCACCCGGCAGCGGCTGCTGGAGGCGACCATCGACTGCCTGGCCGAGACCGGCTGGGCAGCCGCCACCGTGTCGGTGGTCGCCGAACGGGCCGGGGTGTCGCGCGGGGCCGCCCAGCACCATTTCCCCACCCGCGAGGACCTGATCACCGGCGCGCTCGAGTACATGTTCGACACCCGCATGGACCAGTCCACCGCGGAGGCCGCCACGATCAGCGAGGTCGCCGAAGGGGAGGGGCGCACCCGCGCCGTCGTCTCGGGCCTGGTCGAGTCGTACACCTCGCCGCTGTTCAAGGCGGCCCTCCAGGTGTGGACGCACGCCGCCGCCGACCCCGCCCTGCGCGAGCGCATCGTCCCCCTCGAGGCCCGCTTCGGCCGCATCGCCCACCGCCGCGCGGTCGAGGCGCTCGGTGTCGACGACTCCAACCCGGTCAACCACCATCTGGTCCAGGCGACCCTCGACCTGGCCCGCGGTCTCGGCCTCGCCGACGTCCTCACCGACGATTCTGCGCGTCGCAAACTGATCGTCGACCAGTGGGCATCGACCCTGCACAACGCGCTCGACATCGCGCACTGAGTCGTGGTGACCTGCCCATTCGTGCGTATATAGTTCTCGATTCGGGAATATATGTCGAAGGGTGGGGTATGACCAAGCGACTGATCGAGATCGAGGACGATCTGCTCGAGTCCGCACAGGAAGCGCTCGGAACAACGGGTGTCTCCGACACGGTGCGTGCCGCACTGCGCTCGGCGGCGCTGGCCGGAGCGCGTGCCCGACATATCGAGTGGCTGGTCAACGGCGGTATGGCCGAGATGGCCGACAAAGATCGGCGCGACGCGGTATGACCAGGAAGGCGTCTGTCCTCATCGACACCAGCGCACTCGCGTGGATGCGGCATCCTGTCGTCGCCGAGTTGCTGGCGCCGCGGATCACCGTTGGCATGGTGGCCACCTGTGCGTCGCTCGATGCGGCAGCGCTCCGGCGCACTCGTGATACCGCCGAATACGAACAGTTGCGCGCAGACCTCCGCGATCTCTACGAATACGTGCCCACCAACGAACAGCACTGGCAGAACGCGTTCACCATCCAGCGAGAACTCGCGCGGTCGGGCCGTCATCGCGCAGTCGGCTTCGGTAGTTTGCTCGCCTCGGTCGTCGCGGTCGAACACGGGCTGGTCCTGTTCCACTACGACGCCGACTTCGAAACAGTCGCCTCGGTCGTCGACCTCAACCACCGCTGGGTCGCACCACGCGGGAGTCTCGAAACTTCCTGACCGGCGGGCCACCACTCCGCACAAGCGCGTGCCCGGTGGATCGGAGGATCGACCGGGCACGACATCCTGTGTGTGGCAGGCCCTTACGTCGTGGGCTGGGTCAGGTCGTAGAGCGTGACACCGTCCACCTCCTCGGACCGATAGTGCTCGGCGACCCAGGCGGCGATGGCTGAGCTGGTCGAGGTGCTGTCGCCGCCGGGGCCGCCGCGTCCACCGGCGATGAAGTAGTGGATACGTCCTTCGGCGACGTACTGCTGGAACTGCTCCAGGGTGGGGGAGGGGTCGCTGCCGTTGAAGCCACCGACGGGCATGACCGGGAGCTCGGTGGCGAGTTGGTATCCGGCGGCACTGTTGGAGCCGACGGTGGCGGCGACCCAGGTGTAGTCGGCGCCGTCCTGTTCGAGCATCGTGGTGATCCGGTCGCTCGGGCGCGATCCGCCGAGCAACCCACCGGGCCCACCCATCGCCTGGCCGCGCTGTCCGGCGTCACTCTGCACACCGCCGCCCTGCGTGGCCGTACCCGGCGGACCGTCTGCCCGCTGCCCGTCGGGTTGGGTCGGGAACGCGCCGTCGGTACCGCCGGCGATCCCGCGGCCTGCGGTCGCCCGGCCGTCACCGCCGGGGCGCATGCCGGGACCACCCATGCCGTGCATTCCGCCGGCGCTGGGTCCGGCAGTCGGGATCGCGCCGGAGTGGGCGGAGGTGAGGGTGTCGACGGAGTAGGCGACCGGGCCCGACAAGCCGACGAAGGCGGCGAGCACCGCGACGAGAACGGTGTGCTTGCGCGCCACCGGGAAAGCGATCGCGATCGTGACCAGCACGCCGAACACGAGGACCGCCCAGCGCAGCCACAGTAGGAAGGATGCGCTGCGCGACAACAGCATCCACGTTGTCGCGGTGGTGAGTCCGAGGGCGAGCGCGGCTGTACAGCGCACCCACCATCGATCCCGGGCGCCCCAGAGTTGCACCGCGCCGATCCCCACCAGCGCCGCGACGGCGGGAGCCAGCGCCACGGTGTAGTACTGGTGGAAGATTCCGGCCATATAGCTGAACACCAGCCCGGTGACGAGAAGCCAACCGCCCCAGAGGATCAGCGCGGCCCGCTTCCGATCGATGCGCGGCGCCCGGCCGCGCAGAACGAGCCCGGCGACCAGGGCGACCAGTGCGGCGGGAATCAGCCACGCGATCTGCCCACCCTGGGCGGCGTCGAACATCCGGGTGATCCCGGTGCTGCCCCACATACCGTTCCCGCCGGGCGGGAGTTCGCCGCCGGGTCCGACGCTGCCGCGCTCGTTGCCGTTCAACCGGCCGAGACCGTTGTAGCCGAGGGTGAGTTCGATGATCGAATTGTCGTGCGACCCACCGATCCACGGCCGCTGATCGGCAGGCCACAGCTCGACCGTCAGCAACCACCAGCCCGCGGCGGCGACCATGGCCGCGCCCGCCGCGAACAGCTGCGCGATCCGCTTGCCCAGCTTCGGCGGACCCGCCACCAGATAGGTCAGCGCCAGCGCGGGCACCACCAGCAGCACCTGCAACTGCTTGGCCAGGAACCCGAATCCGATCAGCCCGCCGGTGAGCAGCAGCCACCGCCACCGTCCGTCGGCGACCGCGCGGGTCATCGCCCAGGCGGCGCCCGTCATCAACAGCACGAGCAGCGCGTCGGGATTGTTGAACCGGAACATCAGCACCGCGACGGGAGTCACCGCGAGCACAGCGCCCGCGATCAGCCCCGCCACCGGTCCGAACGACCGTCGCACCGTCGCCCACAGCGCCGCCACCGTCCCCACCCCGAGCACCACCTGCGGGACCAGCATGGCCCAACTGTTGAGCCCGAACAGCCGCACCGACAGCCCCATCACCCACAGCGACGCGGGCGGTTTGTCCACCGTGATCGAGTTGGCCGCATCGGAGGACCCGAAGAAGAACGCCTTCCAGGATTGCGAACCCGCCTGCACGGCAGCGGCATAGAAGTCATTGGCCCACCCGTTGGCGCTCAGATTGCAGAGGTAGGCGATGGCAGTGCCGATCAGCAGTACCGCCAATGCCGGGTACTCCCAACGGGGTCGGCGCTCAACAGCATCTGCGATGTGCGCCGGGGAGGTAGTCAGAACCGCGGTCATCGAATCGCCCCCGACCCCACCGCGCCCGCGCCCGCGCCCGTGCTCGCACCTGCGCCCGTGCTCGCACCTGCGCCCGTGCTCGCACCTGCACCCGCGCCCCCACCTGCACCCGCGCCCGCACCTGTGCCCGCACTCGTGCTCACGCTCGTGCGTGCGCTGCATTGGGGTGCTGAGTATTCGGGACTCTTGCCAGCCGAGCGACCATCATCCTGAGCCGCTGGACGGTCAGTGTTCCGACCCACTTGATGACTGATGTTGCGACCTGCCGAGCGGAAGACCCACCGCAGCCCGACGAATCGGGCGAGTGTCGCCAGAAGGTTCGCCAGGACCAGCACGGCGAGCTCCACCGCGACGGCCGCGTCGGGGGCCCAACGGTGCAGGGCGAACAGTGACCCGCTGGTGATCGCCAGGCCGAAGGCGAAGATCAGCAGTCCTTGGAACTGATGCGATACCGCGTCGGCCCGCCCGCGAACCCCGAAGGTGAAGGCGCGGTTGGCGGCGGTGTTGCCCACGGCGGTGATCAGCAAGGCGATCAGGTTGGCTCCCTGGCCGCCCATCAGTGGTTGCAGCAGCAGGTACAGCGCGATGTAGGCCAGCGTCGAACCCACGCCGACGATCGCGAACCGCACCAGCTGCCCGACCATGCCCAGCGGCACCCCGGCGACCAGCGGTTCCCGGCCGACGGCGGCGCGCAGTTCCTCGATCGGCAGCGATCCGGAGCCCAGTGCCCGGCCGAGCCGCCAGATCCCGCGCAGATCCTTGCGCGCGGTATCGATGATGTCGACCCGGCTGTCGGGATCGTCGATCCAGTCGACCGGCACCTCGTGAATCCGCAACCCGGCGCGCTCGGCAACCACCAGCAGTTCGGTGTCGAAGAACCACTCCCCGTCGTGCACCAGTGGCAGCAGCTCGCGCGCCACCTCGGCGCGCACCGCCTTGAATCCGCACTGCGCGTCCGAGAAGTGCGCGCGCAGTGTGGTTTTCAGCAGCAGGTTGTAGCAGCGGGAGATGATCTCGCGTTTTGGTCCGCGCACCACCCTGGCGGCGGCGTCGAGGCGGGTGCCGATCGCGAGATCGGAGTGTCCGGAGACCAGGGGCGCCACCAGGGGCAGCAGCGCGTCGAGATCGGTCGACAGGTCGACGTCCATGTAGGCGACCACCGCCGCGTCCGAACCGTCCCACGCGGTCCGCAGCGCACGGCCGCGGCCCTTGGCGTCCAGGTGCAGCACCCGCACCCCGTCGAGTTCGTCGGCGAGCAACCGCGCCACCTCGAGCGTGGCATCGGTGCTGGCGTTGTCGGCGATCGTGATGCGCGCGGTGAACGGGAACCCGTCGCGCAGGTGGGCGTGCAGCCTGCGCACGCACACGCCGAGATCGGCTTCTTCGTTGTAGACGGGGATCACCACGTCGAGCACCGGCGCACGGGTGCTCGACGCGGGCTGCGGTGGGGCCTCGGTCTGGTTCATGGCACCCACCCTCGACGGCCACGCTGCCACCGAGCTGGGACCGAGCTGGGAGGTTCCTGCGGATGCCGGGCAGGCATAAACTGGGAGGGTTCGACGACATGCTGGATCAGTGTTCGACTGGACGCATGGAGGCTCTCCGATGCCCACCGTCATCGCAGTGCTGGTCGCCCTCATCGGCGCGTTCATACAGATCCGACGGCACCCGGACCGGCCTGCGGCCGACATCCACCTGGTGTGGTGGCTGGTGGCCGTGGTCGGCGTCGCGTCCGTGCTCGGCGCGGCTTCCCACATCTTCGACGGCGCGAATGTCGCCGAGCAGATCGGCTACACCCGCGGCGACGGCGGCTTCCAATGGGAGAACGCGATGGGTGATCTGGCCATCGGCGTCGTCGGCATCATGGCCTACTGGTTCCGCGGCCATTTCTGGTTGTGCGTGATCGTGGTCCTGAGCATTCAGTACTGGGGTGACGCGGCCGGGCACATCTACTTCTGGGTGGCCGAGGACAACACCAAGCCGTACAACATCGGGATCCCACTGTGGACCGACCTCCTGCTACCGATCGTCATGTGGGTGCTCTACCTGCTGTCCTGGCGGCGCAACGGTGACGCCGTGCCGAAAGCCGCGGTGAGCACCAGCGGCTGAACCTCAGACGCGATGGATGCGCAGCACGCTGTCGGCGCGCTCGCCCACCTCGCCTTCGGGGCTGACGGCTTCGCTGTGGACGAGTTCGGCGGTCGCCACCTGCCACCGACCCGGCGCGAGCTCCAGCTGTTCGAGCACCTGCTCGATGGTCGGGAACGCGTAGTCGTGCAGCGGGGTGCCCGCCCAGCTCGGCCAACCGGCGTGTCCGCCGACGACCAGCGTGCCGCCCGGCGCCACCGCCGCCGCGGCCCTGCGCAGGATCCCGGCGCGCTCGTCGGGCTGCTCCACCGGCGAGTGCAGGAACTGCGCCGAGACCAGGTCGAAGGAACCGGCCGGGAAGGTGGCCTGCAGGTCGTGCCGTTCCCAGGCGATGGTCAGCCCGGCCGCCGCCGCGCGCTGTTCGCCGCGGTCCATGGCCGTGGCGGAGACGTCGACCGCGGTGACCCGCCAGCCCCGCTCGGCCAGCCAGATCGCATCGGCCCCCTCCCCGCACCCGAGATCGAGCGCGGTCCCGGTCGCCAGACCGTCCACCTCGCGGACGAGAAGCGGATTGGGGTTGCCGGTCCAGACCTGTTCGCGCTCGCGATAGAAGTCCTCCCAGTACTGCTCAGCGGTGGGTACGGTCTCGGCCATGGGGTGCTCCATCCCTGGTCAGTGCAATGAACGAGTCGACCCGATAGTGCGGGCACCCCACGTTCCCAGGCAACAAACTTTGCCATTCCAGCAACTATGCCTCCGGCCACACTCCTGACCTGGACTGTTGATCACCAGGCTCTGGTGGGGGCCTCGGACAGGCGGGGGTCGCCGCCGATAGCATTGCGTCGTGGCGCGCGGGTACCGGATGGCAGAGGAGTCGCCGGTTCGTCGCGTCGACGCGCGGACCGAGCGGTGGCGCGAGCATCGCGTGCGGGTGCGGATCGAGTTCGTCGACGCCGCGTTCCGGGCGCTGGATCGCTACGGCCCCGATGTGAGCATGGGCGATATCGCCAAGGAGGCGGGCGCGGCCAAGCCGAAGCTGTATCGCCATTTCGAGGACAAGACCGACCTCTACAACGCGATCGTCGACCGGCTGCGCGACACCCTCTGGGAGCGGATGCTCAGCGGCGTGAACCTGACCGACGATTCGATCGCCGAACTGGTGCATCGCGCGGCCGCCGAGTACGTGGCGGTGGTGACCGAGCATCCGAACGTCTTCCGGTTCATGCTGCACAGCCATTTCAGCCAGCAGGCCCGCGAAACCGAACGGGCGCTGGTCGCCGCCCGGCAATCCGCCCGGCGCGCCGCCGAGTTCTTCGCCGGTCTGTTGCCGACGGAATCGATCGACGTGGCCGGGATCGAACTGGTGAACTACTCGATCTTCGGCGCGGTGGCCTCGGCCACGGACTGGTGGCTCGGCGCGAATCAGCGCGAGGTGTCGGTGATGCCGGTGGAGCGTTTCATCGATTATCTGGCCGAGAGCATCTCGGCGCTGGCCATGGCGCACGCCCGCTTCAACGGCATCAGGATCGATCCCGCGCAGCCACTGCGCGACGCCTTCGTTCTCGACTGAACTGCCGCGCCCGGCACGAACTCCGTTGTTCTCGCCGGTCACGCCGTTGGAACCGGTGGGGGTGCGACGAATTCAGTATGAACCTGCCCACCGACAAGTTCGCGACGCCACGCTAGGCGTCGGCGCGCAGTCTCCACAGCGGTGACACGGGTCCGTGACCTGCGCCGAGATCGTAGGACGCGGCCAGGCAGCGGTAGGTCCATTCCTTGGCGAACTCCACCGCGTCTGGCACCGAGTAACCGTTGGCGAGCGCGCTGGCGATGGCCGCGGCCAGGGTGTCGCCGCCGCCGTGATCGTTGCCGGTGGCGATGCGCGGCGCGGTGAACTCGCGGAAGGTGTCGCCGTCGTAGAGCAGGTCGGTGCTCACCGACGAGGAGCGCAGGTGCCCGCCCTTCACGATGGACCACTGCGCGCCCAGCCCGTGCAATGCCTCGGCGGCCTTGCGCGCGGTGGCGTCGTCGACCACCTCGATGCCGGTGATCAGCCGGACCTCGTCGAGGTTCGGGGTGACCACGGTGGCCAGCGGGATCAGGGTGTTGCGGACCGCGTCGAGCGCCTCGGCGTGCAGCAGCGGGTCGCCGTGCATGGAGGCGGCGACCGGGTCGACCACCAGCGGGATGTCACCGTCGCGGCCGATGCCGAGTTCGCGGCACACCCCGGCGACGGCCTCGATGATGGCGGTCGAGGCGAGCATGCCGGTCTTGGCCGCGCCGATGCCGATGTCGCGCACCACAACGCGCACCTGATCGGCGACGACATTCGGCGGGATCTCGTGAAAACCGCTGACGCCCAGCGTGTTCTGCACCGTCACCGCGGCCACCGCGACACAGGCGTGCACCCCGCACAGCGCCATGGTCCGGGAATCGGCCTGGATTCCGGCGCCGCCACCGGAGTCGGTACCCGCGATGGTGAGCGCGCGAACAGGGGTCTGGCCATCGGGGGTCAGCGGCAACATCTTCACGCCCCAACCCTACGACCGCGTGTCCGATTTCGAGACCCCACCCGCCAATAGCAAATGAAAACCATTATCATTAAGTCGTGACCATCTCCCCGACCCCCACATCCCTGCCCGTCACCGTGCTGTCCGGTTTCCTCGGCGCGGGTAAGACCACCCTGCTCAACCACATCCTCGCCAACCGCGACGGGCGCCGGGTCGCGGTGATCGTCAACGACATGAGCGAGGTCAACATCGACGCCGCGCTGGTCGCGGGCCAGGGCCACCTCGACCGGACCGAGGAGAAACTGGTCGAGCTCACCAACGGCTGCATCTGCTGCACCCTGCGCGAGGACCTGATCGAGGCCGTCGCCCGGCTGGCCCGCGCGGGCCGCTTCGACCAGCTGGTGATCGAGTCGACCGGCATCTCCGAACCCATGCCGGTGGCGGCCACCTTCGATTGGGAATTCGAGGACGGCTTCCGCCTCGGCGTGATCGCCCGCCTGGACACCATGGTGACCGTCGTCGACGCCTCGACCTTCCTGGCCGAACTGGTCCGCGGTGAGGCACTGGCCGAACGGAGTCTCGAAGCGGGCGAGGGGGATTCGCGCACGATCGCGGATCTGCTCGTCGACCAGGTCGAGTTCGCCGACGTCCTGTTGATCAACAAGACCGATCTGGTGAGCGCGAACGCCGCTGCCACCGTCGAGGCCACCGTGCGCAGGCTCAACCCGCGAGCGCACATCCTGCGCACCGAGAAGGGCGCGGTCGACCTGGCCGAGGTGCTCGGCACCGGGCGCTACAACCCGGCGGTGGCCGCCGAGGCCGAGGGCTGGGCGGAGGAACTGGCGGGCGGGCACACGCCGGAGACCGAGGAGTACGGCATCAGCAGCCTGACCTTCACCGCTGACCGGCCGTTCCATCCCCAGCGCCTCGCCGACGCGCTGGAACGGATGCGCGGAATGCTGCGCAGCAAGGGCTTCTGCTGGATCGCCAGCCGCCCCGAGCTGGCCGCGATCTGGTCGCAGGCCGGGCCGAACCTGACCTTCGAACCCGGCGCGTGGTGGTCGGCGCTCGAGGTGCCCGCCGGGCAGGAGATCGTGTTCATCGGCGTTCGCCTCGACGCGGCGGCACTGCGCCGAGAACTCGAGACCGCCCTGCTCACCGACCTGGAGTTCGCCGCGGGCGCGGGCGCGTGGGCCGCGTATCCCGATCCGTTTCCCGCCTGGGGTGAGTTGCACATGCATCACTGATCGAGATCATTGGTGGGCGTATCGCCCTGTGCTGGTGCATGATTCGAAGGGGCCGCGACCCACGCGCCGATGAGGGGAGCGTGGGCCGCGGCACCGGAGATCAGGCGAGCTCGGCGAAGAACCGGCGAATGTCGCCGACCAGCACCTCGGTGGCCTCGTGCGCGGCGTAGTGCCCGGCCGCGTCGTTGGGGCCGCCGCCCTCGGCGCGGACGTCGTAGGAGTTCCAGCTGACGATGTTGCGATGATCGCGCTCGGCGAAGCGTCGGATCGACTGGAAATCGCCCGCGAACATGGCCAGCCCGGTCGGCACCGTGGTCGGCTCGCTCGGATGCTCGGCGGTGTGGGCGTCCTCGTAGTAGAAGCGCAGCGAGGAGCCCGCCGTTCCGGTGAGCCAGTACAGCGCCACGTTTCCGATCACGAACCGCGCGTCGAGCGATTCGCCGAACAGCTGCGCGTTCCAGCCGAGCAGCCCGATGGGGGAGTCGGCGAGCGCGTAGGCCAGGGTCTGCGGCTGCTGGCTGTGCAGGGTGTTGAACGACATCTTGTTCTCGTGGAACCACTGAAGATGTTGCAGCGCGGCCATATCCGCCTCGGACAGGCCCTCGAACTCGGCCGGGTCGCCGGACGGGAACGAGAACAGCTGGGTGACGTGCACGCCGATCACCTTCTCCGGCGCGAGCCGGCCGATCTCGGGCGAGACCATCGAGCCGCCGTCGTTGCCGATGGCGCCGTAGCGCTCGTAGCCGAGCCGGGCCATCAGTTCGGCCCAGGCGCGGGCGGTGCGGTAGCGGTTCCAGCCGGTGCTGCGGGTGGGTCCGGAGAAGCCGAAGCCGGGCAGCGACGGGATGACCAGGTGGAAGGCGGGATCGGCGGCCCATTCCGGGTCGGTGAGCGGGGCGATGAGGTCGAGGAATTCCAGGATCGAGCCCGGCCAGCCGTGGGTGAGGATCACCGGTGTGGCATCGGGGCGCGCGGAGCGGATGTGCAGGAAGTGGATGGTCTCGCCGTCGATCTCGGTGGTGAACTGCGGGTGGGCGTTGAGCTCGGATTCCAGTGCGCGCCAGTCGAACTCTTCGAGCCAGTACTGCGCGAGGGTGCGGACCCGATCGCCGGGCACGCCGTAGGCGTCGCCGACGCCGGGCAGCTCGTGTGGGTACAGCGCGCGGCGCAGGCGGTCGGTGAGGTCGTCGAGGCGGGCCTGGGGGACGTCGATGCGGAACGGGGTGATGGTGGCCGTGCTGGTCATGTCGACTCCTCTTTGCGAAACGGAATGCTTCGTTCTGTTCCAAACGTAGCAGAACGGATCATTCCGTTTCAAGTGGTAGCCTGATATTCATGGCACAGCAGACCGAACCCGCAGATCAGCCCCGCCTGTCCGGCCGCAAGGCGCAGGCCGCGCGCAACAACGAGCTGATCCTCGATGCCGCCAGGGCGGTGTTCCTCGACGATCCGACCGCGCCGATCGCGGCCGTGGCCGAGCGCGCGGGCGTCGGGATCAGCGCGCTCTATCGCCGCTATCCGAGCAAGGAAGTGCTGCTGCGCACGCTCTGTCTCGAAGGGCTGCGCCAGTACAACGCCGAAGCCGATGCGGCACTGTCGGATTCGGATGGCTGGCGCGGGCTGGTCGGGTTCCTGGAACGGGTGGTCGAGGCCGACGTGCACTCGCTCGCAGTGCACCTGGCCGGCACCTTCACCCCGGACGAATCGCTCCTGCCGGAAGTGATCCACTCGGGCGAGGCCGCCGGGGAACTGATCCGCCGCGCGCATGCCACCGGCAGGCTGCGCGCCGACTTCACCGCGCTGGACCTCGCGCTCGTACTCGACGCGTGCGCCGCCGTCGGCGTGCCCGATCCCGTGCGGACCGCGCAACTGCGCAAACGCCTGCTCGCCGTGCTCGTCGACGGCATGAGCGCCACGGGCGAGCTACCCGGCCCGGCACCCGCCGAGGGCGAATTCGCCTGGCGCTGGGAACGGCGGGCCTGACGGTGGCAGACTGGATCGCGGTACCGGACCACTCCTCGGGAGGCATGTCGTGCACTGGACTCTGGAAGTCGTGATCGTCCCCGTCTCCGACATCGACCGGGCCAAGGAGTTCTACGCCGGGCAGCTCGGCTTCGTCGTCGATCACGACACGGTGGTCGGCGAGGACATCCGCATCGTGCAACTCACCCCGCCCGGCTCCGGCTGTTCCATCGTGATCGGCAAGGGCGCGGTGCCCGAGATGCCGCCCGGCTCGCTCAAGGGGCTGCAGCTCGTCGTGCCCGATATCGAGCAGGCGCACGCGGAGTTGGTGGCGCGCGGCGTCGAGGTCACCGACGTACAGGTGCTCGGTCAGAACCCAGCCGGAACGCCGCATCCGCTCGACAATGTCGGCTTCGTCTTCTTCAGCGATCCCGACGGCAACGGCTGGGCTGTGCAGCAGATCTCCAGCCGAGCGGAGAAATCCTCGAGCTGATTCGAACCCTGTCGGCACACCCCTGGCGCCGGGCACCATGCACGAATGCTGTTGGAGAAGCGCGCCGAAACCGACGAGCGACGGATTCCGCTGTACCGCCGCCCCGGGTTTCTGCGTGCCCTCTCGCCGGTCGTGTTGTTGCTCGTCTGGCAGGTCGGCAGCACCAGCGGCTGGATTCCGGCCAAGAAGCTGCCCGCCCCGTCGGCGGTGTTCGACGCGGGTCTGGAGACCTACCGGTCCGGCCAGCTCGGTGACGCCCTGCTGGTCTCCGGCCAGCGCGCGCTCTACGGCTTCGTCCTCGGCGCGGTGCTCGCCCTGTTCCTCGGCGTACTCGCCGGGCTGAGCAAGATCGGCGAGTACGCGGTCGACCCGCCGCTGCAGATGATCCGCACCATCCCGCTGTTCGGCCTGATCCCGCTGTTCATCATCTGGTTCGGCATCGGCGAGGAACCGAAGGTCTATCTGATCGCGCTCGGCGTGTTCTTCCCGCTCTATCTCAATACCTTCGCCGGCATCCGCCAGCTCGACCCGAAGCTGCTCGAGCTGGGCAGCGCCTTGCGGCTCGGGCTCGGCGAGCGGCTGCGGCTGCTGATCCTGCCCGGCGCCTTGCCGCAGATCCTGGTCGGCGTGCGGCAGAGCCTCGGCATCGCGTGGCTGTCGCTCGTTGTCGCCGAGCAGATCAATGCCAGTGCGGGCCTGGGTTTCGTCGTCAACAACGCCCGCGAATTCCTGCGCACCGACATCGTCGTGTTCGGCCTGGTGATCTACAGCCTGCTCGGCCTGGCCACCGACTCCATCGTGCGCATTCTCGAACGCCGCGCCCTGCGCTGGCGCCCGGCGGTGAACCGCTGATGTCCCCACTGCACGCCGATGGTCCGACCCACCCCCGTCGGACCATCGGCAGGACCGCTATCCGCCGCCCGATCGCGAGGACCACGTCATGACCGCTGCCGCATCCGTCACCGCCCTGTCCCCGAAGAAGTCCACCGGTGCGCCCGCCGCGCGAATCAGCAACCTGGTCAAGCGTTTCGGTGAGCGCACCGTTCTCGACGGCATCGATCTCGAGATCGGCGCGGGCGAGATCGTCGCGCTGGTCGGCCGCAGTGGGTCGGGCAAGTCGACCCTGCTGCGCATCCTCGGCGACCTCGATTCCGCCAGTCGCGGTGAGGTTTCCGTCGCGGGCAGGCCGACGATCGTGTTCCAGGAGGCGCGGCTGATTCCGTGGCAGCCCGTGGTGCGCAATGTCGCCCTCGGCAGGCCGAAACCGCGCAGCCGCCGCGCCGACGAGAAGGCCGCGCGTGAGCTGCTCGCCGAGGTCGGTCTGGCCGGTCGCGCCGATGCCTGGCCGCTCACGCTCTCGGGCGGGGAGGCGCAGCGCGCGGCACTGGCGCGGGCGCTGGTCGCCGAGCCGACCCTGCTGCTGCTCGACGAGCCCTTCGGCGCCCTCGACGCGCTCACTCGCCTGACCATGCACGAGCTGCTGCTCGGCCTGCACGCCCAGCGCGAATTCGGGGTGCTGCTGGTGACACACGATGTGCTGGAAGCGATCACGCTGGCCGACCGGGTGCTCGTCCTCGACGAGGGCCGCATCGCCGCCGACGTGTCCATCGACCTGCCGCGGCCCCGCACCGCCGCCGCGCCGGAGGTCGCCGAGTACGCCGCGCGACTGCTGGCGCTGCTCGGCGTCACCCACTGAACTTCAGTATCCAACGCACGAAAGTAGTTCCCGTGAAACGCACTCCGAAGTCCCGCCTGGCCGGACTCGCCCTCGCCGTCGTCGCCGCGCTGTCGCTCAGCGCCTGCGGTGACGACGCGGCCACCGATGCCGCGCCGTCGGGTCCGGTGGACCTGAGCACCGTCACGCTGAAAGTCGGTGACCAGAAGGCGATCTCGATCGAGGTGCTGCTCAAGGCGTCGGGTCAGTTGGAGAACCTGCCGTACAAGATCGAGTTCTCCACCTTCACCGCGGGCCCGCCGCTGGTCGAGGCGGCCAGCGCGGGCGGCATCGACCTCGCGCAGGTCGGCAACACCCCGGTGATCTTCGGCGCGGCCGCCAATGCCGACATCAAGATCGTCGGCGCGCTCGCGGCCACCGGCAAGGGTGACGCCATCCTGGTCGGCAAGGATTCCGCCATCGGCTCGGTCGCGGACCTGAAGGGCAAGAAGGTCGCGGTCACCAAGGGCAGCTCCGCCAACGCCAACCTGCTGCTGCAGCTGCAGAAGGCGGGCCTGTCGCTCGACGATGTGGAGCCGGTCTACCTGGCCCCCGCCGACGGCTACGCCTCGCTCACCCGCGGCGACGTCGACGCCTGGGCCGTGTGGGACCCCTACACCGCCATCGCCGAGAAGGAGGTCGGCGCCAAGACCATCGCCACCGCCGACCAGGCCGCCAACGGCTACAACTTCTGGGTCGCGGGCAACAAGGCCGTCGAGGACGCGGGCAAGTCCGCCGCGATCGCCGACTTCTTCCAGCGCTACGCCGCCGCCACCAAGTGGTCCTCGGACAACCTCGACACCTGGTCCACCAGCTACGCCGAGCTGACCCAGATCAGCGTCGACGCCTCGCGCACCACCTGGACCCGCTCGATCAAGGAGCCGATCAAGCTCTCCGACGAGGTCATCGCCTCCGAGCAGGAAATCGCCGACGCCTTCACCGACGCCAAGGCCATCCCTGGCAAGGTCGATTTCGAGTCCTTCGTCGACACCCGCTTCGACAAGGACTGATTCAGGCCCGGCCGAAGGCGAGCGCCACATTGTGCCCGCCGAAGCCGAAGGAGTTGTTGATCGCGTAGTCGATCCGCTGCCGCCGCGCCGACCCGGCCACGACATCCATGTCGATCGCCGGGTCGGCGTTGTCGTAGTTGAGGGTCGGCGGCACGATCTGCTCGCGCAGACTCAGCACGGTCAGCACCGATTCGAGCGCCCCGACCGCGCCGATCGAGTGTCCGAGCGCCGATTTCGGGGCGTAGACCGAGGCGCCCGGGGTCACCGCGGTGATGGCGGCGGCCTCGGAGGCGTCACCGATCGGCGTCGAGGTGGCGTGCGCGTTCACGTGGTCGATGTCGCTGTCCCGAAGTCCCGCTGTGCGAACGGCTTTGCGCATCGCGCGGGCGGCGCCGACACCGGCCGGATCGGAGGCGACGATGTGGAAGGCGTCGGAGGTGATGCCCGCGCCGAGCACCCGCGCGTGGATCTCGGCGCCGCGCGCCCTCGCATGGCGTTCGGATTCGAGGACGAGCAGCGCGCCCGCCTCGCCGAAGACGAAGCCGTCGCGATCGCGCTCGAACGGCCTTGACGCACGGGCGGGTTCGTCATTGCGGGTGCTCATCGCCCGCATCATCGCGAATCCGGCGATCGGCACCGCGTGGATGTGTCCCTCCACGCCACCCGCCACCACCACATCGGCCTCGCCGGTGCTGATCAGCCGCCAGGCGTGCGCGATGGCCTCCGAACCCGACGAGCACGCCGACACCGGCGCGAAAACCCCGGCCTGCGCGCCGATTTCGAGTCCGATCGTCGCGGCCGCGCCATTGGGCATCACCATCGGGACGGCCAGCGGAGACACTTTGCGGTAGCCGCCCGCGCGCATCGCGTCCACGGCGTCGATGAGCGCGTCACCGCCGCCGAGCCCGGTGCCGACCGCGACGGCGAGCCGTTCGCCTTCCACGTCCGGCGCACCCGCCGCCTGCCACACCCGCCTGCCCAGGACGAGCGCGAGGCGTTCTACGTAGGAGTGCCTGCGCTGTTCGATGCGGGTCAGCTGGGCATCCGGTGACGCGGTGAGCGGACCGCCGATGCGGACCGGCAGATCGTGCTCGGCGAGGAGTTCGTCCGGCAGCGCGCGGATGCCGCTCTCGCCGCGCAGCAGCCGGGACCAGGTCTCGTCCATGGTGTCGGCCAGCGCGGTGGTCGCCGCGTAGGCGGTCACCACGACGCCGGTTTCTGAAGCGATCGGTACAGTCACGATGTCATGGATACCTGTAGCACTCGCTACAGTCAACCCATGGCCCGTCCTCTCGACCACCGCAAACGCGCCGAACTGCTCGCCGGCGTCGTGGCATACATCGCCGCCCACGGCTTGGCGGAGCTTTCGCTGCGCCCGTTGGCGGCCGCGCTCGGCACCAGTTCGCGGATGCTCATCTACTACTTCGAGACCAAGGAGGAACTGCTGGTCCAGGCGCTGGCCACGCAGCGGCCCGACCTCGCGGCACTGTTCGCCGACGTGACGGACTCCGGTCAGGTGCGCGAACGGTTGATCGGCTTCTTCGACCTGAATTCCACTGGGGCGGAGGGTGACAGCGTGCGGGTGCTGTTGCAGGTGCTCGGTGCGGCGTGCGCGCCGGATTCGCCGTATCAGGACTACGCGAATGCCGCGATCGCCACGTTCGTCACCGAGCTCGCGGCCGCGCTGCGGCGGACCGGCCTGGCCGAGGACGCCGAGGTGGTGGCGACCCTGCTCGTGTCCGGGTTGCGCGGGATCATCCAGGATCGGGTGATCACCGGCGACCGGGAGCGCACGGGACGGGCCGCGCGCGCCCTCATCGACGCGGTATTGCCTGAAGTGCGCTGAACGTTGACCGTGTCCGCGGATCGGCTCCGATCGGAACGTGTCATCACTGGGTAGGTTGCGAGTCGCGTGGGGGCGTGACCAGGAATGGGTGGTGAGGTGGCGGGTGGACGAGGCGACGAAGACCTACGGCTCGGTGCGCTGGGTGATGCTCGGTGTGTTGTGTGCCAGCCTGTTGCTGGTGGCGATGGATGCCACGATTCTCAATGTCGCCCTGCCTTCGCTGATCGAGGATCTGCATGTCGGACCGCTCGAGCAGCTGTGGATCATCGACATCTATGGGCTCGTTCTCGGTGGGCTGCTGATCACGACCGGCGCCATCGGTGATCGGGTGGGGCGGAAGTTGTTGTTCCTCAGTGGATTCGTGCTGTTCGGGCTCGCCTCGGTGGTCGCGGCGACGGCGGACAGCGCGGCCCAGCTGATCGGTGGGCGGGTGCTGCTCGGGATCGGCGGGGCGATGGTGATGCCGTCGACGCTGTCGCTGATCCGCACCATCTTCACCGACGTGCGCGAGCGGACCATGGCCATCGGCATCTGGGCGGCCGTGGCGGGGGTCGGCGCGACCGTGGGGCCGATCATCGGTGGGTTCCTGGTCGAGCACTTCGGGTGGGCGTCGGCGTTCTGGCTGAATGTGCCGGTGGTCGTGGTGACCGTGGCGGTCGGGCTGTGGGTGCTGCCGGAATACCGTGCGCCGCAGGCGGGTCGGCTGGATTGGTTCGCGGCGGCACTGTCGATCACCGGCATCGTGTGTCTGGCCTGGGGGATCAAGCACCTCGCGAAAGGTGAAGCGAGCGTGGTGGACTGGGCGATGCTGGTCGCCGGGCTCGGCGCGCTGGCCTGGTTCGTCCGCCGTCAGCTCACCGCCGATGATCCGCTGCTGGATGTGCGGCTGTTCCGCAACGGCGCGTTCACCGCCGCCGCCGTGGCGACGCTGGTGGCCATGATGGCCATCGGCGCGGCCATGTTCCTGATCTCGCTGTGGTTGCAGTACGTGCACGAGTACAGCCCGTCGCAGGCGGGTGTGCGGATGTTGCCCGCCGCGCTCACCCTGCTCACCGCCTCCCTGCTCACGCCGGGTCTGATGCACCGGTTCGGGGTGCGCGCGGTGCTCGGGATCGGGCTCGGAGCGGTCGCCCTCGGGTTCCTGCTGCTGGCGGTGAGTCCGGAGCCGACGACGTACCCGGTGATCGCGCTGGTGCTGGTGTCCTTCGGGATCGGCGACGGGATGGCGGTGACCGCGGCCGCCGCGGTGCTCGTCGCGGCGGTGCCTGCCGATCGGGCTGGTCAGGCCGGGGCGGTCGAGGAGACCAACTACGAGGTCGGCGTGGGGCTCGGGGTCGCGCTGCTCGGCAGTCTGCACGCGCGGATCTTCAGTCAGCACATGGTCGGGTTGTCCGTGCCCGCCGACAAGCTGGATCAGGCGAGCGGTTCGGTCGGCGGTGCCGCCGAGGTCGGCAAGAGCCTGCCCGAACCGGCGCACACTCAGCTCTCCGATGCCGCGAATCATGCCTTCGATGTCGCGCTGACCAGCACGTCCGCGATCTCGGCCGTCGTGGTGGCGCTGGTCGCCGTCGGGGCGGTGCTGCTGGTACCGCGAGGCTTCCGCGTGACGGGTAGCCACTGACCCATTGACGCAACCCAAAGGTTGCAATACATTGGATGGCAACCAACTGGTTGCTACTGAGGAGGCATCATGGGATTCCCTGATCAGATCGTGCGGACCGTCGAACTCGCCCATCCGCCCGCCAAGGTGTGGGCCGCGATCACCACCGCCGAAGGGCTGGGCACCTGGTTCGGCAACACGGCCACCATCGACCTGCGGCCCGGCGGCGCGGCGCAGATGAAATGGGACGCCGGGGACACGGCGAACATGCGGGTGGAGCGCGTCGAGGAGCCGAGCGTGTTCGGGTTCACCTGGCACATCTACGGCCTGCCCGAGGACGACCCGCGCCGCACCTACGTGGAGTTCACCCTCGAACCGGTCGACAGCGGAACGCGGCTCACGGTCGTGGAGACCGGCTTCGCCCAGCTGGCCGGGGACGAATTCCAGGCGGCGTTCGGCGGCAACACCGAGGGCTGGAAGAGTGAACTGGGTGAACTGGTCGAATACCTCGATGCGGCCTGAGCTCGAGGCGACCGCCGAACGGGTCTTCGTTGCCCTGGCCGACCCGAGCCGTCGCGCGGTGCTCGCTGCGCTCGCCGCCGACGGCCCCGCCACCGCGACCGACCTCGCCGATCGCCTGCCCATCACCCGGCAGGCGATCGCGAAACATCTTGTCCTGCTGTCGGATGCGGGCCTGGTGATCGCCGAGCCGGGGGAGCGGCGTCGCGTGCGTTACCGTCTCGATTCGGCGCCCATGCAGGTGGCACAACAATTCTTGGCCGCCATGGCGCGGGACTGGGACGGATCGCTCGACGCGCTGCGCAAACACCTGGACGGCTGAGTTCAGCCTCGCGGTGCCACCAGCAGCGTCTGGGTGCTGCGGCCCAGCGGCCCTGTCTCGTCGAACAGCGCGGATTCGGCCATCCCGATGCCGTGTGGCTGGGGATGGGTGACCGCGTCGAGGCAGACCCATTCGCCGACCGGCTGGCGGTGCAGGGTGACGGTGAGGTCGGTGTTGATGAACAGGTACTTCGACCAGTCGAGGACCGCGCTCACACCATTGCCCGAATCGGCGGCGGCCAGGGTGCGTTCCAGCGGGCTCGGCGTGGTGCCTGCGACGATCGGATACTTCAATCGAATCCAGCAGACCGCCGGCCCCGGTTCGCTGAAAGAGCCGGTGAGGAAACGGTATTCGATGCCGGTGTGGAATCCGATCTTCTGCGTGGACGGGAACACCGCCGGTTCGGTCGCCACGGGCAGTGCGCGGTGGCCGGTCGGCAGGAACTCCAGCGGCAGATCCAGCGCGGGCTCGGCCAGCTTGAGCCGCCACGCATTGGCCTGCATCACCGGCCCGCGCTCCGAGGACAACGTCGCCTCGATCAACTCCACACTCCGCCCCGACCGCACGACCTTGGCCTGCGCGGTCAACGGCTCCAACGGCACCGGCCCGAGAATCTCCACCGCGACCCGTCCGACCTGGAAACCCTCGCGCGGCTCGCACCGCTCGATCACGTGCCCGAGCAGGGCCGAGGGCGGTCCGGCGTGCTGGGCGTCCGGCGACCAGGGTCCACGCGTCAGTTCGGTCGAGACGAACCGATTCGGGTCCGCCGGGTCGGGGAGATAGAAGGCATCGGCCACCTCGCCGACGCTACCCTCCCCGGTCCGGGGCCAGCCAGGGGCGGGATCACCCAGCAGGCGATCCGCCGGTCCAGCAGGTGATCCGCCGGTCCAGCAGGTGATCCGCCGGTCCAGCTGTCGTGACGGCAGGACCGGCGAGACATCGTCGACGGGTGACTGTCGGACAGTTGATCACCACGCTCTCAGGTGAGTATCGGCCGAGTGGCGCCGCCACTGGAGCGTGGTGATCAACGGTCCAGGTCGGGCTGGTGCTCGGGCGACCCGGTGCCGGTGCGCGCTACGACTCCGAGAGGCCTGCTTCGTGGGCGAGGATGGCGGCTTGGACGCGGTTGCGGAGGTTCAGGCGGCGCAGGATGGTGCTGACGTGGGCCTTCACTGTGGCCTCGGCGAGGAAGAGTTCGGTGGCGATGTCCTGGTTGGACAGACCGCGGCCGACGCGGGCGAGGACGGCGAGTTCGCGTTCGGTGAGGTCGGCGAGCTGCGCGCGGGCGGTGGAGGTGCGGGCCGTGCCGCCGTTCCACTGGGTGATCACCTTGCGGGCGATGCGGGGCGACAGGTACGCGGCACCGTCGGCGACCGCGTGCACGCCGAGCAGCAGCTCACGCGGGTCGGACGCCTTGAGCAGGAAACCCGCCGCGCCCGCGTCGAGGGCGCGGGTGACGTACTCGTCCTCGTCGAAGGTGGTGAGCACGACGACGGCGATTTCCGGTGCGGCCGTGCGTAATTCGGCTGCGGCTGCGAGGCCGTCCAGGCGGGGCATGCGCACATCCATCAGTACGACATCAGGTCGGTGTGCCAGCGCCGACTCCACCGCCGCGTGCCCGTCAGCCGCCTCGGCGACGACGTCGATCGCCGGATCGGTGGTGAGGATGGCGCGAATCCCCGCTCGGATCATGGCCTCGTCATCGGCGATCAGCACCCGAATCATCGCCGAACCTCCTCCGCCGGGAACCGTGCGCGCACAACGAATCCGCCCTCCTCGAACCCCGCCGAAAAGCTGCCACCTACGAGCCTCGCCTGTTCACGCAACCCCGCCAGCCCACTGCCGTCGGCGCTGCCGGACGCACCCGGCGTTGGGTTGCTGCGCCACGCCGATGGGGGTGCCGGAGTGATCGGCGCGGGTCGGAACAGCTCGCCGCGCGTCGGCTCGGTATCACGCACCGAACGAAGTCGGCCCTGATCGGCGTTGTCGCTCAGCTCGTCAGGACTGGCCCCTGCCGGTCCGGCCGGGGCGCTGCCCCAGGCCAGTTCGGTGGTGCTGACCACGGTGGACGCGTTGTGGAATCCAGCAGTGCCAGGATCTGCGTCGCCGGGGCGTGGTGGGGGATTGGTAACGATGACACTGGTTCCCGAGGGAGTTTGTGCGAGGGCGACAGTGACCGGTGTTCCCGGCGCGTGCCGGGCCGCGTTGGTGAGTGATTCCTGGACTGTTCGGTAGATCGCGCGATCGACCAAGGGCGGCAATGGTTTCCATGGCTGGGGATGCTCGAGATGTACGGTCATGCCCGCGGCTGTCGCGCGGTCGACCAAGGTGGTCACCGATTCGTCGCGTGGCCGGTCGGGTGCGGTTCCGTTGTCGCGCAGGACTGCCACGGTGTCGCGGAGGCGATCCGTTGCCGTCACCGCGGATTCACGAAGTCGTCGCGCGGCATCCTGATACGTGCTGGGGAGATCTGTGGATAGTTCGAGAGCCCCGGCCTGCAAGGCGATGAGCGCCAGTTCGTGGCCGAGGGAATCGTGCATCTCGGCGGCGATGCGCGCCCGTTCGCGCAGCGTGACCCGTTCCGCGATCAACGCCTGCTCCTGCTCGAGCTGGGCGACGCGCTCCCGGCCCGCGACGATCAGCGCGGCCTGCTGACGCCGGAATCGCCCCGCCAGCCACGGCAGCACGAAAAACACCAGCAGGCACAGCAGTGCACCGAACCCCACCGAGAAGTCCACCAGGCAGTAGCCGAGGGCGGGCAGCGCGACGACGAGCAGCACCGGCCACCCCCGCGTCAGCGGCACCCGCCGCCCGTGCAGGTAGGCGAGCACGGCCACCGCGGCGAACACCAGCTGCCGCTCGAGCGGCAGCGCGTCGAGAAAGAACCCGTTGGCCACGCACGCCCCCGCGACCAGCGCCAGCGTCACGGCGCCGAGCAGATGCGTGCTGCCGAGGTGCGCGCTGCTGCGGTTCACGCTGCGCGCGGCGGGCATCCCTGCGCGGTCGAGTGCGGGATTCGTGGCAGAGGTCGCGGTCTCGATGTCTCTGGGATCGGTGGCGGGGTTCGCGATGCCGACGTCTTCGGTGTCGGCGGTGGGGGTCGCGGTGCTGATGTCTCCGGTGTCGGCGGCGGGGTTCGCGGTGCTCACGTC
>NZ_JBHVVA010000002.1:146332-696270 GCF_042883805.1 Nocardia sp. NPDC058176 | reverse complement strand
TCGGGTGTCGGTGGCGGGGTTCGCGATGCCGACGTCTTCGGTGTCGGCGGTGGGGGTCGCGGTGCTGATGTCTCCGGTGTCGGCGGCGGGGTTCGCGGTGCTCACGTCTCGGGTGTCGGTGGCGGGGTTCGCGATGCCGACGTCTTCGGTGTCGGCGGTGGGGGTCGCGGTGCTGATGTCTCCGGTGTCGGCGGCGGGGTTCGCAATGCTGACGCCTCCGGCATCGGCGGCAGAGGCCGTGGGCTCGATGTGTCTGGTATCGGCGGTGGGGGTCGCGGTGCTGACGTGTCCGGTGTCGGCGGCGGTCGCGGTGCCGATGTCGCCGGGATCGGTGGTAGGGGTTGCGGCGCCGATGTCTCCGCGGGCGGTGGTGGGGGTCGCAGTGCCGAGGTGGGCGCGGGTGGTGGGGCTCGGGGTGTTGGTGAGTTCGCGCTTGGTGGGGGTTGGGGTGTCGACCGGTGTGCGTACGGCGTGGGAAGGGGTGCCGTGCGGGTCGCTCATCGGGTCGAGCTTAGTGAGCGCAGGTGGGCTAGTCGGGCTGTCAGGGTGGCGGTGGCGGCGAGTGCGCAGGTCAGCAGGGCTATGGACAAGGGTGCGGGGAAGTAGGTGAGCTGGGCCCAGGTGACTGTTCTGCCGTTCATCAACACTGAGAGTGCCTGTGGATAACTTGCGAACAGCAGAATCGGGACCAGGGCGGGTACGCAGCGCAGCGCGGTCCACCACCATCGACTCGACGCGCGGCGTCCTGCCCAGCCGCGCGATCGGAGGACTCCGGTGATGCCGAGGCCGAGCGCGCCCAGCGTGATCACCGCGAGCACCCCTTCGGTCCACTGCCTGCCTCCGCCGGGCATCTCGGGGTTCTCGCCCCGGCCCAGCGCCACCAGTCCGGCGAGGATCTCGTAGGTGTCGTCGTAGAGCGCGGCGCTGTTGGCGAGCACGGCGAAGCCGTAGCCGGTGGCGGGGTCGAGGGCAGCCGCCGAGGTGTAGGTGAACAGGTTCCCCGAGTGGGTCACCAGCGGTGTGCTGGTCGTTTCCTCCAGACCCCAGCCCATGCCGTAGTCGCGCACCGGCGACGGCGTGTGCATGAGTGCCAGGCTCTCCCGGCTCACCAGTTGCGGACCGTCGCCGCTCTGGGTGATCAGCCAGCGACCCAGGTCGGCGGCGGTGGTGATCACCCCGCCGCTACCGCTCTCGTCGAGGAACCCGGCCAGTTCGTCCCGGGCGATCCACCGCCCGAACAGTGAGTTGAATCCATCGGCCGGAGAGACGATCTCGTCGCCGAGCACGCTCTCGGCCATGCCGAGCGGTTCGAAGATCCGCTCCCGCAGGTACTCACCGTACTCACGACCACTCACCACCTCGACCAGTCGCGCGGCGAGGTTGTAGTTGACATTGCTGTAGGCGTACCGGGTTCCGGGTTCGGCGGCCAGCCGCGCCGTGCGCAACGTCGCCGTGTACTGCTCCAGCGAGTTCGTCGACTCGGTCGCCGGAATGTCGACGGTCGAGTCGGCCAGGCCGGAGGTTTGATTCAACAAGTGCCGCACCGTGATCCGATCCGACCGCGAATCCTCGGTGCGAAATTCGGGCAGTTGTTCCACGACCGGCCGATCGAGGTCGATCATCCCGTCCTCGACCCCGATCATCACCGCCATCGCCGTGAACGCCTTGGTCAGCGAGGCGATCCGCATCGGCGTCCGCTCCGTCACCGCCGCCCCGGCCGAATCGTGCCCGTACCCCGCCGCGTGCACCACCTCACCCCGGTGGGTGATCACCGCCGACACCCCGGGCAATCCGGTGAACTCCACCGCCCGCCCGAGGAAGTCGTCGAAAACCGAGGCGGACAACGCCTCTGGCATCGGCGCGGCCTGCCCCGTCACGGCTGTTCCGAGCCCGACACCGACCCCGATCATCCCCGCCACCACCATCGCTCTGATTCGCATGAGCCCAAGCTATGGTCGCCGCGCCTCCACCGAATCCGCCGATCGCATGCCTCAACCCCTACGAAAGTCGATCCCGAATCACCCACCCCGTGTTGGACGTTCGATCACCAGGCAATGGCGCAAATATCGGCCGAGAGGCCATCGCCACCAGTGCCTGGTGATCGTCGGTCCAGTTCGATGTCGTCCGTCAGGAGACGACGGGGAGGTAGACCTGGCTGCCGTGGTCGGCGAATTCGGCGGACTTCTCGGCCATGCCCGCTTCGATGGCGGCCACGTCGGTGAGGCCTTGCTTCTCGGCGTATTCGCGGACGTCGGCGGAGATGCGCATGGAGCAGAACTTGGGGCCGCACATGGAGCAGAAGTGGGCGGTCTTGGCGGGTTCGGCGGGCAGGGTCTCGTCGTGGTATTCGCGGGCGGTGTCGGGGTCCAAGGACAGGGCGAACTGGTCGTGCCAGCGGAATTCGAAACGGGCCTTGGACAATTCGTTGTCACGGTCCTGGGCGCGCGGGTGGCCCTTGGCGAGGTCGGCGGCGTGGGCGGCGATCTTGTAGGTGATCACGCCGACCTTGACGTCATCGCGGTTGGGCAGGCCGAGGTGTTCCTTGGGGGTGACGTAACAGAGCATCGCGGTCCCGGCCTGCGCGATGATCGCGGCGCCGATGGCGGAGGTGATGTGGTCGTAGGCGGGCGCGATATCGGTGGCCAGCGGGCCGAGGGTGTAGAACGGCGCCTCCTCGCACAGTTCCTCCTCGAGCCGCACGTTCTCGACGATCTTGTGCATCGGTACGTGACCCGGGCCCTCGATCATCACCTGCACGCCATAGGATTTCGCGATCTTGGTGAGTTCTCCGAGGGTGCGCAGTTCGGCGAACTGAGCGGCGTCGTTGGCATCGGCGATCGAGCCGGGACGCAGGCCGTCACCGAGGGAGAAAGTGACGTCGTAGCGCGCCAGGATCTCGCACAGTTCTCGGAAGTGCGTGTACAGGAACGATTCCTGGTGATGAGCCAGACACCACGCGGCCATGATGGACCCGCCGCGCGAGACGATGCCGGTGACGCGCTTGGCCGTGAGCGGGATGTAGCGCAGCAGCACGCCGGCGTGCACGGTCATGTAGTCGACGCCCTGTTCGCACTGCTCGATCACGGTGTCGCGGTACATCTCCCAGGTGAGCTTGGTGGGATCGCCGTTCACCTTTTCGAGGGCCTGGTAGATCGGCACGGTGCCGATCGGGACGGGCGAGTTGCGCAGGATCCATTCGCGGGTCTCGTGGATGTTCTTGCCGGTCGACAGGTCCATGATGGTGTCGGCACCCCAGCGCGAGGCCCACACCATTTTCTCGACCTCCTCGGCGATCGAGGACGACACCGCCGAGTTGCCGATGTTGGCGTTGATCTTCACCAGGAACTTCTTGCCGATGATGGTCGGCTCGAGTTCCGGGTGCTTGTGGTTGGCCGGAATCACCGCGCGACCGGCGGCGACCTCTTCGCGCACCAGTTCCGCCGAGACTCCCTCGCGGGTGGCGATGAAGCGCATCTCATCGGTGACGATGCCCTGGCGAGCCCAGTGCAGCTGGGTGCGCGGGCCGTCGAGTTCGGGCTTGGTCCACCCGTCGCGCAGCTTCGGCAGACCGGCTTCGAGATCGATCACCGCGTTGTCATCGGTGTACGGGCCGGAGGTGTCGAAGACGTCGAAATGATCGCCATTGGTGAGATTGATCCGGCGCACGGGTATCCGCAGGCCGTCGACCTCTTCGTAGTGCTTGACGCTGCCCTGGATCGGCCCGGTGGTCACGGTGTCGACCGGCGTACCGGTCCCGTTCGACGACATGGCTGTGCCCATGGTTTCTTCCTCCCTACGCCGGCATTACCCGGTCAGGTTCATACGGTCGACGGCCCTGAACGCCCGAAAATGGGCTAGCCGTCCTCTCAGCCCGCTGGTGCGAGCCCCCGTTGGCGTGTGAAATTGTCCAGCCCGACCCTACCCGCCCGCCCGGACAGCGCCGGGCGGGCGGACGGTTACACCGACGCCTTGTCCAGCCGCGGCGTCTCGGCGGGCGCGGGCACGGGATCATCGGACTCGTGCAGGCCGAACCGGTTGTGCAGCGCGACAAGCGGTTTGGGCGCCCACCAGTTCCAGCGGCCCATCATGCGCATCAGCGCGGGTGCGAGCAGCCCGCGGATCACCGTCGCGTCGCTGATCACCGCCAGCGCGCAGCCGAGACCGAACAGCTTCATCATCGACACACCGGAGGTGGCGACCCCGAGGAACACCACGCTCATCAGCAGCGCGGCGGCGGTGAAGATGCGTCCGGTGCGGGCCACACCCATCGCGACCGCCTCGGTATTGCCCTCGGTGGTCTTGGGCCCGGCCAGCCATTCCTCGCGGATGCGCGAGAGCAGGAACACCTCGTAGTCCATGGAGGCGCCGAAGGCCAGGGCGAACATGAGAATGGGCATGGCGAGGTTGAGCGTGCCGGTGGCGGTGAAGCCGAGCAGGCCCGCCAGGTTGCCCTCCTGGAAGATCCACACCATCGCGCCGAAGGTCGCCGCCAGCGACAACATGTTGAGCGCCAGCGCCTTCACCGGCAGCACCACACTGCCGGTGAACAGGAACAGCAGGATCAGCGTGGCGATCGCGATCAGCGCACCGGCCAGCGGCAGCTTGCCGGTGATCGCGGTGACCGAGTCCTGGTTCAGCGCGGCCGGGCCGGTGACCAGCACATCCGAGGGAGCGGGCACGGCGCGCAGCGCTTCGAGCTGGGCGCGGCCCGCGTCGGAGTACGGATCGAGCCGGGTGCCGACGGAGAGATAGGCACCGGCCTGCGGGTCCGACATCTCGGGAACCCCGGCGGCCACCCGCAACCCACCGCTGTACACGGCCTCGCTGCTGAGTACGGCGGGTACCTCCGGCACCGTGGACAACTCGCGGGCGTAGGCGTCCAATTCGGCTGGTGTGCCGTCGAATTCGGGCAGCACGATGGTCGCGCTCGAGGCCAGGTCGGCGTCGAACTCGGTGCGCAGGATGTCGCCGACCGAGCGGCTGGCCACGTCGGTGGGCAGCGAGCGGTCGTCGGGGTAGCCGAACTGCACGCCGAGGAACGGCGAGCCGAGCAGCAGCAGGAACGCGGTGGTGGCCAGGGCGATCGACATCGGCCGCTTCATCACCGCGGTCACCAGCCGGTACCAGAACGTCTGCTGCGGCTGCTTCTCGAGCCGGGGCGGGCGCCGGAACAGCTTGCGCAGCGGGGCGCGCAGGTCGAGGGCGTTGATCCGGTCGCCGACCAGGATGAGTAGTGCGGGCAGCACGATCACCGCCGCGGCGGTGGCGGCCGCGACCACGGCGATGCCCGCGTAGGCGAAGGATTTGAAGAAGTACTGCGGGAACACCAGCAGCGCCGACAGCGACAGCGCCACCACCAGCGCCGAGTAGACCACCGTGCGGCCCGCGGTCTGGATCGAGCGGATCACCGCCGCGGTCGGGGTGGAACCACCCGCGAGTTCCTCCCGGTACCGGCTGACGATGAACAGGCTGTAGTCGATCGCCAGCGCGAGCCCGAGCGCGGTGGTCATGTTCAGCGCGAAGATCGACACATCGGTCACCGCGGTGAGTACCCGCAGAATGCCCAGCGCCGCCGCGATGGCGAACAGGCCGATCGCCACCGGCAGCGCGGCCGCCACGACGCTGCCGAACACCAGGGCGAGCAGCAGGGCGGTGATCGGGATGGCGATGGCCTCGGCCAGGATCAGATCCTTGCTGATCTGGGTGTTGATGTCGGAGAAGGCGGCGGCGAGACCACCGGCCTCGATCGTGACCGGACCGTCCTCGACCCGCAGTTCCTCGCTCAGCTTGCCCGCCCGGTCCGGCAGCTCGGCGTCATCGCCCTCGATGCTGGCCAGGATCAGCGCCCGCTGCCCGTCCTTGCTGCGCAGCGCCTGCTTCAGGTCCGCACGCGCGGTCCAATACGACTGCACCCCGCTGATCCAGGGATGATCGCTGAGCTCGGCCTCCACGGCCTCGGCGGCGGCGCGCGCGGCGGGGGAGTCGGGGCCGCCCTCGGCGGTGACCGCGAGGACGTAGTTCGGCTCGCTGCCGGGGAAGTGCTCGCTCAGATACAGACTGGCCTGGACCGACTCGAGATCGTCGGTGACGAACCCGCCCGACTTCATGTGCGAATGCACGGTGGCGCCGATCGCCCCGCACAGCACCATCAGCAACAGCGCGACCGCGACCACCAGGCGTGGGCGGCCCACGGCGGCGCGGGCGATTCTCGTCAACATCGTCGCGGACTCTCTCCTCGATGAAACCTCGGAGGTCACCGTAGCCCGTGGGCGAGGTGGGTGGACACCGCCTGTGGGTGGAGGCGGTGACCGGAGAATCTCCGCCTGCCGGTGGATTCGGTCGGCTGACTGTGTGCTGGATCACCATTTCGCGCTGATCCTGCCGGAAATTCTGGAAAGTGTCCGCGAAGTGGGGACGGGTGTGGTGGGTGAGATCAGCGGGCGGGCAGGATCGTCCCGCCGACCTCGCCGAGGCCGATGCGCCGGCCCGCCGTGCCGGGCGCCGTCGCGGTGATCGTGACCCGGTCGCCGTCGGCGAGGAAGGTCCGTGTCTCGGTGCCGACGGTGACGGGTTCCGTTCCACCCCAGGTCAATTCGATGAAGGACCCCCGTTGATCGGGATCGGGGCCCGAGATGGTGCCCGAGGCGTAGAGGTCGCCGGGGCGCACCGAGGCCCCGTTGGCGGTGAGATGGGCCAGCATCTGGGCCGGGGACCAGTACATCCGCCCGTACGGCGGATGCGCCACGACCTCGTCGTTCCAGCGCACGGTCAGGTCGATGTCGAGGCCGTGGTCGTCGGAGCCGCGCAGGTAGGGCAGTGGTTTCGGGGTCTGTGTCGGCAAGGGGACGCGGGCGTTGGCGAGCGCGTCCAGCGGAGTGATCCAGGCCGCGAGCGAGGTGGTGAACGACTTGCCGAGGAACGGGCCGAGCGGCTGGTACTCCCAGGCCTGGATGTCGCGGGCCGACCAGTCGTTGACCAGGCCGACGCCGAAGACGTGCTCGGAGAACTCGTCGACGGTGACCGGCACGCCCAGCGTCGAACCCTGGCCGACGACGAAGCCGAGTTCGGCCTCGATGTCGAGCCGTTGCGACGGACCGAAATCCGGTGCGTCGGAACCGGTTCGACGCTGGCCGTTCGGCCGGATCACCGGAGTGCCCGAGACGACGACGGTCCCTGCCCGGCCGTGATAGCCGACCGGCAGGTGCCGCCAATTCGGTAGCAGTGGTTCACTGTCGGGCCGGAACAGCCTGCCGAGGTTGGTCGCGTGGTCAACGCTGGCGTAGAAGTCGACGTAGTCGCCGATCCGCACCGGGAGCTTCATCCGCACGGTGGACAGGGGGAACTGCGCGTCGACCGGCAGTGCGGTCCCGGCGAGCTCGCGCACCTGGTCACGGACCTCGCGCCACCGGGTCGGACCCGCCGCGAGAAGAGCGTTGAGGTCTGCGCGAAGGAATATCGGATCATCCAGCAGTGCCGCGAGATCCAATACCGTGTCACTCAGCCGAACGCCGACCCGGGGCTCGCCCGCCGGTGGTGCGAAAACCCCGTACGGCAGGTTCTCGGGTCCGAACAGCGAGTCATCCGGCACCTCGACACAGATCAGTCCGGTGCGCGCCCCGCCCGTCATCGTCCGCACCCTGCGCTGCACCTGCGCCCGGCGTCGCGGCTGTTCATCCGAGCCCCGGCCCGCGACCCGACCATGTCCACGCGTACGCCGGATCCTCGCAGGCCAGCGCCCCCTCGCCCAGCTGCAACGGCCGGAAAGTATCCACCATCACCGCCAATTCGTCGAAGAACTCCGCACCGATACTGCGTTCGTAGGCGCCCGGTTGCGGACCGTGCGCGTAGCCGCCCGGATGCACCGAGACCGATCCCTGCGTGATCCCGGAACCCTTGCGCGCCTCGTAGTTTCCGCCGCAATAGAACATGATCTCGTCGGAATCCACATTGGAGTGGTAGTACGGCACCGGAATCGACTGCGGGTGATAGTCGACCTTGCGCGGAACGAAATTGCAGATCACGAAATTGGTGGCCTCGAACGCCTGATGCACCGGCGGCGGCTGATGCACGCGCCCGGTGATCGGTTCGAAATCGGCGATGTTGAACGTGAACGGATACAGGCAGCCATCCCAGCCGACGACATCGAAAGGGTGTGTCGCATAGGTCATCCTGGTGCCGATCACCTCGGTGCCCGCCCGGTGTTTGACCAGCACCTCCACATCTGAACCCTCGGCGATCAACGGTTCGGCCGGACCGTGCAGATCACGCTCGCAGTAGGGCGAATTCTCCAGTAGCTGACCGAATTTCGACAGATACCGCTTCGGCGGGGTGATGTGGCTCGACGCCTCGATGACGTAGGCCCGCACCGGTTCGTCCCCGGTGGGCAGCCAGCGATGGGTGGTCGCCCTCGGCATGAGCACCTGGTCGCCCTGACGCACCGGAAGCGCACCGAACACGCTCTCCGCCACGGCCGCACCGGATTCCACGTAGACCAGCTCGTCGCCGATCGCGTTGCGGTACAGCGGGGACGCGGCCTCGGCGACCACATACGAGATCCGCACATCGGCATTGGCCAGCAGCAGCCTGCGTCCGGTCACCGGGTCGGTGGCCGCCGGGGTGTCGCCGGGGAACAGCGCGGGCAGGCGCAGATGACGGTGGCGCAGTGGATGATTCGGAGTGGTCGACTGGTCGGGCAGCTCCCAGACCGTCGCGTCGACGATCGCCGGTGGCAGGGCGCGGTGATAGAGCAGCGAGGAGTCCCCGGAGAACCCCTCCTCGCCCATCAGCTCTTCGTAATAGAGGCCGCCGCGCTCGTCCCGATGCTGCGTATGCCGCTTCGGCGGCACCGCTCCCACCGTTCGATAGAAAGCCACGAACACACCTCCCGCTTCGTCGCAGGCCGGACAGGTCCTGCTCCCACGGTACCGCTCGGAGCAGGTCAGTCGGTGAATTCGGCGATCACGGGGGCGTGGTCGCTGGCGCCCTTGCCCTTGCGCTCCTCCCGGTCGACACCGGCATCGGTGACCTGGTCGGCGAGGGCGGGGGAGGCCAGGATGTAGTCGATGCGCATGCCCTCCTTGCGGGGGAAACGCAGCTGGGTGTAGTCCCAGTAGGTGTAGACGCCGGGGCCGGGGGCGAACGGGCGGATCACATCGCGGAAGCCGGTGTCGAGCATGGCCTGGAAGGCGGCGCGTTCGGGCGCGGAGGTGTGAGTCTTGCCCGCGAAGAACTCCGGCGACCAGACGTCGTCGTCGGTCGGGGCGATGTTCCAGTCGCCGACCAGCGCGATCTTGGCGTCGGGGTCGTCGGCGAGCCAGCCGGTCGCGTTGTCGCGCAGGGCCGAGAGCCAGTCGAGCTTGTAGGCGTAGTGCGGGTCGTCCAAGGCGCGCCCGTTGGGCACGTACAGGCTCCACACCCGCACGCCCCCGCAGGTCGCGCCGATGGCGCGGGCCTCGACCACCGGCGAATCGATCAGCGAGTCACCGGCGTTCTTGTCGAAACCGGGCTGACCGGCGAAGGCGGTCTCCACATCGGTGAGCCCCACCCGCGACACGATCGCGACACCGTTCCACTGGTTGAGCCCCACGTGCGCGACCTCGTAGCCCGCGGCGTCGAAGCGCTCGAACGGGAACTGGTCGTCGCGGCACTTGGTCTCCTGTAGCGCCAGCACGTCGATGTCGTGGCGGTCGAGGAAATCGATCGCCCGATCGACGCGGGACCGGATCGAGTTGATGTTCCAGGTGGCGAGACGCACGGTGTCCTTTCGAGGCCGCTCAACCCTGCGGGGCGGCGTAGCGGTAGGTGTGGTGGTCGACGAAGCCCAGGTCTCGGTAGAGGGCGAGGGCGGTGGCGTTGCCGACCTCCACCTGCACATAGGCGTGGGTCGCGCCCTGTTCGGCGCCCCAGCGGATGAGTTCGGCGCACACCAGCGCACCGAGGCCGTTGCGGCGGTGCGCCGCGGCGACCGCGACGCAGGTGAGGCCGACCCAGCGCCGGCCGTCGGGGGCGGTGGTCACCGCGCCGCGGCCGATCGCCAGTGGTTCGGGCAGGCCGAGCGAGGCGAAACCGAGCGTGCCGCCGAGTGTCGAGGTGAGGACGCCCAGGTCGGGTTTGCGCACCGCCGGGTCGACCGGGATCTCGCCGCGATAGCGGTGGGCGGTGAGCCATCCGGCGTCGGGCTGCGGCGCGACGCGCACCATCGACGGGCCCTGTGGCAGGACGAAATTCGCGATGTCGAGGCCGAGAACGACGGTCTCGCTCCAGGTGTTCCAGCCCGGCGGGACCGGGGCCAGCCGGTCGGGCAGTTGCAGCAGCAGCGGCAGGCCCTGATCGGTGTACCAGTCGGCGATCCGGCGCATCGATTCGATCGAGAGCACCGCGGGCACGCCCGATTCGCCCAGCGGCACCGCCGAATTCGCGCGCCCGGTGTAGCCGTTGCCCGCCCGGACCAGCCAACCGTCGATCCACAGGTGTGCCGTGCCGGGCCAGCCGAAGGCCGCCGCCGTTTCCAGCGACCGGATCTCCTTGGTCCGAATCGGCCTCGGGCCCAACGCTTTCAGCGCCACCACCCGATCCGCCGCGACTTCGACCAGCTCGCCCTCGGCGGTACGCACCGATGGCGGAGTCAGCGACACCAGCTCACCGATCACATCGGTGAGCGGCTGCGGATAACCCTCCGGCAGCTGATACCGCATCACCACGCGGCGGCCGAGTGGTATTTCAGTCGTCATGGCCGAAGGGGTCGGGGACGGTGCCGGGGATCCAGCTCAGACCCGGTGTGCCCCAGCCGTTGCGCTTGATCGCCTTCTTCGCGGCGCGGGCATTGCGCCCGATCAGCACGTCGACATAGAGGAAGCCGTCGAGGTGGCCCACCTCGTGCTGCAGCATCCTGGCGAAGAAGCCGGTGCCCTCGATGTCGACCGGTTCGCCGTGCTCGTCGGTCCCGGTGACCCTGGCCCAGTCCGCGCGCCCGGTCGGGAACTGCTCGCCCGGCACGGACAGGCAGCCCTCCTCGTCGTCATCGGGATCGGGCATGGTCTCGGGGATCGCCGAGGTCTCCAGAACCGGGTTGACCACGGTGCCCTTGCGCCGGATCGGATTGCCCGCGGCGTCGAAATCGGGGCAGTCGTAGACGAACAGCCGCTTGCCGACGCCGACCTGGTTGGCCGCCAGGCCGACACCCTTGGACTCGGCGAGGGTGTCGTACATGTCCGCGATCAGCTCGGCCAGCTCCGCGGGCGACTCCGTCACCGTGGCAGTGCGGTTGTGGAGGACGGGGTCACCGACGATCACGATCGGGAGAATTGCCATGACGGCCATTATCGCCGTATCCGCCATCGGCCGAGCGCCGACCCCTGTGGCCTGCGACACGCTACTGGCCCACAGTCAACACGCCGGGACATCGGTCGGACGATCCGCCCGCCGCATGGTTGAATGATCCGCGACGTGCAAGCGTCATTTTTCATCTCGTGATACTCGGCGAGGGAGCAAGATGGACGGCGCAGCGGCTCGGCACATCTCCGCGATCCAAGACGGTTCACCAGCGGGCGAGCAGGCCTCGGTCATCGACGAGACGACCGGCCTGAGTCGGCGTGAGCTCGACATCCTGGACTTCGAACGCAAATGGTGGAAATACGCGGGCGCCAAGGAAGACGCCATCCGCGAACTGTTCGCCATGTCGGCCACCCGCTACTACCAGGTGCTCAACGCGGTCGTCGACAAGGACGAAGCGCTCGCGGCCGACCCCATGCTGGTCAAGCGGCTGCGCAGGCTGCGGGCGAGCAGGCAGAAAGCGCGCGCCGCGCGCCGACTCGGTTTCCAGGTCTGACATGACAGTCACCGAACCGTCGATGCGACTAGGGTTGCGCGGGTGAGCAACCCGAATCCCACCCCCGGCGGCCCCCCGCTGCGCGCGCTGGCGATGGTGTTGATCGCCCTGGCCATCGTTTTCGCCGGGCTGGGTGCGATGTCGTTGTCGAACTCCGACGCCGATGCCTCGGACGCGGCCGAGCAGACCGAGACCACCACCAGCGCGGTCGCGCAGGCACCGGTCACCACGACCGCCGCGCCGACGACCACCGAGGTCGCCGAGCCCACGACCACCACCGTCGAGCCGACCACGACCACCCCGACCACCACACCCCAGACCGGCGCCGTCGATCAGGCGGTTCCGGTGCGCGTGCTGAACAACAGCCTGGTCGTCGGCCTGGCCGCCCGCACCGCGAGCGAACTGGGCGCGGCGGGCTGGAGCAATGTCAGCACCGGCAACTACAGCGGCGCGAACCTGACCACCACCACCGTGTTCTACGGCACCGGCGCGGGCGACCGGGCCGCGGCCACCGAGATCGCCCAGCAGGTCGGCGGGACGGTCGCGCCCAAGTCCGGTGACACCTCGCCGGGCGTCGTGGTGGTACTGACCGGTAGCTGAGTCGCGGTACTCGGTGCCGAGACCGTCGACCTCGCTGTGGCATCATCGTCACCGGTACAGCCCTGTCCACGAAGGAGAGTTCCCCGATGGCCACGTCGACCACTCGTCGTCCGTCCTGGCGCACTGTGACCCCGGTGCTCGCAGTCGCCGCGTTCGGGCTCGTCGCCTGCAGCAACAGCCAGGAATCGAGTGATGTCGCGGGGACCACGCCGCCGGTGTGGACCAGCTCGCCCGCGCCCGCGGGCCACGAGGGCGGCCACGGCTCGACCCCCGGCGGTCGCGAGGGCGACGATCACGGCGCCTCCGCGGACGGCCTGAAGGTCGAACTGAAAGACGGCTCGGGCGCCGATGTCGGCACCGCGACCATCGTCTCCGGCGGCAACCACCTGGTCGTCACCGTCGAGGCGCAGGGCCTGACCCCCGGCTTCCACGGTCTGCACTTCCACCAGAACGGCACCTGTGAGGGCGATTTCGCCTCCGCCGGTGGCCACCTGCAGGTCGGCCCCGCCGACGCGCATCCCTCGAGCGGTGACCTCACCTCGCTGCAGGTCATCGAAGACGGCACCGCCAAGCTGGTCACCTGGACTGACAAGGTCACCCTCGAGCAGATCGCGGGCAAGGCGCTGATCGTGCACTCCGGCGCCGACAACTTCGGCAACATCCCGCCGCGCTACACCCACGAGGGTGGCACCGGTCCGGACGCGGCCACCCTGTCCACCGGCGACGCCGGTTCGCGGGTGGCCTGCGGCGTGGTCGGTTAGCGAGACGCGCATGGCCGGGGCAGCACAGTCGGTACCTTTTCGCGGTTCGCCCCGGCCGACCATCGGCATCGAATGGGAGATCGCGCTCGTCGACAAGGTGACGCGCGATCTGTCCAACACCGCCTCGGCGGTGTTCGACGCGGTCGGTGACCGGCGGGCCCACGACGGCACCCCGCAGGTCTCCAAGGAGCTGCTGCGCAACACCGTCGAACTGGTGACCGGTGTGCACGACACGGTCGCCGGGGCGGTGGACGATCTGCGCGGCACCATGGACGCGGTGCGTCGCGCGGCCGATCCGCTCGGTGTCGACCTGTTCTGCGCGGGCACCCATCCGTTCGCACCGTGGTCGGCCCAACAGCTCACCCGCTCACCGCATTACGACGAGCTGATCGAGCGCACCCAGTGGTGGGGCCGCCAGATGCTGATCTGGGGCGTGCACGTGCACGTGGGAGTCTCGCACCGGGACAAGGTCTTTCCGATCCTGAACTCGCTGCTGCTGTCGTATCCGCATCTGCTCGCGCTGTCGGCGTCCTCGCCGATGTGGTCCGGCGACGACACCGGCTACGCCAGCAATCGCGCGCTGATGTTCCAGCAGCTGCCCACCGCCGGGCTGCCGTTCCAGTTCGAGAACTGGCGCCAGTTCGAGGGTTTCGTGCACGACCAGCTCAAAACCGGTGTGTTCGAACAACTCGGCGGCATGCACTGGGACATCCGGCCCGCGCCCAAGTGGGGCACCATCGAGATCCGGGTCTGCGACGGGCTGTCCAGCCGCGCCGAACTGGCCTCGGTGGCCGCGCTGATCCACTGTCTCGTGGTGGATCTGGAGCAGCGGCTCGACAACGGCGAGGACCTGCCGACGCTGCCGCCCTGGCACGTGCAGGAGAACAAATGGCGGGCCGCGCGCTACGGGCTCGACGCCATCGTGATCGTCGACGACGCCTCCAATGAGCGATTGGTCACAGACGATCTGATGGATCTGCTCACCCGATTGGAGCCGACGGCACGGCGACTCGGCTGCGCCGACGAATTGGCCGCGGTCGCCGAGATTCCCCGCCACGGTGCCTCCTACCAGCGGCAACGCCGAGTGGCCGCGCATTCGCAGGGTGATCTTGTCGCGGTCGTCGATTCCCTGGTGCGCGAGCTGGATCAGTAGCGTTCAGCCGCTCGGTGAGGTGCTGTTCACCGGCCGTTTACGATGTCTGGATGCTTGTCGAACACCCGCGCGGCGTTGCGGAGGGTGCCACCCGCCTGAATCGCCTCAGCCGCTTGCGCGAGCCACGCGTTCTCGCGGTCATCGCGGTGTCCGCGGTGCTCGCCCTGCTGATCGGATTACAGGTCGCGGCGTGGATCAGTGGGTTCGACGGACCGTTGGCCAGCCTGGCCCGGGACTACGTCGGGACGCCGAAATCGATGTCGGTGCCGTGGGCGGGGCTGGTGCTCGCGCTGGTCGGCGTCTCGGCGCGACGGCGGGTGATCGCGGCGGGCGCGGCGATCGGGATCGACGCGGTGTGGGCGGCGCTGCGGCTGCTCGACGGTCAGCCGTTCGCCGTCGGCAACGGGCCGACCATCGTGCTGACCGCGCTGGTGTTGATCGCGGTGCTGCGCTGGCGGGGCAGGGAACGCACCGACGCGCTGCGCGCGGCGGCGCTGGGCGCGCTGCTGGTGTTGGCCACCAAGGTCGGTGACGTGTGGTTGCACGTCACCTCGGCGGTGCATCCGACCGTGCTCGACGAGTATCTGCTGCTGGCCGATCACGCGCTGGGCGACCCGGCGTGGGTCATGGGCCGGGTGCTCGACGTGCTCGGGCCCGAGGTGTACGCGGTGCTGCACTGGGTCTACATCGAATTGCCGGTGGCGGCGATCGTCGTCGCGGTGTGGCAGTTGCGCCGGGTGGTGCCGACCGGGATCTGGCCCAGTCACTATCTGGTGCGCACCTTCCTGGTGCTCGGTCTGGTCGGGCCGCTGTTCTATGTGCTGTTCCCGGTGGTCGGGCCGATGTTCGCGTTCGGCCCCGACGGGCACGGCTTCCAGGTGGGCGATTTCTGGCCCACCGCGCTGCCGCCGCTCGATCACAGCCCGGCCGCGCTGTCCTTCGACGAGGTCACCCCGCGCAACTGCATGCCCTCGATGCACACCGCCTGGGCCCTGTCGCTGTTCCTGCACACCCGCCGCGACATCGACGGCTCCCGCGCCCCCGCCTGGCTGCGCTGGGGCGGCGCGTTCTGGCTGATCGCCACCGTGGCCGCCACTCTGGGCTTCGGCTACCACTACGGCGTCGACCTGGTGGCGGGCGCCATCCTCTGCCTGACCGTCGAATCCGCCCTGCGCTCACCCGAACGCGGCTGGGGCGCCTTCCGAATCCGCCTCGTCGCCTTCGGCACGGTCACCTTCGCCGGCCTCCTACTGTCCTACCGCTACCTGGCCGTCCCGATGGCCGAATACCCGATCACCGCGGGCGCCATCGTCCTCGGCCTGTTGGCGGCAGTCTCCATCGCCTTCCACACCACCTGGTTCGCCACCGCCCCGATCCCCACGGCCAAAACCGGCGTAACCCCTGAACCCGCTACCACGGCCTGACAACCACCGGCGCGCCGCGGCTGATCACCTCAGCGGCTGAGCCGCGTCAGTGAGGTTGCGAAGTCGGCTCGGCAGCAGCCCGGTCACCTAGACTTGGCACGACAGTTGCGAAGGAGGGTTCATTGAGCACCGCGATTCCGCAGTGGATGTATCCGCCGCGCGACAGCGGCTGGGAAGCCGATGACCTCGATTCGCTGCCCCCCGAAGCCCCCCGCCACACCGAGTTGCTCGATGGAGCGTTGATCTTCAACATGTCCCCGCAGCGGAGTTGGCACGATCGGGTGATCCGCAGGCTGACCGCCGCGTTGGAGTTGGTTGTCCCCGCCGAGCGGACTGTCGAGGCGCAGATGACCATCAAGTTGAACAACCGCAGCAGGCCGGAGCCGGACATCATCGCCGCGCGCGTCCCTTATTCTCCGGACCGGACACGCTTCCTGCCCGACGAAGTCGAGCTGGTGGTCGAGGTCGTGTCGGCGGAGTCCGAGGATCGGGATCGCCGCTACAAGCCGCGCCTCTACGCCGAGGCGGGTCTACGACACTTGTGGCGCATCGAGGACGAAGCCGGCTTGCCAGTGGTGCACACCTACGAACTCGATGACACGACGGGCTTCTACGTCGCGACGGGTGTACATCGCGGCCGCCTGACCGTGACGGTTCCGGTCGAACTCGACATCGCCCTGAGCGACCTCACCCGCTGAGAAACAAATCAGAACAGGCCGTCTCGGTGGCGTTGTTCGCGGTAGGCCGTGCGGCCGATGAGGTGGGCGATGACGGGGGCGGTGATTATCGTGAACAGGCCGGTGAGGACCAGCATCCAGACGTTGACGTCGTGGCGCAGGTCGATGCCGGTGCCCGCGAGGATCAGGACGATGCCGACGACCTGGGGTTTGGTGGCCGCGTGCATGCGGGTGAGGGTGTCGGGGAAGCGCACGATGCCGATGGCGGCGGTGAACGCCAGGGCGGCGCCGCTGATGATCAGGATGCCCGAGAGCCATTCCCACGCGCTCATCGGTCGTCCCTCACTCGGAAGCGTGACACCGCGGCGGAGCCGAGGAAGCCGACCAGCGCGAGCGCGACGATCGCGGGGATGACCGTGGTGTCGTTGCTGTAGGCGGCCCAGACCGCGAGTCCGGCGGCGGCGATGGCCATCAGCGAGTCGATGCCGACGACCCGGTCCAGGGTGCTCGGTCCGGCCAGCACCCGGTAGCTGGTGATCACCGCCGCGCTGATGAGCAGGGTGCCTGCGATGATGGCGACGACAGTCATGGGCGCACCTCCGTTTCGGGATCGCTGCGACGCCGTTCGCCCGGTCGTTCGAAGGCGTTGATCATCAGATGTTCCAGGCGGCGGGTGGTGCGGTAGAACTTCACCACCGCCTCCTCGCTGCCGACATCGAGCACGTGGACGTACACCACGCACCGGGCCCGATCCAGCTCGAGCACCATGGTGCCGGGGATCAGATTGAGCAGGTCGGTACACATCACCAGCACCAGATCGGACTGGATGCTCAGGTGCACCCGCAGCACGCCCGAGACCGGCGGCGGACCGGGCCGGATACCCAGCCAGGCCACCTGCAGGCTCGATTCGAGCGCGTAATAGGTACTGACGACGATCAGTTCTAGGAACGACAGCGGATGGAACCGTCCGGCAACGGGAACGTTGGGCAGCGGCAGCGCCAGGACCACGACCAGCGCGACGGCCAGGCCACCGAGCAGGTTGGCCCAGCTCGGATCGCCCCACAGCGCGATCCAGACGACGGTCAGCCAGATGATGACCGCGATCCGCAGGATGGTGTCGCGGTTGACGAGCAGGCGCAGGGTGTTCATCGCGGCTCCGGGGTGCCGAAGACGGCCTCGATGTAGACCGACGGATCGTGCAGGTCGGTGGCGGCGCGTTCGGCGAAGCCGAGGATCGGCCCGGCCAGCACGGTGAGTGACAGGCCCGCGGCGACGAGTCCGGTGGTCGCGAGCACCATCACCACCGGCATCTTGCCGGGATCGGTGCGGTCGTCGTAGTGCACGTCGGTCGAATCCTCCACCAGCGTCGGCGGTTTGGCCGCGGTGAGATGACCCTCGGGCGCCTCGGCACGCGGCCGCCAGAACGCCTTGCTCCACACTCGCGCCACCGCGTACAGGGTGAGCAGGCTGGTGATCACCGAACCGGCCACCAGCACCCAGGCCAGCACGCTGCCGTCCTCGGCACCGGCCTCGAGCAGCGCGACCTTGCCGATGAAGCCCGAGAACGGCGGGATGCCACCGAGATTCAACGCGGGCACGAGGAACAGCACACCGAGCAGCGGACTGGCCGCGGCCAGCCCGCCGATTCGTCGCAGTGACACCGACCCGGCTTGTCGCTCGATCAGGCCGACGGCGAGGAACAAGCCGGTCTGCACCAGGATGTGGTGGGCCACGTAGTACACCGCGCCGGTGAGTCCGGCCGTGCTGCCGAGCCCGATGCCGAAGATCATGTAGCCGATGTGGCTGATCAGGGTGAACGAGAGCAGTCGGCGGATGTCGGTCTGCGCGATCGCGCCGAGGATGCCGACGATCATCGTCGCCAGGCCGCAGATCAGCAGGATGTTGTCGAAGGCGCCGTCGGGGAACCACAGCGAGTGCGTGCGGATGATCGCGTACACACCGACCTTGGTCAGCAAGCCGGCGAAGACCGCGGTCACCGGCGCGGGCGCGGTCGGGTAGGAGTCGGGCAGCCAGCTCGACAGCGGGAAGACCGCCGCCTTGATCCCGAACGCCACCAGCAGCACCGCGTAGCAGGCGGTGCGCACCCCGCTCGGCGCGGCTTCCAGCCGCACGGCCAGCTGGGCGAGGTTGAGCGTGCCGGTCGCGCCGTAGGTGATGCCGATACCGATCAGGAAGATCAGCGACGACACCATCGAGACCATCACGTACGCGATGCCGGCGCGGATGCGTTCCTCGGTGGCGCCGACGGTGAGCAGCACGAAGGAGGCGGCGAGCAGGATCTCGAAGCTGACGAACAGGTTGAACAGGTCGCCGGTCAGGAAGGCCAGCGAGACACCGGTGGTCAGCACCAGGTAGGTGGGTCGATAGATCGAGGTCGGCTGGTGTTCGTCGCCGTCGGAGATGTTCTGGCCGGCACCGTAGATCGAGACCAGCAGCAGGACGAACGCCGAGATGACCAGCATGCTGGCCGAGAGCCGGTCGACGACCAGGGTGATCCCGATCGGGGTGTCCCAGCCGCCGACCTGGACGGCGGTGGTGCCGTCGCGGTCGACCAGGTAGAGCAGCAGCGCGCTGATCACCAGCACCGTGCTGAGCGCGGTCAGCGAGATCATCGCCTGCAGGCGCGGGCGACGGCCGAAGACCAGGGTGAGAGCGGCACCGAGAAGTGGAACGAGAACGGGCAGAGCGACGATGGCGGGCAGCAGGTCCGAGGACAGGGTCACTGTTCGGGGTCCTCCTGCTCGCGCCGGGTCGCGATGTGGGCGTCCTCGGGGTCGTTGATCACGTCTTCGGTGGTGGTCAGCATGTAGGCGCGGTAGGCCAGCGTGAGGACGAATGCCGCCAGGCCCATGGTGATGACGATCGCGGTGAGGATCATCGCCTGGGCCAGCGGATCGGCGTTGCCCTCGTGCGCGGTGTCGGTGGTACCGAGGATCGGCGGCTTACCGTCCGGCCCGCCCATGGTGAGGATCAGCAGGTTCACCGCGTTGCCGAGCAGGATCATGCCGAGCAACATCTTCGAGACGACGCGCTCGAGCAGCAGGTAGACCCCGCACGCGATGAGCGCGCCGATCACGATCAACAAAACCAAGTTCGCGCTCATGCCAGTTCCTTGTCCAGCCGGGCGCCGAGGCTGCGCAGTACGTCGAGGACGAGCCCGACGACGACCAGGTACACGCCGAGGTCGAAGAACAGCGCGGTGACCAGCTTGATGTCACCGAGCACCGGCAGCGTCACCTCGATGATCGCCGAGGACAGCGGCGGTGCGCCCAGCAGCAGCGAGGCGGTCGCGGTGCCCGCCGCGAGGGCGAGTCCGGCGCCGAGGAGGTGCCCGGCGTCGACCGGTAGTGCCTCGCCCAGTTCGTAGCGGCCACCGGCCAGGTAGCGCAGGGTCAGTGCCAGTCCGGCGACCAGGCCGCCCGCGAAGCCACCACCGGGCGCGTTGTGGCCGGAGAAGAAGAAGTACACCGACAGCACCATGATGGTCGGGAAGATCAACCGGGTGGTGATCTGCAGGACCATCGAACGGTCGCGCCGGTCGACCAGCCGGGCCGCGGGCAGCCAGCTGACCTTGTCCGGATCGTAGAGCGGCGACTCGGCGGCACGCGGCGCGGCGCCGAAGCGGCGGCTGCGGAACACCAGCGAGGCGACACCGGTCGCGGCCACGGTCAGCACCGAGATCTCGCCGAGGGTGTCCCAGGCGCGGATGTCGACGAGCAGCACGTTGACGGCGTTCTTACCGCCACCGAGCTCATAGGCGGCGCCGGGGATGGCGTGCCAGATCGGTTCGGCGCGCCGCGCGGTGGCGGCGAACGCCGCGAGCACCGGCACGGTGATGCCGACCGCGACGGCCAGCATCGCCCGGCGCACCTTGAACGCGGTGGCCTGGCCGTCGGCGATCTCGGCGGGGAACGCGCGCAACACGAGCACGAACACCACCAGCATCAGCGTCTCGACCAGGAACTGCGTCAGCGCCAGGTCGGGTGCGCCGTGCAGCGCGAAGATCACACCGCAGCCGTACCCGGTGACACCGACGACGAGCACGCTGGCCAAGCGGTTGCGCAGCACGGTCGCCGCGAGCGCCATCGCGATCATGATCGCGCCGATGCCCGCCTGCAGCGGCGAATCCCACAGCCGCAGCTCGATGCCGTCGCGGGTGCCGACGGCGAGCAGCACCGTCGGCAACACGATCAGCGTGCCGAGGATGACCGCCTGGCTGGCGGGCAGCGAACCGGACTGGGTGCTGCCGGTGATGCGCAGCGAGATCCGGTCCATCGCCCGCAGGGCCGCGTCGTAGTTGCGGTCGGCGTTGCCCAGGCGCGGATGTTCGGGTTCACCGATCCGGCCGCGGATCACGAACAGGGCGAAACCACCGGCGATGATGAACACCGTCAGCACCAGCGGCCCGTTGACGCCGTGCCACAGCGCGAGATGCTCGTCGAGCACGCCGGGCAGCGTCTTGGCGTAGGGGCTGAGCCACCGGTCGAGCAGCGGTGCGCCGAGTCCGGCGGCCAGGCTGGCCACCGCGAGCACGGCGGGCGGGCCGAGCAGCAGCGGGCCGGGCGCGTGCCAGCTCATGGTGGTCTCGGAATCGGTCTTGTCGGCGAAGGCGCCCCAGACGAAGCGGGCGCTGTAGGCGACGGTGAACGCCGAGCCGATCGCGGCCCCGGCGACCAGCGCCACCCGGGCCGGGGTGGCCAGGTTCTCGGCCGTCCACAGCGCGCCGAGCGCGGTCTCCTTGCCGATGAAGCCGAGCAGCGGCGGCAGCCCGGCCATGCTGAGCGCGGCGAGCGCCGCGATGCCGAACAGCACCGGTTCGCGTCGGCCCAGACCGGAGAGTCTGCGCAGGTCTCGGGTGCCCGCGCCGTGGTCGATGATGCCGACCACCATGAACAGGCAGGCCTTGAACAGGCTGTGCGCCACCAGCAGGGTGATGCCGGCCAGCGCCGCGTACGGCGTGCCGACGGCCATCATCGTGATCAGCAGGCCGAGCTGGCTGACGGTGCCGAAGGCCAGCACCAGTTTCAGGTCGGGCACCTGCATCGCGCGCCAGCCGGCCAGCAGCAGGGTGATGATGCCCAGCGGCAGCAGCACCACCTGCCAGATCGGTGTCTGCGCGAACGCGGGCGCGAGCCGGGCCACCAGGTAGATGCCCGCTTTCACCATCGCGGCGGCGTGCAGGTAGGCGCTGACCGGGGTGGGCGCGGCCATCGCGCCGGGCAGCCAGAAGTGCAGTGGCACGATCGCGGATTTGCTGATGGCGCCGATCAGGACCAGCACGATGCCGACCGAGACGGCGGTACCGCCGGGCACCGCGTCGGCCGCGAGGATGTCCGAGAGCAGGAAGCTCTGGTATTTCAGGCCGAGGATGATGATGCCGACCAGCATCGCCAGCCCGCCGGCACCGGTCACCAGCAGCGCCTGGATCGCCGCCCTGCGGCTGCTGGCGCGCTCGGCGTAGTGTCCGACGAGAAGGAACGACAGAACGGTGGTGATTTCCCAGAAGACGAACAGCAGCAACATGTTGTCGCTGATGACCAGGCCGAACATGGCGCCGGCGAAACCGGTGAGCTCGGCGGCGAACAGCCCGAGCTTGGCCTCGTCACGGTCGAAGTACCTACCGCAGTAGGCGAGTACGAGCGCGCCGACGCCGAGTACCAGCACCGACATCACGGCGGCAAGGGAATCGAAACGCAGGTCGAGGTTCATCGAGATCTGCGGTGCCCACTGGATGTGGGCGTTTACGGTCTGACCCCAGTGGGCAATCACCCAGCCGAGGCTGCCCAGTGGTACCAGGGCGAGCAGATAGAAAGCATTGCGGCCCAGCGCTCGTACACACAGCGGGGCCGCTAGTGCGGCCAGCGCGTGGCCGAGCAGTACGGAGAGCAACTCCTCCTCCGTCGGGGTAGGTGGCGGTCGAGTAGCGCGCTTTGATCTTACGGGCGCGTAAGGGGTGCTCTGTGCCCCCCCGGGTGTTGGGTGTGCCATGTCACGTCGGGCGTCACGATGACGACACCACCGTAGCGGATGCGGTCGGCCGGATTCGGTACAGCAGTGCCAATCCGGCCGCGGCGCCGATCGTGATGGCCAGTGCGGCACGGCCCGGCGTGGCCTCCGCTGCGGTCATTCCGCCAACCGGCCAGTTGCGCAACCGGGTCGGAATCGCCCACAGGATCGAGGGCAGATACAGCGCGCCGAGCCCGAGAACCGCGCTGGGCAGATAGCTGACCCGGATCGAAGCGAAGGTGTATCCGGCGACGCCGGCGAGCAGCCCGACCCCGATGGTCCAGACGAACGACCAGGAGATCTGCGTGGCGCCGATGGCGAACAGGCAGATCGCGGCGATGCCGAGCAGCGCGAGCCACGGTGTGGGCCATCGCACACCGGTCAGCATGCCCGCCGTCGCGAGTGTGAGGACGACCACGACGCTCCACCCGAGGTTCGGTGCGTCGCCGAGAGAGTCGGCCGCCGCGGCCAGGCTGACCGCGAGCAGCACCCCGGCGCCGTCGCGGCCGGGCAGCAGCAGGGCGGCCACGAACGCCGCGACCACCGAGACGACCACGGCGATCCCGACCTGCCAGCCCGAGGCCCGCCGACCGTCGAATTCGTGCGAGAGCCATTCGGTGGCCAGCAGCGCCGACAGCGCGAGCACCGTCGCGGCCACGATCGGGGTGATCGGCAGGTCGGCGGCGAGGCGGGTCTGGGCGGGCAGCATGACGCCGTGCCGGTGTCGCAGCGTGCTCGCCACCAGCAGGACGACGAACACGACGATCATCCCCGCCGGGGTGTGCATCGTGGTCTCGGTCATCGCCGAGTCCGTGGTGAACACCGCGACGACCTCGCCGTACACGAACACCACCACCGTGCCGAGCGCGAAACCGAGCGCCCCGAGCGCGGGCCAGCGCATTCGCAGCGCGCAGATGCCGAGCGCGCCGTAGACCACACCGCCGCTGAGCGAGTCGATGTAGTTCTGGGTGGTGAGCACATCGGCCGAGGTCATCGCTCCGGCGATGAAATAGTTGACGGCCAGCACCACCGCACCGCAGGTGGCGGTCAGCCAGACCAGGCCGGGCCGGTTGACCGGCCGCACCAGCACCGCGACGACGACGGCGACGATCAACCCGAGCGCGGCGGCGCGCGGAACACTGTTGACCAGACTGGTGACCCGATACGGCGAACCGACCGCGGACGCGGCGCTGAACGTGAACGGCAGGAACAGTGCCATCCCCGCGACCGCGGCCCCGGTGAAGGCCGTGACCGCGTCCAGGCCATCCCCGATCTTGGGCACGGCTCGACGATACCGGCGAAAACCCCGCCCACCTGGGAGGTAGGCGGCGCGTTCAGGCCCGGTTCTCGGCGTAGCGGCGCAGCGACTCGACCTGATCGGGGTCGAGCGATGGCCGCACGGCGCCACGGGCGACGGCGACGTCCTCGGCGGTGACATCGGCGGCGGCCATGTCGCGGCGCAGGGCCGAGAGCGCGGCCTCGCGCAGCAGCGCGGCGCAGTCGGCGGCGGAGTAGCCGTCGAGGTCATCGGCCAGCGCGGCCAGGTCGACGTCCTCGGCCAGCGGCACCGAGCGACCCGCGGTACGCAGGATCTCCAGCCGGGCCGGACCGTCCGGCGGCGGCACGAACACCAGCCGGTCGAGCCTGCCCGGCCGCAGCAGCGCCGGGTCGATCAGCTCGGGCCGGTTGGTCGCGCCGACCACCACCACATCGCGCAGCGGTTCGACGCCGTCGAGTTCGGTGAGCAGGGCCGCGACCACGCGGTCCGACACCCCGGAGTCGCTGCTCTGGCCGCGCCGCGGCGCCAGCGCGTCGACCTCGTCGAGGAAGATCAGCGAGGGTGCCGAGTCGCGGGCGCGCTGGAACAGCTCGCGCACCGCCCGCTCCGAGGAGCCGACCCACTTGTCCATCAGCTCGGCGCCTTTGACCGCGTGCACGCTCAGCTGACCGGTACCGGCCAGCGCGCGCACCAGGAACGTCTTGCCGCACCCCGGCGGGCCGTAGAGCAGTACGCCGCGGGGCGGGTCGATGCCGAGGCGGGCGAACGAGTCGGGGTGGCGCAGCGGCCACAGCACCGCCTCGGTGAGTGCCTGCTTGGTCTCGACCATGTCGCCGACGTCGTCGAGGTCGAGCGAACCGATCGCCAATTCCTCTGTCCCCGACCGTGACAGCGGCCGGATGACCTCGAGCGCGCCGACCAGGTCGGCCTGGACGAGCTCGGGTTCGGTCTGCTCACGACTGGCGCGCCCGGCCGCGCGCACGGCCGCCTCCCGGCACAGCGCGGCCAGGTCGGCGACGACGAAACCCGGTGTGCGCGCGGCGATCGCGTCGAAGTCGAGGTCGCCCGCGGGCACCCTGCGCAGCAGCTGTTCGAGCAGTGCGCGCCGGATCACCGCGGTCGGCAGCGGCAGCGCCAGTTCGCGATCGCACAGGTCGGGGGCCCGCAGCCGCGAATCCACCTGTCCCGGATGGGCGGTGGTGGCCAGCAGTGCCACGCACGGCGCCCGCATCGCGGCCCGCAGTTGATCGAGGACGAGGGTGGCGACCGGCTCGGCCTCGGCGGGCAGCAGGGCGTCGATGTCGGTGATCAGCAGGATGCCGCCCTGCCCGGCGGCGATGTCGGCGACGGCCTCGGCGACCGCGCGCAGCCGGGTGCCGCTCTCGGTGGCGCCGACGCTCGGCCCGTCCAGTTCGACGACGCGGCGCGGGGCCGCGACCGCCCTGGCCAGCGTCGCCTTGCCGACCCCGGCCGGTCCGGTGACCAGCACACCGAGATGGGCGGGGGCGCCGAGGGTTTTCAGCAGCTCCGGTTCGTCGAGGGCCAGGCTCAGCCACTCGGCCAGCTTCGCCGCCTGCGCCTGTACCCCGGCCAGATCCTCGATCTGCACCGGCGCGCTGCCGACGCTCACCGACACGGGGTTGGTGTCGAGGTCGGTCAGGTCCTGACCGTTGCCACGTTCGACCGCGTGCTGGACCGCCGCGGCGCCACTGCCCCAGCCGACGGCCGAATTGGGTTGCACGCTCACCGGTCCCGGCATCGGTTCGATCGCGGTGACGGTGAGCAGTTCGGTGGTCCAGGCGATGCCGAAGGCGCGCGAGAGCGCCTGGGTCGCCGCCGCGGAGCTGATGTCGGGACCGAGGTCGCGGGGCAGCAGCGAGACCGTGTCACCGACGGTGACCACCTTGCCCAGCAGTGCCTGGCGCAGCGTGGCCGCGGGAATGCTGGCGGTCGCGTGCGCTGAGCCGCTCAGCGAGATCTGCTTGGCGCCGTAGACCGTCACTGGGGCGACGGTCACCGCCGCGTTCTCCCGCAGTCCCGCGTTCGACAGGGTCACATCGTCGAGCAGGGCGACGCCGGGCGGACTGTCGGCGGGGGCCTTGGCCACCACGGCGGCGGTCCGGCGCGCGCCGATCAGGGCGATGCCGTCCCATTCGCGCAGGCCGAGCGCGGTCAGGGTCTCGGGGTGCAGCCGCACGACCCCGCGTCGTGCGTCGGCTGCCGACGGGTTGAGCCGGGCGGTGAGCGAAAGTTCTGCCACTGTGCCATTCTGCCGTGTCCGCGCGGATCCGACCGGACTCGGTAGGCTGCACCGAACGCGCCGGAGCTGCCGGCGCCGCGATCCACCGGGGAAAACAGCAGATGAACCGAATCTCCCTCGTCGTCCTGGCCACCGGGACGCTCACCCTGGCGCTGGCCGGATGCGGTTCCGGCGACGAGTCCGCCGAAGCGAGCGGGCTGCGCAAGGGCACACCGGCCTCGACCACGAGCGCACCCGCCTCGACGACCACCACGCCGCCGACCACCGCGGCCGCCGTCGGCTCAGCGCTCACCTGCACCGAGTTCCGGGCACTGGATTCCGACGGCGAGAAGCGGGCGATCGAACAGATCCTGGCCGACAATCCGGGCAGTCAGTTCGAGGGCAGCCCGAATGTGGCGCTCGGTACCGCCAAGCTGGTGTGCCTCGCGCCGGGCAACGCGGACAAGACCGTCGCCGAGGCGATCGGGATCGGCGCGTAGGTCAGTGGATGAGTGACTGCCAGTCGGCGGGCACCCGGTCGGCCGGGCCCGGCACGGCCTGATCGGTCGGGTGACTGGTCGGCGGCGCGAGTTCGGGTCCGCCGCTGTACATCTCGCTGGTGGCGAAGTTCCAGAACCACTCCTCGCCCGGTTCGTAGCTCTGCGTGAACGGGTGTCCGGTGCTGCCGAAATGCTTGGTCGCGTGCTGACTGGGGGAGCTGTCGCAGCACCCGATGTGCCCGCATTCGGCGCAGCGCCGCAGGTGTACCCACCAGCCGCCGCTCGCGTCGCACTCCACACATCCGGGGCCGCTGGGCGGCACGCCCGGTTCGATCCCCGCGATCTCCTCTGCCATCACTGACCTCCTGTGTCGGGTGTGCTGTCAGTGTCCACCGTCGGTTCCAACGGCAGGCGGACGATGAAACGTGTGTCGCCGGGTTCGGATTCGACCCGGATGTCGCCGTCGTGCTTGTTGACCACGATGCGGAACGAGATGTCGAGGCCGAGGCCGGTGCCGTCGCCCACCGGTTTGGTGGTGAAGAACGGTTCGAAGATCCGGCTCCTGACCTCGGGGGCGATGCCGGGGCCGGTGTCGCCGATCTCGACGACGGCGCAGTCGCTTTCCCGGTAGGTGCGCACGGTCAGCGTGCCCTCACCGCCCATCGCGTAGACGGCGTTGTCGATCAGATTGGTCCACACCTGGTTGAGTTCGGCGGCGAAGCAGGGGACCGGCGGCAGGGTCCGGTCGTAGTCCTTGACAAGGCGCACGCCGTCACCGAGCTTGCGGTTGAGCATCACCAGCGTCGAGTCGAGCAGTTCGTGCAGGTCGACCACCTGGTACGGGGCTCGGTCCATCTGCGAATACTGTTTGGCCGCACCGACCAGCGTGGAGATCCGCGTGGTCGAATCGGCGACCTCGTTCATCAGCAGCTCGGTCTCGATGGTGTAGTTCAGCCAGCGGATCGCGCCCTCGAAGACCTGGGCCTGGCAGGCTTCCAGCGTCGCGTGCACGCCTTCGAGCCAGTCGAGGTCCAGTCCGGCCTGCACGAAGGTCGGGGCCAGGTTCCAGCCGTCGGCGATGCCGTGATCGTCGAACCAGTCGGCGAGCGTGTCCTCGCGATCGGCGGCTTCGAGCGGGGTGAGCTCGGGTGCCTTGGCGACCTGCTCGGCGGCCTGTTCCTGCAGTTCGACCAGCTTCACCAGCACTTCCGGGGAGAACTTGCCCGCGGCCATCATCTTGAGTTTGTGCCGCATCCCCGCGACGCGTTCGCGCAGACCCGAAATGGCGCGCACCGCGGCGGCGGCCGGATTGTTGAGCTCGTGGGTGAGCCCGGCCGACAGCGAGCCGAGCGCGAGCAGCCGTTCCCGTTCGGCGATCCGCTGACTCGACCGCTGCCCACCGTAGAAGGCGCCCTCGAGCAGGTGCACGGCCATCGGGAACCACTCCTTGACCATGCGCCCGAAATCGGCGGCGGCGAGCACAAGGAATCGGGAGCGCCGCTGGACATACATCGAGCCGGGATACTCCTGGCTCACCTTGTCGCCCAGGTAGGCCATCCAGGCGCCCGCGTACACCCCGCGCTGATCGGTGCGGTTGATCTCGATCTCGGTGCCGCCGGACAGCTTCGTCAGCCGCACCTCGCCGTCGATCAGCACGTAGAAGCACGAGGCCGGGTCGCCTTCGCGGTACACCAGACCCGGCTCGATGAACTCGATGTGCCCCGCCGCGCACAGTTCGGCCAGCTGGGCGTCGTCGAGCTTCTCGAACAGGAACAGCGTGCGCAGTTCGTTCGGATCGCAGATCAGCGCGCTGTCGGTCATCGTCGCCTCCTAAGCTGAATCCATGGGCATGATCGGGCGGCCTGCGTGGTCACGCTCCGCTACCGCCTCCGGCCGCTGACCGCTCATGCCAGGTACCGGTGGACGAGCATCACGGCCATCGCGCCCTCGCCGACGGCCGAGGCGACCCGCTTGGCGGACTCGGCGTGCACGTCACCGGCGACGAACACCCCGGGCACGCTGGTCTCGAGGTGATGCGGCGGCCGGGGCAGCTCCCAGCCCGGCGGCCGGGCGCCGTCGACCATCAGGTCGGGTCCGGCCACCACGTAGCCCGCCGCGTCGCGGGTGACGACGCCGTCGAGCCAGCCGGTCTGCGGCGCCGCGCCGATGAACAGGAACAACCGCTGCGCCTCGACCTTGTCCTCGGTGCCGGTGCGGTTGTCGCGCAGGACGATTCGCTCGAGGTGATCGTCGCCGTCGACGCCGGCCACCTCCGTCTCGGTGTGCACGACGATGTTCGGGATCTGCGCGATCTGCTGGATCAGATAGTGCGACATGGACTTCTCCAGCGAATCCCCACGCACCACCAGATGCACGCGACGGGCATTGCGGGACAGGAACACCGCGGCCTGCCCGGCCGAGTTGGCGCCGCCGACGATGTAGACCTCCTGATCGGAGCATTCGGCCGCCTCGGTCATCGCCGAGCCGTAATACACACCGCGCCCGGTGAATTCGTCGACGCCCGGCGCATTGTGCCTGCGATAGTCGACCCCGGTCGCGATGAGCACCGTGTGCGCGCACAGCCGCCCGCCGTCGGCGAAGCGCACCGTGCGCGCCGACCCGTTGACCTCGAGCCCGACCACATCGCGGGTCGTGATGATCTCCGCGCCGAATTTCGTGGCCTGCCGCCGCGCCCGGTCGGCCAGCTGCGAACCCGAGAGCCCGTCGGGGAAACCGAGATAGTTCTCGATCCGCGAACTCTGCCCGGCCTGCCCGCCGGTCGCGGTGCGCTCCACCAGCACCGTGCGCAGGCCCTCGGACGCGCCGTACACCGCGGCACCGAGCCCGGCGGGTCCGCCACCGACCACGATCAGGTCATAGAAGTCGCCGCTCGGCTGCACGGTGAGGCCCACGTTCTCGGCCAGTTCGCTGTCGGAGGGCTGGATCAGCGCGGCGCCCTCGGCGGTGATCACCACCGGACAGGAGTGCGGATCGGCGCCGGCGGCTTCGAGCAGCCGGGTGCCCTCGGGTTCGTCGACCGGGTACCAGCGATACGGCAGCTGATTGCGGGCCAGGAATTCGCGCACCTGCGAGGAGCGCGGTGACCACCGGTCGCCGACGACCTTGGTCTCGTACACCGGCCGGTGTTCGGCGCTGCGCCAGGCATCGAGCAACCCGTCGAGCACCGGATACAGCTTCTCCTCCGGCGGATCCCACGGCTTGAGCAGGTAGTGGTCCAGATCGATGACATTGATCGCCTCGATCGCGGCATTGGTGTCGGCGTAGGCGGTCAGCAGCACGCGCCGCGCGTAGGGGTGCAGGTCCATCGCCTGCTCGAGGAATTCGATGCCGTCCATCCCCGGCATCCGGTAGTCGGCGATCAGCACCGCGACCGGCTGCCCGCGCAACTTCAGCTCCCGCAGTGCCTCCAGTGCCTGCTGGCCCGAATCGGCGCGCAGGATCCGGTAGTCGGCACCATAGCGGCGGCGCAGATCGCGCACCACCGCCCGGGAGACACCGGGATCGTCGTCAACGCTCAGAATGGCCGGTTTGGTTACCGCGGGAGTGCTCACGGAATCGAGTATCCCCCTGTTTTTGGCGGCTGGCGCCGCGGGGTTTTCGGCCCTGGAGGCCTCACACCCGAAGGGCGATACTGCGCCTTCGGCGTTCCGTCTCGCCCTTCGGGTGCGAGGCGGCCGAAAACCGTGGTGGTCGGGTCGGCGCGGGCGATCAGAGTTGGTGGTGCAGGACCAGATCGAGCTCGGTGGGGGTGAGCAGGCGTTCGAGGCGTTCGTCGCGTTTGAGTCTGGTGGTGCGCGGGATGAACGCGCTGCGCGGGAAGCTCTCGTCCGGCTCGATGGTGGGCAGCAGCGGGACCTCGTTGATGTGCCTGCGTGGCAGGAATGAGCGCAGTTTCACGGCCGATCACCTCGGGTTGACGACTGGTGGCTGAGCGTCTTCGGTCAGCAACGATAGCGAAGAGTTTGCCAGCAGCTAGCAGATGGTGCAAGCGGGACAAGGTGGACACGGCGAGCCCACCGTGGGTGGCCTGCTCCGTCGCAGGCCACCCCGGTCGAACGGGAGTTGCTGAGCTACTGCCAGGCAGGCAGGGTGACGACCTGCGCGGCATAGGACAGCCCGGCCCCGAAGGCGATCAGCAGCGCGGCGTCGCCCGGCTTGGACTCGCCCTTGCGCAGCAGCGCCTCCATGGCCAGCGGGACCGAGGCCGCCGAGGTGTTACCGGTCTCCTCGATGTCATTGGCCAGCGCGCAGTCCGCGGGCAGTTTCAGCACCCGGCTCATGATCTCGATGATCCGGCCGTTGGCCTGGTGCGGGATCATCGCGTTCAGGTCGTCGGTGGTGAGCCCGGCCCGGTCGATCGCCTCGCGGCAGACCTTCTCCAGCGAGTGCGCCGCCCAGCGGAACACCGCGGTGCCCTCCATCGTGAGGTAGGGCCGGACCGCGTCGGTGCCCTTCTCCTCGATCTCGGTGAAGAACTCCATCCAGTCCTTGGTCTGGCGGATGGCGTGGTGCTGGGTGCCGTCCGAACCCCACACCGTCGGGCCGATACCCTGCTCCTCGGCCGGGCCGACGATCACCGCGCCCGCGCCGTCACCGAACAGGAACGCCGTCGACCGGTCGGTGAAATCCAGTGTGTCGGTGAGTTTCTCGACCCCGATCACCAGCGCGTGGTGCGAGGTACCCGCCCGGACCAGGTCCGAGGCCATCGCCAGCGCGTGACAGAACCCGGCGCAACCCGCCGAGATGTCGAAGGCGGCGGCGCCGGTCATGTCGAGATCGGTGGCGATGCGCGGCCCGATCGCCGGGGTGAGCAGTAGGTGGGTCGAGGTCGCGACGATCACGCAGTCGACCTGGTCGGCGGCCACGCCCGCCGCGGTCATCGCGTCACGCGCCGCGGCCACGCTCATCGTCTGGACGGTTTCCTCGGCGCCGGCGAAGCGCCGGGTCTTGATGCCGGATCGGGTGCGTATCCACTCGTCGCTCGAGTCGATCGGGCCCGCGATCCCGTCGTTGGTGACCACCCGGGCCGGGCGGTAGACGCCCAATCCGAGGATCGCGGTGTGCTCCACCCCAGTCGTCTGGGCGATTCGAGCAGCCATGGTGCGTCTCCTATGTACCTGTCAACCTGCGGTCGCCCGCTGGGTGTACCTGAAGCGTCGAAATCTGTCCCTCATCGCCCATGGCTCCCGTGTGGACAACATGTGAACGGGCAGACATGAGGCTTCCTCATATTAGCGCCTGTCGCCGGGAAAATCGTGGCTATTGTCACAACCGGTCCTGGGTATACCTTGGTAGCAAGGCGATTGCTCGCCCCACCCATTCGAGGGATCGAGGACACCATGCTCGGACTCGGGATCATCAGTTGGATCATCATCGGCGGACTCGCCGGCTGGATTGCCAGCAAGTTCATGAAGACCGACGCGCAGCAGGGCATCCTGCTAAATATCGTCGTCGGCGTCGTCGGTGGTTTGCTCGGCGGTTTCCTGCTCAGTCTTTTCGGTGTGGATGTCGAAGGAGCGGGCTGGATATTCAGCTTCTTCACCTGTCTGGCGGGCGCCTGCGTGCTGCTGTTCTTGGTGAAGCTGTTCACCGGGCGCAGAGCCTCGCACTGAGCACCGGTGGAAGCGGCGGGGTTCCCGTAAGGTGTGATCGCTCGAGTTGTCGTCACACGAAAGAGGGAGCCAGTGGCACGCCGCCCCACCCCGCCCGGCACGCCCGAGACCACCGGCGTCGGCCATGTCGTCGACCTGGTGCGGGCCGCTGTACCTCCGCTACACCCCGCCGGCCTGCCGTTCGTCGCGGTGCCGTTGGCGGTGGCGGTCGTCGGTGGCCGAAACAAGTGGGTGCGCCGGGCCGGTCTGGCCGCGGCCGCCGCCTGCGCCACCTTCTTCCGGCACCCGCACCGGGTACCGCCGAACCGGCCCGGCATCGTCGTCGCGCCCGCCGACGGTGAGGTGGCCCTGGTCGACACCGCGGTGCCGCCCGCCGAACTCGGGCTCGGCGAGCAGCCGCTGCCGCGCGTCAGCATCTTCCTGACCGTGCTCGATGTGCACGTCCAGCGCGTGCCCGTGGCCGGAACCGTGCGCGAGGTGCTGCACCAGCCCGGCAAGTTCCTCTCCGCGGATCTGCCCGAGGCCAGCGATGCCAACGAGCGCGCCAGCATGGTCATCGACACCGCCGACGGCAAGCAGGTCGTCGTGGTGCAGATCGCGGGGCTGCTGGCCCGGCGCATCATCTGCGATGCCCGCGTCGGCGATCAGCTCACCATCGGTGACACCTACGGCCTGATCCGGTTCGGCTCGCGCGTGGACACCTACTTCCCGGCGGGCACCGAATTGCTGGTCGCCCCCGGCCAGCGCACGATCGGGGCCGAAACCGTGCTGGCTGTGCTGGGATGATCGACCAGGCGCACCCCGCCTCGCGCCGCAAGCGCCCCCGCTCGGTGCGACTGCTGCCGAGCGTCGTCACCATCCTGGCGCTGTGCGCCGGGCTGTCGGCGGTCAAGTTCGGCCTCGACGGTGAACTCGGCATCGCGCTGGCCATGGTCGGTGCCGCCGCCGTGCTCGACACCCTCGACGGCCGCCTGGCCAGAATGCTCGACGCCACCAGCAAGATGGGCGCCGAACTGGATTCGCTGTCGGACGCCATCTCCTTCGGCGTCGCGCCCGCGCTGATCATCTACGTGACCCTGCTCGACGGCAACAGCGCGGGCTGGATCGTGGCGCTGCTGTTCGCGGTGAGCCTGGTGCTGCGCCTGGCCCGCTTCAACACCCTGCTCGACGACGACTCCCGCCCGAACTGGGCGCGCGAGTACTTCGTCGGTGTGCCCGCGCCCGCCGGGGCGCTGATCGCCCTGGTGCCGATCGCGCTCAAGGTGCAGTTCGGTGACGGCTGGTGGGACGGCTTCACCTTCGTCGCCGCCTGGACCATCTTCGCCGCGCTGCTGTGCGTGAGCACCATCCCGACCCTGGCCATGAAGTCGGTCTCGGTGGCCCCGCAGGCGGCCGCCGGACTGCTGGTGCTGGTCGCGCTGGCTGCCGCCCTGCTGGTCACCTACCCGATCGTGCTGCTGCTGATCCTGGTCGGCCTGTACCTGGCGCACATCCCGTTCGCCTGGCGTTCGGCGCGCTGGGTCGCGGCCCGGCCGGAGACCTGGCAGGACAAGCCCGCCGAGCGGCGCGCGCAGCGGCGCGCGCAGAGCCGGATGCCGCAGATCCGCCGCCCGGCGATTCGCGGGTCGGCGCGGTTGCGGTTACGGCGTCCGCGCGAAGAGTAAATCGCGATCGGTGGGTGAAGCCGCTGTGGTTACGCTGGGTGCGGCGGCCTAGGCGAAGGGGTTGTGATGGAGTCCGGTGAGGTCGGGGAGTTCTTGCAGCATCGGCCGCGGCTGTTCGCGCTGGCGTATCGGATGTTCGGTGCGGCGGGGGAGGCCGAGGATGCCGTGCAGGAGGTGTACCTGCGGTGGGATGCCGCCGACCGGGCCGGGATCGACAATCCGGAAGCGTGGCTCACCACCGTCACGGTGAATCTGTGCCGCACCTGGCTCGTCTCCGCGCGGGCCCGCCGGGAGACCTACGTTGGCCCCTGGTTGCCCGAACCCGTGCCGACCGGCGGTGGCGCGCTCGGCCCGCTCGAGACGGTCGAAGCGCGCGAATCGGTGTCGCTGGCGCTGCTCGCCGCGTTGGAGCGGCTCAATCCGGTCGAACGCGCGGTGTTCGTGCTGCGCGAGGCCTTCGGGTACCCGCATGCCGAGATCGCGGCGATGCTCGATGTCAGCGAGGCCAACTCCCAGCAGATCCTGCACCGCGCGAGCGAGCGGGTGCGCGCGGGTAAGCGGCGGTTCGCGGTGCCGGCCGAGCAGGCGCGCACGCTGATCGAACAGTTCCTGGCGGCCGCGGCGACCGGCGATGTCGCCGGGCTGCGCACACTGCTCGCCGACGACGTGGTCTCCATGGCCGACGGTGGTGGCAAGGTCACCGCGGCCCGGCGCCCGGTCACCGGTGCCGAGCAGGTCGCGCGCTACCTCGTCGGCCTGGCCAAGTTCCTCACCCCGGCGAGCACCTTCGGCTTCGAGGAGATCAACGGCGAGCAGGCCCTGATCGTGCGCGAGGACGGCGAGGTGCCGAGCTCGGTGCTGTTCGTCGAGGTCGACGCCGAGGGCAAGGTGGCCGTCGTGCGCATCGTGGTGAACCCGGACAAGCTCGGGTTGGTGGTGGCCGCGCGGGTGTGAGACGCATCACCCCGCGCGGATGTCAGGAACCGCGGGCCCGTCCGGTCTGGTCTGTGTCGGCCTTTCGAGAGGAGCCACACCATGACCGAGCAGCATCGGATCGTCGTCCTCGGCGCGGGCTACGCGGGTCTCGCCGCGGCCCGCCGCCTGGCGAAGAAATCCCGCGACACCGCGATCACCGTGGTGGACACGCGCGCGGAGTTCGTCGAACGGGTGCGCTTGCACCAGGAGGTCGCCGGGCAGTCGATCAAGCACTGGGACCTGCGTGAACTGCTGGAGCGCAAGGGAATCGAGTTCGTCCAGGCCAGGGTGGTCGAGCTGGACCCGGTCGACAAGCGGGTGCGGTTGGCAGACGGCGGGCCGCTCGCCGAAAGCGCCACCCAGCCCGCGGTCGGCGGCTCGCGCAGCGACCACAGCCACGCGCACGACCGGGACCGCGCGCACGACCGCGATCAGCCGGTTCGCGATCTCCGTTACGACACTCTGGTCTACGCGCTCGGCAGTGCGGCTGACCGCTCCGGAGTGCCCGGCGTAGCCGAGTACGCTCGCCCGCTGGCTACGCCCGAGGAGGTCCGTGCGGTGCCGGCCGGGCCTGTGGTCGTGGTGGGTGCGGGTGCGACGGGGATCGAGCTGGCCGCGGAACTGGCCGAGGCGCAACAGGATTCGCCGGTCACGTTGATCAGCGCGAACGAGCCGGGCGCCTGGCTGTCCGAGCGGGCGGTCGACGGCATCCGTGGCACGCTGACCCGCCTCGGCGTGGACATCCGGGCCGACGCCAAGGTCGTCGAGGTGCTCCCCGATGGCGTCCGCCTCGCCGACGGCACCACCATCCCCGCCGTGACCACCGTGTGGACCGCCGGTTTCACCGTCCCCGACCTCGCCCGCCGCGCCGGTCTCGCGGTCGACGAGCGCGGCCGCATCCGCACCGACGAGACCCTTCGCTCGCTCTCCCACCCCGACATCTACGCCGCGGGCGACGCCGCGGTGATCGCGGGCCCCGGCGACCGCGAACTCCGAATGGCCTGCGCCACCGCCATTCCCACCGGCGGCTACGTCGCCACCGCGATCATCGCCCGAGCCCGCGGCCGCGAACCGGAACCGATGAAATTCCGCTACTACCTGCAATGCATCAGCCTCGGCCGCCGCGACGCCGTCATCCAATTCCTCCACCCCGACGACACCCCGGGAACCCGCGTCCTGACCGGCCGCACGGGAGCCTTGGTGAAGGAACTCATCGTGCGCGGCGCGGGCATCTCGGTCGGCATGCGCTGACGCGGCTCAGGGCCGGCGTCGCCGTATCAACGCGATGAGTGGGGGCGTCCATGGTGCGACGGCGAGTAAGCCGAGGCAGACGAGCCAGGGTAGGCGCCACCACCAGCGCAGGTCGGGCTCGATTGCCGCGGGGGTTCCGGTCAGGAGGTGGGCGGTCGAGGACCACACGACGAAAGCGTCGCCGATCGGCAGTGCTCCGAACGCGTAGCGCTTGGAGCCGGGCAGGTTGATCGGCAGGCCCAGCAGTTCGCCTTCGGCGCCGATCGCGGTGGCCAGCGCAGCGTCGCCGTTGACGCGTGCCGCGCCCAGACCGACCACGGTGGCGGACAGGCTGATTCCGGCGACGAGCGGTCCGGAGTCGACATCGCCCCGGCCGTCGACACCGTGCGGGTACTCGCGCACCGCGGGACCGAATCCGCCCGGGTGCGCGATGAACAGCTCGCGAAAGCGGGCGTACTGCGCGGCGGCGAACGACGGGTCGATCTCGGGAAGGAAGCGGTGGATCATCGTTTGCGAGGTCGCCCGCGCGCCGGTGTGCGGTGACCCGTCCAGCGGTGAAACCTGGTGGGGGATCAGGCCGGTCGCCGGATCCAGCCGCTCCTTGACCTGCACCACCCAGCTGTCGATGACCTGCGTGAACCGATCATCGAACAGGTGGTCGTGCAACCGCAGCGAGGCGATGGCCACCGTCGAGTCGACCGGCCACGCCTGACCTGGATACGCCTGCAGGAACGGACTTTCCGCCGTCGCGAACGCCTGCGCGATCTCTGCGCTGCGATCGGAAAACCGCTGTACCCCTGCGGAATCCGTCGCATCGAGCGAGAGGATCGCGCCGCGCAACCAGTTCGTCCACCCGGCCCAGAACACTCCATACGCGGGCTGGAGCTCGGCGCTGAACACCGCCCTGCCCTCCTCGGATTCCATTCTGTCCAGCGCCCAACGGGATTCGCGAAGTGCCTCGTCGCGCAACTGTGGATCGATGTGCGCGGCCTGGACCCAGGCGATCCCGTAGAGCGCGTTCAGGAACAGATGCCCCTCCGGAAACTGGCTTTGCGCAGTGGTATCGGCACCGTCGTCGAGCGCGCCACGTACGAAGGCCAGCTGTCGTTCGGTGGCGCCGGGCTGGGAATCGATCCCGGGCTGTGGCCACAGGAATCCGGCCGCCGCGAGCACGCACGCCAGCGTCACGACGATTCCGACGGCGCGCAGCGCCCATCGGCCCCCACGATGAAATCTCCCCATGGGGACACTGTGCCACCAAGAAATCGTCAACCAACGGTTGACGCGGACGAATCGTCAACCTACAGTTGACGCATGAGCCTCCCCAATGTCCGCCTCGACGATCTGATCGACGGCATCAAGAAAGCCCGCCCCGACAATGTCCTCGACCAACTCTCCGACGCCGTGGTCGTCGCCGGTCGCCTCGACGAGGTGGCCGACCACCTGATCGGCCACTTCGTCGACCAGGCTCGCCGCGCCGGCGCGTCCTGGACCGACATCGGCTCCAGCATGGGCGTCAGCAAGCAGGCCGCGCAGAAGCGCTTCGTCCCCAAGCAGCCGGGCGACGCGGCCGCCGCGATGGACCCGCAGGCCGGCTTCGCGCGCTTCACCGACCGCGCCCGGTCGGTGGTCGTCGCCGCGCAGGAGTCCGCCCGCTCGCTGGGCAATCCCGAGATCGCCCCCGCCCACCTGATCCTCGGTCTGCTGAGCGAGCCGGAGGGGCTGGCGGTGCAGGAGATCATCGGCCGCGGTGTCACCGTCGACGCGGTGCGCGAGGCCGCGAACGCCGCCATCCCGCCCGCCGGGGGCGAGCTGCCCGCGCTGATCCCCTTCGACGGCGAGGCCAAGAAGGCGCTCGAACTCACCTTCCGCGAGGCGGTTCGCCTCGGCCACAACTACATCGGCACCGAACACATCCTGTTGGCGCTGCTCGAACAGGAGAACGGCACCGGCATCCTCAGTGGGCTCGGTCTGACGAAGGAGGCCGTCGAGGCCGACATCGTCGAACTGCTCTCGGCGTTCCTGGCCGGGCAGCAGGCGGAGGGCGAAGCCTGAACCGGGTGGCGCCCGGTTCCGATCCCGGCCGGGCGCTACCTTGCACTCTCACCCGTCGAGTGCTAAAAATGGCTTTGGCACTCGTCACTGTTGAGTGCCAGGTCGGGACGGTGAGATCGGGTTCCATCGACACCCTCGGTCGTCCGTCGCGGGCACCGCACCTGGCCAGCGTACTTTGGGGCGATCCAACCTGTGGTCGTCTCGTGTGTCAGCCATAGACATGTGGAGGATCTCAACGCAATGGCCAAGACAATTGCGTACGACGAAGAGGCCCGTCGCGGCCTCGAGCGGGGTCTGAACGCCCTCGCCGACGCTGTCAAGGTGACGCTGGGCCCGAAGGGTCGCAACGTCGTGCTCGAGAAGAAGTGGGGCGCCCCCACGATCACCAACGATGGTGTGTCCATCGCCAAGGAGATCGACCTCGAGGACCCGTACGAGAAGATCGGCGCCGAGCTGGTCAAGGAAGTCGCCAAGAAGACGGATGACGTCGCCGGCGACGGTACGACCACCGCCACCGTGCTGGCCCAGGCGCTCGTTCGTGAAGGTCTGCGCAACGTCGCGGCCGGCGCGAACCCGCTCGGCCTGAAGCGCGGCATCGAGAAGGCCGTCGAGGCCGTCACCGCCAAGCTGCTCGACACTGCCAAGGAGATCGACACCAAGGAGCAGATCGCTGCTACCGCTGGTATCTCCGCGGGCGACCCGGCCATCGGCCAGCTCATCGCCGAGGCGATGGACAAGGTCGGCAAGGAAGGTGTCATCACCGTCGAGGAGAGCAACACCTTCGGGCTCCAGCTGGAGCTGACCGAGGGCATGCGCTTCGACAAGGGCTACATCTCCGGTTACTTCGTGACCGACCCCGAGCGTCAGGAAGCGGTCCTCGAGGATCCGTACATCCTGCTGGTGTCGTCGAAGATCTCGACCGTCAAGGACCTGCTGCCGCTGCTGGAGAAGGTCATCCAGGCCGGCAAGCCGCTGCTGATCATCGCCGAGGACGTCGAGGGCGAGGCCCTGTCGACCCTGGTCGTGAACAAGATCCGTGGCACCTTCAAGTCCGTCGCCGTCAAGGCGCCCGGCTTCGGTGACCGTCGCAAGGCCCAGCTGGCCGACATCGCCATCCTCACCGGTGGCGAGGTCATCAGCGAAGAGGTCGGCCTCTCCCTGGAGACCGCCGGTATCGAGCTGCTCGGCACCGCGCGCAAGGTCGTCATCACCAAGGACGAGACCACCATCGTCGAGGGCGCCGGCGACGCGGAGGCCATCAAGGGCCGCGTGGCGCAGATCCGCACCGAGATCGAGAACTCGGACTCGGATTACGACCGTGAGAAGCTGCAGGAGCGCCTGGCCAAGCTGGCCGGTGGCGTTGCGGTGATCAAGGCCGGTGCCGCGACCGAGGTCGAACTCAAGGAGCGCAAGCACCGCATCGAAGATGCCGTGCGCAACGCCAAGGCTGCCGTCGAAGAGGGCATCGTCGCCGGTGGCGGCGTGGCCCTGCTGCAGGCCGCCCCCGCGCTGGACGGCTTCGAGGGCCTGTCGGCCGACGAGGCGACCGGTGTCAACATCGTGCGCGTCGCGCTGTCGGCTCCGCTGAAGCAGATCGCCTTCAACGCCGGCCTCGAGCCCGGCGTGGTGGCCGAGAAGGTCTCCAACCTCCCCGAGGGCGAGGGCCTCAACGCCGATTCCGGCGTGTACGAGAACCTGCTGGCCGCCGGCGTTGCCGACCCGGTCAAGGTCACCCGTTCGGCCCTGCAGAACGCGGCCTCCATCGCGGCCCTGTTCCTCACCACCGAGGCCGTCGTCGCCGACAAGCCGGAGAAGGCCGCCCCCGCGGGCGACCCGACCGGTGGCATGGGCGGCATGGACTTCTGATCCCCCGGATCAGCTAGTTCCCGCAAGTCACGAAAGCCGACCTACCCCGGTAGGTCGGCTTTCGGCATTCCGCCGAACAACACGAACAACTGAACTAGTTTCGAACTAGGTGTAGCGTGGTGGTATGGCCACACGCACCTTCCCGTTCTCGACCCTGATCAACAAGCAGACGAGTGTCTTTCCCGCTCTCGCCGACGCCGAGGTCATCCTCGAGCGCCGGGATGCCGAGAACCTGGTGCTGATGCGGTCGGAGCGGTTCGACGCGATGGTCAAGGGTCTCGGCCTCGCCGCGCGCTCGCTCGCGATCATCGCGAAGGCCAATCGCCCGCTCGCCGAAGAAGTATTCGCCGAGGAACTCCCGTGGCTGACATGGCTTCCGGCGGAGGCCCGCCCCGAATGCATTCGTGAGCTCCTCGAACACCTCCTCGCAGGAGCCGAAACCGGTCTCCTACTACCCTTTTCCCGGGCATTGAAGGAGTGGCAGTCGACCGCGGAGATCTACTCCGACCCGGAGTTGGCTCGCCGCCTGCGCGGACCGTTCGACACCGAGGACTCGACAGTGTTGCCACGCCCCGGCGGTGCGGATGCCTGAGTCGCTGCGGCGAGGTGATGAGGTCCGCCGCCCGACCGGGTGGGTCGTTCGTGCCGTCGACCTGCGTGCAGCCAAAGGGTGGACGCAGCTGGTGAGCCAGGCGCAGGCCAACGCCGACCGCGCCTGGATCGCGATAACCACCGACCCGCGCTGTCGTGACGACCCAGCACGTCAGCATCCACTGAAATACGACTTGAGCCGAGTGAAGGTCGACGGATCCGATTGCGAGCAATGGCAGTTCGAGGTCACCGGCGGCGGTCGACTCTGGTACGCGATCGATGACGAGAACCGCACGTTGTGGATCACCCACGCCGGCACCGGTCACCCGAAACAGACCGACCGCCGAAGGTAGGGCGGAGGTCGCTAGCCCACTGGGGTGAGGCGGAGGCGTTCGGCGAGTTCGTTGAAGATGTAGAAGTTGGGGATGGTGCTCACGGGGGTGAGGGAGCGCCAGGTGCCTGCGGTTTTGATGCGGATGTGGCCGCTGCGGGCGTCGATGAGGTGGATGTTGTCCCAGGGGAAGGATTCGGCGCGGAAGGTGAGGGCGTCGAGGGAGAGGGACAGTTCGCCGAAGGTGACGGTGTCGCCGTTGTCGATGGCGGCGACGGCGGCGGGGAGCTGGGTCGCGGTGACGGCGGATTGGATGGCGCGGGCCCATTCGCGGGCGCGGGCGAAACCCTCTTCGTCGATGGTGGCCTCGACGCCGCCGGGGCCGCTCAGCTGCAGCAGGTAGGTGACCGCGACGGTGTCGTGGAAGGGAATGGTCTCCTGGCGCACTTCGGTGCTGTCCCAGCGGAATCCGGCGACCCGCTGACCGGAGCGATACACGGTGACACCGTGATCGAACAGGTCGATTCGCGCGGCCCGGTTCTGCCGGTTGATCATGCCGCGCCGGAACGCGAGCAGGACCGGCAGCGCGGCGATGGCGAGCAGCGAGACGCCGCCCTGCCAGGCGCCGACGGCGGTGCAGATCACGCCGATCACGGCGATACTGCCCGCGACGATGCCGCAGCCGCGCACGAAGGTGTCGTCGGCCGGGGTGGCGAGGAAGGTGTCACGGTGCGCGCCGAGGTGCTGATACTCCGCCATGAGGTGTATCAGTTGGGTCAGTGGCACGGTGTGCCGGGCTTCGGTCGCGTCCTCCGGCCTGTTCGGAGTGATCACTCGTCCCTCCATGAGGCGTCTTTCATTCGCGGCGAAGCGTATGCGAACCGGGGGGATATCGCCACTGCAATGCCGGGATTCGAGCGGGGAGATCCGGGCAACGACCGGCCGGAACGCCCTCCGTGCCCCGGCGCGACCGGCGACCGTCCTCGGCGAGCGCCACCTCCGGCACCCCTGCGCGGCATCGGCCCATGTCATCGCTCCCGGATAGGCTGGATCGCGTGCTGTTCGTGGATGAAGGTGTGCGCGAGGGCCCGGCGATCGTGTTCGTGCACGGTATCGCGGGCTCGCCCGACTGGTTCGCCGCTGTCGCCGAGCGGCTGTCCGGTGACTTCCGGGTGATCCGGGTGGACGTCCGCGACCAGCGCGACGATTTCGGCGTGTCGGCCAGGACCGCCCCGGTCGCGGAGCTGCTCGACGAACTCGCCGTGTCCGAGGTGACCGTGGTCGGCCATTCCTTCGGCGCCGAGATCGCGCTGGAGCTGGCCACGAGTTCGGACCGCGTGGCCCGCGCGGTGGTGGTCGGCCAGGGTCCGGACTACCGGCAGGCCCGGATTCCCGCGGCGGCGAAGTGGGTGGTGCGCCCGTCATCGGTGCGCCTGGCCCAGCGGTGGGCGCCGGCGCCGGTGGTCCGGTTGTGCCTGCGGAGTTCGTTCGCGCCGGGTTTCCGCTACGAATCCTCGCCCGGCCTCGCGGATTCGGTGGTGCGTGACTTTCGCGGCACGGTCCCGGCCGCCCTCGCCTACACCGCGGGCGCGCGGGCCGACGACCTCGCGGCCCATCCGCTCGACGCCCGCGTGGCCGAACTCGACCTTCCGGTACTTGTCGTGCACGGCCGCCGCGACCACCTCTACGATCACGTCTCGACGCTGGCCAGATACGCCGCGGCGGGCGCGCGCACGCACTTGGTCGAGCATGCGGGGCACGCGCCCCAGGTCGAGCAGCCCGATGAATTCGTCACCGTGCTGCGGGAGTTCCTGCGCGACTGAAGAAGCCCGCCGGAAGGATCCGGCGGGCTCGCGGGCGAAGTGTCCTAGCGTTCGGCGGCGGCCTTCACCCTGGCCAGCGTTTCCCGCATGCCCGAGACCAGGTTCGCCTCGAACTGCTGCTCACCACCGAGCGCGACATTGATCATGCCGCGCACCGGCGCGGGCACGCCCTTGGGCGCGACCACGCGGGATTCGGTGACGCGGGTGCCGGTGGCGGTGGGCTCGAGTTCGTAGCTCCACACGGTGCGGTTCTCGTTCATCTGGAACGCGAACACCTGGTTCGGCTCGAAGCGCACGATGCGCGAGGTGGTCGGCCAGATCTTCCAGCCGTCCTTGTTGATGTTGAGGGTGAACGTCCCGGTCCGGACGCCGCCGAGTGCGATCATCTTCCGCGTGGTCGGACTGAACTCGGAGATCCGCCCCAGATCGGTGAGCACCGACCACACCTGCGCCGGCGACGCGGCGATTTCGATACTGGCTTCGAGATTTTTCGGCAACGTTGCCTCCGGGAATGTGTGACGGTCGGTCACGCACAGCATATGCACTGGTGAGCGGGCCTTCCTCCGCCCCTGGTCGGATTTTTTCACCATGGTCGCAATTCTGGTCAAAATTATTGCGCCCGAATAGGTTTCGATGGACGGTCACGAGTTCCAGCATCGAGCCCCGGCTTGCTGGGCGGCAACCCTCCATTGGCGGCGGGGTGCTCCGGGTGACGACCGGATGGCGGGGACGATCCCGCCATAAGCGTCCTTTTCTGGAGGGTCTATCCATGTCTGTAGTCCAACTCGACGCCACCCGTGCCCCGGAAACGATCGCGACGACCTTCGTCGTGGTCGCCGACCGGTTCCTCGGGATTTCCAAGGATGATCGGGTGCATACCGTGTCGGGCCTGGTCGCGCTGCTACGCAGCGGACGGTTCCACGCGGCCGATGCGGAACTGGCCGTCCATCTGGGGCAGGGCATCACCCGCCACGATCTCGACTACCTCGAGCACGTGGCGGCCATTCACGCACCGCAGGCGCGGTTGCGGGTGGTCGGCGAGATCGCCGAACCGGCCCGCAGGCACCACGTGCACAAATATCAGGACTCCAATGTCCTGCTGGCGGGCCTGGTCAGGGAGGACGAGAACCTCTTCCGCGCCGACCTGCGCCTCGACGGCGACAACGAACTGCTGCTCGACCACCAGACCGGTGAGCACGTGCAGGGCATCGTGGTGATCGAGGCCGTGCGTCAGCTGTTCCTCGCCGCGTTCGAACTCGAGTACGGCGTCCGCAGGCCGCAGGAGCACTTCTACATCGTCTGGAACAACGTGGACCTGAAATTCGGTTCCTTCCTGTTCCCGCTGCCCGCGACCCTGCACGCCCAGCTCACGCCGGTCTCGGTGGACGATCCGGGCAAGTTGCAGTTCCTGATCGAGACCGAGGTCCGCCAGTTCGGCAAGCCGGTCGCGAGCTCGCGCATCGAGTTCGCCGCACTGCCCAACGAGCGGATCTCCCAGATCGAGCGGGCCAAGGCGGCCAAGGCGGTCGACGCGTACCTGGCGGCCTCGGCATGAGCGGAGCTGCGTTCTTCGATGTGGACGAGACCGTGATCACGGTCAAGTCCATGTTCACCTTCCTGCGCTTCTGGCTCGCCGAGAACGGTGACGACGGCAGCGAGTACGCGCGCATCACCGACGATCTCAAGGCGCGGGCGAGTGCGGGTGGCCCGCGCGAAGAGATCAACCGCGAGTACTACCGGGCCTATCGCGGCGTCGAGTACGCCGCGCTCGAGGCGGCCGGGCAGCGCTGGTTCGCCGAGTTCGTCGCCGAGGGGGCCGCGTTCTACGCCGAGGCCGTGCGGGCCTTGCGCGAGCACAAGGCCGCGGGGGTGCGCACGGTCCTGCTGTCGGGATCGTTCGCCCCGGCGATCGCGCCGGTCGCCGCGGCGGTCGGTGCCGACCACGTCATCGCCACCGAACCGCTGCTCGACGAGCACGGCGTGCTCACCGGTGAGGTGCGCAGGCCGATGATCGGCGCGGCCAAGGGCGAGGCGGTGGTGGCGTACCTGCGCGAGCACGGGATCAGCGCGAACGACACCTGGGGCTACGGCGACCACGGCACCGACCTGCCGTTCCTGTGGTTGGTCGCCCGGCCCGCCTATCGCGGCGAGGACCCGAAGCTGGTCGCGGCCGCGCGCAGCGGCACCTGGCGCCACCTCGGTGATCGGCTCGGCGATGCGCAGGGCAACGAGTTCTCCGATGACCGAAAGGTGGCGTCGGTATGGTGAAGCGTCGCTACGAGCTGACCCCGACCACCCAGGGTCCGCTGTATCCGCCGAGCGAGATCGTGGACGCGGCAGGGGATTTCATCGTCGTCGGGTTCCTGAACGAGGAAGCTCCCGATGGTTCGGTGACCCGGCGGTGGGGTAGTGCGATCGTCGCGGCCGACACCCCGCTGCCGCCGTTCGGCGAGAACCTGCCCTACCGGGTGGTCCGCGAACTGCCGGCGGAACTGTCTCCCGAAGACCGCGACCTCGTACTGCACACGCTGCCGCTTCCCTTGCCCGCCAACAACTATCCGATGGTCTTCGCGCCGGATCAGCTCCCCGGCGCGGCCGCCGTCACCCGCCCGAGCTATCCCTTCCACGAGGTCCCCATCCCGGACCTTCGCCCCGAGGACGGCCGCAAACTCACCGAACCGGTCACCCTCGGCAAGTGGCTGGAAGCCCGTGGCACGGCGGAGGTTTCGCTCAGCGACGACGAACGAGCAGCCCACTTCGTCTTCGAGTTCACCGGCCTGATCCCCGACTCCCTCTATACGATCATGTCCCTGCGGCAAGGCGACCTGAACCCCGAATCGCCCACCCGCCCAGGACCTCTCGGCGTCCCCAACGTCTTCATCACCGCCCCCGACGGCACCGCCACCTACCGGGCCACCCTCCCCAACCCCTTCCCCGACCCCGCCACCCCCGGCGCCAACCGCGTCATCAGCGTCGTCGTCCTCTGGCAGAGCTACCAGCAGAACTACGGCGGCGCCATCGGCCACTTCGGCCTCGGCGGCGACATCCACGCCCAACTCAAACTCCCCACCCCCACCTTCGAGGAGTTCACCACCCACCCCTGAGCCCAATGACGACCGAACCCCCGGCGCACCCAGGCGCCGGGGGTTCAAGGTCTGCTCAGTGAGATACCTAGAATGTCCTTCGGTCCGAATGGTCACCGATCTGCCGAGAACCTGACCGGCTGGTTGAAACTGGGCCGCCACGATATCGAGGCGGCCCAGCTCATCAGGTGCTGTGAACCCTCGTGGAGGCGAAGGCCAGGGCGGCCCCCGCGAATCCGAGGGTGGCGATGGCGAGGGCTACGGCGGTGAAACCGTTGTCGGCCACCAGGTTGGCCAACTGAGGGCCCGCGCTGGCGCCGAGGAAGAGGGCGAAGGTGTAGAGGGCGGTGGCGGTGGCGCGGGCTTGGCCTGCTTGGGCGGCGATGGCTTGGACGGCGGCCGGGGCGGCTACCGCTATCGCGGCGACGAAGACGAAAAGCCAGGTGGCGACCCAGATTCCGCCGAGGGGGATGGCGGTGACGGCGGCGGCGAGGCCGGCTGTCGACAGGGCGGTGATCAGGCGGAGTTCGGGGTTGATCGTGGACAGACGGGTGGCCAGGAGGGGGATGGCGATCATGGCGGGGATGGCGCTGGCGCGCAGGGCGAGCAGGGCGGTGCTACTGGTGCCGACGCCGTCGGGCGGCGCGAGCTGTACGCCGGTGTAGATCCCGACGAAGGACCCGAGCACGGCAAGGCAGCTGACGTAGAGCAGGGCCAGGCGTGGGGCGCGCAGCAGCGCGGCGAACGCGGTGAAGACCGCGCCCACCGAGCCGGTCGTGCCCGCGCGCTGTCCTGGTTCGAGTACCACGTGCAGCAGCAGTGCCGAGAGCGCGAAGCCCGCCGCGCCCGCCACGAACACCGCCTGCCAGCCGAACGCGTCGTCGACGAGCTGGGCCAGCACCTGCGCGAGCACGCCCGCGCCGAGGAACGAGCTGGTCAGGCAGGTGAGTGCGAAGACCCGCCGCTGCGGGGCGATGCGTTCGGCGAGATAGGCGAACGCGGCGGGCGCGAAGAACGAAGCCGTCAGGCCCTGGATCACCCGTGCGGCCAGGCCGGTGCCCAGGCTCGGCGCCGCGATCACCACAAGGGTGGACAAGGCCGTCGCCGCCAGGCCGCCCACGATCACCGGGCGGCGGCCCCACTGGTCCGACAGCGGGCCGGTCACCAGAAACCCGACGCCGTAGGCGAGCCCGAAGGCAGTGGTCGTCCAGGTCGCCGCGGCGCGGGAGGTGTCCCACACCTGGGCCAGGTCGCCGAGCACCGGCAGCACCACGTACAGCTGGCCGACGACGAGAATCCCTACGGCACAGATCGTCGCGACTGTTCTCCCCGTCGGCGCCCACCCCCGCACCGCCGCTTCAGTAGTCGGCGGCGAGCTCACGGGCCCGCTCCTGCGCCGCCGCGAACCCGACCTGCGGATCCTCGGTGAGCACGGTGGGCGCGAACCGGATCTCGGCGACGTCCTTCACGCCGACGAAGCGCAGCCAGTCCTGCACGAACGGGGTGGCGAAGTCGTTGCCGAACTGGATCGGCACGCCCGGCTGGTGCACGCCACTGGTGTAGACGGTGACCGCGCGCTTGCCCTCGAGCAGCCCGGAGTAGCCGACCTCGGGATCGAAGCCGAAGGCCCAGCCCGGCTGGGTGACGATGTCGACGTACTGCTTGAGGATGTAGGGCACGCCGTGGTTCCAGATCGGGATGTTGAACACGTAGAGGTCGGCGGCGGCGAAGCGGTCGAAGACGGTGCGTGCCTGCTCCCAGGCGGCCACCTGTTCTGGCGTCTGCTCCGAGCCGGTGAACACCGCCAGCTTGGCGGCCGCGGCGTCGGTGCCGAACTCGGGCAGCCCGGCTTCGAACAGATCGAGGGTGTCGACTTGCAGCCCGGAATCCTTCGCGGCGAGGGTTTCGATGAAAGTCTGTGCGATAGCGCGTGATTGGCTGAATTCGCCACGGGCGGACGCGTTGATGTGCAGCACGGTGGTCATAGCACTAGAGGTACCGACCTGGGCCGACGGCGACAATGATTTGTCGCAGGCTGCGCTGATCCCGCCCCGGGACCCGAACTTTTGTCTCGAGCTGATCTGAAGCTGGGCGCGTGTCCATTGCCGCAGCTAGCTCCGTATCCGCCTGTCCGGGAACCACATCGGGTACCCACTCGACCGGCCGGACATGCGTGCGAGTGCTGCTACATTTCGACCACGGTCACGAGTATCAGCACGTTCGAGCCCCGGCTCGCTGATCGGCAACCCTCGCTTGGCGGTGGGGTGCCCCGGGTGACGACCAGGCGATATCGATCAGATAGCGCAAGCGCTTGGATTCTCGCATTTGTCGTGCGCTGATTCATCATCTCTAAGGAAGAGCAATGAGCAAGTTTTCGGTCGGTTCGCGCCGCCGTTTCAAGATCATCGCCGGAGCCCTCGCGGCCGTGACCGTGGCGGCCGCGGTGGTCGGTTGCAGCGATGACAGCACCGAAGCGGGCGAGGGCACCGTGTACTTCGGCGTCTCCGGTCCGCGCACCGGCCCGTCGGCCGAGTACGGCAGGCTGTGGCAGCAGGGCTTCGACCTGGCGCTGGAGGAGATCAACGCGGCGGGCGGCATCGACGGCCGCAAGGTCGAGCTCAAGTGGGAGGACTCGCAGTCCGATCCCAAGCAGACCGTGCCGATCGCCACCAAGTTCGTCGACGACAAGTCCATCATCGCCGAGCTGGGCGATTTCTCCTCGCCCGCCTCGATCGCGGCCTCGCCGATCTACAACCGCGGCAAGCTCGTGCAGTACGGCTTCACCAACTCCGCGGTGGACTTCACCAAGGGCGGCGACTACTCGTGGAGCCCGTCGATCACCCTCGACGTGTTCCAGGAGCGCAATGCCGAGTGGGTGTCGAAGAAGGCCAAGAAGGTCTCGGTGGTCTACCTCGAAACCGACTGGGGTAAGCAGGCTTTCGGGTTCTTCGAGCGGTTCGCCAAGGAGAAGGGCGTCGAGATCGCCTACTCCTCGCCGATCCTGCCCGACTCCACCGACGTCAAGCCGATCCTGATCAAGGGCCGGGAGGCGAACCCGGACGCCTTCGTGCACCTGGGCTACGGTCCCGACGGCGCGCTGGTGGTCAAGCAGCTGCGTGACGTGGGCTTCGACGGCCAGTTCTTCGGCGGCCAGAACACCCCGCAGTTCATCGAGCTGGCAGGCAAGGCGGCCGAGGGCGACATCGTCAACGGCATCTTCAGCCCCGCCGATCCCGATCCGAAGACCCAGGAGTTCGTCACCAAGTTCCGGGCCAAGTTCAACACCGACCCGGGCGACTTCAACGTCTACGCCTACGACGCGCTCAACGTGCTGGTGCAGGCGGCCAAGAAGGGCGGCGCCACCCGCGAGGGCATCCTCGAGGGCTTGAAGACCGAAACCCAGTTCACCGGAATCGGTCTCGGCACCTTCGCTTTCGACCAGGAGACGCGTCGCCCGCAGGGTGTGGCTCCGCGTGAGCTGGTGCTGCAGGAAGGCAAGTTCGTGCCGACCGGCAATCGCTGATGTTCGACACCCTGATCGCCGGTGTGGTCCACGGCAACGCGTACGCGCTGCTCGCCGTGGGCATCACCCTCATCTTCGGCGTCACCAACGTCATCAATTTCGCGCACGGCGCGGTGTTCGCCCTCGGCTCCATCCTGGGCTGGTGGTTCATCGCCGAGCAGGGCTTCCCGTTCTGGCTGACCGTCATCCTGGTGGTCGCGATCACCGCGATCGTCGGCATCCTGATCGACCTGCTCGCGGTGCATCCGCTGCGCAAGGCACCGGCCATCGCGGCGCTGCTGGCCACGGTGGCGGCCGGTTTGATCATCGAGAACCTGACCCAGATCGTCTTCGGACCGGACACCCGTCCGTTCCCACAGGTATTGCCCACCAACAACTTCCAGCTCGGCGGCGTCCGTTTCGGCACCTCCGATCTGGTGATGTTCGCGATCACCATCGTGGTCATGCTCGGGCTGGCCGGGTTCCTCCGGTTCAGCCGCTACGGCCTGGCCATCCGCGCCACCGCGCAGGACCCGGATGCCGCCGCGCAGATGGGGATCGGGGTCTCGCGGATCAAGCTGCTCGCCTTCGCCATCGCCTCCGGGCTCGGTGGGCTCGCGGGCATCTTCGTCGGCATCTACAACTCGAACATCTCCCCGCACAGCGGCATGCTCGCCGGGCTCACCGGGTTCGTCGCGGCCACCATCGGCGGCCTCGGGTCGATCCCGGGCGCGGTGATCGGCGGCTTCGCCCTCGGCATCGTGGAGGCCTTCGGCATCTACACCTTCGGCGACGGCTACCGCGATCTGATCACCTTCGGCGTGCTGGTGGCGTTCCTGATCCTGCGGCCCGGCGGCCTGCTGGCCAAGGTGCCCGCGATCAGCGCCGAACCGCTCACCGGCACCTTCCTCGGCCTCGGGCGGCAACTCAGGGTCCGCTGGTGGCACGCGGTGCTGCTGTTCGCGGTGGCCGCGATCGTGGTGCCGCTGGTGGCCAACAACTACGCCATCGTGGTCGGCACCCAGATCCTGGCGTACGCGATCGTCGCGGTCTCGATGACGCTGGTGGCCGGGTCGGCCGGGCAGCTGGTGATCGGGCAGGCCGGGCCGATCGCGATCGGCGCCTACACCTCGGCCATCCTCACGGTGAACCACGACTGGCCGTTCCTGGCCGCCGCGCTCGCCGGTGGGGTGCTGGCGGCGGTGCTCTCCTCGATCCTGGCCGCGCCGCTGTGGAATCTCAACGGGCACTACGTCGCCATCGCGACCCTGGGCATCGGCATCGTGATCGTCGCGGTGATCCGCAACTGGGAATCGCTCACCCGCGGTTCCTACGGCATCTTCGGTATCCCGGTGCCGAGCATCCTCGGCCACGAGTTCACCGAGAACACCGAGGTGTATCTGCTGGATCTGCTGTTCCTGGCGATCACCCTCGCGGTGGTGGTCGGCATCCAGCGCTCGCGGCTCGGCACGGCGCTGCGCGCGGTCGGCGCCGACGAGGTGGCCGCGCGGTCCTCCGGCATCCCGGTGCGCGACTACAAGGCGCTGGCCTTCGCGATCAGCGCGCTGTTCTCCGGGATCGCGGGCGCGCTGCTGGCGCACCAGTACAGCTACATCGACCCGACGGTGTTCAACCTGCCCATGTCCCTGCTGATCATCACCATCCTCGTGCTCGGCGGCACCGGTTCGCCCTATGGCGCGGTGCTGGGCGCGGTGGTGCTGATCGGCGTTCCCGAGGCGCTGCGGCTGGCGCCGGAGGCCCGCATCCTGCTCTACGGCGTGGTGCTGCTGCTGATCATCCGGTTCCGTCCGCAAGGTGTGCTGGTGAGGAGTGAACGTGTCCGAGTCCCCGCGTGACCCCGTCCTTTCGGTGACCGGGCTGCGCAAGTCCTTCGGCGGTGTGCAGGCGGTCAACGGTGTCGAATTGCAGGTCGCGCCAGGTGAATTCGTGTCGATCATCGGACCCAACGGCTCCGGCAAGACGACCACCGTCAATCTCGTCTCGGGCGTGCTGCGCCCCGACGAGGGGCGGGTGGAGGTCGACGGTGTGCGGCTGCGGCCCGGCTCGCAGGAGGCGGCCGCGGGGGCGGGCATCGCCCGGACGTTCCAGAACGGCCGGGTGTTCGGCAGTCTGACGGTGCGCGAGAACATCGAGATCGGCCTGCACACCACGGTCACCGCCGCCCGGCCGCTGCAATCGCTGGCGCGCTTCCCGCTCCTGCGCTGGATACCGCTGCTGGCCGAGACCGCGCTGGCACTGGTGCCGACACCGGCGGTGCGGGCCGAGCGGCGCGCGACCGATGCCCTGGTCGACGCCCAGCTGGCCCGCTTCGCCGAGCGCCTCGCCCCACGCGCGGAGAACAATGCCTACACGCTGTCCTATGCCAATCGCCGCCGCACCGAGATCGCCAGGGCGCTGGCGTTGCAGCCACGGGTGCTGCTGCTCGACGAACCCGCGGCGGGCATGAACCAGACCGAGACCGCCGAGGTCGGCAGGCAGCTCGCCGAGCTGAAAGCGGCCGGGCAGACCATCGTGCTGGTCGAGCACAAACTGGATCTGGTCAACGCGCTGTCGGACCGGGTGCTCGTGCTCGACGAGGGCCGCGTCATCGCCGAGGGCACGCCCCAGCAGATCCAGAACGACGAGCGGGTCATCGAGGCCTATCTCGGGCGCCGCCGCCTGCGCGCGTCCGCCGCCGAGACCGCGACAGAGAAGGTGACCGCCGGTGCCGATTGACGAGAATGCCACGCCCATCCTGGAATTCGACGAGGTCACGGTGCACTACGGCCCCTCGCGTGCGCTCGACAAGGTGTCGCTGAGCGTGCGGCCCGGTGAGATCGTCTCGCTGCTCGGCGGCAATGCCTCGGGCAAGTCGACGACGATGAAGACCGCGCTCGGCCTGCTACGCCCGTCCTCTGGCGCGGTGCGCATCGACGGCGTCGATGTGAGCGCGAGTTCACCCGCCAAGCGGATCGAGGCCGGATTGGCCTCGGTGCCCGAGGCGCGGCGGGTGTTCCCGGCGATGACGGTGGAGGAGAACCTGCACGTCGGCGGGTACATCCGCAAGGAACGCCGCCGAGTGCTCCAGGCCAGGGCGGAGGAGCTCTACGAGCATTTCCCGCGGCTGAAGGAACGCCGAACTCAGCAGGCGGGCACTCTCTCCGGTGGCGAGCAGCAGATGCTGGCCTTCGCCAGAGCCCTGATGAGCAAGCCACGGCTGATCTGCATGGACGAGCCGACGATGGGCCTGTCACCGCTGTTCGTCGACCGCGTCCTCGACGAGATCGCCCGCCTCAATGCCGAACTGGGCCTGGCGATCCTGATCGTCGAACAGCAGGCCGAGCTGGCGCTCTCGATCGCGCACACCGGAAATGTGCTGCGCGGCGGCGAGATCGTATTGCACGGCACCGCCACCGAACTGCTCGACAACCCCGCCATTCGGGACGCCTACCTGGGCAAGGCGGCGGCATGAGTGGCCAGTCTTCGCCACCGCGGGGAGGGCACACGCCGATCACGGCCGCCCTCGACAACGAACTCTTCGCCACCGAGGTCGCGCCGCGACCGGGTTGGCCGGTCAGTGAAAGGAGTTCGGCATGAGCGCCGGATCCGATGTCATCGATGGTGTGCTCGGCAGCGAGACCGCGGCCCGGGTCGCCGCCGTACGCGCGAGCAGGCCCGTGGTGGTCGAGCAGACCCAGGCCGTGCACGACGCGCTGTTCGACGGACCCGCGGGCACCGCCTTCGGCCGCGAGCGTCTCGCCGCCATCGCCGCCCACGTCGCCACTCTCGCCGAGGCCGAGGGCTTGGCGGACCACTACGCCGCGCAAGCGGGAACCGCTGGTGCCGAGCTGGATTCGGCCGACGCGAAGCTGGCCGCCGCCCTCCTGCACGCCACCCGCCTCACCACCGCCCCCGCCACCAGCACTCGGGCCCACATCGAGGTCCTGCTGGCCGCCGGACTGACCGAGACCGACATCGTCACCGTGTCGCAGCTGGTTGGCTTCGTGAACTACCAGGTCCGGCTGCTGGCCGGTCTCGCCCTGATCGGAGAGCAGCGATGACCGAAGTGCGTGACGTCGAGATCAGCGCGCGTCCAACGGGTTTCACTCAGGAGCAGCTCGACTGGGTGCCGTGGGTGGAGCCGATCGCCCTGGCCGAGGCCGACGACGAGCAGCGCCCACTGCTGGAAGGTCAGCGTGGCGAGAGTCCGTACTTCCGGCTGCTGGCCCGCAACGCGCGGGTCCTCGCGCACCGCAGCGCCAACGACAAGGACATCTTCTACAGCCGTGCGGGTCTCACGCGCGCCGAGCGTGAGCTCGCCGCGACGGTGACTTCCCGATACAACGGTTGCGAGTACTGCGCGTCGGTACACTCGCGGTTCACCACTCAGCTGTCCAAGCGCGCCGAGGATGTCCAGCGGCTGCTGGACGAGGGCGTGACGGTGCGGATCGACCAACGGTGGGACGCCATCATCGATTTCACCGCCGCACTGGCCGCGCACCCGCCACGGCCCGCGCACGCGGAACTGCGACGGCTGCGTGAACTCGGCTTCGACGACGCCGACATTCACGATCTGGTGCTGTCGACGGCCTCGTTCTCGTGGGCCAACCGGCTCATGCTGAGCCTGGGCGAGCCGGAAAAGTTCTAGGGAATTCCTTTAAAACACTCCCTGTTCACATTGGCCTCGGTATCGTCCGAGACGGCAAATGGCCGGTGACAACGACGTCACAGAGCAGCAAAACTTGGAGTGGCACATGCTTTACAACATCACCGACAACGACAGCGACGGCAACATTCTCGCCCTGCTGCTGAGCTTGCTCACCAGCTCGCTGAGCACCGGTTCGGTGCAGGGCTCGGGCAACTGAGCAGACTGTAGCCAACTTTCGGCTAACGCGCGGTAAGCCGGAAGGGCGGCCGTTGGGCCCGATCCATGACGAGGGGATCGGGCCCTTCGGTATTGTCAGCGACAATGTCACAGGATGCGAATACGGGACGAATGTATGCCGGGCAGCCCGTAGAGGACCGGCAACGCCAGCGGCGTGCGCGTTTTCTGGAGTCAGGCCTGACGGTCTTCGCGCGCGACGGGTACGCCAACAGCTCGGTCGGCGCCATCTGTAAGGACGCCGGGCTTTCCTCTCGGCAGTTCTACGAGGAGTTCACCGGCCGCGAATCGCTGCTGCTGGAGCTGTACGAGCAGATCGACCGGCAGTCGCGCGAGGCGGTGACCGTCGCGCTCGAGGCCGATCCCGACGCCACCGTGCTCGAACAGATCAACACCGCCGTGCGCGCCTATGTCGAGGCGATCGGCTCCGATCCCCGCAAGGCGCGCGTCGCGCTGGTCGAGGTGGTCGGTGCCGGACCCAAGGTCGAGAAGTTCCGCCTCGAGCTGCGCCGCGTGTGGGGCTCGCTACTGGCCAGCGCCGCCGAGGACGCGGCCATGCAGGGTGAGATCCCCTCCGGTGACTACGAGTTGCGGGTGCTGGCGATCATCGGTGCGGTGAACTACGTCGTCGACGGCTGGAGCGGCACCGACCCCCGGCCCCCGCTCGACGATGTGATCCAGGTGCTGAGCCGGGTGATCCTGGGTGCGGTAGGGGCCTGATGGCCCGGGTCGAGATCGTCGAGATCCAGGTCCCCGACGGCAGTACCCTCCCGGTCCGCCTGCTCCCGGCCCGCGGCCCGCATCGTCATCCGGTGACCCCCGACGCCCCGCGTCCGGTGGTCGTGATCGTGCCCGGCCTCGCCGTGCCGGGCGAGTTCTACGAATACTTCGGCGGCCAACTGGCCGCCCGCGGCTTCGACGTCGCCATCGGTGAGCTGCGCGGCAACGGTGACAGCTCGCACCGCCCCGACGCCGACAGCACCTACGGCTACCACGAACTGGCCTCGGTCGACTTCCCGGCGATGTTGCAGGTGGTGCGCGACCGCTTCCCCGGCTCCACGCCGTACCTGCTCGGCCACAGCATGGGCGGCCAGCTCGCCACCATGTACGCGGCGCGGGTACGCGGCAGGCTCGGCGGGCTGATCCTGATCGCCTCCGGCACGCCCTACTTCCGCGGCTACCGCGGCGTCTTCGGGCCCGGCATGCTGGTCGGCACCGCGGCCGTCGCGGTCGCCGCGAACCTGGCCGGGTTCTGGCCGGGGGACCGGCTGGGCAAGCGGGCCTTCGGCCGCCAGTCCAAGGTGCTCATGTCGGACTGGGCACGGCTGGCGCGCACCGGCCGCTTCGTGCCCGTGGGCGCCGACATCGACTACGACGAGCGGATGTCGCGGCTGAAGTTCCCCGTCCTGTCGATCACCGTCGCCGACGACGACCTCGCGCCGCAGACCTCCGCCGACCATCTGCTGAGCAAACTTCCGGCCGCGCAGCTCACCCGGTGGTTCCAGCCGGAGCCGCTGGGACACAACGGCTGGATCACCAACCCGGACACCACCGTCGATCAGGTGGAGAAGTGGCTGCGCGACCGGTGAGCGCGGCTCAGGCCGAGCGGCGGCCCTCCATCAGCATCTGGATGAAGAACTCGTAGCCCAGCGCGCCGAGGTAGGCGGCCTGCTTGTTGTCGGCGGCGCCGCCGTGCCCGCCCTCGATGTTCTCGTAGTACCAGACGGTGCGGTCCTGGGATTCCAGCAGCGCGGCCATCTTTCGCGCGTGGCCGGGATGCACCCGGTCGTCGCGGGTGGAGGTGGCCAGCAGGATCGGCGGGTACTGCTTGTCGGGGTCGGTGTTCTGGTACGGCGAGTACTCGCTCAGGTAGGCCCATTCCTCCGGCTTGTCCGGGTCGCCGTACTCCGCGATCCAGGACGCGCCTGCCAGCAGCAGGTGGTAGCGCTTCATGTCCAGCAGCGGCACCTGGCACAGGATCGCGCCGAACAGCTCCGGGTAGCGGGTGAGCATCACGCCCATCAGCAGACCGCCGTTGCTGCCGCCGACCGCGCCGAGCCGATCGGGCGTGGTGATGCCGCGCGCCACCAGATCGCGGGCGATCGCGGCGAAGTCCTCGAAGGCGCGGTGGCGGTGCTCTTTCAGCGCGGCGGTGTGCCACTCGGGCCCGTACTCGCCGCCGCCGCGGATGTTGGTCATCACGTAGGTGCCGCCGCGCGCCAGCCACGCCGTGCCCGCGCCGCCGAGATAGCCCGGCGTGCGCGAGATCTCGAAGCCGCCGTAGCCGCTCATGATCGTCGGCGTCGGGGTGCCGCGCCGGTCGCGATGACGAATCACGAAGTAGGGCACCGAGGTTCCGTCATCGGAGGTGGCGAAGAACTGCTCGGTCTCGATGCCGTCGGCGTCGAAGTAGGCCGGTGCCTGCTTCAGGAGCACCGGGGTCTCGCCGACGGCGGTGCTCAGCAGCGTGGTCGGGGTGGTGAAACCCGTGGTGGTGAGCATGAATTCGTCGCCGCCCTCGAGCGGGTCGGAGTTCCCGACCGAGGTGGTCGACATGGCGGGGGAGTCGGGAAGCTCGGCCCTGGCCCAGCCGTCCGGTCCCGGGGTGAGCACATGGAGCCGGGTCTGCACGTCCTGCAGGGTGGTGAGGATCAGATGGTTCTCGGTCCAGCTGTAGGTGTGCAGCGAGGTGTGCGGGTCGGGGGCGAACAGCACCTCGAATTCCCGGCCACCGGCGAGGAATTCGGGCAGATCGGTGACGAGCAGCGTGCCGGGCTCGTAGGTCGTGCCGCCGGTTTCCCACGCGGTCTTGAGGCGGACCGTGAGCCAGTCGCGGTACCAGCCCACGTCGGCGTCGGTCGGGGTCTCCAGCAGGCGCCAGGAGCCGTCCTCGTCGAGCAGGTAGACCTCTTCGTTGAAGAAGTCGGTCGACCTGGCCAGGAAGTGGCGCTCGAAGCCGGGGTGACGGTCGTAGCCCGCGCTGATCGACACATCGCCCGCTTCGCCCTCGTACACGGTTTCGGCCGCGGCCAATTCGGTGCCGCGCGCCCAGCGCTTGGCGATGCGCGGGTAGCCGGAGTCGGTGAGCGAGCCCGGCCCGAAATCGGTACCGACGTAGACGGTGTCGGCATCGATCCAGCCGATCCGCGACTTCGCCTCCGGCAGGAAGAACCCGCCGTCCTCGGGGGCGATGAACTGCCTTGTCGTCAGGTCGAATTCGCGTTCGACGGTGGCGTCCGCACCGCCGCGCGAGAGATGGATGATCGCGCGTTCCTGGGCGGGACGCAGCACCGCCGCACCCGACCACACCCAGTTCTCGTCGTCGGCCTCGGCCAGGGCGTCGACATCGATCAGCACATCCCAGTCGGGCTCGTCGGTGGCATAGGACTCGAACGTGGTCCGGCGCCACAGCCCCCGCTTGTGCTCGGCGTCGCGCCAGAAGTTGTACAGCCACGGTCCGCGCCGCCCGGGGAAGGCGATCTTGGTGTCGTCGTCGAGCATCGCGAGCACCTCGTGCTCGATGTCGGCGAACCGGTCGGTCGACGCGAACCGCTGCGCCACCACCTCGTTGCGGGCGCGCGCCCAGTCCAGCGCGCCCTCGTCGGTCACGTCCTCGAGCCAGAGATAGGAATCGGTCACATTCTGCTCAACGCCGGTCATCCCCACATTGTTGCCGATGCGGTCGATCGCTTCAGCGGGCGCGGGTGGATCGGTGTTCGGCGGTGGATGCCAGCTACCGATTCACGGCGCCTGATTCGCTATAACCTGAGCTAGAGCCGATTCTGTACGAGTTGCCGGATTGTTGCGTGTTCGCTACGTCACATCCCGGGGGCTGTGTTCTCCTGATCGGGTGACCTCGCTACAGGCAGCGGTACGCACCGGGTCCCCGACCCGCAACCTCGTCCTGGCCACGTGGGTGTCGGCCATCAACTTCTGGGCGTGGAACCTGATCGGCCCGCTCTCGCCGTACTACGCCGACGACATGGCGCTGAGCAGCACGGCCGCCTCGATCATGGTCGCCATGCCGATCCTGGTCGGCTCGCTGGGCCGGATCGTCTCCGGCGCGCTCACCGACCGGTTCGGCGGCCGGACGATGTTCATCGGCGTCTCGCTGGCCTCGATCGTGCCGGTGGTCGCGGTCGGCATCGCGGGCAGCATCGAGTCGTATCCGCTGATGCTGGTCTTCGCGTTCCTGCTCGGCATTCCCGGCACCGTCTTCGCCGTCGGCATCCCGTTCGCGAACTCCTGGTACGAGCCGTCCCGGCGCGGGTTCGCGACCGGGGTGTTCGGCGCGGGCATGGTCGGCACCGCGGTCTCGGCCTTCTTCACCCCGCGCTTCGTCGACTGGTTCGGGTTGCTGCCCACCCACCTGATCGTCGCGGCGGCGCTCGCGGTGACCGCGGTGCTGTGCATCCTGTTCATGCGCAACTCCCCGGAGTTCACCCCCAACACCGATCCGGTGCTGCCCAAGCTGCGCGCGGCGATGAAACTCGGCGTCACCTGGGAGATGTCGTTCCTCTACGCCGTGGTCTTCGGCGGGTTCGTGGCGTTCAGCTCCTACCTGCCCACCTACATCAAGAACGTCTACGGCTTCTCCGCGGTCGACGCGGGCACCCGCACCGCCGCCTTCGCGCTCGCCGCGGTGATCGCCCGGCCGATCGGCGGTGCGCTCTCGGACCGGATCGCGCCGAAGTACGTCGTGGTCGCCTCGCTGGCGGGGACGGCGGTGATGGCGGTCGTCGCCTCGTTCAAGCCGCCGGCCGATGTCGGCTCGGCCATCACGTTCATCACGATGGCGCTGTTCCTCGGGGTCGGCACCGGTGGCGTGTTCGCCTGGGTGGCACGGCGCGCGCCCAGTTCCAATGTCGGCAGCGTCACCGGAATCGTCTCGGCCGCAGGCGGTCTCGGCGGCTATTTCCCGCCGCTGATCATGGGCGTCACCTACGACGAGCCGCACCACAGCTACACCGTCGGGCTGCTGTTGCTGGCCGCCACCGCGCTCGCCGCGCTCGTCTACACGGTCACCAAGCTGCACGCCAGGGAGTAGCCCGGCCGCCGATGTCCTCGGTCCGATTCGTTCGAAGGAGACGCTCGTGGCACGCGAAGATCACATCGGCGGACCGGTCGAGGACCTGCTGGTGCGCAGCGGCCGGTTCTTCACTCCCGGCAGCGAATCCGGCGACCGGCGCACCGTCACCCGCGACGGCGGCCGCGAGGGCGACATCTTCTACCGCAACCGCTGGAGCCACGACAAGGTGGTGCGCTCCACGCACGGGGTGAACTGCACGGGCTCGTGCTCGTGGAAGGTCTACGTCAAGGACGACATCATCACCTGGGAGACCCAGGACGTCGACTACCCCTCCGCGGGCCCCGACCGGCCCGACTACGAGCCGCGCGGCTGCCCCCGCGGCGCCGCCTTCTCCTGGTACACCTACTCGCCCACCCGCGTCCGCTACCCGTACGCGCGCGGCGTGCTGGTCGAGCTCTATCGCGAGGCCAAGGCCAGGCTGGGCGATCCGGTGCTCGCCTGGGCCGACCTCCAGGCCGACGCCGAGCGTCGCCGCACCTACCAGAGAGCCAGGGGCATGGGTGGTCTGGTGCGGGTGAGCTGGGACGAGGCGGTCGAGATGATCGCCGCCGCGCACGTGCACACCATCAACGAATACGGCCCCGATCGGATCGCGGGATTCTCGCCGATCCCGGCCATGTCGATGGTGTCGTTCGCGGCCGGTTCGCGGTTCGTCGAACTGCTCGGCGGCGTGATGACCTCCTTCTACGACTGGTACGCCGACCTGCCGGTGGCCTCCCCGCAGGTCTTCGGCGACCAGACCGACGTGCCCGAGTCCGGCGACTGGTGGGATGCCTCCTACCTGCTCATGTGGGGTTCCAACGTCCCGGTGACGCGGACACCGGACGCGCACTGGATGGCCGAGGTGCGCTATCGCGGCACCAAGGTCGTCACCGTCAGCCCCGACTACGCCGACAACACCAAGTTCGCCGACGAGTGGATGCCGTGCGCGGCGGGCACCGACGGCGCGATGGCGATGGCCATGGGGCACGTCATCCTCACCGAGTACTTCGTGCGCAGGCGCGAGCCGTTCTTCGTCGACTACGTCCGCCGGTTCACCGATCTGCCGTTCCTGATCAGCCTGGAGGAACGCGACGGGCGCCTGGTCCCCGGCAAGAACCTCACCGCCGCCGACCTCGGCGAGACTTCCGAGAACGCTGCGTTCAAACCGGTCCTGCTCGACAGCGTCACCGGTGCGCCCGCGGCACCGCACGGCTCGCTGGGGTTCCGGTTCGGCGAGGAGGGCGTGGGCAAGTGGAACCTCGACCTCGGTGATCTCCAGCCCGCGCTGACCGTGGCCGACGGGGAGAGTGCGGTGGTGACCCTGCCGCGGTTCGACACCGTGGACGGTCACGGCGAGACGATCGAGCGCGGCGTGCCGGTGCGCGTCGTCGCCGGTCGCCGGGTGTGCACCGTCTTCGACCTCATGCTGGCCCAGTACGGCGTCGCGCGAGCGGATCTGCCCGGCCACTGGCCCACCGGCTACGACGACCCCGACTCGCCCTACACCCCGGCCTGGCAGGAACCGATCACCGGAGTGTCCGGCGAGCAGGTCATCCGGATCGCCAAGGAGTTCGCCGACAACGCCATCGATTCCGGCGGACGCTCCATGATCATCATGGGCGCGGGCATCTGCCAGTGGTTCCACGGCGACGCCACCTACCGCGCGATCCTGGCGATGCTGCTGCTCACCGGCTCGATGGGCCGCAACGGCGGCGGCTGGGCGCACTACGTGGGCCAGGAGAAGTGCAGGCCGGTGACGGGCTGGTCGACCGTGGCGATGGGCACCGACTGGTCGCGGCCGCCGCGGCTGATGGCAGGCACCTCCTACTGGTACGCCCACACCGATCAGTGGCGCTACGACGGCTACCGCGCCGATGTGCTGGCCGCCCCGACCGGGCGCGGCCTGTTCCGCGACAAGCACACGATGGACGTGCTGAGCTCGGCCGTGGCGATGGGCTGGACGCCGTACTTCCCCCAGTTCGACCGGTCGTCGCTGGATCTCGCCGAACAGGCGAAGGCCGCCGGGCTCGATCCGGTCGCCTACACCGTCGACCAATTGCACAGCGGCGCACTGCGCTTCGCGGTGCAGGACCCCGACAACCCGAAGAACTGGCCGCGCGTGCTCAGCGTCTGGCGGTCGAATCTGCTCGGCTCCTCGTCCAAGGGCAACGAGTACTTCCTGAAGCATCTGCTCGGCACCGGTTCGAACGTGCGCAACGACCTGGCCGCGCCGGAACAGCGCCCGGTCGACGTGGTCTCGCCCGACGAGGTGCCCGAGGGCAAGCTCGACCTGCTGATGTCGATCGACTTCCGGATGACCTCGACCACCCTGTTCTCCGACATCGTGCTGCCCGCGGCCACCTGGTACGAGAAGGCCGACCTGTCCAGCACGGACATGCACCCCTTCATGAACGCCTTCACCCCGGCCATCGACCCGCCGTGGGAGACCAGGTCCGACTTCGACGCCTTCGCCGCCATCACTCGCGCGTTCTCGGCGATGGCCAGGGTGCACCTGGGGACTCGGACCGATGTCGTGCTCGGCACGCTGCAACACGACACCCCCGGCGCGATGGCCTATCCCCACGGCACTCAGTCGAATTGGCAGACAACGGGTGTGGCGCCGGTGCCCGGTAAGACGATGGGACCGCTGGTCGTCGTCGAACGCGACTACACCGCGATCGCCGAGAAATGGGCGGCGCTGGGTCCGCTGGTGGAACAGAAGGGGATGACCACCAAGGGCGTCACGGTGTTCCCCGATCAGGAGGTCGTCGAACTCGGGCACCTGCACGGGGTGATGGATTCCGGTGTGGCGGTGGGTCGTCCGGCGATGGAGACCGCGGAGAAGGCCGCCGAGACCATCCTCATGCTGTCGGGCACCTCCAACGGCAGGCTCGCGGTGGCCGGCTTCGAGGAACTGGACCGGCGCACGGGCCGCTACATGACCAAACTGGCCGAGGGCAGCGAGGAACGGCGAATCACGTTCGCGGAGACGCAGTCCCGCCCGGTGCCGGTGATCACCAGCCCCGAGTGGTCGGGCAGCGAGACCGGCGGCCGCCGCTACGCGCCGTTCACCCAGAACATCGAATACCTCAAACCGTTCCACACCCTCACCGGGCGCATGCACTTCTACGTCGACCACGACTGGCTCGAGGAACTGGGCGAGGCGCTGCCGATCTACCGTCCACCGCTGGACATGGGCAGGCTCTACGGCGAACCGGCCATCGGCGAGCGCACCGGGGTCGGGCTGACCCTGCGCTACCTGACCCCGCATTCGAAGTGGTCCATCCACTCCGAATACCAGGACAACCTGCTGATGCTGTCGCTCTCGCGCGGCGGCCCGACCATGTGGATGAGCCCGGCCGATGCCGAGAAGATCGGCGTGCGCGACAACGAGTGGGTCGAGGCGGTGAATCGCAACGGCGTGCTGGTGTGCCGGTCGGTGGTGTCACAGCGGATGCCGCAGGGCGTGGTCTACGTCTATCACGCGCAGGAACGCACCATCGATGTCCCGCTGAGCGAAACCACCGGAACCCGTGGCGGCATCCACAATTCGATCACCCAGCTGCTCATCAAACCCACCCATCTGGCGGGCGGGTACGCCCAGACCTCCTTCGCGTTCAACTATCTCGGCCCGACCGGAAACCAGCGCGACGAAGTGACCGTGGTCCGTCGCCGCAGCCAGGAGGTGACGTACTGATGAAAGTCATGGCGCAGTTGGCGATGGTGATGAACCTGGACAAGTGCATCGGCTGCCACACCTGTTCGGTGACCTGCAAACAGGCATGGACCAATCGAGCCGGCACCGAATACGTCTGGTTCAACAATGTGGAAACCCGTCCGGGACAGGGTTATCCGCGCCGCTACGAGGATCAGGAGAAATGGCGCGGCGGCTGGACGCTGAAACGCGGCCGGTTACGGCTGCGCGGTGGTGACCGTTTCGCCAAGATGGCCAACATCTTCGCCAATCCGAAGATGCCGTCGATGGACGACTACTACGAGCCGTGGACCTACGACTACGAGAACCTGATCAACGCGCCACTGAGCGACCAGATCCCGGTCGCCGCACCGCGATCGCTGCTCACCGGCGAGCGGATGAAGATCAACTGGTCGGCCAACTGGGACGACGATCTGGCAGGGTCGCCGGAGATCGTGCCAGGCGATCCGGTGCTGGCGCAGGTCAGCGAGAAGGTCAAGGGCGAGCTCGAGCAGACGTTCATGTTCTATCTGCCGCGCATCTGCGAGCACTGCCTGAATCCGGCCTGCGTCGCCTCGTGTCCGTCGGGGGCGATGTACAAGCGCACCGAGGACGGCATCGTGCTCGTCGACCAGGACAAGTGCCGCGGCTGGCGGATGTGCATCTCGGGCTGCCCGTACAAGAAGGTGTACTTCAATCACAAGACCGGCAAGGCCGAGAAGTGCACGTTCTGCTATCCGCGGGTGGAGGTGGGTCTGCCGACGGTGTGCGCGGAGACCTGCGTGGGCCGATTGCGCTATATCGGGCTGATCTTCTACGACGTGGACCGGGTGCTCGACGCGGCATCGGTCCCCGACGATCGCGATCTGTATCCGGCGCAGGTCGACGTGCTGCTCGATCCCGCCGACCCCGAAGTCGTCGCGGGCGCACGGGCCTCGGGGATCCCCGACAGCTGGATCGAGGCGGCCCAGCGTTCCCCGATTCACGCGCTGATCAAGGACTTCCGGGTCGCACTGCCCCTGCATCCGGAATACCGGACCATGCCGATGGTCTGGTACATCCCGCCGCTCTCGCCGGTCGTCGACGCGGTCAGCCGCGATGGTCACGACGGCGAGGACGTCGGCAATCTCTTCGGCGCGCTGGAATCACTGCGTATTCCGTTGGAATATCTGGCCGGGTTGTTCACCGCGGGCGATACCGAGGCGGTCGCGGTGGTCCTGCGCAAGCTCGCTGCCATGCGCTCCTACATGCGCGACATCAACCTCGGGCGCGAACCACAGGCGCACATCCCCGCCGCCGTCGGGATGACCGAGGAACAGATCTACCGGATGTATCGCCTGCTCGCGCTCGCGAAAATGGAAGACCGGTACGTGATTCCGTCGGCCTATGCCGATCAGGGCCATCAGTTGGAGGAATCGGTGGCCGACTGCGCGCTCGATTTCGATGGCGGACCGGGGATGTACGAGCAGGTCTCCGGGCCGTTCGGCGAGACCAGCGGCAAGCCGGTACCGGTCGCGGTGGAGACCTTCCACGCACTCAAACAGCGTCAGACCAGCGAAACGGTCGGCGCCTCGCGGGTCAATCTGCTCAATTGGGACGGCAAGGGCGCGCCGGAGGGCATGTTCCCGGGGAGCAGACGATGAAGTTCACCCGCACCGCCCGCCGCACCGCCGAGCACCGGGTGGTGTGGCAGGCGGCGTCACTGTTGCTGGCCTATCCCGACGCCGGACTGAACGCGCGGCTCGACCTCGTCGACGAACTGTGCGCGCACCTGCCGCCCGAGCAGGCCGCCCCACTGCTCGACACCGCCGCCGCGCTGCGCGGCCTGTCCGAACGTGTTGCCGCACAACAGTATGTGGACACTTTCGACCTGCGCAGGCGGGCGACGCTGCTGCTCACCTACTGGAGCGACGGCGACACCCGCAATCGCGGACTGGCCATGCTGGCGTTCACCGAGGCCTACCGCGCGGCCGGAGTGGGCCCACCCGTCGGCGAGGTTCCCGATCATCTGCCTGTCGTCCTGGAGTTCGCCGCCACCGTCGACCCGGTGTCGGGCGCGGCCCTGCTCGCCGCGCACCGGCGTGCCATCCACGCGATCGGCCTCGCCCTCCTCGACGAGCAATCCCGGTATGCCCCGGTACTTTCCGCGATCGGTGCGACCCTGCCGCCCGCGACCGAACAGGATCTCGGCTGGGCGCGTCGGTTGGTCGAAGCGGGTCCGCCCACCGAATCGGTCGGGCTCGCGCTGTTCACCCTGACCGTGCCGCCGCGTCGGGAACCCGCTGTCGCGAAAGGACCTCGCCTGACATGACCAGCCCGATCTTCTGGGACATCATCCCGTACGTGAGCCTGGCGATCCTGATCGTCGGCACCTGGTGGCGCTACCGCTACGACAAGTTCGGCTGGACCACCCGCTCCTCGCAGCTCTACGAGAGCAGGCTGCTGCGGATCGGCAGTCCGCTGTTCCACTACGGCATGCTGGTGGTGATCTTCGGCCACATCATCGGTCTGGTCATCCCGCAGTCCTGGACCGATGCCATCGGCATGAGCCAGCACGTCTATCACATCCAGGCCATCGTCCTGGGCAGCATCGCGGGCATCGCCACCCTCACCGGTATCGCGCTGCTGATCTATCGCCGCCGCCGCAACGGCCCGGTGTTCACCGCGACCACCCGCAACGACAAGATCATGTACCTGGTGCTGGTCGCGGCCCTGGTGACCGGCCTGGCGACCACGCTGATCGGGTCCGGCGCGGTCGGTCCCGAGCACAACTACCGGGAGACGGTCTCGCCGTGGTTCCGTTCGATCTGGATCCTGCAGCCGCGCGGTGACCTGATGGCGCAGGCGCCGCTGTCGTTCCACATCCACGTGCTGATCGCGCTCACCCTGTTCGCGCTCTGGCCGTTCACCCGCCTGGTGCACGCCTTCAGCGCGCCGCTGAGCTACTTCTACCGGCCCTACATCGTCTACCGGTCGCGTTCGGCCGCCAAGCCCGACGAACTGGTCGGTTCGCGGCCGAAGCGGCCCGGGTGGTGAGTCACCAGTGGTGGGCCACATCGATCACCACGCGTCCACCGGCGCCGGGGCCGTCGAGGGTCATGACCCGGAACGGGAGCCGGGCGCGGACACCGAGGCCGAGGCCGGACTGACCCTCGAACGAACCGGCCCAGGCGGCCTGCCGGAAGGTCTGGTACCCGGAGGTGTTGACCAGCTCGGTGCGGTTGGCGGGGTTGTAGGTGCTGTTTCCGTCCTCGTCGTAGGACGGCGCCTGGACCATCACGCGCAGGAAAGCGCCGCCGCGCAAGGGAACCGGGTCGCCGGAACCGTCCTGGGTGACCCGGTCGACGTAGGCCACCCAGTAGCCGCGGGCCGGGCCGGTCAGGTCGATGACGAGCCGGTCGAAGCAGTCGTGGCGGCCCGCGCGGACATTGCCGACAGTCGCCGGGGCGTAGCCCGAAGAGCTCTTGTCGAGCGAGCCCCAGGTGAGACCGCAGTAGGACGGGGTGGCCGCGGCGGGCAGGGCCGTCAGGCCAAGACAGGTCGCCAGGGAGGCCAGGAACACGAGGAAGCGACGCATGTCGCACCGCCTTTGGAGCAGGGGGTCGAAAGTTACTGATTAATCGGACCCATCGAACGGCTCGTTAGCGGCGCGGTGATGTCGGGAGTGTTGCGATCCGTAGGATCGCTGGTCAGGAAACGATAACGGAGGTGATCGGTGCCGCCCAGGCTCTGGGAACAGCATTGCTGTCTGCCACTGCGGCATACGGCGCGGATCGCCGAACTCGCCAGGTATCCGCTCGGGTCGTACCTGTCGGTGAATGTCGGTTATTCGGCCCAGCGCACCGCGGATTCGCTGGCCCTGCTGCACCAGTTCCGGGACGAGGCGGCGGCCGATCCACGGTTCCGGTTGGTGGCGACCCTCGCCGATGTCGGCCGCGATGATGTCATCGCCCTGGCTTTCGATCTGGAGGATTCCGCCCCGCTCGGCGGCGATCTCGACAATGTCGAAGTGTTCCACCGGCTCGGCGTCCGCTCGCTCCTGCCCACCTACAACCACGCGAACGCGGCGGGCTGCGGTTGCCTCGACGCGCACGACACCGGCCTCACCGGCTACGGAAAAGACCTGGTGCGCAAGCTCAACGAGGTCGGGGTCTTCGCCGACGGATCGCACTGCTCGCGGCGCACCGGACTCGACATCGCCACCCACACCGGCGTCCCGATGATCTACAGCCACTCCAATTTCACTGCCCTGTGGGAGCATCCGCGCAACATCACCGACGACCAGGCCCGTGCCTGCGCCGCGACCGGCGGCGTCATCGGCATCAACGGCGTGGGAATCTTCCTGGGCCACAACGACCCCGGTGACCACGCGGGTCGCCTCGCCGCCATGGCCGACCACATCCGCTACGGCGTCGACCTCGTCGGCATCGACCACATCGGCATCGGCTCCGACTACTCCTTCGACGGCGAGGAATTCAACGACGAGATCCGCGACAACCCCGCCGCCTTCTCCGACTCCTACACCAAATGGGGCCCACTCCAATGGGTCCCACCCGAGGAACTCCTCGGCACCCCCGGCCTCGACGACCTCCTCGCCACCCGGGGCTTCACCCCCACCGAACGCGCCGCCCTCTTCCACGGCAACTTCACCCGCGTCGCCGCCCAGGTCTGGCACACCCCGGAGCCGGCCGATTGATCACCAGGCTCTGGTGCGAGCATCGGCCGAGAGCCGAACGTCACCAGAGCCTGATGATCTTGATGCTCAGGTGAGGCGGACGAGCATCTTGCCGGTGTTGGCGCCGGTGAGGACGCCGAGGAAGGCGGCGGGGGCCTGGTCGAGGCCGGTGTAGACGGTTTCGGCGGTGTGCAGGGTGCCGTCGGCGAGCCAGGCGGCGGCCTTGGCGATGTAGTCGCCGAAGAGGGGGAAGTAGCTGGTCACGAGCATGCCGCGCAGGGTGGCTTCCTTGGTCGCGGCCAGGTAGAGGTCCGGTGTCTGCTGGGCGGTGGCGCCGTTGTAGCCGCTGATCGCGCCGACGAGGGCGATGCGGCCGTGCTGGTTCAGCGCCTCGATGGCGACTTTCAGGTGTTCGCCGCCGACGCTGTCGAGGTAGACGTCGACGCCGTCGGGGGCGGCGTTCGCGAGCTGACCGGCGAGATCGCCCGCGCGGTAGTCGATCGCCGCGTCGAAACCGAACTCGTCGAGCAGCTTGCGCGTCTTGGCCGGTCCGCCCGCCGAGCCGATCACCCGCTTCGCGCCGAGCGCCTTGGCGAGCCGGCCCGCGACGCTGCCCACCGCACCCGCGGCGGCCGAGACGAACACCGTGTCACCGGGGCGGACCGGGGCGACCTCGGTGAGCGCGGCGTAGGCGGTGAGGCCGGTGGTGCCGAGCACGCCGAGGAAGTGCTGTGGGGCAGCCAGTTCCGGATCGATCGGGGTGGCGGTGGCAGCGTCGACGACCGCGTGTTCGCGCCAGCCCGCGAAGTGCGAGACGGTCGTGCCCACCGCGATGTCGGCCGACCGGGAGTCGATCACCTCGCCGACCGCCGAACCATCCAGTGCCGCACCGAGTTCGAACGGCGGGATGTAGGACTGCTTGTCGTCCATCCGGCCGCGCATGTACGGGTCGACCGACATCCAGGTGTTGCGCACCAGGATCTGTCCGTCGGCGAGCTCCGGCAGCTCCCGCTCGACGAGGGCGAAATCGGTGGCGACCGGTGCGCCGTTCGGCCGCGCGGCCAGGTGGATCTCCCGGGTGCGGGTGGGGATGGTGGTGTGCGCCATGATCGAGCCTTCTTTCGAGGTCAGCCGGTGTTTCCCGCCGGTGCCGACAACGCTATGGCGGGCGCGCGCACCCGCCCAGGTCCGCACACGCCACCGCCCGGTCCGTTCACGACAGACCGGGCGGCGGCGGTTCGGGCTACTCGGCGACGGGCAGCGGTTGAGCGGCGCGCTTTCGTGCCACGAACTTCTCGTACAGGAAGAAGTACCCCTTCACGTACTGCCCGACGAGGATCGCGTTGACGATCGTGCCCTCCCGGATGAAGTGCGGCGCACCGAGGAACAGCAGGCCGATGGCCGCCGACAAGGCCAGCAGCGTGCAATCGAACACCGTCTTGATGTTGCCCCACTTCCGGCCGGTCATCTGCTGGATGGTGTTCACGAACAGGTCGATCGGCATCAGGATCAGGTTCGCGCGGATCATCATGAACAGGCCGAGGGCCAGCAGCGCGTCCGCGAAGACCAGCAACACGAAGTTGGCCGCGTACGGCTCGAGGTGGATCCACTCGGTGAGCCAGAGGTTGACATCGAGCAGCACGGCCAGGACCAGCGCCGGGATCATCGAGAGAAAGTAGCTGGCCTTGAAGGCTTTCGGCCGGATCAGGAAGGTCAGCGCCAGCATGATGACTTCGAGGATGAGGTTGTAGTTGCCCTGGCTCAGCGGCGTGAACACCAGCGTCATCGTGCGGGTGAGGCTGCTCTGCGGGGAGATGCCGATCGCGGCCCTGATGGCGAGGCTGAGTCCGAGGGTGAGAATGTAGATTCCGGCGACGTAGACGATCCAGCGGCGCACCTTGTTTCCGTTGTCGACGATGGCCGCTTCTTTGTCGTGCTGCATGGCGATGGTCCCTTGCTCTGGTGGCCGCGGCTATTTCATGAAGCCGAAGCGATCGAGCGAGATGAACAGCGTCAGTAGCTTGTTGACGACCGGTTCGCCTTCGTTGTGGTTGCCCAGCTTCGCCAGGGCGTCGTCGATCGAGCGGGTCGCTTCGACGAGTTCGGCGAGGTCCATGTCGGCCATCACTCCGTAGAAGTTCAGCGGCAGAACGGCTTTCACCTCGGCGGCTTCGGTCACGACACAGCCGCCGACCAGGCCGTCCAGGTGCTGGAGATTGTCGCGCATCTCGGTGCTGTCATTGCCGACGACCACGAAATAGGCGGACGGGGCGGGCCAGAAGGTCGAGACGGCGCCGCGGTCGATCGCGACGCCCTTGAACAGTGCGTTGACGATGTGCCGCTGCCCATCGGCGTAGCGCTGCACGACCGAGATCCGGTTGAGCCGCACGCCTTCGTATTCGGGGATCACCGAGCCGTCGCGCCACGGCACCCAGACCTCCTGGGCGAACTTGAGATGCCCGCGCCCGTAGACGTCGAACAGCAGCACCTTCGCCTGCGTGCCGTCCGCAGAGATCTCGAGCGGGGTGAGATCGAGCTGCTCGGACCGCAGGTCGGCGAGGCCGGGCCGGGGCTCCTTGGCCAGAACCGAGTAGTCGATGCCGACCGGCTCGAGCAGGCGACGGTCCTTGGCGACGAGCTTGCCGCCCTTGAAGACATAGCGGGGATTGATCTTGGCGAGGCTGTCGGTCAGCACGATGTCGGCGAATCGGCCCGGGCTCAGCGAGCCGAGATCGCGGTCCTTGTGGAAGGACCGCGCGGCGTACAGCGTGCCCATCTTGATCGCCTGGATCGGCGGCATGCCCATCTCGACGGCCAGCGAGATCACCCAGTCGATATGGCCCTGCCGCAGGACCCGGTCCACCGAGATGTTGTCGGCGCACAGCTGGAAATTCTCGGCCGGCCAGCGACGTTTCACGATGGCGCGCAACATCGTTCGAATCACCTCGGGACTGCCGACCCCGAATTTGATCTGGGTGTTCAGGCCGTAGCGAATGCTCTTCTCGATGTCGTCCTCGTTCCAGACATCGTGGTTGTTGTCGACGCCGATCGCGGGCATGTAGTTGAGCAGCGTGTCCGACAGCGAGGTGACGCCCCAGTGACAGTTCACGAATCCCGCGTTCGCGCGCCCGAGCGCGGACTTGCGGAAATCGTCGGCATTGCCGGTCATATACGACAGGTGGGCCAGTTCGCCGAGGCCGATCACCGGGTCCATTTCCAGCATCGCCTCGGTGATTTCGGGAGCGGACTTCTTTCCGGGCGCGAAGGCGTAGAGCCGGTAGGGGAGCTTCTCGTGCTCGGCGAACAGTGCCCGCGCGGCCTCGACGGCTTCGGCTCCGGCCGCGCTGGCGAAATCGAGCGTTTCCCCGAACACGGTGGTCGTTCCGCTCGGCACGATCGCCTCACCGAAGGCCGCCGGATGGGCGAGCTGGGATTCGAAGTGCAGATGCACGTCGATCAGGCCCGGAATGGCGTAAAGACCGTTGCCGTCGAAGGATTCGCGAAATCGCACGATCGATTCGTCGGGGTTCAGCGCGATGATGCGTTCGCCGTGGACCAGCAGCGAGCCCGGGTAAACGGTTTCGCTGTGCACATCGAGGATGTGCAGATTGCGCAGCAGCAGGTCGGCTTCCCGCTCGCCTTCCAGGATGCCGAAGATGGTCCGTACGTGGTCGTCCTGAGCGGCGACCTCGGTGCGGGTGGCGGTCGTCGAATTCTGCTGGGTCATGGCGGTCCTCACGTCGATATTCACTGCCTGTATTGATTGGACGCGACGAGCACCGTTGCCCACAAGCATTCGTTTTCGCACGAGGTGTACTAACATTTCGCACAGTTTCGGTGAGGAGGTGCGTGGTGCTCCATTCGCGATTGCTGCAGTACATCGACGAGGTGGCGCGGCTGGGGTCCATTCGCGCGGCCGGTGCCCGGCTGCACGTCGCCCCCTCGGCGATCAACCGCCAGATCCTGCTGCTCGAGGCCGAACTCGACCAGCCACTGTTCGAGCGCCTGCCCCGCGGCATGCGCCTCACCCCGGCGGGCGAGGCGCTGGTGGCCCACATCAGGCAGACGCTGCAGCAGTACCGCGAGACGGTGGCCGACATCCGCGATCTGCGCGCCCTCGGCAGCGGCGAGGTGGTGATCGCCACGATGACCGGCCTGGCCAGCGGCGTCGTCGCCACCGCGGCGGCGACGTTCCACGCGCGTCATCCGCAGGTCAGGATCTCGATCCGCACCATGTCGACCCTCGACATCGTGCAGGCGGTCGAGAACAGCGAGGCCGACCTCGGCCTCGGCTTCAACATCCCGACCTCGACGCAGCTCGAGACCTGCTGGCGGATCAACACCCGGCTCGGCGTGGTGGTCGGCCCGCATCATCCGCTCGCCGCCATGGACACCGTTCCGCTCGCTCAGTGCACCCCGTTTCCGCTGATCTTCGCCGACCGCTCCATGGTCATCCACGGCATCGTCGCCGAGGCGTTCGCGAAGGCCGCGCTCGACATCCACCCCGCGTTCCACACCAATTCGATCGAGACCATGAAACGGCTCGCGACCTCCGGCGAGGCCATCGCGTTTCTCAGCGAGTTCGACATCGCCGAGGAACTGCGCGACGGCCGCCTGGCCTACCGGCCGGTGCGCGACGCCTTCAGCGACAACGTCATCTCCCTCGTGCGCCGGGAAAAACACGGCCACGGCCTGGCTGGCATCCTGCTCGCCGAGGAGATCGTGGGCGCGCTGCGGTCTGGCGAGCGCGACTAGCCGGAGCGGGCGGCGCCGGGCGAGGCGCCGGTCCAGCGGTGGAACGCTTTTCGGAGGGCACGGTCGTCGGTGAAGGCGAGGCGACCGGCGATCGTCGAGGTGCTGTGGCCCTGGTCGAGCAGGGCTTTCGCGCGTTCGTAGCGGATCAGGTCGAGCTCGGCGCGCCAGGAGGTGCCGTGCTCGGCGAGGTGACGTTGCAGTGAACGTTCGCTCATGGCAAGGGCTTTCGCCACTCGGGACAGGGTGGGTTCGCCCGCGTCGAGGGCGGTGGCCAGGGCGGCGCGGAAAGGGGCGAGGGGGTCGGCGACGGGGCGGGCCGAGGACAGGACCAGGTCGGCGTGGCTGCGCAGGAGGTCGGCGAGCATCGGGTCGGCGCGGGGGAGCGGGGCGTTCGCGTCGTCGGGGTGGAAGGTGATCGAGTCGGCGGCGGCGTCGAATTCGATGTTGCCGGTGCCGAAGGCGGTGATCAGGGCGGAGCGGTCGGCCGGTGCGCGATGGCCGAAGGTGATCCGGGCCGGGACGATCCGCCGGGCGGTGGCCTCGCGGGCCCGCCGGCCACCACCGCCGCACCGGCGCCGGCGCCCGGCCGCGCGTTGGCGATCAACTCCCACAGCCGCACCAGCGAACTCATCGGGATCCGGTTGAGTTCGTCGCGCAGGAGTGCGTCGTCGGTGCCGGGTGTCCGCGCGATCTGCGCCTCGTCCGCGCCCGCGCGCCGGGCGGCGTCGACCAGCAGTCGAACCAGATGCGTCGAGACCGTCCCGTCGAGCCGGCTGGTGCCCCCGCCTGCCACGCCGCTCACCATCTCGACAGTAGGCCAGGCGCATCTCACCTATGTGGGGGACGGGTGGGTGAAGTGTTCGAAACAGAGTTAGGCTCGGTGACGTGACTTCCCACTACGATGTCGTCGTTCTCGGCGCTGGTCCCGGCGGATATGTCGCCGCGATCCGTGCCGCTCAACTCGGCCTGCGAACAGCGATTGTCGAGCAGAAATACTGGGGTGGCGTGTGCCTGAACGTGGGCTGCATCCCGTCCAAGGCACTGCTGCGCAACGCCGAGCTGGCCCACATTTTCCACAAGGAAGCCAAGACCTTCGGCATCTCCGGTGAGGTCAGCTTCGACTTCGGTGCCGCTTTCGACCGCAGCCGCAAGGTCGCGGACGGGCGCGTCAAGGGCGTGCACTTCCTGATGAAGAAGAACAAGATCGACGAGTTCGACGGTCTCGGCACCTTCACCGGCCCGAACTCCCTCGACGTGGCCCTGACCAAGGGCGGCGTGGAGACCATCACGTTCGACAACGCCATCATCGCCACCGGCACCACCACCAAGCTGCTACCGGGCACCCAGCTCTCCGACAATGTGGTGACCTACGAGGAGCAGATCCTCACTCGTGAGCTGCCCGGTTCGATCCTGATCGTGGGTGCGGGCGCGATCGGCATGGAGTTCGCCTACGTCCTCAAGAACTACGGTGTGGACGTGCGGATCGTGGAGTTCCTCGACCGGGCCCTGCCCAACGAGGACATCGACGTGTCCAAGGAGATCACCAAGCAGTACAAGAAGCTCGGCATCACCATCACCACCGGTGCGGCCGTGCAGTCGATCGAGGACGACGGCTCCAAGGTCACCGTCCAGATCAAGGACAACGCCTCCGGCGCGATCGAGACCGTCACCGTGGACAAGGTGCTGCAGGCCGTCGGCTTCGCGCCCCGCGTCGAGGGCTACGGCCTCGAGGCCACCGGTGTCGCGCTGACCAACCGTGGCGCGATCGAGATCGACGAGTACATGCGCACCACCGTGCCGCACATCTACGCGATCGGTGACGTCACCGCCAAGCTGCAGCTGGCCCACGTGGCCGAGGCGCAGGGCGTGGTCGCGGCCGAGACCATCGCGGGCGCGGAGACCCTGACCCTGGGTGATTACCGGATGATGCCGCGCGCGACGTTCTGTCAGCCGCAGGTCGCCAGCTTCGGCCTCACCGAGGAGCAGGCTCGCGACGAGGGCTACGACGTGAAGGTCGCGACCTTCCCGTTCACCGCCAACGGCAAGGCGCACGGTCTGGCCGATCCGACCGGTTTCGTGAAGCTGATCGCGGACAAGACCCATGGTGAGCTCATCGGCGGGCACCTGATCGGGCCCGATGTCTCCGAACTGCTGCCGGAGTTGACGCTGGCGCAGAAGTGGGATCTGACGGTGAACGAGCTGGCACGGAATGTGCATACGCACCCGACGTTGAGCGAGGCGCTGCAGGAGGCCATTCATGGTCTCGCGGGGCACATGATCAACTTCTGAATTGGGTTTGACGGGCCGGGTCATCGTTCGCGATGGCCCGGTTTGTTGTTGGTTGGGACTTGGGGTTTTGGTGACACGGGAAGGTGTACGGGCTGTGTTTGTTGGAGCGCTGGCGCGCTCGAGTCGCGGCCCTGAGGGGCCACCGGTCAGGCACCGCGGCTTGCTCCTTCGTCGCCTACGCCGCGGCGCCTGACCGGCGGCCCGGCCGCGACCGGCCGCTTCGCGGCCGCCGCTCCTCGGGGTCGCGGGTGCGGGGCTGGGAGTGCAGTCATGGCGGTCTCCGCACGGTTTGAGGTGTGGCTGGGAGTATGGGAGGTGGGATTTCTTCTATTTCTTTTCGGTCAAATTGCCGGGAAGTGATTTGGCGAATCGCGTTCCATGGCAGATGATCGACGGACCTCCAGGTTGTTTGTTCCACGCTCGTGTTCGAACTGTTCTTGTTTCATGAGATGGTCCCCTCGCCCGGGGTTGGCCCGTGGTGGTGGGCACGGTTGAGAGGCAACTACTCGATGGTGCGTAACAGCGTTCTCGGTTGGACGGCACGATGTGCGGCGGTGCTGGCGGTGGCCGGTTTCGCCACGGTGGTACCGGCGGCGGCCGAACCGCTCTTCCCTGGCGGGCCCGATGTTCCCGGTGTTCCCTCCATCATCGCGACGCCGTCACCGTGCCCGGTGGTCGAGGCCAAGGCCTGCATGCGGCTGTCGACGAACGAGGCGTGGCTGGTCGACAACGGGCGGGTGGTGTTCGGCCCGACGCCGATCTCGCACGGGAAGGGCGGATTCGAGACGCCGCCCGCGGTGACCCGGATTTCCTTCAAGCGGGAATTCCACTGGAGCACCATGCACAACGCGCCGATGCGCTGGGCCACCTTCTTCAACGGGGACATGGCATTCCATGTGGGCCCGATCCAGGCACAGTCGCACGGTTGCGTGCGGATGACCGAGGAAGGCGCGCACCGGTTCTTCGACTACCTGAACCCGGGCGACATCACCCAGGTCATCGTCTGAGTTAGCGCGTACTCGCGGCGCACCCCCGGTTCGGGTATACAGCTGGGGTGCGTCGCAAGTGGTTGATCGGTGGAGTCGTCGGCATCGTCGTCGTGCTGGCGGTGGTCGCCGGTCTGTACGTGTTGATGAACTCCCGCACCTATCAGCTGGCCGGTCGACTGGTGGACCGGGTCGAGACCGACGAGAAGCTGATCGCGCTGACCTTCGACGACGGCCCGAGCGAGCGCACCCCCGAGATCCTGCGCACGCTCGCCGAGCTCGACGTGCCCGCGACCTTCTACCTCAACGGCAAGGACCTGGCCGAGCACCCCGAACACGGCGCCGCCATCGCGGCCGCGGGCCACGAGCTCGGCAACCACACCTACTCCCATCGCCGGATGGTGCTCGTCTCCGGCGACACCGTGCGCGGCGAGATCGAACGCACCGACGACGAGATCCGCCGCACCGGCTACCAGGGCGAGATCACCTTCCGCCCGCCCTACGGCAAGAAACTCTGGGGCCTGCCCAAATACCTCGCCGACCACGACCGCACCACGGTCACCTGGGACGTCGAACCCGACTCCCGCGGCGGCGAGACCCGCGAGCAGATCGTCGCCGACACCCTCGCCCAGACCCGCCCCGGCTCGATCATCCTGCTCCACGTCATGTTCCGCCAGCCCTCGGCCGACGCCGTCCCCGACATCGTGCAGGGCCTGCGCGAACAGGGCTACACCTTCACCACGGTCTCGGACCTGCTGCGGCGCGGGCAAGGCTGAGTCCGCTCGCCCGGGTCCTAGCCGGTGCCGGAAGGCTCCGGGTGGCGAGCGCCCATTCTCGGCTTGTAGGCAAGCTGGGCCTGCTGGATGGCGTCGAGGTTGGTCTCCAGGACCTCGATCAGCGAATCCAGGCGGTCGGCCACCTGCGCGCCCAGGTCGGTCAGGGTGTACTCCACGCGCGGCGGGATCGCCTCGAGTACTTCGCGGTGGACCATGCCGTCGCGTTCGAGGGCCTGCAGGGTCTGCGAGAGCATGCGTTCGCTCACGCCGTCGACGCGGCGGCGTAGCGCGCTGAAGCGGTAGGGGCCCTCGCGCAAGGCCACCAGGGCGAGGACGCCCCAGCGGCTGGCGACATTCTGCAGGACCGGGCGGGACGCGCAGTTGCGGGCGAAGACGTCGGCTTCCAGCGTCGGATCGTCCTCGGTCGACGGGGGACGCGGCGTGCTCATGGTCACGATCGTACCGGGCTTGACCAGAGCGACTGCTGAATGCATAGTGCTTACTAATAGTTAGTACATGTCGAACAGTATGGAGGAATTCATGACGATCGCGGTGACCGGAGCGAGCGGACAACTGGGCAGGCTCGTCGTCGAGGCCCTGCTGAGCGAGGGGCAGCGGCCCGTCGCCATCGTGCGTGACCCGGCCAAGGTCGCCGACCTGGCCGAGCGCGGTGTCGAGGTCCGGCAGGCGTCCTACGACGACCCGGCTGCCCTCGACACGGCGCTGGCCGGGGTCGAGCGGCTGCTGCTGATCTCCGGGAGCGAGTTCGGGCAGCGGGTTGCCCAGCACACCAACGTCATTCGTGCCGCGGAACGGGCGGGCGTACGCCTGCTCGCCTACACGAGCATCGCCAACGCCTCCGAGAACTCGATGATCCTCGCCCAGGAGCATCGGGCCACCGAGGACGTGCTCGCCACCGCCACGGTGCCCACCGTGCTGCTGCGCAACGGCTGGTACTGGGAGAACTTCGCCGCCGGGCTCGCGCACGCCGCGCAGACCGGCGTCCTCGTCGGTGCCTCCGGCGACGGCCGGATCTCCGGCGCGACCCGCGCCGACTACGCCACCGCGGCCGCCAAGGTGCTCACCACCGACGGGCACGAGGGTCGCGTCTACGAACTCGGCGGCGACGACGCGCTCACCGGCGCCGATCTCGCCGCGCTGGTCACCCGGGTCGCGGACCGTCCGGTGCGCTACGAGAACCTCGCCGAAGCCGACTACGCGGCGGTGCTGCGCGGCGCCGGGCTCCCCGACGCCTTCGCCGCCACCCTGGCCGATGCCGACACCGGGATGGCGGCGGGCCTGCTCGAGGTGCGCAGCGGCGACCTGCGCAAGCTGCTCGACGCGGCCCCGACCCCGCCGCTCGACGCGGTGCGCGCGCTGCTGAGCTGAGGGTGCTCGGCAGGACCGAACGCGAGCTCGGGCACGGCACACGCTGCTCGAGCCGAGGGTGGGCCTGGCGGCAGCGGTGTGGCAGAGTGCGAAGGGTGGCTTCTGATACTCCCCGTCGCACGCACATCTGGTTGAGCGCACCGCTGTTCTTCATGGGTGTCCTGCATTTCGTCGCGCCCAAGCCGTTCGACGGCATCGTGCCACCGAAGCTGCCCGGCAACGCGCGGACCTACACCTACGCGTCCGGCGTCGCCGAGCTCGGCGTGGCGATGGCACTGGCCGTGCCGCGCACCCGCCGGCTCGGCGGCTGGCTGGCCGCGGCCCTGTTCGTCGGCGTCTTCCCCGCCAATGTGCAGATGGCCGTCGACGTGGTCGGCAACCCGAAGGCCTCGCCTGTCTTCAAGGCCGGGGTGCTGGCCCGCCTGCCGTTGCAGATCCCGATGATCGTCGCGGCGCTGCGGGTCGCGCGCCGCTGATCACACCCACTGCACGAGCTGGATGACGATCCCGTTGGGGTCGGTCATCTGGAAGTAGCGCTCGCCCCACTCCTCGGTCTCGATGGGCGTCTCGATCGGGACGCCCTCGGCGCGCAGGCGCTCGTACTCGCCGTCGATGTCGTCGACGACGAACGCCACCAGCAGGCCCTCACCCGCGCTGCCCGCGATCCGGGCCGGTTTGAACGTGGCGAGACCGGTGCGCAGGTAGACGACGTTCACTCCCGCGTCGGGCCGGGTCAGTGAGACGAATCCGTCGGCGGCCATCTGCTCGGTGAAGCCGAGGTGGTCGATGAGGAACCGCGCCGAGGCCCGCGGGTCGGCGACATTGAGCGAGATGACGGAAGCGGTGATCTGCATGGGCTCTCCTCGACGGCGATGAACTCTGTACTTTGTACGCCTTTACTGTGGGGAGAGTTCCGCCCGGCCGCTCTATGAACTGGATCACACCCTAGAAGGCGTCGCGCTCGATCCGCAGCGTCGTGATGGTCGAGGCCAGGCCCTCGTACTGGTTGATCAGCAGCACGATCTCGATCAGCAGCCGCTCGTCGTAGTGCGCGGCCAGCTCGGCCCAGGCCGGGTCCTCGATGTTCCGTGTGGTCACCAGCTGGTCGACGGCGGTGAGCAGGGCCCGCTGCCGCGGTGTCCATCCCTCGGCCTCCGGACCGGCGCCGACGCGATCGATCTCGACGGCGGTCAGTCCCGCCTTGCGGCCGAGGCGGCGATGATGGTCGGTCTCGTAGTCGCAGTCGCGCAGGTGGGCCACGCGCAGGATGACCAGCTCGGCCTCGGCGCGGGGCAGCCGGCCGCCGGGCATGAGCTTGCCGGAGAAGTGCAGCCAGCCACGGAACAGTCCACGGGTGCGGCCCAGTGTGCTGAACAGATGCGCGTCCTCGGTGCCGGCGGCTCGGGAAAGCGCCTGCCAGACAACCCAGTTGATCGGTCCGAGTTCGGCGAACCGTCCCGGCGAAACGCGTGGTAGGGGCGCTGAATCCATGTCGTGTCCACCTGTCGTCTAGACGTCGCCCGGCCGAGCAGAAAGCGTACCCGGCGGTAGGTGGATCGCGTGGCGAGTGCGGGAGTACTCCTGTTTTTCTTTGCTTTCCAGTGGTTTTCGGAACAGTTGCGCGTCATTATCGGTGGGTACCGCAGCGCGCGGCGGCGGTGCGAGGTCGCAGCATGGTAGGGGATACATCGGAATGCTGGTTCGGATCAGGCCGGGTGCGGAGCTCACCGGCGCCGAGCGGGAGTTCGTCGAATGCCTGCGCGCCTTTTCGAGTACGGGGCTCGCGCTGGTCGATTGCCGGGTGGGTGATCGTCGGCTCGGGGCGGTGGTGATCACGCCACGGGGGATCACCGTGATCGAGGTGAAGGGCTTCCGGCGACGGCAGAGCGGATTGCTCGCACTCTCGGCCGGGGGCGAGTGGACGATCAGTGACAGCCCGCTCGACCTGGACGTGGAGACCCCCAACGGACTCACCGACCGGGTCGAGCACGGGGTGCACGCGGTGCGGGTGGCGCTGGAACACGCGCTACAGGACAGCAGGCACGTCTGCGGCGGGGTGGTGCTCATCCCGTATCGGGGCGTGGTCGTCCGGCCCGCGCGCACGGCGCTGCGGCCCGGTCTCGACGTGCTGGTCGCCAATACCGTCGACGCCCACGAGTTGCAGATCTACCTGGAGGGCTTCTCCGCGGGACCACGCGACTGGACCATCGACCGGGTGCGCAACACCTGCACCGCGCTCGGCCTGGCCGAGCTGGCGCCGAGCCGGGCCGAACTCGCCGAGGACGGCTTCGCCGAGAACCGCCCACCACCCACCCCGCTCCCGCAGCAGGCGCGCAAACCGGTCGAACCGACGCCGCCGCCGGTCGCGGCGGGTTCGCGCGGCAAGCTCGCCTCGGTGGTCGTGCTCGCCGTCGCGCTGATCGGTGTGCTGGTGGTCTTCGTCGTGATCGGCGCGGCCCTCGTCCGCGATTCCTCGCGACCGCGACCGATGTCGGAAACCACCGAAACCACCACCCGGGTGCCGACCCCGGTCAGTCAGGTCCAGTGCTGGCCGTTCCAGCCCGACTGCTGACCAGTCAATCCCGTACGGCGCGACCGAGTTTGGTGAACGCGATCGCCTGCTCCGCGCGGACCCGCACGTGGGCGCGGGAGGAATTGATGTGCGCGGTGAGGGTGCGCAGCGCGCGTTCGTCGTCACCGGCGAGCACCTGCTCGGCGATGACGATGTGATCGGCGGTCATCGCCGCCACCCGCTCGGCATTGGGCACGTCCAAGGTGCGGACCGGGCGGACCCGCTCGTAGACCGCGGTCAGCGCCTCGGCGAGCGCGGAATTGCCCGCTGCCCTGAGTAATTCGGTGTGGAATCGCTCGTCGGCGGCGACCAGGTCGGGACCGGGTTCGGGTGGATCGTCGCGGAACTCGCGCCAGCGGGCGAGCTCGGCGCGCACGGCGGGCAGATCGTGCGCGGACGCGCCGCGCGGATACGCCGGACCGGTGACGGCGATGCGCTGGAAACCACGGGACTCCAACACGATTCGCAGTTCGTACAGTTCGTCGAGTTCGTCGAGCCGCGGTCGGTAGAGGTAGAGGCCGTCGGCGTGGCGCTGGACGAGTCCGTCGGCCTGCAGCCGGGCCAGCGCCTCGCGCACCGGAGTGCGCGAGACGCCGTACCGCTGGGCCAGCCGTTCGGCCCGCAACCGTTCGGTCGGCTGGAGCGTTCCGGTGGCGAGGTCGTGGCGAAGCTCGGCATAGACTCGCTCGGCCAGTGACACCCGCCCCCTGTGTGCCATTGCGCGTGCCTGCGTTCAGATGGCCATCGCCGCGCGGACCGCGGATTCCGCGCCGGCACCGCCCGCGCCGCTCGAACCCAGATGCCCCGAATGCAGGACGTAGTACTGCTGGGCGGCCTGCAGCGCGAAGCCGATGTGCTGCTCGACCAGCAGCACGCTCAGCCCGCCGCGCTGGGTCAATTCGATGATGGTGCGCTCGATCTCGGCGACCACCGAGGGCTGGATGCCTTCGGTGGGCTCGTCGAGGATGAGCAGCTTGGGCTCGGTGATCAGCGCTCGCGCGATGGCGAGCTGCTGACGCTGACCGCCCGAGAGCAGACCGGCCTTGCGGGGCAGCAGCTCACGCAGCGCGGGGAACAGGTCGAGCGACTCGTCGATCAGCGCTTTGCCGCGCTTGCGCCCGTCCGCCACCACCTGCAGGTTCTCGGCGGTGCTCAGCTGGGGGAAGCTCTGCTGGCCCTGCGGCACATAGGCGATGCCGCGCTTGACCCGTTGCGAGGGCGAGAGTTTGGTGATCTTCTCGCCGTCGAAGGTGATGGTGCCCGACTTCGTGCCGAGCAGGCCCACCGCGGTGCGCAGCAGGGTGGTCTTGCCCGCGCCGTTGTGGCCCATGATGGCGACCACGCTGTCGTCGGGGACGGTGAGGCTGACACCGTGGATGACTTCGGTGCGACCGTAACCGGAATGGATCTCGTGTAGTTCAAGCATCCGCCGACTCCTTGTCGATCGTTGGCACGTCGTCCTCGCTCAGCGCCGCGGTGCCGAGGTAGACCTCCTGCACCTTCGGGTCGGCCTGCACCTGTTCGACACTGCCCTCGCTGAGCACCTTGCCGCCCGCCAGCACGGTGACCGAGGTGGCGAAGGAGCGCATGAAGTCCATGTCGTGCTCGACGACGATGACCACGCGGTCACCGCCGATGCGGCGCAACAGGTTTCCGGTCTCCTCGCGCTCCTCGGCGCTCATGCCGGCGACGGGCTCGTCGAGCAGCAGCACCGAGGCGTTCTGCACCAGCAGCATGCCGATCTCGAGCCACTGCTTCTGCCCGTGCGCGAGCACACCGGCGGGCTTGTCGCGCAGTGCGGTGAGACCTGTTGTCTCCAAAGCCTCTTCGATGCTGGGCAGCACCGACTTGCGGGTGCGCAGCAGCGACAGTGCCGAGCGGCCGGCGCCCGCCGCGATGTCGAGGTTCTGCAGCACGGTGAGCTGTTCGAACACGCTCGCCGTCTGGAAGGTGCGCCCGATGCCGAGGCGGGCGATCTGGTGCACCTTCTTGCCGAGCAGTTCGACGCCGGCCTTCTGCGCCGAGCCGGTGGCCGGGACCAGGCCGGTGATGGCGTCGATCAGGGTGGTCTTGCCCGCGCCGTTGGGGCCGATGAGGAATCGCAGGTCGCCCTGTAGCACGGTCAGGTCGACATCGGTGACCGCCTTGAAACCGTCGAAACTCACCGAGAGACCACGGATTTCGAGGTAGTCGCTGTCCATTCCGGCATTGCCACCGGCTTTGGGTTCGTGGGTCGCGGTCATCGTGCTTCCACCTTCTCCTCGGTGCCGACGGTATCCTCCGCCGGTGGCGTGGGCGGGGGTGTGGTGCTCGCGCGCCTGCTGTCGAGCCAGCCGCGCAGCAGCGGCCACAGCCCGGCGAGCCCGGCGGGGATGAAGCCGACCACCACGATGAACAAGATGCCCTGCATGTAGGTCCAGCCCGAGGGGAACGACTCCGACAGCGAGGTCTGCGCCCAGGCCACACCGATGGCGCCGAGGACCGGTCCGAGCAGCGTGGTGCGGCCACCGATCGCGACGCCGATCAGGAACGCGATCGACGGGATGACGCCGATGTCGGCGGGGGAGATGATGCCGACGATCGGGGTGAACAGCGCACCGGCGATACCGGCCAGGAAGGCCGCGACCACGTAGGCCACGATCTTGATGTTGGCCGGGTCGTAGCCGAGGAAGCGCACCCGCTCCTCCGCGTCACGCACCGCGACGAGCAGTTCGCCGTAGCGGCTGCGGTTGAGCTGGCGGATCGCCGCGACCACCACGAGCAGCGTGCCCGCGGCGATGAAGAACAGCATCTGCCGGTTGGCCGGATCGGAGAGCCGGAAGCCGAAGAAGGAGCGGAAGTCCGACAGCCCGGTGAAGCCGCCGATGGCCTGCTGACCGGTGAGCAGGATGGCCAGCGCCGCCGCGAGCGCCTGGCTCAGGATGGCGAAGTAGGCGCCACGCACCCGGCGCTTGAACACGCCGTAGCCGAGCACCGCGGCCACCAGCGCGGGCAGCACCAGGATGGCGATGATCGTGACCGGCGCCGAACTGAACGGCTGCCAGAAGCCCGGCAGCTCACTGATGCCCGAGATCTGCATGAACTCGGGAACGTCCTCGCCGAGGCGGGCGGCGTCGGCGAGCTGCATGTGCATGGCCATGATGTAGGCGCCGATGCCGAAGAACACGCCCTGACCGAGGGTGAGCATGCCGCCACGGCCCCAGGCCAGGCCGATGCCGGCGGCCACGATGGCGAAGCACAGGAACTTGGCGAGCAGGTTCAGCCGGAAATCGCTGAGTACGGCGGGCGCCACGGCGAACAACAGGATCGCGGCGACGCCGAAACCGATCAGCGGTGTCGCGCGAGGATATTCGCGGAGACGTTCGGTGAGTGCGGTCATGCCAGGCTCCTTGTCCGCACGGTGAACAGGCCCTGCGGGCGCACCTGCAGGAAGATGACGATGAGCACGAACACGATCACCTTCGCGATGGACGCGGTGGTGGAGTATTCGATGAACGAGTTGAGCAGGCCGAGCGCGAACGCCGCGATCACCGTGCCCTTGATCTGGCCCAGGCCACCCATCACGACGACGAGGAACGCGTCGATCAGATAGCTCTGGCCGATGGTGGGACTCGTCGAACCGATCAGGGTGAGCGCCACACCGGCGACACCGGCCAGGCCGGAACCGATGAAGAACGTGCTGATATCGGTGAAACGCGAAGAGATACCGCTGGTTTCGGCCAACCCGCGGTTCTGCACGACCGCGCGGATGCGCCGACCCATCGGGGTGGTCTTGAGCACGGCGGCCAACGCGGTCACCGCGACGATCGCCAGCACCAGGATGAAGATGCGGGTCTTGGGGACCACCGCGCCCATGATGGTGATGCCGCCGCTGAGCCACTCGGGCACCAGCACGTTCTTGGCGGGCGCGCCGAAGATGTCACGCGCGGCCTGTTGCAGTACCAGGCCGACACCGAAGGTGACCAGCAGCGTGTCCAGCGGCCGGTCGTACATCCAGCGGATCAACCCCATTTCCAGGGCGGCGCCGAGCAGGCCACCGACGAGGAAGCCCATCAGCAACGAGACGATCAGCGACACACCCGCCGATGAGAACACTTGCTGCACAACATAAGTCGTGTAGCAACCGGCCATGATGAACTCGCCGTGCGCCATGTTGATGACGCCCATCTGACCGAAGGTCAGCGACAGGCCGAGTGCGGCGAGCAGAAGAATTGATCCCAGGCTCAACCCCGTGAAGAGCTGGCCGATCAGTACGTCCATTGCAGCGGACTCCTTGGAAATGGGGCGGTGCGGGACGCGCGGTGCGCGCGTCCCACACCTGTCGGGCTACTTACTTGAGGCCCTTGGCCCAGTCGTAGGACTTCAGGTACGGGTCCGGCTCGATCGCGTCGCCGGAATCCCAGGTGGTGTAGATCAGGCCGTCGGGGCGGATCTCACCGATGCGGGCGGTCTTGGAGATGTGGTGGTTGGAGCCGTCGATGGTGACCAGGCCCTCGGGGGCTTCGAAGCTGACACCGTCGGCCGCGGCCTGGATGTCGGCGACGCCGAAGGAGTTGGCCTTCTCGACGGTGTTCTTCCACAGGAAGACCGAGGCGTAGGCGGCTTCCATCGGGTCCGAGGTGGGCTTGTCGGCGCCGAAGGCGGCCTTGTAGTCGGCGACGAACTTGGCGTTGGCCGGGGAATCGACGGTCTGGTAGTAGTTCCAGGCGGTCAGCTGGCCCGCGATGTTCTGCGCGCCGATGCCACCGACCTCTTCCTCGGCGATCGAGACCGAGACGACCGGCATCTCGGCGGCCTTGAGGCCCGCGTTGGTGTACTCGCGGAAGAAGGCGACGTTGGAGTCACCGTTGAGGGTGTTGAACACCGCGTCGGCCTTGGCCGAGCGCACCTTGTTGACGATGGTGGAGAAGTCGGTCGAGCCGAGCGGGGTGTAGTCCTCGCCCTTGATCTCGATGCCGTTGGCCTCGGCGTAGGCCTTGATCACGCGGTTGGCGGTCTGCGGGAAGACGTAGTCCGAACCCACCAGGTACAGGGACTTGACGCCCTTTTCCTTGAGGTAGTCCAGCGCGGGGACGATCTGCTGGTTGGTGGTGGCGCCGGTGTAGAAGATGTTCTTGCTGTCTTCCAGGCCCTCGTACTGCACGGGGTAGTAGAGCAGCGAGTTCAGGCTCTCGAACTTGGGCTTCATCGCCTTGCGGCTCGACGAGGTCCAGCCGCCGAACACCGCGGCCACACAGTCGGAGCTGATCAGCTTCTCGGCCTTCTCGGCGAAGGTCTTCGGGTCCGAGGCGCCGTCCTCGAGGACGATCTCGATCTTCTTGCCGAGCACACCGCCCGCGGCGTTGATCTGGTCGATCGCCAGCTTGGTCGAGTTGGCCACGGTGACCTCGGAAATGGCCATGGTGCCCGACAGCGAGTGCAGCGAGCCCACCTTGATGGTGTCCTTGCTGGTGTCGACGCAGGAAGTGGCCGTCGCTTCGTCGGCGTCGTCACGCGCACCGCAACCGGTGAGCAACAAGCCGGCGATGGCCACCGCGGCAGGCACGGCGAGTGCCTTGACCAAACGGGAATCAGACATGGGGCGGTTCTCCTCATCAAGGTGTAACGGCGGCGCCATCCGCGCCACAACGAACACCGCCGCGCCCCCGGCGACTGGATGTACACCGGGTTGTATACAGCGGCTGTATTCGTGATTCGAGACAGTAGGCGGCTCATGTTGCACCGGAATATCTGTTGATCACGGCCCGGTTTCGTCTGTTTCCGACGTGTGAATTGTTCATCTCGAGCCGATTCGGACACCGGTGCGCCTACGGTTGCGTAGCCCGCCGCCGGTGCGGCACGCTTGCCATTCGTACGACGTCGAACGCGTGGCGACGGGTCGCGCGTAGGTCAGTCGAGGAGGACCCCAGTGGGGCACTACAAGGCAAACGTGCGCGACATCGAATTCAATCTCTTCGAGGTGCTCGGGCTCGACAAGCTCCTCGACGTCGGCGCCTACGGCGATCTCGATTCCGAGACGGTCCGCCAGATCCTCGACGAGGTGCAGCGGCTGGCCGAGGGGCCGATCGCGGAGTCCTTCGCCGACGCCGACCGGCACCCGGCGGTCTACGACCCCGCCACCTTCGACATCACCGTGCCCGAGCCGCTGCGCAAGACGGTGGCCGCCGTGCACGAGGCGGGCTGGTACCGCCTCGGCATGCCGGAGGGCATGGACGGCACGCCCGCGCCGAATGTGCTGATGTGGGCGATCAACGAGCTCATCATCTGCGCCAATCCCTCGGCCAGCTTCTTCAACATGGGTCCGCTGATGGGGTCGGTGCTCTACGAAGTGGGCAACGACGAGCAGAAACGCTGGGCGCGTGGTGGTTTCGAGCGCGGCTGGCAGGGGACCATGGTGCTCACCGAGCCCGATGCCGGGTCCGATGTGGGGGCGGGGCGGACCAAGGCGGTGCCGCAGCCCGACGGGTCGTGGCACATCGAAGGGGTGAAGCGGTTCATCTCCGGCGGTGATGTGGGCGAGGTGGCCGAGAACATCTTCCATCTGGTGCTCGCGCGGCCCGAGGGGGCCGGTCCGGGGACCAAGGGGCTCTCGCTGTTCTACGTGCCGAAGTTCCTGTTCGATTCGGAGACACTGGAACTCGGCGATCGCAACGGGGTGTACGTGACCGGGGTCGAGCACAAGATGGGTATCAAGTCCTCGCCCACCTGTGAGCTGACCTTCGGCGGTACGGCGGTGCCGGCCAAGGGGTGGTTGGTCGGTGATGTGCACAACGGGATCGCGCAGATGTTCAAGGTGATCGAGAACGCGCGGATGACGGTGGGGGTGAAATCGTCCGGCACATTGTCGACCGGGTATCTGAATGCGCTGGAATACGCCAAGACTCGGGTGCAGGGTGCTGATCTGACGCAGATGGCCGACAAGGCCGCACCGCGCGTCACCATCACCCATCACCCGGATGTGCGCCGCTCGCTGGCGATGCAGAAGGCGTACGCGGAGGGGCTGCGGGCGGTGTATCTGTATACCGCCGCGCATCAGAACCACGATGTGGCGCAGCTCGTTTCGGGCGCCGATCCGGAGCTGGCGCATCGCGTGGACGACCTGCTGCTGCCGATCGTCAAGGGTGTCGGTTCCGAACGCGCCTACCAGCTGCTCACCGAGTCACTGCAAACCTTCGGCGGCTCCGGCTATCTGCAGGACTACCCCATCGAGCAGTACATTCGCGACGCCAAGATCGACTCCCTCTACGAGGGCACCACCGCCATCCAGGCCCAGGACTTCTTCTTCCGCAAGATCATTCGCGACGGCGGCACCGCCCTGGCCCACGTCAACGCCCAGATCACCGCGTTCCTGGACAACGACACCGGCCGCTTCAAGACCGAACGCGACCTGCTGCGCACCGCCCAGTCCGACATCACCGCCATGGCCACCACCCTCACCGGCTACGCCATGGCAGGCCAATCCGACCCCACCGAGCTCTACAAGGTGGGCCTCGGCTCGGTCCGCTTCCTCCTGTCCGTCGGCGACTACCTCATCGCCTGGCGCCTCCTCACCCAAGCCGAAGTAGCCACCGCCGCCCTGGCAGGCGAATCCACCCCCAAGGACCGCCCCTTCTACGAAGGCAAAATCGCCGCAGCCACCTTCTTCACCAAGAACGTCCTCCCCGAACTCACCGCAACCAAGAACATCCTCGCCACCCTCGACAACGACATCATGTCCCTCCCAGAAGAAGCCTTCTGATCCGAATCTCCGGTTCTCACTTGATCAGGTAGGGGGAGACGGAGCTGCGGTGTTCGCTGATGTCGAGGGATTTGCCCAGGGGTGGGAAGGCGCGTTGGGGGCAGTTGGCTCGGACGCAGACTCGGCAGCCGGCGCCGATGGGGGTGGCGGTGGCTTCGCCTAGGTCGATGCCGTCGGCGTAGACGACGCGGCCCGCGTGGCGTAGTTCGCAGCCGAGGCCGATGGCGAAGGTCTTGGAGGGCTGGCCGTAGCGGGTGGCGCGGCGTTCCACGGTGCGGGCGACCCAGAGGTACTTGCGGCCGTCGGGCATCTGGGCGATCTGGGTCATGATCTTGCCGGGGTAGGCGAAGGTCTCGTAGACGTTCCACAGCGGGCAGGTGCCGCCGCTGGCCGAGAAGTGGAAACCGGTGGCGGACTGGCGTTTGGACATGTTGCCCGCGCGATCGACCCGGACGAAGGAGAAAGGGACGCCGCGCAGGGTCGGGCGCTGCAGCGTCGAGAGGCGGTGGCACACGGTCTCGAAGCTCTGCGAGAAGAAGGCCGACAGGCGCTCGATGTCGTAGCGGAAATCCTCGGCCACCTCGTGGAAGTGGGTGTAGGGCAGCACCGTCGCGGCGGCGAAGTAGTTGGCGAGACCGAGCATGGCCAGCTTGCGGGAGGCGTCGGAGGCGAAATTGCCCTCGTCGACCAGCTTTTCCAGCAGCGACCCGCATTCGAGATAGGCCAGCTCGGCGGCGAGCTTGAAGGTGCGCTGCCCGCCGGACAGGTGCGGGGAGATCTCGAGCTGCTTGGTCTCGGGATCGAAGGTGTGCAGCACGCCCTCGCCGAGGTCGATCCGTTCGCTGATCCGTACGCCGTGCGCGCGCAGCAGCCGGACGATCTCGGTGCTCACCTCGCCGCCGTGGAACCGGATGCGGGTGGTGAGATCCTCGGCGGCGGTGTCGAGTTCGTGGATGTAGTTCTGGCGCTGATAGAAGTAGTCGCGCACTTCCTCGTGCGGCTTGCTGATCGCGGCACTGCCCGAGCCGTCGGCGAACCGGTCCTCGGTGGCGGCGGCGAGCTGGGCGCTGGTGTTGCGGTACCGGTTGTGCATGGCCACCAGCGCGCGCGCCATCGACGGATGCGCCGAGACCATGTCGGCGATCTCCTTGGTGTCGGCCTCGATGCCCAGCTCGGCGTCCATCACGACTTCCTGCAGCTCGGCGATCAGCCGGGTGTCGTCGTGGGCGGAGAAGAAGGTGGGATCGACCCCGAAGACCTCGTTGATTCGCGTCAGTACCGGCACGGTGAGCGGCCGCACATCGTGCTCGATCTGATTGAGGTAGCTGGCCGAGATCTCCAGTTTCTGGGCGAGTGAGACCTGGCTCAGTCCCCGCTCGGTGCGCAGCTGGCGCAGCCGCGCACCGACATAGGTCTTGGCCATATGTCCAGTTTATGGCCGGTTTCGCAACCTTGCCAACGGATTCTTAACAGCGCTGCCTGAGCGATGGCTCACAGGCCCGGCGTGGCCGCGCTCGGCAGCAGCCGGTGCAGCAGGTCGGTGATGGTGACGAGCCCGAGGAACTCCCCGGTCTCGGCCACGGTGACCACCGCGAGATGGTTGCGCCCTTCCCGCATGATCCGCAGCGCCTCGTACACCGGCAGGCTCGTCGGCACGCTCAGCACCGGCCGCATCAGCGTGCGCGCGGTGGCGCCCGGCTCGGTGATGCTGTCGCGCACGTGCACGACGCCGTGGATGCCCGTGTCGTCGCGCACCAGCAGGCGCAGGTGCCCGCTCAGGCGCGAGGTCTCCTGGATGGCCTCGGCGTTCGCACCGGGCGCGACCGTGCTCGGCGCGGGGTCGGGCCGGACGATGTCGCCGATGGTGAGGCGTTCGAGCTCGAGCGCGCTGGTGAGGTTGCCGTGGTAGCGCTCGTCGAGGGTGCCGACGGTGGCCGAGTGCTCCACCAGGTGGCGCAGCGCGGCCGGGTTCTGGCCCGCGTCGACCTCGTCGACCGGGGTCACCCCCACCTTGCGCAGGCAGGCGTTGGCCAGCCGGTTCAGCGCGGTCAGCAGCGGCCTGGTCAGCCACATGAAGGCGCGCATCGGCAGGGCAAGCAGGATGGCCGACTTCTCCGGATGCGCGATCGCCCAGGACTTGGGCGCCATCTCGCCGACCACCAGGTGCAGGAAGGTCACCACGATCAGCGCCAGCACGAACCCGACGACGTCGGCGACCCACAGCGGCGCGCCGATCCGTTCGATCAGCGGGGTCAGCCAGTGGTGCACCGCGGGCTTGGTGACCGCGCCGAGCGCCAGGGTGCACACGGTGATGCCGAGCTGGGAGCCCGCGAGCAGCACCGAGAGCTCGGTCGAGCTGCGCAGTGCCGCGCGGGCGGCGCGACTGTCTCGGGCGGCGTCTTCGAGCCGGTGCCTGCGGGCCGCGATGAGGGCGAACTCGACCGCGACGAAGAAGGCGCTGGCCGCGATCAGCGCGATCGTGACCGCCGCGATCGTCCACGGATTACTCATCGTCGGACTCCTGATCGCGGCGCACGGTGAGCGCGACCGTGGCGGGTACGTGATGGTCGACCGTGCGGACCTCGGCGACGACGATCCTCGCCGCGGGCGGGTGCGCGCTCGCGTAGTCGGCGCCCTCGGGCAGCGCGGTGATCTCGACGACCGTCCCCGCCGGCGGCAGGCCGGCGAAGGTATCGATGACGAGTCCGGCGACGGTGTCGTAGTCGCCGCTGGGCAGGTGCAGATCGAGCAGGCGTTCGGCCTCGTCGATCCGCAGCTCGCCGGGGACCAGCCAGCCGCCTGCCTCGGCGACCACGATCTGCGATCCGGAGTCCGGATCGTGCTCGTCGGCGATCTCGCCCACGAGTTCCTCGGCGATGTCCTCCACGGTGACGATTCCGGCGAAGCCGCCGTATTCGTCGACCACCAGCGCCATCTCGTCTTCGGCGGCGTCGAGCTGGGCGACGACCTCGGGCAGCGGCAGCGAGCCGGGCACCATGACCGCGGGCCGCAACCGGCTCGCGACGGTGCCGGTGGGCGGGCCGCCGAGCAGGTCGTGCAGGTCGATGACGCCGAGCAGGTCGTCGCTGGTCTCACCGATCACGGGGTAGCGGGTGTGGCCGGTGCCCATCTTGCGCAGCACCTCGGCGACGGAGTCGTCGATGCCGACGGTGTCGACCCTGGCCCGCGGGATCATGGCGTGCTCGGCGGTGCTGGTCGGGAAGTCCAGGATGCGGTCGAGCAGGGTCGACAGCTCCGGCGGCAGCTCACCGGCGTCGCGGGAGGCGGCGACGATGTGCTCGAGATCGCGCGGGGTGGCCGAATGCTCCACATCGTGCACCGGTTCGATCCGCAGCGTGCGCAGCAGCACGTTCGAGGACTGGTCGAACAGCCAGATCAGCCAGCCGAACAGCTTCAGGTACAGCGTGGTCGAGGTGGCCAGCCAGCGCGCCACCGGCTCGGGGCGGGCGATGGCCAGGTTCTTCGGGAACAGCTCACCGAAGAGCATCTGGACCAGGGTGGAGAACGCGATGGCCAGCACGGTGCCGACCGCGACGCCGACCGCGGTCGGAATGCCGACGCCACCGAGCAGTTCGCCCAGTCCGCGCCCGATCAGCGGTTCGGCGACGTAGCCGACCAGCAGACCGGTGACAGTGATGCCCAGCTGGGCACCCGAGAGCATGAACGAGGTGCGCCGGGTGACGGTCAGCGCGCGGGCCGCGCGGGAGTCACCGGCCTCGGCGGCCGCGGCCAGCCGCGACCGGTCCACGGCCATGTAGGCGAATTCCTGCGCGACGAAATAGCCGGTCAGCGCGGTGATGAGCAGGACGACGACGATGCCGAGCAGGATGCTCAGTACGGTCAGCACGTGGCGACCTCCGGGCCGGCCGGCCGGTCAGGGTCGGGGTCTGAGTCGGGGTCGTTCACGAACCGACGCGCTCGGTTTCGACGCCGGTGGACTCGGTGCGCTTCTTGCCGAAGAGGCGCTTGCCCACCTCGATGACGATCGGCAGCACCGAGACCGCGACGATCAGCAGGAAGATGTAGTCGATGTTGTCGCGCACGAAGGTGATCTGGCCGAGCAGGTAGCCGAGGAGGGTGACGCCCGAACCCCAGGCGATGCCGCCGATGACGTTGTAGGTCACGAAGATGCGGTACTTCATGTTCGCCGCGCCGGCGACGACCGGGGCGAAGGTGCGCACGATCGGCACGAAGCGGGCCAGCACGATGGTGATCGGGCCGTGCTTGACGAAGAACTCGTGCGACTCGTCGATGTACTTCTTCTTGAAGAACTTCGAGTCTTCCTTGAACAGCGCGGTACCGCCGCGGGCGCCGATCACATAACCCACCTGGTCACCGGCGATGGCCGCGATCGGGATGAGGATCATGAGCAGCCAGATCGGGGCGAACGGCTCGATCTCGGTGGACTTCGAGGCGGCGATCAGGCCGGCGGTGAACAGCAGCGAGTCGCCGGGCAGCAGCGGGAACAGCAGCCCGGACTCGATGAACACCACCAGCAGCAGCCCGACGAGCATCCAGGTGCCGAACGAGTTGAGCAGGTTCACCGGGTCGAGAAAGCCGGGGAGCAAAGCCAGGTTCGTCGTCGAGCTGGACACGGCGTACACCGTCATCTACTGCCTACCTCGCGTTCGTGGGTCGTCGACAGGGGATCGCCGATGGGCGACCAGTCGAGTATGCCCGGGTGGGTGTCGATCTCGCAGCGATGGCTGCGCCTCACCCGGACATGTCAGACGGTAGCACGCGGCACTGTATGGTTTACCTGCGCTCGTAATGGTTCTGCTGCGCACGCGGAGGAGGTTCTGATGGTCGAGCATCTGCTCAGGATCGGTGAACTGGCCACCCGTGCCGAGGTCAGCGCCCGGACGATCGACTACTACACGAGCCTCGGCCTGCTCGTGCCCGCGCAGCGCAGTGCGGGCAACTACCGGCTCTACAGCCCCGCCGATGTCGAGCGCGTGGCCCTGGTCCAGCGCCTGGAGGCGCAGGGGATCCCGCTGGAGGAGATCGCGGCCGCCCTCGCCGCCGGGCCCGACGACACCGCCGAGGTGCTGGCCCGGATCAATCACGATCTGCGGTACCTGCAGGCGGCCACCGAGACCGCGCCCGCCGAGATCCACGGGCTGCTCGCCATGATCGCCACCCGGGTGCACTCGCTGGTCACCGTCGCGGTGCAGATTCCGCCGCATCTGCCGGTCCTGTGACGGTGATCTGTCACCCGGGCGCGCTACCGTCGTGAGGTGCTGTTCAGCGATGTCGTCACGGTGTCGGCGGCGGTGCGGGCGACCAGGTCACGCAAGGCCAAGATCGCCGCGCTGGCCGAACTGTTTGTTGTCGCGGGTCCGGCCGAGATCGGGACCGTGGTCGCCTGGCTCTCCGGTGAGCTGACCCAGGGCCGCATCGGCGCGGGGTGGCGCACGGTGGCCGGTCTGGAGACACCGCCGAGTGCCGAGGCGAGCCTGTCCGTCGATGCGGTGGACGCGGTCTTCACCCAGCTGACCGGCCTGAGCGGTGCCGGTTCCACGATCAGGCGGCGTGAACTGCTGACCGAGCTGTTCACCGCCGCCACCGCCGACGAGCAGTCGTTCCTGATCCGGCTGCTCACCGGCGAACTGCGCCAGGGCGCCCTGGCCGCGGTGGTCGTCGAGGCGCTGGCCGCGGCCACCGGCATCCCGGTCGAGGTGGTGCGGCGCGCCCACATGCTCTCGGGTCAGCTGCCCGCGACCGCCGAGGCCGCGCTCACCGGTGGTGCGGCGGCGCTGGCGGAGTTCCGCCTCGAGGTCGGGCGGCCCGTGGCGCCCATGTTGGCCTCACCGGGTGGCGCGCTGGACGAGGCGCTGGCCGAGCTCGGCCCGCAGGTGAGCGTCGAACACAAACTCGACGGCGCCCGCATCCAGGTGCACCGCCGCGGCGAGCGGGTGTGGGTCTTCACCCGGACCCTGCGCGAGATCACCGCGGGCGTCCCCGAACTCGTCGCACTGGTCGCCGGACTGGACTGCACCAGCGTCGTCCTCGACGGCGAGACCCTCGCGCTCACCGACGCGGGCCGTCCCCGCCCGTTCCAGGAGACGATGAGCCGCTTCGCCACCGTCGCCGACGCGCAGGAGCTCCTGCTGCACCCCTATTTCTTCGACTGCCTGCACCTCGACGGCGTCGACCTGCTCGACGAACCGCTGCGCGTGCGCCGCACCGCGCTCGAACAGGTGGCCGGGGCGCACAGCATCCCCGCGCTCATCGCCCCCGATGTCGAGGCGGCCGCCGAGTACTACGACGACGCGCTCGCGGTCGGCAACGAGGGCGTGATGATCAAGGCGCTCGACGCGCCCTACGCCGCCGGCCGCCGCGGCAAGTCCTGGCAGAAGATCAAACCGGCGCACACCCTCGACCTGCTGGTGATCGGCGCGGAATGGGGCTATGGCAGGCGCACCGGATTCCTGTCGAACCTGCACCTGGCCGCCCGCGATCCCGACACCGGTGAGCCGGTGATGGTCGGCAAGACGTTCAAGGGCCTCACCGACGAACTGCTGCGCTGGCAGACCGAGGAGTTCCCGCGTCACGAGACCCACCGCGACGGTCAGGCGGTCTACCTGCACCCCGAACTGGTGGTCGAGATCGCGCTCGACGGCGTGCAGACCAGCACCCGGTACCCCGGCGGCGTGGCCCTGCGCTTCGCCCGCGTGCTGCGCTATCGGCCGGACAAGGAACCCGCCCAGGCCGACACGATCGCGGCCGTGCGGGCACTCGGGGGCCCGACCGGCTGAGTATCGCCGGTGCTCAGGAGACTTGCCCGCAACGATTTGGCAATCCGGCGGCAGCATGCGACACACTGTTCGGGTGAGCGCCGAACTACTGGTCCTGTTGATCGTCATCGTCACAGCTCTCGTCTTCGATTTCACCAACGGATTCCACGACACGGCCAATGCCATGGCGACCTCGATCGCCACCGGCGCGCTGAAGCCGAAGGTGGCGGTGGCGCTGTCGGCGGTGCTCAACCTGATCGGTGCGTTCCTGTCGGTGGCGGTCGCGGCGACGGTGGCCAAGGGCATCGTCTCGTTGAACAACGTGAGCGGGCACGACCTGCTGGTGATCGTGTTCGCGGGTCTGGTCGGCGGCATCCTGTGGAACCTGCTGACCTGGCTGCTGGGCCTGCCGTCGAGTTCCTCGCACGCGCTGTTCGGTGGCCTGATCGGCTCGACGATCGCCGCGCTCGGCTGGAGCGGGGTGATCTGGGTGTCGGGCTCGGAGGGTGTGCTGATCAAGATCGTGATGCCCGCGCTGCTCGCGCCGGTGATCGCGGCGATGGTCGCGGCGCTCGGCACCTTCCTGGTGTATCGGATCACCCGCGGGATCGACAAGACCAAGACCGAGGAGGGCTTCCGCTGGGGCCAGATCGGGTCGGCCTCGCTGGTCTCGCTCGCGCACGGCACCAATGACGCGCAGAAGACGATGGGCGTCATCTTCCTGGCGCTGGTGGCCTACGGCTCCCTCGACTCGAACGACCACATGCCGCTGTGGGTGATGGCCTCCTGTGCGGTCGCGATCGCGCTGGGCACCTACCTCGGCGGCTGGCGGATCATCCGGACCCTGGGCAAGGGCCTGGTCGAGATCGAGTCGCCGCAGGGCCTGGCGGCCGAGTCGACGGCGGCGGCGATCATCCTCACCTCCGCGCACTTCGGGCTGCCGCTGTCGACCACCCAGACCGCGACCGGCTCGATCCTCGGTACCGGCATCGGCAAAGGCGCCGAGGTGCGCTGGAGCGTGATGGGCCGGATGGCGGTGGCCTGGCTGCTCACCCTGCCCGCGGCGGGCATCGTCGGCGCCGTGTGCTGGGCGCTGGCGCACGGGATCGGTGGGCTGCCCGGTGTGCTTGTGGTCTTCGGCGTGCTGATCTTCGGTGCGCTGGCGATCTACCTGCGGTCGCGGCGCAACCCGGTCGACCACCACAATGTCAACGAATGGCCCGAGGGCCGGTCGGCGTCGCAGGCGTCGATCGAACAGAACCACGCCGGATAGGAGGCAGCGATCGTGCATTCCGTGATGACCAATCTGAGTTCACTGTGGGAAGTGGTGCTGGCCGCGTTGCTCTTCGGCGCCGGCGTGCCCGCGGTCTTCGCCTTCGCGGTGCGCTGGTGGGCCACGGCCGAGACGGTCGACGATCAGGGCCGGGTCCAGCGCAATCACGCCGCGCTGGCCGGTGCGGTGGCCTGCCTGGTGCTGCTGCTGGTCGTGGTGATCTGCGGGGTCCTGTTCACCGCCAAGGCCTTCATCGCCCATCAGTTCGGCATCCACCTGTTCGGGCAAGCATGAGCGAGGATCCGATGACCGAGCCAAACCCCACCCCCGCGGTCCGCGGCAACCTGCTCTCGCGGGTGCTCGGCTGGCTGCGCGCCGGGTATCCGCAGGGCGTGCCGCGCTCGGATTATGTCGCGCTGTTCGCGGTGCTGCATCGTCATCTCACCGATTACGAGGTGGTGGTGATCGTCGAGAAACTGATCGAGGCCAACCCGAATCGCGAATCCATCGCCACCGCCGAAATCGAAGCGGCCATCGCCGATTACGCCAAAGAGGAACCGGCACCCGATGACGTCGCCCGCGTCGCCGAGCAGCTGGCGGCCGGTGGCTGGCCGTTGACCGAAACACTCGACGAGACCGAGCCGACGCCGGAATCGGAGTAGTCGCGCGGCGACAATTTCGATGTGCCAGTGGAATTGGGGGCACGGTGGTTGGCGAATCGCTCGGATGCCGGACGGCTGCGCGCTAGCATTCATCCGTGGTTCGGCGTGCGGATGAATCCGACAGTGGTCGCAGTTATGGCGGATTGTCGCGCCAACAGCGAGTTGCCTTGCGACGCAGTCGGTTGACCGACGCCGCGCTGGAACTATTCGGCACCCAGGGTTATTCCTCGACGTCCATCGAGCGCCTGTGCGCGACGGCGAATGTGTCGACCCGCAGTTTCTACGAGGACATCGGCAGCCGCGAGGCCCTGCTGATCGCCCTCGTCGACCGGTTGAACAGCGCCGCGCTCCAGCGTCTCGACGAATCGCTCGCGCGGACCGGCGATCAGCCGCTGGTGGTGCGCGTGGTGGAGAGTTTCCGCGCGTTCCTCTCGGTGACCTGCCGGGATCGCAAGGCGGCGCGGGTGTTCTTCGTCGAGGTCGTCGGGGTGAGCCCGGCCGTCGAGGAGTGGCGGCGCGGGCAGCGGCGCTCGATCTCGGCGCTGCTCACCCGGGAGGCGCAGCGTGCCGCCGAGCGCGGTGAGGCCGAATCGCGCAGTTTCCATCTGTTCACGCTCGCGCTGATCGGCGCGGTGACCTCGCTGGCCCAGGAGATGGTGCACGCCACCGTGCCGGGCGACGCGATCTCGGTCGACGAGATCTGCGACGAGATCGGCTATTTCATCCACTCCGGACTCTCGGTGCGCCCGGCGGTCCAGCCGACCTGAGCGTACGAAAAAGGGAGGCATCCGAATCGGATGCCTCCCTTTCTCATGTTCGGGGTGTCAGATGCCCATGCCCTCGGCGAGCATCGGCCACGACTCGTGCAGCGCCTCTTCCCAGTACGGCCAGTAGTGGGTGCCGACCGGGTTGAACTTGTAGGTCGCCGGGATGTTCAGCGAGTCCAGCTTGTTCTTCAGGTTCTTGGTGCACTCGTTGGTCGCGGCTTCGATGGCCACGCCCAGTCCGAGGTTGACCACACCCATCGGGCCGTTGCCCTCGGTGTAGTAGCGCACGTCCTCCATCACCGGCATGCCGCTGCCGCTGGAGATGTAGAGGTTGGTGCCGCGCAGCTTCTCGGCATTGATGACCGGGTCGTTCTCGACCCAGGCCGGATCGTTGTCCGGGCCGTACATGTTCGCGGTGTTGCCACCGGACCAGGTCTCGACCGAGAACTTCACGAACTGCTTGCCCATCGGGTCGGCGATCTGCGCGCAGCCACTGTAGGCGGCCACGGACTTGAACAGACCCGGCTTGGCCTCGGCCAGCTGCAGCACCGAGGTGCCGGAGGTGGACAGACCGGCCAGCGAGTTCAGGCCGGTCGAGTTGAGGGTCTTGTCCAGCAGGGGCGGCAGCTCCTGGGTGAAGAAGGTGTTCCACTTGTTCAGACCCAGCTTCGGGTCTTCGCGCTGCCAGTCCGCGTAGTAGCTGCCGCGGCCGCCGATCGGCTGGATCACGTTGACGTGCTTCTCGGCCAGGAAGCCGAGCGCGTCGGTCTGGGCGGCCCAGCTGGCGGTGCCCTCACCGGCGTCGAGGCCGTTGAGCATGTACAGGTTGGGGGCCGGGGTCGACTCGTCGGCCGGGCGCTGCACGTCGACGGTGATGTCGCGCTTCATCGACGCCGAGTACACCTTCAGGTGCCAGGTGCGCCCGTCCTTGACGATCGAGCTCACCGACGAGGGCTTCTCGGGTTCGGCGGAGGCGGCGCCACCGGCGAGCACGGCCACCGACAACGCGGTGGTGAGTGCCACGGCGGTCGTGCGCAGCGCGGCGGTCTTACGTAGTGCGGAGAGCTTCATCGAAACAGTCGGTTCCCAGTCCACGGGCCCTGTCGGCCCCGTCGTCGCAGTGTGTCCCCGTCGCGGTCGAGCTGTGTGCCCGGCGCCGACGAGGCTGTCAGATCCTGTCGACACTCTATGTCCTCTTCGGCTCCCGAATTGTTACCGGTCCGAATCTCGTGACGTTAACGACGCCGCAATACTGCTCCGGATTCGGAAATACCGGCGCAATCGGGCGCTCTTATGGTGGCGCCATGGGTAGCGGGATCGAGATCAGCGGGTTGTCGAAGTCGTTTCGGGTGGGCCGCGACACAGTGAATGCGCTGGACTCGGTGGATCTGCACACCGGGACGGGGGCTTTCCTTTCGTTGCTCGGCCCCTCGGGCTGCGGCAAGTCGACGGTGCTGCGCATTCTGGCCGGGCTGGAGGAGCCCAGCGCGGGCAGCGCGCGGATCAACGGGCTCACCCCGACCCAGCTGCGCGGCGGACATCAGCTCGGCATCGCCTTCCAGGACTCGGCGCTGCTGCCGTGGCGCAGTGTGGAATCCAACATCCGGCTGCCGCTGCAGGTGGCCGGGCTGCCCGCCGAACCGGAGCGGATCGCCGAACTGATCGCGCTGGTGGGGCTGGAGGGTTTCGAGAAGGCCAAGCCCGCGCAGCTGTCCGGCGGTATGCGCCAACGGGTTTCGATCGCGCGGGCGCTGGTGGTGCAGCCCTCGGTCCTGCTGCTCGACGAGCCCTTCGGCGCACTCGACGACATGACGCGCCAGCGGCTGAACCTGGAACTGCTGCGCATCTGGACCGAGAAGCCGGCGACCACGCTGATGGTGACCCACGGCATCGGCGAGGCGGTGTTCCTTTCCGATGTGGTGGCGGTGATGAGTCCGCGGCCGGGGCGGGTGCTCGAGCTGGTCGAGATCGATCTGCCGCGCCCGCGCACGCCCGAGATGATGCGCACGCCGGAATTCCACAAGCTCTGCGACTACCTGTCCGAGCTGCTGTTCGGGCGGGGTGGGGTGGCATGAGCAGTCAGCAGGTGGCGGCGCCGCGGGTGCGCGGCGTGTGGTCGGTGGCGGTGCGGGTGCCCGGTCGGGTCGGTGCGCAGCGCTTCGCCGGGGTGTTCGGGGTCGCGGGGCTGATCGCGCTGTGGTGGGCGCTGGCGGCCGCCGGGGTGGCGGGCGGCACGGTGCCGACACCGTGGCGGGTGCTGTCGACCATGTGGTCGGATGGCTGGGCGCTCTACGGGCCGAACTTCCAGGTCACGGCGGTGGGTGCGCTGCAGGGGTTCCTGTGGGGCAATGCCCTCGCCATCGGGATCGCGGCGCTGATCATGCTGGTGCCACGGATCGAACCGCTGGCCACCCAGCTGGCCATTCTGAGTTACTGCACGCCGCTGCTGGCGCTGGGCCCGATCATCCTGGTGGTGTTCGGCGGGCGCACGCCGACGGTGTTCCTCGCCGCGATGTACTGCTTCTTCACCACGATGGTCGGCGCGGTCAGCGGGCTGCGCTCGGCCGATCCGGCCAGCCTCGACCTGGTGCGCGCCTACGGCGGTGGCCGCTGGCAGCAGCTCTACCGGGTGCAGGCCATCGCGGCGCTGCCGAATACGTTCGCCGCCTTGAAGATCGCGGCGCCCTCGGCGGTGCTGGGGGCGATCATCGGCGAGTACCTGGGCGGGGTCGACAGCGGGATCGGTGTCGCGCTGACCGCCGCGCAGAACGCGTACAACGTGCCGCGCACCTGGGGCATGGCGCTGGCCGCCGCGGCGTTGGCCGGCCTCGGCTTCGCCGTGGTCGCCGTGGCGGCGCGCCTGATCACGCCGTGGACGGCGGAGGAGAAGCGATGACGACGACCGTGCTACGCCGGCTCGGCCGGTTCCTGCTGCCCCTGGTGACCTCGCTGATCCTGCTGCTGGTCATCTGGACGCTGTTCCTTCGCCTGTTCCCGCAGATCGGGCCGCGCGTCGGCAAGACGCCCGCCGACATCTGGACCTACCTGGTTACCGCGCCCGGTGCCCCCGCGGCGCGGCAGGCGATCTTCGACGACCTGTGGATCACCCTGACCGACGCGGCGTCCGGCTTCGTGGTCGGGATGCTCGGCGCACTCGGTGTCGCGGCGCTGTTCGTGCTGTATTCCGCTGTGCAGCAGACGTTCATGCCGGTGGCCATGCTGTTGCGCTCGGTGCCGCTGGTGGCGCTGAGCCCGATCGTGGTGCTGGTCTTCGGCCGCGGCACGGTCGGGGTGACGGTGCTGACGGCGATCGTCGTGTTCTTCCCCGCACTGGTGATGATCATGACCGGGCTACGTGAAGCGCCCAGGCAAGCAATGGAATTGGTGGCCGCCTACGGTGGCTCCCGGTGGACCAGGCTGCGGATGGTCGCGGTGCCCGCCGCGCTGCCCTCGGTGTTCGCGGCGGCGCGGATCTCGGTGCCCGGTGCGCTGATCGGCGCACTGCTGGGCGAATGGCTCGGCAGCGGAACGGGTTTGGGTGCGAGCCTGGTGCGGGCCATTCCGATGTTCCAGTACAGCCGCCTGTGGGCCTCGATCGCGGTGGTCACGGTGGTGTCGGTGCTGCTGTACGCGATCGTCGGGGTGATCGAGAATCTGGTGCTCGCCCGATTCGGGCCGAGTGCGGGCCGGGTCGCGAATTAGCAGCGGAACGTCGACGCAAAGTGGACGAAACGCGCCGAATCTACATTCGGCGTATGAACAGTATCGACCGTCGTTCCTTTCTTCGTTATTCCGCGCTGACCGGCGTCGCGCTCGGTGGCGCGGGCCTGCTCGCCGCCTGCGGAGGTAGCTCGGGCACGTCCCCGAACGGCTCGACCGATGACGGATCGAAATACGGCAAGGTCGCGGTGCAGTTGTCGTGGATCAAGAACATCGAATTCGCGGGTGAGTATTTCGCCGATTCCCGCGGATATTTCAAGGAAGCGGGATTCGGCGGGGTCGATCTCATCGCCGGTGGCGCGGCGAGCACCTCGGTGGAGGCCGGGCTCGACACCGGAAAGGTGTGGATCGGGCTGTCCGCGCCGCAGACCACCGCGCCCGCGATCCTCGAAGGGCTGCCCGCCAAGATCGTCGGCGCGACCTTCCAGAAGAACCCCTTCGCGATCGTGAGTTCGGCGGCCAACCCGATCAAGTCGCCTGCCGACATGAAGGGCCGCAAGATCGGTGTGCAGGACACCAATCAGCTCATCTTCGGCGCCCTGCTGGCCGCCAACGGCATCGAGGCCGACGAGGTGACCATCGTGCCCGCCCAGTTCGACCCCACACCGCTGGCCAACGGCGAGGTCGACGGCTGGGTCAGCTATGTGACCAACGAGCCGATCGTGCTGGCCGCCAAGGGCTTCGCCAACGACCACTTCCTGTTCGCCGATTTCGGCCTGCCGCTGGTCGCCGAGACGTTGACCGTCACCCAGGACACGATCGACAACGAGCGCGACAAGCTCAAGGCCTTCCTGATCGCCGAGATCAAGGGCTGGCGCGACGCCGTCGCCGACCCGCGCGAATCCGCCCGTCTCGCCGTCGAGATCTACGGCAAGGACCAGGGCCTCGACCTGGAGGAACAGGTCCTGGAAGCCATCGCCCAGAACGACCTCGTCGTCTCCCCCGAAACCGAGGCCAACGGCCTGTTCACCATGAGCGATGCCCTCATCGAACAGAACATCTCGGCCCTGCGCACCGCCAAAATCGACATCACCGCCGAGCAGCTGTTCGACCTGTCCATCCTGGACGAGATCTACGCCGAGAACCCCGACCTCAAATAACATCCGGGTGGTTGGTCAGTAGCTGCAGAGTTTGACCCACTCGTTGCCGGCGTGGCGGTTGTCCTGGACGAAGAGGCCCGCGCCGGCGATGTAGGGGACGGCGAGGTCGTAATCGCCTGCGCGGTAGATGGTCCACTGGTTGTCTCGGCCCCCGATCAAGACGGCCTCTTCGGCGCCATCGAGGAAGCCGGAGAAGCTGAAGCTGTGGCTCTCGCTCTCGATCTGATTGTCGTAGATGTAGACGTACTGGTAGGTGTAGGCGTAGAAATCGCCCCAGGGATTGGCGGTGCCGGAGCAGCTTCCCGAATGTGAGTTGGAGAAGGAGTCCGCCTGCGCCGGCGCCGTCCCGACTCCGAGCGCGATCGTCATCGCGGCCAGCACCGTCAGTGCTCGTTTCATCATCGATCCCACCGATCTGATCCGGGCCCGTTGCCCTGATCGAACGAGGGAAACGTAGGTCGACCCGGCGGTGGGTCCGCTTAACGATGGCTGAAATCGCAGGTGGTGGGTTTGTCAGATCGCCATGCCGACGGTGGAGGAGCCGAAGTCGCGGTGGGCGGCCAGGCGCATCCCGGCGCGGGAGGCGAGGAAGTCGGCGGTGATGAAGACGGCGGTTTCGGCGGGGGTGCGGGGGCCGGATTCGAGGCCGGCGGGGACGTGCAGGCGGGCCAGGGTCGGCTCGTCGAAGCCGCCTGCGCGCAGGTCGTCGAGGCGACGGGCCTGGTCGGCGGGGGAGCCGAGGGCGGCCAGGTAGCCGAGTTCGGGCAGGCGCAGGGCGACGGTGAGCAGGGGGATCTCGAAGCGGGGCTCGTTGGCCAGGACCACGATGCCGGTGCTGGAGTCGATCTCGCCCGCGGCCGCGAGGGTGTTGAGGTAGCGATGCGGCCAGTCGACGACCACCTCGACGCCGGGGAAGGAGGCCGGGTCGGCGAACTCGGGGCGCGAATCGCAGATGCTCACCTGGTAGCCGATCATCCGCGCCTGCGCGGCGAGGGTGGCGGCGTAGGCGTTGGCGCCGAAGATCAGCAGCCGCGGCGGCGGGCAGTAGGAGGCGACGAACAGATCCGATTCGGGCAGCGCGACGAGTTCGGTGGCGTGCTTGCGATCGGTGACCAGATGCTGGCCGATCACATCGGGGTCCTGATTCCACACCACGGTGAACACGGTGACCCGGCGATGGGCCTGGATATCGGCGGCGATGGTGGGGAACTCGGGGAAGTCGCGGCAGGAGAACGGCTCGACGAAGATGTCGACGAGGGTGCCGTCATCGGAGCTCGACTCCATGCCGGTGATCATGCTGTAGCGGCGTAGTTGCCGGATACCGGTACGCCCGGCTTCCTGCGCTGCCTCATACACCGTCTCTTCCAACCGGCCCGAGGCGATGGACCCGAAGACCCCGCCGTTGGGGGTGACGAGCATCGAGGATCCGATGGGCAGCGCGTTGGTGCCGATGGTGCGGACCACGGTGGCGAGGCCACCCGTACGGCCCGAATGCCACACTCGCAGAAGGTCATCGACGATATCGCGCATATCTCAAACTCCGATCACTGTGCGCCGACTTCCGGGAAATCGCGATCGGTCCCTGTCGCCAAGTCGTCGCACGTGACGCACACCATATCCTGTCGGGTGCCCAAATAGGAACCGGCCCCTGTATCACCTACCGCTGCGACCGAAATCGCTTCCCAGTGGCTGTTCTTCATCACAGCTGGGTGCCCAGGTGTGTTGTGAAACACAGCACGGGCCAGTCCGCTGTCACCGGCGCGGGCCGCGGCGAGCACCCTGGCGACGACATCGGCGCCGATATCGGGGATGTCGACGGGCAGGAACGCCACGTACTCGGTGCCGGCCTCGGTTGCCGCGCGCAACCCGGCCCGCACGGTCGCGCTCAGTCCGGTCGCCCAGTCGGCGACCCAGCGCCACTCGGTGCCCGCGGGGAGATCGACGGCCGCCGGATCGGGTCCGGTGGCGCCGAGCATCACGATCACCGGCGCGCAGCCGCCGTCGCGCAGGGCGGTGACGGCCGCGCGTAACCAGGCGCCGTCCTCGGCGAGTGCCTTGGGTTTGCCGTAGCGGGTGCCCGCGCCCGCCGCGAGCACGATGCCCGCGCACGACAGGTGCGCGGACGGCTCGATCGGGGGCATGTGAGCAAAGGTAATGAGCCAATGTTGCCGGTCGATTACGCCCACGCAGCTCCCCGGCGACGACACGCCGACGTGACCGACTGCACATCGGTGGCAGCCCGGCGGGGATGGGGAGATGCTGGACCGATGACAAGCGAAGCGATCGGCCTCGCGGGTTTCAACGACCTTCCCGTGGCGGCCGCCGAAGCGGCATTGCTTGCCTGTTGCTCCGCGCCACGCTGGGCACGGGCGGTCGTCGCCGCGCGGCCCTACGGCACCGCGGACTCGCTGTTCGACGCCGCCGACGCCGCGCTGGAAGCACTCGACGAGGCCGATATCGATGATGCGCTGGCCGGTCACCCGCGCATCGGTGACCGCCCGACCTCGGCGGCCTCGACCCGCGAGCAGGCGGGGGTCGCCGGTGACGACGTGCGCGCGGCGCTGGCCGAGGGCAACCGCGCCTACGAGGCGAAGTTCGGCCACATCTACCTGGTGTGCGCGGCGGGACGCGGCGGCGAGGAGTTGCTGGCCGTGCTGCGCGCCCGCCTCGACAACGACGCTCCGACCGAAAGGCAGGTCATGCGAACCGAATTGGCCAAGATCAACCGGCTGCGCCTGGCCCGGCTGGTGGCCGCCTCGTGACCGGGCTGAGCACGCATGTGCTCGACGCGGTGCGCGGAGTGCCCGCCGCCGGGGTCGCGGTGTGGCTGACGCGCGGCGAGCAGCGGCTCACCGAGGCGCTCACCGATGCCGACGGCCGGGTGAAAGAGCTTGCCGCCGGGCTGAATCCGGGCGACTACCGGCTGTTCTTCGACACCGGAGCCTATTTCGCGGCGCAGGGCACCGAAACCTTCTATCCGGAGGTCTGTGTCGCGTTCACGGTGGGTTCGCAGCCACATCTGCATGTGCCGCTGCTGCTGTCGCCGTTCGCCTATTCCACCTATCGAGGGAGCTGACCGATGGCATTGACCGGTCCGATCACGCTGACCGACCACCGCTACGGCAAGGCCGAGAACCGGGTCGTGCGCTTCTACAAGGAGAACGCGCGCCACGAGATCCGCGACGTGAACGTCTCCACCGCCCTGCGCGGTGATTTCGAGGCGGCCTACACCGAGGGTGACCAGGGTCACGTCCTGCCCACCGACACCCAGAAGCACACCGCCTTCATCTATTCGAAGAAGCCGGGCCTGGACACCATCGAGGACTACGCGATCGCGCTGGCACAACACTTCGTGGACACGGTCGAGCCGGTGTCGAGCGCGCGGATCGACGTGGATTCCTATGGCTGGCAGCGTGTCTCGGTCGACGGCGCCGAGCATGATCACACCTGGGTGCGCCAGGGTCCCGAGGTGCGGACCGCGGCGGTGACGGTGGCCGGCACCGGTGCCGAGCAGCGGACCTGGGTGATCGGCGGGATCAAGGATCTGGTGCTGCTCAAGTCGACCGGCTCGGAGTTCGCCGACTTCCTCACCGACGAGTACACGACCCTGGCCCCGACCCACGATCGCGTGCTCGCCACCTCGCTGATCGTGCAGTGGCGTTTCGCCGAGACCAGCGGTTTCGACTGGGACGAGGTCTACGACGGCATCCGCGCCACCCTGCTCGAACTGTTCGCGACCACCTACTCCAAGGCGCTGCAGCAGACGCTGTACGCGATGGGCACCGCCGCGCTGGAACGGTTCCCGGTGCTCGCCGAGATCCGGCTGTCGGCGCCGAACAAACACCACTTCGACTACGACCTCGGGCAGTTCGGGATCGACAACGCCAACGAGGTGTTCTGGGCGGCGGACCGGCCCTACGGCTCGATCCACGCCACCCTGGCCCGCGCCGACGCACCAGAGGCGGGCATCGCATGGCAGCCGTGAGCACGCCGGATCTGCTGATCGACGGTTGCGCGGTGGTGACCGTCGACGCGGCGGGCACCGAATACCGGCAGGGCTGGGTCACGGTGCGCGGCAACCGGATCGACGCCGTCGGGGCGGGCAAGGCGCCGGACCTCGGGCCCGAGGTGGCGCGGATCGACGGCCGCGGGTGTGTGCTCACGCCCGGTCTGGTCAACACCCACCACCACCTCTACCAGTGGATCACCCGCGGCCTGGCCGCCGACAACACCCTGTTCGAGTGGCTGACCACGCTGTATCCGGTGTGGGCGCGGATCGACGAGAAGTCGGTGCGCACGGCGGCGACCGGTGCGCTGGTCTCGCTGGCCCGCAGCGGCTGCACCACCACCTCGGATCATCACTATGTGTTCCCGCGTGGTGGGGGTGATCTGCTCGGCGCCGAGATCGGGGCGGCGGCGACGGTGGGGCTGCGGTTCCATCCGGCGCGCGGGTCGATGGATCTGGGGCAGAGCCAGGGCGGGCTGCCGCCGGACGAGGTGGTCGAGTCGATCGACGACATCCTCACCGCGAGTGCCAGGGCCATCGCCGAGTGGCACGACCCGTCCTTCGACGCCATGGTGCGGATCGCGCTCGCGCCGTGCTCGCCGTTCTCGGTGACCGCCGAGCTGATGCGCGAGTCCGCGACCCTGGCCAGGGCGGCCGGGGTACGGCTGCACACCCACCTCGCCGAGACCCTCGACGAGCAGGACTTCTGCCTGAGCACCTTCGGTTGCACGCCCGCGCAGTACATGGAACAGCTGGGCTGGCTCGGTGACGACGTCTGGTACGCCCACGCCGTGCACCTCGACGATCCGGCGATCGCGGCGATGGCGCGTACCGGCACGGGGGTGGCGCACTGCCCGACCTCCAACGGCAGGCTCGGCGCGGGGATCGCGCGGACCGCCGATCTGGTGGCCGCTGGGGTACCGGTGGGGCTCGGGGTCGACGGTGCGGCGAGCAACGAGTCGAGTTCGCTGATCGAGGAACCGCGCAACGCGCTGTTGTACGCGCGGGCGGTCGGCGGGCCGCGGGCGATGACCGTGCGGACCGCGCTGGAACTGGCGACCATGGGCGGCGCGCGGGTGCTCGGGCGTGCGTCCGAGATCGGGTCGATCGAGCCGGGCAAGCTGGCCGATCTGGCGCTGTGGCGGCTCGATACGCCCGCGCACGCCGGAATCGAGGACCCGGTCGTGGCCCTCGTCCTCGGGTCGGCGCCGCCGCTTGCCGCGCTGTTGGTGAACGGGCGCGAGGTGGTGCGCGACGGTGTCGTGACGACGGTGGACGAGGCGGCGGTCGGGGCCGAGGTGGCCCAGGCGCAGGCGACTCTGCTGGCCGGTGCGTGATCGTCGCCGTGCGTGCTGAGCTGCGGTTATGTCCGAACCGGTGCACACTGGAGTGGTATACCGGATTAACCGCAGCGCAATCTGACGCCGGTGTCGCGCAACATCGCGGCAACTCCCGGCCCCTACTGTGGCCGGTGAGGTAAGCGAGGTGCAACGTGGATCTGGACACTGTTCGGCAGGTGGTTCTCGCCCGCGAACGCGCCGATCTGGCCCTGCTCGGGCCGGGCAGCGCGGTACTGGCCGGTGGCACCTTCCTGTACTCCGAGCCGCACGATCATCTCGACCGGCTCGTCGACATCACCACGCTCGGCTGGCCGTCGCTGACGATCACTCCGGCCGGGTTGGAGATCGCCGCGACCTGCACGCTGGCCGAGTTCGCCGGTGCACGTCCCGGCCGGGAACTCGGCATGGCGACGCTGCGACCGGACTGGCCCGGCACCGCGTTGTTCGCGCAGGCGTGCCGGGCGTTGCTGGCCTCGCACAAGATCTGGCGCTCGGCGACGGTCGGCGGGAACGTCTGTCTTTCGCTGCCCGCGGGCGCGGTGCTCGGGGCGCTGGTCGCGCTCGACGCGGTCGCGGTGGTCTGGCCGCGCGGCGGTGGCGAGCGGCGGATTCCGCTGCGCGAGTTCGTGACCGGGCCGGGGGAGAACGTGCTGGCGCCCGGCGCGGTGGTGCGCTCCTTCGTGGTGCCGATGTCGAACTTGGTGGCGCGCACCAGTTTTCGCAAGATCGCGCTGGCGCCGCTCGGCCGCTCCGGCGCGGTGGTGATGGGCAGGCGGACGGCCGACGGTCGCTGCGCGATCACCGTCACCGCTGCCACCGCGCGCCCGGTGGTGCTCGACTTCGACTCCGCACCAGGGGAATTCGCGCTTACCGAAGCGCTGACCGAGATCGAGCCGTCGCTGTGGTTCGACGATCCGCACGGCGCGCCGGACTGGCGCAGGCACGTGACCGGGCTGCTGGCCGCCGAAGTGGCGGCCGACCTGCGGGAGGTGCGGTCGTGAACTCAGTCCCCTCGCGCGTCGTAGGCGGCGCGCGCCGTGAGCACCTGGTCCATGTGCTGTTCGGCCCAGCCCTTGATGGTGCGCATGACCGGCAGCAGTTCCTCGCCGAGCGGGGTCAGCCGGTACTCGACGTGCACCGGGACCTCGGGCAGCACGGTGCGGGTGAGCAGGCCATCGCGTTCGAGATTGCGCAGGGTCTGGGTGAGCATCTTCTGGCTCACGCCGGCCAGGCGCTGATTCAGTTGGCTGTAGCGGAGCGGGCCGTCGGCGAGCGCGTTGATCGCCAGGCTCACCCATTTGTCGCCGATCCGGTCCAGCAGTTGCCGGGCCGGGCATTCGGCCAGGTAGGCGTTGTAGGCCGCGCTCGCTTCGGCGCGGCGCTGGGCGGCGGTCCGGGTACTCATCGCTCTCCCTCGCGTGCGGTACGCACTTCGCGGTGCGTACTTCCCGATAGAGAGTAGCTCTCCCTAGGTTCGCGAGTACCTACGGAAGAGAGAGACCATCATGCGCGCAATTGTCGTCCACACCTTCGGCGGACCGGAAGCACTCGAACTCGTCGAGGTGCCGGTGCCGGCGCCGGGTCATGGACAGGTCAGGATTCGGGTGTCGGCCGCCGGGGTGAATCCCGTCGACGCGGTGACCAGGGCCGGAGTGCTGGTCGAGGCCGGATTGATGGCGCCGCGCGCGGTGACCGGGATCGGCTGGGATGTGGCCGGGGAGGTCGATGCGGTGGGTGCCGGGGTGGATGGGTTCTCGGTGGGCCAGCACGTGATCGGACTGCGTGATCTGCTCGACCGGTCGCTGGGCAGCTATGCCGACTACCTGGTGCTCGATGCCTCGGCGGTCGCGCCCGCACCGGCGGGACGGTCCTCGGTCGAGGCGGCCACGCTGCCGTTGAACGGGCTCACCGCGCTACAGGCCCTGGACCTGCTCGAGCTCACCGAGGGCGACACCCTGCTGGTGACCGGCGCCGCGGGTGCCGTCGGCGGGTTCGCGGTGGAGATCGCGGCGCGGTGGCGGGGGCTGCGGGTGCTGGCCCAGGTGGCCGAGTCCGATGCCGCGTTCGTGCGCGGACTCGGGGCGGAATTCGTGATCCCGCGCGACGGTGTGCCCGCCCCTGGCGGAGTCGACTCGGTACCCGGCACCGTTGATCGTGCCGGGGCGGTGTCCGCGCACGCGCCGGTCGGGGCCGACTCGGTGCATGACACTGTCGACCTGGCCGAGGTCGTGCGGGAGCTCGTGCCGGGTGGGGTGGACGCGGTGCTCGACACTGCTGGGTTGGGCGCGCGGGCGTTGGCCGCGGTGCGCAATCGCGGGTCGTTCGTCACGGTTGTCGGTGGGGCCGATCCGCTTCCGTTGCGCGGCATTCGCGTGCACCACGCCTGGATCACCGCCGACGGACCCGCCCTGGCCACCCTCGCCGGTTACGACCTGTCCCTGCGCGTGGCCGACACGATTCCCCTCGAACAGGCCGTCGCCGCGCACACCCGCCTCGCCGAAGGCGGCCTGCGCGGCCGGATCGTTCTCACCACGGCATCGGGAGGTGGCTCATGAGACTGGAAGTCGACGGACGCGCGGTCGAGGCGACCGCCCGCCCCGGCCAGTGCCTGCGCACCCTGCTGCGCGAACAGGGTCAACTCGCCGTCAAGAAGGGCTGCGACTCGGGCGACTGCGGTGCCTGCTCGGTCCTGCTCGACGGCCAACCGGTCCACTCCTGTCTGATCCCCGCCCACCGCGCCGCCGACCGTACCGTGACGACAGCGGCGGGCCTCGCGGGTGCCGATGGCCCGAATCCGGTGCAGCGCGGCTTTGTCGAGCAGGCCGGGTTCCAGTGCGGGTTCTGCACCGCCGGAATGGTGGTCACCGCAACAGGTCTGGCGGCAGCCCGCTCGGCTCCCGTCGACGCGCCGAGTCCAGAGACGGTCGATGGCGCCGAACCCTCGGAGATCGCCGCCGAACCCCTGAGCGCGGAGGCCGTCACCGACGCCGAGCGCGCCGAATTGCTGAAAGGAAACCTCTGCCGCTGCACGGGCTACCGCGCCATCGCCGACGCCCTCACCACCCCCTGTGCATCCCTGTGCACAACTCCCGGACCCGCCGAATCGACCACCCGCCCACCTGCCGGGCAGATCGGGGACGGGGTGGGGGCGCCTGCGGGGGAGCGGATCGTGCGGGGGGCGGAGGCGTTCACGTTCGATGTGGTGGCGGGGTCGGGGGAGCGGAATCCGCCGGTGGCGCCGTGGCATCTCGCGGTGCTGGCCAGTCCGCATCCGCACGCGCGGATCGTCGCCATCGATGTGGCCGCGGCAGAAGCTGTTCCGGGAGTGCGGGCCGTGTTGACGCATGTGGACGCACCGGCGACAGCGTTCTCGACGGCGCGGCACGAGCTGCGCGAGGACGATCCGGACGACACCTTCGTGCTCGACCGCACCGTGCGGTTCGCGGGGCAGCGGGTGGCCGCGGTCGTCGGCGAGACACTCGATGCCGCGCGAGCGGGGGTGCGGGCGTTGCGGGTGGAGTACGAGGTGCTGCCCGCGGTGTTCGAGCCCGAGGACGCGCTCGCCGAGGGGGCGCCGAAACTGCATGCCGACAAACCGGAGTCGGCCCGCATCGCGGATGCGGGGCGCAACCTGATCGCCGAAATCCACGGTGAAGTAGGCAATTTCGATGCGGGGATCGATGGTGCCGCGAAAGTGGTTCGCGGCGTGTGGCATTCGCCGCGTGTGCAGCACGTGCACCTCGAGACGCACGGCGGGATCGGCTGGCTCGACGACGCGGGCAGGCTCGTGGTCCGGTCGAGCACCCAGGTGCCGTTCCTGGTGCGTGACGAGCTGAGTCACGTGTTCGGGCTCGGCCGGGATCGGGTGCGGGTCTTCGCCACCCGGGTCGGCGGCGGGTTCGGGGCCAAGCAGGAGATGCTGGCCGAGGACCTGATCGCGCTGGCCGTGCTGCGGACCGGGCATCCCGTGCAGTACGAATTCACCCGCACCGACCAATTCACCTCCGCCACCTGCCGTCATCCGATGCGCGTCGCGGTGACCGCGGCGGCCGACGCGAACGGCCTGCTCACCGCGCTGGCCGTCGACGTCCTCTCCGACGCGGGCGCCTACGGCAATCACAGCGCGGGCGTGATGTTCCACTCCGTCGGCGAATCCGTGGCCGTCTACCGCTGCCCGAACAAGCGCGTCGACGCACAGACGGTGTACACCAACAACATTCCCTCCGGCGCCTTCCGCGGCTACGGCCTGGGGCAGGTGATCTTCGGCGTGGAATCGGCCATCGACGAACTCGCCCGCGAACTCGGCATCGACCCCTTCGAATTCCGCAGGCGCAATGTGGTGATCCCCGGCGACCAGTTCACCGGCGCCGAGGTCGACGAGAGCGACCTGACCTTCGGCAGCTACGGCCTCGACCAGTGCCTCGACACCGCCCAGCAGGCCCTGCGTCGCGGCAACGGCACCGCCGCGCCCGGCCCGGACTGGCAGGTGGGCGAGGGCATGGCCGTCGCCATGATCGCCACCGTGCCGCCGCGCGGCCACCACGCCGATGCCACCGCCCGCGTCCTCGTCGACGGTCGCTACGAGATCGGTGTCGGCACAGCCGAATTCGGCAACGGCACCACCACCGTGCACGCCCAGCTGGCCGCGACCGCACTGGCCACCACCGCCGATCGCATCGTCATCCGCCAGTCCGACACCGACGTGGTCGGCCACGACACCGGCGCCTTCGGTTCGACCGGCACCATGGTCGCGGGCAAGGCCTCCTACGCGGCGGCCCTCGAACTGCACGCGATGCTGCTGGCCAGGGCGGCCAAGGTGAGCGGCCATCCCGAACGCGAGTGCGTGCTCGAGGCGGGCGGGGTGCGCTGCGGCGACGACCTGCTCACCGCCGCCCAGCTGCTCGCCGACGGTCCGCTCGTCGCGCACGGCACCCACGCGGGCACGCCGCGCTCGGTGAGTTTCAACGTGCACGCGTTCCGGGTGGCGGTGCGGCCCTCCACCGGCACGGTGCGGATCCTGCAATCGATCCAGGTCGCCGACGCGGGCACCGTGGTCAATCCGGTGCAGCTGCGTGGGCAGGTCGAGGGCGGGGTGGCCCAGGCGATCGGCACCGCGCTCTACGAGGACATGCGGACCGACCAGGGCATCGTCACCACGCGGACCCTGCGCCACTATCACATTCCGCAGTTCGCGGATCTGCCCCGCACCGAGGTCTATTTCGCCGAAACCAGTGACGAACTGGGACCGCTGGGTGCCAAATCGATGAGTGAGTCCCCCTACAACCCGGTGGCACCGGCACTGGCGAACGCGATCCGCGACGCCGTCGGCACCCGACCGGACCGACTACCGATGACCGCCGACCGTGTGTGGCGGGCCGTCAAGGAAGGAATCGCCGGGTGAACACCCATCTTCCCGAGCACATCCGCGCCCGCGTCGACGCGGTCCTCGACTCGGTCGACGCCGAGCTGCGGGCGCGGTATCCCGGCGCGGGCGACCGGGTCCAGCCGGTGCACACCGCCTACGTGGCCGCCGACCGCGCCACCCCCGACACCCCCGCCGAATGGGGTGCGGACGCGCTCGAACTCCTGCACCGGCACGCGGACTTCCTGGTCGGCCTCGACGCCACCGGTTCGCTGCCCGCGGTCCGGCACAGGCTGACCGACCAGCCGATCCAGGACCTGCGGATCGACTTCGAGGACGGCTACGGCTTCCGCGCGGACGACGAGGAGGACGCGGCCGCGATCGCCGCGGGCAAGGCGTTGGCGAGCTGGGCGGATCAGCCCGGTGCCCCCGCCTCGTTCGGTGTGCGCACCAAGGGTCTGGCCGCGGGCGAGCGCAGGCGCGCGCTGCGCACGCTGGAGCTGGTGCTCGACGGTGCGGGTGGCGTGCTGCCCGGCTTCGTGTTCACGGTGCCGAAGATCCGTGCGGCCGAACAGGTCTCGGCGCTCGTCGACCTGTGCTCGGGTCTGGAACGCGGCCACGGACTGCCCGATCACACCCTGCGCTTCGAACTCCAGATCGAGAGCCCCCAGGCGATCATCGCCCCCGACGGCACCGCGCCGATCGCCCGGATGATCTCGCTGGCCGCCGGACGGTGCAGCGCACTGCATTTCGGCACCTACGACTACACCGCCGCCTGCGGCATCGCCGCCACCGACCAGGCGCTCGACCACCCGGCCGCCGACCACGCCAAGGCCGTCATGCAGGTCGCGGCCGCGCAGACCGGGGTGTGGGTCTGCGACGGCTCCACCCAGATCGTGCCCGACGCCGATCCCGAGGCCGCCTTCACCAACCACCATCGCCTGGTCGAACGCGCGCTGCGCCGGGGCTACTACCAGGGCTGGGACATGCATCCCGGTCACCTGATCACCCGCTGGCTGGCCACTTACGACTTCTTCCGCACGGCAACCGACGTGGCCGTGCCCCGGTTGCAGGCGTATCTGGACCGGCGCTCCGGAGGCGTCGTCGACGAACCGGCCACGGCCGAGGCACTGTCGACCACTGTGCTGCGCGGACTGCACTGCGCGGCGACCTCGGAGTCCGAATTGCTCGATCGCGCACCGGAACTCACGACCGATGTGCTGGCCGCGCTCGCCGCTCGCCGCACCCCGAAGACCATCCACGACGAGGAGACACGGTGAGCGAACACCACGGCAGCGAAGACTTCACGCTCCTACCGGATCTGGCGGTCCGCCCGCTCGGCGGTTCGGTGATCTGGGCGAACGACGAGTTCTTCGCGGAGAAAGAGAACCTGATCAATCCGGGCCCGGCCGAATATCAGCCGTCGACCTTCGGGCACAAGGGGCAGGTGTACGACGGGTGGGAAACCCGGCGGCACCGCGGCAAGCCCGGTGACGACACCGCGATCGTGCGGCTCGGCGTGCCCGGGGTGATCCGTGGTGTCGTGGTGGACACGGCGTGGTTCAAGGGCAACTATCCGCCGGAGGTGTCGCTGTCGGCGCTGGCCGTCGAGGGATACCCGCCCGCCGGGGAGATCGCCGCGCGGACCGACTGGGTCACGCTGCTCGATCGCGCCAAAGTCGGTGGTGACAGCCGCAATCCGTTCACCATCGACAGCGACGAGCGCTGGACGCACGTGAAACTCACCATGCACCCCGACGGCGGAGTGGCGCGGCTGCGCGTGCACGGCGAGGGGCGCCCCGACCCGACCCTGCTCGGCCTCGGCCCGCTCGACCTGGCCGCACTGGAGAACGGCGCCCTCGTGCTCGACTGCTCCAACCGCTTCTACAGCTCACCCAACCAGCTGCTCTACCCCGGCCAGGCGCGGGTGATGGGCGACGGCTGGGAGACCGCGCGCCGCCGCGACGACGGAAACGACTGGGTGCGAATCAGATTGGCCGGTCCCGGCGCGATCCGCCTCGCCGAGATCGACACCTCCTGCTTCCTCGGCAACAGTCCCGGCGCGGCCTCGCTCACCGGAATCACCAACGACGGCACCGAAGTCGAACTGCTGCCGCGCACCGACCTGCTCCCCGACACCCGGCACCGCTTCGCCCTCGCCCCGGCCGCCGCCTCGGTCGAGGAAGTGCGCCTCGACATCTATCCCGACGGCGGGCTCGCCCGGCTGCGGCTGTTCGGGGAGCTGGGCGCGTGAGCGATATTCGCGACTTCGTCGGCTACGGACCCACTCCGCCCGACCCGCAGTGGCCCGACGAGGCGCAGATCGCCGTGCAGTTCGTGCTGAATTACGAAGAGGGCGGGGAGAACAACGTTCTCGACGGGTCACCGCATTCGGAGACGTTCCTGTCCGAGATGACGCCCGCCGAGGCGTTTCCCAACCGGCACATGAGCATGGAATCGCTCTACGAATACGGTTCGCGCGCCGGGCTGTGGCGGGTGCTTCGCGCCTTCGAACGGCGCGGACTCCCGCTCACCATCTTCGCGGTGGCGCGGGCCATGCAGCGCAATCCCGAAGCGGTGGCGGCCTTTTCCGAACTCGGGCACGAGATCGCCAGTCACGGACTGCAATGGAAGTCCTATCAGCTCATCGACCGCGACATCGAACGCGCCGACATGGCCGAGGCCGTCCGCATTCTCACCGAGCTCACCGGTTCGGCCCCGCTCGGCTGGTACACCGGCCGCGATTCACCGAACACCCGCGAATTGGTCGTCGAACACGGCGGTTTCGTCTACGACTCCGATTCCTACGCCGACGACCTGCCGTACTGGACCGAGGTGAACGGCCACGACCACCTCGTCGTCCCCTACACCCTCGACACCAACGACATGCGCTTCGCCTCCCCCGCCGGTTTCGCCACCGGCGAGGAGTTCTACGCCCACCTCCGCGACGCCTTCGACGTCCTCTACCGCGAAGGCGCCGAAGGCCACCCGAAAATGCTCTCCATCGGCCTGCACTGCCGCCTCGCCGGCCGCCCCGCCCGCACCGCCGCCCTCGAACGCTTCCTCGACCACATCCAAACCCACGACCGAGTCTGGATCACCCGCCGAATCGACATCGCCGAACACTGGCGCAAAATCCACCCGGTCCGCGCCTGAGCACCCATCGCCCCACCGACCCGGCGCCGCAGCGGCACCGGGTCGGTCCGGTCAGGCCAGGCCGCAGCGTTCGATGTTGGCCAGGGTGATCTGGCGGTCGGATTCCTTGGCCTGGGGGACGCGGGCGTAGGCGCCCAGGGAGTCCATGTAGTTGACGAAGGCGTCGGCGATCTCTTCCGGCGTCGCGTCCGGTTTCGCGGCACGGATGTTGTTCACCAGGTCGCGGGTGGTGTCGCACTGCTCTTCCGGGGTGAAGATCGGCGGCGGCGGGTCGGCGTGTGCGAACGCCGGGGCGAACGCCAACACGGAAACAGCAAGAACAATGGATCGAATTCCCCTCATGCGCCCGACCCTACCGGGCTGATCTGGTTGGGGCGCATGGCATTCAGCGTGCACGGGTGTTCGCCGGGTTGGCGGCGGTCGGGATTTGGGGCGGCGCACTCCATGGAGCGGGGAGTGCGCCGCGGGGGTCAGGCGAACAGGTTGGTGACGAAGGGGAGGGAGTCGGGGAGGGAGGCGTTGACGGTGTCGTTGTGGTCGGTGGGGTAGGTGCGGAGGGTGACCGGTTGGTTGTTGGCCTGGAGGACGGCGGCGAAGCGGAGGGTTTCGGGGGTTACGACGTCGGTGTCCTGGAGGCCCTGGCCGAGGAAGAGGGGGCGGTCGTAGCCGGATTCGGGGAGGCCCATGTAGTTCGAGAGCAGGGCGTGGAGGTTGGGGATCGAGGTCAGGGGGCGGGCGAACATGCTGCCGATGGACGGCTTGGCCTCGGCCAGTTCGTCGCCGAGGGGGCCGATGCAGGTGGTCTGGGCGCGGTCGAGCCAGGTGCGGCCGGAATCGGTGAGCAGGCCCTCGATGTCGAGGTCGGGGAAGGTGGTGCGCAGGCCGTTGAGGATGTAGAGCACGTAGGCCGACAGGTGCGAGCTCAGGGCGATCGGGGGCATGCCGGGGCCGATCAGCTGCAGGACGTCTTCGATGTAGGCGGGGACGCCGGTGCCGACCGCGCCGCGGTAGTCGAGATCGGGGCCGAACTCGGTGGCGTAGCGAGCGGTGAACACCGCGGCGCCGCCGCCCTGGGACTGGCCGACCACGGCCCACTTGTTGGACAGGTCGGCGTGGCGGTCGGTGGCGGCGCGCACGGCGTCGACCACGTTGTGGGCTTCGACGATGCCGTTCAGGTACGGGTGCTCGCCGGGTCCGCCGAGGCCCGCGTAGTCGGCGGCGACGATCGCGTAGCCCTGCTTCAGCCAGGTGCCCAGGTAGGCCCAGTCGCGTTCGACGGCGCCGGGACCGGCCACGCTGTAGGCGCAGTCGTCACCGAGGCCGACGGTGCCGTGCGCCCACGCGATCACCGGCCAGCCGCCCTCGGGTGCCTCGCCGGGCGGGAAGTACACGGCGGCGCTGGTGGTGGTCGGCTGATCGCCCACGGTCGTCGACCGGTAGAGCAGTCGCTCGGCGCGGACCGAGCCGGGCAGTGTCGCCGCGGCCGAGAGCGGCTCGACCCCGACGACGCTGCCGGGCAGGCCTGCGGGCTGTGCGTGCGCTACCGCGGCGGGCAGCACGCCCATCGTGACCGTTGCCGCGAGCGCCGTCATGGCGAGCTTCGACGTCGCCGCCATCCTGGAAATCCTCATGCGGTCACTTTCTCCTTCGCGTGCGCACAGTGTCCAGCTCTATGTCGCCGCGCGAGTACGCGGCGTGCCCCCGCGCGGTGACGACACGCACACCATTGCTCCCCGGCGTGGTGTGTGAAACGACTCACAGAGTGGAAGGGTTGGGCGTGTCGATGTCCGCCCGGCCGGTGATCGCTAACAGTACGAGCGTTATGCTGAAACTCCTGGTCAGCACTACCCGTCGGTAGGCTCGATGCTTGCAATTAGCCCGCAAATTTCGCAAAGTTAGCAAACGCGGCGGCAAACCTAGCTGAGATTCACACAAGCAACAGGTAGACGGCTATTTCCTGGTGTGCCATCGTGTGGAAGTACACCCCTTGGGCCCTAGCTAGTCCTAGCAAGCCTGCAAATTGCTCCAGCAGTACGAGCCGTGCAACCGAAGGCGTTCAGGCGCCGGATGTTTCACCGGCCGCGCGGCGCGGAGCACCGACCACACCGAGGAAGTGGAGTCAGAGATGTCGATCCCCGGCACCCCGAAGACCGCTGCGGAAATCCAGCAGGATTGGGACACCAACCCGCGTTGGAAGGGTATTACCCGCAACTACACCGCCGAGCAGGTCACCAAGCTGCAGGGCAACGTTGTCGAGGAGCACACCCTCGCGCGCCGTGGTGCCGAGATCCTGTGGGACCTCGTCAACAACGAGGACTACATCAACTCCCTCGGTGCCCTCACCGGCAACCAGGCCGTGCAGCAGGTCCGCGCCGGCCTGAAGGCCATCTACCTGTCGGGCTGGCAGGTCGCCGGTGACGCGAACCTGTCCGGCCACACCTACCCCGACCAGTCGCTGTACCCGGCGAACTCGGTCCCGTCGGTGGTCCGTCGCATCAACAACGCGCTGCTGCGCGCCGACGAGATCTCCAAGGTCGAGGGCGACGACTCCGTCAAGAACTGGCTGGCCCCGATCGTGGCCGACGCCGAGGCCGGCTTCGGTGGCGCGCTGAACGCCTACGAGCTGCAGAAGGCGATGATCGCCGCGGGTGCCGCCGGTGTCCACTGGGAGGACCAGCTGGCCTCGGAGAAGAAGTGCGGCCACCTCGGTGGCAAGGTGCTGATCCCCACCCAGCAGCACATCCGCACCCTGACCTCCGCGCGTCTGGCCGCCGACGTCGCCGACGTGCCGTCGGTGATCATCGCCCGCACCGACGCCGAGGCCGCCACCCTGCTCACCACCGATGTGGACGAGCGCGACCGTGAGTTCCTGGACGGCACCCGTACCGCCGAGGGCTTCTTCGGTGTGAAGAACGGCATCGAGCCCTGCATCGCGCGTGCCAAGGCCTACGCCCCCTACGCCGACCTCATCTGGATGGAGACCGGCGTGCCGGATCTCGAGGTCGCGCGCAAGTTCGCCGAGTCGGTCCGCAGCGAGTTCCCGGACCAGCTGCTGGCCTACAACTGCTCGCCTTCGTTCAACTGGAAGGCGCACCTGGACGACGCGACCATCGCGAAGTTCCAGCGTGAGCTCGGCGCGATGGGCTTCAAGTTCCAGTTCATCACCCTGGCCGGCTTCCACTCGCTCAACTACGGCATGTTCGACCTGGCGCACGGCTACGCTCGCGAGGGCATGACCGCGTTCGTCGACCTGCAGGAGCGCGAGTTCAAGGCTGCCGCCGAGCGTGGCTTCACCGCCATCAAGCACCAGCGTGAGGTCGGTGCCGGCTACTTCGACACCATCGCCACCACCGTGGACCCGAACACCTCGACGGCGGCCCTGAAGGGCTCCACCGAAGAGGGCCAGTTCCACTGAGTTGCTATGACTAGCAACGCCTTTCCTCTACTCCGGTAGGGGTGTACGCCCTCCCTCGCCGATCAGCCCCGGCGAGGGAGGGCATCCCTATACTTTGGTCGCTATGACCTCCCCAGCCACCCCACAGCCAGACACACAGCAGGAGCGGGACGTGAGCAGCAGCGAGAAGATTCAGCGCGTCGGAATCATCGGCGCGGGACAGATGGGCGCTGGCATCGCCGAGGTGTGCGCACGCGCGCACGTCGACGTCCTCGTCTACGAGACCACCCGTGAACTCGCCGCCGCCGGCCGCGCGCGCATCCTGCGTTCGCTGGATCGTGGCGTGAGCAGTGGCAAGATCACCGAGCGCGAGCGCGAGCAGGCCGCCTGGCGGCTGCGCTTCACCTCCGACCTCAGCGACTTCGCCGATCGTCAGCTGGTCGTGGAGGCCGTGGTCGAGAACGAAGAGGTCAAGACGGCCATCTTCAGCGAGCTGGACAAGGTCGTCACCGACCCCGACGCCGTGCTCGCCTCCAACACCTCCTCCATCCCGATCATGAAGATCGCGGTCGCCACCGCCAATCCCGAGCGCGTGGTGGGCCTGCACTTCTTCAACCCGGTGCCGGTGCTGCCGCTGGTCGAGCTGGTCACCACCCTCAAGACCAGCGAGCCGGTCGCCAAGCGCGCCGAGCAGTTCGCCGCCGACATCCTGGGCAAGCAGGTCGTTCGCTCGGCCGACCGCTCCGGTTTCGTGGTCAACGCGCTGCTGGTGCCGTACCTGCTCTCGGCCATCCGGATGGTCGAGTCGGGCTTCGCCACCAAGGAAGACGTCGACAAGGCGATGGTGCTCGGCTGTGCCCACCCGATGGGCCCGCTGGCACTGACCGATCTGGTCGGCCTGGACACCGTGAAGTCGATCGCGGACTCGATGTACTCGGAGTTCAAGGAGCCGCTGTACTCGGCGCCGCCGCTGCTGATGCGCATGGTCGAGGCTGGCCTGCTGGGCAAGAAGACTGGAGCCGGTTTCTACCAGTACGGCAAATAGGTTTGCTCACCCGAGGCCACCGTCATCACCTACCACGCGATGACGGTGGCCTCCGGCCTTTTCGGGGGTGTTTGCAGGGGGAACGGCGAAGGGCCGCGTTCGCGGCCTAAGCTGCTGTAGCCGGACGCGCTCGCGCGGCCCGGCGTTATGTCGAGCGCAGCAATGCGCGGGGAGCCGAGTCCGGGCCGCCCGCGCAGGTGATCGAAAGGGAGTATCCCGGTCATGGTCAACGTCACCGATGGATTCGGGTCGAGCGTTCTCGGATACCCGAGGATCGGTCCGCACCGCGAGCTCAAGCGTGCGCTCGAGGCGTATTGGCGCGGATCGCTCGAGCGCGAGGAGCTGCTCGCGGTCGGCCGCGACATCCAGGAGCGCCAGTTCAACGAGCTGGCCGCGACCGGACTCACCCAGGTTCCCGGCAACACCTTCTCCTTCTACGACCACGTGCTCGACAACGCGCTGCTCTTCGGCGCGGTGCCGTCGCGCTTCGAGGAGCACCGCGCGGGCCTGGACCCGCTGGACTTCTACTTCCTGATGGCGCGCGGCAACCCGGACGTGCCGCCGCTGGAACTGGTGCGCTTCTTCGGCACCAACTACCACTACCGGCAGCCCGAACTCGACGCCGACACCACCTTCTCGCTGCACCCCGAGGCCCTGCTCGACGAGTGGGACCGGGCGATGGAGCGCGGGATCGAGCTGCGACCGGTCGTGCTCGGACCGGTGTCGCTGCTGCTGCTGTCGAAGGCGGGGCACGTGCCCGGCGAGGCCGAGTTCGACACGCTGAGCCTGCTCGACCAGCTGCTGCCGTTCTACGAGGAACTGTTCGAGCTGCTCGCCAAGCGCGGCTCGACCTGCGTGCAGCTCGACGAGCCCTGCTTCACCGGTGAGCGCTCGCCCGCCGAGCTGGCCGCGTTCGAGAAGGCCTACCAGACCCTGTCGAAGGCGCCGCTGCGCCCGCGCATCCTGGTCACCGGGCAGTACGGCGATTTCGGTGAGGCGCTGCGGATCCTGGCGGCGAGCAATGTCGAGGCGATCGGGCTGGATCTGTCCGCCTACCGGATGACGCCGGAGGAGCTGGCCGCGATCCCCGGGATCAAGCGCAAGCGGATCTACGCCGGTGTCATCAGCGGCACCAATGTCTGGCGCGCGGATCGTTACGTGACGCTGAACTACCTGAACGCGATCGCCGAGGTGTGCCCCGACCTGGTCGTGTCCACCGGCACCACGCTGCTGCACGTGCCCTACGACGTGCTCGCCGAGTACGACATCGAGGGCAATGTCGCCGACCGGCTCGCCTTCGCCAAGCAGAAGGTGGGCGAGGTGGTCTCGCTGGCCAAGGCGCTGACCGAGGGCCCCTCGGAGAACTGGCGCAAGCGGCCTACCGAGGTGCACTTCAAGCAGAAGCACGCGGTGCGCCAGCGGGTGTACGCGGTGACCCCGGACATGCGCGAGCGCGAACCGTACGTGGTGCGTCGCGCCGCGCAGCAGGAACGGCTGAATCTGCCGGTGGTGCCCGCGACCACGCTTGGCTCGTTCCCGCAGAGCGGCAAGCTGCGCCAGGCTCGTCACGAGGTGGCCTCGGGGCGGCTGTCCGAGCAGGACTACCGCAAGCAGGTCGAGGCCGAGATCGAGGCGACGATCCGGCTCCAGGAGGACATCGGCCTCGATGTGTTCGTGCACGGTGAGCACGAGCGCAACGACATGATCCAGTACTTCGCCGAGCAGCTCGACGGCTTCGCCACGACCCGCTTCGGCTGGGTGCAGGTGTACGGGTCGCGCTGTGTGCGGCCGCCGATCGTCTACGGCGATGTGGCACGTCCGGCGCCGATGTCGGTGGAGTGGACCACCTACGCGCAGTCGCTGACCGACCGTCCGGTGAAGGGCATGGTCACCGGACCGGTCACCATGCTGGCCCGCTCGTTCGTGCGCCAGGACCAGCCGCTCTACGAGACCGCCGACCAGGTGGCGCTGGCCATCCGCGACGAGGTGGTGGACCTGGAGAAGGCGGGCATCGCGATCATCCAGGTCGACGAACCCGCCATCCGCGAGCTGCTGCCGCCGCGTCCGCGCGGGCGCGAGGAGTACCTGCGCTGGGCGGTCGCCGCGTTCAAGCTGGCCACCTCCGGCGTGCGCGCCGACACCCAGATCCACACCCACATCGGCTATTCCGGCCGCACCGAGGTGGTCGACGCGATCGACCAGCTCGACGCCGACGTCACCGCGATCGTGGCGACCCGCTCGATCGAATGGGTCATCGAGGCGCTCACCGAGGACGTCGCCAGCGGTCATGGCCTCAGCCACGGTGTCGGGCCCGGCGTCTACGAGAGCCGCTCGGCCCGCATCCCCGACATCGACGAGTTCGACGAACTCCTCACCCAGGCCGCGAACGCCGTGACGCCGCAACGGCTGTGGGCCAACCCGGACGGCGGCCTCAAGACCCGCCACTACTGGCAGCTCGAGCCGTCACTGCGCAACATGGTCGCCGCCGCGCGGCGCGTGCGTCGGCGGGCGCTGGCAGCCGAGGCGGAAGCCGCGGCCACCGAGTAGGACTCATGACCACGACAGCGGGCGCACCGGAATCCGGTGCGCCCGCTGCTGTGTCCGGACGTCGAAAGCGGCGGCTCGGGGCCGAAAGTGCCTATTCGTCGGCGGGTTCCGGCTTGGGTTGCTTGCGCTTCTTCCTGGTCGGGGGCGGGGTGTCCTCGGTGACCTCGTAGCGGCGGATGTAGGCGCCGGCGAAGCCCTGGAGGGTGGCGGTGACGGGGATGGCCAGGAGGGCGCCGGTGGGGCCGAGCAGGGCGGCGCCTGCGATGACGGCGCCGAAGGCCACCGCGGGGTGCATGTCGAGGGTGGTGGCGGTGATGCGTGGCTGCAGGACGTAGTTCTCGAACTGCTGGTAGGCCACGATGAACAGCAGGATCCACAGGGCGGTGATCGGGTCGTGGACCAGGGCGACCAGCACCGGGAGCGCGCCGGCCAGGTAGGTGCCGACGGTGGGGATGAACTGGGAGACCACGCCGACCCACAGCGCCAGCGCGAACGCCGACGGCACGTCGAGCACCCGCAGGGCCACGTAGTGGGCGATCGCCGAGCACAGGGCCAGCAGGGCGCGCGAGTAGATGTAGCCGCCGGTCTTCTCCACCGCGATGTCCCACGCCCGCAGCACGTGCTTCTGCTGCCGCGGCGGCAGCAGCGAGCACACCCAGGTGCGGAAGCGCGGTCCGTCGGCGGCGAAATAGAAGGTGAACAGCAGTACGCCGAGCATCTGGAACAGTGCGCCGATCGCGACCGTGCCGATGCCCCAGACGTTTCCGGCCAGCCCGACCAGGTAGCCCTCGATCGTGGAACTCCACTCGGTGGCGTAATTGGTCAGGTCGTCGCCGGAGAGATCCTGGTTGAAGGTGGCATTGATCCAGTCGACCAGGTCCTGGATGTAGTCGGGCGCGTTGGTCACCAACATGGTCACCTGGTTGACCAGCAGCGCGCCCAGCGTCCACACGAACGCCACGACGACCACCAGGAGCCCGACGAACACCACCCCGGTGCCGGCACCTCGCCGAACACCGCGCGCGGCAAGCCAGTTCACCGCGGGCTCGATCGCGAAAGCCAGGAACAGCGAGACCATCAGCACGGTCAGCAGACCCTGCACCTTGCCGAGCACCCAGAACGCCGCGATCAGCCCGGCGATGGCCAGCGCGGTGTAGAGCAACGCCCGCGGCAACCACCGCGGCGGTTGGCGCACCGACCAGCTCGGCGGGAGCAGCCCCGCCGCGCCGACCGGTGCCGGCGCGGCGGTGCCGGAGGGTTTTTCGTCGTCGGCAGCCACGTCGTCACGGTACCGAGCACCGTGGGTTTTCGTCGTGCTGGCGCGCGGAGCCTCAGATGGTGGCGGTATCGATCACGAAGCGGTACTGGACGTCGCTGGCCACGACGCGTTCGTAGGCCGAGTCGATCTCGTCGGCGGAGATGAGTTCGATCTCGGCGCCGATGCCGTGGGAGGCGCAGAAGTTCAGCATCTCCTGGGTCTGGGCGATGCCACCGATCATCGAACCGGCCAGCGAGCGGCGGTAGCCGGCGAGGTTGCGACCGGTGACGCTCATCGGGTTCTCCGGCAGGCCGAGGATGACCAGGGTGCCGTCGAGGGCGAGCAGGCGCAGGTAGTGGTCGATCGGCAGGTCGGCGGAGACGGTGTTGATGATCAGGTCGAACTTGCCGCGCAGCTGCCGGAAGGTCTCCCGGTCGCTGGTGGCGTAGTAGTGGTCGGCGCCCATGCGCAGGCCGTCGTCGCGCTTGCGCAGCGACTGGCTGAGCACGGTGACCTCCGCACCCAGCGCCGAGGCGATCTTCACCCCGACGTGGCCGAGCCCGCCCATGCCGATGATGGCGACCTTCTTGCCCGGCCCGGCGTTCCAGTGCCGCAGCGGCGAGTACAGCGTGATACCCGCGCACAGCAGCGGCGCGGCGACATCGAGACCGATGCCCTCGGGAATGGCGACGACGAAGTGCTCGCCCACCACGATCTGGGTGGAGTACCCGCCGATGGTGTACCCGCCGGGCTGCACCGCCTCCGCGACGGGGGAGTTGTAGGTCCAGGTGGCGCCGTTGGCGCAGTACTGCTCCTCGCCCGCCAGACACGGCTCGCACTTGCCGCAGGAGTTCACCAGGCAGCCGACGCCCACCCGGTCGCCGACCTGGTACTTGCGGACCTCCGGACCGACGGCCGCGACGATGCCGGCGATCTCGTGACCGGGCACGCACGGGTACTGCGCACCACCCCATTCGTCGCGGGCGGTGTGGATGTCGGAGTGGCAGATGCCGGCGTACTTGATGTCGATGAGGACATCGTCGGGCCCGAGTTCGCGGCGCTCGACCGTGACCTTCTCGAAGGACCCGTCCGAGGCGGGCATGGCGTAGGCGGCTGCGGTGCTCATGGCTACATGCCTACAGCCGCATGCGAGGTTTGCCAACCCACTGGTTCCGGATCGAGACCGGCGGGCCGGGAAAACGAGTGACAATGGAAACATCGGCTCGGGAGAGAGGGTGTGCGGGTGCATCGTGTCGGTCGGGTGCTGGTGACGCTGGTCGTCGCGGTGCTCGGCGTGTGCGCCTTCCTCGGTTACCGCGGTGAGGTGGGGTTTTTCGGGTCGGGTCCCGCGGGGGAGTTCGTCGCGACCGCGGAGCAACCGGCGCCGGTGCCGTTGGATCCGGTGCTGGTGGCCGAGCAGGTGCAGCCCGCGCTGGTCAACATCGAGGTCGAGTCGTCACCGTTCGGGATCGGCGCGGCCGGCTCGGGGATCGTGCTCACCGAGGACGGGCAGGTCCTGACCAGTCATCACGTGATCAAGGGCGCCGAGGTGCTGACGGTGACCGACATCGGCAACGGACTGGCCTACGACGCGACGGTCCTCGGGTACGACTCGACCGCCGACATCGCGCTGCTGGCACTGACCGGCGCCTCGGGTCTGGCGACGGCCCGGCTCGGCACCTCCGCCGACCTGCGGATCCGGCAGGAGGTGCTCGCCATCGGCGACGCGGGCGGCGACGGTGGCGCGCCCGACTCGGTCGCCGGGCCGATCACGGGTCTGAACGCGACCATCGTCGCGACGAACTCCGCCGATCTGACCCGCAAGGCGCTGCACGGCATGGTGGAGATCGCCGCGCCGGTGGTCGCCGGGCAGTCCGGTGGCGCGCTGGTCGACGGCACCGGCGCGGTCGTCGGGGTGATCGCGGCCGCGTCGGGGGAGCGCGGCCGGACCGAGTACCAGACGAAAACGGCCAACGGCTACGCGGTGCCGATCGACACCGCCATGCGGATCGTCGAGCAGATCCGGTCGGGGACGCCGACCGAGAGCGTGCACATCGGCCCGACCGCCACCCTCGGTGTGCAGATCGTCGACGCCGAACCGGCGGGTGCCCAGGTGAACTGGGCCTTCTACGGTCAGCCCGCGCGCGCCGCCGGGATCGGCACCGGTGACGTCATCACCGCCGTCGACGGGCGCGCGATCAGTACCGCCAAGGCGTTGAGCTCGGCGATCAATGTCCGCAAACCCGCCGATGTCGTCGTGCTCGACGTCATCGCGCCCGACGGCGCCGCGCGCACCGTCGAAGTGGTGCTCGGCTGGGGAACACCCAGCTAGACCAGGCTCAGCCAGTAGTCCTGGAACTTCAGGAACACCAGCAGCAGGACCACCGCGTAGAACACCACGACCAGGGTCCAGCGCCATTCGGCGAGAATCCCCATCGCGCCCCGCGCCCGGCCCCAGGTCTCCTGCGTGGTCACCGCGAACAGCACCGGCACCGCCACCCACACCACCATGCAGTACGGACACAGGGCGTTGATCCGGTACAGGCTCTGGAAGACCAGCCAGCCGATCGCGGCGACGCCGAGCACGGTGCCCAGCCACAGGCTGCCCCAGATCCAGCGCGGGAAACCGACGCCGACCACCGAGAGCACGCCGAGGGTGACGACCACCGAGAAGCCGACGATGCCGATCAGCGGATTGGGGAAGCCGAACACCGCGGCCTGGTCGGTGGTCATGATCGACCCGCACGAGAGCACCGAGTTGATGCTGCACGAGGTGACGTAGGTGGGATCGACGAACAGCTTGAACCGTTCGACGGTGAGGGTGAACGACGCCAGCCAACCCGCCAGCCCGGCGATCAACAGCAGCCAGGCCGAGCGGGCGGAGGCGGTGATCACTTGGCCGCGTCAGCGATCACGGACGCCAAGCCGTTCGGGGTGAAGAGCGCGTTGGACTTGTTCGCCTCGCCGTTGATGAACACCGACGGGGTCGATTCGACGCCGCTTGCCAGGGTCTCCTGGGTGACCTGCATGACGTAGTCGTGGTACGGCCGGTCGACGATGCAGGTGGCCACCGAGGGATCGGTGTACCCGGCGTCGTTCGCGATCCGGACCAGCTCCTCGTTGGACAGCCCGGCGCCGCCCTCGCCGGACTGGCGCTCGAACATGGTCTGCAACCAGTCCTGGTAGTTGTCCGGACCGGCCTGCGCCACGCAGAAGGAGGCGTTGGCCGCCCGCGAGGAGTACTGGTTGGTCGAGGCCCGATCGAGGAACGAGATGATCTGGTACTCGACCACCGCGGTCCCGTTGGCGGTCGCCTCGGCGAGCGCGGCGCCGTTGGCGGTCTCGAAATCCTTGCAGGCCGGGCACTGCAGATCGGCGACGACGCGGACCTTGACCGGCGCGTCCGGGTTGCCGACCCGCACGGTGCCGGTCTCGGTGACCGCGCCGCCGACCGGCGACAGCTGCGTCTCGACGGGGGGCGTGATCTCCGCGGAGACCTCGGGCTCGGACGACCTGTTCATCGCGATGCCGATGCCGATCGCGGCGACCAGTGCCACCAGTACCGCGGTGACACCGACCTGGATCGCGATCTTGCGCTTCTTGTCGGCCGCCTCGGCTTTGGCCAGCGGGTTCTTCCCGGTGCTCACCGTCGTCTCACGCCTTTCGTTCGTCGTCTCCCCACCGGTGACATCATGCGGGCCGAACCTGAGAGTTTCCGAAAGATCTGGGTCAGGCCTCGTCGAGCCTGCGCAGCTGCTCGTCGACATCGAAATCGGCGGGCGGCCAGTCCAGATCCAGCCTGGTCAGCGCGTCGATCAGCAGTTCGGTGACCGCGAGGCGCGAGTACCACTTGTTGTCGGCGGGCAGGACGTACCAGGGTGCGTAATCGGTGTTGGTGCGGTCGAGCAGCGTCTCGTAGGCCTTCTGGTATTCGGGCCAGTAGGCGCGTTCGGAGATGTCGGAGGGGTTGAACTTCCAGTACTTGTCGGGACGTTCGAGGCGTTCGCGCAGCCTGCGCTTCTGCTCCTCGAGCGAGACGAACATGGCGACCTTGACGATCGTCGTGCCGTTTTCGCTGACCTCGCGTTCGAAGTCGTTGATCAGGTCGTAGCGCTGCTCCCACTCCTGCTGGGGAACCAGTTCGTGCACCCGCACGACCAGGACGTCCTCGTAGTGCGAGCGGTCGAACACCCCGATCTGGCCGTGCGCGGGCAGCCGCTTGCGGATGCGCCACAGGAAATCGTGCTGCAGTTCCTCCGGGGTCGGCACGCCGAAGGACGCGTGGTCGACACCCTGCGGGTCGACCGAACCGATGACGTGGCGCACGATGCCGCCCTTGCCCGCGGTGTCCATGCCCTGCAGCACCAGCAGCACGCTGCGGGTGCCACCGGTGCGCCCGTGGGCGAACAGCTTCTCCTGCAGGTCCGAGAGCACCGTGGCGCGTTCGGCGAGCAGTTCCTTGCCCTTGCGCTTGCCGCCGGTGAAACCGGGTGTGCTGGAGGTGTCGAGATCGGCCACCCGCTGACCGTCCGCGCGCAGCGCGGTGACAGCGGGCTCGGCCCAGTGTTTCGCCATTTCCCATGCCTACCACTACTGCGGTCGATCGACCGGCAAGCTCGACGCAATCGTTGCCTGCCAGCAGGCCACCCCGGCGGGGTCGGCGATCTCGCGACGGTGCACGTACACCGGATCGAGGCCGGCCTTGCGCTGCGCCCGATAGTCGGCCAGCAGCTTGAACGCGATGACGCCGAGCGGGATGATCGCGGTCAGGTTGACCAGCGCCATCACGCCCATGAACACATCGGCCAGGTTCCAGATCAGGCTCACCGAGCCGAGCGCGCCGCCGAAGACGGCCAGCAGCACCAGGACTCGGAACGCCGTGAGCACCTGCGGCTTGTCGGTGATGAACTCGATATTGGCCCGGCCGTAGTAGAAATTGCCGATCATCGAGCTGAAGGCGAGCATGAACACGACCGCGGTGAGCACATGGCCCGACCAGCTGCCGAGGCTCGATTGCAGCGCGCTCTGGGTGAGGTCGGCGCTGCGCCGCTGGGACAGGTCGGGATCGCTGGTCAAGATGATGAACGCGGTGATCGAACAGATCAGCAGGGTGTCGAAGTAGACGCCGAGCGACTGCACCAGCCCCTGCTTCACCGGATGCGAGACATCGGCGGCCGCGGCGGCGTTGGGCGAGGAGCCGAGCCCGGCCTCGTTGGAGAACATGCCGCGCCGGATGCCCTGCGCGATGGCGACGCCGATCCCGCCGCCGACCACCTCGCGCAGCCCGAACGCCCCGCCGACGATATCGGCCACCACCCGGGGCAGATCGGCGATGTTCAGCGCCACCACCGCGATGCCGAGCAGCAGATACACCATCGCCATCACCGGGACGAGCACCTCGGTGATGTGGCTGATCCGGCGGACGCCACCGAAGATCACCAGCCCGAGCAGCACGATCAGGCCGAGCCCCACCAGCGGGGCGAACCAGTCGCCGTCCAGCGACGACAGCGAGGCCCGCCCGGTCGCCACGATGGTGTTCGACTGCACCGCGTTGAACACGAAACCGAAGGTCACCGTGATGACGACCGCGAAGATCATGCCCTGCCAGCGCCGCCGCAGGCCGTGTTGCATGTAGTAGGCGGGTCCGCCACGGAAGGTGCCCGGCTCGCGCTCGGGGCGCTTGTACAGCTGGGCGAGGGTGGATTCCACGAAGGCCGAGGCCGCGCCAAGGGTGGCCATCGCCCACATCCAGAACACCGCACCCGGCCCGCCGACGCTGATCGCGGTGGCGACGCCGGCGATGTTGCCGGTGCCGACCCGCGCCGCCGCGGAGATGCTGAACGCGCCGAACGCCGAGACCGACTTCTTCCCGTCCTCGGCCACCTGTCCTTTCTCGGCGACCGCCCGGAACATCTCCGGCAGCATCCGCAACTGCACGACCCCGGAGCGCACCGTGAAATACAGTCCGGCGCCGATCACCAGCGGGATCAGCAACCAGTTCCAGAACACGTCGTTGATGTCGACGACCACCGAGTTCACCGCGTCCATGCCGCGCAGGCTACCGCCGGGCAACGCCACCACCCGGCAGGCCGCGCCCTGATCTTGGTTCAGGTCTTGGTGGCGTCGATGTACTGCATGAAACGGTGTACGCGCTGGGTGATTTCGGTGAGGCCTTCCTCGGCGAAGAGGGCCGGGAAGGTGTCGCGGTCGAACAGGCGGAGGCCGCTCAGGCTCGCGGCGGCGGTGGTGGCGCGGCCGAAGAGGTTGTTGTCGCGGTAGCTGGTGGTGATGGCGATGCGGCCGCCGGGGGCGAGGACGCGGATCATCTCGCGGGTGGCGGTGAGCGGGTCGGGGATCAGGTAGAGGGCGCCGAAACAGCAGACGGCGTCGAAGGTTCCGTCGGCGAAGGGGAGGGTGCGGGCGTCGCCGCGGACGTAGCCGACGCGGGGGCCGGAGTTGTCGGCGGCGGCCTTGGCCAGCATGGGTTCGGAGTAGTCGAGGCCGGTGACGTAGCCGTCGCCGGTGAGGTGCTCGCTGAGGTGGCGGGTGAAATTGCCGGGGCCGCAGGCGAGGTCGAGGACCTTCTGTTCGCCGCCGAGGCGCAGGGTGTCGACCGCGTCGCGGCGGTCGTCCCCGGTGGTGCGCCCGCTGGCGAGGTAGAACAGCGTCGGCCGCCAGGCGTGTTCGTACACGGCGGCCAACGCGGGGGCGTTCATGGTCTTGCGGGCGAGATTCACTGCCGGGTGACCTCGATGGTCATGCCCGCGTCGCGCAGCCGTGCGGTGAGCGCCTCGCCCATCGCGGTCGCGGGGGTGAGAATGCCCGCGAGCTGGGGGAGTTCGTCGAAGGCCAGCGACAGCCCGCTCTGGCCGAGCAGCACCGCGGTGGCCTGGTAGCCGGGGTCGCCGGTGCCCGAGAAGGTGGCCTGGTACTTGGCGCCGGAGCTGGTGCGGGCGAAGGTCCGCATGGTGAACCAGCCACTGCGCCGGGCCTTCTCGCTGGGGCCGGTGCCGGGCTTGGGCAGGATCCGGTCGAGCAGCTTGCGTCCGAGCGAGACCCGCGAGAGCACCGCGCCCGAGGCCATGCCCGCCACGATGCCGCCCGCGATCCCCGCCGCGACCAGCGGTGCGGCGGTCGAGCGGCCCGCGTTCATCACCTCGCGGTAGCGGAACTGCTTGCCGTAGGCCCAGCCGAGCAGGCCGTTGGACCGGCGCACGACCTTGGTGTTGTGCGAGGCCATGATGAAGGTGGTGACCCAGCCGTCGAGGCTGGGATCGATGTTCTCGGCCCGCGAGAGCGCCTGATCGGACTGGCGGCCCACATCGGGTTCCATCGAGCGGTCCGGGCTCAGCGAGTACGGGTGGGCCAGGATCTTGCCGCGCGAGGAATCGCCGGCGACGTCCTCCATCATGGCCCGCCCGGAATCGATGGTGCCGCCGCTCATGCCGCCCTTGAGGTAGGCGACGAGGGTGGTGTCCTCGAGCTCGCCGGTGTTGTCGGCGACGGTGGCGCGGTAGATCTCGTAGACGCTCAGGTCCGACGGAATCGAGTCGTAGCCACAGGAATTCACGATCTTGGCGCCGGAACCGACCGCGGTCTGCTCGAACTGCTCGATCGCGTCGTGGATGAACAGCGGCTCACCGGTGAGATCGGCGTAGTGGGTGCCCGCGGCGGCGCAGGCGCCCAGCAGCGGCAGGCCGTAGCGCAGATACGGGCCGACCGTGGTGACCACGACCTTCGTCCGCTCGGCCAGTGCGACCAGGGAGGCCTGGTCGGTCGAATCGGCCACCACCAGTTCCCAGTTCGCCGCGGCCGGGCCCAGCTCGGCGCGCACGGCGGCGAGCTTGTCGGCCGAGCGACCGGCCAGCGCGATCCGCGCGCCCTCGGGGGCGGCGGTCAGCAGGTACTCGGCGGTGAGTTTGCCGACGAAACCCGTGGCGCCGAACAGGGTCAGGTCGAACTCGCGGTGTTGCGGCATTGCGCGCCTTTCATCGGTGCTCACTTGCGGGAACGGGTCTTCTTCGCCGGTTTCGGTGGATGGGTGCGCAGCCACTCGTGGTGGGCGAGGCCGAGTTCGGTGACCGGCGGCTCGTCGTAGAGCCATTCCCGGGCGACCAGATGCCAGTTGGCGGTGCACTCGAGCTGGCCGAGCATGCCGAAGGTGAGGAAGTCGGCGCGGCGGGAGAACAGGTGCTCGGGCGGCAGATTCTGCTGCTTCATGCCGGTGAACTCGCTGGCGCGCGGGTCGACCGCGAGCAGGAACGCGCCGCTGGCCAGCTCCGGGGTGATGGTGAGTTCCTCGTCGACCAGACACCACTCCGAGGCCGCGAGCACGTACTCGAGACACTCCTCGGCGCCGATCTCCTCCGGCGAATCGATCACGCCGCGCTCGATCATCAGCTGCCGCAGGTCCTCGGCGCGATCCTCGGCGGCCGCGCGCAGGCACAGCGTCTCGAAATGCACCAGCTTCGGGTCCATCCGGTTGAACAGGCCGAAGTCGAGGAAGGCCACCCGGCCGTCGCGGGCCAGCAGCACATTGCCCGGATGCGGGTCGCCGCAGAACTCGTTGAAGGTGAACAGTGAGCCGACGTAGAAGCGGTAGATGATCTCGCCGATCCGGTTGCGCTGCGCGTCGGGCAGGTGCCGGATCTCTTCGAAGCCGGTGCCTTCGACGAACTCACTGACCAGCACGCGCGTGGTCGACAGCTCCGGCACCGCGTTCGGCACCACGATGAACGGGTGCTCGCGGTAGAGGTGCGCGATCTCGGTCTGGGTGGCGGCCTCGGCCTGGTAGTCGAGCTCGGCCTCCATGTTGAGTTTCAGCTCGTCGAGCACCGCCGGGGTGATCCACGGCATCGCCGAGGCCAGGACCCGGCGGAACATGGTGAGGTTCTTCAGGTCCGCGCGCACGGCGGCGTCGACGCCGGGGTACTGCACCTTCACCGCGACGGCGCGACCGTCGGGCAGGGTGGCCCGGTACACCTGGCCGATCGAGGCCGCGGCGATGGGTTCGGGGTCGAACTCGGCGAACACCTCGGTCAGCGGGCAGCCGAAGTCCTGCTCGATCACCGCGCGCATGGACTCGAACGACACCGTCGGCGCCGCGTTGCGCAGCACGGCGAGGCGCTGCTGGAAGCGTTCGCGATGGTCGTCGGGCACCAGGTCCAGGTCGAGGACCGACATCATCTGGCCCAGCTTCATCGCCACGCCCTTCATGGTGCCCAGCACCATGACCACCTGTTCGGTGGTGCGGATCATCGACTCCTCGGCCATCCGCGCGCGCACGGCCTCCGACCGTCCACGCATCGAGAGTCTGGTCTTCTTCGAGCGGATCACCGAACTCGCCGCGACCGCCCCCAGTTTCGTCCCACGGGCAAGCCGGGATGTCGGCACGTTCTTCGCCATCGAGGTACCTCCGTTGGTGCCGACGCGCATGGCGGCACGCGGCCACCGGCGGTGACGCAAGCCACAGCGCCCCGCTCGGTTCAGCGTAACCAACGGCGCCACGATGTCGAGTCCGGCTCCCGCCGAACCCCGATGAGCGCAGGTCAGGAGGGTTGTGCGGGGATCTCGGGGAGGGGATGGGCCTCGGCGTTGAACAGCTCGGGTGAGCCGCCCGCCCTGGCGACGCCCTCGATCGCGCTCCACGCCATCATCGTGAGGTAGTCGATGACGTCCTGGCGCGGCATCGCCTTGTCGGTGGTCGTCCACCAGTGCGTGGCCAGCTGGATGCCGCCGACCAGCACATACGACCACAGCATCGCGCCGTCGGTGCGCACGCCCTTGCTGCCCGCGCGGTCGATCAGCACCGTGGTGACGACCTCGGCGAAGAGGCGCTCGAACTCGGCCAGCGAGGACTTGTCGCCCGCGCTGTTGCTCATGATGAACCGGTAGACCTCGGGGTCGTCGTCGACGGTGCCAACGTATTCGGTCATCGCGGCGCGGACCAGCTGGTATTCGTCGGCGTCGAGGCTGATCGCGCCGTACACGCGCGGCAGCAGGGTGGTTTCGATGAAGCGCTGCATGGTGGCGTGCACCAGGTCGTTCTTGTCCGCGAAGTAGCGGTACAGGACGGTTTTGGACACGCCGATCTCGGTGGCGATCTCGTCCATGCCCGCCTGACTGCCGCGGGCCCGGATGGCATTGAGGGTGCCGTCGACGAGCTCTTCGCGCCGGTCGATCTTGTGCTGGCGCCACCGCCGTTTGCGGCCGTCGACCGGGCCGCCGCCGCGGACGGCGGGACCTCGGCCGGTCTTCTCGCCGATCTCGACAAGGTCTTCGGTGGACAGAACAGCCCCCTTGTGATCGATGTTGGCGTCTCCTATTGACACAGCTTAGGCCGCCTGCTGTGGGGCGTCGCTCGTTTGGGCGACGTTGCGGCATTTACCACACTCCGGGGCCTACTCGCCTGTTTCGCAGACCAGCCGGTTTGCGTGTTGGCGCGTGCGGTGGCGGCGTTGTCGCGCCGGGCACAGCAGAATGGTGGGCATGGAGAAAGCTCCCGGCACCACGGCGGTTCTCGCACCGCGCTCCGCGCCCGCGGCGCAGCCCGCGGGATTCGCGGATCTGACCGACGAGGCGGGCAAGAAGCGCGACCTGTTCAAGATGAAGGCACTGGCCACCGGCTTCCTGGTGTTCGCCTCGGTGGTCTACCTGCTGTGCCGCTGGCTCGAATCGCGCGGCGGCGGTGGCGCGTGGGTCGGCTATGTGCGCGCCGCGTCCGAGGCGGGCATGGTCGGCGCGCTGGCCGACTGGTTCGCGGTGACGGCGCTGTTCAAGCACCCGCTCGGCCTGCCCATCCCGCACACCGCGATCATCCGCAAGAAGAAGGATCAGCTCGGCGAGAGTCTCGGTGCCTTCGTCGGCACCAACTTCCTCGCCCCCGATGTGGTCTCCGCGCGCCTGGAATCGGCGCAGATCTCGCTGCGGGTGGGCCGGTGGATGGCCGATCCGGGCAATGCCGCGCGGGTGGCGCAGGAGAGTTCGACCATCCTGACCGCGGTGGTCGGCGTGCTGCGCGACGAGGACGTCGAGCAGATCATCGACAACACCATCGTCAAGCGGATCGCCGAGCCGCTGTGGGGTCCGCCGCTGGGGCGGGTGCTCTCGGAGCTGATCGCCGACAACCGGCAGCTGCCGCTGATCGATCTGCTGGCCGAGCGCGCGCATCAGTGGGCGCTGGGTTCGCAGGAGACGATCGACCGGATCGTGCTGCGCGACGCGCCGCAGTGGGCGCCGAAGTTCGTCAACACCTTGCTCTCGGAGCGGATCTACCGGGAGCTGGTCGAGTTCACCTGGAAGGTGCGCTCGAATCCCGATCACGAATTGCGCAAGGCCGCCGATCGCTTCCTGCAGGACTTCGCCGACGATCTCCAGCACGACGAGGCGATGATCGCCAAGGCGGAGAAGGTCAAGGCCGAGATCATGGGCCGCGAGCAGATCACCGGCATGGCCGAGGCCACGTGGCGCGCGGCCAAGCGGCTGATCCTGGAGTCGGCCGACGACCCCGACTCCACGCTGCGCCGCAAGGTGGCCGAGAATGTGCAGCAGCTGGGTGAACGACTGCGCGACGACCCGGCCACCCGCGGCAAGGTGGACGGCTGGATCGACCGCGGCGCCCGCTACCTGGTCGGCAACTACTCGGCCGAGATCTCGACCCTGGTGACCGATACGGTCGCGCGCTGGGACGCCGACGAGGCGAGCCGGAAGATCGAATTGCAGGTCGGCCGGGATCTGCAGTTCATCAGGATCAACGGCACGGTGGTCGGCTCGCTGGCCGGACTCACCATCTACACCCTCTCGGAGCTGCTGTTCCACTGAGTTCGCCAGTGTCTGTGACCACGTGCTAACAGTAGTGCTTGCAATAGCTAGCACCCTGATTTATCATTGACCGTACAACCGCCAGAAGGTGAGTGATGGCAGACCAGCCCGAGGGCCGTGTAGCGCACGCGGCTCAAGATATCGGAGGGTTCATCAGGTCCCAGCGCGAAGCCGCGCAGGTGTCCTTACGTCAGCTCGCCGCCCTGGCGGGGGTGAGCAATCCGTACCTGAGCCAGATCGAACGCGGATTGCGCAACCCCTCCGCCGAAGTACTCGCGCAGATCGCCAAGGCACTGCGAGTGTCCTCGGAGGTGTTGTATGTGCGGGCCGGTTATTTGGAACAGCGTCCGCACAGCCCGGTCAGGGACGCCCTGCTCGCCGACACTTCGGTGACCGAGCGGCAGAAACAGGTGTTGCTGGAAATCTATGAGTCGTTTCGCCGGGAAAACGGGGAAGAAACCGGCTCAGGGGGGATCGAACGGGACAGCGACGTTTCGTTCACGACAACTGACACTCCGCCACGCCAGGAGAACGAAGACTGATGACCGAAAAGACTGCCACCGTGACCAAGCCGCTGTTCGCCACCGTCGGCGCGGGTGATGCCATCTACGCCGCCGTGAACGATGTCGTCGCCGATGTCCGCGAGCGCGTCGCCACCACCGATGCCAAGGCCCGCGTCGAAGAGGCCCGTGAGCGTTTCGCGAACGTGCCCGCCGATGTGCAGGCCCAGTTCGACACCCTACGTGAGCGCCTGTCCGGCCTGCCCTCGGAGCTGCCGGAGGACCTCGCCGAGCTGCGCGAGAAGTTCACCGCGGAGGAGCTGCGCAAGATCGCCGAGCAGTACTACCGCCAGGCGCTCGACATCTACGCCGACCTCGCCGTCCGCGGTGAGGAGACCGTCGACCGGCTGCGTGCCAACGAGGCCGTCGACGAGCAGATCACCCGGGTCGAGTCCCTGTACAAGGACGCGTCCGCTCGCGCCGAGGATGCCCTGGCCAAGGTCAACGACCTGATCGGCCGTGGCAAGGCCGAGGCCGAGGCCGCCGCCGAGAAGGTCGAGGCCGTCGTCGAGGCCGAGGTCGTCGCGGTGACCACCGAGCCGGCTCCGGCCAAGGCGCCCGCCGCCAAGAAGGCCCCCGCCAAGAAGGCTCCGGCCAAGAAGGCCGCGCCGAAGAAGGCGTAAGCGCCACAGCTCGAGCAAGCGGCCCCGGACACGACTCGTGTCCGGGGCCGCTGTTCGTATCATGGGGGTGTGAACCTTGTGGGTGGAGTGACATCGCTGATCATGCTGGTCCTGTGGCTGGCTGCCTTCGGCGCGACGGTGTTCGCGTTGATCCATGCCGTGCGGCAGCGCCCGGATGCCTTCACCGCGGTGGACAAGATGACCAAGCCGATCTGGCTGGGCATCCTGGGCGGCGCGCTGCTGTGTCTGCTGCTCGCGGCGGGTGGATTCCTGCTGCTGGCGATCATCGCGATCGTGGCGACCGGCGTCTACCTGGCCGATGTGCGCCCCAAGGTCGACGAGGTGCAGCGCGGTCCACGCTGGTAGCCGGCCCCGGAAAATTCCGCTCGGCAACACTCGCGGTCACTGATACGCGGTGTTACTGTATCTAGCAGTAACACAAAGGAGTGTGTCGATGCGTGCAATGCTGCCGACGGCCGTGGTGAACCTGGTCGACACGGCATCCGCCGTGGTCAAGTCCACCCTGGCGGCCCACCGGGCCGACCTGCGGACCCGGTCCCACGGGATCGCGGCCTTCGATCCGCCGACCGTTCCGCACGAGGTGATCCCGGTGGTCACCGCGGACGGCGCCCGGTTGCGCGTGCACGCCTACGGGCCCGTCGACGCGCCGGTCATCGTGTTCGCCCACGGCTGGACCTGCTCGATCGAATACTGGAACGCCCAGATCAACGCCTTCGCCGGTGAGTACCGCGTCATCGCCTACGACCAGCGCGGCCACGGCGAGAGCACCAACGGCTACGCCAAGCCCAGCACCAACCTCCTCGCCGACGACCTGTGCGATGTCCTGGACGCGGCGCTGCTGCCGGGTCAGCGCGCGGTGCTCGTCGGCCACAGCATGGGCGGGATGACGCTCATCGCCTGGGCCGGTCGCTACCCCGAGCGGGTCGCCGAGCAGGCCGCCGCCGTCGTGCTCACCAATACCGGCGCGCACTCGCTGGTCGAGGTCTCGACCATGGTGCCCGGTCTCAACAAGCCGCTGCGCCTGCTGCGCGGCCGCCACCTGCCGACGCCGGACTGGCTCGGCAAGCTCATCCTCGGCACCCCGGTGGTCATGCCGCCGGTCGCGCCGGTGCGCTGGATCTTCGCGCGTCAGGTGATGACGCTGGACACCTCGCGGCAGAAGCTGGACTACGCGCTGTCGGTGGTGCGCGGCTGTCCGATGATGACCCGCTCGCGCTACGGCCTGCTGCTGGCCGCGCTGCACCTCGGCGACGCCGCCACCAATTTCACCGTGCCGACCACCGTGCTGGCCGGTGACCGCGACGACATGACCCCGGCCATCCACGCCGAGCGCCTGGCCGAGCTGCTGCGCCGGGCGGGCACGCTGGCGACGTTCAAGGTGCTGCCCACCGGTCACCTCGGCAATGTCGAGCGCTTCGACCTGTTCAATGCCGAGCTGTCCAGGGTGCTCACCGCCGCCACCGAGCCCGTGCGAGCCATGGCCTGACCACCCTGCGAGGATGGTCGGATGAGTTCTGCCCCTGTGACCTCGGATGACCGCCGGTATGTGCTGACCCTCGGGTGCCTGGACCGGCCGGGCGTGATCGCCCGGATCTCCTCGTTCATCGCCGATTTCGGCGGCTCGATCGTGGAGGCCGGCTACCACTCCGACAGTGACATCGGCTGGTTCTTCACCCGCCAGGCCGTGCAGGCCTCGACAGTGCCCTTCGGCATCGAGGAACTGCGCACCCGCTTCGCCGAGGTCGCCGCCGAGTTCGGTCCCGAGACCGACTGGCAGCTGCACGACACGGGCGCGCCGCGCCGCGCGGTGCTGCTGGTGAGCAAGGACGGGCACTGCCTGCACGACCTGCTTGGGCGCGCCGCGGTCGGTGAGCTGCCCGCCACCATCGAGGCCGTCATCGGCAATCACCCCGATCTGGCCGGGATGACCGAGGCGCACGGGGTGAAGTTCCACTACGTGCCGTTCCCGAAGGACCCGGCCGAGCGCGGTCCCGCCTTCGAGCAGGTGCGCGACCTCGTCGACGCGCACGACCCGCACGCCGTGGTGCTGGCCCGCTTCATGCAGGTGCTGCCCGCGTCACTGTGCGAGCACTGGGCGGGCCGGGCGATCAACATCCACCACAGCTTCCTGCCCTCGTTCGTCGGCGCGCGGCCCTATCACCAGGCGTACGCGCGCGGGGTGAAGCTGATCGGCGCGACCTGCCACTACGTCACCGCCGAGCTGGACGCGGGCCCGATCATCGAGCAGGACGTGATCCGGGTCGACCACGCCGACGACGTGCGCGACATGGTCCGGCAGGGGCGCGACATCGAACGCGTGGTGCTGGCGCGCGGCCTGCGCTGGCATCTCGAGGGCCGGGTGCTCGTGCACGGGCGGCGCACGGTCGTGTTCGAGTGATCAGAGCTCGTAGAACGGCGCCGGGTAGCGGAACTCGCCGGTGACGGCCGGGTCGTAGGCGGTGAGCGCGCGGACCTGGAAGTGCGAGGCCCAGTCGGGCTCGTCGGGCACGATGCCGAGCCGGGCGCCGGGGACGAAGCCGAAGCGCGCGTAGTAGTCGGGGTCGCCGAGCAGGCCGACGACCGATTCGTCGAGCGCGTCGGCCGCGCCGAGGGCCGCGTGCGTCAGCGCCGAGCCGACGCCGGACTTCTGCCGGTCGGGTCGCACGCCCAGCGGGCCCAGCGCGAGGACCGGGAACGGGCCGATGCCTGCCCTGGTGAGGCAGATGTGCCCGACCACGGTGTCGTATTCGAGGGCGACCAGCGACAGGGTCGGCATCCAGGATTCGTCGGTGCGTAGCGCCTCGACGAGGGCGGGTTCGGGTGGTTCGGTGACGGCCGGGTCCTCGGCGTAGTGCGCGGCGAACGCGGCACGGTGGATCGCGGCGATCGCCGCGGCGTCCGCTGGGGTCTCGCGACGGATCAGCACAGGCATAAGTCTGTCGGATATGGGTAGGCGGGCGCAATGATGTTCCGGCACCGATGTGGCCGAGCGGGTGTGTGCCAGACTCGGACCCATGACCGTTTCGACGCCGCTGACCCGGGCCGACGTGGCCGACATGATCGATCACACCCTGCTCGCACCGGACGCGACACCGGCGCAGGTCGACGCGCTGGTCGCCGAGGCGCGCGAACTCGGGGTGTACGCGATCTGCGTGTCGCCGTCGATGCTGCCGGTGCGCGCGCCCGGTCTCGCGGTGGCGACCGTCGCGGGATTTCCCTCCGGCAAACATCATTCGCTGGTGAAGGGCGCCGAGGCGCGCCTCGCGGTCGACCAGGGTGCCGCCGAGGTCGACATGGTGATCGACGTCGGTGCCGCGCTGGCCGGTGATTTCAACGCCGTCCTCGCCGATGTGATCACGGTGCGGGAGGCGACGGTGGATCGCGCGGTGCTCAAGGTGATCATCGAATCGGCCGCGCTCACCGACGAGGCGATCGTCGGGGCGTGCCGGGCGGCCGAGCAGGGCGGCGCCGATTTCGTGAAGACCTCCACCGGTTTTCATCCCGCGGGCGGGGCGAGCGTGCACGCGGTGCGGCTGATGGCCGAGACGGTGGGCGGGCGGCTCGGGGTGAAGGCCAGCGGTGGCATTCGCACCGCCGAGGACGCCGCGGCGCTGATCGCCGCGGGCGCCACCCGGCTCGGGCTGTCGAAATCGGCCGCGGTGCTCGCCGGTTTCGCCGACTAGCAGGCGATCTCGGCCTGGCGCTGGGTATTCGGGTCGACGGTCTCGAGCGGGGTCTCGCCGCCGGCCAGCCGCACGATCAGGCCGTCGTCGGTGACGGTCACCTCCTCGGCGCGCAGGCCCAGCGGGTAGCTCTGCAGGCTCTCGGTGAAGACGTCGACGATGCCCTGCACCAGATCGGTGGGCAGGCCGATGCCGAGCAGCTGGGCCGACTTCGTCTCCACCACGACATTGCCGTCGCGGACGGTGGGCTGCACCTGCAGCTGGGCCAGGCCGCCGAGTACGTCGAGGGTGAGCGTGTGCTCGCTCGCCGAGGACCGCACGCCGCTGACCATGGTGCCCAGCGTCTGGCGGATGCCGTCGTTGTCCCAGCGCACCTCGGCCTCGGAGCTGCCGATCGTGCCGCCGCCGCGACCGCGGTCGACGAGTTCGATGTCGCTGAACTTCGCGTGCACGGCCATGCCGATCGCGGGGCCGAATTTGTTGTCCTCGCTGTCGATGCTCACCGAGCCGACCTTGCCGTCGAGGTAGGTGATCAGCATGGGCTTCGGCCCGAAACTCACGTCGATGCTCGAGCCCATCTCCTGCTCGAACTGGCCTGCGATGCAGCGCGAGATCTGGTGGCGGGCATAGGCTTCGGCCGCCACCAGCATGGTGACGATCAGAGCGGCGACCACGACCACCGCGATCACCAGCGTGCGCCGACCGATCCTGGGCCGTTGGGGTGTCTGCGTGCTCATGCCATCGGATTCTTCCCGACGTTTCTGTGTCTGCTCTGAGGACCCGGTGAAAGCCTTCGCAGGCAAAGTGTGACCTGACACACGTCCGGCGGCGTACCCTGGGTCCATGACTGGCGAGGCGGAGCGCCGGGTGGCGGGAACAGCGGACCATCGGTGGCGGGTGCTGCGGCGCCTCGCGGGTCGGCATGCGGGGTTCTTCACCACCAGGCAGGTGCTGCGCACCGGCTGCGAATCGCAGGTGCGTGCCGCGCTGGGTGACGGCTCGGTGACCAGGGCCGGAGTCGGGATGATGCGGCTGGCGCAGTGGCGGGTGGGGCCACTCGACGAGTACGCGATGTGGGCGGCCTGGTTCGACGGTGCCGCAGCGGTGTCGTATCAGAGCGCGGCCGAACTGCACGGGATCGGCCGGTTGCGGCCGCGGTTCCTGCACCTGTCGGTGTCGGCCGGGCGGCCACCGGTGACGCCGCGGCTGGTGCTCACCCGGCGCAGGCTCGGCGGTCCCGACATCGAATCGGCCGGTCCCTTTCTGGTGACCACGCCGGTGCGCACCGTGCTGGATCTGGCCGAGACCGAGATCTCGCAGTCCGCGCTCGACGAGGTGGTGGCCGACGCGGTCGCGATCCATCGCTGTGATGTCGACGAGATCTGGTGGGGTGGGCAGCAATTGGCGCCGCGGGCGGCCACCCGGGTGCGGCGGGCGCTGAACGCGGTCTGATCAGGGGTTGGGGGCGACGACGTCCCACGGCACCGACAGCACGTTGTCGCGCATCCGACGGCGATAGGCGCGAACCGGGAAACCGTTGGCGCGCAGCAACTCCGCTGTGCCACGCCAGCGCACGCGCGGGCCGTACGGTGCCAGCGCCGCGGATCTGTCCCAGGCGCGGTCGGCCGCGGTGAGCAGGGCGTGGATCGGTTCGCCGGGAATGTTGCGGTGGATCAACGCTTTCGGGAGGCGCTCGGCGATGTCGGAGGGGCGCTCGACGGTGAACGGGTCCCAGGCCAGGGTGAGCGAGAGCGGGTGGTGCTCGTCGAGCAGGACCCAGGCGCAGCGGCGGCCGAGTTCATCGCAGGTGCCGTCGACGAGCAGGCCGCCGGGGGCCAGGTTCGACTGGATGCGGGCCCACGCGTCGGCGACGGCGTCCTCGGGGTATTGGCGCAGCACGTTGAACGCGCGGACCAGGACGGGGCGCAATCCCGCCAGTTCGAAGCCGCCGCGGGCGAAGCGCACGCCCTCGCGGCCCTCGACGACGCGGGCCGGGTCGATCTCGAGACCGACCACGCGCAGGTCGGGGCGGACCGTGCGCAGGCGGGCGGCCAGTTCGAAGGTCGTCCAGGGCGCTGCGCCGTAGCCGAGGTCGACCACCAGCGGGTCGGGTGCGGTTCGCAGGCGGTCGGTGACCAGGTCGTCGTTGACGAGCCAGCGGTCGCTGCGGCGCAACCGGTTGACGCCGGTCGTGCCGCGGGTGATCGTGCCGACCGGGGTCGTCCGGCCGGGAAGTGCCTGCGCCACGGGTGTGCGTCTGTCAGGCCGTCTTCTCGGCCTTTTCCAGCCAGCGCGCGGTCTCCTCCTGCTCGGCGCGGAACAGGTCCACCAGGTTCACCAGCATCAGCTGTTCCAGGCGCGGGCCGACCATCGGGATGAAGACCTTGGCGGTGGGGGAGAAGCGCATGGTGGCGCCGGTCTCGGTGGGGAAAAGGCGGATGGTGCCGTTGAGGCTGCCGGGACCGGCCGGGATCGAGGCGGAGAACCGGCCCTCGGTCTCGTCGTGAGCGAAGCGGCCCCAGCTCTCCTTGCGGGTGATCACCATGTCCTTGCGCATCACGGTCTGGGCGATCTCGGGCAGCATCTCGCGCGGCAGGGTGTGGGCCAGCACCACGTCGATGCCGTCAGCGCTCACCTCGTGGCTGACCACCTCGTTGTGCGGCGCGTACTTGCGCATCTCCGCGACGCGCGCTTCCCAGTAATCCCTGCTCTGCAGCGCCGCGTACAACTCTTCGGTCGTGTGCAGCGGGTAGCGGGCGGAGTAGTCCAGTCGACGTGCCATGTGCGAACACGTTACCGGGACGCTCGATCCGAGCGTCCCGGACTCGGTCCTATCGGGTCAGTGCTTGGCCAGCCACTGCTCGGTGAACTCGGCTTCGTTGGCGAGGAGTTCGACGAGGTGTTCGGAGATGGCGGCTTCGATCTTGCTGCCGAAGAGGGGGATCTTGACCTCGATGGTGCCGGTGATGGTGCCGACCGAGACGTTGCCCTCGGCGGTGAGGGTGACGGTGCCGCGGACGATGGCGGGGGCGCCTTCGACGTGGGCCTCGAAGCTGCCGGTGGTGCCGGTGTAGGTCTCGGTGCGGGGGATCACGAGATCGCCGGGGCGCACGGCGGTGATGGCGGGCGGGAGCTGGTCGGCGGGGATGGCCTGGACCATCTGGACGCGGACCTGGTCGCCGTCGAGGGTGAAGGAGTCGAGCCGGGCGCCGGGCCCGCCGACCTCGGCGATGCGCGCCTTCCAGTACTGCTCATCGGAGAACGCCGCGCGCACGGCCTCGACCGAATAGGTATAGCGAGCCGTGAACGCCAGAGGTGTAGCCATGCGCGACACGCTACCGTCTTGAACCGTGCGAACAACACGGGTGGTGTCCTCCGAACAGCTGCGTGACCTCCTCGCCGACACCGGTGCGGTGGTGCGGGAATCGGTGCGTTTGTCCGAACTGACGACCCTGCGGGTCGGCGGGCCCGCACTGGTCGCCGAATGCGGCGGTACCGAGGCGCTCGTCGCCACGGTGACGGCGCTGGACGCGGCCGGGGTGCGGGTGCTGCTGCTCGCGGGCGGCTCGAACCTGCTCATCGACGACGCGGGGTTCGACGGGGTCGTCGTGCGGGTGGGCAATACCGGCGTCGAGCTGGGCGCCGACAGCGTGCTCGCCGAGGCGGGGGCGAACTGGGACGAGGTCGTGGCGACGACGGTTTCTGCGGGTTTCGGCGGGCTGGAATGCCTGTCGGGGATTCCCGGATCGGCCGGCGCTACACCGGTGCAGAACGTCGGCGCCTACGGCGTCGAGGTGGCCTCGCTGCTGCGGCGGGTGCGGTTGCTCGACCGCAAGACCGGCGCGGTGCGCTGGGTCGAGCCCGCCGAGCTCGGCTTCGGCTACCGGACCAGTGTCCTCAAGCACCGCGACGACGCGGTGGTCCTCGCGGTGGAGTTCGCGCTCGACCCGACCGGTGCCAGCGCGCCACTGCGCTACGGCGAACTCGCCAAGGTGCTCGGCGCGGGCGAAGGCGAGACCAGACCCGCCGCGGACGTACGTGCCGAGGTGCTGCGGCTGCGGGCGGGCAAGGGCATGGTCCTCGACGCCACCGACCACGACACGTGGAGCGCGGGCTCGTTCTTCACCAACCCGGTCGTGCCCGCGGATCGCCTACCGCAGGTGCTCGCCGCGATCACCACACATCTGGGCGACGATGTGAAGGTGCCCACCTATCCGGCACCCGACGGCACGAAGCTCTCGGCGGGCTGGCTGATCGAGCGCGCCGGTTTCGCGAAGGGCTTCCCCGACGCCGACGCGGCGGCCCGCCTGTCGACCAAGCACACCTTGGCCCTGACCAACCGGGGCGCTGCGACCGCGGCCGACATCGTCGCGTTGGCCAGAACCGTGCGCGCGGGCGTCGAGGAGCGCTTCGGCGTCACGCTGGAGCCGGAGCCGGTCACGGTCGGCCTGGTTCTATGAGTGCCGCGGCTGAGTGATCGGAGCGGGTGCCGTGCTCGTCAGTGCACTCCGAATGCGGACATCGCGGTCGCCATCTTCATGACCAGCCGGCTTTCGGTGTTGCGCACCCGCGTGAATCCGAACCGTGCGTAGAACGCTGCTGCGGACTCGTCGATGGCATCGACGACGATGAGGCGGCCGCCCGTGGTCTGCGCTGCCCCCATGATCTTGGTGACCGCGTCGACGAGCAATTGCTCGCCCAGACCCTGTCGGTGCAGCCGACGGTCGACCGCGAACTTCGCCAGCAGGAACGCGGGCACGATTTTCAGCCCCGACGACAGCGACTGCGACAGGCCGTCCACATCGCGTTCCAGTTGGGTGGGTGCGATTGCGTAGTACGCACGCACTGTCGGATCATCGGCGGTGACCCAGACATAGGTCCGGCTCGTCCAGCGCTGTTCGGCCGGCAAGGCCATACGCTGTAGCCACTCGTTGAGAACGGGCTTGCCGCAGTCGAACTCGCTGAGCTTGTGGTCGACGGAGATCGCCGTCGAGATCCAGGTCACCGGCGAACGAAGACTCGGGGCTTGGCTGCTGCCTTTGCCAGTGCCGGGGCCTCGTCGGGCTCGTCCAGTGAAGACATCATCGCGTCGAACTGTTCGGCGGGCATCAACGTCCGACTCGACAGCGCCAAGATCCGGTCCGCACGATCGAAGGCTGCTGCACGGATGAACTCGCTCAGCGTTTCGTTGACCGCGTCCGCAGCGGCCTGGATCTGGGTCTGTCGTTGTTTGTCGAGCCGCACTTCGACTCGTTGGGTCTTCGGCGTCATGGCGGTGCTCTCGGCTAGTTGCGGAAGTAGTTCTCCTGGGCGCGTTCCTCCAACGTACGGACAATGTACGGAAATTTCCACTGCCTATTCGCAGGTGTGTCTGTTGCTGTGACCGCGAACCTGGTGTTCCGCAGCACGGTCGACCAGTCAAGATCATTAGCGCGGCGTACATTCGATGCGTGAGCAAACTTTCGGTAACCGGACCGTTGCGTGCGCGCGGGACGGCAGGAGGGCGTGCGCGGCGGGATTCCGTCGCGCACGGTCGTGAAGTGGGTTTTCGTGGTCGCCGGTCCGCGGTTGCGGTGATCTTGCTGGCGGTGCTGGTGGTGCTGGCCGGCTGCACGGCCGACCGGACGGGCGAGGATTCCGCTGCCCCGGCGGGGCCGGTCGCGCAGGTCACTGTGGCGCCGACACCCGGCGCGACCGAGGTCGACCCGGTGTCGTTGATCTCGGTGACGGTCGCCGACGGGCGGATCGACCAGATCGCGCTCACCAATGCCAACGGCAAGCAGGTCAGCGGTGAGCTGAGCGCCGATCGCGCCACCTACCAGGTCACCGAACCGCTCGGCTACGGCTCGTCCTACACCTGGACCGGCACGGCCATCGGAACCGACGGTGCGTCGGTGCCGATCGAGGGCAGCTTCACCACGGTCGCGCCGAAGTCGACCACGCCCGCCACGATCAATATCGGCGACGGCCAGGAGGTCGGCATCGCGGCGCCGATCATCCTGAAGTTCACCGGGCCGGTCACCGACAAGGCCGCGGTGGAGAAGGCGCTCACCGTCACTACCGAACCGGCCACCGAGGGTTCGTGGGCGTGGCTGCCCGACGACGGCGGTTCGCGCGTGCACTGGCGGCCCAAGGAGTACTGGACCCCCGGCACCACCGTGCACGTCGCGGCGAACCTCTACGGGGTCGACTTCGGCGGCGGCGCCTATGGCGATGCCGACCTGACCTCCGATTTCACCATCGGCCGCAGCCAGGTGGTGATCGCGAACGCGCCCAGTCACCGCATGCAGGTGGTCCGCGACGGCGCCACCGTCTTCGACTTCGCCGTCTCCTACGGCGAGGGCAACGAACCGCGCAACGTCACCCGCTCGGGCACCCACGTGGTCACCGAGAAGTACGAGGACTTCCTGATGTCGAATCCCCCGTACTACGAGAACGTTCGCGAACGCTGGGCCGTGCGCATCTCCAACAACGGCGAATTCATCCACGCCAACCCCGAATCCCTGTCCGCCCAGGGCTCCTCGAACGTCACCAACGGCTGCATCAACCTCTCCCCGTCCGACGCCGAGGCCTACTTCCCGACCGCCCTCTACGGCGACCCGGTGGAGGTCACCGGCACCTCCATCGACCTCTCCGCCGCCGACGGCGACATCTACGACTGGGCCATCGACTGGCCCACCTGGCAGTCCATGTCGGCCCGATCCGCCGACTCACCGACTCCCGGCGTCGCCGCTCCGCGCTAGACGCGACGTTGGACGGTTGATCACCAGGCGCTCCGGTGAGCATCGGCCGAGAAGCCGACGCCACCAGCGCCTGGTGATCAACCGTCCAGGTCAGGCCGTGGCCGGGGTGGGCCAGCGGGGGTGGTTGCGGTCGATGACGTACGCGTGGGTGTGCTGGAAGTGGCGGGGGCCGATCTGGATGGCGTCGGTGAGGATGGCGGGGTCGACGGTGCCCAGTTCGTGGGTGTGGGTGATCTCGGTCGGGTCGTTGCTGGGCCACAGGCGCAGGGCCGCGAGGGCGCCGAGGGTGGCGATGACGGCCAGGACCAGCCAGGTGGTGGTGAAGCCGGTGGTGGTGGCCAGCCAGCCGGTGATCGGGTAGGTGAGCAGCCAGGCGACGTGGGAGAGGGAGAACTGGGCGGCGAAGAGGGCGGGGCGGTCTTCGGGGCGCGCCGAGCGGCGCAGGACGCGGCCGGTGGGGGTGAGGACGAGGCCGGTGCCCGCGCCGATCAGGGCCCAGACGGTGAGCGCGGCGGCCCAGCGCCAGTCGCCGGTGGCGGCGGTCGACAGGGCGATGGCGGCGGCCAGTCCGGCGGCGAGGATGCCCGCGCCGGTGAGCATCACCGGACGTTCACCACGCCGGTCCAGGATTCGGGGCAGGGTCAGCGCCACGAACATCGTGCCGAGACCGTTGGCGGCCAGCAGGATCGCCACCCCGGATTGGGTGCCGCCCAGCATGTCTCGCGCGTAGTTCACGGTGTTCACCATGACCACCGAGCCCGCCGCCGCGACCACCAGGTTCAACCCGAGTAGTCCACGCAACCGCGGGGTGGCCGCGAACAGGCGCAGTCCGGCGACGAGGCGTTCGGTGATCGCGCCCTCGCCTGTCGCCGCGTTCGGGATGTGGGCGGCGAGTACCAGGCCCACCGAGACGGCGAAGCCGATGCCGGTGCCGACGAACAGCCAGTGGAAGCTGAGGACGCTCAGCGCCAGCGCGGCCAGCATCGGGCTGAGCAGCGTCTCCATGGTCGCGGCGAGCTGGGCGGCCGAGAGCGCCCTGGTGTAGTCGCGTTCGTCGGGCAGGATGTCGGGCAGCACGGCCTGGTAGGTGGGGGTGTAGGCGGCCGAGGCGATCTGCAGCAGGGTGATCAGCACGTAGATCTGCCAGATCTGGTCGACGAACGGCAGCGCGAGCACGATCGCGCCGCGAATGGCGTTGAGCGCCACCAGGAACTGCCTGCGCGGTAACCGGCCCGCGTAGGCACCCGCGATCGGCGCGACGGTCACGTAGGCGACCATCTTGAGTGTCAACGCGGTACCGAGCACGATGGCCGCGTTGCCGCCGGCGAGTTCGTAGGCGAGCAGGCCGAGGGCGACGGTGGTGAGGCCGGTACCGAACAGTGCCGCCACCTGCGCGGTGAACAGCAACCGGTAGTCCCGGTGGGCGAACAGTGATGCGGACATGGTCCCCGGCCTCCTGCATTGTCGCTTATCTGCGTATGAATGCAATAAGCAGTATGGCGGCCGGTTTATTCCGCCGACTTGACCTGAAGAGAGGTTGAGGTACGACCGTGGAGCGCAGCGGCGGTCGCGGGGCCGCCACCGAGCAAGAGGAACTGTGATGAGCGAGCACGCCCAGACCGCACTGCGGGTCGCTGTCGTCGTCGGAAGCACCAGGGAGGGCCGGTTCGGTCCGACGGTCGCCGACTGGTTCGTGCGCCAGGCCGAGCTCAGGGACGCGATGGTGGTCGACGTCGTCGACACCGGCCAGGTGGAACTGCCACACGCCTTCGGCGCGGCCACCGAACACCCGTCCGTGGCCGATGCCACCGAAAAGCTCGCCCGCGCCGACGCTTTCGTCGTGGTCACGCCCGAGTACAACCACAGCTACCCGGGCTCGCTGAAGAACCTGATCGACATCCACCACAGCGAATGGCAGGCCAAACCGGTCGGCTTCGTCTCCTACGGCGGCATCTCCGGCGGCCTGCGCGCGGTGGAGCACCTGCGTCCGGTCTTCGCCGAACTGCACGCGGTCACCGTGCGCGATTCGGTCGCCTTCCCCAACCCGTGGGGCCGGTTCGACGCCGACGGTGCGCTGAGTGCGCCGGACGAGGCCGAGGCCGCCGCCGCGGTGATGCTCGATCAGCTGAGCTGGTGGGGCGAGGCCCTGCGCACCGCCCGCGCCATCCGCCCGTACGGGAAGTGACGGCTGTGCTGATCGAACCGAAGGCGGCGCCGGTCGCCGTCCGCAACCCGATGCGCATCGCGCTGGTGCTGGTGGTCGGCATGATCATGGCCACGCTCGATCAGACGATCGTGAACGTGGCCATCAACCGGCTCTCGGCCGAATTCGACACCGGACTGAGCACCATCCAGTGGGTGGCCACCGGCTACTCGCTGGCCCTCGGCGCGGTGGTGCCGACCTCGGCGTGGCTGGTCGGGCGCTTCGGCGCCAAGCGGCTGTATCTGACGGCGGTCGTCGCGTTCGCGATCGGTTCGCTGCTGGCCGGGTCGGCCTGGAACATCGAGTCGCTCATCGCTTTCCGGGTGGTGCAGGGGGCCAGCGGCGGGCTGTTGATGCCGGTCGCGATGACGATCCTGCTGCGCGCGGCGGGCCCGGAACGGCTCGGTCAGTTGATGAGCACACTGGGGCTGGCGATCCTGGTCGGCCCGCTGCTGGGGCCGGTGATCGGCGGGTATCTCATCGACGAGGTGTCGTGGCGGTGGATGTTCTTCATCAACCTGCCGCTGGGCGCGCTGGTTCTGGTGCTGGCCGCCCGGGTGGTCCCCAATGACGCGCCCGAGCCGCCGCGGGCGCTGGATGTGCGCGGCCTGCTGCTCATGTCGCCAGGGCTGGCGCTGGTGATCTACGGCGTGACGGCCGCGGGTGAGCACGCGGACTTCACCTCGCCCGCCGTGCTGGTGCCGCTGCTGGTCGGTGCCGGGCTGATCGCCGCGTTCGTGCGGCGGTCGCTGCGGGTCCCGGTGCCGCTGCTCGACCTGCGGGTCTTCAACAACCGGACCTCGGGTGCCTCGGCCGCCCTGCTGGCACTGTTCGCGACCGGCTATTTCGGGACGATGTTGTTGCTGCCGTTGTACTTCCAGGTGGTGCGTGGTGAATCCGCGCTGATGGCAGGCGCTTTGGGCATCCCGATGGCGCTGGCCTCCGGCATCAGCATGCAGGTGGCGGGCAGGCTGATCGACCGGATCCCGCCCGGCCGCTACCTGCCCGCCTCGATCACGGTGGCGCTCACCGGTTTCGTGCTGTTCCTGATCCAGCTCGACGCGGACGCGCCGTACTGGGCCCTCGGCGCATCCTTGCTGCTGATGGGCGCCGGTGGTGGCGGCACGATGATGCCGGTGATGACCACCGCCACCAGGTCGCTGAGCCGGGAGCAACAGCCGGCCGGGTCGACGGTGCTGAACATGATCAGCACCACCGCCATGGCCATCGGCATCGCGGTGACCTCGGTGACCCTGAGCGCGCTGCTCCCGGTGACCGGCGGCCTGCAAGCCCTGCACGGCATGGACCCCGGCGCCCGCGCCGAGCTGGCTCCGGCTCTGGCCGAAGCCTTCCAGCACACCTATCTGATCGCGCCGATCATGATCGCGCTGGCGCTGATCCCGGCGCTGCTGCTGCCGCGCCGGATGCCGAAGGACATGCCGAAGGGCTAGGCCGACTCGCTGGCGCGTTCGCGGCTGAGTTCCTCGGACGCGTCGGCGGACAGGCCCTGCTGCTTGGCCAGCAGGTCGCGGATCTCGATGAGCAGTTCGGTCTCGGTGGGCTCGGCGGCCTTGGTGGTGCCGAACTTGTTCTTGAAGGTCTTCATCGGCAGCATCAGCACGAAGTACAGGACGGCGGCGACGACGAAGAAGTTGATGAACGCGGTGACGATCGGGCCGATGGCGATGAAGGTGGCGGGCTTGTCCGCCATCAGCTGGACGCCGAGGCCCAGCTCGCCGCTCGAGCCGAACACCGCGAGCAGCGGGTCGACGAGACCCTTGGTGAACGAGGTGACCACGGCGGTGAACGCGGTGCCCATCACCACGGCAACCGCGAGGTCGATCACGTTTCCGCGCATGAGGAAATCTTTGAATCCGTCGAGTGCGGACTTCATGCTGCGCATATCTGGGTACTCCGATCCGACTGTCAGCAAAACTCGGGCGATGCTATCGGCCGTACCGGGGCGATAGCGAACTCGCAGCAACGCTGCTGCACCCCCCGGTGGCAGTATCGGCGACCTGCCGCGGGCTCGCCAATCGAGCGCGGATCATCGTGGAATGTCTTGGGCCGGTGTGTAATCGATGCGAAACGACCAGCTCGAAGGAAGCATTCGAGCTGGTCGCGGGCGCGATCGGGTGGTGGTGAGGTTCACTGCCCCGAGCGCGGGACGGTTCAGGAACGACGGGCGAAACGTCCGGGTTCGGCCTGGTCACGGGGCTTGACGACGATGGTGTCGAGGTTGACGTGCGCGGGGCGGCTGGCCACGAAGCCGACGATCTCGGCGATGTCGGCGGCGTAGAGCGGGTCGATGCCCTCGTAGACCTTGGCCGCGCGCTCGGCGTCGCCGTCGAAGCGGACCAGCGAGAACTCCGTCTCCACCGCGCCGGGGGCGATCTCGGTGAGTCGGACCGGCTTGCCCAGCAGTTCGCCGCGCAGGGTGCGGTGCAGTACGCCCTGGGCGTGCTTGGCCGAGGTGTAGCCCGAGCCGTTGTCGTAGGTGAGCAGGGCGGCGATGGAGGTGATGGTGACGATCAGGCCGTCGCCGGAGTCGATCAGTTTCGGCAGCAGGGCCTTGGTGACGCGCAGGGTGCCGAGCACGTTGGTCTCCCACATCCAGCGCCAGTCGTCGAGGTCGGCCTCGGCGACGGTGGACAGGCCCTTCGCGCCGCCCGCGTTGTTGACCAGCACGTCGGCGCGTTCAATCGCGTCGGCGAACGCGCGCACGGAGTCCTCGTCGGTGACGTCGAGCTCGAGCGCGGTGCCGCCGATCTCGGTGGCCAGCTTCTGCACCCGATCGAACCGGCGGGCGCCCACGTAGACGTGGTAACCCTGCTTGGCGAGTTCGCGGGCGGTGGCTTCCCCGATGCCGGAGCTGGCTCCGGTGACGACGGCGGTACGAGTGCTCATGTCTGTCGATCCTATTCGCCGCGGATTCGCCCTCGCCATGGCTCCGATCATCGTGAGGCGTACCTCTACCCTGGCGGCATGGCTATTCGTGACGCTGTCGGTGCCGAGGGCACGAGGATCGTCTACCGGGTCACCGGCCCGGAGACCGGGCGGCCGCTGGTGCTGCTGCACGGCTGGGCGGGGAACCTGCGCTGCTGGGGTGGCGCGGCCGACGATCTCGCCGAGCGCTACCGGGTGATCGCCGTGGATTTGCGCGGACACGGTTACTCCGACGATCCGGGTACCGGCTACGACGATCCGAAGGCGTGGGCGGGTGATGTGGCGGCCGTGCTCGCGGCCGAGGGAATCGAATCCGGCGCGGTGCTGCTGGGCTGGTCCTACGGCGGGATCGTCGCCACCGACTACCTGGCCACCTACGGCACGGGCGCGGTCGCGGCGGCGATCTACAGCGGCGCGCCCGCGAGCATCGGCCCTGATGTGCCCGGTGGGGCTCCCGGACCGGCCATGGTCAAGGCGATTCCGGGCGTCTTCGATGCGGCGGCGGGCCGGGCGGTGCGCGCGTTCGCGGTGTTCGGCAATGCCAATACCGGGCCGGGCGAGGACAAGGGCCCCGATGCTCAGCGCCTGTTCGGCGGCAGCCTGGCGACCGCGCCGTCGGTGCGCAAGGCGCTGTTCTACCGCACGATCGACAACACCGAGACCCTGCGCGCGCTCGACATCCCGGTGCTGGTGCTGCACGGCACCGAGGACCCGGTGGTGCCGGTCGAGAACGGCCGCTACATCGTCGAGACCGCGCCCGATGCCCGCGGTTCGTACTGGGAGGGTGCCCAGCACGGGCTGTTCATCGAGGATCGCGCGCGTTTCGTCGCCGAGGTGAGCGCGTTCGTCGACGCGCTGGACTGACCCGACGCGCCCACTCTGAATCGCAAATGTTTCAGAAATGTGTCCGAGTGGGCTGATCGCGGCCTACCCTCTGTCGCACGGTCTCGTCTTCGGCCGGACATGGAGGTGGCGCATGGGCGTCGTGACGCGATACGCGCTGCTGCTCGCGCTGACCGCCGGGATCGCCTGCGTGCCCGCGGCGGTCTCGGCGCAGCCGCCACCGGAACCGGCACGTGCCGTCGACGCCGCCCGGCTGGTCTCCGCGACACCGGGGCCGGGCCGGGTGGTCGACCTGGTCGTGCACTCGGCGGCCATGGGCAAACCGGTACACGTCGCGGTGCTGCCCGCGCCCGACCGCGCGGCGGCCGCACCGGTGCTGTACCTGCTCAACGGGGTCGACGGCGGCAGCCCGACCGACGACTGGCGCGACGGCCACAACTGGCTCACCCGCACCGACGCCGAGCGGTTCCTCGCCGACCAGCAGGTGACGGTGGTCGTGCCGATCGGCGGGGCGGGCAGCTACTACACCGACTGGATCTCCGATGATCCCGTGCTCGGCCGCCAGCGCTGGACGACCTTCCTCACCCAGGAACTCCCGCGCGTGATCGACGCCGAGTTCCGCGGCAGCGGCGCCAACGCGATCGCGGGTGTCTCGATGGCGGGCACCGCCGCCTTCCACCTCGCCCTCGCCGCGCCCCGGCTCTACCGCGCGGTCGGCTCCTACAGCGGTTGCGTCTCCACCAGCGGACCGCAGGGTCACGCGATCGTCAACACGGTCGTCTCCGGCCAGAACGGCGACCCCGTGAACATGTGGGGCCTGCCCGGCAACCCCCTCTGGGCCGCCAACGACCCCCTCCTGCACGCCGACCGCCTCCGCGGCCTCGCCATCTACGCCTCCTCGGGCACCGGCCTCCCCGGCCCCCTCGACCATCCCGACGGCCCCGGCATCGCGGGCGACACCAGAAAACTCCTCGACCAGCTCCTCATCGGCGGCATCCTCGACGCCGTCACCGACCTGTGCACCCGCCAGCTGGCCACCCGCCTCACCGACCTGAACATCCCCGCCACCATCGACCTCCGCCCCACCGGCACCCACTCCTGGGGCTACTGGCAAACCGACCTCCACACCTCCTGGCCCCTGTTCGCCGAGGCCCTGCAGGTGCGCTGAGCCGGTCAGACCGTCACCACTTCGACGAGACCGTCGAGGCCGACGAAATCGGCGGGGTTGCGGGTGTAGAGCCGTGCGGAGTGCGCGTGGGCCGTCGCGGCGATGATGAGGTCCATGGTCCGGGCGCGTGGTTGTCGGCCCGCCGCGACGACCGCGGCCGCGATCATGCCGTAACTCGCCGCCACGGCGTCGTCGACCGGAAGCGCGTCGAATCGCCGCTGCAAGGTCGTGAGCCGCCGCAGTCGTTCGGCGCGAATGCTGTCGGTCTTGGCCACGAGGACGCCGAAATGCAGTTCCGCGACGGTGGCGGCGCTGATGGTGAGCAGGCCGGGGATCGGTGTGATGTCCTGCGCGATCACCACGCTGGTGTCGAGGACTGCCCGGTTCTCGGTGGTCAGGTCGTCCACGGATCGCGCAGGCTCTGGTCGGTGAGGTCGCGGTCGCGTTCCCAATCCGGATCGGCCGGACCGGACCACAGATCGGCGATCTCGTCGAAGCGCCGCCATCGGGCCGGGGCCACCGGAACCAGGCGCACGCTCGGCCTGCCCGCCACGGTGATGGTGACGTCCTCGCCGTTCTCCGCTTTGCGGACGAGTTCGGAGGCCTGCTGCCTCAGCTCCCGTAGACCGAAAGTGCCCATGTCATGCATGGTAGCACTTGTGCTACACCCGTGAAAGTCGGGTCGATCAGGGCTCGGCGGTCGAGCGCATGATCGAGCGCAGGGTGGTGATGTAGCGGGTGACCGAGTGGTGGGCGGTGGGGGTGTCGGGGTAGATGGCGCTGAGGGCGGTGGCGGTGGGGAGGCGGTTGATCCAGAGCAGGACCTGTTCGGTGGCGGCACGGTTGGCGTAGATGCCGGTGCCGGGGGTGTCGAAGTATTCGTTGCCGGTGAAGTCGCGGGCGTCGACGTAGGAGAGCATCGGGGCCGACCAGCCGGGGCGGACGGTGATGTCGGGGTCGTCGGCGGCCAGTTGCAGGACGCGGTGCGGGGAGACGGGGGTGAGGGTGAGGCCGGTGTCGTAGGCGCGCTGGGCGGCGGTGAGGGTGCGGGTGAAGGTGGCGGTGGCGCCGATCGGGAAGGCGACGGGGATCAGGGTGACATACCAGCCGACGGAGACGAGTTCGGCGATGGTGGAGCGGGTGCTGATGGGGGAGAGGGTGAAGTAGTAGTCGCTGTCGAGCAGTTCCCGTTCGGCCAGCGCGGCCGCGGCGAAGATGCCGCCGGTGAATTCGGCGCCGTGATCGCGGCAGATCTTCTCGAAACGCAGTGCGGCCGCCTCGTCGAAGAGGGGGAAGGTGCGGTGGGCGCTGCGCGGGTAGGAGCCGGGGCTCTTGCCTAGATCCAGAGGGAAGGAAGGGAGTTCGCCGCCGTTGCCGCGGAGCAGTTCGAGCCAGCGGCGCACACCGGGGGAGGTGCGCGTCAACGCGGCGGAGGCGGTGCGTTCGCGGGCGCAGTAGTCGAGGAAACTGGCGGGCGCGCTGAGCTGACCCGCGTCCTCGCCGACTTCCCGCAGGTACAGATGCGCGAGCTCGAAGCACGAGATGTACTGGGCCACACCGTCGGTGTGAAGGTGGTCGACCGCGAGGTAGAGGGTGGTCGAGTCGCCGTGCTCGATCGCGCCGAAGGTGAAGCAGTTCCAGTGGAACGGTCCGGGCGTGCTCTCCTGCACATGCGCCCTGATCTGCGCGCCGGTGACGAGTCCGCGCTCGTGCTCGGCGAACTCGACCACCTCCGGCGCGACAAGATGACGGTGCACCGCACCGTCGGTACCGATCGCGAACCAGGTGCGAAAAGTGTCGTGACGCAACAGGAACGCGTTGATCGCCCGCGTCATGGCGCCGCGATCGAGCAGGCCGGGCACCGCGGCGGTGACCACGCACAGCCCGGAGAACCGGAACGTCGCCTCGATGTTGCGGTGCGCCAGTCGCAGATACTCCTCCTGCTGATGCGACGGCGGCACCGGGTGTCTGGGTGCCCGGTCCGCGGCGGCCACCGCGGCCGGGGTCGCGTGCCAGCTCACCAGGTGGCCCGGCGCGGGCTGCCATTCCTCGATGAGGCCGAAACTCACCACGGGTCAACTCCGTTCGTTGCTGGGCAGGGCGAGGGTGAGCGCGCCCATCGCCAGGGCGACGACCGCGACGGCGGCGAACATGCTCAGTGCGCCGCCGAGGGTGTGCGCGCGGAAGAAGACCGCGCTGAGCAGGGCGAGGCCGAGTCCGTTGCCGATCTGCTCGATGGTGGGCAGCAGGCCGGAGGCGTCGTCCATGCGCTGCTGGGTCAGTCCGGCCAGCATCATCGGCTGCAACTGGACGCCGAACACGCCGACCCCGATACCGGACACGAAGATCGGGAGCAGCGCGATCCGCAGGTCGACGGTGCCGTCGGTGTACCAGAGATAGCAGGCGCCGATGGCCACACAGCAGCCGAACCAGGCGATGCCGACCGCGAGCGCGCGGGCGCCCCAGCGTGCGACCAGCCACGGTGAGAGCACCGCGCCCAGCCCGGCGCCGAGCGCGAACGGGGTCATCGCGACGCCGGTGCGCAGCGGGGAGAAGCCGACGATGTCCTGGAGGGTGATCGAGATGGCGAAGACGAAGGCGGTGAACACGCCGAAGAACGTCGTCACCAGGATGGCGCCGAGGGCGAAGCCGCGATCGTCGAACAGCTTCAGCTGAACCAGCGGAGCTTGGGACGAACGATATTGCTGGACGAGGAATCCGGCGCCCAGCACCAGCGCGGCGAGGATGACCGCGGGAGTGCCCAGTCGCCAACCGTGTTCCTGCACATCGGCCAGCGCCGACAGCAGCGCGAACAGACTCACGGTCGACAGCGCCGCCCCGGCGAGATCGAGCCGCCCCGGCTCGGCCGCACGGCCGAGATGCAGCCAGCGGAACGCGAGGACGAAGGCGAGCGCGCCGAGCGGGACATTGATCAGGAAGATCGAATGCCAGCCGGTGCCGGCGATGTTCGCGGTGATCAGCGCGCCGCCGAGAATCGGCCCGAGCATCCCCGCGAAACCGGCTGTGCCGCCGTAGACGGCGAACACCAGCGGAAGCTTGGCGCGGGGAAAGCTCGCGGTGAGGATGGCGATGGTCTGCGCGGCCATCCCACCGCCCGCGACACCCTGGGCGACACGGGCAACGATGAGCTCGGTCGCCGAATCCGACATGCCGCACCAGACCGAGGCTGCGGTGAACGCCACCATCGACCACAGGAACAGCGTCCGCCTGCCGAACATCGCGCCGAGGCGCGCGGCCGGGAGCAGGGTGCAGGCGAAGGCCAGCGAGTACCCGGTCACCACCAGCAGCTGTGCCGAGGACGAGGCGCGCAGGTCGGCGGTGATGCTGGGCAGTGCGGTGTTCACGATCGTCACGTCGATCATCTGCATGAACACCGCGATCAGGCACCCGGCAAAGGCGGGCCAGGCGCCGTGGCGCGCACCCGTCTCTGTCGGAGCGCTGGTTCGCACGTCGGTCATCGGGCTGCTCCCTCGGGAGTCATCGCTGACCGCCCACCAATGCGGGTTCCTCGGTCTCGACGCCGTCGCCTGAATCCTCCTGTGCCGCCGCGAGATCCGGCAGCGAGACGCGCGTGGTGTCGGCGGCCAGGATCAACTCGGCGACCTTCGGGCCCGCCTGTTCCAGGCTGAACGAGCGACCCATCTGTAGTGACATGAGCTCGATGCCGAGCGATTTGCCCACGCGCGCACCGAATTCCACCGCCATCAGCGAGTCGAGGCCCAGTTCGGGGACGGGGACGGTGAGGTCGATCGAGTCGGGGGCGACGCCCATCACGACCGCGAGCTGATCGGCCAGCATCCGGGCGACGGCGTGCCCGCGTTTGCCCTCGTCGAGCGCGGTGAGTTCGGCTTGCAGGCGGGCCAGCGCCGAATTGTCCTCGACGGAGGCCGCGATCAGCGCGGTGAGGCGGCCGGTGCGGGTCATCTGCGGGAACGAGGCGGCCAGCCGGGACCAGTCGGTGGGGATGATCGAAGCCCTGGTGACGCCGAGGCGAAGGGCCTGTTCGAGATAGGCGGTGCCGTCGGCCATGTCGATGGGCGCGAAACCGGCCACCTCGAGATACTTGGCGACCTTCTCGTCGGCCGCCATGCCGCCGGTCGCGCCGGACATGTGGCCCCAGCCCACGCACAGCACCCGCTCACCGGCGCGCGCCCACTGCTCGGCCAGTGCCTCCACCGCGAGATTGGCCGCGCTGTAGTTGTACTGGCCGAAGATGCCGAACATCGAACCGCCCGAGGAGTACAGCACGAACATGTCCAGCTCGATGCCCGCGTTGGCGACAGCGCGGTGCAAGACCTTGGCGCCGTGCACCTTCGGGCGGTACACGCGGGTGAGTTCGTCCAGGTCCATCAGGCCGATCCGGTTGTCGGCCACCGCGCCTGCCGCGTGATAGACCCCGCGCAGCGGATAGCCGTCGGTGTGCGCCCGCCCGACCACGCCGGTGACCGCGACCAGGTCGGCGATGTCGGCGAGTTCCTCGACCACCTCGACGCCCTTGGCCCGCCACGCCTCCAGCTGCTGGTGCGCCTCGTCGGTTCGCGCGCCACCGCGCCCGACCAGCACCAGCCTGCGCGCGCCCTTGCTCACCAGCCAGCGGCCGGTGGCCAGGCCGAAGCCGCCGAAGCCGCCGCTGATCAGGTAGGTGGCCGCGCCGTGGATGGTGACCTCGGGCAGCTGCGGACGCACCGGTGGCGCGGTGTCGTCCATGCTCAGTGCCACCCGGCCGATCCGGGACGAGCGGATCACCTCGTCGAAAGCCCGTGCCACCTCGTGGGTTTCGAACAGTTCGTACGGGAGTGCCTGGTAGACGCCCGCTTCGATCTTCTCGTAGACCCGGCGCAGCAGGTCGGCCAGCTGCATGGGGCGGACCGCGCACATGCGGTCGAGGTCGACGGAGAAGTACGAGAGGTTCTTGTCGAAGTTGGCCAGTTCGAGCAGGCCGCCGGTGTACACGTCGGCCTTGCCGACCTCGACGATCCGGCCGAATTCGGTGACGGCGCGGAAGTTCTGGCGCAGGATCTCGCCCGGCGCCGTACTGAGCACCACGTCGACGCCGACACCGTCGGTGAGGGTGAGGACGTCGTCGGCGAAGTTGAGCGAGCGCGAGTGCAGGGCGTGGTCGACGCCGAGACTGCGGATGTGGGCGCGCCGTTCAGGGGTGCTCGCGGTGCCGATTATGCGGGCACCGCGCGACTTGGCCACCTGGATCGCGGCCGAACCCACACCGCCCGCGGCGCCGTGGATGAGCACCGTCTCGCCCGGCAACAGGCGGGCCAGGTCGAGCAGGGCGTATTCGGCGGTGCCGAAAGCGGTGGTGCTGGTGCACAATCCGGGCTCGGCGCCCGCGGGCAGGCGGATCGCGGCGTGCTGGTCGACCAGGTGGTAGCGGCGCATCATGTCCTTGGCGGCGATGGCGACCAGGTTGCCCTCGGCCAGCGCGGTGACGCCCGCACCGCGCCGCACGACCGTGCCGACGCCCTCCATGCCGGGTGCCGTGCCGAAGAACGTGCCCGCCAGCTCCCGCTCACCGAGCAGGCCCATCACCTTCAACGGGTCCTTGTAGTTGAGGCCGATGACCCGCATCCGCACCTCCACCTCGCCCGGTCCCGGGTCGCGCCGGGTGCTCGCGCGCCACGAGAGTGCCGACAGCAGCCGCGATTTCGGTACTTCGATGGCGAAGTCGGCGGCCGGGTCGGCGAGTGGGTGCGCGGTGTCGAGTTCGTCGATGCGCGCCTGCAGCGGCTTGGTGACCATGGGTGCCCAGCGCCGGCCCGCACGCAGCAGGATCTCGTCGGTGTTGTCGTGGGTGAAGGCGCCGGGTACCGACAGCTCGGTGCCGAGCAGATCGAGGGAGACGTCGGGGTCGACGTCGATCAGCCGCCAGCGCAGGGCGGCCTGTTCGTTGAGCAGGACCCGGCGGGCACCGGCGAGCGCACGGTGGCGGTACTGGGGTTCGGACTTGTCGTCGGGGAGTGCGAAGGCCTCCTCGGTGACCAGAGTGATGTCGATCAGGCCTTCGCCGAGAGTGGGGAGCACATCGCCGTGCTCGATGAGGGAGTCCGCGAATTCGCCGAGCGTGACGGCGATCTGCTTCAGCGTCCACAGCGCGGCGAGGTCGTCGTGGACGGCACCGGCGACGAGGCAGACGTGCAGGCGCCGGTTGGTCGCGGCGGACGAGCCGGACTGAGGTATCGACGGGTCGGTGTCGTCCCGGCCGGAATTGCCGCCGAGGAAGTCCAGTGCGTGTGCGGCCGCGTGTAGGTGCTGGGTGAGTTCCTCGGTGAGATAGGCGGTTTCGGTGGGGTCGGTCGACGGCTCGGTGATCTGGAGGACCGCGCCGGGCAGGCTGGATGCCAGGGCGCGGGCGCGGTGGCTCGCGCCGAGTGCGACGACGACGGTCGCTGTCTCGGACGTGGGCAGGGCGGCCGGGTCGATCGGGTCGCGGGGCTCGAGTTCGTCGGTGTAGTAGAACTCGGCCATGCGGTGCAGGGGGTCGGCGCCGGGGTTGAGGGCGCCGACCTGGACGCCGACCAGGTGCAGGCAGCGGTTGCCGGCTTCGTCGAGCAGTTCGATGTCGGCGCGCAGGCGGGTGCGCGGGTCGCGCCGGGCCAGCACGGTGAGCTGTTCGGGGAGGGCGCCGTAGAGGCGGACCGCGTCGACGGCGACCGGGACCAGTGCGCCCTCGCCGATGGCGTCGTCGGCGAAGAGCAGCGCCGCGACCTGCATGGCCGCGTCGACCACCGCCGGGTGGGCGAGGTGCCCGGACCCGGTGGCGATGCTCGCGTCGACCGTGGCGAGGACGGTGTCGCTGCTCGCCCGGACCGAGGTGACCCGGCGGAAGGTCGGGCCGTACTGCAGGCCGTGCGTGCGCAGGGCGGAGTAGAACAGCTCCGGGTCGAACTCCACGGCCGAGTCCAGTTCGGGGATCGGCACTTTCGTGGTCTCGTAGGCGCCGGTGAGCAGGCGGCCGATCGCGTTGACCGTCCACACCGAGCCGGTGGCGCTGCGCGAGCGGATCAGGAAGCGGCCGCTGGCCTCCTCGACGCTGAGTTCGAGCAGCGGCACATCGGGGGCGCCCATGATCACCGGCGCCACGAAGCGCACGTTCTCCAGCGCGACCCGGGGCTCACCCATCCGCTGGGCCGCCGCGCTCAGCGCCGCGTCCAGATAGGCCGCGCCGGGCAGGATGCGCACCCCGCCGACGACGTGATCCACCAGCCACGGCAGCTTCTCGGTGCCGATCTGCAGCAGCCAACCGGGCCTGCCCTCCAGATCGGGATCGCCGAGCATGGCGTAGCCACCGGGCGAACCGTTGCGCAGCTGCTCGAACAGCGGCAGCGCCGAGTACAGCCGGGTGCGCTGCCACGGGTAGCGGGGCAGCGGCAGGTGCGGGGTCGCGGGCCGGTCGGCGGGGAACAGGACCTCGGGGTCGAGCGCGCCCGCGCTGTAGAGCCCGGCCACGGTCCGGCGCACGCTGATCGAGTCGGACTGCTGGCGATCCAGCGTCGAGACGGTGACACCGTTGTCGCCCGTCTCGAGCAGCAGCTCGCGAATGTTGCCCGACAGCACCGGGTGCGGCCCGACCTCGACGAAGACCCGGTGGCCCGCCTCGATCAGCGCGCTCATCGCGTCGGCGAACCGCACCGATCGGCGCACGTTCGCACACCAGTAGTCCGCATCCCACACACCTTCGGTGACCTGCTGTCCTGTGACGGTGGAGTACAGCGGGAGCGTCGGTGCCTGCGGGGTGAGATCGGCCAGGACCGTGCGCAATTCGTCGAGGATGGGGTCCATCAGGCGGCTGTGATACGGCACCTCGACCCGCAGCCGACGGGCGAAAACACCCTGCTCGGTGAGGGTTTCGGCGAGCTGGTCGAGGCGGTCGGGATCACCGGCGAGGGTGAGGCTGTTGGGGCTGTTCACCGCGGCGATGTCGATGGCGTCGTCGGGTCCGATCAGCTCGGTGGCCCGCTCGACGCTGATCCCGGCGGCCAGCATCCCGCCCGTGCCCGCGGTGCTCGCCTGCAGCCGCGCGCGGTGATACGCCACGGTCACCGCGTCGTGCAGCGAGAGCGCGCCCGAGACGTAGGCCGCGGCCACCTCGCCGACGCTGTGCCCCACGATCACACCGGGGGTGATCCCGTATTCGGCCAGTTCGCTCACCAGCGCGACCTGCACCAGGAAGTTGGCGGGCTGGGCCACCATGGTCGCGGTGACCCGCGATTCCTGCTCCGGCCGCAGCAGTTCGCTGATGATCGACCACCCGGCCACTTCCCGGAAGACCGCGTCGACCTCCTGCGCGGTGGCGGCGAAAGCCCCTTCGGCGCACAGCAGTTCGCGCGCCATGCCCCACCACTGCGGACCCATCCCGGAGAACACGAAGACCGGCGCTCCACCACGGGTGAGTGTCCTGGTGGCGTCGCGACCCGCACCGTCGGCGTATTCGCGCAGTTCACGAATGAGTTCGGTGGTGCCGTCGACGAGGAAGCCGGTGCGGAACGGGTGGTGCGCGAGCCGGGTCCAGGCCGCCTCGGCCAGCCGGTCGGGGTCGGCGCCCGCGGCGAGCAGGTCGGCGAAACGGCCTGCCATGGCCCGGGTCGCGGTCGCGCTGCGGGCCGAAACCGGCAGGATTCCATAGTGTTTCGGCGGCTCGACCGGTGCGGGCTCGGAGTGGAACTCCTGCACGATCACGTGGGCGTTGGTGCCGCCGTAGCCGAAACCGTTGACCGCGATGGTCATCGGAAGATCGGACTCGACCGGCTGCGGCTCGAGCTGCACGTGCAGGCCCAGCTCGTCGAACGCGATGTCGGGATTGGGGGTGTCGAACCAGCCCTGCGGCGGAATCGTCCGATGGGCAACGGCCAGCACGGATTTGATCACGCTCGCGACACCGGCGGCGGCCTCGGTGTGCCCGAGGGTGGCCTTGAGCGAACCGACACCGAGGGAACCGGAGCGCCCGGACGCGGCACCGTAGACGCGGCCCAGCGCGCGCAACTCGATCGGGTCGCCGACCAGCGTGCCGGTGCCGTGCGCCTCCACATAGGTCACGTCCGCGGGCGCGGTGCCCGAGCGCTCGCACACCGCCCGGGCCAGCGCCTCCTGGGAGACGTCGTTGGGCACGGTGATCGCAGTGGTGCGGCCGTCCTGATTGGCGCCGGTGCCCTTGAGCACCGCGTAGACCCGGTCACCGTCGCGCACCGCGTCGTCGAGCCGCTTGAGCACGATCATGCCCGCGCCCTCGCCGCGGCCGTAGCCGTCACCGGCGGCGTCGAAGGACTTGCAGCGACCGTCGGTGGCGAGGAAGCCGCCCTTGCACATCATCACGAACGTCTCCGGCTGCAGCATGACGTTCACGCCACCGGCCAGCGCCACCGTGCAGTCGCCGTTGTCGAGCGCCTGGCAGGCCAGATGGATGGCGACCAGCGAGGACGAGCACGCGGTGTCGACGGTCAGCGCCGGGCCGGTCAGGTCGAGCGCGTAGGCGATGCGGTTGGACAGCATCGTGTACGAGGCCGAGGCCGCGGTGTGCATGTCGACGTGCGCCAGTGCCGGGCCGACCACACCGATCACCGACTGGTCCACGACGAACCCGCCCACATACACACCCACCGAGCTGCCTGCGGCCTTGCCCGCGACCCCGGCGTCGTCGAGCGCCTCCCAGGTCACCTCGAGCAGCACCCGCTGCTGCGGGTCGAGGCCGGTCGCCTCGCGGTGCGAGATACCGAAGAAATCGGGGTCGAACTCCCACGGGTCGCCGGTCATGAACGCGCCGCGACGGGTGTAGCTGCGACCGGGTGTCCGTTTGTCCGGATCGTAATAGCGACGATAATCCCAGCGGCTCGCCGGAATATCCACCACCGCATCGCGCTTTTCGACAACGAACTCCCAGAACGATTCCGGTGAGTCTATTCCACCGGCGAATCGGCAGCCGATTCCGACAACAGCGATGTCCGACATGATTCCTCCGCATCAGGGCCCTCGATGTCAACATGTGCCCGGTCTGCGCAGCGTAGGACCCCTCACAGCGAAAACGAGCCTGGAGTAACGTGGTTCGTCGATGGCACCAACGTGATAGGTCTGTGATTGTGATCTCGACTCGAGGCGAAGGTTTCCTGCCTGCTCGCACAGGGTGCCGGAAAATCTTCTGGTAATCGTCACAATGTTTTTCCGAAACCGTGTGTAGCGTTCGGGAATACCGTTGGATCGCGAACAGAGAGCAGGATTCGGCGTAGAGATCGGAGTTCGATGATGTCTGGTCGAGCAGTGTGCGCTCGCATCGTCGCCGCCGTCGCCCTGGCGGTGGCCGCGCTGGGATCGGCCCCCGCCGCGACCGCGGCACCGGCCACCGCCCGGATCGACGACCTGCGTCACGAGCCCGATCGCACCATCGATGTCGGCGTGTACTCACCCGCCATGGACATCGTCACCCGGGTGCGGGTGCTGCGCGCCGCGGACCCGAAAGCGCCCGCGCCGACGCTGTATCTGCTGAACGGGGTCGGCGGCGGCAGCGATGGGAACTGGCTCGACCGCACCGATGTGGTCGAGTTCTTCAAGGACAAACAGGTCAACGTGGTGATCCCGTTCGGCGGCGCGGGCAGTTACTTCGCCGACTGGCGGGCCGATGATCCGGTGCTGGGCAAACAGCGCTGGACCACCTTCCTCACCAAGGAACTGCCGCCGGTGATCGATGCCGAATTCGGCGGCAGCGGTGCCAATGCCATCGCGGGACTGTCGATGGCCGGCACCTCGGTGTTCCAGCTCGCGCTCGCCGAACCGGGGCTGTACCGCGCGATCGGCTCCTATTCCGGGTGCGTGCGGACCAGTGATCCGCGCGGGCAGGCCATCGTGCGCACGGTGGTCGGCAGCAGGCTCGGCAACGCGGCCAACATGTGGGGACCGCCGACCGACCCGGCCTGGTCGGCCAACGATCCCTACCTGCACGCGGAAGCGTTGCGCGGCACCGAGGTCTACATCTCCTCCGGCACCGGCATCCCCGGTCCGTTCGAAACCGTCGGCACCCAGGGCGACCCGATCCAGCAGACCTTCCAGCTGCTGTTCGGCGCCTCGCTCGAGGCCGTCACCAATCTGTGCACGCACCAGCTGCGGGATCGATTGCAGTCGTTGGGGATTCCCGCGACCGTCGACCTGCGGCCCACCGGCACCCACTCGTGGGGGTACTGGGAGCGGGATCTGCACAAGTCGTGGCCGGTGTTCGAGGCAGCGTTGACGCGGTGAGCCGGTGGGCGGAATTCGTCGTCCTCCGGCGATACACCGTCCTCGGCGCGGTGGTCGCCGCGCTGCTCGCGCTCGGCGGTTACGGGCTCGGGCTCGGTGACCGGCTCAGCGCCGACGGGTGGGACGATCCCGGCTCGGACTCGGTGCGCGCCGGGCAGATTCGGACCGAGGCGTTCGGGCGTGATCACTCCGCAGACGTGCTGCTGCTCTTTCACGCCCCCGATGGCCGAACCGTCGACGATCTCGCCTTCGCCGAAGCCGTTGTCGCGCATCTGAACCTGTTACCCCGCGTGCATCCCGCCGAGATCGACCGCGTGAACGGGGCCTACTGGCCGACCGAAACCGGTGTGGCCCAACCGTCACTGTTCGGCACCGACGACCGCAAGCACGCCTTCGCGGCACTCTCCTTGCGCGGCGAGGACAACACAACGCTGCTGCGCAACTACCGCGCGGTCCGCGACGACCTCGCTGCCCCCGGCCTGACGATGGAGGTGGCCGGCGGTCAGGTGGTGGCGGGCACCCTCACCGACACCATGGCCACCGACCAGCGGCGCATGGAACTCATCGCGCTGCCGGTGGTGGCGGTGCTGCTGCTGTTCGTGTTCGGCGGGGTGATCGCGGCCGCGCTGCCGTTGCTCGCCGGTGGGCTCACCGTGCTCGGCGCGTGGGGGATCATCCGATCGATCACCCATCTCACCGAGGTGAATTCCTTCGTCGCGCCGGTGGTCTCGATGATCGGGCTCGGATTGGCCATCGACTACGGGCTCTTCGTGGTCAGCCGATTCCGCGAGGAACTCGACGCCGGTCGCGAAGTGCCCGAGGCGGTGCGCCGCACGATCGTCACCGCCGGACACACCGTGCTCGCCTCGGCGACCATCGTCATCGCGGCCGCCGCCACCATCCTCCTGTTCCCGCACGGCTTCCTGCGCTCCTTCGCCTACGGCACCATCGTCACCATCACCCTCGCCGCGCTCACGGCACTCACCGTCCTCCCCGCCCTGCTGGCGATCCTCGGACACCGGGTCGACGCGCTGGGTTGGCGCCGGTTCGTGGGGCGGGCGCGCGGCGCGGCGGGGGGTCGAGCGGTGCGGGTGCGCGGTGCGGCCGGGGACCGAGCGGCGCGGGTGCGCGAGACGACGGGGCCGCGCGGCAGGGCAGGGGAGCGAGCGGCGCAGGCGCCCAGCACGGCGGGGTCGCGCAACATGACGGGGGATCGAGCGGTGCGGGTGCGCGGTGCGGCGGCGGCGCGGGGCACGACGGGGGATCGACACGCGTCGGCGGTCGGGGAGGCTGGTCTCGCAGAGCTTGGTGATGGCGGGACGACCGGTCGGAGTGGCGCGGGCGCGGTGACGGGATCCGGGGCGCAGGGGGCCTGGGAGCTCGACGGGTCGCGGGCGGGCGGCGGGTGGTGGCGGCTGGCCGGGTTCGTGCGGCGACATCCGCGCGGCGTCGCGTTGACGGTGTGCGCGGGGTTGCTGGTGCTCGCTGCGCCGATCGGGGGATTGGCGTTCGGGAGTGTGAGTGAGCGGTATCTGCCGCCGGACAATCCGACCCGGCTGGCCCAGCAGCACTTCGACGAACTGTTCCCGCTGCGGCGGGCCGATCCGGTCCAGCTGGTGTTCGTCTCCGACGAGCCCCTCGACGTGGGTGCGGTGTGGGCGGCGGCCAACGACGCGCCGGGACTGGCCGGGCCGTTCGGCGTACCCACGCGCGGTACGCAGCGCACCGACGTGTTCGCCACCGAGGCCGCCCTCGCCGACCCCGCCGACGCGCGCGCCACCGTCGACTACCTGCGCGAACTCGAGGTCCCACCGGGAACCACTCTGCTCGTCGGCGGCGAACCGGTGGTCGGCCAGGACAGCGTCGACGCGCTGGTGCACCGACTGCCCCTGATGATCCTCGCGGTCCTGCTCGTCACGACAGCCCTGCTGATGTGGGCCTTCGGCTCCTGGGTGCTGCCGATCAAGGCCGCGCTGTGCAATGCGCTCGGACTGGGCGCCACCCTGGGCATCCTCACCTGGGTCTTCGTCGACGGGCACGGCGCGGAACTGCTGAAATTCACCCCGCAGCCGATCATGGCCCTGCTGCTGGTGGTGATCGTCGCGGTCATCTACGGGCTGTCCACCGACTACGAGGTGTTCCTGCTCTCCCGGATCGTGGAGGCCCGCGCCGAGGGGGCGAGCACCGCCGACGCCGTGCGCGAGGGGACCGTGCGCACCGGCCGCATCATCACCGCCGCCGCCCTGGTGCTGCTGGTGGTGACCGGCGCGTTCGCGTTCTCCGAGCTGCTGATGATGCAGTACATCGCCTACGGCATGGTGGCCGCGCTGCTCATCGACGCCACGGTGCTGCGCCTGCTGCTGGTCCCCGCGCTGATGACCTGGCTGGGCGAGCGCTGCTGGTGGCGACCGTCATGGCCGAAAAGCGCTCGCGGCGAGGCCGCCGATCGGGCAGGCTCGGTGTCGAGCCACGCGTGAACTCACTCACGAAGACGCTGTGACAGCCGTCACCGATCCCGGTAGGGGTATGGTCGGCGGCGTCGCGGCGTGCACACTGGAGGGTGTGAGTGAGCGTCGTTCGGAACTTTTGCCACACCGCATCGCGGTGCTCTCGGTGCATACCTCACCCCTGGCCCAGCCCGGTACCGGCGATGCGGGCGGCATGAACGTCTACGTGCTCAATACCGCCGTCGAGCTGGCCCGACGCGGCACCGAGGTGGAGATCTTCACCCGTGCCACCTCCTCCGACCTGCCCCCGGTCGCCGAAGCCGCGCCCGGCGTGCTCGTTCGCCACGTGGTCGCCGGCCCCTTCGAGGGCCTGGACAAGCACGAACTGCCCACCCAGCTGTGCCCGTTCACCGCCGAAGTGCTGCGTCAGGAGGCCAGGCACCTGCCCGGCCACTACGACCTCGTGCACTCGCACTACTGGCTCTCCGGCCAGGTGGGCTGGCTCTCGCGCGACCGCTGGCGGGTGCCGCTGGTGCACACCGCGCACACCCTGGCCGCGGTCAAGAACGCCGCGCTCGCCGAGGGCGACACCCCCGAACCCGAGACCAGGGTGATCGGCGAGAAGCAGGTGATCGCCGAAGCCGACCGCCTCGTCGCCAACACCGGTGACGAAGCCCGTCAGCTCGTCGACCTCTACGGCGCCGACGCCGACCGCATCGACGTGGTGCCCCCCGGCGCCGACCTGACCCGCTACCGCCCCGGCGACAAGCTCGCCGCCCGCGCCGCGATGGGCCTGCGCGCCGACGAGCAGATCGTCGCGTTCGTCGGCCGGATCCAGCCGCTCAAGGCCCCCGACGTGCTCGTACGGGCCGCCGCCGAACTGCTGCGCCGCGACCCGAGCCGGCAGCTGCGCGTGCTCATCGTCGGCGGACCCTCCGGCACCGGGCTGGCCCGGCCCGACGCGCTCATCGAACTGGCCGCCGACCTCGGCATCGCCGACCGGGTCACCTTCCTGCCGCCGCAGCCGGCCGACCGGCTCGTGCAGGTCTATCGCGCCGCCGACGTGGTCGCGGTGCCCAGCTACAACGAATCCTTCGGCCTGGTCGCCATCGAGGCACAGGCCAGCGGCACCCCGGTGCTCGCCGCCGACGTCGGCGGCCTCGGCACCGCGGTCCGCCACGGCGAATCCGGACTGCTCGTCCGCGGCCACCGCACCCCCGACTGGGCCGACGCGCTGGCCGCCCTGCTCGACGACCCGGCCCGGCTGGCCCGCATGGGCGCCACCGCCGTCGAACACGCCGAACGCTTCTCCTGGGCGCACACCGCCGAGGGACTGCTCGACAGCTACGCTGCCGCGATGGCCGGTTTCCGGGCCGAACGCGGACCGATCGCCCTGCTCGCGGGCGACACCGGCCAGGCCAGATCACAGGCGCTGTGGCGGCGCCGGACAGGAGCACGCCGGTGAGCGCCGTATCGCAGGTGATCGACGAGACGCTGCGCGACCGCGAGATCGAATACACCCGCCACGACGAGGGCACCTTCATCGTCGTGCTGCCGGGTGAGCGCAAGCTCAAGACCACGGTGATGCTGACCGTCGGCAAGCACGGCGTGCGCATCGAATCGTTCGTCTGCCGCAAGCCCGACGAGAACTTCGAAGGCGTCTACAAGTACCTGCTGCGCCGCAACCGGCGCCTCTACGGCGTGGCCTACACCCTCGACAACGTGGGCGACATCTACCTCGTCGGCCGCATGTCCGCCGAATCGGTCACCCCCGACGAACTCGACCGCGTCTTCGGCCAGACCCTCGAAGCCGTCGACAACGACTTCAACACCCTGCTCGAACTCGGCTTCGCCGAATCCATCCGCAAGGAATGGAAATGGCGCGTCTCGCGCGGCGAATCGCTGAAGAACCTGCGCGCCTTCGAGCACATGATCGACGACGCCGACAAGGTCTGAACACGGCCGGTGCCGGGCGGAATCACCCGCCCGGCACCGGTTTCCGGCTCAGCAGTTCGTCGGGACCGGTTCGTTGCGGAAGCGGGATTCGACGTAGTTCCAGGCGTCGATGAAGCCCGCGGCGGCGGCCGTCATGTGCTCGGAGATCTCCACGGTGACCATGTTGACCGGGGCGCCCTTCGAGCAGAAGTGGGCGACCGACTCGGCGACCGGCTCCCACGGGGTGAGCGTGTCGTAGCGGCCCTGCCAGATGTAGGTCGGCGCGGTGGGGGCGCCGGTGAAGTGCACCAGGCTGTTCTCCCGCAGCACGCCACGGGCGACCTGGCTGGTCATCAGGTCCTTGGACGCCGCCATCTGCTCGGCGTTGCGCGCGAGGCCGTGGAACAGCAGGAAGCGGCGGCACGCGTCCTTGGTGAACTCACGGAACCACAGGCCGTCCTCGTTGAGCGAATCCGAGACCGGCACCTGCTCGGGGTACTCGCGCTCGATGCCCATCGCGGCGGCGAAGGCCAGGCCGAAACCGGGGTGCGGGGCGAAACCGAGCGCGTCGGCCATCAGTTCGAGATCGGCGGGGATGCCACCGGCCACCACGGCCGCGAGCTTCAGCTCCGGCGCGTAGGTCGGCTGCAGCGCACCCGCCCACGCGGTGGCCATGCCGCCACCGGAGTACCCGGCGAGCGCCACCGGCGAGTCGCTCACGCCCAGCTCGGCGACCTTCTGCACCGCCCGCACACTGTCGAGGGTGATCATGCCGCTGAGCTTGGCCGCGCCATAGGCGACCGTCGGCCCGAGGTAGTCCGGCACCGAGATCGCCCAGCCGCGCTGCAGGGGCAGCATGGCGCCGGGCGCGTCCTGCAGTTCGCCGTTGAACAGCGACTGCGAGGGGTTGCAGCGGGTGCCGATGGAGTTGATCAGCGCCTGGTAGGAGACCAGCGGCGGATTCTGCACGCCGATCGGCAGCAGCACGGTGGTGACACCCAGGATCGCGTTGCCCGCCGAGTTGGTCGAGCGGAACGCCACCTGCCAGCCCTCGGTACCGGGGTAGAGGAAGGTATCGATCCGGCGCTTGCGCACGACATCACCGGGCGCCAGGGCGCCGATGTCACTCGGCGCCGTGAAGAACGGATCCGGATCGGGCGTGGGGTACAACGGGTTCGCACTCGCGGGTGCGGCGAGCAAGCCGAGCGTCAGCAGGCTCACCACCAGAACAACGATTTTCGACACAGCTTTCCTTCATCAAGTAGTGCTGCCCAACTGATACTTACGACCCGACCCGCGTGAAGTATCCAACGAAAACCGGCCATCCGTACCAATCAGTAGTCAAAGTGTCGGGGGACACATCTTGTGAGCATTCACACCCGCGACCCGGCGTGCAGGTATTTCGTGGCAACGGCCGGGTGGACAGGAGGCGCGATGACCGTGCTGGCGCTCGACATCGGAGCGACCAAATTCGCTGTGGGAGTGGTGGATCCGGGCTTCCGGCTGCGCGATGTGCGCCGGGCCGCGGTCACCGCCGACGACCCATGGCCGGGGTGCCGTTCACTGCTGCTCGCTGTGGCGGGCGACAAACGGGTAACCGCGGTCGGGATCGGCTCGGCCGGGCCGATCGACGCGCCCGCGGGGGTCACCAAACCGTTGAACATCGCGGGCTGGCGCGCGGGCTTCGCGATCGTCGAGCACGTGCGAGCGCTGTTCCCGGACGCCGTGGTGCGCCTGGCCGGTGACGGTGCCTGCCTCGCGCTGGCCGAGCATCGGATCGGTGGGCTGCGCGGTGTCGGCAACGGGCTGGCGCTGACGGTGTCGTCCGGGGTCGGCGGCGGGGTCGTCGCCGACGGGCGCGTGCTGCTCGGGCGCACCGGGAACGCGGGACACTTCGGGCACATCGTCGTCCCCGGTGACGATTCGCCCTGTGCCTGTGGCGGATTCGGTTGTGTGGAGGCGGTGGCAGGCGGGATGTCGTCGGCGCGGTGGGCGCGTGCGCGGGGCTGGGACGGCGCGACCGGGATCGAGCTGGCCGAGTCGGCCCGGCTCGGTGACCCGATCGCGCTCGCCGCGCTGGACCGCGCGGGAACCGCACTGGGACAGGCGATCTCCTCGGCCGCCGCGCTGCTGGACGTGGAGCGGGTGGTGATCGGTGGTGGGTTCGCGCAATCGGGTGCGTCGCTGTGGGAGCCGCTGCGGGCCGCCGTCGACCGGTACGCGCGGCTCGATTTCGTTCGCGGGCTCACGGTGGAGTTGTCGACGCTGAGCGAGGGCGCGACGCTCGTCGGTGCCGGAGTGCTCGCGGTCGAGGCGGCTTCGGCCTGATCAGGGGCGCTGTGCGACCGATCGGTCCGATCCTCGGCGCCGTCGGCGAGTTGGCCGTGACCCGGGCGGGGCGCGCGTAGCCTCGATGACGTGGCTGCCGACTACGTGCCGGGCGATGTCGTCCATATTCCGGAGGGTCCGTTCCAAGGAGTGTGCGCCGTGGTGCGCGAGGTCGACTCGGCGGCGTCGCGACTACGGGTCGACGCGCTCGTCGCCGGTGGGCCACACGGGCTGAGCATCGGGTTCGACGAGGTGGAGTGGGCCTGAGCGTCGCCGCAATGCCAGAATGAGGCCATGACCTACACCCTCGTGCTGCTGCGCCACGGCGAGAGCGAATGGAATGCCCTCAATCTGTTCACCGGCTGGGTGGACGTCCACCTGACCGACAAGGGCATCGCCGAGGGCAAGCGCGCGGGCGAGCTGCTCAAAGAGCACGACATCCTGCCCGATCTCGTCTACACCTCGCTGCTGCGCCGGGCGATCAGCACCGCCAACAACGCGCTCGACGCCGCCGACCGGCACTGGATCCCGGTCATCCGCGACTGGCGCCTCAACGAGCGCCACTACGGCGATCTGCAGGGCAAGAACAAGGAGCAGGTCCGCGAGCAGTACGGCCAGGACCAGTTCATGCTGTGGCGGCGCAGCTACGACACCCCGCCGCCGCCGATCGCCGACGACAACGAGTACAGCCAGGAAGGCGACCCGCGCTACGCGGGCATCGAGGTCCCCAAGACCGAGTGCCTGAAGGACGTCGTCGCCCGGATGATCCCGTACTGGGAGAACACCATCTCCAAGGAACTGCTCACCGGCAAGACCGTCCTGGTCGCCGCGCACGGCAACTCCCTGCGCGCGCTGGTCAAGCACCTCGACGGCATCTCCGACGAGGACATCTCCGGCCTGAACATCCCCACCGGCATCCCGCTGCGCTACGAACTCGACGAGAACCTGCGCCCGGTCAAGCCGGCCGAATACCTCGACCCCGAGGCCGCCGCGGCCGGTGCCGCCGCCGTCGCCAATCAGGGCGGCAAGTAGTCGTTGCGCTCGAACGGCCCCGCACCTCAGCCGGTGCGGGGCCGTTTCGCGTTGTGCACGTGGGCAGATACGGCCATGTTCGGCTAAGTGGCGACGGTGATCACGATCTTCGCCCTGGCATGTTCGGACTCCATGTAGTCGATGGCCGCGGGGGTCTCGGCCAGTGGAAAGGTCCGGTCGATGGCCGGGCGGACGTCGCCTGACTCGATGAGTTCGCGGAGCTCTTTCAGGGACGCTGCACTCTGCTCGGCCAGCGGAACACGGATCGACGGTTTCACGAACGGCCGGGCCAGCTGGCCGCGCGCGAACAAACCGATCGGTCCGAAAAGGCTGCCGCCGTCGAAGTTGCCGCCACCGGACAGGACCAGGGTGCCGGTGGGTTCGGTCAGGCTGAGGAGCTCGCGCAGGCTCCGTGCGCCCGCCAGGTCGACAACGGTGTCGTAGCGGCCCGTCACGGTCTCGCGGGTGTAGTCGAACACGTGCCCTGCGCCGAGCGTGCGGGCCGCCTCGACATTGCGGGTACTGCACACCGCGGTGACCTCGGCACCTCTGGCCCGGGCGATCTGGACCGCGAACGTGCCGACCCCGCCGGAGGCACCGATGATCAGCACCCGCTCCCCGGCGTTGACATGACGCAGGCAGGTCAGTGCGGTGTTGGCGGCCAGTGGCACGGCCGCCGCTTCCGCGAAACTCAGATTCTCCGGCTTTCGGTCGAGGAGCGCGCGCGGCACCGCGAGGTACTCCGCGAACGCGCCGCTGATCGCCTCCCCGAACACCTCCTCGCCCACCGCGACATCGGTGACCTCGTCGCCCACCGCCTCGACCGTGCCCGCGAAGTCCCCGCCCTGCACCAGGTTCGCCGGCCCCTTGCGACGGAACACCGACCGATCCATCCACCGCGCGATCTTCGGATCGCCCCGCATCACATGCCAATCCCGCGCGTTCACCGACGCCGCATGTACCCGGACCAGCACTTCCCCGGCCCCCGCTTCCGGGCGCTCGACATCGGACACCGCCAACATCGCCGATGACCCATAGACCCGCTGCACGATCGCCTTCACCCCGACAACGCTAGGCGTCGTGACCACGCCCACACATCAGGGAATTCCCCGAATTCAGGTCACCGTCCGATCGCCCACGTCACCGCGGGATTCCGGCGGCGACGAGACGTTTTGTCGTGGCACGCTCCCGTCCAGCGGGAAAGTGCGGGTGCGGGGTCATTCGGGTGTTGTTCACTCGGTGCGAGGTGGGCCGCGCCGGATGGGTGGTCGACCGACGGCGGATGGAGTCCACAGTGGGTTTGAGTTCTGATCGGGTGGTCGTGGTCACCGGGGCCAGCCGGGGTGCGGGTAAGGGCATCGCGCTGGCGCTGGGTGAGACCGGGGCGAAGGTGTATGTCACGGGACGTACTCGGGCAGAGGGGGATTCGCCGCTGCCGGGCACCGTGTTCGCGACGGCCGAGGAGATCACCCGCCGAGGCGGTGTCGGTGTTCCCGTGGTGGTCGACCACAGCGACGACGCGCAGGTGCGGGCACTGTTCGAACAGGTACGCGAGGAGAACGGACGCCTCGACATCCTGGTCAACAACGCGCTCGCCGTACCGGACGCGCTCGTCCTGCGCGGCCCGTTCTGGGAGAAGCCGCTCTCGCTGCTCGACCTGTTCGACGTCGGCCTGCGATCGACCTACATCTCCAGCTACTACGCCGCACCGCTGCTCGCCGCGAACGGCACCGGGCTGGTGGTGAACACGTCGTCGTTCGGCGGCACCTGCTACATGCACGGCCCCGCCTACGGCGCGGGCAAGGCCGCGGTCGACAAGATGGCCCACGACATGGCCGTCGACTTCCGCCCCTTCGACGTCGCGGTCGTCTCGATCTGGATGGGCCTGCTCAAAACCGAACGCACCCTGGCCGCCTTCGCCGAGAATCCCGGCGCCTACGAAGGCTTGGCCGCAACCGCCGAATCCCCCGAATTCACCGGCCGCGTGATCGACGCCCTCGCCCGCGACCCCCAACGGATGCACCGCACCGGCCAGATCCTCATCGGCGCCGAACTCGCCGCCGAACTCGGCGTCCGCGACACCGAAGGCCAACAGCCTCCGTCACACCGCCCGTTCCTCGGCAATCCGCCGACGTTCAGCGACGCCGTCATCGAGTGATGTCGGACCGCGCCAGTTCGAGCCATCAGGTCCCCGTGCGGTCCCGGTGAACGGCTTCCGCGGGTCCCTCGCAGTCGAAGACGAGAAGTTCGAGAAGGTCCGCAACATCACAGCGAACCGGGGTGGGGTGATCGGTGAGGTCGGGTGGTGCGCGTGCTTGCGAGTTCTGCGCGGTGGAGCGCGGGTGACCCTTCTGTGCAGGCAGCCTTGGCGGGAAACTGCCCCGTGGCTCGCGGGTGAATGTCGCGAAACGAGTGTTGTATCGGGGGCATCCGGTCATGCGGTCGGTGCATGGGTGTGGTGCGGAGTAGGTGGCGAAACGCCGGATTGACACGCCCGGCGATGCGCCAAGTGCCTGCCGGGTGAACGGCAAGAGAACGCCATGCCAAGTGCCTGTGACCTGCGCGAAACTTCGTCGACCCGGCGCCGGTGGCCGGGTTCGCACTCGTACGATCAAAGCGTGAGTGTTCCGCAGGCCGTGCTGTTGGCAGTCCTCGCGGCTGTCGTCGGGCTGGCAGTCGGGGGCCTGCTGATCCCGTTCGTCAACGCCAGACACGCGGCCCGCACCCAGGAGGACACCGGGCTGACCATGTCGCAGGTGCTCGATCTGATCGTGCTCGCCTCCGAGAGCGGCATCGCCGTGGTCGACGAATACCGCGACGTGGTCCTGGTGAACCCGCGCGCCGAGGAACTCGGCCTGGTCCGCAACCGGCTGCTCGACGAACGCGCCTGGGCCGCGGTGGAGAAGGTGATCGCCACCGGCGAATCCGCCGAATACGACCTGTCGGCGAAGAATCCGCTGCCTGGTCGCGGCCGGATCGCCGTGCGCGGCGTCGCCCGCAGGCTCTCCCGCGAGGAGACGAGTTTCGTCGTGCTGTTCGCCGACGACGACTCCGAACAGGCCCGCATGGAAGCCACCCGGCGCGATTTCGTCGCCAACGTCAGCCACGAACTCAAGACGCCCGTCGGCGCGATGAGCCTGCTGGCCGAGGCCATGCTGGAATCGGCCGACGATCCCGAGGCCGTGCGCCACTTCGGTTCCCGCGTGCTCGCCGAATCGCGCCGTCTCGGCAAGATGGTCACCGAGCTGATCGCGCTCTCGCGCCTGCAGGGCGCCGAGAAGCTGCCGGATCTGGCTGTGGTCGACGTCGACACCGTGGTGCAGCAGGCCGTCGACCGCTCGCGCACCGCCGCCGAGGCCGCGGGCATCACCGTCAGCACCGACCGGCCCAGCGGGCTGGAAGTGCTCGGCGACGAGACCCTGCTGGTCACCGCGCTGTCGAACCTGGTGGAGAACGCCATCGCGTACTCGCCGCAGGGCTCACACGTGTCGGTGAGCCGGTCGCTGCGTGGCGATCACGTCGCGATGGCGGTCACCGACCGCGGTATCGGGATCGCCAAGGAAGACCAGGAGCGGGTGTTCGAGCGGTTCTTCCGCTCCGACAAGGCCCGCTCGCGGTCGACCGGCGGTACCGGACTCGGTCTGGCCATCGTCAAGCACGTGGCGGCCAACCACAATGGTGAGATCACCCTGTGGAGCAAGCTGGGCACCGGCTCGACGTTCACGCTGCGCATCCCGGCCCATCTGGAAACCGATGGGGACGAGGACGCGGAGCAGGCGCCGGAGCTCGCCACGAGAGAAACCATCGTCCAGCGCACCCCTGCTGGCCGAACGAACGGTGTGGAGGCACGCAGATGACGAGTGTGTTGATCGTCGAAGACGAGGAGTCGCTGGCTGATCCGCTGGCGTTCCTGTTGCGCAAGGAAGGCTTCGACGTCACCGTCGTCGGCGACGGACCATCGGCACTGGCCGAGTTCGACCGCTCCGGCGCCGACATCGTCCTGCTCGACCTCATGCTGCCCGGCATGAGCGGCACCGACGTCTGCAAGCAGCTGCGCACCCGCAGCGGCGTGCCGGTGATCATGGTGACCGCGCGCGACAGCGAGATCGACAAGGTCGTCGGGCTGGAACTGGGCGCCGACGACTACGTCACCAAGCCCTACTCGGCGCGCGAGCTGATCGCCCGCATCCGCGCGGTCCTGCGCCGCGGCGCGGGCGACGAGCTCGACTCCGGCAGTGAGAACGGCGTGCTCGAGGCGGGGCCGGTGCGGATGGACGTCGACCGGCACACGGTGCACGTCAACGGCGGCCAGGTCACCCTCCCGCTCAAGGAGTTCGACCTGCTCGAATACCTGCTGCGCAACTCCGGCCGGGTGCTGACCCGCGGCCAGCTGATCGACCGAGTCTGGGGCGCCGACTACGTGGGCGACACCAAGACCCTCGACGTGCACGTCAAGCGTCTGCGTTCGAAGATCGAGGCCGACCCGGCGAAACCGGAGCACCTGGTCACCGTCCGCGGCCTGGGCTACAAACTCGAAGCCTGATATCGACCGAGAACCCGGCACCACTTCGCGGTGATGCCGGGTTCTGTCGTCAACGCCCCCGCGCGAACTCGAGCCGACTCAGATGGCGCTCCACGCCGCGCCGATCGGGGTGTCGATCTTGCGCAGCGGGAACCAGCCGAACTCGTCTTCCTGCATGCAGTCGTAGATCTCCACGTCCGCGCCGTTGCCACGGCAGGCGATGGTGGTCGTGGTGCCCTTCGTGCTGACGATGATGTACTTGCCGTTCGCGGCCGCGTCGAGGGCCGCCGGATCGGTGTAGTCGACGAAGCTGGCGGTGAAATCGGCGTACTTCGCCGGATCGCCGTTGGGTTCGGCGTTGGCCAGGCCGGTCATGGTGAGGGTGGCGCCGAGCACGAGGGTCGCCACCGAGAGCGCTTTCTTGGACATGGTCCGCAATCCAACCCGATCCCGATGACGCCCGCATGGCCTGCAGATGAACCGATTTATCGCGAGGAATTCACGCGGACTGATCCGAAATGCGATCCTGCGCGCCGATCCGTTCGGCCTCCACGGTGGCCGGATGCACCGCGATCAGTCCGAGGCCCTCGCGGCGGCGGCACAGCCGCGACAGTTCCTCGTAGGCGGGCGCGCCGAGCAGTTCGCGCAGTTCCGGTCCGTAGGACTGCCAGACCGGTCGCGTGCCGACGTGCGCGTCGGGGGAGCCGGTGCAGTACCAGTCCAGATCGAGTCCGCCCGGACCCCAGCCGCGCCGGTCGTATTCGGTGACGACGGTGCGCAGGATCTGTTCCCCGTCAGGGCGTTCCACCCAGTCCTGGGTGCGCCGGATCGGCAGCTGCCAGCACACGTCCGGCTTCACCTCCAGCGGTTCGATGCCCTTGCGCACGGCCATGATGTGCAGCGCGCAGCCGGGGCCAGCGGCGAAGCCGGGGCGGTTGAGGAAGATGCAGGCGCCGTCGAAGCGGCGGGTGCGCAGGGCCGGTTCGTCCTCGAGCTCGTCGAGTTCGAGGTAACCCTTCTTGACCACTTTGCCCTTGTCGGTGGCCTCGCCCATCAGCTGCCAGTCCAGCGGTGTGAGCATCTTCACAGCACTCGCCAGGCGCTTGCGGTCGTCCTTGTCGGACAGGAAAGCGCCGTGCGAGCAGCAGCCGTCGTCGGGACGCTCGGCGATGATGCCCTGACAGGCGGGTGTACCGAACACACACGACCAGCGCGACAGCAGCCAGGTCATGTCGGCCACGATCTGGTGCTCGTCGTTTGCTGGGTCGGTGAACTCGATCCATTCGCGCGGGAAGTCGAGCTCGACCTCGGGGCTCGGATCGATCTTTCGCCCAGGTCGGAGCCCGGTCTCCGCGGTGCCAGATGCGCCTTCGGTCACAACTGCTGACGCTAACAGTTCAGTCGCCTGGCCTGTAGTACCGGATCACCAAGTACCGTATTCCTGTGCGGCTTGGTGTTCTCGATGTCGGAAGCAATACCGTTCACCTGCTCGTGGTGGACGCGCATCGTGGTGGACACCCGATGCCGATGAGTTCGTCGAAGTCGGCCTTACGGCTGTCGGAGAACATGGACGGCGACGGCCGGATCACCGAGGCGGGCGAGGCCAGGCTGATCGCCACGATCGACGAATTCGCCGATCTCGCGCGCACGTCCAAGTGTGTGGAACTGATGCCGTTCGCCACCTCCGCCCTGCGTGAGGCGACCAATTCCGAGGAAGTGCTCGCGCGCGTGCGCGCCACCACCGGGGTCGACCTGCAGGTGCTCTCCGGTGACGACGAGGCCCGGCTGACCTTCCTCGCGGTGCGCCGCTGGTTCGGCTGGAGCGCCGGGCGCATCATCAACCTCGACATCGGCGGCGGCTCGCTGGAGATGTCCAACGGCGGCGACGAGGAGCCCGATGTGGCGCTGTCGCTGCAGCTGGGCGCGGGCAGGCTCACCAGGGAATGGCTGCGCGACGATCCGCCGGGCAAGCGCAAGATCGCGGTCCTGCGCGACTGGCTCGACGCCGAACTGGTCGTGCCGACCAAGACCATGATCGAAGCGGGCAAACCCGATCTCGCCGTCGGCACCTCGAAGACCTTCCGCTCGCTGGCCAGGCTGACCGGTGCGGCACCCTCGGCCGCCGGTCCCCGGGTGCGACGTACACTGACCAGCTCCGGTCTGCGTCAGCTGATCGCGTTCATCTCCCGGATGACCGCCTCGGATCGCGCGGAACTGGAAGGCGTGAGTTCGGACCGGTCCCAGCAATTGGTGGCCGGGGCACTGGTCGCGGAGGCGAGTATGCGGGCGTTGTCGCTCGACAGCATCGAGATCTGCCCATGGGCGCTGCGGGAAGGACTCATCTTGCGCAAACTCGACACCGAGCCCAACGGAGGTCCGGTCATCGTGCCGCCGGTAGCGCCGGTGGCGAGAGCGGAGTCGGCGTGAGCGGTGAGGATTCGAAACAACTATCGGTAGCCGAGCTGCTGGCGCGCAATGCCGCCCAGGGCGCGGCCCCGCCGAGCGGCGGTGGCGGCGGTCGCCGTCGACGCAGCGGACGTGGCCTCTCGGTCACCGATCTGACCGGCGAGAACGCGACCGTCCGCTCGGGCCCGAGCTCGCACGCGGCGCCCACGCCGGAACCGGCGGCGGCGCCCGAACCCGCGCCGACCTACGCGCCGGAACCGGCGAGCTACGAACCGCCCGCGAGCTATCAGCCCGCGCCGTATCCGCCGCCGGGCCCGGCCGAGCCGGTGTTCTCCCCGGTCTCTGGCCCGATCACCCGCTTCGATCCGAACTCGCGATTCTCCGCGCCCGATCCGCTCGCGCCCGCGTCGTCCGATCCGTTCGGTCCGTACCGGGCCGAGGCGCGCGATTCCGGCACGCGCGCCAATGGTCGCGGTCCGGACCGGCTCGGGGCACCCGGTACCGGGGCGCAGCCGGTCGATCCCGGCATCGCCGAGCTGTTCGGTTCCGGTGCGATCCCGGCCGTGCCCGGTTCGGGTGGTGGGCGTCGTCGTAAGCCCGATCCCGAGGAAGAGCAGACCCCGTTCCCCGAACCGCCGCCCGCCACCGGTGGCCGGGCCGCGCGTCGGCGAGCCGCCGAGGCGGCCGAGGACGCGGCCGAACCGTGGTCACCGGCGCCGGGATACGGGCCGAACGGGTACGACGCGTTCGGGCCCGCGGATGCGCCGCAGGCGTTCAACGGGACGGGGACCGCCGACCCGCTGTCGAGCTTCAACGGCCGTGGCGTCGATCCGGGCCAGGGACGCAATGGAGCGCCAGGTCGCAATGGTGGTCCGGCCGCCGATCGCGCGACGGGGTTCAACGGCTTTCCCGGGGCCGAGCCCGCCGCGGGCTTCAACGGGTTTCCCGGTGCCGAGCCTGCTTCGGGTTTCAACGGGTTCCCTGGCACCGAGTCTTCGGGACTCAACGGCTTCGAGCCCGGCGGGGGACTCAACGGTTTTCCGGGCGGCGAGCCCGCCGCCGGCTTCAACGGCTATCCCGGTGCCGACCGGGCCCCGGGTTTCAACGGGTTCCCCGCACCTGCCTCTGACGCCACTCAGGCTTTCAACCGCGCCCCGGGCGCCGATGCCCCGGCGCCGGACGATCAGCGCCCCTCGCTGGAGCGCAGGCGATCGTCGGGCAAGTCCGGCGGGCTGCCCTCGTGGTCGGCGCGCAGGCATCGCCCCGAGTCGAAGGCGCCTGCTCCGGAGAGCGGTGGTTTCGCGACGGCCGCGTGGTCGCCGGTCAGCCAGGAACAGCCGCTGGTGGCCGGGCAGTCGGTGGCCGGTGATCTGCTCCGGCGACAGGCCGACCAGGGCGCCGACGCCCGCACCGAGGTCTACCGCGTAGGCGACAAGCGCGGCGGCGACCCCGACACCGACGACTACGCCGAGTCCGACTACGTCGATCGCGATTACGCCGACAACGACTACTCCGACGCGGACTACGCCGACGGCGAGTACGACGACACCGAATACGACGATTACGACGACGACTACGAGACCGAGCCGAAGCCGACCCGGGCGAGCAGGCGCGCCGCGACCAAGGCCGCCGCGTCCAAGGTGGCCCGCCGAGCCAAGTCGCGGGCCGCCCGCGGCATGGCGGGCGGCATGGCGCTCTCACGGCTCAAGCGCGGCGGCGACACCGACGAGTCTCCTCGCCGGGAGTCGGGCAGCCGGTCGCTCGGTCGTGTGTCCCGCTTGACAGGCGGCGGCTCCGCCGAATCCGACAACCGCCGCCAGTGGCTGATCCTGGCCGGGCAGAGCGCGGGTGCCGCGGTCGCCGGAATGTTGCTGTTCAAGGGTTTCGAGACCCTGTGGGAGACGATGCACTGGGTGGCGCTGGCCCTGGCGATGGTCGTGATCCTCGGCCTGGTCGCGCTGGTCCGGGTGCTGCGCCGCACCGACGACATCTTCAGCACTGTGATCGCCGTCGTCGTGGGCGTCTTCGTGACGCTGGGACCGCTAGCCTTTCTCCTCAGTACCAGCTGAATGCAGGGAGTGGGCTGTGGGGAACGTTCGGGCTGACATCGGGATCGGTCTGTCGACGGCGTCGGTGTATCCGGAGAACACCCAGGCGGCGTTTCGCTACGCGGCCGAATTGGGTTATGACGGTGTGGAATTGATGGTGTGGGCTGAACCGGCCAGCCAGGACATCGCGACGGTGCAGTCCTATGCCAAGCGCTACGGGGTGCCGGTGCTGGCCGTGCACGCGCCGTGTCTGCTGATCTCCCAACGGGTTTGGGGCGCCGATCCGGTGGCCAAGCTGGAACGCAGCGTGCGCACCGCCGAGGCGCTGGGCGCCGACACCGTGGTGGTGCATCCGCCGTTCCGCTGGCAACGCCGCTACGCCAAGGGTTTCGCCGAGCAGGTCGGCGAGCTCGAGGCGCATCATCCGGTGAAGGTCGCGGTGGAGAACATGTTCCCGATGCGCGCCGACACGCTGTTCCGCGAGGGCGCGGTGCGCAGGCTGGAGCGCCGTTCCGGACCGGGTCCGGCGGTGAGCGCGTTCAGTCCCTCCTACGACCCGACCGACATCGGCTTCGACCACTACACCCTCGACCTCTCCCACACCGCGACCGCGGGCACCGACGCGCTCGAGCTGGCCCGGCGGATGGGGGAGGGACTGGTGCACCTGCACCTGGCCGACGGCCGCGGCGCCGCCCACGACGAGCACCTGGTCCCCGGCGAGGGCACTCAGCCCTGCGCGCAGCTGTGCGAGCACCTGGTGCACACCGGTTTCACCGGGCACGCGGTGGCCGAGATCAACACCCAGACCGCGCGCACCACCACCGAGCGAGCCGCCCAGCTGGCCCGCACGCTCGACTTCGCCCGGCTGCATCTGACCGGCGCCACCCCCGATCCCGAGCCCTCGCACGCCGATCTGACCTGACCGCGATCCCCGGGCGCGGAATAGTCGGTGCGGCAGGGTGCTTGTACGCTGTACGAACTGCCGGGAAACTCGACCAGGAGTGACGATGACGCGAGAACTCGCGACCCACGCGCCGTTCAGTCAGGTCTGCGACCTGACCGAGCTCACCACCACCGATGCCGAGACCGGCCGCTACGTCGGCGTCATCGACGCCGCCTGGACCATCGGCCCCAAGGTGCACGGCGGCACCATGGTCGCCGCCAGCGCCGCCGCGGCCACCCGCTGGCTCACCGAGGCCGACGAGTCGCTCGCCCAGATGGCGCCCATCGCGGCCAGCTCCGACTTCCTCGGCGCCCCCGAGCCCGGCGAGGTCGAATACGCGGTGCACATCCGCAAGAAGGGCCGCCAGATCTGCCTGGCCGACGCCGAGCTGATCCAGGGCGGACGCACCCTCGTGCGCACCGCCTTCACCTTCGGTCACCTCGACGCCACGGCCACCCGCTGGAGCGACACCGAGACCGACATGCCCGCCGAACCCGACGCCACCGCGCTCGAGTACACCCCGGACACCCCGATGGGCAAGATCGTGCATGTCGGCCAGGTGGCTCGGGTCTACCTCGACGCGAACTGGGCCGACTTCGCCCGCGGCGAGACCGGCCCGCCCCGGGCGCGCCTGTGGATCCGCCCGCTCGACGGCGACGAGGCCGATCCGCGCGTGCGCGCCGCCTTCGCCATGATGGCCGCCGACATGAGCCCGCCGGTGCCGATCAACCTCGGCCACTTCGGCTGGTCGCCGACCGTGCAGATGACCACGTACCTGCGCCGCGTGCCCGCCCCCGGCTGGCTGCGCGTCATCGCGACCGCCCGTGAGGTCGGCGAGCGCATGTTCGACGAGGATCAGCTGGTCATCGACTCCACCGGTGCCGTCGTCGCGCAGAGCCGCCAGCTGGCGCTGATCCCGGCGGCACGCTGAGCTTCCCGGCACCACTAATCTTGTCCCCATGACGAGAATTGCGGTGGTCGGTGGCGGTCGGATCGGTGAGGCGCTGGTCGCCGGATTGCTGGAATCCGGCCGGGCGACGAAGGATCTGGTCGTCGTCGAGCCGTCGGCGCCGCGGGCCGCCCAGCTCGCCGAGCGCTTCAAGGTGCGGGTGAGCGGATCGGTCGCCGAGGCGGTTGTCGGCGCCGACGTCGTCGTCCTCGCGGTCAAGCCCGGCGTGGTCGACGCGGTGCTCACCGATCTGTCCAAGGCCGATCTGGACAGCGGCAGCGACCAGGTGCTGGTCTCGCTGGCGGCCGGCGTCACCACCGCCTGGCTCGAGTCCAAACTGCCCGCCGGATTCGCCGTGGTACGGGTCATGCCCAACACCCCGATGCTGGTCGGACAGGGGATGAGCGCGATCGCGCCCGGTCGCTACGCCGATGCCGAGCAGCTCGAGCAGGTCGGCGAGATGCTCGAAGCCGTGGGTAAGGTGGTGACGGTGGCCGAATCGCAGATGGACGCGGTCACCGCGGTGTCGGGTTCGGGACCGGCGTATTTCTTCCTCGTCGTCGAGGCGATGATCGATGCCGGTGTCGGCCTGGGGCTGACGCGCGATGTGGCCAGCGAACTGGTCGTGCAGACCATGATCGGTTCGGCCGCGCTGCTGGACGAATCCGGGCAGAGCGCGGTCGATCTGCGGGCCGCGGTCACCTCGCCCGGTGGGACGACGGCGGCGGCCCTGCGTGAGCTCGAGCGCGGCGCGCTGCGCTCGACGTTCATCGAGGCGTTGCAGGCCGCCAAGCATCGTTCCGCCGAACATGGCGCGTCGAACGAATGACGATCGGGTACCCGGGATGAAAACCGATTTCTCACACCCGTCGCAGTAATCCCACTGGTCCCGCTAAGCTCGTAGAAGCACGTGCGTGTCTGTTCCGCCGGTGGGGAAGCCGGTGGCGCGGACGTGCCGGAGGTCAATGGTGCCATGATGTCTGCGAACAGAATGTCTGCAAGTAATCCATCGGCGTCGGGCGGTGGTTCGGGATCACCCGGACCGCGGGCCACGCAGGGACAACCCGTGATCGGCGGTGGCACACATTTTCTCACCGTCGCCGAAGTCGCCGATCTCATGCGGGTGTCGAAGATGACGGTGTATCGGCTCGTGCACTCGGGTGAACTGCCCGCGGTGCGAGTCGGCCGCTCGTTCCGGGTGCACGCGAAGGCGGTGCACGACTACCTGGAGACGTCGTACTTCGACGCCGGATGAGCCGGCCGGGCCGCCACAAGGGCGGTTTCGTCGCTGCTCCGGTGTCCCGGTAGCATGAACTCTCGGTTCGTGTCCGCCTGCCGGTGGCACCGCTTTGTGGTGTCCGGTGCGCCCCGGCGGCGCGGACACCAGACGACGCACGCGAACCGCGTGTGGATGCCGAGTAGAGAGAACGCGAGGAAACCCTATGGGTTCTGTGATCAAGAAGCGCCGCAAGCGTATGTCGAAGAAGAAGCACCGCAAGCTGCTTCGCCGCACACGTGTTCAGCGGCGCAAACTCGGCAAGTAAGCCTGCGTGCCCTACGAGAGCCCGCCACCTTCGAGGTGGCGGGCTCTCGTTTTGAAAAGATCAGGTTTGTGAATCTCACCATGCGATGACGGGTCGTCATCGTTAAAAGCTTGTTGATCGTGGCGGCGGGTGGCGTGAATGCGGCTACTCTGGTACGCGAAACATGAGAAGCAGGGGGCTTTGAGTGGGGTCAGGTTCAAGTTCGGACACGCGAGAACGACACTCGCCGAAGGTAGTGCTGGTCACCGGTGCCAGCCGGTTCTTCGGCGGTAATGTCGCGGCTCGGCTCGCCGCCGAGCCCGGCGTCGAACGCGTCATCGCGGTCGACACCATGACCCCGAGCCGCGAGCTGCGGCGGCGGATGGGCAGCGCCGAGTTCGTGCGGGCCGACATCAGGAATCCGCTGATCCGCAAGGTCGTCGAGGGCAACGACGTCGACACCGTGGTGCACGCGGCCGTGCTCACCCGGCCACCGGCGGGCGGCGGGCGCGCGGTGATGAAGGACCTCAACGTCCTCGGCGCGATGCAATTGCTCGCGGTCTGTCAGAAGGCGCCGTCGGTGCGGCGCGTGGTCGTGCGGTCCTCCTCGGCGGTCTACGGCTGCAGCGCCAAGGATCCGGCGAAATTCACCGAGGAAATGGGTGCGCGCACCCCACCGGCCGGTTGGTTCGCGCGCGACATGATCGATATCGAGGCGCTGGTGCGCGGAATGGCGCGGCGCAGGCCCGATATTTCGGCGTCGATTCTGCGTTTCGCGCCGATCGTCGGTCCGCGAATGGCCGATCGCGGTGTGCAATATCTGCGGTCGCCGATCACCCCCACGGTGCTCGGGCGCGAGGCCCGGCTGCAATTGCTGCACGAGGAGGACGCGGTCGCGGTGCTCGTGCACGCGGCTCTTCGTGCCGGCGGTGGCACGGTCAATGTCGCCGGTGACGGCGCGCTGGCCATGTCGCAGGCCATCCGGCGGGCCGGGCGCATCGCCGCGCCCGTGCCGCTGTTCGTCTTCCGGTCGGTCGGGCGCACGCTGATGGGCCCGGTCATGCGCGGTTTCAGTGGCGAACAACCCGACTACTTCTACTTCGGCTGCGGGCTCGACACCACCCGCATGCGCACCGAACTCGGCTTCACCCCGCGCTGGACCACGGTCCAGGCATTCGACGACTTCATCGCGGGCGCAGCGTTGCGGCCCGTCTTCGATCCGGCTTGGATCGACGCCGCGGAAAACAAACTGCTCGGCCTCATCGGGGCCAATTCAGGAGCGCGTACATGAACGAGGGAGCGAAAGTCATTCGTCTCGACGTGAACGTCGAGACCCGACAACGACCACCGGCCCGGCGCTGGCCGGATCAGCCGATGCAGCCCACCCCGGTCACCTCGCTGAGTGACCACCGGCCCGGTATGCCGGCCGCACCCCCCAAGACGCTCACCGACATCCTGCGCGACGCCGTCGGCGACCAGATCGAACGCACCGCGGAGTTCGCGCGCCGCCGCCTGACCGGTGACTACCAGGTCGACGAGTTCGGCTACGACAAGCATCTGCTCGAATCGGTCATCCTGCCCGCGCTGCGCCCGCTGTCGGACTACTGGTTCCGCGTCGAGGTCGCCGGGATCGAGAACATCCCCACCACCGGTGGCGCGCTCATCGTCGCCAACCACGCGGGCACCATCCCGATCGACGGGCTGATGCTGCAGCTGGCCATCCACGACAACCACCCGGCCCAGCGGGCGCTGCGACTACTGGCCGCCGACCTCATCTTCGAGCTGCCGATGCTCGGCGCGCTGGCCCGCAAGGCCGGGCACACACTGGCCTGCCATCCCGACGCCGAGCGGCTGCTGCGCTCCGGTCAGATCGCCGGGGTGTTCCCCGAGGGTTTCAAGGGCGTCGGCAAGAACTACGCCGACCGCTACAAGCTGCAGCGCTTCGGTCGCGGTGGGTTCGTCTCCGCGGCCGTGCGCACCGGCGTGCCGATCATCCCGTGCTCGATCGTCGGCTCGGAGGAGATCTACCCGAAGCTGGCCGACATCAAGCCGCTGGCCCGCCTGCTCGGCCTGCCGTACTTCCCGGTCACCCCGCTGTTCCCGCACCTGGGCCCGCTCGGCGCCATCCCGCTGCCCTCGAAGTGGTACATCGAGTTCGGCGAGCCGATCGTCACCACGGCCTTCGAGCCGGAAGAGGCCGACGACCCGATGACGATGTTCGAGGTCACCGACCAGGTCCGCGAAACCATCCAGCAGACCCTCTACAAGCTCCTGGCCAAGCGCCGCAATCCCGTACTCGGCTGAGCGCTGGGGGCCCGCGGACCGCCGCGTCGGGTCGTGCGGGCTCGGAGCCGCGGTAGGTGGCCGTCAGTGCTCGCGGTGGCGGGCGACGGCGGCGGCGACCGCACCGCCGGCCGCGCCCAAGGCGAGCGCCGTCGGGACGCCGATCTTGGCGGCCTTGCGGCCGGTGCGGAAGTCGCGGATCTCCCAGCCTCGGTTCTTGGCGACCTCGCGCAGATCCGAATCGGGGTTGATCGCGACCGCGGTGCCGACCAGTGACAGCATCGGCACGTCGTTGTGGCTGTCGGAGTAGGCGGTGCAGCGCTTGAGATTGAGACCCTCGCGGATGGCGAGAGTGCGGACCGCGTGCGCCTTGCCCAGACCGTGCAGGATGTCGCCCACCAGGCGGCCGGTGAACTTCCCGTCGACGCTCTCGGCGACCGTGCCCAGCGCGCCGGTCAGCCCGAGCCGCTTGGCGATCACATTGGCCAGCTCCACCGGGGTCGCGGTCACCAGCCAGACCTGCTGGCCCGCGTCCAGGTGCATCTGGGCGAGCGCGCGGGTGCCGGGCCAGATCTTGTCGGCGATGATCTCGTCGTAGATCTCCTCGCCGAGCGCGGCCAGTTCGGCGGTGGGGCGGCCCGCGATGAAGCTGAGCGCCTTCTCCCGGCCCGAGGCCATGTCGGAGGAGTTCTCCTTGCCGGTGACCCGGAACTTCACCTGCTTCCAGGCGACATCGACCAGGTCGGAGGTCTTGAAGTACTTGCGCGCGGCCAGACCGCGGGCGAAGTGCACGATCGAGGCACCCTGCACCAGCGTGTTGTCGACGTCGAAGAACGCCGCGGCGGTGAGATCACGCGGGACCTCCGCGCCCGCGTCGGCGCCCTGCTCGGCCAACTCGGCATCGTGGAGGGTGAGCGCGGCGTCGGCACTGGCCTCACCGGCCAGATTGGCGCGCAGCTCCTCCTCGCTCGGCCCGAACGGGCTGCGAGGCAGCCGTGCGAACTGCTCCTGCAATTCCTGACCGAGGCGGCTGGGTTGCCACCGTGCAGGGAACTCACCGAATCGCCCTGCGACGAATCCGGCCCTAGTCACCTTCGAACGTTCCGGCACCAGTACCCTCCGCTAGTCGCGCGAACCATGTCCACAGTAACCGGATTCACCGACAACCCGCGGCGGGCTCGAGGATTAAATAATGGTCATGACGAATCCCACACCCACAGTCACCCTGCTGACCCGCGCCGGTTGCGGAATGTGCACCACCGCACTGGCGCAATTGCAGACGATCTGTGGTGATTTCGGTCTCCCGGTCGCCACGGTGGACGTCGATGCCGCCGCGGCCACCGATTCCAGCCTGCGCGCCGAGTACGGCGATCGGCTGCCGGTGGTCCTGTTGAACGGCCGCGAACACAGCTATTTCGACGTCGACGAGCCACGTTTGCGAGCAGACCTGAGCCGTTTCGCTGGTCGCGACGGAAAATGAGGCCAATTTCACCGACTTTGTGAACGCCTGCACAAGCGGTTACGGTGGTGGCACGCAATCCGCACCGCCGCCCTCAGCAGCGGCGGTGACCGGGTTTGTACAGCCCCCCATGGCACCGGTCGCTCTCTCGCAACGCAGCGACCCACACCGGTGAACCAACGACAGGAACCGGACCGCGATCAGGCCCGGAACGAGGAGCCGACGACGTGACAGAGCAGCACGAGGCGCCAGCTGGCGCCTCCGGCAAGGCTCTCGCGCGGGACATCCCGCAAGCCACGGTGACTCGTCTGGCTACCTATCTCCGGGTTCTCGACGGGTTGGCCGACTCCGGTGTTGCCATCGTATCGAGTGAGGAACTTGCTGTCGCGGCGGGTGTCAATTCGGCCAAGCTGCGCAAGGACCTTTCCTTCCTCGGACCCAACGGTGTGCGGGGTGTCGGCTATGACGTAGCCAAGTTACGCACCAGGATCGAAGACGTGCTCGGTTTGTCGCAGGGACATCGGGTGGTGCTGATCGGTGCGGGCAACCTCGGCCGTGCCCTGGTCGGCTATGGCGGTTTCGGGGTACGCGGCTTCACCGTGGTCGGGATCTTCGACAACGACGCGGCGGTGATCGGTCAGTCGTACGCCGGTCTCGTCGTGCGCGATGTCGGCCAGCTCAGCGAGCAGATTCCGGCGCTGGCGCCCACCATCGCCGTGGTCGCCGTCCCCGACGAGGCCGCCCAGGACGTGTGCGATCGCCTCGTCGCCGCCGGGTTGCCGTCGATTCTGAGCTTCGCCCCGTGTGAACTGCGCGCTCCCGCCCACGTGGAGGTCCGTCGCGTCGACCTGGCGATGGAACTGCAGATGCTGTCCTTCGATGCCGCCCGCAACGACGCGCCCGCCCTCCCGGAGGCCGCAGGCGCCGGGTCGGGCCGGATCGCGCGCCGAGTGCCGCCGCAGAACCACCTCACGCACCCCGCGCCGGTCGAACCGGCGCGCGGCAGGCCGCAGCGACGCTCCGCGCCGCATTCGGCCAACCCCCACTCGGCAACGGAGCCAAGCACCAAGGGATCGGTGATCACGCCATGAGCGTTTTGTTGGTCGGGATTTCGCATCGAAGCGCCCCGGTCTCGGTGTTGGAGAAGGTCGCGATCAGTGAGGCCGACCGGCCGAAGCTGGTCGACCGGCTGCTCGAATCCAGTCATGTGTCCGAGGCGATGATCGTCTCCACCTGCAACCGGGTCGAGGTCTACGCCGTCGTCGACGCCTTCCACGGTGGTCTCGGCGAGGTGGGCGAGCTGCTCACCAAGCATTCCGGGCTGCCCCTGCCGGATCTGACCAAGCACGCCTACGTGCGCTACAGCGAAGCCGCCGCCGAGCACCTGTTCGCGGTCGCCAGCGGCCTCGACTCGATGGTCGTCGGCGAGCAGCAGGTGCTCAGCCAGATCCGCAGCGCCTATGCCAGCGCCGATGGTCAGCAGGCGGTCGGGCGCACCCTGCACGAGCTGGCCCAGCACGGGTTGCGGGTCGGCAAGCGGGTGCACTCCGAGACCGGCATCGACCGGGCCGGTGCGTCGGTGGTGTCGGTGGCGCTGGACCGGGCGCGTGGCGTCGTCGGTGATCTCGCGGGTCTGACCGCGGTGGTGCTCGGTGCGGGCGCGATGGGTGGCCTGGCCGTCGCGCACCTGGCGCGGGCGGGCATCGGCCGGATCATGGTCGTCAACCGCACCCTTGACCGCGCGCGGCGCCTCGCCGAGACCGGTCGCGTCATGCACGGTGTCGACGCCGAGGCGATCGAGATGTCGCGGCTCACCGAAGCCATGGCCACCGCCGATGTGGTGATCACCTGTACCGGCGCGGTGGGCGCCGTGGTGACCCTGGCCGACACCCACCGCGCGCTCGCCGGTCGCCCGCGCACCGAACTCGCCGAGCGGCCGCTGGTCTTCTGCGACCTCGGCCTGCCGCGCGACGTGGAGCACGCCGTGGCCGGTCTGCCCGGCGTCGCCGTCATCGACATCGAATCGCTGCAGCGCGATCCGGCCGCGGGCGCCGCGGCCGACGACACCGCCGCCGCGCGACTCATCGTCGCGGAGGAACTCGCCAAATATCTTGCCGGGCAACGCATGGCGGAGGTCACCCCCACGGTGGCCGCGCTGCGTCAGCGTGCCGCCGATGTGGTGGAGGCCGAACTGCTCCGCCTCGACTCGCGGCTGCCCGACCTGGCCGATCCGGCTCGCGACGAGGTGGCGCGCACCGTGCGCCGCGTCGTCGACAAGCTGCTGCACGCGCCGACGGTGCGGGTCAAGCAGCTGGCTTCCACGCCGGGCGGCGACAGCTACGCCGAGGCGCTGCGTGAGCTGTTCGAACTGAAACCCGGTGCGGTGCAAGCGGTTGCCGCGCCCATGGAGGTCGCAGCGGCCGAATCCGCACTGGCCGACGACTTCACCGTAGGACACCTCGGCGATGGGCAGGACTCATGACCACGACAGTGCAGGAAGAGGACACCGTGACCGCAGGCAGCATTCGTGCGCCCTGGCGGATCGGCACGCGCGGCAGTTTGCTCGCGCTGACACAGGCGGGGACCATCCGTGATGCGCTGATCGCGGCAGGCCAGCCCGCCGAGTTGGTCGTGATCAAGACACCCGGCGACCTGTCTCCGACGGCTCCGGTGCAGACGATCGGCGTCGGCGTGTTCACCTCCGCGCTGCGCGACGAGCTGGCCCTCGGTGGCATCGACATCGCGGTGCACTCCTACAAGGACCTCCCCACCGCGCAGGACCCGCGCTTCACCATCGCCGCCATCCCGCCCCGCGAGGACCCGCGCGACGCGCTGGTCGCCCGCGACGGTCTGGTTCTCGGCGAACTGCCCGCCGGCGCCAAGGTCGGCACCTCGGCGCCGCGCCGCGCCGCGCAGCTGCGTGCCCTCGGCCTCGGTCTCGACATCGTCCCGCTGCGCGGCAACATCGACTCCCGCCTGCGCAAGGTGAGCGAGGGCGAACTCGACGCCATCGTCATCGCGCGCGCCGGGCTGGCCCGGATCGGGCGCACCGCCGAGATCACCGAATCGCTCGAGCCGGTGCAGATGCTGCCCGCCCCCTCGCAGGGTGCCCTCGCGGTGGAGTGCCGCAGCGACGACCCGCAGCTGATCGAGGTGCTCTCCGGCCTGGACGACGCGCCGACCAGGGCCGCAGTCCTGGCCGAGCGTTCGCTGCTCGGCGAACTCGAGGCCGGCTGCACCGCCCCGATCGGCGCGATCGCCGAGGTGGTCGAGTCGATCGACGAGGACGGCCGGATCTTCGAGGAGCTGTCGCTGCGCGCCTGTGCCGCGGCGATCGACGGCTCCGACACTCTGCGCGCCTCGATCGTCGGCGCGCCCGAGAACGCGGCGGAGCTCGGACGCACGCTGGCGCGCGAATTGCTGGATCTGGGTGCTCGCGCCTTGCTGAGCACCGCGGACGAGCCGGAATCGGAGGACGGTTCCCCCACACAGGCGGTGAACGCTCCCGCCACAGACTTCACCAATACCAGCCCGATGGAGAACAACCGATGAGCAGCCGAGCCACCAAGAAGCAACCAGGGCGGATCCTTTTCGTCGGATCCGGCCCCGGCGACCCGGCCCTGCTGACCGTGCGTGCCCGTGAGGTGCTCGAGCGCGCGACGCTGGCGTTCACCGACCCCGATGTCGACAAGGGCGTGCTCGCCCTGATCGGCGTGGCCGTCGAGCCGGGCGAGGACGGCGAGCGTCCGGTCGACGTGCGGCCTGCGCTCGGCGAGCCCGCCGAGGTCGCCAAGACGCTGATCGCCGAGGCCCGCAACGGCCACGACGTGGTCCGCATCGTCACCGGCGATCCGTTGACCACCGATTCGGTGATCAACGAGGTCAACTCGGTGACCCGCTCGCACATGGTGTTCGAGGTGCTGCCCGGCCTGCCCAACGGCTCCGCGGTGCCCAGCTACGCCGGCATCGCGCTCGGCTCCGGGCACACCGAGGCCGATGTGCGCGGCGAGGTCGACTGGTCGGCGCTGGCCGCCGCGCCCGGCCCGCTGGTGCTGCACGCCACCTCCGGGCACCTGGCCGAGACGGCGAGCGCACTGGTCGAGCACGGGCTGGCACCGCAGACCCCGGTCGCGGTGACCGTGCGTGGCACGACCCGGCAGCAGCGCACCATCGAGGCCACCCTGGCCTCGCTGAACAACGCCGCCTCCGAGCTGGTCGGCCCGCTGGTCGTGACGGTCGGTAAAGAGGTCGACAAGCGGTCGAAGATGTCGTGGTGGGAATCGCGTGCCCTCTACGGCTGGACCGTGCTGGTGCCGCGCACCAAGGATCAGGCGGGGGAGATGAGCGAGCGGCTCGTCACCCACGGCGCGATCCCGATGGAGGTGCCGACCATCGCGGTCGAGCCGCCGCGCAGCCCCGCCCAGATGGAGCGGGCGGTGAAGGGCCTGGTCGACGGCCGCTACCAGTGGGTGGTGTTCACCTCCACCAACGCGGTGCGTGCCGTGTGGGAGAAGTTCGCCGAGTTCGGCCTCGACGCCCGCGCGTTCTCGGGCGTGAAGATCGCCTGTGTCGGCGAGGCCACCGCGGAGAAGGTGCGCTCCTTCGGCATCAATCCCGAACTGGTGCCCAGCGGCGAACAGTCCTCCGAGGGCCTGCTCGCCGACTTCCCGCCCTACGACGACGTGTTCGACCCGGTCAACCGGGTGCTGCTGCCGCGCGCCGACATCGCCACCGAGACCCTCGCCGAGGGCCTGCGCGAGCGCGGCTGGGAGATCGACGACGTCACCGCCTACCGCACCGTGCGTGCGTCCCCGCCGCCGGCGGAGACCCGCGAGATGATCAAGACCGGCGGCTTCGACGCGGTCCTGTTCACCTCGTCCTCCACGGTCCGCAACCTGGTCGGGATCGCGGGCAAGCCGCATGCGCGTACCATCGTGGCCTGCATCGGTCCGAAGACCGCGGAGACCGCGATCGAGTTCGGCCTGCGCGTGGACGTGCAGCCCGAGACCGCGCAGGTCGGTCCACTGGTCGAGGCGCTGGCCGAGCACGCGTCGCGCCTGCGCGCGGAGGGCCTGCTGCCGCCGCCGCGGAAGAAGAGCCGCCGCAGCAGCAGCCGCTAGGCCGCTGAGATACCCCGAAAGCCCGCCCGCGACGGCGGGCTTTCGGCGTTGTGAGCTCATCGGCTGTAGCGCAGCAGGGTGCGCACGAGCCGACAGGTGGCATCCGAGGGCGGGCGCAGTTCGATCTGTTCGGCGGTGCGCCGGATCGTCTCGTTGGTGGCCTGATTCGGTAGGTACACACCGGAATCCAGCAGTGCGATGGTCAATCGCATGGCCTTGAGGCGCCGGTTGTGCGCCACATACCAGCGGCGTGGCCTGCCCGCGGGCAGCCGCTTCTTCTCCAGCGGTACATAGGGCCCCGTGATGAGCCTGGACTTCGGTGTTGCGGCAATGGCGTTCATTCGTCGTCCTCCCGTCGCGAACGGGTTCCGCCCCCACCGGCGGAACCATCGAACACGCTTTCGATTGTAGCGAGGGGTACCGACAAGTTTCGTGAACATCTCGCGGAAGCCATTGGGCTCCAGTGGGATTCGATGTTATCCACAGGCTCGCGGCGACACGCCGCAGGGGCATTGTCGGACCGCTGTGGTGTAGTGATCCACAACACAACGGGAGGAGTGGAGATGACGGTGGACGGGATCGGCGAACGGCTCGGCGCGCACGTCGCGGCCGACGAGCTCCTTGGCCTGGCCTGGCTCGTCGCGATCGGCGATCAGGTGCACACCGGTGCCGTCGGCCATCACGACGAGTCGCGAACCGCTCCGGTGCGCGCCGACAACCTCTTCCGGATCTCCTCGATGACCAAGCCGCTCACCGCGGTCGCCGCATCGATCCTCATCGACGAGGGCCTGCTCGACCCCGCTGCCCCGGTCGACGAGTTGCTGCCCGAACTGGCCGACCGCCAGGTGCTGGTCCACCCGGGCGCCGCCGTCACCGACACCGTCGCCGCGCACCGCCCGATCACCGTCGAGGACCTGCTCACGTTCCGGCTCGGCTGGGGCATGGACTTCGCCGACTTCACGCCCAAGCCGTTCGACGACGCGTGGAGCGAGCTCGAACTCGGTTGGGGCCCACCGACACCGGCGCGGATGTTGCCCCCGGATCTCTGGCTGGCGCGGCTGGGGCAACTGCCACTGCAATTCCAGCCCGGCGAGCGCTGGCTCTACCACGTCGGCGCACAGATTCTCGGCTTCCTCGTGGCCAGGGCCGCGGGCATCTCGCTGTCGCAATTCCTGGCCGATCGCGTCCTCGGCCCACTCGGCATGGTCGACACCGGGTTCGCCGTGCCCGCCGACAAGCTGGCCCGCTTCGGCCCGCAGTACACCGAGCGCGATGGCGTGCGCGTCGTCTACGACCCGGTCGACGGTCAATGGGCCAGTCCACCGGTGTTCGAGGGCGGTGGCGACGGCCTGGTCTCCACGCTCGCCGATTACCACCGGTTCGCCCGGATGTTGCGCGACGGCGGCGTGCTGGACGGCGCCCGGATCCTGTCCGAACGCGCCGTCACCGCCATGACCACCAACCACCTCGCCGCCGAACAACTCGCCCGCGGCGGACCGGGCCCCGGCGACAGCGCGGGCTGGGGGTACGGCGTCGCCGTCCAGCTCCGCGACGATCCCGCCGGTGCGCCCGCGGGTGCCTACGGCTGGGCCGGCGGCCTCGGTTCGACCTGGTCCAACGCGGGCGAGGTCATCGCGATCCTGCTCAGCAACCAGTCCTGGGGCGAGGCCGGGCCGTTGCCGGTGTTCGCCACCTTCGAGGCGATTCTGGGTGAGCTGGCCCGCGAGTCCGACGCTGTGTAGTCGCCGTGGTGACGAATCGGGCACAGGCGTATTCTGCGGGCTATGACCGCTTTCGACCGCCCACGGCGGTTGCGCAGGACACCCGCATTGCGTCGGCTCGTCGCCGAGACCACGCTCGAACCGCGTCAGCTGGTGCTGCCGATGTTCGTCGCCGACGGCATCGACGAACCGCGCGCGATCAGCTCGATGCCGGGGGTGTATCAGCACTCGCTGGACTCGCTGCGCAAGGCGGCCGTCGAAGCGACCGCCGCGGGTGTCGGTGGGCTGATGCTGTTCGGTGTGCCGCTGCCCGAGGACAAGGACGCCACCGGCAGCCAGGCCAGTGACCCGGACGGCATCCTCAACCGCGGCCTGCGCGCGCTCGCCGAGGAGGTCGGTGACGCGACGGTCGTCATGGCCGACACCTGTCTCGACGAATTCACCGACCACGGCCACTGCGGCGTGCTCACCGCCGACGGCGCGGTCGACAACGACGCCACCCTGCACCGCTACGTCGAAATGGCACTTGCCCAGGCGGAAGCGGGTGCCGATCTGCTCGGTACCAGCGGGATGATGGACGGCCAGGTCGGCGCGATCCGGCGTGGCCTGGACGCGGTCGGGCGCACCGACACCGCCATCCTCGCCTACGCCGCCAAGTACGCCTCGGCCTTCTACGGCCCGTTCCGCGAGGCCGTCGGCTCGTCGCTGGAAGGCGATCGCCGGACCTACCAGCAGGACCCGGCGAACCGCCGGGAGTCGCTGCGCGAACTCGACCTCGACCTGGCCGAGGGCGCCGACATCGTCATGGTGAAGCCCGCGATGTCCTACCTCGACATCCTGCGTGATGTCGCCGACCGCTCGACGGTCCCGGTCGCGGCCTACCAGATCTCCGGCGAGTACGCGATGATCACCGCCGCCGCCGAACGCGGCTGGATCGACCGCAAGGGCGCGGTGCTCGAATCGCTGATCGGCATCCGCCGCGCTGGCGCGGACATCGTGCTCACCTACTGGGCGACGGAGGCGGCACACTGGCTGTCGTGATCGTTCCACCGAACAAACCTGAACCCCTCCCGATGCCGGAGGATGTCGGCACCGCACGGCAGCTGTGGTGGGCGATCGCCGGACTCGGTGTCGTCTACACCGTGGCCGGGATCGCCACCATGTCGGGGCAGCGTGAGGAACTGAGCAAGCAGTTCCTCGACGAGATGCACAAGACCGACCCGAACATCTCCGCCTCCACCGTCGACCTGATGGTCTTGGCCGCCTACGGGCTGACCGGCGTGGTCGGCGTGCTGCTCGCGGGGCTCACGGTGCTGATCGCGCACCAGCTCGGGCGCGGCAAGCGGTGGGCGCGCACGGTGCTGACGATCGTCTCGGTCTGGCTGGTGCTCGGCGCGATCACGACGATGTTCACCTTCTCCGCTGTGTCCGGTGTCTCCACGATGGTGGCGGGCGGGACGGCGATCGTGCAGGGCGTGCTGGCGGCCGGTGCGGCGTATCTGAGTTACCGGCCCGAATCCACGAAGTACTTCGAGCTGAATCGTCGGTGAACAGCCGGTGGCGGCGGGGTGTCTTTGGTCACCGACCTGCCACCGTGTATGGTGAGGATGGTCACAGCGGGTAGGTAATCGCGGTGACGCGACCGGTCATGAGCCGGGAGATCGGAGGCAATGATGCGCGTGGTGATCCAGCAGCCACACAGCCTGCGACGCGATCTGTTGGTCATCGGCCTGATGGTTCTGCTCGGGCTCCTCACCATCGCCCTCATTCTGCTGCCGAGCCTGGTCGGTTGACCGGCGGCGCCGCGGCGCCCCACGGTATTCACATGGTGCTGTTCTCCGAACCCGGTGCCCGCTGGCGCGCGGTCGCCTACGGCCCGGCCCTGTGCGGCGCCATCCTGCTCGTGGAATGGCTGACCGGCAGCACCCTGCACGGGTTCGCGCTCGGATTCTGCGCCCTCGCGCTGGGCGGATTCACCGCACTGCAGGTGTTCGCCGGACGCACGCACGCCGGAGTCGAACTGACCGCCGACGCCCTGCGGCAGGGCACCGAGACGCTGTTGCTGTCCCAGGTCGCCGAGGTCCTGCCCGCCGATGACGCCGAAGCCGGCGACGGCCGCGCGCTCGGTGACCTCAGCGGCGTGCCGCGTCGCCGTCGTGGCATCGCCCTTCGCCTGCTCGACGGGCAGATCGTGCGGGCCTGGGCGATCGACCACACCGGCCTGCGCGCCGCGCTGACCTCGGCCCTGGCAGGATCGCAGAGATGAAACGCTGGATCGTGACGGCGCTGTCCGAGCTCGGCCTCGCCGTGATCTGCCTGGCCGGCGCGGTGGCCAGTTGGGGGAATGCCAGGCGCACGACCGAGTTCGGCACCGGCGACGACCACCCCGGATTCGTCGCGGTGCGGTACGTGCCGCCGCTGCTGATGCTCGCCACCGCGCTGGTGATCATCGCCGGGCTCCTGGTGATCGATGCCGTCGCCAGGATCTGGACGGCGCGCGCTGTAGCGCCGGGACCGGTCGAACCGATGCACTGAGTGAACTCGAATTCCGATGTGCGCGTTGGGGTTCGCCGATCACATCGACAGCTCGTCCACTGCGGGCTCATCGAGGAGGAACCGATGACCAGGCTCATTGCCGGATTCTGTACCGCTGCCGCCGCCGCGGCGACGATCGCCTTCGCCGCGCCCGCCCAGGCCGCCCCCGGTCTGCCGCTCGTCGCCGCACCGGCCGCCGAGTTCGCCCCGGAGACCGGTTCCAGCGCGATCTACAACCTGTTCATGTGCCACCTGCACACGATCTCGGCCGAAGTGCCCTGCCGGTATACCTAGTCCGACCACTGCTGATAGATGTCGAGAACGCGGCCGCCGCGCGTGCCCGGCGCGTTGAAGTAGACGGTGACGGTGCCGTCGGGATGACTCGCGGCCTCCGTCACCACCTGCCGCAGGGTGGCGCGGACGCCGCCGTCGGCATCGCGACGCAGGGCCGTGTCGCTGTGCAGTCCGGCGCCGATCCGGTTGGCGGGCACGAACATCGACGTGATCGCCGGAATCGGGCCCGCGCCGAGCGCGATGGTCTCCTCGTGACTGAGCTGGGCGCCGATCCGATCCGGCTGCGCCAGCGGCACGAAGGCGGCGGCCGGGCCCGCGCCGAGCGCTAGCCCCGCCGCGGTGAACCCCGTGCACAGGGCAGTACTGGTGACGCCGAAACGCATGAAAACCCTCCCGCAGATTGCCGATGCCGAACCGCTCAGGGTCTGAGCCGCCCGCAGCGTAGCCGCAGGCCAATCGGCCCAGATCGAATTCGTCGGCGGATCAGGGCGGCGTGTCGGGCGTGTCGTCGGTGGGTCGCTGCGGTCTGGGTCACTGTGCTCCACCCTGTTGTCCGGCGCGCCGAGGCGAGCTGAGAGACTGGAATCCGTGAGTTCTTCTCCGCGCGCGATCCCGACCGGCCCAACGCAGGTGCCGGTTTCGGCCCAGCTCTTCGAGCGGGCTGCTTCGGTGATCCCGGGAGGTGTCAATTCCCCGGTCCGTGCGTTCAATTCGGTCGGCGGTACCCCGCGGTTCATCGCCTCTGCCAAGGGCTACACCCTCGTCGACGCCGACGGCAACGAGTACGTCGACCTGGTGTGCTCGTGGGGTCCGATGATCCTCGGCCACGCCCACCCCGCCGTGGTGGAAGCCGTGCAGAAAGCCGCCACGGGCGGACTGTCCTTCGGCGCGCCCACCGAGGCCGAGATCGAGCTGGCCGAGGCGATCGCCGCGCGCGTCGACCCGGTCGAGCGGGTGCGCCTGGTGAACTCCGGCACCGAGGCCACGATGAGCGCGGTGCGCCTGGCCCGCGGCTTCACCGGCCGGTCCAAGATCATCAAGTTCTCCGGTTGCTACCACGGTCACGTCGACGCCCTGCTGGCCGACGCGGGCTCGGGCGTGGCGACGCTCGGCCTGCCGACCTCGCCCGGTGTCACCGGCGCGCAGGCCGCCGACACCATCGTGCTGCCCTACAACGATCTCGTCGCCGTCGCCGCCGCGTTCGAGGCCCATCCCGGCCAGATCGCGTGCGTCATCACCGAGGCCGCCGCGGGCAACATGGGCGCGGTCGCGCCGCTGCCCGGTTTCAACGAAGGACTGCGCACGCTCGCGCACGACAACGGCGCGCTGCTGATCATGGACGAGGTGATGACCGGATTCCGGGTCAGCGCCTCGGGTTGGTACGGCCGCGAGGGCGTCGCCGGTGACCTCTACACCTTCGGCAAGGTGATGAGCGGTGGCCTGCCCGCCGCCGCCTTCGGTGGCCGCGCCGAGATCATGAACAACCTCGCCCCGCTCGGGCCGGTCTATCAGGCGGGCACCCTGTCCGGGAACCCGGTGGCCGTCGCGGCCGGGCTGGCGACCCTGCGCGCCGCCGACGCCGAGGTGTACGCCGCACTGGACCGAAATGCCGATCGCCTCGGCTCACTGCTGGCAAAAGCCCTGACAGAGGCCGGTGTCGAGCATCAAGTGCAGTTCGCAGGCAATATGGTGAGCGTGTTCTTCGCCGAGCGCCCGGTGACCGACTATGCCGCCGCCAAGGCGAGCCAGACCTGGCGCTACCCCGCCTTCTTCCACGCCCTGCTCGACGCGGGCGTGTACGCGCCGCCGAGCGCGTACGAGGCATGGTTCGTCTCCGCGGCACTCGACGAGGACGCGTTCGACCGTATCGCCGCCGCTCTGCCCGCCGCCGCCCTCGCGGCCGCGGCCGCAACCCCAGAAGGATCCCCAGCGTGAGCTCCGACCAGCCCGACGCAGAATTCGTCCCCGTCCCGCCCGCGGACGGTGACGAGGCGCCGCACCCCGCGCCCGCCGCCGCGCCCCCCGCGCTCGACGACGACCCGGCCTCGGTGGAAACCATCGTGCACGTGCTGCGCCACGGCGAGGTCCACAACCCGAACGGCATCCTCTACGGCCGCCTGCCCGGGTTCAGCCTGTCGGTGGCCGGGCGCGCGCAGGCCGGTGCCGTCGCGCGGTCGCTGGCCGATCACGACATCTCGATGGTGATCGCCTCCCCGCTGCAGCGTGCCCAGGAGACCGCCGCCCCGATCGCGGGCGCCCACGACCTGGTCGTGCGCACCGACGAGAATCTCATCGAAGCGGGCAACACCTTCGAGGGCCTGCGGGTCTCGGTCGGTGACGGCGCGCTGCGCAAGCCGCGGCACTGGTGGAAGCTGCGCGATCCGTTCACCCCGTCGTGGGGCGAGCCGTACCTGCAGATCGCCCATCGCATGCTCGCCGCGGTCAACAAGGCGCGCGTCGAAGGCGCCGGTCACGAGGTGGTGCTGGTCTCGCATCAGCTGCCCGTGTGGACCCTGCGCCGGTTCCTGCAGGGCCAGCGGCTGTGGCACGATCCGCGCAATCGTCAGTGCTCGCTGGCGTCGTTGACCTCGCTGGTCTACCACGGCGATACCCTGGTGGACATCGTGTACTCCGAGCCCGCGGGCGCGTCGGATCCGTCGGTTCACGGCGCATGACCGCTCTGTCCGCATCGGGATCCGCCCGTGGCCATCGGCTGCGGGCGGTGAGCGCCGTTGTGTCCGCGCTGCTGGTGATCGTCGCCGCGGCCGGATGCGCGACCGGCACCGACGCGGTGGCCACCGGCGGCGGGACCTTCGAATTCGTCTCGCCCGGTGGCAAGACCGACATCTTCTACGATCCGCCCGCCTCACGCGGCACGATCGGCACGCTGTCGGGGCCCGACCTGATGAACGAGGGAAAGACCATCTCGGTCGACGATTTCCCGGATCAGATCGTGGTCATCAATTTGTGGGGGCAGTGGTGCGGTCCGTGCCGCGCCGAGGCTCCCGCATTGGAAAAGGTCTACGCGGCGACCCGAGACAAGGGCGTCGCGTTCCTGGGCATCAACGTCCGCGACCACCAGCGGGACAAAGCCCAGGACTTCGTCGTGGACAACAACATCGAATTCCCGTCCGTCTACGACCCGTCGATGCGAACTCTGCTCGCGCTCGGCGGAAACTTTCCCACAAGTGTCATTCCGACCACGTTGATCCTGGATCGTCAGCACCGGGTCGCCGCGGTCTTCCTTCGCTCGCTATTGGCAGAAGATCTGCAGCCTGTGGTCGAGCGCATCGCCGCCGAGGAGAAGCAGTGAGCCGTCGTCGTCCCGGAAATCTGACCGCGTGCCGCCCCCGCCAGGGCGCCCGCCGCCATGGCGCGGGCTGGACCGTCGACGATCGTTGGGCGGGCATCGCGACCGTCCCGCGCAGCGTCGCCGGTGCCGGTCTGTTCGACTTCGGTCCGGCCGAGCCGGCCGAGTCCGAGCGCACCCTGTCGTTGCCCCGCGACGAGCAGCGTGACGAGGACAGCACCGAGTGATCGTGCTCGCCGCAGTCGGGGATTCCTTCCAGCAGACCGCGGCATCGGGACCGTTGCTGTTGGCGCTGGGTGCCTGCCTGCTCGCGGGCCTGGTGTCGTTCGCTTCACCGTGTGTCGTGCCGTTGGTGCCTGGCTACCTGTCGTATCTGGCCGGACTGGTCGGCGCCGAGGCGCCCCCGGCCACCACCGCGCAGGCCGGGGTGCTCACCGCGCAACGCCGTAGCGCCAAGCTGCGGGTGGCCGGTGCCGCCGGACTGTTCGTCGCCGGGTTCACGGTGGTGTTCGTGCTGGCCACGGCCACCGTGTTCGGCCTGATCCAGACCCTCAATGTGAACCGGGAACTGCTGCAGCGCGTCGGCGGTGTGGTGACCATTCTGATGGGCCTGGTGTTCATCGGCCTCGTGCCCGCCCTGCAGCGCGACACCAGGATGGAGCCGCGCCGGATCACCAGCATCGCCGGTGCGCCCCTGCTCGGCGGCGTGTTCGCGCTGGGCTGGACGCCGTGCCTCGGCCCGACGTTGTCGGGCGTGATGGCCGTGTCGGCCGGCACCGAGGGCACCACCGCCGCGCGCGGAGTCGTGCTGATCGTGGCCTACTGCCTCGGGCTCGGCCTGCCGTTCGTCGTGCTGGCGTTCGGCTCGGCGGGCGCGCTGCGCGGAGTGGGCTGGCTGCGGCGCAATTCGCGCACCATTCAGGTAATCGGGGGAATCATGCTCGTCGCCGTCGGCGTCGCGCTGGTCACGGGGGCGTGGGACCAGTTCGTCAGCTGGGTGCGTGACGCGTTCGTCTCCGGAGTGACTCTGCCGATCTGATGACTGACACACTGACCCCCCCGATGTCCCCCGCACCGCCGCGCCGACAGTCGCCGCTCGGGCGCATGCTCGCCTTCGTCCGCAACACCTGGCGCGGCCTCACGAGCATGCGCACCGCGCTGGTGCTGCTGTTCCTGCTCGCCCTGGCCGCCATCCCCGGCGCCCTGCTGCCGCAACGCAGCCTCAACACCCAGAAGGTCGAGCAGTACATCCGCGACCGGCCGACGCTGGGCCCGTGGATGGACCGGTTCGAACTGTTCGACGTGTTCGGCAGCTTCTGGTTCACCGCCATCTACGTGCTGCTGTTCATCTCGCTGGTCGGCTGCATCCTGCCGCGCTGCCTGGACCACTACAAGGCCCTGCGCACGCCGCCGGTGGCCGCGCCGCGCAACCTCGGCCGGTTGCCGCACCACTTCGACGAGACCGTCGACCGCGGCGCCGACGAGGTGATCGAGCAGGCCCGCGGTCAGCTGCGCGGCTGGCGCACCGAGGTGCGGCCGGGTCAGCGCGAGGGCGAGATGACCCTCTCGGCCGAGAAGGGCTACCTGCGCGAGTTCGGCAACCTGGTGTTCCACCTGTCGCTGGTGGGGCTGCTGGTCGCGATCGCGCTGGGCAAGCTGTTCGGGTACGAGGGCAATGTCATCGTGATCGCCAACAACGGGCCCGGTTTCTGCACCACCTCGCCCGCGGTGTTCGACTCGTTCCGCGCGGGCAATGTCAACGACGGCACCGGGATGACGCCGCTGTGCGTCAAGGTCAAGGACTTCAAGGCCGACTACCTGGACACCGGCCAGGCCGAGATGTTCACCTCCAACATCGACTACCAGGCCGGCGACGACCTGAGCACCGACACCTGGCGCAGCACCGAGCTCCGGGTGAACCACCCGCTGCGCGTCGCCGGTGACCGCGTCTACCTGCAGGGTCACGGTTTCGCGCCGACCTTCACCGTCACCTTCCCGAACGGGCAGACCCGCACCGAGACCATCCAGTGGCGGCCCGACGACGCGCAGACCTTCCTGTCCAGCGGCGTGCTGCGGATCGACCCGCCCGGCGGCATGTACGCCACCGAGGAGGAGCGTCAGCAGAACCAGATCGCGATCGAGGGGCTGTTCGCGCCGACCGCGATGTTCCACGGCAGCCTGCTCACCTCGTCGTTCCCCCGGATGGACGATCCGGCTGTCGCGGTCGATGTCTACCGGGGTAACACCGGTCTCGACACCGGACGTTCGCAGTCGCTGTTCGCGCTGGACCCGGAGATGATCAAGCAGGGCCGGCTGACCAAGGAAGCCCGGGTCAACCTGCGGCCCGGCGAGACGACCACGCTGCCCAGCGGGGTGGAGGTGCGGTTCGACGGCGCGCAGGAGTTCGTGAATCTGCAGGTCTCGCACGACCCCGCCCAGCAGTGGGTACTGGTGAGTTCGCTGACCATGATGGCCGGACTGCTGGTGTCGCTGTTGGTGAAACGCCGACGGATCTGGATCCGGGCGTACCCTGCCGAGCCCGCGCCAGGTACCGTAAGTCAACGACGTACCGTAGTAGAGATGGGTGGCCTCGCCCGCAGCGATCAAGCGGGCTGGGGCGGCGAATTCGATCGACTGCGGGCACGCCTGCTGACTGCGGGAACGGAGAACTGATGCCGATCGACGAGACGCTGGCTCGCTACAGCGATTTCGCCTTCATGTCCGCCATGGCGATCTACGCCCTGGCCACGATTCTGCTGATCGTGCAGTACGCCTCGGCGCGCGCCAAGCAGGTGTCCGAGCGCGAGCTCGTCACCGCGGGCGCGCCCGCCGACCCCTCGCTACCCGGCCGGATCGAGCCGCCCGCGGCCAAGTCCACCGGCGAGCGGTTCGGCAACATGGCGTTCGCGGTGCTGCTGGTCGGCACGGTGCTGCACGTGGCATCGATCGTGCTGCGCGGGTTCGCCACCAGCCGCTTCCCGCTGGGCAACATGTACGAGTTCACCACCATGGCCACCGCGGCCGCCGTGGTGATCGGCCTGTACTTCCTGCGCGCGCAGCGCTACCGGGAGATGTGGGTCTTCCTGCTGATCCCCGTGCTGATCCTGATGTTCCTGGCGGGCACGGTGCTCTACGCCGACGCCGCGCCCGTTGTCCCCGCGCTACGCTCGTTCTGGTTGCCGATCCACGTCACCATCGTCAGCATCGGCAGCGGCGTGTTCCTGGTCTCCGGCGTGGCCAGCATGCTCTACCTGTTCCGCATGCGCCAGCCCGCGGGCGAAGAGTCCACCAACATCTTCGGCACCATCGCCCGCCGCCTCCCCGACGCCCGCACCCTCGACCAGCTCGCCTACAAAACCACCATCATCGGCTTCCCCCTCTTCGGCGCCGGCGTCATCCTCGGCGCCATCTGGGCCGAAGCCGCCTGGGGCCGCTTCTGGGGCTGGGACCCCAAGGAAACCTGCTCCTTCATCGCCTGGGTCCTCTACGCCGCCTACCTCCACGCCCGAGCCACCTCCGGCTGGCGCGACACCAAGGCCGCCTGGATCAACATCGCCGGCTTCACCGCCATGCTCTTCAACTTGTTCATCATCAACATGGTGATCTCGGGTCTGCACAGCTACGCGGGGTTGACGTAAACGGCCTCTACCAGCGTGTTCGGGTCGGTATCGTCGTCGGCCAGGTCCGGCTGATCGGCTTCGGTACGCAGTGAGTACGCAGCGGAACCGGGCCAATCCTGGATCGCAGCACCGACAGCGGTACGAGTTGTCTCGTCAGCATCGGGCCACAGGTGCGCGTAGTAGCGCAGGGTGGTGATCGCGCTGCCGTGGCGTAGGCGCGCCTGAACCGCCTTGATATCGGCACCTCGGCGGATCAACAGCGAGGTGTAGTAGTGCTGGAACCCTGGAGTCCGAACGGCGCAAGCCTGCCACGGGCCAAGCGGCACGATGACAAGACCGTCGCAGTCATTCGCTTCTGGCCTCTCGGGCGCACCTCACCGCCCGGCGCGTCGGCACGTCGGCGGCGTGCACGCCGTATCAGCAGGCGGCCCACTCCTGACAGCTCAAACAGCATCGACCCGAGCTGTTGACCGGGACCCTACGTGATGGCGCCACCCTTGACCCGCGGGCCTCTGCGCACGAAGGGCAGGCCCTACGGGGCAGGCGGGTAGCCAGCCCCTTCATGCGCAGGCCAACCCAGACCAGGGCCAATCGGGGACCGGGGGATTTCACTCCCTGGGCGGAGTTCGGAATCGATTACTGGTCACCAGGATGGAAACTCTGACCGCACCCGACCCGTCCAGATTTCATCCAGTAGGTCCCGGAGGTGCGCTGGCTCGTCGAACACTTCCTCGGCGGTCTCGATCGCCGCGTACACGTCGGGGTGTGCGTCGATGAACTCTGCGGCTCCGTCGAATCGGGGGTAGTGGCACCTCAGTTCCTCAGCCCATGGTTCGACCAGCACGCCGATTTGCCACATCGCTGTCAGGATGTCTGCGAGCCGCATCTGTGCGGGTATCACCGCATCGGTATCGAGATCCGGTTCCGTCCACCCGCCGGCGAGTATGGACAATCGCAGTCGTGAGGACCATGCCGAGACTCGGTGAGCTCGATCCCAGATGCTCGAGGGCAGTGGGTAGGGCTCGAGATTCACCATCGGATACGAGCCATTGCACAACAGGTACGCCACGTGTCGTTCGAAATCGGCGGGAATCCAACTTCCGCGCCGCAACTGCCGACGGGCCTCCACGACGATCGCTCGCGCATGCATTACGCGCGCGTTGAAGGCAGTGAGATCCACAGGCGAACGATAGCGAACGACCCGCTCATCGGCATGAGCGGACGTTGGGCTGACCCCAGCAGATTCGGTGCGCAGTGAGTACGCGGCGCTGCCCAGCAGTACCCATTTCATCCAACGCTGTGACCGGACACGACGAAGCCGCGGACCATCTCGCACGTTCACAGCAATCGGTAGGAGTACTGACGCATCTGCCACTCGCCCGCATACCGCTCACTCCAGCCCGAAGGGCGGACGAGTACGAGTTCGTCGTCCTCGACCCAGAATCGAGTGCCGCGTTCCACGAACACTGGCGCGAACAGGACGAAGGCAGAGGCGCACATTCCCGGCCCGTCCGACTCGACTGCATCGATCAGTAGCGCGCGCGGCGCTGTGTACCGGCCATGCTGGTCCTCGAATCGCACCTGTGCATTCTCGCGTCCGACAGCGGAAACCTGCCATCTTGCATGTCATTCCGGTACGCACTGACGCCATTCGGTGCCAGGACCGCCTAGCCCTCGAGCGCCTGGCCCAACGGAAACGTGGGCACAATAGCCGCAGTCAGGCATCCCCTGTGGGCGAACAATTCCTGGCGTGAGTGGGGCGCAGACACCAGCACCGAACGGAACTCGTCGTCCGCTTCGTCGACAGTGGTATCGCAGAAGGCGCAAAGGTAGGAATTCATTCGCCAACTACTACTTCGACGGCTTCTTGTTCAGCCCGTCCCAGACCTGATTCAACCAGGCACGAGGTTTCGGAAACGCCATCAGGGGTAGCGATAACACGCGCAGCGCGACCAGCAGGTAGCCCACGACTTCCCCGAGCACCTGCGCAGCGACGGCCACCAAGCAGGCGATTGCCACAACTGCCAACAGCGCGAAAAGGGGCCAATGCCCTTGACCCCAGGCTTCGAAGGAGCCGAACCCGGCGGCACCACCGGCAACAACGACCAGCAGAAAGACGGGAACGTCCCACCAGCTGTTCGATCCGCTGGACCACCACCTGATGACTGGATGGGTGTTGGGCACGGCCATGTGGGATCTCCCTATCGATGAACAGGATCGGACACTACACTCCGCCGAGCCGAATCCAGCCCATCAGCACGAACGCAGGGACAGTCATCAACATGGTGATCAGCGGGTTGCACAGCTACGCGGGACTGAACTGAACGGTCCTCCAAGCGTCCTCGGCGTTCGGGCCTGGTGTCACCTAGGCTTTTGGGGTGCCGAAGCTCATGTTGTCCAACTCCGACTCGGACAAGACCCTTGTGGTCTGGCTCGAACCGCTGGGCGAGGACTACTGGATGAATCCAGGCGATGAGCTCACCTTCGATTACGAGGATGCCGACTACTGCGAGAGCGTGATCGGCGAGGGCAACGGGCACTTTCTGGTGTCGTGGCTGGCCGAGGGCTTCGTGGTCTGGCCGGCCGCCCGCTATGGCAGCACCGTCCGCGATCGATCAGGCGCCGAGGTCGATTGCGGTCATCAGCGCCCGGCGGATGTTGATCTCGCGTGGCGACGCGCCGGATGCTTCGGCCCGCGCGACCAGGGCCGATAGCAGCATTCTGGGCACTGACGGCGACGGTGGTGATAGCCATCGGTGGTGGGTGTGATCCCGTGGAAAGAATTGGGCGAATCGGACAGTGGTCCGGCATGATTCGTCGGTTCGTGTCGACGTGTGTTCACAAAGGAAAAGTGCTTGATGAAGTTCATGGGTAAGGCTGTCGTCGCGGTGGCGGCGGTGGGTCTTGCGGCCGGGTCGGTGTTCGGTGCCGGTGCGGCGAATGCGGCCGGGTTGCACGGTGCGATCGCGTTCAGTGTCGAGGACTGGAGTTACGGGACCAGTATCGACGCGCCGAGTCGCGACGAGGCCATCGACGAGGCGCTCGCGTGGTGCGGGCTGGGTGGGATCTCCGACTGTGTCGTGCTGGTGGATTGGGCGAATGGCTGTGGCGCGCTCGTCTACACCGACGGTGCGGTCGCCTCGGGCGCCGGCTTCAACAGCTCGGCCGCGTTGTTCGGCGCCTACACCAGTATGGCCGGCTACCACCCGCCCGCGATGCTCGCCAATGTCGGTTCCGCGGACAAGTCCGATACGAAGGTCAGTGAGGTGCTCTGCACCGCCAACGCGAGCTGACCGTCAAAGTCGTCGGCGGCGCTGATCGACGCGCGGTGCTTCGGTGGAGTGGGTCAGGGCGTTGTACAACCAGTTGTGGGCTCTGCCGACGGTGACGCGGGATCCGAAGAACTGTTCCGTCAGGGTCCAGTAGCGATGGATTCGGTGGTCGGAATCGGTTGCGTCGGTGCGCAATCGCCGACGGAAATCGGGAGAGTCGCGTTCTCCTCGGGCGTGCGCGTGGGCGTGGACGAAACGGTCGAGTTCGGTTCCGGCGTGCGGAAGCACGTCTGCCGAAACGAGTGGTGCGACGTCCCGCATCACCTCGTCCATGTCGGCGTAGAGTTCGCGACTGTCCCGGATCAGCTCCGACCGGTGTCGCCAGTATTGCCGTCGGACGGCGCCGTGCATGCCCGGCGAGGCGGCAAGGGCAGCCAATTCGGCATAGGCGACGACGTCCTCGACGGACGGATCAGCGGGCGGCTCCGGGACGTTCCAGTACACCCACAGATCGATGTCGTGCCGAGGTATCGGCGCGAGGACGCGCCGCCAGAACTGGATGAGGCCATCGTGTACGACGCCACCGTCCTGTGCGGCGGCCAGCAGCGCGAGCCGCTCGGTTCGCTGTAGTGGGCCGGCCGACTCCACCGCCCGCAGTGCTGCCCGCCGCCACGCCAGCGATCTGAATTCGATGTCGAGTCGGGCACTTTCGGCGGCGATGGCTTCGGCGATCGACTGTTCACCGCGCAGCACATCGACGATCGAACCGAGTCCGAGGCCGAGCGCGCGCAACCGGCGCACCAGGAGCAGTCGTTCGGTTGCGCTGTCGGCGTCGAACAGGCGATGCCCGCCCGCGCTGCGCTGGGATTCCACGATGCCTTCGTCGCAGTAGAACCGAATCGTGCGCACGGTGAGGCCGGTGCTGCGCGCCAACTCCCCGATACTCACCAGCCCGCTGCGCAGTGTGTCGTCCGTCACAAGCAGTTGCACCTCCACCCCACTGGAGCTTTTAGCGTACTGACACCGCCGCTCGACCCCGTCGAGGCACCGGGCCTCCGGCCGACGCGGACAGGTGATCGCACCGAGGAAGGGTGATTCGTGGCTACCACGCAGGAAGAGATCGTCGCAGGCATCGCGGAGATCGTGGAGGAGGTGACCGGCATCGACGCCGAAGAGGTGGTGCTGGAGAAATCGTTCGTCGAGGATCTGGAGATCGACTCGCTGTCGCTGGTGGAGATCGCCGTGCAGTTGGAGGACAAGTACGCGGTGAAGATCCCCGACGAGGACCTGGCGAGCCTGCGCACCGTCGCCGACGCGGTCGCCTATGTCCAGAAGATGGAGGCCGAATTGCCGCAACTCGCTGCGGAAATGGAGGCGAAGTACAAGGAGGGACAGGGAGGTGCCGGCGGCCCGGCGGTGTCTTGACCTGAAGTGTGGTTGGGGATTCAGAGTGGTGGCATGGAGTTCTCGGGCGTTGAAGGGCAAGGCGACGATGCGGTGCTGCTGTCGGAGGCGATGACCGTCCGGGAGTGGGTGGCTCGGGCGGCTCGGCCGTTGACGACGGTGCAGCCGTCGGCGCCGCTCGATGACCTACTGCCGCTGGTGGCGATGGTGGGGGAGGCGTCGGTGGTGGGTTATGGGGCCGGTACGCGTGGCGCCCATGAGGTGTTCTCACTGCAGGACCGCATCGCCCGTTTGCTGGTGGGGGAGGCGGGGTTCCGGGTGATCGCCTTGGATCAGGATTGGACCTTGGGTCTGCGGTTGGACGCGTTCGTGCGTACCGGCGTCGGAGATCCGCGCGAGATTCTGGCCGAGGCGGAGGCGTTCGCCGCTACCGAAGAGGTCCTCGCGCTGGTTCTGTGGATGCGCGCGTTCAATCGGGAGCATCCCGCGGATCCGGTGCGGGTGGTGGGGGTGAGCCCGCACGCGGTCGATCGCAGTGTCTATGACGCGGTTGTGGAGTACGTGCGGGAGGTCGCTGCCGACCGGGCGGCCGAGCTGGCGGATCTGTATGCCGATGCACTGCCGAGTGGGAACATCGACGCTCATGTCGACCGATTCCGCGGACTGTCGCATCGTGCGGACCGGGTCGAGCGGGTGCGCGACGCGTATCGGCTGGTCGCGGAGGTGGCCGCCGGACAGTCGGGGTGGGCGGTGCAGGCGGCGCGGGTGATCGTGCAGTTCCATGAGCTGCACGATCACGACAGCAGTCCCGATGATCCGTTGAACATGGCCTATTACGAGGCGGCGTTCGCCGAGAACGTCGAATGGTGGCACCGCTACACCGGGCAGAAGGTGCTGTTCTGGTCGTCGAGCTCGCACACCGCCAATGCCCGCCACCGGGGATTTCCGCCCGACCCGGCGGCGGAGTCCCGCAACGCGGGCAGTTACCTGCGTGAACGCCTCGGGGCCGGCTACAAGTCGGTGGGGCTCACCTTCCGCGACGGTGACCTGGCCACGTTCGACGACCAGAAGTCCGTGCACGTACCAGGCGTCTCACCACGGTTGTTCGAGGCGTTCTTGAGCGCCGTCGACCTCGACCACTACCTGCTCGACCTGTCGACCGACGCACCGGCGGCGGTGACCCGACCGGCTTTCCCGCACGGCCGAATTCAGAATGATCGGTCGCGACTACGACACCGACGACGACCACTACATGACGGGCGGATCAGCCAGGGAATTCTTCGACATCATCGTGCACTGCCGACAGGTCACACCGGCCCGCTCTTTGTGACCTCAGCAGTAGTAGCAGACCTTGTTGGCCGGGAGTTCCACGTGGCAGTTCAGGCAGACGGGCTTGCGGACCGGTTCCGGCTTGGGAACGGTGACGGCGCGGCGGGAGGTGGCGGTGCGCTTGGCTTCGACCGCCTCGGCGGCTTCGGTGGCGGCCAGGTCCTCGGAGGTGCGGTGGCGGACGGCGGCGACCTTGGGGGGCAGGGTGGGCAGGCCGCCGTCGGCGGGGAGGTCGGTGGCGTAGTGCTGGTAGCACTGCCAGCGGGCCGCGGCGGCGTGCATCTCGAGATCGTCGGGGATGGGCAGGCCCGCGAGTTCGAGGATGTAGCGGTAGCCGGTGCCGACGGTCTGGTTCTTGCGCACGCACAGCGCGCTCAGCGGCGGCTCGTTGTTCTTGTGACAGCGCTCGGCGACCTTGTCCAGCACGACGGGCAGCCAGTGCTGCCACTTCACCTGGGTCCGGATGCCGGACTCCTCCTGCACCAGCTCGGCGAGCTCGGTGTTGACGATGAAGTTGTTGAAGCGGCTCGCGGTCGCGGCCAGCACTTCGTGTGCCGCGTCCGTCCACGCCGACCGTGCCTCGGTGAACGTCACGGCGCTGCCGTCGGCCGCGCGCCAGGTGGTCGGGACGGAACTCTGCTGCACATCGATCACCGGAATACGTTATCTACCCGGCTGTTTCGATGCGCATCGGGGGTATGTGCGTCAGCTCACGCCCGGCCATGGATCAGTGTTCGTTCGGACCGGAGTCGTCGCGGTGTTGCTTGCCCAACCGCCACAGGAACTCCGGGTCGTCGTCGGGGCCGAGGACCGGTCTGCGCGGGGGCGGTCCGGATCCCGGTCGGGGATTCTCTGGGCCGAACGCCTTCCAGCACAGCACCGCTACGGCCACGATCGCGATGAGTGCCAACAGGTACGTCACGTCGCTCACCTCCTGCTATCGAGGGTAGCCGTGTCCGCCCCGTGTGCACATCCGCAACGGAAGGGAAATTTCCGGCAAACGCGAGCCGAGTGGCCCGCGTCGGCCGGAGGTGAGTCAGCGGGGCGCTGCCTCGGTGGTGAGCGACTTCAGCAGCTGCAGAACTTCGGACTCGCGGAATCGACGGTGTCCGCCCGGCGTACGCAGCGAACCGAGCCTGCCCGCATGAGCCCACCGAGTGACGGTCTTGGGGTCTACGTGGAACATGGCAGCCACTTGGCCTGGTGTCAGCAGAGTGTCCTGGCCGCCGACGGTGATCGCAGTCATAGCTAACCTCTCCGTTCTCGACAGTTCCCTCATCAGATGGCGTCATCGTCGCACTGCGACCCCCATGTAGTCGAACCACCTACTGTTGGTAAAGGGGAAGTAATAGACAAAAGCCGCGAACGGGGCCGCATCGCGCGAATCGGTCCGGGTTAGGCTGGGGTGGTGAGCGAAGCAACTGGTCAGCAAGGTTCTGGTGCGGGCAAGCGGCTGGTCCGCAATCTGGCCCTCTACACGCTGGCCCGGCTCGGGCTCGTCGTGCTGATCGCCGGTGCCATCATCGGCGTCGCCGCGCTCATCGGGGTCGAGGTGCCGATCATCGTCGCGGCGCTGTTCGCGCTGCTCGTGGCGATGCCGCTCTCGCTGACCCTGTTCAAATCGCTGCGCACGAAGGTGAACGAGGACATCGCCGTCGTCGACGCGCGCCGCCGCCAGGACAAGGCGCAGTTACGGGCCCGGCTGCGGGGTGACGACGACGGAGCCTCGGCGTGAAATACCTCGACCGCAGCGCGCCACGTGACTGGGTCGACAACGCCGTCCGGCTGATCGACGCCGACAGCCAACGCTCCGCCGACACCCACCTGCTGCGGTATCCGCTGCCCGCCGACTGGCCGGTGCAGCTCTACCTCAAGGACGAATCCACCCACATCACCGGCAGCCTCAAGCACCGGCTCGCGCGCTCGCTGTTCCTGTACGCGATCTGCAACGGCTGGGTCACCGAGGGCACGACGGTGGTCGAGGCGTCCTCGGGATCGACCGCGGTCAGCGAGGCCTATTTCGCGAAGCTGCTCGGGCTGGACTTCGTCGCGGTGATGCCGGCGAGCACCTCGCCGCAGAAGGTGGCGCTGATCGAAGCCCAGGGTGGGCGATGTCATTTCGTCGATCGGCCACCGGAGATGTACACCGAGGCCAAGCGTCTCGCCGCCGAATCCGGTGGGCATTTCATGGATCAGTTCACCCACGCCGAGCGGGCCACCGACTGGCGCGGCAACAACAACATCGCCGAATCCATCTTCCAGCAACTGGCACTGGAGACGAATCCGGTGCCGGAGTGGATCGTGGTCGGCGCGGGCACCGGCGGCACGAGCGCGACCATCGGCCGCTACATCCGCTATCGCAGGCACACCACGCGATTGGCCGTCGTCGATCCGGAGAACTCGGCGTTCTACGGCGGCTACGAGACCGGTGACGCGGGCTATCAGACCGGAATGCCCTCGCGGATCGAGGGAATCGGCCGTCCGCGGGTCGAGCCGTCGTTCGTCGGGCAGGTGGTCGATCGGATGATCATGGTTCCCGACGCCGCCTCGATCGCCACCGCTCGACATGCCAGCGCGGTGCTCGGCCGCCGCGTCGGCGGCTCGACCGGCACGAATCTGTGGGGCGCGTTCCATCTGGTCGCCGAGCTGGTCGCGCAGGGCCGCACCGGCAGTGTGGTCACCCTGCTGTGCGACGGTGGCGACCGGTACGCGGGCACCTACTTCGACGATGCCTGGGTGGCCGCCCAGAACATCGACCTCGCCGCGCCCACCGCGGTGCTCACGGAGTTCGCCGCCACCGGTCGCTGGAACGGCTGAAACCCGTCGCGCAACCCTGACATAAGATGTCAGGTTCCGGTGTGAGGATCGACGTCCATGACGACTCGTTACTACACCGCCACCAGCCTCGACGGCTATATCGCCGACCCGGACAACTCCCTGGACTGGCTGCTGGCCGTGGCCGACGCCGAGGACGCCACCGATGACGTGGGCGAGTTCCTGCGCGAGGTCGGCGCCCTGTGCCTGGGCGCGACGACCTACGAGTGGATGGCCGCGAACGACCCGCCGGGGTCCTGGCGCGAGAACTACGGTGACCGCCCCAGCTGGGTGTTCACCCATCGTGAGCTGCCCGTGATTCCCGATGCGAACGTCCGGTTCGTCCAGGGCCCGGTGCGGCCGGTGCACGAGCTGATGGTCGCGGCGGCGGGGGAGCGCGATGTCTGGATCGTCGGCGGTGGCGAGTTGGCGGGACAGTTCGCCGACGCGGGGTTGCTCGACGAGGTGGTCGTCGGGATCACGCCGGTGACGTTGGGCGGCGGGGCGCCGCTGCTGCCGCGCCGAATCCTGTCCGACCGGATGACGCTGGTCGACGTCGCGCGGATGGGGCAGTTCGCCAAGCTCACCTATCGGCTGGCCTGACCGTCGTCAATTTTTGTTGACAACGCTCGAATCGTCAATCAAAATTGACGGCATGACCGATGCGACAACCCTCGCCTCCGCGGCGGGCAATCCCGACCCGGCGGTCGGCCTGCGCGCGGTACTCGCGCTGCGCAGGCTGGCCGACCGGCTCGAGACCATCCAGGTGGCCAATGCCAGGGCCAACGGCTGGTCGTGGCAGGCGATTGCCGAGGCGCTCGAGGTGAGCAAGCAAGCGGTGCATCAGAAACACAACCGAAAGGGCGGTACCCGCTGATGTTCGAGCGATTCACCCGAAATGCCAGGGAGGCCGTGGTCGCGGCACAGGAGGAGGCAAGGGGGCTCACGGCGCGCCACATCGGGCCGGAGCATCTCCTGCTCGGCGTGCTCGCCCATGCCGAACCCGGCCTGACGGCGGTCCTGGCCGCCCGCGAGATCACCGCCGAGGGCGTGCGCGCCCAGCTCGCCGAGCGGGCGACCAAGACTCCGCTCGGCACCGACGACGCCGAGGCGCTGCGATCGATCGGTATCGATCTGGACGCGGTGCAGGCCAGCGTCGCCGAGAACTTCGGACCCGATGCCTGGGATCAGGCCGAACCCCCGCCCAAGCGTGGGGTGTTCGGTCGGCTCCTCGGCGGCGACCGCGGACACATCCCCTTCACGGCCGAGGCCAAGAAGTCACTGGAACTGTCGCTGCGCGAGGCGGTCCACCGCAAGGCGCGGGAGATCGACTCGGCGTACCTGCTGCTCGGCATCCTGCGGGCCGCCGAAGCGCCCACCGCCGACCTGCTCGGCGGCCGCGAGGTGGTGGCCGGTCTGCGCGCCGACATCTACGCCACGCTCGACCGGGCGGCGTGAATTCGGCCCGGCCGAATGTGTCAGACCCGCCGCGGTGTCGGTTCCCCGGCTTAGCATTGCGGGTATGCAGCTAGCAATACGGTTGGTCATCAACGCCATTGCCCTCTGGGCTGCGGCCGCGTGGATCGACAAGATCGATATCTACGTGCCGCCCGAGTGGTCAGCGGAGTGGGGCAACTGGGGCAAGGCCCTGGTCCTGCTCATCGTCGCGGCCGTGTTCACCGCGGTCAACGCGGTGATCAAGCCGATCGTGAAACTCCTGTCCCTGCCCTTCGTGATCCTCACGCTCGGCTTGTTCCTGCTGGTGGTGAACGCGGCGATGCTGTGGCTCACCGCCAAGATCACCGAGATCACCGACTACGGCCTTCGCGTCGATGGCTTCTGGGCCGCGGTGTGGGGTGGCGTGATCATCATGCTGGTCAACTGGGTGCTCGGCATTCTGGTCCCCGACCGCGACTGACGCCGGGGCTCAGCCGAGGCCGACGGCCAGCGCGCTCAGCGCCGACCAGGCCAGCAGGGCCAGCCCGGAATCACGCAGGGCGGGAATCAGTTCCAGCCCGCCCTTGCCCGTGCGCACCGGGGCGTTGGCCCGGACCGCCAGCGGTAACGCCAGCAGTCCGGCCAGCGCCCACGGCGTGCGGGCGATCAGCGCGAGGCTGATCACGAACGGTGCGACGAGCAGCGCCAGGTGCAGGGTGCGGGTGCGCGCGTCACCGAGCTTCACCGCGAGGGTGACCTTCCCGGATTCGGTGTCGGTGGGGATGTCGCGCAGATTGTTGGCCACCAGCACCGCGCTGGAGAACGCGCCGACGCCGATCGCGAGCAGCAGACCCACCCAGTCCACGCGCAGCGCCTGCACGTACTGGGTGCCGAGCACCGCGATCAGGCCGAAGAACACGAACACGGCGATCTCGCCGAAACCGCTGTAGCCGTAGGGCTTGCTGCCGCCGGTGTAGAACCAGGCACCGGCCAGGCACAGCGCGCCGATCAGCACCAGCCACCAGGCGGTGGTCGCGGCCAGCACCAGACCCGCGACGGCGCCGATCGCCAGACTCAGCACGGCGGCGGTGCGAACGGCGGTGGGGGAGGCCAGCTTCGACCCGACCAGCCGCAGCGGACCCACCCGCACGTCATCGGTGCCGCGGATGCCGTCGGAGTAGTCGTTGGCGTAGTTCACCCCGATGATCAGGGCCAGCGAAACCAGCAGCGCCAGTATCGCTTTCCACCAGACGGCCCCGTCGATCGATGCCGCCGCGCCGGTGCCGGCGATCACCGGGGCGATCGCGTTGGGCAGCGTCCGCGGCCGGGCGCCTTCGATCCATTCCGCTGCTGTTGCCATGGATCGAAGCGTAGCCCCGCGCTCAGGACTCGGCAGATTCGGCGATCGTCTTCAGCCGGGCCAGGCCCTTGTCGAAGTCCTTGCCGACGAGGTTGTCCATCGGGAACACCTTGCCGAGCACGCCCATCAGCCCCGTCTGGGTGCCGGTCATCTTCCAGGTGACCTCGGTGCCGGTGGGGGTGGGGTCGAGGGTGAAGGTGACGAAGTTGGTGGCCTTGAACGGTTTCTCGAAGGTCAGCTCGATGCCGATCTCGTGCTCGGCGTCGGCCTTGATCTCCATCGAGCCCGCACCGGCCTTGCGGTTGCCGCGCCAGGTGTAGCGGGCGCCGACGCCGGATTCGGGCCCGGTGTAGGTGCGGGCCAGCTGCGGGTCGGCGTCCTCCCACGGCGACCACAGCCGCCACTGCCGGAAATCGTCGATCAATGCGTGGATTCGTGCCGGTTCGGCGGCGATGGCCGTGCGCCGGATCACCTCGAAGTTGCCCATGACCGTGAGCCTAGGACGCGGCGGTGACATATTTCGGCTGTGCGCGGCCGGGTGTCGGCGGGCGGTCGTCGGCGTCGGGAGTTCGTCGGCGCGCTCGCCTACGATGAGTTCCGGCATGTCTGCACACCTTCACGGCCCCGACGGGCCGCCGCCCGCCATCTCGGCGGTCACCTCCCGGGTCGTCGTGGGGGTACTCGGCGCGATCGCGATCCGCCGCGACCACGCTCTCGTGACGCTGCCGGGCGCCAGGGCCCGACTGCTGCTCGCGGCACTGGCGGTGCGACCCGGCCGCGCGCGCAGTGCCCAGGCGCTCGTCGACGAGGTGTGGGGCGAACAGCCGCCGCGCGCGCCGATGAACGCGCTGCACACCCAGGTGTCGCGCCTGCGGGCACTGTTGCCCGACGGCGCGCTCGAGGTCGGCCCGGCCGGGTACCGGCTCGTGCTCGACGCCGACGCTGTCGACCTGTCGTCCGCGTCCGCTCTCGCCCGGCGCGCCGAGGACTTCCTCGCGATGGGCACAGTCGCCGACAGCCTCACCGCGATCACGGCCGCTCGTGCGCTCTGGCGCGGCGAGCCCGCCGCCGACCTCCCCGACTCCGGGCCTGCCGAGGAGCTGCGCGCGGTCACCGAGCAGCTCGAACGCACCCTCGACGGCCTGGAACTCACCGCCCGGGTCCGTCAGGGCGACCTGACCACCGCCGTCTCGCTGGCCCGCGCCGACGCCGCCGCACGACCATTGGACGAACCCGCGCACGCGACGCTGATCCGCCTGCTCGCTGCGGCGGGCCGCACCAGCGAGGCGCTCGACGTGTTCGCGGGCTACCGCCTCCGCCTGATCACCGACCTGGGCGCCGACCCCGGTCCCACGCTGGTGTCCCTCAACGCCGCGATCCTGCGCGGTGAGCCCATCGACCTGTCCGGTCCATCCGGGAACGGGGTATCGGGCGAGTCGGATGTTGCCGAGAGGTCCAGCGGAGTGACGGGTCCGCACACGAACGGGGAGACACCGGCCGGCCGACTCGACGGGGCAGGCACGAAGTCGACATCAACCGACGGCTCGCAGGCCGGATCCACCGGCAACCCCGCCGACCCGCTCACCCGCGACCGGACCCCATCGACCGATCGCCACGACACACCCACCGCGCTCGGCCTGCGCGCCGCACCGAACGCCCTGCTCGGTCGGGCCACCGATCTCGACGGCATCGTGGACATGGTCGGCCGTTCCCGGGTGACGACGGTGCTCGGTCCGGGCGGCACCGGCAAGACCAGGGTCGCCAACGCGGTGGGGGAACGGCTCGCGCGATCGGTGCCGGTCGTCCTGGTGGAGCTGGCGCCGATCCAGGCGGCCGGTGCCGACGCGCGCACCGAGATCGAGGCCGCGATCAGCCATGTCATGGGGCTGGGTGAGGTGGTGCGGGAGCCGGTCGGGATCCGGCAGGGCAGGCAGTTCGACGCGCGCGGCAGGTTGCGCGAGGCGCTGGCGGCCCGGCCGACGGTGCTGATCCTGGACAACTGTGAGCACGTCATCGACGCCGCCGCGGAGGTGGTGGCCGATCTGGTCGGGGCGTGCGCGCAGCTCACGGTGCTCACCACCAGTCGTTCGCCGCTGGCGATCACCGCCGAGACCGTCTATCCGCTGGCGCCGTTGGCCATCGACGCGGCGGGTTCGCCCGCCACCGACCTGTTCTCGGCGCGCGCCCGCGCGGTGCGCCCTGACGTGCGCCTCGACCCCGACACCGTGGCCCGGCTGTGCCGGACCCTCGACGGTCTGCCGCTGGCGATCGAACTGGCGGCGGCGCGGGTGCGCACGATGAGCGTGGCCGAGATCGAGACCGGGCTCGAGCATCGGTTCGCCCTGTTGCGCAGCGGTGATCGGTCCGCGCCGCAGCGGCATCGCACGCTGCACGCGGTGATCGCGTGGAGCTGGAATCTGCTCGAACCCGATCAGCGGATCGTGCTGCGCAGGCTGTCGCGGTTCGCGGACGGGTTCACCGCGCCCGCCGCCGGGATCGTCGCGGCGGGCCCCGAGGTGCCCGATGTCGCCGCCGCGGTCGACGGGCTGGTCGGGCAGTCCCTGCTCACGGTGCTCGACGACCCCGATGGCGCGGGCAGCAGATATCGCATGCTCGAGACGGTCCGCGAGTTCGGCGCCGAACAGCTCACCGCCGTCGACGCGCTGACCGACGGCACGGAATCCACTCTCGTGCGGGATCGGATGGCCTGCTGGGCCCGGCAATTCAGCCTCGACGCCGCCCAGCGCTACGCCGCGGGCGACCAGGTGAGCGCCGTACTCGCGGTGACCGCGGAACTGGACAACCTGGTGGCGGTGTTGCGCACGGCGATCGAGACCGCCGACGCCGACACCACCCACACCGTGTTCCCGGTGGCCGCGACGGTGTGGGTGATGCGCGGCGCGCACCTGGATTTCACCGGCTGGGCGCTGCGCGTGGTGCCGGTCGTGCCGCCGGTCCCGTCCCACGGGCTCGCCGCCGATCTGCAGATGGTCACCCATGTGCTGACGAGCCTGCACCTGCTGTTCGTCAACGACGGTGACCTGCGGCTGGTCGCGATCGTGCGCATGCGGGTCCGGCGCCTGCTCGCCGTCACCACCGAGCTCGATCCGGGGCTGCGCTTCCTCGGCGAGCTGATCAGCGGACCACTCACCGCGGTGCGGCTGGCCCGGCTCTTCGCCGAGGGCGCCCGCTCGCCCGAACCGCACGTCCGGCTCGCGGCCCGGATCGCCCGCGCCAACTTCTGGGAGAACTCGGGCAACGTCTTCGGCTCGACCAGGGAGGCGCTGCGCTCCCTGGACTCGCTCGATCCCGAGGACGTCTGGCTCACCGCCATGGTCTGTCAGCACCTGGCGCAGCTCAGTGGCCAGTCCGCGCGCTACGGCGAGGCGGTGGGCTACTACGGACGTGCCGTCGACCTGATGCGCCGCTTGCAGATCCACGACGAGGTCACCGAGATCCGCTGCTATCAGGCCGCCGCCCTGGTCGGCGCCGGACGACTCGACCAGGCTCGCGCCGAACTCGCCTTCGCCCTGCGACCGGGCGAGTCGGGTCTGCGCCAGATCGACGACCCCTCGATCCGGCGCAACCATCGCCTCTCCGCCGTCGCCACCGCCGTCGCCGAACTCGACCTGGCCGACGGCGACATCGACGCGGGCCTGCGCCATCACCGCCGGGCCCTCGACCTGCTCGGCTGGCCCGACTACGAGCTCGCTCCCGGACCCGGCGCCCTGATGGTGGCCGCGGTGACGGTCGACGCGTTCGTGCTGCACGGCCGCGTCGACGAGGTGGCCGACGTGGTCGAGGCGCTGCGCGCGACCGCCGAACAGCGCCTGTCCCAGTACGTCGACCTGCCGCAGATCGGCGCCGTGGCGTGCGCGCTCGGCTCGGCCCTGCTGGCCACGGGCGAGGAGGTCGGCCTCGAACTCCTCGCCCTGGCCACGGCCTCGAAGGGCCGCCAGGACAATCCGTCGATGGAAGTGGCCCGCCACCTCGCCCTGCACCGGCCCGTGGTCGGCGCGGCGGCGGTGGAACGGGCGCGGCGCGCGGCCGCGGGACTGCGCCGGATCGATGCCGCGCGGCGCGTTCTCGCCATCATCGGCGAGCTGTCGTGACACTGCACCGCCTCCGACCCGGGTGGATCGGAGGCGGTGCATCGGATTTCAGGCCCGGCGCATGTAGGCCCGCACGGTCAGCGGCGCGAACACCGCGATGACCACCAGCGAACCGAGCAGCGACCAGACCAGATCGGCGCCGTAGCTGTTGGCGTTCATCAGCTCCCGGCAGGCGTTGACCAGGTAGTACACCGGGTTGAGGTGGTTGAGTCCCTGCATCCAGCCGGGCATGGTGCTCACCGGGGCGAAGGCGCCGGACATGAACGTCAGCGGGAACATCACCATCATCGAGATGCCCTGCACGGAGGCGGCGCTCTTGCCGGTGACGCCCACCAGCGCCCACACCCAGCTGATCGCGAACGAGCACGCCACGACCACCAGGCAGGCCGCGATCACGCCGATCGGTCCACCGGCGGGCCGATAGCCGAGGCACAGGCCGACGATGACGGTGAGCGTCGAGGCGATGCCGTAGCGCACCATGTCGGCCAGCAGCGCGCCCGCCAGGGCCGAGATGCGGGCGATGGGCAGGGATTTGAAGCGGTCGAACACGCCCTTGTCCATGTCCTCGCGCAGCTGGGTACCGGTGACCACGGAGGTGATCAGCACCGTCTGCACGAGGATGCCGGGAATCAGCACGGGCAGGTATTCGGCCACGCTGCCGGAGATGGCGCCGCCGAAGATGTAGGTGAACATCGCCGTGAACAGGATCGGCTGCACCGTCACGTCGAAGAGCTGTTCGGGATTGTGCTTGATCTTGAGCAGGCCGCGATAGGCCATGGTGAACGAGTGGGAGACCGTCTCGCGCAGGCCGACCCGGTCGCTGACCCGCGGGTCGGCTTCGGTGGGCGCGGGAGCGGTGAGGACTGCGGTCATGCCGCGCTCCGTTCGGTGTCGTCGGATTCGTCGGCCGGGTGACCGGTGATGGTGAGGAAGACCTCGTCGAGGGTGGGCTTGCTGACCGTGATCTCCTCGACGCCGATCTCCCACTCGCGCAACCGGATCAGCAACTCGGCGGTGAGGTTGGGATCGGTCAGCGGCGCGGTGAGCTTGCCCGCCTCGGGGCTGGTCTGCACGCTCACGTCGAGGAAGTCGGCGATGATCCGGCGGGCCTCCTCGAGCTGAGCGCGTTCGACCAGGGTCAGGTGCACCGAGGAGCCGCCGATGGAGGCCTTGAGCTCGTCGGCGGTGCCGTCGGCGATGACCCGGCCGTGGTCGATCACGGCGATCCGGTCGGCCAGCTGATCGGCCTCGTCGAGGTACTGGGTGGTGAGCAGCACGGTCGCGCCCTCGGCGACCAGCCTGCGGATGGTGTCCCACATCTGGGCGCGGGTGCGCGGATCGAGGCCGGTGGTCGGTTCGTCGAGGAACAGCAGCGGCGGGGTGGCGATGAGGCTGGCGGCCAGGTCGAGGCGCCTGCGCATGCCGCCGGAGAAGTTCTTCAGCGGCTTGTTCGCCGCCTCGGTGAGCGCGAACTCCTCGAGCAGTTCGGTGGCACGGCGGCGGGCGTCGGTCCTGCTCAGGCCCAGCAGGCGGGCGAAGATGATCAGGTTCTCGGTGGCGCTGAGTGCCTCGTCGACCGAGGCGTACTGCCCGGTGACGCCGATCAGCGAGCGCACCGCGTTGGGCCGGGCGACCACGTCGTGCCCGAAGATCCTGGCGCTGCCGCCGTCGGGGTCGAGCAGGGTGGCCAGCATCTTGATGGTCGTCGTCTTGCCCGCGCCGTTGGGGCCGAGCACGCCGTAGACCGAGCCGCGCGGCACCGCCAAGCTCACCCCGTCCACGGCGCGCTGCTTACCGAACACCTTGACCAGGCCGTCCGCCTCGACGGCGAGCGCTGAAGTGGGTGTGAAAGTCATGCGGGCCACGTTGCCCGCCCCCACTTGCACCGCTCTTGCACGGCGCTGGCACGGCCCGTGCAAGGCCGTGCGAGCTCAGTGCGGGGTGTTCGCCAACAGGTGCTCGCGCAGGGCCGCGCGGTCGGGTTTGCCTGGTCCGCGCAGCGGGATCTCGTCGAGTACGGCCAGCTCGCGCGGTGCCGCGATCGAGTCGAGTTCGGCGACCACGTGGGCGCGCAGTTCCTCGAGCGTCGGCGCCGCGCCGGGTGCCGGCACGATCGCCACCGCCACGCGCTGGCCCAGCCGCTCGTCGGGCAGGCCGAGCACGATGCACTCACGGATACCGGGGTGATTGGCCAGCACGGCCTCGACGACCTGCGGGATCACCAGCAGCCCGCCGGTCATGATGGCCTCGTCGAGGCGGCCGGTGATCGTGAGGACACCGTCGTCGAAGGTGCCCGCGTCCTCGGTGCGGAACCAGCCCGGCTCGGCGAAGGCGGGATGATCGGGCAGATTGCGGTAGCCGCGCGCGATCATCGCACCGCCGAGCAGCACCCGGCCGTCCTCGATGCGCACCTGCGTGCCGTCCAGCGGCACGCCCTCGTAGACACAGCCGCCGCAGGTCTCGCTCATCCCGTAGGTGCGGACGACGTTGATGCCCAGCTCCCGCGCCCGGTCCAGGACGGGCAGCGGAGTCGCCGCCCCGCCGACCAGGACCCCGTCGAGCTCGGCCAGCGCCTTGGCCGCCACCGGCGAATCCAGCGACTTGATCAGCTGCGTCGGCACCAGCGCGGTGTAGCGCCGCGGCCCGCGCATCGCGCCGACCGCACCGGCCAGCGCCTCGGGCAGGAATCCGCCCGACACGTCGAGCACGGTGGGCTCGGTCCCGGCCAGGATGCTGCGCAGCAGGACCTGGATGCCCGCGATGTGATGGGTCGGCAGCGCCAGCAGCCAGCTACCCGGCCCGCCGAGGCGGTCGTGGGTGGCGTTGCCGCTGGCCCGCAGGGCTTCGGCGCCGAGCAGGGCGCCCTTGGGGATGCCGGTCGTGCCCGAGGTCGTCACCACCAGGGCGACGTCGTCGTCGATCGGATCGCCGGGCTTGAGCGCGTCGGAGAGCCTGCGCGCCTCGCGGCGATCGGTGGTCGGGATCGGCAGCCAGGCCGGACCGTTGCCGTCGAGCGCTTGACGCAGATGGGGAAGCACTTCGCCGACACCGGAACCGGTCGGCATCTGCAGCGTCCGCAGGGTCCTGCTCACGCCACCACCTCCGGATACAGCTTCCTGCGCGCCCTCACGGCTTCGATCGTGTCATGCGACCGAGCAGACCCGGCCGACGGGTCTGTTTGCGCTTGCTCGCAGCTATCGTGCGCGGCCGGACCCGTATCGGCAACTCGGGTCGGCCGCCCTCGATCACCGTTCACTCCGGCGACCAGCGCTGGTCCCGCCGGATCGGATGGTCGACCGGCACCTGGACCAGCACGATCGCCACTCCGTCGGGATCACGCACCCACATCTCCCACAGGCCCCACGGCTCGAGCACCGGTGCGCGCTCGATGGCAATTCCCTTCAGCGCCAACTCCGCCGCCGCGTCGGTGACATCGCGGACCTGCAGCCAGATCGCGCCGTCGAAGCCGCCCGATTCGCCGCTGCCGCCGTGTGCGGCGACCTCGATCAGCGACTGTCCGGCGAACAACACCGTGCCGCCCGGATACTCCCTGGCGATCGCCAGACCGAGTCCGTCGCGGTAGAACTCCAGCGTGCGCGCGTAATCGCTGGGGCGCACGATGATCCGGCTGTTGAGAATCTCCATCGACTCTTCCGTTCTCAGAAGTACCAGGGATAGGGCGCCCAGTCGGGCTTTCGCTTCTCCAGGAACGAGTCTCGGCCCTCGACCGCCTCATCGGTCATGTACGCCATTCTGGTCGCCTCACCGGCGAACAGCTGCTGGCCGACCAGGCCGTCGTCGAGGAGATTGAACGCGTACTTCAACATGCGCTGCGCCTGCGGGGATTTGCCGTTGATGTCGGCGGTCCACTCCAGCGCGACGTTCTCCAGCTCGTCGTGATCGACGACCTTGTTCACCGCACCCATCTGGTGCATCTCCTCGGCCGTGTAGGGCCTGCCGAGGAAGAAGATCTCGCGCGCGAACTTCTGCCCGACCATCTTGGCCAGGTAGGCGCTGCCGTAACCGCCGTCGAAGGAGCCCACGTCGGCGTCGGTCTGCTTGAACCGCGCGTGCTCGCGCGAGGCCAGGGTCAGATCGCAGACCACGTGCAGGCTGTGCCCGCCGCCGGCGGCCCAGCCGTTCACCAGCGCGATCACGACCTTGGGCATGAACCGGATCAGCCGCTGCACCTCGAGGATGTGCAGCCGGCCCGCGCGCGCGGTGTCGACGGTGTCGGCGGTCTCGCCCTCGGCGTACTGATAGCCGTTGCGGCCGCGGATGCGCTGATCGCCACCGGAGCAGAACGCCCAGCCGCCGTCCTTGGGGCTGGGCCCGTTGCCGGTGAGCAGCACCGCGCCCACATCCGGCGACATCCGCGCGTGATCGAGCGCGCGGTAGAGCTCGTCGACGGTGTGCGGACGGAACGCGTTGCGCACTTCGGGCCGGTCGAACGCCACCCGCACCGTGCCCTGCTCGATGTGCCGGTGATAGGTGATGTCGGTCAGGTCCTCGAACCCGGGGACGGGTCGCCACAACTTCGGATCGAAAGTCACGACCACGATTATTGCCCTACCGTCGGGCGGCTCGGTACGAGGTCGTAACACCGCAGGTGGAGCGGTCGCCGCGTGTACCGAGGACCCGATGCGTATAGTTGCGCCTGCTCGTTCAACGAACCGATCCGGAGGAACCTGAAAGTGGTTGCAGCACTGTCTGAATCCCTGCTCGACGACACCAAGCGTCCTGCTTTCCTAGCTGACGCCGTCGAGGTTCTCGACGCCGAGGTCTCGGACAAAGGTGGTGCGTCCGGCCTGGCCGTGAAGGGTGGCTACGCGGCGGTCAAGAAGATCAGCCCGACCATCGTTCCCGATGCCCTCGCATCGCTGGCGCCGAAGCTGCTCGACCAGCTCCAGCCGTACTGGGCCGAATTCACCGCCTCGGGCACCGGCACCTTCGCCGATCTGCTGACGGCGAAGTCCGACGAGGCGGCCGAGGCTCTGCTGGCCGTCACCGATGCCAGGGCCGAGGCGTCCACCCGCCCCGCGCTCAAGAAGGTGTACTCGTCGATGCGTGGTTCTGCCAAGAAGCACGTCATCGAGGCCCTGCCGCGCGTGGCCGACCTGGTGCAGAAGCACGCGGGCTGATCGTTTTCGCGTTCGACGGCGAGTCCGTGCTCTTCCGGCTCGCCGTCGGCCGCGGCTGGTAGTTCTCCAGGCCGCACACCTCCCGACGGTGTGCGGCCTGGAGTGTTTCCGAGCCGCCGAGGCCGAGCCGAGACCTGCGCTGTGCCCTGGGTCACGAATCGGCAATTAACATTCGTAACCTGTTCGTGGCCCCCGGTCCCGGGTGCTGCCGGGTGTTAGCCACCCCGTTCCCCGCCGATAGCGGCGTTTTTGCGTGCGGACGCGACATGGGAGTTTCGCGCTGATTTAACATTCCGAAAATATGCGGTTAGCGCAGAATTCACGGTGATTATCGCCACGTATAACGGATTGGATAATTCGATCTGGAATCGATTAGCTTTCGATTGTCCGCAAGAAAGTCAGCCTGCCCCGGCGGGCCGAAAGGAATTTCTCATGATGCGCAAGTCTCTCGTCGTCGCCGGTGCTGTCGCCCTCGCCCTGGCCGGTCCGGCCGCCATGGCCAACGCCGTCACCGGTTCGGCCAGCGGTTCGGCCGCCCTCGGTGCCGCGGGTTCCGCCGCCGCCGGTGGCTCGGGTTCGGCTGCTGCCGCAGGTGGCACGGGTTCCGCCGCCGCGGGCGCCCCCGCGCTGGCCACCGCGCTGGGCACCGGTTCGGCCGCCCTCGCCGGGCTCGGCACCGGCTCCGCCGCGCTGGCCGATGGTGTCGGCATCCTCGACACCGGCAGCTCGGCCCTGAACAACCTCACCTCGACCGGTGTGAACATCATCGACATCATCCTCGGTGTCAACGAGCTGAATGCTCCCGCCGAGTAATTCAGCGGAACCGCACAATAAAACGGTAGTGCGCCGAATGGTGTACTACCGTTTTATTGTGTGTTATTTCCATCGTGAATTTGCCACATCGATAGCGGCATGATTGCTGTTCTCGCCGGGCGGGGTGGCGTCGCCACTTCGCCTGCGGCGCAGCGGATTGCCGCCGCGGCGGCGTAATCGGCGGCGCATAGGTGTCCCGGTTAACAGGGGGCAGCAGCAGCGCTTCGGTGACAGGTCTGTCAGGCTGGTAATCGTGAATCCGTCAACAGCGCAGGCGCGCGTGGTCGTCGACGAACTCGTGCGCGGGGGTGTGCGCGAGGTCGTGCTGTGCCCCGGATCGCGCAACGCCCCGCTGGCCTTCGCCCTGCAGGCGGCGGATGTGGCCGGGCAGTTGCGGCTGCACATGCGCATCGACGAGCGCACCGCCGGATTCCTCGCGGTCGGTCTCGCGGTGTCCTCGGGGCGGCCGGTCCCGGTCGTGATGACCTCGGGAACCGCCGTCGCCAATCTCGGCCCCGCGGTGCTCGAGGCCAACTACGCGCGGGTGCCGCTGATCGTCGTCAGCGCGAACCGGCCCTACGAGATGCTCGGTACCGGCGCCAATCAGACGGTGGAACAGCTCGGGCTGTTCGGCAGCCAGGTCCGCGCCACCATCAGTCTCGGTCTGGCCGAGGCAGAGGCGGGGGAGTCGGCGTATCCGCGGCAGAACAGCGTGTGGCGCTCGGCGGTCTGCCGGGTCCTCGCCGCCGCACGCGGTACCCGTTCCGGCAACGCGGGCCCGGTGCAGTTCGACATTCCCCTGCGCGAACCGCTGGTCCCCGAGCTGTCCGACGACCCGTTGCCCGCTGGCCGCGACGGCGAACGCCCGTGGACGGCGACCCAGTACGCCACCCTCGACGTGCCACTCGACATCGATCTCACCCCCGACACCGTCGTCATCTCCGGCCACGGCGCCGGGTTGCGTCCGGAACTGGCCGAGCTGCCGACCGTGGCCGAGCCCACCGCGCCGATGCACGGTCCCGCCTTGCACCCGCTGGCGCTGTCGCTGCTGAAGCCCACCCAGGCGATCATCACCGGTCGTCCGACCCTGCATCGCCAGGTCTCGCGGGTGCTGGCCGATCCGAACGTCACCGTGTTCGCGCTCACCACCGGTCCGCGCTGGCCCGATGTCTCCGGCAATGTCGTGGGCACCGGCACCCGCGCGGTCACCACCGGTGCCCCGCGTCCCGAGTGGCTCACCCGCTGCGCGGAACTCAACGAGCAGGCCGAAGCCGTCGTGCGCGCCGAGCTGGCGACGCACCCCAAGGCCACCGGTCTGCACGTCGCCGCCGTCGTCATGGACGCGCTGCGCGTGGGTGACCAGCTGCTGCTCGGCGCCTCGAATCCGGTGCGTGACGCGGCGCTCGTCTCCAGCCCGCGCCCCGGCGTGCGGGTGCTGTCCAATCGCGGCGTCGCCGGGATCGACGGCACCGTCTCCGGCGCGGTCGGCGCCGCGCTGGCCCATTCCGGCCGCACGGTGGCCCTGATGGGCGACCTGACCTTCCTCCACGACGCGTCCGGCCTGCTGATCGGCCGCGGCGAACCGCGCCCCGACAACCTCACCATCGTCGTCGCCAACGATGACGGCGGCGGCATCTTCGAACTGCTCGAGCAGGGCGATCCGCAGTACGCGGGCGTGTTCGAGCGCGTCTTCGGCACGCCGCACGGGATGGACCTGGCCGCGCTGTGCGCCGCCTATCGCATCCCGCACCGCCAGGTCGACCCCGCGCAACTGGCCGTGGAACTGGCCTCGGACGCGCACGGGCTGCGGGTGCTCGAGGTCGCGACCGAGCGGTCGAGCCTGCGTGAACTGCACGCCACCGTGCGGGCGAAGATCGCCGGTTAGGGCTCCTCGCCGACGAACTCCTCGTCGAACGGGACGGGGATGGTCTGCTCGATCACATCCGCCGGATTGGCGTGGTCGGCTTCGCGAGCGACAGTGGCCGCCATCTCGTCGGCGGTGTCGAGGAAGGCCGGATCATCGGGGTCGTCGTCGCGGAAGGCCGACTGCTCCTGCTCGACGCGATCGGCCTCGGGAACCTCGTCCAGTGGCCGGGCGGATTCGTCGATCATCGGTGCTCCTGTTCGTCGTCGTTGCCTCGGACGTGGTGTCACTGATCTGGCCTTGCACGTCCAGGGTGCGCCGATCCGGCCCGCGCGGCAACCCGCGTCGATGAGTTCGCGGTACGAACATCGTCTGTATTGGTGCCGCAGTACGCCGCCTAAGGAGCGCTCATGGAACCGCAGTTCGATTTCGCCCCCGCCGCCCGGTCGCTCGCCGCCGTTGTCGGCGAGATCACCGAGGACCAGTTCACCGACCCGACACCCTGCGCCGGCCTCACCGTCCGCGACCTGCTCGCGCACGTCGTCGGGCTGAGCGAGGCCTTCCGTCAGGCCGCGACCAAGGAGGCGGTCGGCCGCTCCGCGTCACCGCCCAGCGGCGCCGACAGCCCGCTGCCCGACGATTGGCAGACCCGTATCCCGGCCCAGCTCGACGCGCTGACCGCCGCGTGGCGCGCCCCCGAGGCGTGGGAGGGCGACACGGAGGCCGGTGGGGTCGTCATGCCCGCCGTGGTGATGGCGACCGTCGCCCTCGACGAACTCGCCATCCACGGCTGGGACCTCGCCGTCGCGACCGGTCAGCAGCTTGCCGTCAGCCCTGACGACCTGGCGATCCTGACCGAGTTCCTGCGTGAAACCGACCCCGAGGGCACCCCGGGACTGTTCGGTCCGATCGTTGCCGTCCCCGCGGACGCGCCCGCTCTCGATCGCTTGCTCGGCCTCACCGGCCGCGACCCGGGTTGGCTGCCCGCCATCGCAACCGACCCGCGGTCCTGACCGGTTTCCGTGATGGTCTCAGCCGACGAAAGTCCCGGCGGCCGTGGCGAGCGCGGCTGCCCGGGCCGATCGATCGGCGACGTCCTGGTCGATCGGGTCGCCGGTCGCCAGCAGGCGGTAGTAGAGCGGGGCTGACACGGCGGACAGGACGGCGCGCGGATCGGTGCCGACGGGCGCTTCGCCGCGGATGACGGCGTCCTCGACGCACGGTGCCCACTCGGCGAGGCGGGTGTCGTAGAAGGTGTGCAGCGCGGCGGCGGTGAGTTCATCGCCCGCGGCGGCGGCGATCACCGCGCGGAACAGGTTGCCCTGTCTGGGGTCGGCGAGGGTTTTCGCGACCAGCCGGGCGTTGGCGGTGAGGTCGTCGAGCAGCGTGCCGGTGTCGGCGCGGGGGAGCGACTGTTCGGCCATGTCGACGAGCAGGTCGGCGACCAGGCCGGCCGGGGTGCGCCAGCGGCGGTAGACGGTGGTCTTGCCGACGCCCGCGCCCGCGGCCACCTCGGCCAGGTCCAACTGCGCGAAACCCCGATCGGCGAGGACGTCCCCGGCCACCTCGAGGACCGCTTCGCGCACCCGTGCGGTGCGCCCACCTGGGCGAACAGAGCCGGGCCAGGCAATGTCGTGCTCCATAACGGAACTCCTGTTTCATTTGGTGCGGATCGGGTGTACTGTCGATCGTATTAACGGAACTATAGACCCCTTAGGAGTTCTCATGGAGTATCGGCGGCTCGGCGCATCCGGTCTGCTCGTTCCCGCACTCGGATTCGGGGCGGGCACCTTCGGCGGTCGCGGCGCCCTGTTCAGCGCATGGGGCGATACCGATGCGGCGCAGGCGAGGCGGTTGGTCGACATCAGCCTCGAGGCGGGCGTCACCCTGTTCGACACGGCCGACGTCTACTCCGACGGCGCCTCGGAAGAGGTGCTCGGCGCGGCGATCAAGGGCAGGCGTGATCAGGTGATCCTGTCCACCAAGTCCGCGCTGCCGACCGGGCCGGGCGCGCACGAGGCCGGTTCCGGCCGGGCCAGATTGATCCGTGCCGTCGACGCGTCGCTGCGCCGGCTCGGCACCGACTACCTCGACCTGTTCCAGCTGCACGCCTTCGACGCGGGCACCCCGCTCGCGGAAACCCTCACGGCCCTCGACGATCTCGTGCGCGCGGGCAAGATCCGCTATCTCGGGGTCTCCAACTTCGCGGGCTGGGAACTGATGAAGACCCTGTCCACGGCCGAGACGCTCGGTCTGGAAAAGCCGGTGGCGCACCAGGTCTACTACTCGCTCGTCGGCCGCGATTACGAATGGGAGCTGATGCCGCTCGGTACCGACCAGGGCGTCGGCGCGATCGTCTGGAGCCCCCTCGGCTGGGGCAGGCTCACTGGCAAAATCCGTCGCGGGCAGCCACTTCCGGCCGGCAGCCGGTTGCACGAGACGGCGCAGGCGGGCCCGCCCGTCGACGACGAGCACCTCTACACCGTGGTCGAGGTCCTCGACCGCATCGCCGCCGAAACGGGCCGCAGCGTCCCGCAGATCGCCCTGAACTGGCTACTCACCCGCCCCACCGTCGCCACCGTCCTCATCGGTGCCCGCAACGAGCAACAGCTACGCCAGAACCTCGGCGCCGTCGGCTGGCAGCTCGACCCGGAGCACGTGGCCGCCCTCGACGCCGCGAGCGCGACCACACCGCCGTACCCGTACTACCCGTACCACCGGCTCCCCGATTTCACCCGCCTCAATCCACCGGCGGTCCGGGCGGCGGCCTGAGTCAGTACACGTCGCGCACGTACCGCTTCTCGGCGACCAACTGCTTCTTGAAGGCCAGGGCGGCCGGTTCGTCCAGCTTGCCGTGGATCCGGGCGATCCGCAGCAGGGTGTCGTCGACATCCTTGGCCATCCGGGCGGCATCGCCGCAGACGTAGAAGTGGGCGCCCTCGCGCAGCCACGACCACAGTTCGGCGCCGTGCTCGATCATCCGGTGCTGCACATAGACCCGCTCGCGCTGATCACGGGAGAAGGCCAGGTCGAGGCGGGTGAGGAAGCCGGAGCGGAACATGTCCTCCAGCTCGGTGCGGTAGTAGAAGTTCTGTTCGGCGTGCTGATCGCCGAAGAACAACCAGTTGCGACCGGTCGCGCCCAGCGCCCGGCGCTCGTGCAGGAAGCCGCGGAAAGGAGCGATGCCGGTGCCGGGGCCCACCATGATCATCGGGACGTTCGGGTCGGCGGGCGGGCGGAAATGCGGTGCCCGCTGCAGGAAGATCGGCACCTCGGCACCCGCGCGGTCGGCCAGGAAGGTCGAGCACACGCCGCCGCGGCGAGCCGCGCTGCCCACCGGGTCGCCGTAGCGGACGACGCCGACCGTCAGCTGCACCTCGTCCGGGGTGGTCAGTGGGCTGGAGGAGATCGAATACTGGCGTGGCTGCAGCTTTTTCAAGACGCCGAGCCAGTCGACGAGATCGGTGCGCACCGGGAAATCGCGGAGCACGTCCACGGCCTGGCGGTCCCACAGGTAGCCGGCGAGCTCGTTGCGGTTGTCGCGGCGCAGCAGTTTGGCCAGCTGCGGGTGCGGGTTGCGTTCGGCGATGAAGCCGAGCAGGTCCTGGTTCACCTTGGTGATGTCGTAGTGGGTGCGCAGGGCCTCGGTGAGGGTGAGTTCGCGATCGTCGACGTCGATCACGCGGTGACCGTCCAGGCCGGTCGAGGTCAGCCATTCCTCGACCAGTTCGGGGCTGTTGGCGGGCAGCACGCCCAGTGAGTCGCCCACTTCGTAGTCGGCCTCGAGGTCGCGCAGGTCGAAACCGAAGCGGCGCACCTCTTTCGTCGAACCGGCGGCACTGAGCGTCTCGTTGCGGACGAGAGTGGCGCGGACCGGCGCGTGCCGGGTGAAGGGTGCGGGGGTGCGCTGAACCCGGCCGGGCGCGGGCGCGATGGCACGCTCGAGCACGGTCGCGCCGCCACCGCGGCCGGCGGGGAAGGTGCGTGCCGGATTCGGCTGGGGTGCGGAGTTGTTGGTGGTGATGGGTGAACCGCCGCGCGGTGGCGTGGTGTCCTGCGGTGCGTTCCCTGGGTCGGCGGTTCCGGGGGTGAGCACGGCCAGCACCTCGTCGAGCCATCGCTCGGCGGCGTCGAGGAAGTCCGGCTCACTGTCCACCCGCGGCAGCAGTCGCTGCCCGCCACGCTCGGCGAGCAGGGTGTCGAGCTTGCGGCCGTGGCCGCAGAAGTCGTCGTAGGAGGAGTCGCCGAGGGCGAAGACCGCGTACCGCACCCCGGTGAGCCGGGCGGCGCTGTCCTCGAGCCTGGTCCAGAAGTCGGCGCCGTTGTCCGGTGGCCCGCCGTCACCGAAGGTGCTGGTGACGACGAGAACATCGCCCGAAAGCGAGGTGAGCTCACAGGAATCCATATCGAGCACCGACGGGGTGAGTCCCCCCTCCGACAGTCGCGCGGCGACGGTCGCGGCCAGTTCCTCGGCGTTGCCGGTCTGGGAGGCCCACAGCACCGTGACCGGAGATGCGGTCGGTGCGTCGGCTGTGGTCTCGGTCGCGCTGTCGGTACCGCGGGAGTACATGCCCGCCAGCAGGCCGTCGACCCACAATCGCGATTGGGTGGACAGTGGTGCGCTGGTCGGCAGCACGGGCTGGCCGGTGACCGGAAGCGACTGCAGTGCGGCGAGATAGCCGCTGAGATAGACCCGCTCGGTCTCACTCAGGGAAGGCGCGGTGCGTGTGTCGAGGCCGAGGATCGCGGCCAGCGGGTGCGCGACCGGCTGTGACGGCGCCTGCTCGGGCTTCGCGACCGGCCCGACCCGCCGCAGTGCCACCGCGCACGCCTTGAACTCCGGTTGCAGGGAGGCCGGATCGACCGCGTCATTGGTGACCGCGTTGATCGTCAGGTACTCGCCCTGCTCGTCGTTCCAATGGAACGGGGCGAAGCAGTCCCCCGGGCGCACCCGGTCGCTGATCTGCACCGGCAGCACGGCACGGCCACGGCGCGAGGCGATCTCGAGCTCATCGCCCGCGGCGAGACCGAGCCGCTCCGCGTCGGTGGGATGCACCTCGACGAAGGGCGCGCCGTTGAGCTTGGTCAGCTTGGTGACCTTGCCGGTCTTGGTCATCGTGTGCCACTGATGCTGCAGGCGACCGGTGTTGAGCAGGAAGGGGTAGTCGTCATCGGGCAGTTCGGCGGCGGGCAGGTGCGGGCGGGCGAAGAACACCGCGCGCCGGCTCGGCGTCGCGAACGCCAGCCGCGGGGTGACGCCGTGCTCGTCGACGTGCAGTGGCTGATGGATGCCGTCGTTGCGGTAGCGGATCGGATTGCGTCGCGAGTCGCTGTCGCCGCACGGCCACTGCATCGGTCCCTCGCGCAGCAGTTCGTAGCTCATCCCGCTCAGGTCGTAGCCGGTCGCCGGGTTGGTGAACCGCTGGATCTCGGCGAACACCTCGGCACTGGAGGTGAAGTCGAAACCGGGGAAGCCCATGGCCGTGGCGACCTGGGCGATCAGCAGCCAGTCCGGCCTGGCGTCGCCGACCGGATCGACGGACTGCTGCAGCAGGGTGACATTGCGCTCCGAGTTCACCATCACCGCATCGGTTTCCGCCCACAGGGCGGCGGGCAACAGCAGGTCGGCGTAGGCGTTGGTGGCCGTCTCGCCGTAGGCGTCCTGCACGACGACCAGCTCGGCGGCTTCCAGCCCGGCGATCACCGTCTTGCGATTGGCCACGGTGGCAACGGGATTGGTGCAGATGATCCAGGCGGCCTTGATCTCGCCGTCGGCCAGGCCGCGGAACATGTCGATGGTGCCGGGCCCGGCTTCGGTGCGCAGCGTGTCGGCGGGCAGGTCCCACGCGGTCTCGACGAAGGCGCGGTCGGCGGGGGAGAGCAGGCTGCGCTGGCCGGGCAGGCCGGGGCCCATGTAGCCCATCTCGCGCCCGCCCATCGCGTTGGGCTGGCCGGTCAGCGAGAACGGGCCGCTGCCCGGCCGGCAGATCGCCCCGGTCGCCAGGTGCAGGTTCACCAGGGCGTTGGTGTTCCAGGTGCCGTGCGTCGACTGGTTGAGGCCCATCGTCCACAGCGACATCCACTCGCCGGCCTCGGCGATCATGGTCGCCGCGGTGCGGATGTCGGCCTCGGCCAGTCCGGTCAGCTCGGCGACGCGGGCGGGCGGATAGTCGGCGAGGAACTCGGGCATGGCGTCCCAGCCCTCGGTGTGCTCGGCGATGAACGCGGTGTCGATCGCGCCGTCGGCGACGAGCAGATGCAGCAGCCCGTTGAGCAGGGCCAGATCGGTGCCGGGCGCGATCTGCAGGAACAGGTCCGCGCGGGTCGCGGTCTCGGTACGGCGCGGATCGACCACGATCAGTTTCGCGCCCGCCTTGAGCCGGTCGGCCATCCGCAGGTACAGGATCGGGTGGCAGTCGGCCATGTTCGCGCCGCTGACCAGGAACAGGTCGGCGTGCTCGAAGTCGTCGTAGGAACCGGGCGGGCCGTCCGCGCCCAGCGACTGCTTGTAGCCGGTGCCCGCGCTGGCCATGCACAGTCGCGAGTTGGCCTCGATGTGCTTGGTCCGCAGGTAGCCCTTGGCGAGTTTGGTGGCCAGGTACTGGGCTTCCAGCGACATCTGTCCGGAGACGTAGAGGGCGATGGCGTCGGGGCCGTGCTCGTCGAGGATCGCGCGCAGCCGGGTGGCGGTTTCGTGCACGGCCTCGTCGACCGGCATCGGCACCGGGACCTGGCCCCGCTCGGGCCGGCGGTAGGCGGTGTCCATCCGGCCGGGCGCGGCCATCATCTCGGCGTGGGTCGCGCCCTTGGTGCACAACCGGCCCGCGTTCGCCGGATGCAGCTTGTCCCCGCTGACCTTGGCGATCACCCGCGTGCCAGACTGATCAGTCTTGGACTGGACGCTTATGCCGCAGCCGACACCGCAATACGAGCACTGCGTACGCACAGTGTCCGCGCCGCGGATGTCAGCTTCCCCTGTCATACCCACGATCATCCGCACCTGTCGTTGCGCTCGATTTACCGAACGTTATGTCCAGGTGACAATCGACCTCACGCGCCGAAATCGGCCCTGTGAGGAGATGGCCGCAATATCAGCCCTGATCAGGGCGGGTTCCGGTCGCATGCGCCGACCGCGGTCCACGGCCGGAGTGACCGGATTCACCCGGCTGCGCACGTGCCCTCAGCGCAATTTGTAGCCGCGATGCAATGCCACCACACCGCCGGTCAGATCGCGCCACTGCACCGAGTCCCAGCCCGCGTCCGCGATCCGGCGGGCCAGCCTGCGCTGATTCGGCCAGGCGCGGATCGATTCGGCCAGGTACACGTACGCGTCCGGATTGGAGCTGACCGCGCGCGCCACCCGGGGCAGCGCCTTCATCAGGTACTCCATGTAGATCGTGCGGAACGGCCCGAACACCGGCGTGGAGAACTCACACACCACCACCCGCCCGCCCGGCTTGGTCACCCGCAGCATCTCGCGCAGCGCCACGTCGATGTCGGCGACATTGCGCAGACCGAAGGAGATGGTCACCGCGTCGAAGGAGTCGTCGGCGAACGGCAGGGCCATCGCGTCCCCGGCCACCATCGGCACCTGCCGGAACCGGCCCGCCGAGAGCATGCCCTGGGAGAAGTCGGCCGCCACGCACCAGGCGCCGGACTTGCCGAGCTCCACCGTGGACACCCCGGTGCCCGCGGCCAGGTCGAGCACGCGCTCACCGGGGCGCAGCCCGAGCGCCCGCCGCGTCGCCCACCGCCAGTAACGGTCCTGCCCGCCGGAGATCACCGTGTTGGTGAGGTCGTAGCGTTTCGCCACACCGTCGAACATCGACGCGACCTCGTGGGGTTGCTTGTCCAGCGAAGCCCGAATCGGTTCCCGCTGCTCTGTTGTCGCCACGAATCGAGCTTATCCGGCGGTGGCCGCCGCCTTCTAGGCCGAGCGCAGCAAGCGCTCGCGTGTCCCGGTGACCTCGGCGTAGTGCCCCATCAGCTCGGTGCAGATCGCGGGCCAGGTGCGGTGCAGCACCGATTTGCGCGCCGCGGCCGAGAACCGGGCGCGCACCGCGGGGTCGCGCAGTGCCGAGACCGCGCTGGGCAGCAGTTCGGCGAATCGGTCGACCGGCAGCAGGTACCCGTTGCGGCAGTGCGCGATGAGATCGCGCGGCCCGCCCGCGTCCGGCCCGATCACCGGAACGCCCGAGGACAGCGCCTCCTGCACGCCCTGGCAGAAGGTCTCGTGTTCGCCGGGATGCACCATCACGTCCAAGCTCGCGTAGTGGTCGGCCAGCTCGCTGCCGCCGAGTTCGCCGGTGAACACCGCGCCCGGCAGCAACCGGTTCAGCCGCGCCCGCTCCGGCCCGTCGCCGACCACCACCAGCTGGATCGACGGGTCATCGGCCAGGGCAACCAGCCGCTCCACATGCTTTTCCGGCGCGAGCCTGCCGACGAACCCGACGACGAGCCGATCCTCGCCGCCCAGCCAGCTCGTCCGCAGCTCGGTGCTGCGCGCACCCGGGGAGAACCGTTCGATGTCGACCCCGCGTCCCCAGCGGTGCACGCGCGGAATGCCGTGCTCGGCGAGATCCTGGGCGGCCGCAGAGGACGGTGCCAGCGTGCGGGTGGCGCCCTCGTGGATGCGCCGGGTCCACGCCCAGGCCGCCCGGGACGCCAGGCCGAGCCCGTAGCTCTTGGCGAATCCGGCCACATCGGTCTGATACACCGCGATCGAGGGCAGGTCGAGCCGGGTCGCCGCCGCCAGTCCGCCCGCACCGAGCAGGAACGGCGAGGCCAGATGCACCACATCGGGGTCGAAGGCCGCGATCGCCGCGGTGATCCCCGGTTGCGGCAGCCCGACCGGCAGGGAACTCACCTTCGGCACCATCATCGCGGGCACCCGGTGCACCGGGAACCGCCCGTGGAAGCGCGGCGCGGGTGGCGCGCCGCGCAGGGTGTCCGGCGCGACGATCATCGCGTCGTGTCCGTGCTGGTCGAGGTGGTCCAACACCCGCAGCACGGAGTTGACGACGCCGTTCATGTTCGGCAGGAAAGACTCCGAGACGATGGCTACGCGCACGATCTCAGGGTGACCGCCGCACCGCGCGACACACCCACACCGACGTGACGTCGGAACGAACAGCAGGCGAAGTTACTGCTCGCGCTGCTTGCGCCGCACCAGCCACAGCGCGGGCAGGGCAAGCCCCCACGCCACCACGATCACCGACGCCGCCGGAATGATCGCCACGCGCGCGTCGCGCCCCGCGACCCGCACCAGATCGGGATCCCGCGTGCTGTACTCCACGTTGATCCGCTGCCCCGCGGTCAGATTCGTCGGATACAGAATCCCGACCTTCGGATTGTGCGTCACGCTGTCGGGCGTCACATACATCACCGCCGACCGCAGCCGCCCCGCCGAGAGCACCTCACCGGAAGTGACTCCCCGATGCCGCTCGATCTCGAAGTCGTTGCGCCACGCGGCCAGCACCAGCAGCACCATCAGCACACTGACCACCGTCGCGGCACCGATCACCCCGACCCGCACCCGCCGCAGGCGCCTGATCCGCCCATCCGACTGGCTGATTTCCGACACGCGCCACACAGTACCGCCCGCGTCCACACCCCCGGCCACCCGTCATTTCGGGGTCTTCGGGAGACCGCGCCAGCGCGCCGAAAACACTGCTAGCGTGGGCGCCCATGTCCCGCAAATTCAGCTTCACCGTGCCCTACGCAGTCCCGGTCGAAGAGCTTCACCGGGCACTCGTCGACGATGCGGTCTGGCAGGCGCGATTCGCCGCCGCCGAGACCGCGACCCTCGAACTCTCCCATCCGGACGGACCGGGTTCGATTCGCATCCACATGACGGAAACGCCAGGTCAGGACAAGGTTCCCGGGCTGGTGCGCAAGGTACTCAAGAGTGATCTGGTGCTCGAGCGCACCGATGACTGGCAGCCGCTGCAGGGCGAGGTCGCCAAGGGTGCGTTCACCGGCCGGACCGGCGGTATCAACACCGAGATGTCGGGCACCTACGAGCTGCGGCCCACCGCGGAGGGCAGCGAGATCGAGGTCGTCGGTTCGGTGACCGTGAAGGTGCCGCTGGTGGGTGGCGCGATCGAGCCGCTGGCCGAGCAGTTGCACCAGCGGGTGCTCAACAGTGAGCGCAAGTTCATCGAGGGTTGGTTCGCCAAGCTGTAGGTCGCGGGGCCCGCGGTGCCGCCCGAGGCGGGTGGCACCGCGGGTCTGGCAACCCGGGTTCGAGGAGAGCCGAGGCCGCTCAGCTGAACGGCGGCCGTTCGTCGGCGCGCAGCGAGGCCCGGCCCGCCGCCCGCCAGGCGCGGGCGGTGATGTCGAGGTCCTCGTCGGTGACCAGGTTGCCCATCACGCGAACGGCTGTGCGCTGCAGGTATTTCGACCGCATCACCGGCGGTCCGCCCAGCGGCACCATCTTCGGATGGGTGGCCAGCCCGGCGATCCGGCGGGCGACCGAGAACGTGCGGCCGTAGCGCTCGCGCAGCAGCTGCGGCCACACCGCGCTCAGATCGGGCTCGTCGAGCAGCCCGGCGAGCAGGTGCCCGCCTTCCAGGCCGTAGTCGATGCCCTCGCCGTTGAGCGGGTTCACGCACCCGGCGGCATCGCCGACCAGTACCCAGTTCGGTCCGGCCACCCCGGAGACCGCACCGCCCATCGGCAGCAGCGCCGAGGCGACGGCGCGCAGTTCGCCCTCGAGCTGCCATTCCTCGCGGCGTAGCCGGGTGTAGTGCTCGATGAGCGGTTTGAGCGCGATGTGCGATGGCCGCTGCTCGGTGGCCAGCGAGCCGACGCCGATGTTCACCTCGCCGTTGCCGAGCGGGAAGATCCAGCCGTAGCCGGGCACCAGCTCGTCGGCGGCGTTGCGCAGTTCCAGGTGCGAGGAGATCCACTGGTCGTCGCTGCGACCGGACTTGATGTAGGCGCGCGCCGCGGTGCCGTAGGCGTAGCGGCGATGCCAGGTGCGCCCGAGCTGCTTGCCGACGGGGGAGCGCACGCCGTCGGCGACGACGAGCACCCGGCAGCGCACCGTCTGCGTGGTGTCACCGAGCCGCACCGTCACCCCGGTGACCCGCGCACCCTCGCGCAGCGCCTCGGTGACCTTGGCGCCGTCGACCATCCGCGCGCCCGATTTGATCGCCGTCTCGCGCAGTTTGTCGTCGAGTTCGGTTCGGGGAACGGCACTCCCGTAGGTCGGGAACGACCCGCCCGGCCAGGGCAGCAGCGCCTCCCGGCCGAACCCGGCCATCCGCAGCCCGTGGTTCACGGTGTGCGCGCGCAACCATTCGCCGAGCCCGAGGTGTTCGAGCTCGGCGGTGGCGCGCGGGGTGAGCCCGTCCCCACAGGTCTTGTCGCGCGGGAAGACGGCCGAATCGAGCAGCAGCACATCGCGTCCGGCCCGGGCCGCCCAGGCCGCCGACGCCGAGCCCGCCGGCCCCGCGCCGACCACCAGCACCTCGACGGCGGTGGGCAGCGGCGCGCGGTCGGCGGGGGTGAGATCCGGTGAACCCATGGCTCAATACTGGCACCCCCGGCCGCTGTGCGAGAGTGTCGGGTACACCGGGAATAGTCACTGTGTGACGGTGTTCATCGGCCGTTGCGCCGGAACACGCTAGGTTGCTACCCGTCGGGGTCGGACGCATCGCTGGGAGAAGATAATGAGCACATCGGCTGTGAGCGACGAGAGCACCGTGGTTGCCGGGGTCGATCTCGTCGATCCGCAACTCGCCGTCACCGTGCGCGATGCCCTGGCCGCGGTCGAGAAACTGCTCGTCGACGAACTCTCCGACGGCGAGGAATTCCTCCAGGAAGCGGCGCTGCACCTGGCGAAGGCGGGCGGCAAGCGCTTCCGGCCGCTGTTCACCGTGCTCACCGGCCAGCTCGGCCCCAATCCCACCGACCCGGCGCTGATCACCGCGGGCACCGTGGTGGAGCTGGTGCACCTGGCCACCCTCTACCACGACGACGTGATGGACGAGGCCTCCCAGCGGCGCGGCGCCGTGAGCGTCAACGCCCGCTGGAACAACAACATCGCGATCCTGGCCGGCGACTACCTGTTCGCCCACGCCTCGCGCCTGACCTCCACGCTCGGCCCGGACGCGGTCCGCATCATCGCCGAGACCTTCGCCGAGCTGGTCACCGGCCAGATGCGGGAAACCATGGGCGCCAAGCAGTCCCAGGACCCGGTCGAGCACTACCTGCGCGTGGTCTGGGAGAAGACCGGTTCGCTCATCGCCGCCGCGGGCCGTTTCGGTGGCACCTTCTCCGGCGCCGACGACGAGCACGTCGAACGGCTGGCCCGCCTCGGCGACGCCGTCGGCACCGCCTTCCAGATCTCCGACGACATCATCGACATCTCGTCCTCGGCCGAGCAGTCCGGCAAGACCCCCGGCACCGACCTGCGCGAAGGCGTGCACACCCTGCCCGTCCTCTACGCCCTGCGCGAGTCCGGCGCCGACGGCGACCGCCTGCGCACCCTGCTGGCCCGCCCCCTGGAAACCGACGCCGAGGTCGAGGAAGCACTGGAGCTGCTGCGCCGTTCCCCCGGCATGGCCCAGGCCAAGGAGAAGCTGCAGGAATACGCCGACCTGGCCGACACCGAGCTCACCGCCCTGCCCGCCGGTCCCGCCAACGACGCACTCACGCGACTGGTCCGCTACACCATCGAACGGGTCGGCTAGCCGGAACTATCCCGGCTCCATCCACGTTTTCCGTTCATGCCCAATGGGATCAAAACGTTCGGTTTGATGGTCGGGCTGTCGGCGCTGATCGTCGCCATCGGGGCGATGTTCCGCAGTCCGACGATTCTGATCATCTCGATCGTGCTCGCGGTCGGCATGAACGCCTACGCCTACTTCAACAGCGACAAACTGGCGCTGAAGGCGATGCACGCCCAACCGGTCAGCGAACTCGAGGCCCCGGTCATGTACCGGATCGTGCGCGAGCTCGCGACCACGGCCCGCCAGCCCATGCCGCGGCTCTACATCAGCCCGACCAACGCGCCCAACGCGTTCGCGACCGGCCGCAATCCCCGCCATGCCGCGGTCTGCTGTACCAGCGGCATCCTGCAACTGCTCGACGAGCGTGAGCTGCGCGCGGTGCTGGGCCACGAACTGTCGCACGTCTACAACCGCGACATCCTGATCTCCTCGGTGGCCGGCGCGATGGCCTCGATCATCACCGGCCTGGCGAACATGGCCTTCTTTGCCAGCTCGTTCGGCAGCCGGGACAACGGACCCAACATCATCGGTGTGCTGCTGGTCTCGCTGCTGGGCCCGATCGCCGCCGGCCTGATCAAGATGGCGGTGTCGCGGTCTCGGGAGTACCAGGCCGATCAATCCGGCGCCGAACTCACCGGCGACCCGTTGGCGCTGGCCTCGGCGCTGCGCAAGATCGAACGCGGCGTCCAGGCCGCCCCGCTGCCGCCGGACCCCAAGCTCACCAGCGAATCGCACCTGATGATCGCCAACCCGTTCCGCGCGGGCGACCGGGTGGCCCGCTGGTACTCCACCCACCCGCCCATGGCCGAACGCATCAAGCGCCTGGAGGAAATGGCGGGCGGCACTCATCGTTACTGAGCGCCGCCCTCGCCCCTACCGGTAGTTGACGAACTGTAAGGCGATACCGAAGTCCTCGCCCTTGAGCAGCGAGATCACGGCCTGCAGATCATCGCGCTTCTTGCTGCTCACGCGCAGCTCCTCGCCCTGGATCTGCGCCTTCACGCCCTTGGGGCCCTCGTCGCGGATCTTCTTGGAGATCTTCTTCGCCTTCTCGGTGTCGATGCCCTGCACCAGCGTGCCGGTGATCTTGAACACCTTGCCCGAGGGCTGCGCCTCGCCCGCGTCGAACGCCTTGAGCGAGATGTCGCGCCGGATCAGCTTCTCCTTGAACACCTCGAGCGCCGCCTTCACCCGCTCCTCGGCGTTGGCGGTCAGCACGATGGCCTCCTCGCCGGACCACGCGATCGAGGCGTCGGTGCCCTTGAAGTCGTAGCGGGAGTTCAGCTCCTTCTCCGCCTGATGCAGCGCGTTGTCGACCTCCTGACGATCGACCTTGCTCACGACGTCGAATGACGAATCGGCCACACTGCGCTCCTGTCCATGAAGGTCTGCCCAACTCCGGGCCGGAGATCTACCGGCCGCCGAGACAGTTGTACCCGTACCGGTGCTCGACTACCCCTCGCAGGGGGTCTGTGCAGGCGGTTTGCATTGTGGGTGTGGGTTCGTTGTAAGCTGCTCAGCGCACCGGAAACGGCGCACAAGGCAGATTGCCCGAGCGGCCAATGGGAGCAGACTGTAAATCTGTCGGTGAAAGCCTACGTAGGTTCGAATCCTACATCTGCCACATCGAACCCCGTCGATCACAAGATCGGCGGGGTTCTTTGGTTCACGGGCCGGCAAGGCGGGCCCAGCGCCTGACCCGCGGGTGATCAGCAGGTTTCACAGCGGTGGAAATGTGCTGTGACCTGCCGGTTTGGAACTCTCGGCAGGTAGTGTGTAATCTCGTTCAGGACGCCGGAGCACGGGGTCGCGCTGGTCGGGTTTCCGATCAAGACTCTGTGCCACGTTGTCATGCCCCCTTAGCTCAGTCGGCAGAGCGTTTCCATGGTAAGGAAAAGGTCAACGGTTCGATTCCGTTAGGGGGCTCGCCGGATTGCCGGTGGTGACCGACTCGGCATCGCACTCGCGTTCACGCGGGGGTGGGCGCGGCATCATCGTGATAGGTCCGCCGTGGCGGTGTAGCTCAGTCGGTAGAGCAAACGACTCATAATCGTTGTGTCGCCGGTTCAAGTCCGGCCATCGCTACCAATAACGACTCAGCCCAGACCGGAAAGAAGGCATATCGTGGCCGCGAAGTCCACCGATGTCCGGCCAAAGATCACCTTGGCCTGCGAAGAGTGCAAGCACCGTAACTACATCACCAAGAAGAACCGGCGTAACGACCCGGATCGCCTCGAGCTGAAGAAGTTCTGCCCGAACTGCGGAACTCACCGGGCGCACCGCGAGTCGCGCTGATTCTCCACCAGTATTTGCCGAAGGCCGGACGAAAGTCCGGCCTTTGTGCTTTTCCGGACCGGCCGCCATTGGTGACTTACGGGTGAGTAAGGTCCATTCTGTGACAGTGAACACCGGAACTGACGAAGCGGTCTCCACCGCAGCTGCCGAGCCTGTCGATCCCGCGGCCCACGCGGCGTCGATGGTCGGCCACCACTATCGGGTCGACGACTTTTACGAGGTCGGTCGCGAGAAGGTGCGCGAATACGCCCGCGCCGTGCAGGACTACCACCCGGTGCACTGGGAGGAAGACGTCGCAGGCGAGTACGGCCACGACGGGCTGGTCGCCCCGCTGACGTTCATCTCCCTGGTCGGCATCCTCGCGCAGCGCAAACTGTTCGAGCAGATCGTCACCGGCTACGACCTGAGCCAGATCATGCAGACCGACCAGATCCTGGAGTTCCACCGGCCGATCCGGGTCGGCGATCAACTCACCTGCGATGTGTACCTGCATTCGTTCCGGCAGGCCTTCGGCGGCGACATCATCGTCACCAAGAACATCGTGACCGCCCAGGACGACGAACTGGTGCTCACCACCTACACCACGCTGATCGGCCGCAGCGGCGGTGACATCGATCCCAGGATGTCGGACGCGGTGCGCAACGTGCTCATGCACGGCCTCGGCGAGGACGAGCCCGCCCATCACGCGCCCGGCGAGATCACCCCCGATCCGGTCACCAAGCTGCCGGAACCGGTGCTCACTTCGCACGCGCTCGCGTTCGACAGCGTGTCGGCGGGCGACGCGCTGCCTCCGCGCGTGGTCCGCCTGACGCGCGGCGACCTGGTCAACTACGCCGGGGTCTCCGGCGACGCCAATCCGATCCACTGGAGCGACGAGATCGTCAAACTGGTCGGCCTGGACGATGTGGTCGCGCACGGCATGCTCACCATGGGTCTCGGCGGCGGATTCATCACCTCCTGGCTGGGTGATCCCGGCGCGGTGAAGGAATACAACGTGCGTTTCACCAGTCCGGTCTATGTCGCCGCCGACGTCCCCGCGGAGGTCGAATTCACCGGTAAGGTGAAGTCGGTCGACCCGGAGAACAAGACCGCCGTCATCGCCATCACGGCGAAGTCGGCGGGCAAGAAGATCTTCGGCCGCGCCACGGCAACCGTTCAGCTGTCCTGACCTGGTCGACTATCCCGGATTGGCGAATACGGCACGCGGTAACGTACACTCGGGAATCTGGGGTCACCGGCTGCTGCGCGCTGATCTTCCCGGGGAGCGGAGCTCCCTCTGGAAGCGGCGCGCGTGTTGTGTGAGTGACACCGGGCTCGATAATCGAATATCGACTGTGGTTGGACGCAACGGCCTCGGCTGGTCCAACCGAAGGGGCGTAGCTCAATTGGCAGAGCAGCGGTCTCCAAAACCGCAGGTTGCAGGTTCAAGTCCTGTCGCCCCTGCCCTTAATGCCAGCGACGAGGAAGGATCGACGTGAGCGACGAGCGGGATACTCGCGCCGAAGACGGCGACGACACCGCCGCTGCCACTCGACCGAGCGGCAAGCGGTCTACTCGTCGTCCGCGTCCGACGGATCCTCCGGCGGACAACGGCAACGGCGGGGTAGCCATGCTCGACCGGCCCTCGTCACCGCGCAAGGCGGACAAGACTGTCGGTAAGTCGAGCAACCCGTTCAAGCGGGTGCTCAAGTTCCTGCGAGAAGTCATCGCGGAACTGCGCAAGGTGATCTGGCCCAACCGGAAGCAGATGGTCACCTATACGGCCGTCGTTCTGGTGTTCGTGGTCTTCATGGTCGCGTTCATCAGTGGGATCGACGTGGTGTACGTCAAGGCTGTCGACTGGCTGTTCGGCTGATAGCCGACACCGACGCCGGAAGCCGACCCCGCGGAGCGGCGGAGAGTGCTCCGCGCACCCGACCCGGCCCGGTCCAGAGCATGTACGTGACGACACAGGAAGCGAGTGCCTCAGTGAGCACCCCGGAGAACGACACCAACAACGAGTTCCCGGTTGACGACGCTGTCGTGGCGGAGACCGCCACCGATGAGGTCGAGGCCGCCACCGAGCTCGCTGACGAGGCCCCCGCGGCCGACGAGGATGCCGACGCCGTCGCCGAGGCGCCCACCGAGGAAGACCCCGAAGCCGACCCGGTCGAGTCGATGAAGGCCAAGCTGCGCCGCGTCCCCGGCGACTGGTACGTCGTGCACTCCTACGCCGGCTACGAGAACAAGGTCAAGACCAACCTCGAGACCCGTGTGCAGAACCTCGGCCTCGAGGACTACATCTTCCAGGTCGAGGTGCCGACCGAAGAGGTCACCGAGATCAAGAACGGGCAGAAGAAGAACGTCAACCGCAAGGTGCTGCCCGGTTACATCCTGGTCCGGATGGAACTGAACAACGAGTCGTGGGGCGCGGTCCGCAACACCCCCGGCGTCACCGGCTTCGTCGGGATGACCGGCGGTGGCCCCGGCGCCAAGCCGACCCCGCTGACCATCAACGAGGTCGTGAAGTTCCTGGTTCCGGCCGGCGCGCAGGCGCAGAAGAAGGCGGCCGCCGCCGCTGCTTCGTCGGGTTCGGATGCCGGTGCCGCCGCTTCGGGCAAGCCGGTCATCGAGGTCGACTTCGAGGTCGGCGAGTCGGTCACCGTCATGGACGGCCCGTTCGCGACGCTGCCCGCCAGCATCAGCGAGGTCAACGCCGAGCAGCAGAAGCTCAAGGTGCTCGTCTCGATCTTCGGTCGCGAGACCCCGGTCGAGCTGAACTTCACCCAGGTCTCCAAGATCTAGGTTTTCCCGCTTCGCGACGGCACCGCCTCGGCGGTGCCGTTCGCGTTTTCCTACCGGTCCCCGGCTGCGGTCGCCGCGACGCGGTTCGGTAGAGTGTGACAGTTCGTGTGTAGACCCGCACCGGTGATTTTCCGCCGGTGCCGTGGTCGTGCGCGAATGCCGGGCTGGACCCGGCGTGGGAGCGATCCCGCAACAGGCTTACGGCAACCGTAAGGAACCGAAACCCAAGGAAGAAAGATGCCCCCCAAGAAGAAGAAGCTCGCCGGGATCATCAAGCTGCAGATCCAGGCCGGCGCCGCGAACCCGGCCCCTCCGGTCGGCCCCGCGCTCGGTCAGCACGGCGTCAACATCATGGAGTTCTGCAAGGCGTACAACGCCGCGACCGAGTCGCAGCGTGGCAACGTCATCCCGGTCGAGATCTCGGTGTACGAGGACCGGACGTTCGACTTCAAGCTGAAGACCCCGCCCGCCGCCAAGCTGCTGCTCAAGGCCGCCGGTGTGCAGAAGGGCTCGGCCGAGCCGCACAAGACCAAGGTCGCCAAGGTCACCCTGGACCAGGTCCGGGAGATCGCCAAGACCAAGGCCGAGGATCTCAACGCCACCGATCTCGATCAGGCCGTGAAGATCATCGCCGGTACCGCGCGTTCGATGGGTATCACCGTCGAAGGCTGAGCGAACCCTCGCTCACTGTGGGAGGGCCGGCCAGGCCCGTAACACCACATCTGAACTCGAAACTTTAAGGACAGAACAACATGGCAAAGCGAAGCAAGGCGTATCTCGCCGCTGCTGAGAAGGTCGATCGCGACAAGCTGTACTCCCCGCTGGCCGCCGCGCGTCTGGCCAAGGAGACCGCCACCACCAAGACCGACGCGACCGTCGAGGTCGCCGTTCGTCTCGGCGTGGATCCCCGTAAGGCCGACCAGATGGTCCGCGGCACCGTCAACCTGCCGCACGGCACCGGTAAGACCGCGCGCGTCATCGTGTTCGCCGCCGGTGAGAAGGCCGCCGAGGCCGAGGCCGCCGGTGCCGACGCCGTGGGCGCCGAGGACCTGATCGAGCGGATCCAGGGCGGCTGGCTCGACTTCGACGCCGCGATCGCCACCCCGGACCAGATGGCCAAGGTCGGCCGCATCGCGCGTGTCCTCGGCCCGCGTGGTCTGATGCCGAACCCGAAGACGGGCACGGTCACCAACGACGTGACCAAGGCCGTCAACGACATCAAGGGCGGCAAGATCAACTTCCGCGTCGACAAGCAGGCCAACCTGCACTTCGTCATCGGCAAGGCGTCCTTCGACGACGCCAAGCTGGTGGAGAACTACGGCGCCGCGCTGGACGAGATCCTGCGTGTGAAGCCGTCGACCGCCAAGGGTCGCTACGTCAAGAAGATCACGGTTTCGACCAACACCGGACCGGGCATCCCGGTGGACACGAACCGCACCCGCAACCTCCTCGACGAGGATGCGTGAGCTTCAGCTGACGGGTAACTCCTGATCGACCACGAGGGTGGGAACGCACTGCGTTCCCACCCTCGCGGTTTTCCGGGGACTTTTCGCCCGAGCGGGCCGGTTGTGCACGGGTGTGACCAGGATTCTGCTGATCTCGGGGAGTACCAGGAACGGCTCGACCAATACCGCCGCCCTGCGTACCGTGGCCGTGCTCGCGCCCGCGCCAGTGCGCGCCGATCTCTATACCGGCCTGCGTGAGCTGCCCGCTTTCGTCCCCGGCGACGACCCGGACGACCATCCCGCGGTGATCGCCTTGCGCGCCGAGCTCGCGACGGCGGACGCGGTGCTCATCTGCACGCCCGAGTACGCGGGCACACTGCCGGGCAGCATGAAGAACCTGCTGGACTGGACTGTCGGGACGGCGGATCTGCACGAGAAGCCCACGGCCTGGCTGACCGTGGCGGCACCCGGCCGGGGCGAGGGTGCGGTGGCCACGCTGGCCACGGTGCTCGGTTATGTCGGTGCCGAGGTGGTCGGGCGGGCCTGTTTGCGGCTTCCGGTCGCCGGCGCCGATGTCGGCGACGACGGATTGGTCGGCGATCCGGTTTTCCGGGCGGGCGCGAGTACGGTGCTCGCCACGTTGGTCGACCATCTGGCCACCGCGGGGGAGTGAGAACGCCGGGGACTCGGCGCGCCGGGCGGTTGCCGCCCGGCGCGCGATCGGTCAGTTCTTCGACTCGGCGTCGTCCTTGTCGCGCCAGCCGAGCAGGACGGACTCGCCGCCCTGTGGCTTCCACGGCAGGAAGATCGCCACGATCACCGCGCAGACGATGACCGCGCCCGCGCCGACCATCGAGGCGGTGTGCGCGCCCTGCAGGGTCGCCGTTTTCATGGCGACGATCAGGTTCTCGCGCTGGGTCTCGAAGAAGGGCGCGAGTTCGCGTTTGCGCAGTTCCAGCACGCTGAGTGGGCTGGCCTTGACCAGGCTCTTCTCGTTGTCGTTCATGATGCCCAGCGGGATGGCGTCGACGCGCTCGGCGATGCGGCTGGTGTAGTACGAGGCCACGATCGACCCGAGTATCGCGACGCCGAGGGTGCCACCGACCTCGCGGGTGGTGTCGTTGACGGCCGAACCCGCGCCCGCCTCGTTCAGCGGCAGCGAGGACATGATCGACTCCGTCGCCGGACCCTGCACGATGCCGAGACCGAGTGCCATGAACACCATCGCGGGCAGCACGCCCATCACATAGGTGCTGTCCACGGTGACCTGTCCACCCAGGTAGAGCCCGAGGCCGATGAGCAGCAGGCCGGTCACCAGGACCGCCGTCGTGCCGATCCGCTGCGCGAGCAGGGTGGCCACCGGTGCGCCGATCGCCACCGAGAAGGCGAACGGCAGTGAGGCGATACCGAATTCGAGCGGGGTGTATTCGCGGACGCCCTGGAAATACTGGGTGATCAGGAAAAGGAAACCGAACATCGAGAAGTAACCGATGGCAATCGCCAAGGCGGGTAACGAGAATCGGCGATTGCGGAACAGTCGCATGTCGAGAATCGGTGCGGCCGAACGCAATTCCCATGTCACGAAAGCAGCGAGAAGAACGAGGCCGAGCGTGAGTGTGCACAGGGTGACGAGCGAGAGCCACCCGTTGTGCGGCGCCTCGATGATGGCCCACACCACCAGCGTGATGCCCGCGATCGAGAGACCGATCCCGACCAGGTCGAGCCTGCCCACCTGGGTGGCCCGTGATTCGGGCACCCACAGCAGCGTGGCGACCAGCGCGACCAGCGCCACCGGCACATTGATCCAGAACACCGAGTGCCAGCTGAAGTGTTCGAGCAGCCAGCCGCCCGAGATCGGGCCGATGGCGATGGCGAAGCCCGCCATCGCGGTCCAGGCGGCGATGGCGAACGCGCGTTCGCGCCGGTCGGTGAAGATGTTGATGATCAGGGCCAGGGTGGCCGGGAAGACCGCGGCGGCGAAGACGCCCATGGCGGCGCGGGCCGCGATGACCTGGGTCATCGAGTCGGCGAGCGCGCCACCGACCGACATCACCGCGATACCGATCAGGCCGACGATCATGATCCGGCGGCGGCCGTAGCGGTCGCCGAGGTTGCCCGCCGCGAGCAGCAGTCCGGCGAAGGTGAGGGTGTAGGCGTCGACGACCCACTGCAGGCCGGAGACCCCGGTCTGGAGCTGGACGCCGATCGAGGGCAGGGCCACGTTGACGATGGTGTTGTCGAGCACCACCAGCAGTTCGGCGAGGCAGATGACGACGAGCGCGAGGATCCGCTGTGGACGCCGGTCCAACAGCACTGGTGGAGCGACTATGGAGGTTGCCATAGTTGAGGAGTGAACCAGGTTACTGTCACCGGATGTAACACCTTTCCGGTGAGATTGCTGCCACTTCAACCACTGGAAAGTGATCCACACCACAACTATTGCGGGCGAATCGGACGCTGCCTGAGGCGTTTTGGCAGATGGGGGTGGGTGCAGGTACAGTGAACTCCGGTCATCGACGCGTTCGATGACTACCCATTCGTTCTACCGAAGACCGTTGGTCGTCGATGCCGCTCGCACGGTGTCGATCGAAGGTCCGGCGACATTGCCGGCGACCCACGCAGGGAGAGCTGAGGCCGAAGTAATTCCGCGCCCCGGTACGCCTTGCGTCCGGGGCGTTCGTTTTGTCGCCGGCCCCTGAATTCGGTAGTGCGCGTTCACGAACCGACATCAGAGAGGAGGCGAAGTATGGCGAAGCCTGAAAAGGTCACCGCTGTCGCGGAGATCGCGGAGCAGTTCAAGAACTCCACGGCCACTGTTGTCACGGAATACCGTGGCCTGTCGGTCGGCAAGCTCACCGAGCTGCGTCGCGCGCTCGGCGCGGACGCTACGTACTCCGTCGCCAAGAACACCCTGGTCAAGCTCGCTGCCGGCGAAGCCGGTGTCGCGGGACTGGACGACCTGTTCGTCGGCCCGACCGCGATCACCTTCATCCAGGGTGAGCCGGTCGACGCGGCCAAGGCGCTCAAGCAGTTCGCCAAGGAGAACAAGGCCCTTGTGATCAAGGGTGGGTACATGGACGGCAAAGCGCTGTCCGTGTCCGAGGTCGAGCGCATTGCCGACCTGGACTCCCGCGAGGTGCTGCTGGCCAAGCTGGCCGGCGCGTTCAAGGCCAAGCCCGCGCAGGCCGCAGGCCTGTTCAACGCCCCCGCTTCCCAGGTCGCCCGGCTCGCCGCGGCCCTGCTGGAGAAGCGTCAGGGCGAGGCTGCCGCCGCCCCGGCCGACGCCGAATAAAGACCACTAATACCCGCCTCGTGACGCGCATGCGGCGCGAGGTACACCATCGGAAGGAAACATCATGGCCAAGCTGAGCACCGAAGAACTGATCGGCGCCTTCAAGGAGCTGACCCTGCTCGAGCTCGCCGAGTTCGTCAAGGTCTTCGAGGAGACCTTCGAGGTCACCGCCGCTGCCCCCGTCGCCGTCGCCGCCGCGGGTGCCGCCCCGGCCGCCGCCGACGCCGCCGAGGAGCAGGACGAGTTCGACGTCATCCTCGAGGGTGCGGGCGACAAGAAGATCCAGGTCATCAAGGTGGTCCGTGAGATCGTCTCGGGCCTGGGCCTGAAGGAAGCCAAGGACCTGGTCGAGGGTGCCCCGAAGCCGATCCTGGAGAAGGTCGCCAAGGATGCCGCCGAGGCCGCCAAGGCGAAGCTGGAAGAGGCCGGCGCCAAGGTGTCCGTCAAGTAATTCAGCGCCTCGCGTGTGCGAACGGGCGGTCCCATTTCGGGGCCGCCCGTTTGTTATTTGTGCGGACATGCGATGGTGATACGCGCTGTATCAACCGGACGGGTTACTCTTCAGTCATATGAGGGTGTGCCCCGTCTCACTGATGGGATACAGTGACCGGACCCACAGTGTCGTGACGCACCGCCGTGATGTGAGCGCGCGGTCAGCGGGGTGGGGTGCTCGCAGGGATCAATGGAGGTAGGCGTGGGCGTCGAGGTCAGGACCGAGGGTGTAACCAAGTCCTTCGGTTCACAGCGAATTTGGCAGGACGTGTCGATCACGCTCCCCTCGGGCGAGGTGAGCGCACTGCTCGGACCCTCCGGTACCGGTAAGTCGGTGTTCCTGAAGTCGCTCATCGGTCTGTTGCGGCCCGAGCGCGGCTCCATCTTCATCGATGGCACCGACATCATGACCTGCTCCAACAAGGAGCTCTACGAGATCCGCAAGCTGTTCGGCGTGCTCTTCCAGGACGGCGCGCTGTTCGGCTCGATGAACCTCTACGACAACATCGCGTTCCCGCTTCGTGAGCACACGAAGAAGTCGGAAACCGAGATCAAGCGCGTCGTGATGGAGAAGCTCGAGCTGACGGGTCTGCTCGGCGCCGAGAACAAGCTGCCCGGTGAGATCTCCGGCGGTATGCGCAAGCGCGCCGGTCTGGCCCGCGCGCTGGTCCTCGACCCGCAGATCATCCTCGTCGACGAGCCCGACTCCGGCCTCGACCCGGTGCGTACCTCGTACCTGGCCCAGCTGCTGCTCAACATCAACGCGCAGATCGACGCCACGATCCTGATCGTGACCCACAACATCAACCTGGCCCGTACCGTGCCGGACAACATCGGCATGCTCTTCCGCCGCAATCTGGTGATGTTCGGCCCCCGCGAGGTGCTGCTCACCAGTGAGGAGCCGGTGGTCAAGCAGTTCCTCAACGGTCGCATGATCGGCCCGATCGGTATGTCGGAGGAGAAGGACGAGGCGCAGATGGCGCGCGAGCAGGCGCTCGTCGACGCCGGTCACCACCACGGTGGCGCCGAGGAGATCGACGGCATCATCCCGCAGATGAAGGCCGAGCCCGGCATGCCGGTTCGCCAGGCGGTCTTCCGCCGGCAGGCGCGGGTGCGCGAGATCATGCACACCCTGCCGCACGCGGCCCAGGTCGCGATCCGCGAGTCGCTGGATCAGTCCGACGACACCCAGGTGATGGCGGCCTACGGCTCCGACGCGCCCACCGAGACGTTCAGCAAGACGGTTCCGCACGGCCAGATCAACGGCTGACGCACGTTCCCGTTCCACAGAGCCCCGGCCCCCCGGTCGGGGCTCTGTCGCGTCCTGGCCGCCGGGAAAACCGCCTCTGACCGGCTGTTCCACGGGTTGGCGCGCACGGCGTGTCGCGGGTAAAATGACCGCCGTCCTGGCCGGGGATGCCCAGCGCGCCAGGCGATCTCACTTGCCGGGCAGTCGACGCCGCGCCACTTGACGAGGCGCGCGCGAACCGTCACCCTATTCACAACAGCCAGCTGTCACAGGGGCTCCAGCGCCCGAGAAACACCCGACGCAGCCAGCGTCACGGGTCTTCGGCGAGTTGCCGTGCGAGCAGTCGCACGGATGGTATGTTGACACTCCCTTGTCTTGGGGTGTAAGTTTGGACGTTGCGCTGGCTGCCTCCTGTCCACACCTTGATTCGCACTCGTGAGTTCCACCTTCCGGTGTTACTTCCGTTGCTGCCTGTTCGGGTTTCGTTCGGGTTGTAACCAGCGGAATTCGTAGCAGACAAGCGACGGTCGCGGACCACCACGCGACGCGCGTGAGGTGCTGGAAGGACGCATCTTGGCAGTCTCCACCCAGACCAAGGCTGGAATCCCCGGAGCCCCGTTGAGGGTTTCGTTCGCGAAGATCCGAGAGCCCTTGGAGGTGCCCGGACTTCTCGACCTACAAACGGACTCGTTCGCCTGGTTGGTCGGTACACCCGACTGGCGTGAGAAGGCGGCCGCACGCGGCGACGTCGGTCTCGCAGGCGGCCTCGAGGAGGTGCTCGAGGAGCTCTCGCCCATCGAGGACTTCTCCGGCTCGATGTCCCTGTCGTTCTCCGATCCACGATTCGAAGAGGTCAAGGCCTCCATCGATGAGTGCAAAGAGAAGGACATGACCTACGCGGCGCCCCTGTTCGTCACCGCGGAGTTCATCAACAACAACACCGGCGAGATCAAGAGCCAGACGGTCTTCATGGGCGATTTCCCCATGATGACCGACAAGGGCACCTTCATCATCAACGGCACCGAGCGTGTCGTCGTCTCGCAGCTGGTGCGTTCCCCCGGCGTCTACTTCGATCACAGCATCGACAAGGGCACCGAGAAGGACCTGCACAGCGTGCGCGTGATTCCCTCGCGTGGCGCGTGGCTGGAATTCGACGTCGACAAGCGCGACACCGTCGGCGTGCGCATCGACCGCAAGCGCCGTCAGCCGGTCACCGTGCTGCTCAAGGCGCTGGGCTGGTCGACCGAGGAGATCGTCGAGCGTTTCGGCTTCTCCGAGATCATGATGTCCACCCTGGAGAAGGACAGCACGCCCGGCCAGGACGAGGCGCTGCTCGACATCTACCGCAAGCTGCGCCCGGGCGAGCCGCCGACCAAGGAGTCCGCGCAGACCCTGCTGGAGAACCTGTTCTTCAAGGAGAAGCGCTACGACCTGGCGCGCGTCGGTCGCTACAAGATCAACAAGAAGCTCGGCATCCACGTGCACGAGCCGGTGACCTCCTCGGTGCTCACCAAGGAAGACATCGTCACCACCATCGAGTACCTGGTGCGTCTGCACGCCGGTGACCGCTCGATGACCGCCCCCGGTGGCGAAGAGGTCCCCGTCGAGATCGACGACATCGACCACTTCGGCAACCGTCGTCTGCGCACCGTCGGCGAGCTGATCCAGAACCAGATCCGCGTCGGCCTGTCCCGCATGGAGCGCGTGGTCCGCGAGCGGATGACGACTCAGGACGTCGAGGCGATCACGCCGCAGACCCTGATCAACATCCGTCCCGTCGTGGCCGCGATCAAGGAGTTCTTCGGAACTTCGCAGCTGTCGCAGTTCATGGACCAGAACAACCCGCTCTCGGGTCTGACCCACAAGCGCCGCCTGTCGGCGCTTGGCCCGGGTGGTCTGTCCCGTGAGCGCGCCGGTCTGGAAGTTCGTGACGTCCACCCGTCGCACTACGGCCGCATGTGCCCGATCGAGACCCCGGAAGGCCCGAACATCGGCCTGATCGGTTCGCTGTCGGTGTACGCGCGGGTCAACCCGTTCGGCTTCATCGAGACCCCGTACCGCCGGGTCATCGACGGCAAGGTGACCGACGAGGTCAAGTACCTGACCGCCGACGAGGAAGACCGCTACGTTCGCGCGCAGGCCAACTCCCCGGTCGACGCCGAGGGCCGCTTCCTCGAGGAGAAGGTCCTCGTCCGCCGTGCGGGCGAAGAGGTCGAGTTCGTGACGCCGGCCCAGGTCGACTACATGGACATCTCGCCGCGCCAGATGGTGTCGGTCGCGACGGCCATGATCCCGTTCCTCGAGCACGACGACGCCAACCGTGCCCTGATGGGCGCGAACATGCAGCGCCAGGCCGTGCCGCTGATCCGTTCCGAGGCCCCCATCGTGGGCACCGGTATGGAGCTGCGCGCCGCGGTCGACGCGGGCGATGTCGTGGTGAACGAGAAGCCGGGTGTGGTCGAGGAGGTCTCGGCCGACTACGTCACCGTGATGGCCGACGACGGCAGCCGCAAGTCCTACCGGATGCGCAAGTTCAACCGCTCCAACCAGGGCACCTGCTCGAACCAGCGTCCGATCGTGGACGAGGGTCAGCGGGTGGAGTCGGGCCAGGTCCTGGCCGACGGCCCCTGCACCGAGAACGGTGAGATGGCGCTGGGCAAGAACCTGCTCGTCGCGATCATGCCGTGGGAAGGCCACAACTACGAGGACGCGATCATCCTGTCGCAGCGCCTCGTGGAAGAGGACGTTCTCACCTCGATCCACATCGAAGAGCACGAGATCGACGCCCGCGACACCAAGCTGGGCGCCGAGGAGATCACCCGGGACATCCCGAACGTCTCCGACGAGGTGCTGGCCGATCTGGACGAGCGCGGCATCATCCGCATCGGTGCCGAGGTCCGCGACGGCGACATCCTGGTCGGCAAGGTCACGCCCAAGGGCGAGACCGAGCTGACCCCGGAAGAGCGTCTGCTGCGCGCGATCTTCGGTGAGAAGGCGCGCGAAGTGCGCGACACCTCGCTCAAGGTGCCCCACGGTGAGTCGGGCAAGGTCATCGGCATCCGCGTGTTCTCGCGCGAGGACGACGACGATCTGCCTCCCGGTGTCAACGAGCTGGTCCGCGTCTACGTGGCCCAGAAGCGCAAGATCCAGGACGGCGACAAGCTCGCCGGTCGCCACGGCAACAAGGGCGTCATCGGCAAGATTCTCCCCATCGAGGACATGCCGTTCATGCCCGACGGCACCCCGGTCGACATCATCCTGAACACCCACGGTGTGCCGCGTCGTATGAACATCGGCCAGATCCTGGAAACCCATCTCGGGTGGATCGGTAAGGCCGGCTGGAACATCGACGTCGCGACCGACGGCACCCGTCCGGACTGGGCGGCCTCGCTGCCCGAGCAGATGCTGGGTGCTCCGGCCGACTCCAACATCGCGACCCCGGTGTTCGACGGTGCCAAGGACGACGAGCTGACCGGTCTGCTCGGCTCGACCCTGCCCAACCGCGACGGCGAGCGCATGGTCGACGAGAACGGCAAGTCGACCCTGTTCGACGGTCGCTCCGGCGAGCCGTTCCCGTACCCGGTCGCGGTCGGTTACATGTACATCCTGAAGCTGCACCACCTGGTCGACGACAAGATCCACGCCCGTTCGACCGGCCCGTACTCGATGATCACCCAGCAGCCGCTGGGTGGTAAGGCGCAGTTCGGTGGTCAGCGTTTCGGTGAGATGGAGTGCTGGGCCATGCAGGCCTACGGCGCGGCGTACACGCTGCAGGAACTCCTGACCATCAAGTCCGACGACGTGGTGGGCCGTGTGAAGGTCTACGAGGCGATCGTCAAGGGCGAGAACATTCCGGAGCCGGGCATTCCGGAGTCGTTCAAGGTGCTCCTCAAGGAACTCCAGTCGCTGTGCCTCAACGTGGAGGTCCTGTCCTCGGACGGCGCCGCGATCGAGATGCGTGACGGCGACGACGAGGATCTGGAGCGCGCCGCGGCGAACCTGGGCATCAACCTGTCCAGGAACGAAGCGGCCACCGTCGACGATTTGGCGAACTAGGTGGTAAGCGCGGGTGGCCGTTCCCTGGAACGAACGGCCCCCGCGCTCCGCGATCGACAACTAGTGAACTTTTGCTCGAATTCGACCCGAACAGGGGAAAGGAAGTTACGTGCTAGACGTCAACTTCTTCGATGAACTCCGGATCGGCCTGGCCACCGCCGAAGACATTCGGCAGTGGTCCTTCGGCGAGGTCAAGAAGCCGGAGACCATCAACTACCGCACGCTCAAGCCGGAGAAGGACGGGCTCTTCTGCGAGAAGATCTTCGGTCCCACCCGGGACTGGGAGTGCTACTGCGGCAAGTACAAGCGTGTCCGGTTCAAGGGCATCATCTGTGAGCGCTGTGGCGTCGAGGTGACTCGCGCCAAGGTGCGTCGTGAGCGGATGGGCCACATCGAGCTGGCCGCCCCGGTCACCCACATCTGGTACTTCAAGGGCGTTCCCTCGCGCTTGGGCTACCTGCTGGATCTGGCGCCGAAGGATCTCGAGAAGATCATCTACTTCGCCGCCTACGTCATCGTCGGTGTCGACGAGGAGCTGCGCCACAACGAGCTCAGCACCCTCGAGGCCGAGATGGAGGTCGAGAAGAAGGCCGTCGCCGATCAGCGCGACGCCGATCTCGAGGCCCGCGCGCAGAAGCTCGAGGCCGACCTGGCCGAGCTCGAGGCCGAGGGTGCCAAGTCCGACGTGCGCCGCAAGGTCAAGGACGGCGGCGAGCGCGAGATGCGTCAGCTGCGCGACCGCGCCCAGCGTGAGCTGGATCGTCTCGACGAGATCTGGACCACCTTCACCAAGCTGGCCGTCAAGCAGCTCATCGTCGACGAGGTGCTCTACCGCGAGCTCGTCGACCGCTACGGCGAGTACTTCACCGGCGCCATGGGTGCGGAGTCCATCCAGAAGCTGATGGAGAACTTCGACATCGACGCCGAGGCCGAGAACCTGCGCGAGACCATTCGCTCGGGCAAGGGCCAGAAGAAGCTGCGCGCGCTCAAGCGCCTCAAGGTCGTCGCGGCCTTCCAGGCCAACGGCAACTCGCCCATGGGCATGGTGCTCGACGCTGTTCCGGTGATCCCGCCGGAGCTGCGCCCGATGGTTCAGCTCGACGGTGGCCGTTTCGCCACCTCCGACCTGAACGACCTGTACCGCCGCGTGATCAACCGCAACAACCGCCTCAAGCGACTGATCGATCTGGGTGCGCCCGAGATCATCGTCAACAACGAGAAGCGGATGCTGCAGGAGTCCGTGGACGCGCTGTTCGACAACGGCCGTCGCGGCCGTCCGGTCACCGGACCGGGCAACCGCCCGCTGAAGTCGCTGAGCGATCTGCTCAAGGGCAAGCAGGGCCGGTTCCGTCAGAACCTGCTCGGCAAGCGCGTCGACTACTCGGGCCGTTCGGTCATCGTCGTCGGTCCGCAGCTCAAGCTGCACCAGTGTGGTCTGCCGAAGCTGATGGCGCTCGAGCTGTTCAAGCCGTTCGTCATGAAGCGCCTGGTGGATCTCAACCACGCGCAGAACATCAAGTCCGCCAAGCGGATGGTCGAGCGTCAGCGTCCCCAGGTGTGGGATGTCCTCGAAGAGGTCATCGCCGAGCACCCGGTGCTGCTCAACCGCGCGCCCACCCTGCACCGCCTCGGTATCCAGGCCTTCGAGCCGCAGCTGGTCGAAGGCAAGGCCATCCAGCTGCACCCGCTGGTGTGTGAGGCGTTCAACGCCGACTTCGACGGTGACCAGATGGCCGTGCACCTCCCGCTGTCGGCGGAGGCGCAGGCCGAGGCGCGCATCCTGATGCTGTCGTCGAACAACATCCTGTCCCCGGCCTCGGGTCGCCCGCTGGCGATGCCGCGACTGGACATGGTGACCGGCCTGTTCTACCTGACTCGTCTCGACGAGAACGGCAAGGGCAGCTACCGGGCGCCTGCCAAGGACACCCCGGAGCAGGGCGTGTACTCCTCGCCCGCCGAGGCGCAGATGGCGGTCGACCGCGATGAGCTGACCGTGCGTTCCACCATCCGGGTCCGGCTCACCGAGCAGCGCCCGCCGCGCGAGATCGAGGCGGAGCTGTTCCCCGAGGGCTGGAACCGCGGCGACGCGTGGCTGGCCGAGACCACCCTGGGTCGCGTGCTGTTCAACGATCTGCTCCCGGCGGACTACGCGTTCATCAACGAGCCGATGCCGAAGAAGCGGCAGGCCACGATCATCAACGATCTGGCCGAGCGCTACCCGATGATCGTGGTGGCGCAGACCGTCGACAAGCTCAAGGATGCCGGCTTCTACTGGGCCACGCGTTCGGGTGTCACCGTCTCCATGTCGGACGTGCTCGTTCCGCCGGAGAAGGCCGACATCATGGAGCGTTACGAGTCCATGGCCGATCAGATCGAGAAGAAGTACCAGCGTGGTGCGCTCGATCACCAGGAGCGCAACAACGCCCTGGTCAAGATCTGGCAGGAAGCGACCGAAGAGGTGGGTGCCGCGCTGCGTACCCACTACCCGCCGGACAACCCGATCATCACGATCGTCGACTCCGGCGCGACGGGTAACTTCACCCAGACCCGTACCCTGGCCGGCATGAAGGGCCTGGTGACGAACCCGAAGGGTGAGTTCATCCCGCGCCCGATCAAGTCCTCGTTCCGTGAGGGCCTGACCGTGCTCGAGTACTTCATCAACACCCACGGTGCTCGCAAGGGTCTGGCCGACACCGCGCTGCGTACCGCCGACTCGGGTTACCTGACCCGTCGTCTGGTGGACGTCTCGCAGGACGTCATCGTGCGCGAGCACGACTGTGGCACCGAGCGCGGCATCGTCGTGCCGATCGCGGAGAAGCAGGCCGACGGCTCGCTCATCCGGGACGCGCACGTCGAGACCTCGACCTACGCCCGCACCCTGGCGACCGACGCGGTCGACGCCAAGGGCAACGTGGTCGTGGCCAAGGGCGCCGATCTCGGCGACCCGGCGCTGGAGGCGCTGCTCGACGCCGGTATCACCGAGGTGAAGGTCCGCTCCGTGCTGACCTGCACCACCGGCACCGGCGTCTGCGCCACCTGCTACGGCCGCTCGATGGCCACCGGCAAGCTGGTCGACATCGGCGAGGCCGTCGGCATCGTCGCCGCCCAGTCCATCGGTGAGCCCGGTACCCAGCTGACCATGCGTACCTTCCACCAGGGTGGCGTCGCCGGCGACGACATCACCGGTGGTCTGCCGCGTGTCCAGGAGCTCTTCGAAGCTCGTGTGCCCAAGGGCAAGGCGCCCATCGCCGAGGTCTCGGGTCGCGTGCGCCTCGAGGACGACGACCGCTTCTACAAGATCACGATCATCCCTGATGACGGGTCCGAGGAAGTCGTCTACGACAAGCTCTCGAAGCGTCAGCGTCTGCGTGTGTTCAAGCACGACGACGGCTCCGAGCGCCTGCTGGCCGACGGTGACCACGTGGAGGTGGGTCAGCAGCTGCTCGAGGGCGCTGCCGATCCGCACGAGGTGCTGCGCGTGATGGGTCCCCGTCAGGTGCAGGTCCACCTGGTCCACGAAGTCCAGGAGGTCTACCGCTCGCAGGGTGTGTCGATCCACGACAAGCACATCGAGGTCATCGTGCGCCAGATGCTGCGTCGCGTGACGATCATCGATTCCGGTGCCACGGAGTTCCTGCCCGGTTCGCTCACCGAGCGGTCCGAGTTCGAGGCCTCCAACCGTCGCGTCGTCGCCGAAGGCAACGAGCCCGCGTCGGGTCGCCCGGTGCTGATGGGTATCACCAAGGCGTCGCTGGCCACCGATTCGTGGCTGTCGGCGGCCTCCTTCCAGGAGACCACCCGAGTGCTGACGGACGCGGCGATCAACTGCCGCTCCGACAAGCTGATCGGCCTGAAGGAGAACGTGATCATCGGCAAGCTGATCCCGGCCGGTACCGGTATCAACCGTTACCGCAACATCCAGGTTCAGCCCACCGAGGAAGCCCGTGCCGCGGCGTACGCGGTGCCGTCCTACGACGACACCTACTACTCCCCGGACAGCTTCGGCTCCTCGACCGGTGCCGCGGTTCCGCTGGACGACTACGGTTTCAGCGACTACCGGTAGTCGGTAGGTAGTTCGAACCCAACGGCCCCCGCTCTTCGGAGCGGGGGCCGTTGTCGTTGGACTTGACCTCGACTCGAGTTGAGGTTTTAGCGTGAGGGGCAGTTGATCTCACGAAAGCAGGTTGGACATGATTCTGGTGACCGGAGCCACCGGCAACATCGGCGGCTCGTTGCTGAAGGAACTGCGCACAGTCGACGCCGGACCGGTCAGGGCGCTCACTCGCGACCGCGCCGCGGCCCGATTCCCGAGTGGAATCGAGGCGGTCGAAGGTGATCTCGCCGATCTCTCGTCGGTGCAGTCCGCGTTGGACGGCGTGCGATCCCTGTTCCTCGTACCCCGCCTCGGCCCCGACGCCGAGATCCTGGACCTGGCAAGGGAATCCGGCGTAGAGCACGTGGTCCTGGTCTCCTCGATCACCGTGCAGACCCACCCCCACCTCGGCCCCGCCGCCGACAACGCCACGACCGAGAAACTCCTCGAAGCCAGCGGCATGGCCTGGACCATCCTGCGCCCCACCCAGTTCGCCTCGAACGCCCTGCTGTGGGCTCCCTCGATCCGGTCCCGCCAACCGATCGAACTGCCCTACCTCGACGCGACCCTGCCCACCATCCACCCCGCCGACATCGCCGCCGTGGCCCGCGTCGCCCTCACCGAACCGGGCCACACCGGCAACCACTACGCCCTGACCGGCCCCGAACCCCTCAGCGCCCGAACCCAACTCACCACCATCGCAACCCTCCTGCACCGCACCATCCCCCTCACCGAAATCACCCGAGCCCAGGCCCGCCCCACCACCGCCGCCCTCTTCGGCGAAGAAGCCGCCGACGCCGTCCTCGACGTCACCGGAGGCGACCTCAACCCCGAGATCCAGCAGGTTCGCGACACGGTCCCAGACGTCACCGGCAAACCGGGCCGAACCTTTCGGCAGTGGGTGATCGAGAACGCCGACGCCTTCCGGTGATGCCATCGTCGGGCTTGCTGCTGCACCCTGGTCTGTGCGTCAGCGTCGGTGGGTTCGCTTACCGGCTCGGCGGGCGAAGTCGTCGAGGGCGTCGAGAACCTCTCTGGCCTGCCACAGGCGGTTGCGGCGCAGACCGGTGAATTCGGTGAGGACGCCGACCTCGACCAGGGCGCTGATGGTGCGCACCGCGTTGGAGTCGGTGATCCCCAAAGCGTCGGCCGCGGTCGGGGCATCCAGGACCGGTTGGCGCAGGGCGATGTCGATCAAACGCCACGGGGTGGATCCGCGTCTGCTGCGGATCACCGATTCCCATCGTTCGCGGATGGTGTGGATGTCCTCGACGAGCATTCGCGCGTTGCCGAGAGCGGTGAAGGTGGCTTCGGCGACTTGGTGCACGATCGGGGCCGGGTCACCGGCGCGGTAGGCGGTGAGGGCGGCGAAGTAGTCGTCGACACGGGTCAGCAGGCCGGCGGCGATGGGGACCGTCGCCTGCTCGGTGACACCTTTGGACCGCAGCATCGCGTGCATAAGCGCCCGGCCGGTGCGCCCGTTACCGTCGACGAAAGGGTGGATCGTCTCGAACTGGGCATGCGCGATGGCGGTGTGGGCGAGCGCCGGAATGTTGTCGCGCCGGATGAACGCGAGGAGGTCGTCGATCGAACCCTGGACCCGGGTGTGGTGTGGTGCGACGAAAGCTGCCCCGTGGGGGCCGACGGTGTCACCGCCGATCCACACCTGCTCCGATCGCCAACGTCCTGCCGTTTCGGGATCGTGGACCATCAGGGCGGTGTGCATGTCGAGCAGCAGTCGCTCGTCGATGTCGCCATCCAGATTCATCGCGGTCCGCATGGCTCGAACATTGCCGACGATCTCGACCGCATTGCGTTGATCACCACCGCCGATCTCGGCCAGCGCGATGGCCTTCGCCCCCGAGGTCAGGTGTTCGATCTGGGACGAGGACGCGGATTCGGTCCGCAGCAGGATCGCGCCGAACGGCGTGAGGTCGGCGCCGACCATGGTGTCGAATCGAGTGATCTCGAAAGTTGCCTCGTCCGCGATCGCCAAGACGTCGGTGGGTAACCGGACGGCCCGATCAGCGATCGACGGTGCGATCGCTGCCTCGTATGCCCCTCGATGGCGCTCTCGTATCCGACGTGAGAGCAGCTCTGCCGGAATGGTCGAGATCCAGTCGTGGGATTCCCTCGTGACCGCAGGCCACGCGGTATCTGATGACATCCTCTCATTTTATCATCAGATATCACCTAAATGATTACTGCCGGTGATTGGATCCTCGGCTATCGCTGGTGGTCGGCGGCCGGTTGGGTCGTCGCTGGTGGTTCCTCGGTGGCAGCGGGTGTTTCCGGATCGCCGATCGGGATCGGGGTGGGTTCGCCTAGGCGGACGGTGATCACGCCGATGAGGATGAGGGTGCCGCCGAGGAGTTGGATGGGGCGGGGGGCTTCGGCGAGGAGGGCCCAGGCGAACAGGAGGGCGGCGAGGACTTCGGTGAGGGCCACGAAGGAGGCGAGGCGGGCGCCGAGGCGGCGGGTGGCGGCGATGCCGGTGGCGTAGGCGATGGCGGCGGTGACGATGCCGATGGTGAGGATGGGGATCCACCAGGGGGTGGTGAAGTCGGCGAAGACGACCTGTTCGGTGGTGGCGCGCAGGGGGACGATGCCGACGATGCCCGCGAGCAGCAGGGTGATGCCGCCGATCAGCAGTCCGCCCGCGGCGAGCACGGTGCCGGGCAGGTCGACGCCGTGGGCGGACAGGACGAAATAGGCCGCGGCGCCGACCATGGAGCCCAGCGCCCAGGCGATGCCGATCGGGTCGGCGGACAGGCCCGAGACCACGTCGAGGACCAGCAGCAGCCCGGCGATGCCGAGTACGGCGCCCGCGACGGTCGCCGCGCCGGGCCGCTGCCGGTGGCGCACCCACAGCCAGCCGACGACGGCGATCGGCGCGGTGAACTCGATCAGCAGCGCGGAGCCGACCTCCATGTGCGCGACGGCGTTGAAGTAGGCGAGCTGTGTGCCCGCCACGGCGACCAGGCCGTAGGCGATGATGAGAGGTGCGTTGGCGCGCAACAGATTCCAGTTGCCGCGCAGCTGGGAGAGTGCCAGCGGGAGCAGGACCGCAGCGGCGAGCAGGACCCGCACGGCGACGACCGCGGCGGCGCTCCAGCCCGCGTTCATCAGGCCGCGCGCCAGCGGGCCGGACAGGCCGAACGACGAGGCCGAGACCATCGCGAACAGCAGTCCGGCGCGGAGCCGGTTGCCCGCCACCCCGTCATGAGTCAAAGTCGCCATGACTAATGACGGTAGGGAGGGTGCGGTAATATGTCAACGTGGTTTTTGCTCATGACACCGAGGCATCGCTGCTGTCCGCGGTCGAACTGGTCAACTCCGCCGAAGACCCCGACACGTTGACCGGGACCGCCCAGCTCGCCGAGTTCTTCGTCCGGCACGTCTACACCGGCGCGCACGCCGGTGACGCCGCCGAACTCGCCGCCGTGCGAGCTCTGCGCGCGCCCCTGCGCCGCCTGCTCACCAGCGACCGCGACACGGCCGTCACGCTGGTCAACGCCACCCTCGCCGAGCACAACGCCCTTCCGCAGCTCGTGCGCCACGGCGAGGTCGACTACCACGTGCACGCCGTCGCGGCGGACGCCCCGCTGCCGGTCCGCATCGCCGTGGAGACCGCGATGGCCATGATCGACCTGATCCGCGCCGATGACCTGAGCAGGCTCTCGATCTGCGCCGACGACAACTGCGCGGGACTGGTGCTCGACCTGTCGCGCAACCGGTCGCGTCGCTATTGCAGCACCGCGTGCGGCAACCGCAATGCTGTCGCGGCGTACCGCGCGCGGCAGCGCTAGACGGGGAGTCGAGGCCCTCCGCGCGCGGCAGTGCTAGGCGCGGAGTGGAGGCCCTCCGCGCGCGGCAGCGCTAGGCGCGAAGTGGAGGTGCGCCGCGATGGTGAGCGCACACCAGCGGTGTGGGCAGTACACGGCTGCCTCGGAGTCGGGCACCGGGGCGGCACCGTCGGTGCACCTCAGCCGAGCTTGCGCACTTTCGGGCACTTCTTGCCCGCGAGATGGCACTTGTCCTCGAACCCGGCGGGCAGCCAGGTGCCGTTCTGCAGCAGCGGATGATGCGGGAAATGCCGCAACGCGGCGGTGACGAAAAGTAGTGGTGCCCAGGGACTCTGGATGAGCAGTTGCTGCATGGTCCCGTGCTTGTCGGGGAAGCGGCAGCCCACGCGATCCGGCGCGGTGAGATCGATACCCTCCAGCGCCGACCAGTACAGCGAGAACGCGCGGTCCGGCGCGGTCAGGTGCATCCGCCGATCCGAGATCATCGCCGTCCCGGCCCGTTCGGCCACCCAGCGCGGTTGCGCGGCCGCCTCGGCACGCAGGCGCCGGGCTTCGTTGCGTACCGCGTTGGTCAGATGGTGGGCGGCGCCGATGGCCGTTCGACCGTCCGCGCGAACCTGGCCGCGCGTCCAGTGCCCGTCCCCGGCGGCGCGCCAGGTGAACCAGTTGACCGGCCCGTCGGCCAGGCAGACCTCGCCCGGCTCGACCCGCACCCGCGTCGCCTTCGGCGGGATCTGGGCGGTGCGCCCGGTCGAGATCAGTTCGGCGACACCGCAGGTGTAGAGCAGATAGTCGTCGAACCACGTCCACCCGGCCTGTTCGGCCAGGGCGCGGTCGATGTCGGCCAGCGGGTCGAACACGTCTCTCACCACCCACTCACACGTGCGGAGTTCCTCCGTCAAAAATAGCGGAGCGTGGCGACAATGCCGCGGCGGTCAGGGCGCCCCGGTGACGTAGGCGAGCGCGGTGTCGATCGCGGGCTGTCCACCGGCCAGCGCGTACCCGGCGAGCGCGCCGATCGCCGCACCGGCGACGGTGGCGACCGGCACGGTGATGAAGTCGAGCACGAACAGGCCGAGCGGGAAACCGAGCACGAAGCCGATGGCCGCGCCGATCACCGCGCCCTCGATGATCTGCGGCTGCAGTCGCTGGGTCTCGGCGAAGAAGCGCTCCTGGGCGCTGATGTCGCGCAGCGGGGTCTCGGATTCGCCGACCGGGGTGAGGGTGAGCCGGGTGCCGGTCTCGTCGATCTCCGGCGCGAGCGGCACCGCGTGCTCGCCGGCGCGCACGACCATCGGCAGCGCCGCGATCACCGTGCCGTCGCGATCGGCGACGGTGACGACCTTTCCGTCGTGTACGAGCTCGAAGCGGCCCGCGTCGATCGTGGTGACCACCGCGCGCCGGTCCTCGGTCGCGCTCACCTCGTAGGCGAGGTCCTTGTCGATCCCGCGCAGCGACGGCGGCGCGTCGACGGCTTGCTGGGCGAGTACCGGTGTGGGTTCGGCGTGCCCGATCCCCGTCGTCGTCAGGGCGACGCCCACCGCCACCAGCGCCGCGGTCACCACAGTGCCGATCCTCATCCCGCCAAGCCTCCTGCTGTCACGCCCCGGATCGGATTCGCCCGGTCATCGCGGCAAACCTAGCCGCTGCGCGCCGTTTCGGAAAGTCCTGCGCCGTGCGGGAAGTCGTGTGGCGGGGCGTACCGGGTCGGGGCGGTGGGGCTATGAGGTGGTGGCCGGTGCGCGGCGGGCGAAGTCCGGTGCGTGTTCGGGGCGGATGCCCATGCCGCCGAGGTAGGCGGTGAGTCCGGCCAGTGGCGGTAGCGCGTCGACGATGCGGAGCGGCAGGGGAGCGGTGTCGAGGTCGCCGCGCAGGGCGGGCGCGATGAGCATGTCGTGTTCGCCGCGCTGGGAGCGCTGGGTGAAACTCGCGGGCAGCATCCGTCGGCGCTGGACTTTCTCCAGGTCGGCGGTGCGCACGGTGCCGTCGAGCAGGGGCTGTGCCAGGATCCGCGCTGCCGCCACGGCGTCCTGTACGGCCAGATTGACGCCGACCCCGCCGACCGGCGACATCGTGTGCGCGGCATCGCCGATGCACAGCAGCCCCGGCACGTACCAGCGCTCCAGCATGCCCGCGGTGACCTCGAGCAGCTTGACGTCGTCCCAGGTTTGGATCGCGGCCAAGTGCTCGGCGGGCCAGCCGAACAGTTCGCCCACCCGCTCGCGCAGCCAGCTCACCTCGTGGGCCGCCCGCAGTGCCGCGTCGCCGCCCTTCTCGATGATGTAGCCGGTCTGGTAGTAGTCGCCGCGGTCGAGCGCCACGGCGGAGTTTCCACTGGTGAAGCGGGCTTGCACGGCGCCGCCGTCGACGTCGTCCGGCGATTTGGGGATGCGCAGGAACCACATGTCCATCGGCACCTCCTCCATCCGCTGGCGCAGTCCCGCCGACTCGCGCGCCACGGAATCCCGGCCGTCGCAGGCGATTACGAGATCGGCGGCGAGGGTGTGTTCGACGCCGTCGGCATCGCGGTAGCGGACCCCGTTGACGGTGCCCGACTCGGTGGTCACGTCGGTGACGGTGGCCCGCATGCGGAGATCGAACGTCGGTTCCTCGGCCGCGGCGCTGGTCAGCAGGTCGAGGAAGTCCCACTGGGCCACCATGGCGATGTGCCGGTACCGCCCGGGGATCCGGGTCAGATCGGCGGCGACCACCATCCGATCGCCCGCGTACAGGCACATGCGGGTGAGCTCCGACCGCGGCAGCCGGGCGAACTCGGCACCCAGTCCCAGCTCGTCGATCAACCGGACCGTCGACGGATGCACCGTGTCGCCGCGGAAGTCCCGGATGAAGTCGGCGTGCTTCTCCAGTACGACGACCTCGACTCCCGCTCTGGCCAGCAACAGTCCCACCATCGCCCCGGCCGGCCCGCCGCCCACCACGCAGCATGTCGTCTTGTCCATGAGTCCCCCTCGTCGCTCGTGTCTACGACGAAGCGTAGTAGGCAAGACCGGGTCGCGTCCACGGATTCCCGAAAGGTTCTTGACCCGATGGCGATGGCGCGCAATACTGAACTAGATGGTTCAGTATGACTTCCTAGACGCCTCGTTCGGGGCGCTCGCGGACCCCACCAGGCGGGGCATCCTCGAGCGGCTCGGTCGTGGGCCCGCGAGTGTCAGTGAGCTGGCCGAGCAATTCGAGATGACCCTGACCGGCATCAAGAAGCACATCGGACTGCTCGAGGACGCGGGCATGGTGGTCACCGAGAAGCGTGGCCGGGTCCGGTACTGCCGGATCGGCGAGCACGTCTTCGATCGGGAGGTGGCCTGGATGCAGGGGTATCGGCAGATGCTCGAAGCCCGGATGGACCGTCTCGGTGAATTCCTGCAACGAACGGAGCCAGAGCGATGAGTACCAATACCAAGGACGCGGTCGTCACCTCGACCTCGGACCGCGAACTGCACATCGAACGCGAATTCGACGCACCACTGGACCGGGTGTGGGACGCCTACAGCCGGATCGAGCAGCTCTCGCGCTGGTGGGGCCGCGGCCACACGGTCGACATCGAGCGCTGGGAGTTCCGCAAGGGCGGGCACTGGCGTTTCGTCGAGCACGACGGCGACGAGTCCTACGGTTTCGAGGGCCGATTCCGCGAGATCACGCCGAAGGAACGCATCGTGCAGTCCTTCGAATGGGACGGCATGCCCGCCCACATCTCGATCGACGCGACCACCTTCGTCGACCTCGGCGACGGGCGGACCAGGGTCGTCACCGACAGTGTCTTCCACACTGCCGAGGAGTGCGCGGGCATGGTCGGCTCCGGCATGGAGACCGGCCTCAACGACAGCTACCGCGCCCTCGACGCCCTGCTGGCCGCGGGCCGCTGACCGTCACCGGTCCGGCGTCGCCCCGGATGCCGGATCGGTGCGCTCGCCGTGGCTGCAGCCCGTGGCGCGCTTGCGGGGCTTCAACCGCAGCGGCGGCAGCGGTGGTGCGGGGATCCGTTCGTCGGGGCCGTGTCCGGCGACCGAGCCGAACCGGTCGGTATCGCGGGCTTCCCACGCTTCGCGGGCCGCGACGATCTCGTCGTGACTGCGCCCGACGAAGTTCCACCACATCACCAGTTCCTCGGCGAACGGCTCGCCCCCGATCAGCGCGAAGTGCGCGCCCTCGGCACTGGTCAGCCGCAGCTCGGATCGGCTCGTGCCCAGGTAGAGCAGTGGTCCCGCGGACAGGTCGACACCGTCGACCTCGACCGTCCCGCCGATCACCAGGATCGCGTGCTCGAAAGCCCGTTCCAGGGGCAGGCGCACCTCGGCGCCCGCGTCGAGCACGACATCGGCGCCGACGATCGGGGTGTAGGCCCGCGCGGGGGAGACGGCACCGCCGAGCGACCCGATCAGCACGGTGGCCCGCAGGCCGGGCTCCTCGTAGACGGGCAGCTCCCGGTGCTGTTCGAAATGCGGATCGACCCCGGTCGCCTCGCCGGGCAACGCGATCCACAGCTGCAGCCCATTGCCCGCGTTCGCGCCCGGCACGCCGAATTCCGAGTGCACTATGCCGCGACCGGAGGTCATCAGGTTCAGCTGTCCCGGCTCGATCTCCACATCCGAGCCCACCGAATCGCGGTGCCGGATGCGGCCGTCGAACGGCCAGGTCACCGTCTGCAGGCCGATGTGCGGGTGCGGCAGGATGTCGGGGGAGGCGCCGGTCGTCGTCACCGTGGGCGAACCGAACCGGTCGAGGAAGCACCACGCGCCGACGGTCGGCAGATCACGTTGCGGCAGCGTGCGTTCCACGAACACCCCGCGGACGCCCCCGAGCGGCACCTCCCTGGCGGGATACAGCTCGGTGATCGGCCCCGGACTCGGCGAGGGCTCACACAGCGCCTCGACGGGGTCGGCCTCCAGATCGCTCATCGCGGGATGCCCTTGCCCACCACATGCGCGTCGTATTCGGGGTGCTTGTCGAGCCAGCCGCGGATGAACGGGCAGTGCGCGGTGATGGTGCGCCCGCGCGCGATCACGTCTTCGATGGCCTGCTTGGCCAGCACGCTGCCCAGACCCTTGCCCCCGAAGGCGTCGTCGATCTCGGTGTGCACGAAGTCGCTGTCGTTGCCGCGTTCCACGTACTCGGTGAACCCGGCGAGTTCGCCGCCGAAGAACACGTCGTAGCGGTTCTTCTCCTCGTTGCGGACCACCCGGCGCTCGGGCTCGGTCGACGCGGACTGTGCTGGGGTGACCTCGGACATTCCACACGCTCCTTCCGCACCGGAACCGGTGCGCTCCTCGGACCAATGCTCACGTGCGATCGCGTATTCCCGCCGGAACGTTCGCCGCCGGCGGGGTGGTGGCCGCCCTCGCGATGCTAGTGCCGTGCGCCGCGGCCCGCCCGGACCGCGGCGCACGGTGTCTACTCGCGTCCGGCCGAGGTGAACGACATGTCGGCGTACCGGTTGCCCGCCACCTGACCGGCGATCGGTTCCAGCGTGGCCAGCTCGTCGGCGGTGAGCCGCACCGTCGCCGCGGCGACGTTCTCGGCGAGCCTGGTGCGCTTACGGGTGCCCGGGATCGGCACCACCGGCAGGTTGTGCACCGCGGCCCTGGCGTGCACCCAGGCCAGCGCGGCCTGGGCCTGGGTGATGCCGTGCGCCTGCGCGATCGCGGCCAGCGGGGCGAGCAGTTCGGCGTTGTGCTCGGCGTTGCCACCGGTGAAACGCGGCTGGAAGTTGCGGAAGTCCTTGTCGCCCAGCTCGTTCGCGGAGCGGAACGAACCGGTGAGGAAACCGCGGCCCAGCGGCGAGTACGGCACGAACGCCACGCCGAGTTCGGCCGCGGCGGGCACCGCGGTGCGCTCCACATCGCGCGAGAACAGCGACCACTCCGACTGCACGGCCGCGATCGGATGCACCGCGTGCGCGGCGCGCAGTTCCGCGCCGGTCACCTCGGACAGGCCCAGCGCGCGCACCTTGCCCGCGGCGACGAGTTCGGCCAGCGTGCCGACGGTGTCCTCGATCGGGACGCTGGTGTCGCGGCGATGCACGTAGTACAGGTCGACGGTGTCGATGCCGAGCCTGCGCAGGCTGGCGTCGATCGCGGCGCGGATGTAGGCGGGGGAGTTGTCGAAGCCGCGGTAGGACGGGTCCTCGGCCTTGCGCACGATGCCGAACTTGGTGGCGATCACCAGCTCGTCGCGATTGGCCCGGACGAAGTCGGACAGGAATTCCTCGTTGTGGCCGGAGCCGTAGATGTCGGCGGTGTCGAACAGGGTGACGCCGAGTTCGAGCGCGTGGTCGAGGGTGGCGCGCGATTCGGCCGGATCGGTCTCGCCGTAGAACTCGCTGATGCCCATGCAGCCGAGGCCCTGCACGCCGACCAGCGGGCCGTCGGCGCCGAGGGTGGTGGTCGGCAACGTCGCGGTGGTGCTCATGTGTGTCCGGTTCCTTCGCTCGTGTGCGCGGTGGCGGGCCGCACGACCTCGGATCTGCCCTCGTAGACGGCGATCTTGTAGTCGAGTACGGCCACGGTCTTCTGCAGTTCCGCGATCTTGTCGAGCACATCGGCCCTGGTCTGGCGAAACATCGCCAGCCGGGCCGGGTAGGTCTGTTCGCCCGCCCGCACCAGTTCGGCGTAGCGGATCATGTCGGCCACCGGCATGCCGGTCAGCCGCAGGCGGGCGATCAGCTCCAGCCATTCCAGGTCACGGTCGCTGAACCGGCGCTTGCCCGCGTGGTCGCGGCCGATGTAGTTCATCAGCCCGATCCGCTCGTACCAGCGCAGCGTGTCGCGGCTGAGGCCGGAACGGTCGGCGGCCTCGCCGATCGAGTACTTCGGCAGCTCCCTGTCGTCGTAGCTCGATGCGGCCGGTTCGACCTGTGGATCCATGTGTGCTCGTCCCTTCCCGTGGAACCCCGTCGACGCTATCCACCTGGAGTGCACTCCAAGCAAGACTTATTCTCCGGGACGAGCCGAATTCAGTTGTAGTTCGGCAGTTCCTGCACGGCCCACTTGTTGCCGTCGGGGTCTTTGAAGAACGTGAAAAGCCCCCAGCCCATGTCCTGCACCGGGGTAGCCTCGACACCGGCCGCGACGAGCTGTTCGTAGGCCTTCTGGGCGCTCTCGACGACCACCTGCATGCCCTCGACGCTGCCCGGCGCGGCCTCGGTGATGCCGCGCCCGATACAGATCGAACACCCCGAGCCCGGCGGGGTGAGCTGCACGAACCGGATGTCCGGGCTCGGGGTGTGGTCGTGATCGGCGTTGAAGCCGATACTGGTGTAGAAGTCCTTGGCCCGATCGACATCGGTGACCGGGATGGCAACGAGTTCGATTTTCCAATCCATGCCCGACAGCATGGCACCGGGGACCGACAGAAACGTAGTGTGGATCACATGGCTGGTAAGGACATCGACCGCATCAGGGCCCGCTCGGCTTGGGAAACGGTCAAGGAGAGTCCCGTGATCACCGCGATCGCGGTGGCTCCGGTGGTACTCGTACTCGCGGTGGTGTGGTGGCTGACGAACGGATTCGTCGCCTTCCTGCTGCTCGCGCTGCTGGGGGTCGGCATCGTCGTCGGCGGCAAGCTGCTCAAGTAGGCCGCCCCCGCGCTCAGCGCGGGACGTGGAAATACGTGAGTTCGCCCGTTCCCGGGTCGAGCTGTGCCCAAGGCCGGTCGAACTCGAGCACGGCCAGCGCCGAGGTGGGGAACTTGCGGCTCAGTTCGGTCGCCTGATCGGAGTCCCGATTGGCGGCCAGTTCCCAAGCGGTCCACGGGATCCCGGGCACATGGCCGACGACGAGCAGGGTGTCGATCGCGTCGTCGGTGAGCTGGATCAGCTCGATCAGCGTGTGCGGATTCGCCTCGTAGATGTCGTCGGTGTACTCCACCGGCGCGGTGATGCCGGTGGCGGCGAGGGTCTGTCTGGTGCGCTCGGCGGTCGAGCAGCGCACCGCGTCGACCGGCGGCATCGTGGCCCGCAACCAGGCACCGGCCAGGCCGGCTTCGCGCTCGCCACGCGGGGCGAGCGGGCGGGCGTGATCGCCCACGCCGTCGGGGTAGGCCGATTTTCCGTGCCGCATCAGGATCAGGGTCGCCGCCATGAGAACACCGTAATCCCGGGCGCGGGTGAGGTCGCGGTCACACTCGAGGCACACTGAAAGCTACGTCACCATAGATGTGTTCGTGGCCTACCCGCCGCGGGCCCGCTGCGGTGCACGTCTCGAGCCACCGACCACATATTTCGAGGATCTGCACCTATGGCCTACGTCATCACGCAGCGTTGTTGCAACGACGCCAGCTGCGTCACCGAGTGTCCAGTCGACTGCATCCGTCCGACCCCGGATCAGCCGGAGTTCGCCACGGCCGAGATGCTGCACATCGACCCCGACACCTGCATCGACTGCGGAGCCTGTGTCGACGCCTGTCCGGTGGACGCCATCTTCCCCGAGGACGATCTGCTCGCCTCGCTGGCCAGGTATCGCGAGATCAACGCCGCCTACTTCCAGCGCCACCCGCTGGAGTCCAACTTCGACCCGCTGGCCACCCCCACGCGCCCGCCCAAGACCCTCGGCACCCTGCGGGTCGCGATCGTCGGCGCCGGTCCGGCGGCCTGCTACGCCGCCGACGAACTGCTCCGGCGCAGCGATGTCGAGGTCGAGATGTTCGACCGGCTGCCGACCCCGTGGGGCCTGATCCGCGCGGGCGTCGCCCCCGATCACGCGGGCACCAAGGGCGTGGCGAACATGTTCGACTCCGCGTTCCGCCGCGACACCCTGCAGTACTACCTCAACGTCGAGGTGGGCGAGCACATCGATCACCAGGAACTGCTCGACCATCACCACGCGGTGATCTACGCCGTCGGCGCCTCCGCCGACCGCAGGCTCGGCGTGCCCGGCGAGGACCTGCCGGGCAGCCATTCGGCCACCGAGTTCGTCGCCTGGTACAACGGGCACCCCGATTTCGCCGACCGCGAATTCGACCTGTCCGGCGAGCGCGCGGTGATCGTCGGCAACGGCAATGTGGCGCTCGATGTCGCCCGCGTGCTCACCGTCGACCCGGACGAGCTCGCCAAGACCGACATCGCCGACCACGCGCTCGACGCCCTGCGGCGCAGTAGCATCCGCGAGGTCGTCGTCCTCGGCAGGCGCGGCCCGTTGCAGGCGGCCTACTCCTCGCCGGAGTTCCTGGCGCTGACGCACCTGAAGGGCGTCGACGTGATCATCGATCCGGCCGAGCTCGAGCTCGATCCGCACAGTCGCGCGGTCTACGACGACCCGGACACCGAGCCCGCGTTGCGCCTGAAGTACCAGCTCGCGCAGGAGTATTCGACCGCGCCGCGCGATCCGGCCAACAAGCGCATCATCTTCCGCTATCTGGCCACGCCGACCGCGGTGCACGGCACCGAGCGCGCCACCGCGCTCGAGTTCGCGCACAACGAATTGACCGAGGAGAACGGGCAATTGGTGGCCACCGCCACCGACCGCACCGAGACCCTCGACACCGGACTGGTCCTGCGCTCGATCGGCTACCGCGGCGTGCCCGTCGCCGGGCTGCCCTTCGACGAGCGGCGCGGCACGGTGCCCAGCGAGCACGGGCGGGTCATCGACGCGACTGAGCCGGTGCCGGGGGTGTACGTGTCGGGCTGGATCAAGCGCGGCCCGCGCGGGGTGATCGGCTCCAACCGGGTCGACGCCGAGGAGACCGTGGAGGCGGTGATCGCCGACTTCATCGCGGGCAAGCTCACCGCGCCCAGCGGTGACCGGGCCGCGCTGCAGGCACTGCTCGCGCAGCGTCAGCCCGATCTGGTCGACCGGAAGGGCTGGAAGACCATCGACCAGGCCGAGAAGACCGCGGGCAAGGCGGCGGGCAGGCCGCGGGTCAAGTTCGCCACCCGCGCCGACCTGCTCAAAGCCGCGAAGGGATAGCGGGAGGTCCCGGTCTCCGCGGATCCGAAGCGGGGGCCGGGGCTATTCCGGCAGCGGCATGATCCGCACGACGGTCGTGGTGATCCCGCCGACCACGAACCACAGTCGCAGCACCGGGCGCCCGGTCGGGTCGCCCGGTTCGTAGCGGGCGCGCACGGTGATGTGCTCGCGGGCGAGCACCGGGGCCACGTACTCGATCACCGCGCGGTGCGGTCCGGCGACCAGCTTCGGGAAGTCGACCAGATACTGCTCGACCGCCTGCCAGTAGCAGGTGTTGTTGACGTGGTTGAACTGGTCGATATCGGTCGCGCGGACCGGGAACGGCAGGTCGGTGTCGGATTCGCGCGGGGCCGGATCGGTGAGATAGGGCCGCCAGCGCAGTCGGTGCTCGTCGGTGGATCGGGCCAGGTAGGCCAGGCCCTCGTCGCTGATCCGGGAGGGCAGATTGCTCGACTCGCTGAGGTTGATCCAGAAACCCTCGGTCTCGATCAGCCCGCCGCCCTCGCTGGTGATCCGCACCCGCATGTTCGTCCAGCGGGTGGACATCGACGAGCACCAGCGGGTCAGGTGCACCTGGTCGGGCCAGATGACCGGGCGGATCACGTCGATGACGGTGCGGCGCACGATCCAGGTGGGGTCGCTGCGGTGCAGCGCGGTCTGGTGCAGTTCGTCCCAGGCGATGTCTTGCAGGTAGCGCGCCACGGCATCGAAGCGCAGCCGGTGATACGGATCCACGTCGCCAGCCCGGACGGGCCACGCCGTGGCGAAACCCGTGCCCTCCTGGGGAAGCGGGGCCAGTGGCTGATCGAGTGACACTTGTGCTCCTTGCGCGGCTCACCAGGTGTGCCACGACTTCTTGCGTAGTTCCGCACACGACTTTACGGGGCGCAGATCACACCCTCGCGCCGAGTGCGGACCAAGCGGTACCAGGTGCGGGTGACAGCTGGGGCCCCGGCGTCGTTGTCACACATGACAGACCCCACCGGCGGCCGGTAGCCTGCAGGAATGGGCGCCGGGTCGATGGCAGGCTCGATGTTCGGGCGCTATGAATTGCGCAGGCTCCTCGGAGTCGGCGGTATGGGGGAGGTCTACGAGGCCTACGACACCTCCAAGAGTCGTACCGTCGCGCTCAAGATGCTCAATCGGGAGCTGGCCAGGGACCCCGTCTACGTCCAGCGGTTCCGCCGGGAATCGCACGCGATGGCGAGTGTGCAGGAGCCGCACGTCATTCCGGTGCACGACTGGGGCGAGGTCGACGGTGTGCTCTACATCGACATGCGCCTGGTCAAGGGCTCCGATCTCAAGGAGCGACTGCAGCGCCACGGCAGCCTGACCCCCGGTGAGTCGGTGCAGGTCGTCGAGCAGATCGCCGCCGCGCTCGACGCCGCGCACGAGGCCGGGCTGGTCCATCGCGACGTGAAACCGGCCAACATCCTGCTCACCGGCAACCTGTTCGCCTATCTCGTCGATTTCGGCATCGCGCACACCGCCACCGATCCGCAGCTCACCAACACCGGCAGCGCGGTCGGATCGATGGCCTACATGGCGCCCGAGCGATTCGAGAACGCCCCGCTGACCCCGGCGGTGGACACCTACGCGCTCAGCTGCGTGCTCTACGAGAGCCTGGTCGGCCGGGTCCCCTTCCCGGTCAACAGCCTCGCCGGCGCGATCGGCTCCCACCAGATGGCCCCGCCACCCCGGCCGAGCACCGTCGACCCCGCCCTCGCCCCCTTCGACCCGATCATCGAACGCGGCATGGCCAAGCGCCCCGAACAGCGCTACGCCACCCCCGGCGACCTGTCCCGCGCGGCCCGCGGCGCCCTGATCCAGATCGAACGCAACGCCCCCGCCACCGAGCCGGGCCCCCAGATCGACCGCGCGATGATCGCCGCCCGGGGTACTGGTGACCAGCCGCATGGGGTGAGTCAGCCGCATGGCATGAATCGGCCGGACGGCACGAGTCAGCCACATGGGAGAAGTCAGCCGCTCGGCACAAGCCAGGACCACGTCACGGGTCAGCCGTATGGGGCCGTCCAGCCGCACGGGACGGGCGAGCCGATGCCGGGGATCGGTCAGCAGCCGCCGGGTGCGAGCCAGTCTTTGATGAAGGGCCAGCCGCCGACAACAGTGCGGCAGTCAGGCGCGGGTCAGCCGTTGGGTCATGGGCGGACGGGGGACGTGCCGGCTCTGGGTACGGTGCCGCAGACGGGGTTTGGGGGGACCGGGGTGCAGGCCGGTGGGTATTCGAATCCGTCGGTGCCGCTGCCGGTTCCCCCGCAACGTAATTCGTCGACGCCGATTTTGGCGGGGGCGCTCGGGGCGTTGATCGTGGTCGCGGTGGTCGGGGTGGCCGTGTGGATCATGTTGAGCATCAACGGCAGCGAGCAGACCGTGGCCGAACCGCCGTCGACCACGGACGTCGCGCCGCCGTCGCCGGTGATCGAGACGGTCAGTCAGACCGTGCCGACTCCGGACGGCACCGCCGCGCCGCCGCCGTCACCGCCGAAAACTACGGTGCCACCGCTGAACTCGAGCGTCTCCGATGCCGACGACCAGGGCTTCCTCTACGGCGGTCCGCGCTGCAACGACAACGATGCCGCGATGACGATCGCGCGCACGTCCGCTTCCCGCCTCGTCATCTGCCGCACCGGCGCCGGCCGGTACTACTACAAGGGCGCCAGGGACAGCGACGGTGACGGACTCGAACTCGACGATCCGGTGCCCACCGGCGGCGGCGGTTTCACCGCGACCAATCCGGTCGACGGCACCCGGTACCAGATCACCTCGGCCGGGCTGACGATCGTCAGGGACGGCACGGTGCTGGCCAGCGAATCGATGGCCGAATTCGCCTATCGCTGACCCGGCCGCCGGGTTATGTTAACGGGCATGCGCGCAGCACAGGTCGGCAAGTTGGATGGTCCGTCGGCGATCGAGATCGTCGACCTGCCCGAACCCGCGATCTACCCCGGTGGGGTGCTGATCGATGTGCACGCCGCGGGGATCGCCTTCCCCGACGTGCTGATGACGCGCGGCCTCTATCAGATGAAGCCGGGCCTGCCCTTCGTCGTCGGCGGCGAGGTCGCCGGTGTGGTGCGCGAGGTGCCGGAGGGCTCGTCCCTGCGCCCCGGTGCGAGGGTGGCCGCGCTGACCATGCTCGGCAACGGTGTCGCCGAGACGGCTGTCGCGCCCGAGCACGCCGTGTTCGAGCTGCCGGACAATGTCTCGCTCGAGGCGGGCGCGGGCGTGCTGTTCAACGATCTCACCGTGCACTTCTGCCTCACCAAGCGCGGCAGGCTCGCCGAGGGCGAGACGGTGCTGGTCCACGGCGCCGCGGGCGGTATCGGTACCTCCACCCTGCGCATGGCCAAGGCGCTGGGCGCGGGCCGGGTGATCGCGGTGGTGAGCACCGAGTCGAAGGCCCAGGTCGCCAAGGCCAACGGCGCCACCGATGTGGTGCTCACCGAAGGCTGGCTGGCCGCGGTGAAGGAGCTCACCGGCGGTCGCGGCGTCGACATCGTCCTCGATCCGGTCGGCGGTGACCGGTTCACCGACAGCATCCGCTCCCTGGCCGGTGGCGGCAGGCTCCTGGTCGTCGGTTTCACCGCGGGCGAGATCCCGACCGTGAAGGTGAACCGCCTGCTGCTCAAGAACGTCGAGGTCGTCGGCGCCGCCTGGGGCGAATGGGTGATGAGTCACCCCACCTACCTGGCCGAACAGTGGGCCGAGGTCGCGCCCCTGCTGGCCTCGGGTGCGATCCCCGCCCCGGACCCCGTCCTCTACCCCCTCGACCGGACCGCCGACGCCGTCGCGGCGCTGGACGAGCGGACCGCCACCGGCAAGGTGGTGGTACAGCTCCGGTGACGGCGTCCGTGAAGGGGAGCCGCATGCCGCTGTCGAACCGGGTGCTGAACCGGACTCTGCTCGCGCGCCAGCACCTGCTCGAGCGCTCGACGCTGACCACCGCGCAGATGTGCGAGCACCTGATCGGCCTGCAGGCCCAGGACGTGCCACCGCCGTTCGTCGGCCTGTGGAGCCGCATCGAGAACTTCGACCCGGCCACGGTCACGACCGGTCTCGACGACCGCACCCTGGTCCGAATCACCCTGATGCGCGGCACGATTCATCTGGTCACCCCACCCGACGCGCTGCGCATCGCCCCGCACATCCAGCCGGAACTGGAGAAGGTGCCCTTCCGCAAGGGCTTCAACTACGGCGCGATGGTCGGCCTCGACCCCGACGAGGTGCGCGCGCACGGGGAGGCCGTCCTCGGCGACGAGCCGATGTCGACCGCCGACCTGCGCGTCGAGGCCGAAAAGCGCTACCCCGACCGCGATCCCGGCCATGTCGTGTCGACCTGGCTGTACCTGCTCCCGGTCCTGCAGACCCCACCGCGCGGCCGCTGGCGTGACAACAGCAGGCCGGTCTGGTCCCGGGTGGAGCCGTGGTTGGGCGCCCCACTCGACCCGACCTACCCGGTCGCGGAACTCATCCTGCGCTACCTGCGTGCCTTCGGCCCGGCCTCCACCATGGACATGCAGACCTGGTCGCGCCTGCCCGCGATGAAGAAGGCCGTCGCCGAGCTGGGTGATCGCGTCCGCACCTACACCGACGAGCGCGGCCGCACCCTCTACGACGCCGCCGACCTGGAACTCGCCGACCCCGATCGGCCCGCGCCCGTGCGCCTGCTCGGCTGGTACGACAACGCCCTGCTCTCCCACCAGGACCGCTCGCGCATCGTCGCCGAGCTCGACACACCCCCGCCGCGCGCCGCGACCACCATGACCTCGCCGGTGCTCATCGACGGATTCGTCGCCGGTCTGTACAAGGTCTTCGTGAAGTCCGGCGCCGCCCGGCTGCGCATCAGCCCCGGCCGTGCCTGGACGAAAACCGAAGCCGCGCAAGTGGAATCGGAAGCCTCCGCCCTGCTGACCTTCCTGGAACCGGAGTCCGAGCCCCGCGTCGAGATCCTCGCCCCGGGCGCCGACCTGCGCCCGTGACCCGGCGTTCCGTATCGCGCCGAGACCGGCTTTCCGGCGCTGACCTCCCCGTGACACGGCTTTAACGTCGAAGCAACACCGGCTTCCTATCGTCGATCCCACGACGTTCATGGCTGCAACGGACGACGTGCCGCGCTGAATCCGGCGGGCGAACCAGCCGCATCCCGAAAGAGGTGCGCGCATGGGAACCCCCGCGTCCGTCGTCATCACCGATGTCACCATCTACACCGAGCAGGGCTGGGCGCCCGGCGAGGTCGTCGTCCGCGACGGTGTGGTCGTCGCCCTGTCAGCCGGTCCCGAACACGCTGATCTGCCGCGGTTCGACGGCGGCAGCGGCTATCTGCTGCCCGGCTTCGTCAACACCCACACCCACCTGCAGCAGGCCGTGCTGCGGGGCATCGGCGAGGGCCTGCCGCTGCTGGAGTGGTTGCGCTGCGTCGGCGAGCGCACGGTGGCCGCCACCCCGGAGCAGACCTATCTCTCGGCGCTGGCCGGTGGTCTCGAGCTGTTGCGCAGCGGCGTCACCACGGTGGTCGAGCACATGTGGCCCAGCCCGTCCGACGAGGTCCACCAGGCGATGATCCGTGCCCTGGACGAACTCGGCATTCGCGTCGTGCTCGGCCGCGGCATCGCCGACCGCGCCGACATCACCCGCAAATGGGGGCTCGATCCACGCCTCATGCAGCCCCTGGGCGAGGCGCTGGCCCACGTCGACGAGCTCGACAAGCAACTGCTCGGCACCCGCATCACGACCGCCCTCGCGGTTCCGAACCCGCGCTGCCTCACCCCTGAGGGCATGGCGACCACCCGCGAGTACGCGAAGGCCACCGGCAAGACGGTATCGATACATGTACTCGAGACCACCACCGACGACGACATGTGCCGATTGCATGCAGGCGCCTCGGCCGTCGACTACCTCGACGCCAGCGGCTTCCTCTGGGACCGCACCCTGGCGGTGCACTGCGTGAACCTCGACGCACACGGCCGCAAGGTCTTCGCCGAGCGCGGTGTCGCCGTCTCCTACAACCCGGTCTCCAACATGCGCCTCGGCAGCGGCGTCGCCCCGATCCCGGAGATGCTCGCCGCCGGCATCGACGTCACCCTCGGCGTCGACGGCGCGGCCAGCAACGACACCCAGGACATGCTGCTGGCCTTGCGCTTCGGCGCATACCTGCAGCGTGCGGCCAACAAGCAGGCCGACCTGCTCGGCTTCGACGCCATGTTGCGCATGGCCACCGGCGCCGCAGGCCGGGTCCTTGGCCGCCCCGCGCACACCGGCATCGCGATCGGCGACCGCGCCGACCTCACCCTGGTCCGCTTCGACCGCGACTTCGCCTGCCTGCCCGTCCTCGACCCCAGCGCCACCCTGCTCACCGCCGCGTCGCCGCGCGTCATCGACACCGTGTGGGTCGACGGCGAGGCCGTGATCCGTGACGGCGCCAGCACCCGAGTCGACGCCCACGATCTCGCGCAACGCCTGATCCGCATGCGCTGATTGTTAATGCGCCAGAAACGAACAACACATTGCATGTAATCCACTCAGTACAGACTGAACGCAATCAGAAGTTGCACGCAACATCGACATACCGCAGGAGAAGGTGATCACGGTGACGCTCTACGACACGGTGAACGACGCCGACGCGCGGACGCTGCTCTCCGGCCTGGAGGTCTCCTTCGCCGGGGTGAGCAAGCGCTTCGGCGGTCACGGCGATGCCGAGGGCACGCTGGCCCTGACCGACATCGACCTCGACATCCGCGAAGGCGAGTTCGTCGCGGTGGTCGGCCCGTCCGGCTGCGGCAAGTCCACGCTGCTGCGCCTGGCCGCCGGACTCGAGCCGGTGACCGACGGGGCCGTCGCGGTGCGCACGAACTCGATCGGCTTCATCTTCCAGGAGGCCACCCTGCTGCCCTGGCGCAAGGTGCGCCGCAATGTGGAACTCTCGGCCGAACTGGCCGGGGTCGACCGGGCGGTGCGCCGCGCGCGGGTCGACCGGGCCATCGAGGCCGTCGGCCTGGCCGATTTCGCGAACAAACTGCCCAACCAGCTCTCCGGCGGCATGCGCATGCGCGTCTCGCTGGCCAGGGCGCTGTCGCTGGAACCGCGGCTGATGCTGCTCGACGAGCCGTTCGGCGCGCTCGACGAGATGACCAGGCTGAACATGCAGGAAGAGCTGCTTCGCCTCTACCGCGACAACGCCTTCACCGCGCTGTTCATCACCCACTCGGTGTCGGAGGCGGTGTTCCTCGCCTCCCGCGTGGTGGTGATGTCGGCGCGTCCGGGCCGCATCCACGAGGTGATCGACGTCGACCTGCCCTACCCGCGGGAACGGGAGCTGCGCTTCGAACCCGCCTTCACCGAACTCGTCTCGCGAACCTCGCGCTCGTTGAAAGAGGCTGCCTGATGGTCAGTATCGTGGCCCGCCCCGCCGCCCCTGCCTCCGCTCCCGCCGAACCCCGGCCGAAGGCGCCGCTGCCCGTCGCCCAGTTGCGCAAGTTCGGCAGTTCCCTTGTCGCGCCGATTGTTTCGATCACCCTGGCCCTCGCGGCCTGGTACGCGGTGTCGATGCTGGTGCTCAGCGAGAGCCGCCGGTTCCTGTTGCCGCCGCCGCACGTGGTGTTCAGCGAATCGCTGGCCGACCCCGCCAAACTCGGGGTGATGCTCGAAGCGCTCGGCGTCACCGCCAGGGTCGCGATCACCGGCCTGCTGCTCTCGGCCGTGCTCGGTGTCGCCATCGCGGTGCTGATGAGCCAGGCCAAGCCGATCGAGAACGTCGTCTACCCGTATGCCGTGGTGCTGCAGGCGATTCCGGTGCTCGCGGTGGTACCACTCATCGGCCTGTGGCTCGGCTACGGCTTCGCCGCCCGCACCACCGTGTGCGTGCTGATCGCCATCCACCCGATCATCGCGATGACGCTGTTCGGCATCAAATCCGTCGACGCCAATCTGCAGGAACTGTTCACCCTCGGCCGGGCCGGGCGCGTGCGCAGGCTCTGGTCGCTGCAACTGCCCGCCGCGCTGCCCTCGACCCTGACCGGTTTGCGCACCGCCGCCGGGCTCTCGGTCACCGGCGCCATCATCGGCGACATGTTCTTCGCGCAGGGCAAACCCGGTATCGGCACCCTGCTCGACACCTACCGCGCCCGCCTGCAATCGGAGGACCTGATCGGCGCGCTGCTACTGGCCGCGCTGTTCGGCGTGCTCGTGTTCACCGTATTCACCGTGGTGCAGAAGGTCAGCGTCGGTCGCTGGCACAACTCGGCCAACTAGCTCGCCCAGAGGATCACCCATGAAGAAGTCACTTCCCGTGCGCCGCATCGGTATCGCCGCGCTCGCCGTCGTGCTGGCAGGCACCGCCGCGGCCTGTTCCGGCGACAGCACCGAGACCGCCGCCGTCGCCCTCGAACCCGCCCCCGCCGAGCAGCAGCTCGCCGCCGACTGCCCGAGTACCGTTGTCGTGCAGTTGCAGTGGGCGCCCGAAACCGATTCCGGGCCGATCTTCGGCCTGCTCGGCCCCGGCTACCAGGTCGACGCCGACAACAACAAGATCACCGGTCCGCTCGTCGCCGACGGCAAGGACACCGGCGTCAAGCTGGAGATCCGTGCGGGCGGTCCCGCTATCGGCTTCCAGACGGTGCCCTCGCAGATGTACGTCGATCAGTCCATCACCCTCGGCCTGGCCCACTCCGAGCACGCCATCGCCGCGGCCGGGCAGCAGCCGATCGTCGCCGTCACCACCCTGCTGCGCAACAGCCCGCAGATGCTGATGTGGGATCCGGGCACCAATCCCGGCTGGCAGGGCATCGCCGACATCGGCAAGTCGGGCAAGCCGATCGTGGTCTCCAAGGGGCAGCTGTACCCGGATTGGCTGGTTGCCCGCGGGCTGGTGAAGCCCGAGCAGATCGACGCCTCCTACGACAACTCGCCGTCGCGGTTCGTCACCGATCCGTCCTTCGCCCAGCAGGGCTTCGCCAACGCCGAACCGTTCACCTACGAGCACGAAGTGCGCGCCTGGAACAAGCCGGTGAGCTACCAGCTGCTCAAGGACGTCGGCTACGAGGGCTATGCCCGCACGGTCAACGTGCGCGCCGACAAGCTCGACGAACTGCGGCCCTGCCTGCGGAAACTGGTGCCGATGATCCAGGCGGCCACCGCGCAGTTCGAGGCCGATCCGTCCCACGTCAACGACGTGGTCGTGGATGTGGTCTCGCAGAACCCCAAGCTCAACCCCTACAGCGCCGAACTGGCCACCTTCGGCTCGAAGGCCCTCATCGACGGCGGCCTGATCGGCAACGACACCGACGGCGTCCTCGGCAGTTTCGACGAGGCCCGCGTCCAGCGCATCATCGACGAATTCGGACCCATCCTGCGGACCGGCGGCGCCGATGTGCCCGCCGGGCTGACCGCCGGGGACCTGGTCACCAAGGAATTCCTCGATCCCGCCATCTCCGTCACCGGATAAGGAGTCACAACCATGACCGCCAGCTACGACCTGTCGGAAGTCTCGCGTGAGAAGCAGATGGGCGGACTCGGTAGGGAAACCGACGACCGCGAGATCCGCGTCATCGACCTGACCGACTTCGACGCCCGCCGCGCCGAGATCACCGACCAGCTGTGGGCCGCCGCCACCGAGATCGGCTTCTTCCAGCTCTCCGGCCACGGCATCCCGCAGGACCTGATCGACGGAATGTTCGGCACGACAGCCGATTTCTTCGCCCTGCCCGAGGAGGTGAAGGGCCAGTACCCGCTGGTCAAGAAGAACAACGCGGGCTGGGAATCGCTGAGCCAGGTGCGCCCGTCCATCGGCGTGCCGGATCAGAAGGAGTCCTATCAGGTCACCCGGCCGCACATGGACCAGCTCTGGCCCAGCGAGACCGAACTGGCCGGATTCCGTTCCCGTGTCCTCGATTTCGAGCACCGGGCGTGGGAGGTGGCGATGCGGGTGCTGTCCTGCTTCGCCGACCGGCTCGGCCTGCCGCGCGAACACTTCACCGCCGCACACGATCCCGAGTCGCCGAACTACCAGAGCGCACTGCGACTGCTGCACTACTTCGCCGTCCCCGAGGAACTGCGCGGCGTCCCCGGCCGCTGGCGGGCCGGCGCGCACACCGACTTCGACTGCCTGACCCTGCTGTTCCAGCGCGACGGTCAGGGCGGCCTGCAGGTGTGCCCCGGCAAGGAGATGGAAGAACAGGAATGGACCTCCATCACCCCGTCGTCGAGCCTGATCACCTGCAACATCGGTGACATGCTGACCCGCTGGAGCGATGACCTGCTGCCGTCGAACTTCCACCGTGTCCGCAGCCCCGGCGAGGGCGAGTACCAGGGCGAGCGCTACAGCATCGCCTACTTCGCCCAGGCCGACCGCGACGCGATCATTCAGGGACCCGCGGGCAAGTACCCGCCCGTCACCGCGGCGGACTTCCTGACCCAGCGCGTGCAGGCCAACTACCAGCCGCAGGGATAATTACCCCGTCAACCCCGGAAAGGACACTGCGATGACCGTGGACAGCACCTCCTCGCTGCTCGGCCAGTCGGTTCACCGGCAGATCAGGCAGATGGTCCTCTCCGGTGAGCTGACCCCGGGCCAGCCGCTCAGCGTGCCCGCGCTGGCGACCAAGCTCGGGGTCAGCCGCAGTCCCGTCCGCGAGGCGGTGCAGCAGCTGATCTACGAGGGGCTCGCGGTGAGCGCGCCGCACGCGGGCGCCAAGGTGGCTGCCGTCGACGACGACCGGATCCGCGACGTCCTCGCGGTCCGCGCCGCCCTCGACGGCCTGGCCGCCGCCGCGGCCGCCACCCGGCTCACCGAAGCCGACCTCGACAAGCTCGGCGCCATCATCGCCGCCCAGGAAGCCAATCTCGACGACAGCACCGACGCCACCCGCGACGCCCAGCTCGACATCGAGTTCCACACCTTCATCCGCGACGCCTCCGGCAACGCCTGCGTCGTCGACGAACTGGCCCGCCTCGAAGCCCAGGCCCACCTCTACCGCGGCGACCTGTGGTGCTCGGCCCGTAACCGCCGCGTGGCCCTGCGCGAACACCGGCGCATCGTCGAAGCCCTCGAATCCGGACACCCGGAATCGGCACGCGCGGCGGCCGAGGCCCACGTCCAGGGCCTGCTGACCCGCCTCGCGCGGCAGTGACGGCTCAGCGCTGATCCCGGTAGGCGGGCGCCTTGGCCGTGCCCGCCGGGGTCAGCGTGCGCAGCAGCGGCATGGTCCGCCGGGCGACCACCGTCGACAGCACGATCACGCTGTGCGAGCGCACCACCGAGCCGGTCCGATCGATGCTGAGCAGCACGGCCTGGAGTCCGGCGTGCGAATCGGCGCCGATGCGGCACAGCACGTCACCGGAGCCGGTGGTCGCGTACGCCTCCAGCACGCCCGGAATCGCGGCGAGCTCGGCGCTGACGGTGTCCAGCGCGCCCTGCGCGATCTCCAGGGTGACGAACGCCTGCACATCGAAACCGGCCGCGGTGACATCGAGCTGCGGGTCGTAGGAGGCGATCACCCCCGCCTCCTCCATCCGGTTGATCCGCGCCTGCACGGTCGCGCGCGCCACCTTCGTCCGGCGCGAGAGCTCGAGGATTCCGGCCTTCTGGAACTCGTGCATCGCGGTCAGGATCGCCAGATCGAGCTCGTCCAGTTTGGCGGGCGTTCGCATCGACAGACCTCCGTGCTCGGGTGCTATTCAAATTGTCCATCATCAGGCCGGGAAAGGTAGCAACTCGAGGCAGCCTGTCCAGGCTGTGCTGGTGTTGTTGCTCAGGTGCGGCCCGGCGAGATTTCCTTGGTCATGACCATTGAGCAGCAGCTCGTCGGGCTGATCGAGCACGACGACAGTGTGGATCCGTTTCCGGTGACCGGGTGGGACGCGCTGGTGTGGGTCGTCGGCAACGCGACCCAGAGCGCGCACTTCCTGCAGTCCGCGTTCGGGATGCGGCTAGAGGCCTACTCCGGGCCCGAGACCGGCAACCGCGACCACAAGGCGTTCGTGTTGCGCAGCGGGGGAGCGCGGTTCGTCGTCAAGGGCGCGGTCGATCCCGACAGTCCGCTCGTCGCCCATCACGACCGTCACGGCGACGGCATCGTCGACATCGCCCTCGAGGTGCCCGATGTGGATCGCTGCATCGCCTGGGCCCGCACGCACGGCGCGACCGTCCTGACCGAACCCCACGACGAGAGCGACGAATTCGGCACGGTCCGCTCCGCGGCGCTGGCGATCTACGGCGAGACCAGGCACACGCTGATCGACCGCTCGGCCTACGCCGGTCCCTATCTCCCCGGTTACGTCGCGCGCACGTCGACCCGGGAACCGCGCCACGGCAGGCTGTTCCAGGCGATCGACCACGTGGTCGGCAATGTGGAACTCGGCATGATGGACCGCTGGGTCGAGTTCTACCGCAACGTCATGGGATTCACGAACATGGCCGAATTCGTCGGCGACGACATCGCCACCGAGTACTCCGCGCTGATGAGCAAGGTCGTCGCCAACGGCAACCACCGGGTCAAGTTCCCGCTCAACGAACCGGCGGTGGGCCGCAAGCGCTCTCAGATCGACGAGTACCTCGAGTTCTATCGCGGGCCCGGCGTGCAGCACATCGCGCTGGCCACCGGCGACATCATCGCCACCGTCGACGCGCTGCGCGCCGAGGGTGTCGAATTCCTGGCCACCCCCGACACCTATTACGAGGACCCGGAACTGCGCGCGCGAATCGGCCATGTCCGGGCACCAGTCGAGGAACTGCAGCGCCGCGGCATCCTGGTCGACCGCGACGAAGACGGTTACCTGCTGCAGATCTTCACCCGCCCGCTGGCCGATCGCCCCACCGTCTTCTTCGAACTCATCGAGCGGCACGGATCACTCGGCTTCGGAAAAGGCAACTTCAAGGCCCTGTTCCAGGCCATCGAGCGCGAGCAGGAGGCCCGCGGCAATCTGTGAGCGGGTTCGCGCAGCTACTACAGTTCATGGCATGCGGATCCCCTCGGCGATCATCACGGGCATGGCCCTTGCTGTCGTGCTGTCGTCGTGCGGATCGGGGGGGAACTCCGATTCGCCGACCGGCTCGATGCGCCCACCACCGAAGGTCGCCTCGCTCGGCCCGTTCGTCGGCGAATGCGGACACGTCACCGACGACGAAGTACGCGACCTCGCCGGGATCGGCCAGATCGCGCGGGTCTACAAGAACGCCACCGGCTGCAACTGGGAGGCGGCCGGAATGTCTTCGCCCAGTGTCACCTTCGCCTCCTACCGGGGCAGTCCGATCGAGCGGGAGAAGGCCTGGGTGTCCAGCGTCGGGCGCGCACCGGAGTCGATCGACGTCGGCGGGCGCCCCGGTTTCCAGGCGCTCGATCCCCGCGGCACCGTCTGCGATCTCGCCGTGCAGCTCGACGACGACTTCTTCGAATGGTCCATGTCCACCGGCATGTTCGCCATGGGCGGCAACCCGTGCGACCGGACCAGGAAGCTGGCCGAGCTGACCGTGGGACGGCTGGGGTGAGCGCGCGCGCGATCGCGGCCGCCGCGGCGGGCGCACTGCTGCTCACCGCCACGCTGGCGGGCTGCGGTGCCAAGATCGAGGGCAACGCCCAGCCGCTGGGCAGCGGCGGTGGCGAAGAGGCGATCAACACCGACTTCGACAAGCTGCTGCGCGAGTGCGAGGTCGTCGCCGCGGACAAGATCGGCGAGATCGTCGGCGACGCCCAGATGGTGTTCACCTCGTTCAGCGGCGCCATCTGCATGTGGGACATCGAGGATGCCCCCGGTGGGAGCGCCATGGCTACCCTGAACTGGTACGAGATGGGTACGCTGAACAACGAGAAGACCACCAACGACAAGTTGGGGTACCTCACCGGTGACATCACCGTGCAGGGTCGCAGGGCCCTGCAGGTACGCCGCCCGGGTGACGACGACTCCTGTGGAGTCACCGCACCGGCCGCCGATGTCGGGGTCGTCGGCTGGTGGATCAACTACCGACCGGGCTCGGCTCATCCGGACCCGTGTGCCGGGGCGCAGAAATTGGTCGAGCTGACCTTGGATCTGGCCCGCTAGAAGTCTTGACCTCGGACCCCACTTTGACCCCGGTTCGGGCAGGCGCGTATCGTGGATCGCTGTGCCCGGATTGCTACGGGCAAGTTCGCGTGTGAACGTAGGCCAGCGAAAGCGGCCGATACGTTCCAGCGTGCCCAGAAAAAGGGCCCTGAGCTGCGCGCGACACGCCCGACCGCGGGTTAAAGGAAACACGGTCGGACGTGCGGGTGAAAGCTCGATGAACTGAACACACCGCAAATCAAGCCGCCATTACCAATAAGGAAAGCCGGTCTATGCCAACCATCAACCAGCTGGTCCGCAAGGGTCGCCGCGACAAGGTCTCCAAGACCAAGACTGCGGCCCTCAAGGGGAGCCCGCAGCGTCGTGGCGTGTGCACTCGCGTGTACACCACCACCCCCAAGAAGCCGAACTCCGCGCTGCGTAAGGTCGCGCGCGTTCGCCTGACCAGCGCGATCGAGGTCACGGCGTACATCCCCGGTGAAGGCCACAACCTGCAGGAGCACTCGATGGTGCTCGTGCGCGGCGGTCGTGTGAAGGACCTCCCGGGTGTGCGCTACAAGATCATCCGTGGCTCGCTCGACACCCAGGGTGTGAAGAACCGCAAGCAGGCCCGCAGCCGCTACGGCGCCAAGAAGGAGAAGAGCTGATATGCCACGCAAGGGCCCCGCACCCAAGCGTCCGCTGATCAACGACCCGGTCTACGGGTCGCCCCTGGTCACGCAGCTGGTCAACAAGATCCTGCTGGACGGCAAGAAGTCCACCGCCGAGCGCATCGTCTACGGCGCGCTCGAGCAGGCTCGCGAGAAGACCGGCACCGATCCGGTCGTCACCCTCAAGCGTGCGCTCGACAACGTCAAGCCCGCCCTCGAGGTGAAGCCCCGTCGCGTCGGTGGCGCCACCTACCAGGTGCCGGTCGAGGTCCGTCCGGGCCGCGCCAACACCCTGGCGCTGCGCTGGCTGGTCAGCTACTCCCGCGCGCGTCGTGAGAAGACCATGGTGGAGCGTCTCGCTCACGAGCTCCTCGACGCCAGCAACGGCCTCGGTGCCGCGGTGAAGCGCCGCGAGGACACCCACAAGATGGCCGAGTCGAACCGGGCCTTCGCGCACTACCGCTGGTAAGTCCCCGGCCCGTCACTCAAAAGGGAGAATTCCGTGGCACAGGACGTGCTCACCGACCTGAACAAGGTCCGCAACATCGGCATCATGGCCCACATCGATGCGGGCAAGACCACCACAACCGAACGCATCCTCTTCTACACCGGTATCACGTACAAGATCGGTGAGGTTCATGACGGCGCGGCCACCATGGACTGGATGGAGCAGGAGCAGGAGCGTGGCATCACGATCACCTCCGCCGCTACCACCTGTTTCTGGAAAGACAACCAGATCAACATCATCGACACCCCCGGGCACGTCGACTTCACCGTCGAGGTGGAGCGTTCGCTGCGCGTGCTCGATGGCGCGGTCGCGGTGTTCGACGGCAAAGAGGGTGTCGAGCCGCAGTCCGAGCAGGTGTGGCGTCAGGCCGACAAGTACGACGTGCCGCGTATCTGCTTCGTGAACAAGATGGACAAGCTCGGCGCTGATTTCTACTTCACCGTGCAGACCATCAAGGACCGTCTCGGTGCCAAGCCGCTGGTCATCCAGCTGCCGATCGGCGCGGAGAACGACTTCGAAGGCATCGTCGACCTCGTCGAGAACAACGCCAAGGTCTGGAAGGGCGAGACCAAGCTCGGCGAAGAGTACGAGGTCATCGAGATCCCGGCCGACCTCAAGGACAAGGCCGAGCAGTACCGTCAGGAACTGCTCGAGACCGTCGCGGAGTCCGACGAGGCCCTGCTGGAGAAGTTCTTCGGCGGCGAGGAGCTCTCGATCGATGAGATCAAGGGCGCCATCCGCAAGCTGACCGTGAACTCGGAGCTCTACCCCGTGCTCTGTGGTTCGGCGTTCAAGAACAAGGGCGTGCAGCCCATGCTCGACGCGGTCATCGACTACCTGCCCTCCCCCCTGGATGTCGAGGCCACCACCGGCCACATCCCGGGCAAGGAAGAAGAGCTGGTCACCCGCAAGCCGAACGTCGACGAGCCGTTCTCGGCCCTGGCGTTCAAGATCGCGGTGCACCCGTTCTTCGGCGAGCTCACCTACGTGCGCGTGTACTCCGGTGCCGTGGCCTCCGGTGCCCAGGTCGTCAACTCGACCAAGGGCAAGAAGGAGCGTCTGGGCAAGCTGTTCCAGATGCACTCCAACAAGGAGAACCCGGTCGGCACCGCCTCCGCCGGTCACATCTACGCCGTGATCGGTCTGAAGGACACCACCACCGGTGACACCCTGTCGGACCCGCAGAACCAGGTCGTCCTCGAGTCGATGACGTTCCCGGACCCGGTCATCGAGGTCTCGATCGAGCCCAAGACCAAGTCCGACCAGGAGAAGCTCGGCACCGCGATCCAGAAGCTGGCGCGCGAGGATCCGACGTTCTCGGTCAAGCTCGACGCCGAGACCGGCCAGACCGTCATCGGCGGCATGGGCGAGCTCCACCTCGACATCCTCGTGGATCGCATGAAGCGCGAGTTCAAGGTCGAGGCGAACGTCGGCAAGCCGCAGGTGGCCTACCGCGAGACGATCACCAAGACCGTCGAGAAGCTCGAGTTCACCCACAAGAAGCAGACGGGTGGCTCCGGCCAGTTCGCGAAGGTCATCATCGCTGTCGAGCCGTTCGTCGGCGAGGACGGCGCGACCTACGAGTTCGAGAACAAGGTCTCCGGCGGTCGTGTGCCCCGTGAGTACATCCCGTCGGTCGACGCGGGTGCCCAGGACGCCATGCAGTACGGCGTGCTCGCCGGCTACCCGCTGGTGAACCTGAAGGTCACCCTGCTCGACGGCGCGTACCACGACGTCGACTCCTCGGAGATGGCGTTCAAGATCGCGGGTTCGCAGGCCCTCAAGGAAGCGGCCCGTAAGGCCGGTCCGGTGATTCTCGAGCCGCTCATGGCGGTCGAGGTCATCACGCCCGAGGATTACATGGGCGACGTGATCGGCGACCTCAACTCCCGCCGTGGCCAGATCCAGGCCATGGAGGAACGCAGTGGTGCCCGTGTCGTCAAGGCGCTGGTTCCGCTCTCGGAGATGTTCGGCTACATCGGTGACCTGCGGTCCAAGACCCAGGGTCGCGCGAACTACTCCATGGTGTTCGCCCAGTACGCGGAGGTTCCGGCCAACGTGTCCAAGGAGATCATCGCCAAGGCGACCGGCGAGTAATTCGCTTGCCGGGGCCAAGTACGCTTGGCCCCGGCAACCGGGCGTCAGCACGACCCCCCTTAATAACCGCACTGCTGCAAAAAAGCACGCACTAACTAGTCCAGGAGGACAACAGTGGCGAAGGCGAAGTTCGAGCGGACGAAGCCCCACGTCAACATCGGCACCATCGGTCACGTCGACCATGGCAAGACCACGCTGACTGCAGCGATCACCAAGGTGCTGGCTGACAAGTTCCCGGATCTGAACGACGCGTTCGCGTTCGATCAGATCGACAAGGCGCCGGAGGAGAAGGCTCGTGGTATCACGATCAACATCTCCCACGTCGAGTACCAGACCGAGAAGCGCCACTACGCGCACGTCGACGCCCCGGGCCACGCCGACTACATCAAGAACATGATCACCGGTGCCGCCCAGATGGACGGCGCGATCCTGGTCGTGGCGGCCACCGACGGCCCGATGCCGCAGACCCGCGAGCACGTGCTGCTCGCCCGTCAGGTCGGCGTGCCCTACATCCTGGTCGCGCTGAACAAGTCGGACATGGTCGACGACGAGGAAATCCTCGAGCTCGTCGAGATGGAGGTCCGCGAGCTGCTGGCCTCGCAGGAATTCGACGAGGATGCCCCCGTCGTGCGCGTCTCCGGCCTGAAGGCCCTCGAGGGCGACGAGAAGTGGGCCGAGTCCATCGTCGAGCTCATGTCGGCCGTCGACGAGTCGATCCCGGACCCGGTCCGTGAGACCGAGCTCCCGTTCCTGATGCCCGTCGAGGACGTCTTCACGATCACCGGTCGTGGCACCGTCGTCACCGGCCGCATCGAGCGCGGTGTGGTCAACGTGAACGAGGAAGTCGAGATCGTCGGCATCCGTCCGGACAAGACCAAGACCACGGTCACCGGTATCGAGATGTTCCGCAAGCTGCTCGACCAGGGCCAGGCGGGCGACAACGTCGGTCTGCTGGTTCGTGGCATCAAGCGCGAAGATGTCGAGCGTGGCCAGGTTGTCGTCAAGCCCGGCACCACCACCCCGCACACCGAGTTCGAGGGTCAGGCCTACATCCTGTCGAAGGACGAGGGTGGCCGCCACACCCCGTTCTTCAACAACTACCGTCCGCAGTTCTACTTCCGTACGACTGACGTGACGGGCGTTGTGACCCTGCCCGAGGGCACCGAGATGGTCATGCCCGGTGACAACACCGAGATGTCCGTCAAGCTGATCCAGCCGGTCGCCATGGACGAGGGCCTGCGCTTCGCGATCCGTGAGGGTGGCCGCACCGTCGGCGCCGGTCGCGTCACGAAGATCATCAAGTGATTTCGTAATCACTGACACCGCAACGGCGTCGCTCCTTCGGGAGCGGCGCCGTTCGGCGTTTCCGGGACCTGTTGTGCGACAAGGATTTCGCAACCGCTGCTCGCGACAATCGATCCAGCCCTCGCGCCTGACATGGCATCATGAGGGGCGGATCGACGCGACGGGGGTGGTGTCAGTGGATCGCGAGCACGAACGGATCCGGCGCCGGATTCAGGAGGCCGCGGCTCAGGACGAGCGCGACAACACCTTCAAGATGGGTGCGATCGCGATCGTCGGTATCGCGGCGCTGATCGGTGGTTTCTACCTCGTCGACAAGAACAATGATCCCGATCCGGTCGTGGCCTCGTGCTACCGCGAGGACCGTGACGGTACCCGGACGGTCGTGGCGGACAGCAAGTGCGACAGCAGCTCGGCCGGCGTCTCCTATCGCACGAGGTCGCCCACCATGTGGCCGCAGTACCGCTACTACTACGGCGGCACCGCACCGCTCGGCCAGACGCCGTCGGGTGGCACCACGATCAAGCCCAGCAATGTGGAGATCAAGACCAAGAGCGGGACGGTGATCCAGCGCGGCGGTCTCGGGCGCGGTGGTGGCGGCAGTGGTTCGTGACGACGCGGCACCATGACCTGCGGGGTCATCGCGATGGTGCGCGCGGGTCGGTACGGTCCGGGGTAGGTATTCGGACGGATCGGAGAATCGCGTGGGCAGCATCGAGAAGGAACTCGGCGTCGAGGAAGGGGTGCTCGGGCAGGGGATGCCGTATCTGGCCTTCGGGTCGGGGCGGCCGCTGGTATTCCTGCGCTGGTTCACCCCCGACCACACCAATCCGAAGGGCTGGCTGCGCAGCGCCGAGATCAAGACGATGGCGCCGCTGGCCCGGCACTATCGCGTGTACGCGGTCAATCGCGCGCCGGGGATGGCGGCAGGCACCACGATGTCGGACATCGCGCGCGAGCACGCGGTGGGTCTGCGCGCCGAATTCGACGGTCCCGTGGACGTTCTCGGGATTTCCTCGGGTGGTTCGCTGGCGCTGCAGCTCGCCGCGGATCAGCCCTCGGTGGTACGTCGACTGGTGGTGGCGTCCTCGGGATACCGCCTCGAAGAGGCAGCCCGCGCCTCACAGCTGAAGTACGCGACGGCCGCGGCCGAGGGCAAGCGCTCGCTGCACCACATGCTGACCATCGGCATCGAGTCCCCGCTCAAAGCCAAGCTGGTCGGTGCCGCCGCCTGGGTCATCGACCCGTTGGCGCGGCCGAAGAACCCGGCCGACACTCTGGCCTTCGTCCGCGCCGAAGACACCTTCGACGTCTCCGATCAGCTCGGCGACATCACCGCGCCCACCCTGGTGATCGGCGGTGACCGCGACGAGTACTACCAGGTGTCCACCTTCGAGAAGACCGCCGAGGGCATCCCCGGCGCCCGCCTGATCGTCTACCCGGACACCAACCACCTCGGCGCGATCAAGCACCCCCGGTTCGCACCCGACGTGACCGAATTCCTCGACGCGCCGTAGCGGCCGGACTCAGGCGTCGAGGCGGACCCGCACGCTGACCCGGCCGCGTTCGTCCCGGGTCGACACCGCGTGACCCGCGTGGTCGGCACCGTCGATCCGCAGGGTCACCGGTCCGCCTTCGCCGAGGAAGTTGCGCCACCACGACTTCTTGTCCGGCATGGCCACGCCGATGAGGTACTCGTCCCCGCGGCGCCGATAGTTCACGGGCGTGCTGAAGGTGCGTCCCGATTTGCGCCCCACGTAGCTCACCTGAGCGAACGCCTTGCCGAGCACCTTCCCGATGACCGGTGCCTCGGTCAACGCGACCACTCCCGCGTTGAACCCGCGCACGCCCCGGCGCGCCAATGATTCCTGCCCCATCAGAACTCCCTGCCTCGTGGTGAGATTCCGTCCCCAACGAGGCTACTGACACCTGACGGAGCGTGCCGGTTCAGCGAATCCGGGCCCCGTAGACGTGCTCCACGGCCAGCGACATCAGCACCCGCCGATCCGACACCATCACCGCGCGGTACTCGTCCCAATCCGGATGCTCGCCCGCCGCCGCCCGGTAGTAGTCGACGAGCGCCTCGACCTCCGGTCCGTTCGGGTCACCACCCGGCCCGATCAGCGTCGCGGTTCCCTCCGCCGTGGCCCATGCCCATCCGTCGGCGCTGGTCACTTCGAACGCCGCCCGAGGATCGCGTCGCAAGTTCACCGTCTTGGCCCTGCCCTCGGTCATCGACACGTAGATGATCCCCGCCTCGCGATCGAAATACGGTGTCACCGGCGACAACTGGGGCCGACCGTCCTTCTTGATCGTCGCGAGCACCCCCAGCCGGGCCTCGGCGAGCAACACATTCGGATCGAACGCTTCTTCTGACACGGCAGGTCTCCTGTGGGTGCGAAGGCGGTTGTTCGAAAGGAACGGTCGGCGCCGCGGGTTTATGCCCGGGTGAGCGCTCGCGGCGACGTCGTATCGGCCGGTGCGACGCCATTGGCGAGCAGCCGCAGCGCGTCGGCCGAGCTCGCATCGCGCGGGGTGTAGACCTCGAGCCGGTGGTCGGCGCTGTCGGGTTGCAGCCAGACCTGGTAGTCGACATCGGCGCCGCCGACCGTCGGATGATGCAGTCGCATCCTGCCGACGGTGCAGTCGGCCACCTCGCCCTCGGCCCACAGCGTCGCGAATTCGCTACTGCGCATGGCCAGTTCGCCGATCAGTTCGGCCAGTCGCGCGTCGGTGGGGTGGCGGCCCGCGGTGAGCCGCAGGTAAGCGACGTGGATGCGGGCGAGTTCGGCCCAGTTGCGGTGCAGGTCCCTGGTGAGCGGATCGAGGAAGAACTGGCGCGGAATCGAGGGGCGCCGGTCGGGATCGGCGGGTGCGTCGAAGTCGAGGTGCTCGGCGAAGAGCGCGTGGCCGGTCCGGTTCCAGGCGAGCACGTCGCCGCGCCGGCCCAGGACCACCGCGGGCATGGTCTCGCCGAGTGCCTCGAGCAGCGCGAGGACCCGGGGATTGGCCTGTTCCACCTCGGGCGTGACCAGGCGCGGTGTGCTCGGCCGTCCGGCGAGATTGTGCAGGTGGGCCGTCTCGGCCTGATCGAGCCGCAGCACCCGGGCGATGGCGTCGATGACCTGCTCGGAGGCCGTGCCCGCCTGGTCCTGTTCCAGCCGGGTGTAATAGCCGGCGCTTACCCCGGCCAGCTGGGCGAGTTCCTCGCGGCGCAGGCCGGGCACGCGGCGGGTGGCGCCGTAGGTGTGCAGGCCGATCGCGGCCGGGGTGATCCGGTCGCGGCGGGTCTTCAGGAATGCGCCGAGGCTCTCGAGTTCCATGTCCTCGATCGTAGGGAGCGCGGGCGGGCCGTGGGTATCCCTGCCAGGTGTACCCATCGCCGGGGCTGGTTGTCCTCGGCGCGGAGCCGCAGATTCAGTGGCATGAAACAACGACTCGCTCCCACCGAGCTGCGTGCCTGGCTCGGGCTCCTTGTTGTCCTCGGCCCCGTCCTGCTCGTCGCGATGGACGGTTCGATCCTGTTCCTGGCGATGCCGACGCTCACCGACGCGCTGACCCCCACCGCCGACCAATCCCTGTGGATCCTCGACAGTTACGGCTTCGCCGTCGGCTCACTGCTGATCGCGTTCGGCAGCCTCGGCGACCGCTACGGCCGCCTGCGTCTGTTGATGATCGGTGCGGGCGCGTTCGGTATCGCCTCGGCCGCGGCGGCTTTCGCGACCAGCCCCGAAATGCTGATCGCCTTGCGCATCGTGATGGGCGTGGCGGGCGCGACGCTGCTGCCCTCGGCGCTCGCGGTGCTGAGCACCCTGTTCACCGATCCGCGCAAACGGGCGCAGGCCATCGGCATCTTCGCCGCCACCTTCGCCGCCGGATTCGCCATCGGCCCGATCGTCGCGGGACAGCTGCTGAGCCACTTCTGGTGGGGTTCGGTGTTCCTGATCAATCTGCCTGTGCTGCTCGCCTTCCTGGTGTTCGCGCCGATCCTGCTCCGTGAGGTGCGCACCACCCGCACCGGCGGCGTCGACGTGCTGAGCGTGCTGACCTCGGCGGCCGGGCTGCTGCTCACCATGTACGCCGTGAAACACGCTGCCGCCGCGGGCGTGTCGGTGGACGGGCTGGTCATCGGGCTCGTCGGCTTGGTCCTGCTGGCGTGGTTCGTGCGGCGCCAGTTCCGGATCACCTTGCCGCTCATCGACTTCGGCCTGTTCCGCAATCCCGTGTTCGCCATCGCGATCCTCACCGGGTTCCTCCCGCTGGCCGCCTGGTCGGCCACCGCCTACCTGACCGCCACCTACCTCCAGTCGATCCTGGACATGAGCATCGCCCGCGCCGCCCTGCTGGCCGTGCCGGGTGCGCTGGTCCTCACCGCCACCGCCGTGGTGACGCCGATGGTCGTCGAGCGCGTCGGCCGGTCGACCGCGCTGGTCGCCGCGCACGTCTTCATCGCCGTCGGACTGCTCGCGCTGCTCCCGACCGGGACCGCCGACGGCATCGCCTGGTACCTCGCGGCCACCGTCATCGCCGGTGTCGGCTACGGCATCTCGTTCAGCGTCGTCGCCGACATCGCCGTCGCCGCCGTCCCCGCCGAACGCGCGGGCTCCGCCGCCGCCCTCGCCGAAACCAGCAACGAACTGGGCAATGCCCTGGGCATCGCCCTCTTCGGCTCCCTGGCCGCCCTCCTCTTCCGCCTCACCGGCCCCGACCTGGCCCCCACCCTCGGCGAGACACTGGCCCTCCCCACCCTCCTCCCCGCACAACTCACCGCCGCCCACACCGCCTTCGTCGACAGCCTGCACATCGTCGCCCTCACCGCAGCCGCCATCCACACCCTCGTCGCCCTACTCGCCTTCCGCATCCTGCGCCGCACCACACCGGCCGGCTCCGACGCCCACCAGCCGACAACCCTCGCCACCGACCTCCCCGTCGGCCCCCGAGCGTGAGCCCACCACCGAACTGTCCCGTGCCCACCGCGACGACCTGACACCCACCAGGTCGTCACGGTGGGCACTGCCAGGTCGGCGGTGGGACGCGCTATGTCATGACGCCGACCGTGATGTCGGCCTGATAGCCGTTGTCGGGGGTGGGGACGACTGTCAGCAGGGCGTGGGCGGTGCCGCGGCGGAAGAGGAAGTCCTGGTTGTTGTGGGTGCGGGGTTCGGTGCGGGTGGAGTACGGGGTGCGGGCGGCGACCGTTGTGGTGGTCTCGTCGTCGAAATACAGTTGGCCGGTGTGGATTTCGCGGCCGACGAGGTGCACTTTCAGGTGGATGTGGACGGTGCGGTTGTCGTACCAGCCGGGGAAGATCGTCGAGAAGGTCGCGCGGCCGGTGTCGTCGGTGGGCTGGATTCCGCGCAGGTAGCGGCTGTCGTCCGTGAGGGCGGAGTAGGTGCCGCTCGCGTCGGCGTGCCAGATGTCCACGGTGGCGGCGCGCAGTGGTTGACATGAGCTCGCGTCGACCACGGTGATGCGGAGGGTCAGTGGTGTGCCGGGTTTGTTCTCGCTGATGTCGCCGCGGACCAGGTCGGTGTCCACGTAGTAGGGGCCTTCGGTGCCCTGTGGGGTGAGTACGCAGCCGGGCGTGACGTTCTCGCGGTGGGGTGCGGACGTGCTCGGGCGGTCGGTTCCGCACCCCGCGGTCACCAGTCCCAGCCCGAGCGCGGTCAGGACGGTTCGGCGATTCGGGGTCATACCGGAATGCTCCGGCGGGTCTGGGTGGACCGGCGGGCCGCGATCAGCCCGTCGACACCGAACCGCCCCGCGCCCTGTACGGCGAGTACCAGGCAGGCGGCGGCGAGGACGAGAACCAGTTCGACACCACCGTTTTCGACGAAGATGCCGTGCGGCGCGTGGATGAACGCGATCGCGCCGGCCATGACCACCCCCAGTGCCGCGGCGGCCGGGCGGGTGAGCGCGCCGAGTGCCAGCAGGGGGCCGCCGATGAGTTCGGCGAACACGGTGAACGGGCCGGCCAGCTCCGGGAGCGGAATTCCCGACTCGCGCTGGAGGTCGATGGTCCCGGCGATGCCGAGGTTCTGGAGGGTGTCCCAGCCGTGCGCGAAGAAGATCACGCCCAGGGACAGGCGAAGCAGTAGGAGCGTGCCGTCCACGAGAGGTCGGGGAGCGGGGCCGGTCAGCAGTGCGAGGCTCGATTTGTCGGTCATGCGCCAGTCCTTTGTAGTTGCCTGACACAATAGTAGCGAGAGGCAACAGTTTTGGCGACCGTTATAGTCGCCTGATGGCAGTCCACCGGCAGCGCCCGCCATCCTTGCTCGCCCAGCCCTCGTATCTGGCCTCGCAGGTGTCGAAGTTCGGGCGTCAGCAGCTGGAGACCGCACTGGCCGAACGGGGACTCCGGCTGGGCCACCAGGCCGTGCTCAGCGCACTCGACGACTTCGGCCCGCTGTCGCAACAGCAACTGGCCGACGCGCTCGACCTCGACAAGAGCCACCTGGTCGGCCGGATCGACGAGCTACAGCGCCTCGGCCTGGTGACCAGGGCCCAGGATCCGGCCGACCGCCGCCGCAACCGAATCGCCCTCACGGACACGGGCGAGGCCGCGGCGCACGAACTGCATCCGGTGGCGATGGCATCGCAACGCGGTTTCCTCGACGCGCTCTCCACCGCGGAACAGCAGACCCTGACCGACCTCCTGCGTCGTGTCCTCGCCGCCAACGACGCCACCCGCTGGAACGAGTCGTGATCCCCGCGCCCGGTACTCAGCCGAGTTGGGTCATGCCCGCCGCGACGACCTGAGCGACATTCGTCAGATCGTCGACGGTGGGGACGGGAAGGCCGTCGAGGGCGTGCAGCCGATCGGCGCCCGCGATGGCGAACATGGCCGAGACCCAGGCGGCCGCGCAGGCACGCAGGGTGCCGGGGCGGATCGGGGTGGGGGTGCTGGCCTCGAGGACGTGCGCGGTGACGTCGAGGAGTTGATCGCGCAGTAGACGCAGCCTGCGGCGGACGTCGGGATGGGTGTCGGCTTCGCGCCACATGATCACGCGCAGCACCGAGGAGTGGTGGTCGCGCAGGTTGAGCGCGGTGTCGAGATTGATCAGGCTGGCCGCGGGGTCACCGGGGGCGACGACGGAGCCGATGTCGGTGATGGGGTGCTCGGGCACGCGTTCGCGCATGAGCGCGGACAGAATCGCGTTCTTGGTGGGGAAGTAGTAGAAGACCAGCCCCTTGGGCACCCCGGCGGCCGCCGCCAGGGCGGCGGTCGGCGTCGCATCGAATCCCTGTGCGGCGAACAGGTTTTCGGCGGCATCCAGAATGAGTTGCCGGGCGTCGCCATCGCGTTTCGCGTTGCGGCGCCCGACTCGTCGGCCCGGCATCAGTGATGGGGAGCCATATTGTGCAGGCGCTGCGACATCGCGGGCAGCGCGGCGACCGCGACGACCGCCGTCACCACCCCGACCACCCACGCGGTCCAGGACGCACCACTGAACGCGGTGAAGCTCATGGCCCACGGCGAGATGAACAGGAGCACGCCGAACAGGCCCATCGCGTAGTCGGCGCCGGCCATGCTCGCCCTGGCCATCTGGATCAGCCCGGTCGCGGCGATGAGCACGCCGAGCACGATGAGCGTCCAGCGGGCATTGCTGTTGGTGTCGAGCCACAGGGGCGAGAGTGCGGTGAACGCGCCGAGTACGACGGCGAGAAAGTCTTGTGCGCGGCTGTCGTTGAACATTGGAGTGCCTCCTCATCGAGACTGAATCCGAATTGAAAAATACCTCTGACCTCGGTCTACTCCTGATTGACCGCCCGGTCGATACCGGTACCGGCACGGTTGGGTTGCGACGTGGGTGTCACAGGTGTCCTCGCGCACTGGTACAAACATCTGGGGGCCGTAGTGGCCCGCGACACAGCAGAAGGACACATCTATGAGCGCGCCCATCGTGATCGTCGGAGCGGGTCTGGCAGGCCTGCGTACGGCGGAGGAACTGCGCCGGGCCGGGTACGAAGGTGGGGTGCTGCTGCTCGGCGACGAGACGCGCCCGCCCTACGATCGCCCGCCGCTGTCGAAGCAGTTCGTGCGCGGCGAGACCGACGACACCACGCTGCGGCCGCCGGAGTTCTTCGCGGACAAGAACATCGAGCTGCGCCTTGGCACCGCCGTCACCGGCGTCGACACCGCCGCGCGCACGATCACCCTCGCCGACGGCACCGCGATCGCCTACGACCAGCTGATCATCGCGACCGGTCTGCGCCCGCGCCGCCTGCCCGGCCTGTCCGCGGCGGCCGGTGTGCACGTCCTGCGGGCCCACGAGGATGCCGAAACCCTGCGCGCCGAACTCGACGGCGCGAGCCGGGCGCTGATCATCGGCGCCGGGTTCATCGGCTGCGAACTCGCTGCCAGCTTCCGCGCCGCCGGGGTCGAGGTCAGCCTCGTCGAGCCGCAGCCGACCCCGCTGGCCTCGGTGCTCGGCGAGCAGATCGGCACGCTGGTGGCCAGGATGCACCAGGCCGAGGGAGTGGACCTGCGCTGCGGCACCGGCGTCGACACGCTGCGCGCCGACGAGTCCGGGCGGGTGCGTGGCGCGCTGCTCACCGACGGCACCGAACTCGACGCGGACCTGGTCGTCATCGGGGTCGGTTCGGTTCCGGTCACCGACTGGCTCGCCGATTCCGGCATCGAGCTGGCCGAGCCTGCCGCGGGTGGTGGCGTGCTCGCCGACGAGGTCGGCCGCACCTCCGCCGAGGCCGTCTGGGCCGTCGGCGACGTGGCCGCCTGGCAGCACGACACCGGCGTCCGCAAGCGCGTCGAGCACTGGACCAGCGCGGGTGAACAGGCCAAACTCCTGGTCACCGCACTCCTCGGTGGACCGGCCCCCACCGCGGCTCGCGTGCCGTACTTCTGGAGCGACCAGTACGACGTCAAGATCCAGGCCCTCGGCACCCCCGCCGCCACCGACGACGTCACCATCGTCACCGACGACGGCCGCAAATTCCTCGCCTACTACTCCCGCGACGGCATCCTCACCGCCGTCCTCGGCGCAGGCCTCACCTCCCAGGTAATGAAACTCCGCGCCAAACTCGCCACCCCCACCCCGGTCGCCGATCTCTTGGCGCCCACCTCGTAGCGCAACCCGACAGCGGGGCCAGGGGTTCGATTCTCCTGGCCCCGACCCACGGTCGAGAATCGCCGAGGAGCGCGGTCCGGACACGGTCGCGACGGGCCGAACACCGCGCTGTAATACGGTGGACCAGTGATCGTCGCGCTCATCGATTCCGGCCTTGGCCTGTTGCCTACGGCTGCTTGGTTGCGCAAATTGCGGCCTGATGTGGATCTGTTGCTGCTGCTCGACCCCGAGGGCGCGCCGTGGGGGCCCAAGCCGGAGGAGTGGGTGGTCGACCGGGTGCTCGACACCGCGCGGCAGGCGCTCGAGCTGGGGGCCGAGGTGATCGTGCTGCCGTGCAATACCGCGAGCGTGACGGCGCTGGATCATGTGCGGGCCGCGGTGGGGGAGTCGGTGCCGGTGATCGGGACGGTGCCCGCGATCAAGCCTGCGGCGGCGCAGTGCCGGTCGGTGGCGGTGTGGGCGACCGCGGCGACGACCGCCAGCCGCTATCAGGCCGATCTGATCGCCCGGTTCGGCGGCGAGGCGAAGGTGGTCGGGGTGGCCTGTCACGGGCTGGCCGACGCGATCGACCGCGGTGACCTGCCCGCCATCGGTGAGTCCATCGCCGACGCCGCGGCGCGCACCCCCGCCGATGTGGAGGGTGTTGTCCTCGGCTGCACGCACTATCCCCTGGTCATCGACGCCATCGTGGCTGCGCTGCCGGACGGCGTACGCCTGTTCGACAGCGCCCAGGCCGTGGCCGCCCAGACGATCCGCAAGATGGATGAACTCGGCCGCCCCACCACCGGCAACGGCACCGTCACGGTCCGCACCAGCGGGCAGCCGGGCGAATTGCCCGCCGGCGCGGCGACATTCGAGTCCGGGCGACTGCTCGGAGCGCTTCCGGACTGAGCGGTGTCGGCCGCAGGCGGATTCCGCGGCCGTCGACGTGGCCGATTGCCGTGACACCTACGCCGGATTGTCGGTCCCCCGGAGTTGAATGCGGATGGAACCCGTCGACTCCGGAGGTGCGCAGTGTCCGAGCTCCCCACCGCTACACAGGTGCGCAAGGCTCTCACCGAGCTGGCGGATCCCGAGGACGCCGGGAACCTGCAACGCTTCTTCAAGACCGCTCCCGGCGAATACGGCGAGGGTGACGTCTTCCTCGGCGTCCGCGTCCCCGCGAGCCGGAAAGTGGCGAAACAGTTCGCCACCCTGCCACTCGAGCAGATCGACGAACTCCTCGACAGCCCCGTCCACGAGGAACGCCTCACGGCCCTGTTCGTCCTGAACCTCCGCTTCGCCGCCGCGTCGAAGCCGCGCACCCGGGACGACAGCGCCCGCGCGGAGATGGTCGAGCTCTATCTCGCGGCCGTGCGCCGGGGCAGGGTGAACAACTGGGACCTGGTCGACGCCTCCGCCGAACACATCATCGGTCCCTGGCTGCTCGACCAGGATCGCGCCCTGCTGTTCCAGCTCGCCGGGCAGGATTCACTGTGGGAGCGGCGAGTGGCCCTGCTGTCCACCTTCGCCTTCATCAAGGCGGGTGATCCGAGCACCACGCTGGAACTCGCCGAAATCCTGCTCACCGACCGCCGCGATCTCATCCAGAAGGCCCTCGGCTGGATGCTGCGCGAGGTCGGCAAACGCGTCGACCGAGCGGTGCTCACCGGGTTCCTCGACGCACACGCCGCCGAGATGGGCCGCACCGCACTGAGTTACGCGGCCGAACACCTCACTCCGGAACAGCGCACCGCCTACCGGGCGATGCGCTGAAGCTCAGAACTGGATCTTCAACCGATCCGTCACCGGCCGCGCCTGGCAGCCGAGGATGTACCCGTTCTCGATGTCCTCGGGATCGAGGATCTCGGCGTTGTCCATCTCCACCTTGCCCTCGAGCACCGTGCAGGCACACGACCCGCACTCGCCCTCCTGGCAGGAGTAGGGCACGTCGAGCCCCTTGCTCAGCATGATGTCGACCAGCGTCTGCTTGCGCGGCCAGGACAGCTCGTGCACCTGCCCGTCGAGTTCGACCTCGACGGTCGCGGCATCGGCCGCCTCGTCCTCGCTCACCTCGGCGGGCGCGTGGTCGGCGAACGGATCACCGGCCAGGGAGTTGAACACCTCGGCGTGGGTGCGCGCACGCGGCACCTCGAGGGCGGCCAGCGCGTCGTGCACCAGGTCCATGAACGGCTTGGGCCCGCACATGAACGCCTCGTAGGCGGTGTAGGGCGCGACCAACCCGGCCAGCATGTCGGCGGTCGGCAGCCCGAGCAGCGGTTCGAGCCAGTGGATGACGGTGAGTCGCTGCGGATGCTTGCCGACGAGTTCGCGCAGCTCGTCGGCGAAGATCACCGAGCCCGCGTCGCGGTTGGCGTAGACCAGCACGATCTTGCCGGAGCCCTCCGACAGCGCCGACTTCAGGATCGACATGACCGGGGTGATGCCACTGCCCGCGCCGAACAGCAGCAGGTCCTCGTCGAGGTTCTTGGGGGTGAACACCCCAGAGGGCGGCAGCACCTCGAGCTCGTCGCCCGCGGAGATGTTGTCGCACAGCCAGTTCGAGCCGTAACCGCCCTCGGTACGCTTGACCGTCACCTTGGGCAGATCGTCGGTGAACGGCGAGCTGGCCAGCGAGTAGCAGCGGGCGACCGAACCGGTCTGCTCGCTGGGGATGCGCACGGTCAGGAACTGGCCCGGCTGATAACGGAAACGTTCGCGGAGTTCGTCGGGCACCTCGAAGACCACGGAGTGGGTGTCGGCCGTCTCGGCGATCACCGCGGCCACCCGCAGCACCACCGAGCGCGAACCGTGCGGAACCTCGACTGTGGTCATGTCGTCCTCTCGAACAAAACTAGAACGTGTTTCAGTTTCATGCTAGGTCGGGACGCGCCTGCAGGGCAAGCTGTGCCTCGAGACCGGCGACCAACACCTCCATCCCGAAGTCGTAGGAGTACTTGCCGCGCAGGTCGGGCATGTACTTGGTGGCGCGGGCCACGGCCTCGGGTAACAGCACGTCAGCGGGGGCGGAACGGTCGCGCGGATTCACCCGGCTGCGGCCGAACAGGTAGGTGTGGATGGTCGCGTAGGCGGCCAGCACGTTGCGGTCGCTGAAGCCCGCGTCGAACAGGATCTCCATCACCGCGTCGATCAGGTCGAGCTGCTTGCCGAGCATCTGCTCGAGCAGGATGTCGCCCAGGCCGGGATGCCTGCGCAGTTTATCGTCTATCTGATCGATCAGATCGCGCAGGCGCACCTGCCACGGGCCGGACTCGGGCGCGGGCTTGCGCACGCCGAGCAGCGCCGCGCTGGCCACCAGATCGAGCAGCTCACGCTTGTCGGCCACGTAGTAGTACGGCGCCATCGGCGAGACGCCGAGCTCGCGCGAGAGTCTGCGCATCGACAGCTTCTCCACGCCGTCCTCGCGCACGACCCGCAACGCCGCTTCGACGATCTCCGACTCCGACAGCGTGGAATTCGCCCCGCTCCCAGCCCCACCGTGGTTACGCAAGCTTTTGCCTCACCTCTACTGACACCGGGCCGTCCGACCCGTTCCCGTCTGCTCTCGGAAGTCTAAAGGGGTGCGCACATCGCGGGGGCGGCTGTGCGGATCGGTGGTCGGCGGGCAGCGAGATTTTCGATTCCGCTCCTTTATGGCAGTGACTGACGTTAAGGTCCGAGGTGACCGGCAACACAATGGAGGTAGTCATGTCAGAGAACGCGACGCGTGCGACCGTCGAAACCGACGAGGACCTGGTCACCGAGACGCTGATCGAAGAGGTCAGCATCGACGGCATGTGCGGCGTGTACTGATCATGGAGGCAGGCGTGCTCGATCTCGACACCCGCTGGGCGCTGCATCCGCGGGTCTCCCTGCGGCCGGAATCCTTCGGAGCGCTGCTGTATCACTTCGGCACCCGCAAGCTCTCGTTCCTCAAGAGCCGCGATCTGGTCGACGTGGTGCAGTCGCTGCCCGCGCATCCTTCGATGCGGGCGGCGCTGCGCGCCAAGGGGGTCGGTGGCTCCGACGCTCACATCAAGGCGCTCGCCCAGCTCGCCGACACCGACATGATCGTGCCCGCGCCGGGCCCGGTCACCCCGGTGACGGCGGTGAGCATGCCTGCCCCGACCGGCGCCCCGCAGGGCGGCCGGCTGATCGATCGCTTCGAATCGGGTCTGGCGGCACCGATCTGCCTGACCTGGGAACTCACCTACGCCTGCAACCTGTCGTGCGTGCACTGCCTGTCCTCCTCCGGACGGCGTGACCCGAACGAACTGAGCACCGAGCAATGCAAGGCGCTGATCGACGAGTTCGAGCGCATGCAGATCTTCTACGTCAACATCGGCGGCGGCGAGCCGACCGTGCGCCCGGACTTCTGGGAGCTGGTCGACTACGCCACCGCCCACCACGTGGGAGTCAAGTTCTCCACCAACGGCGTTCGGATCAACGAGGAGGTCGCCGCGCGGCTGGCCGCCAGCGACTACGTCGACGTGCAGATCTCCCTCGACGGCGCGACCGCCGAGGTCAACGACCACGTGCGCGGTCCCGGCTCCTACGACACCGCCATCAAGGCCCTGTCGAACCTGGCCGCTGCCGGCTTCACCGACGCCAAGCTCTCGGTCGTGGCCACCCGCCACAACATCGGCCAGCTCGACGAATTCAAGGCCATCGCCGACCGTTACGGCGCCACCCTGCGCCTGACCCGGCTTCGCCCGTCCGGCCGCGGCGCCGACGTGTGGGACGAACTGCACCCGCTGCCCGAACAGCAGCGCGAGCTCTACGACTGGCTGGTCCGCAACGGCGACGGCGTGCTCACCGGCGACTCCTTCTTCCACCTGTCCGCCTTCGGCTCGGCGCTGCCCGGGCTGAACATGTGCGGCGCGGGTCGCGTGGTGTGCCTGGTCGACCCGGTCGGTGACGTCTACGCCTGCCCGTTCGCCATCCACGACCGGTTCAAGGCCGGAAACATCGTCACCGAGGGCGGATTCGACTCGGTGTGGACCAACTCGTCGCTGTTCGCCGAACTGCGCGAGCCGGTCGACGGTGGCGCCTGCACCAAGTGCGCGCACTACGACGCGTGCCGCGGCGGCTGCATGGCGGCCAAGTTCTTCACCGGCCTGCCCGCCAACGGACCCGATCCGGAATGCGTGCAGGGCTACGGCGAAGCGGCACTGTCCCTGCCGGGACGCACCATTCCGCGACCCGCGGTCGACCATTCGCGCCCGGTACGGACCCGTGGTCGGGTGTCGCTGCCGCTGACCGTCAAGCGCCCGCCTGCCAAGGCGTGCAACGAGAGTCCGCTCGGCTGAGCCGAACCCGGTTGCCAGAAGTGCGCTGCCGATCTTGTTCATGGGGCTGGCTATCGGTCACGGCGGCATTTCGGGCGGACTTTCCTCCTTTTTTGTGGGGTGATGATGTCTGGAAGGCCAATTGCGCATAGCATGCGAGGAATGCGCCATGATCGTCTGCCCGACGGCTTCGGGGTACGGATCGATCCACGGGTACGCGCATTTTCCGGGGGGCGGATCCTGATCGGCGGATCCCCCGCGCGGATGCTGCGCCTGGCCCCGGAGGCCGCCGAGTTGATCGGCGACGGGTACCTGGAGGTGACCGATACCAAGTCCGCGATCGTCGCTCGCCGCCTGCTCGATTCCGGTGTGGCGAACCCGCGTCCGCGACTGCTGCCCTCCCTCGACGACATCACCATCGTCATCCCGCTCTACAACAACGCCGACGGGCTGTTGCGGTTACTCGCCACCCTGCGCGGCCACAATGTGATCGTCGTCGACGACGGTTCCGACGAGCCGGTGCGCATCCCGCCGCGCCAGGGCCGCGGCCAGGTGACGGTGCTTCGTCACGAGCGCCCGCTCGGCCCCGCCGCTGCCCGGAATGCCGGATTACAGGCGGCGACAACGGGCTTCGTCGCCTTCCTCGACTCCGATGTGGTGCCGCGCAGCGGGTGGCTCGAGGTGATGCTCGGGCACTTCAGTGATCCGCAGGTCGCGCTGGTCGCCCCGCGAATCGTCGCGCTGGACAAGGAGTCCAACGCGCTGGCCCGCTACGAGCACACCCGGTCCTCGCTCGACCTCGGTCGGCGTGAGTCGGCGGTGCACGCGCGCGGGGTCGTGTCGTATGTGCCGAGCGCGGCGCTGCTGGCGCGCCGGGCCGCGCTGCTCGGTGAGGGCGGCTTCGACGAGTCGATGCAGGTGGCCGAGGACGTCGACCTGTGCTGGCGGCTGGAACGGGCGGGCTGGCGGCTGCGCTACGAGCCCGCCGCGCACGTCGCCCACGATCACCGGGTCGGCTTCCGCGCCTGGTTCGGGCGCCGGATGTTCTACGGCACCGGTGCCGCGCCGCTGGGCAAGCGGCACGCGGGCATGGTCTCGCCGCTGTCGGTGCCCACCTGGACCGTGCTGGCCAGCCTGCTGTTCGCGACCCTGTCCAAGTGGGGGCTGCTCGGCGGACTGGTCACCCTCGGCACCGCCCTGATCCGGCTGCGGCGCGTCTTCGCCGAACTGGACAACCCGACCCGTATCGCGGCGGTCTATCTGGCCCGCGGCTTCTTCGCCGGACTGTGGCGGCTGGCCTCGGCGATGTGCCGGGACTATTGGCCGGTGACGCTGCTGGCGGTGCTGCTGTCGAGCCGGATCAGGAAGATCGCCGTCACCATGGCGCTCGCCGACGGGCTGGCCGACTGGTTCACCCATCGCGATTCCGGTGGCCTCGATCCGGTGCGGTACGTGGCCTACAAGCGCATCGATGATGTGGCCTACGGCAGTGGCCTGTGGCTCGGCGTCATCCGGGCCCGCAGCTTCGAGGCGCTCAAGCCGCACGTTCCGCCCAGCTGAGTTCGGCCGCGTGGCGAGCACTCTCATCGTCGGCGCCGGGTCGGCGGGCTGCGTGCTCGCCGCCCGGCTCAGCGCCGATCCGGAACACACCGTGCGAGTGCTCGAGGCCGGTCCGGTCTGGCCGGCACTCACCGACCTGCCCGCCGAACTCCGCGATCCCGGCCACCTCCCGGTCGGCCCGGACTCCTCCGTGGTGTGGCGATACCCGGGAAACCTGGTGCGCGGCAAATTGATCGGCGGCTCCGGCGCGATCAACGGCAGCTACTTCGTTCGCCCACCCGTCACCGACTTCGCCGCGTGGAGCGCCGAGGCCCGCAGTCCCCGGTGGTCCTTCGACGCGGTCGTGCCGATCTTCCGCGCCCTGGAACACGACCTCGACTTCGGCACCGCGCCCGGCCACGGAGACAGCGGCCCGATCCCGGTGCAGCGCACGACCGACCCCACACCGTTCAGCGCCGAGTTCGCCGCGGCCTGTGCGGCGGCGGGATTCCCGGAGCGAGCAGACCTCAACGCTCTCCCCGAACCCACGGACACGCGACCCGGGGCGGGATACGGCCGGGTGCCCTTGGCGGTGTCAGCGGGGCGCCGGGCCGGACCCGCTGTCACTCATCTGTATCCGGCTCTCGGTCGAGCCAACCTGACGGTCACCGGCGAGACGATGGTGACGCGGCTGCTCCTGCGCGGCACGCGGGTGATCGGGGTGAAGTGGGCGCGTGGTCGTGAGCGAGGCAGAACCTGTGCCGATCGGGTGGTGGTGTGCGCGGGGGCGGTGGAGTCGGCGGCGCTGCTGATCCGGTCCGGGATCGGGCCCGAACCACAGCTGCGGTCGCTGGGCGTGCCGGTCGTCCAGCCCGCCCCGGTGGGCGCCTGGTGTACCGATCATCCCGAGATCGGCATCGAATTCGCCGGGCCCGCGCCGGCCACCTCGGCGGTCGCCCTCGAATACGTCCTCGAATTCGGCGATCTCGAACTGCGTCCTTACACCCCGATGTTCACGCCGGGTCTGCGCAGATTGGGGGTGGCGCTCATGCGCCCGGAATCGACCGGGAACCTGACCCTGGTCTCCGCCGACCCGGCCGTGCCGCCGCGCATCGACCAGGGCTACCTGCGCGCCGCGCGGGACCGTTCCGCCCTGCGCGCAGGCGTCGAGTTGGCCACCCAGCTACTCGGCCTGAACCCCGATACGGTCGACGAGAACTGGCTGCGCGCCCACCTGGGCACTTCCCAGCATCTCTCGGGCACCTGCCGAATGGGACCCGCCGGCGACGAGCGCGCCGTGGTCGACGAGCTCGGTGGAGTGCACGGCATCGACGCGCTGACGGTCGCCGATCTGTCGATCGTGCCGGTCCCGCTGGGCCGTGGTCCGCAGGCCACGGTGGTGATGCAGGCCGCGGCCATAGCCGAATGCATGGCAGTGTGACGAAGTGACGGCTGATACCACGATGTGACCTGCCGGACAAACCCACACTTCTGGCGATTGGGCCGATAACTCACCGGTACAGTTTGTATCGGGAAAGAAAGGCAAATGGTCAGCAATCTTGCAGGTGGGCGGCCCCCACGGCAGGCAGCGGAGGCGGGCGCTCAGCTCGGAGCTCTGGAAGCCTATGCCGCACAGGCCCATGGATATCTCAGTGCCGGTGGTGAACAGCTGACCCAGCTGGCCGGCCTGCTGCGTCCGCTCGTCCTCGAATCCTGGCTGCGCAGTGTGCGCGGCGGAGTCGATCCAACGGACGTGCTGGACGGTCGGGGTCTGCGTGGTGCGGACCTGGCGCGCTATCGCGATGCCCATCCCATCGCCGCCCTCATGCCGCTGATCGACAAACTGCTGGTCCAGGACGCGGCGCACGCCGGATTGATCGTGACCGTGGCCGACCAGTTCGGCCGCGTGCTCTCGGTGCACGGCCATCCCGACCAGGTCGCCGCCGTCGCCGAGATCGGCGTGCGCGAGGGCGACGATCTCAGCGAACGCCGCGTCGGCACCAATGCCGTCGGTCTCGTCGTGCGCACGGGCCGCGCGACCTGGATCCACGGACCCGAACATTTCCTGCATCGCATGCACCAGATCACCGGCGCCGCGGCCCCCGTGCACGAGCCGGACGGCCGCCTGATCGGTGTGCTGATGATTGCGGGCGGTATGCGGGTGGCCAAGCCCGAGATCCTCGCGCTGGTCAAGGCCGCCGCGACCGCCGCCGAGATGGACCTGGTGCTGCGCGCGATGCGCGCCGGTCGTGGCGACGTGACGGCCGTGCCCGCGCACCAGCCCGACGACCCCGATCGTGCCCGCCTCGGGCTCGAGGTCCTCGGACTCGGCCAGCCGCAATTGAGTACCGCGGGGGAGCGGGTGCCGCTCTCGCAACGGCACGCCGAGATCCTGCTGTTGCTCACCGAGCATCCCGAAGGGCTCGGCGCCGATCATCTGGCGCTGCTGCTCGACGACACGGATCTGGACAACGGCACGATCCGCGCGGCGATGTCGCGATTGCGGTCGGTGATCGGTGCCTCCGTGGTCGGATCGCGCCCTTACCGTCTGCGCGTGCATGTCGCAACCGATGTGGAGGCGTTGCGGGCGGCACTCGACTCCGGTGATATCGAAACCGCATTGCGGTTCTACGCCGGTCCGGTGCTGCCGCGCTCCTCCGCGCCGGGCATCTGCGACATCCGCGACGAGTTGCGGGTGCGATTGCGCACCGCCGTGCTCGCTTCCGGCGATCCGGGCGTGCTGCGCCGGTGGACCGCGGGCGCCGACGGCCGTGACGACGCCGCCGCGTGGGCCGCCTACCGGGCGACGGTCGACCGTGACTCACCGCTGTATGCGCAGATCGAGGCCAAGATCCGGGTGTTGGACCGGCGCCTCGGTGCCGATGCAACGCAGATGCAACGTTTCGGCTCATAGTCTCCCCATCGAGCAGTGTGCTAGATCACAAAGCCGACCACGGTGTGGTCGAGCACACACTGCTGCCCAGGTCGTGGGGACACCTCGGAGCAGACTGGACGCTCGTCCGATATTTTTAGCGGAAAAAGTTTCTTTTTATTAACCGACGGCATAGTGTCTGCAAGGCATGGACAGGCGCCATGTGATGTAACAGACAACAAAGCCGGGGCATCGGCAGTACGCCTCGGCCGCGACGTTGGAGGAACGATCATCAGTTAGACACCTCGCGACGGACGGAACGTCTGTCGCGCCGACGGCCGATCGAGCCGTCGATCTCGTCCACATGATCTGTCGGGGATCCTGCGCTGGTGCGGCGTCGCGCCCACCGCGCTCACACCGAATCTCTCGGTCTCACGGAGTACTCAGGTGTCTTCGTGCTGCCCGAAAAGTGTTCGGTCTGCTGTTTTTTCGCGATTGAGGAGGCTCTGGTGCACGGTACGGAGTTGGGTGGGTACAGCGCGCGACCACAGGAAGCGGAGGCCGCCGCGGGTGCGTCGGCACCGTTCCCGCTGACACCGGCCCAGCTCGGGGTCTGGTACGCGCAGCTGCTCGATCCCGAAGTGCCGATCACCATCGCCCAGTATGTCGACATCACCGGTGCGCTCGACCCGGCGGTTTTGCAGGAGGTCACCGCCGAGGCGGCGCACGCCTTCGGTTCCCCGCTGGTGCGCATCGGCGAATCCGACGGTGTTCCGTACCAGGTCGTCGACCACACCATCCCGATCGAGGACGAACTGCCGCTGATCGACCTGCGCCACCACGACGATCCCGTCGCCGCCGCGCACGAGTGGATGCGCGCGGAGTTCGGTGCCCCGGTCGAGCTGCTCACCGACCGCCTGGTGGCGGGCGCGGTGCTGCGCGTCGCCGATCAGCGCTGGTTCTGGTACCTGCGCGGCCACCACATCGTGCTCGACGGCTACGGCGCGTTCACCCTCTCCCAGCGCATCGCCGACCTCTACACCGCGCGCATTCTCGGCACCGAGGCTCGCCCGATCGTGCCCGGCGGCCTGGCCGAGCTGGTCGAGGGCGAACAGCGCTACCGCGAGAGCACCCGCTTCGCGAACGACCGCGAACACTGGGCCGAGCGGATCGCCGGACTGGACAGCCCGACCGGGCTCGACAGCCGCACCGCGCCGCGCGCGGCGATCAACCTGGTGACCGGCGGACGGCTGTCCGAGCGCCTGGTCGACCGGCTGGAAACCATTGCCGCCAGCGATGATTCGACCCTCTCCGCGGTGCTGCTCGCCGCCTTCGCCGCCTACCTCGGCCGGCTCACCGACCGCCCCGACGCGGTGCTGAGCCTGCCCGTCACCGCCCGCACCACCGCGGTCATGCGCCGCTCGGCGGGCATGCTGTCCAACATCGTGCCGCTGCGCCTGCCGACGGGCGCGGCCGGTGCCGCGACCACCTGGGGCGAGCTGCTGCGGTCTGCACGGGTCGAGGTGGCGGGCGCGCTGCGGCATCAGCGCTACCGCGCCGAGGACATCCGCCGCGACGCCGAGGACGACGGTCGTCCGGCCCGGCGCGCGCTGTTCGGCCCGCTGGCCAACTTCATGCTCTTCCGCAGCGACCTCACCTTGGGCACCACCACCGGCCGCTACCGGGTGCTCTCCACCGGACCGATCGAGGACCTGAGCCTCAACGTCTACTACGGCGATCGCGACCGCGTGCACGCCGACTTCGAGGCCAACCCCAACCTCTACGATGCCGACACCCTGGCCAGGCACCACTCCCGGTTCCTGCGCTTCCTCGAGCGGCTGGCCGCCGTCGACCTGGACACCCCGCTGGGCGCGGTCGAGGTGGCGACCGAGCTGGAACTGCACGTCAGCACCCAGATCTGGAACGCCACCCGCTTCGATGTCGAGGCCGCGCTGGCCGAGCGTTCGGTGGCGGCGGCGACGCTGCCCGCGCTGTTCGCGGCGCAGGTCGCGCGCACCCCCGACGACGTGGCCGTGCGCATGGCGGGCGACGAGTCCGCGACCATGACCTACCGCGAGCTGGCCCAGCGCGCCCACCGTCTGGCCCGGCGGCTGCGCGCCGACGGCATCGGCCCGGAATCGCTGGTGGCGCTGAGCATTCGGCGTTCGCCGGAACTCGTCGTCGCGATGTACGCGGTGCTCGCCGCGGGCGCCGCGTATGTGCCGATCGACCCTGATCATCCGGTCGAACGCACCGCGCACATCCTGCGCACCGCCGCTCCGGCTGCCGTGCTCACCACCACCCGCGACGGTGCGCCCGGCGTGGACGGGGTGCCGGTGCTGGCCGTGGACGCACTCGACCTGGGCGAATACGCCGACGACCCGCTGACCGATGCCGAGCGCACCGCGCCGCTGCGTCCCGGACACCCGGCCTACGTCATCTTCACCTCCGGCTCGACCGGTCTGCCCAAGGGCGTCGCGGTCGAGCACGCCGCGATCGTCAACCGGCTGGTGTGGATGCAGCAGGCCTACCGGCTGCACGGTGTGGATGTCGTCCTGCAGAAGACGCCGATGACCTTCGATGTCTCGGTGTGGGAGTTCTTCTGGCCCTTGCAGATCGGCGCCACCCTGCTGCTGGCCGAACCGGACGGGCATCGCGATCCGCGGTATCTGCGTCGGGTGATCGCCGAATACGGCGTCACCGTCGCGCATTTCGTGCCCTCCATGCTCGAAGCCTTTCTCGCCCAGCAGGAGATCGCCGAGCGCACCTCGTTGCGGCTGGTCTTCGCCTCCGGTGAGGCGCTGCCCGCGGCACTGGCCCAGCGGCTGCGGCTGCTCACCGGCGCGCGGCTGCACAATCTCTACGGCCCGACCGAGGCCGCCGTCGACGTCACCTTCCACGAGGTGAACGACAGCGACCGGGTCACGGTGCCGATCGGCGCGCCGGTGTTCAACACCCGGCTCCATGTTCTCGACTCGCGGCTGCGGCCGGTTCCGGTCGGGGCTTCGGGTGAGCTGTATCTGTCGGGGGTACAGCTCGCCCGTGGCTATGTCGGACGTCCCGAGCTCACCTCGGGACGCTTCGTCGCCGACCTGAACGCGCCGGGTGAGCGGATGTACCGCACCGGTGACCTGGTCCGCTGGACCACCCACGGCGAACTGGAATACCTGGGCCGCACCGACTTCCAGGTGAAGCTGCGCGGCCTGCGGATCGAGCTCGGCGAGATCGAGGCCGTGCTGGAGAGTGTCGAGGCGGCGGTGCGCGCGGTCGTGATCGTGCGCGACGAGGCCGGAATCGGTGAGCAGCTGGTGGCCTATGTGGTGGCGGCCGAGCCGGGCGCCGTCGCGGTCGACGACCTGCGCGCGGCGGCCCTGCGCGCCCTGCCCGCCTACATGGTGCCCGGCGCGTACGTGCTGCTCGACGCGCTGCCGGTGAACGCCTCCGGCAAGCTCGATCGCAAGGCGCTGCCCGCCCCCGAGCGCACCGTCGTCACCTACGCCGAGCCCGTCGGGCCGGTCGAGGAGGCGGTGGCGCGGGTCTTCGGTGAGGTGCTCGGACTCGACCGGATCGGCCGCGACGACGACTTCTTCGCCCTCGGCGGCAACAGCCTGGTCGCCACCCAGGTGGCGGCCCGGCTCGGCGCCGACCTCGGCTGCCGGCTCGGCGTGCGCGACCTGTTCGGCGCGACCACGGTCACCCGGCTGGCCGCCGCGATCACCGAACGCGCCGAGGACGGCGTGTCGGCCGAACTGCCGGTGCTCGCCGCGCGTCCGCGTCCGGCGCTGATCCCGCTTTCGCCTGCCCAGCAACGGATCTGGTTCCTCAACCGGTTCGATCCGTCGGCGCCGGGCTACAACATGCCGTTCGTGGTCCGGCTGCGTGGCGCCACCGAGCTGCCCGCGCTCGTCGTCGCGCTGACCGCCGTCGTCGACCGGCACGAGGCGCTGCGCACCGTGTTCCCCGCGGTCGACGCCCCGGGCGGTGAAGTCGCCGAGCAGGTGGTGCGCGCGCCCGGCTCGGTGCGGATCGCCGAGCCCACCACCATCGCCGCCACCGACCTCGACGCCGAGCTGACCCGTTTCGCCCGCGCCGGTTTCGACCTCGAGTGCGAGGTGCCGTTCCGCGCGCGAATCTACAGGGTGTCGGGTGCCCAGGGACTGGCAGTGGGTTCGGCATCGGATGGTCGATCCGGCTTGGACACAGCGTATTCGGGCGCTCCGGTGTCGTCGGCGTCGGGTGCGTTGGATTCGGCCGTGCCGCCAGCGGGTGACACGGGCGAATGCGTGCTCGCTGTGGTCCTGCACCACATTGCGGCGGACGGTGTTTCGCTGCAGGTCCTCGTGCGTGATGTGCTCACTGCCTATCGTGCCGCCGTGGACGGTGCCGAGGCCGGCTGGGCGCCACTGGCTGTGCACTATGCCGACTACGCGCTGTGGCAGCGCGAACTGCTCGGTGCCGAAGCCGATCCGCAGTCGCTGGCCGCACGCGAGATCGCCTTCTGGGAGCGCACTCTCGCGAGCCTGCCCGATCAGCTCGAGTTGCCCTCCGCGCGGCAGCGCCCGGTGGAGCCGAGCATGCGCGGCGCGCGGACCGCGTTCACCATCGACGCCGAGCTGCACCGGCGACTGGCCGAGCTGGCCCAGCAGTCGGGTGCCTCGCTGTTCATGGTCGTGCACACCGCCCTCGCGGTGCTGCTCGCCCGGCTCTCCGGCAGCACCGACATCGCCATCGGTACCGGTGTCGCCGGTCGTGGCGATCGTGCCATCGACGAACTGATCGGCATGTTCGTCAACACCCTCGTGTTGCGCACCGAGATCGATCCCGCGATCAGCTTCGCCGCCGCGCTCGAGCACACCCGCGAGACCGACCTGGCCGCCTTCGCCCACGCCACCGTGCCCTTCGACCGCCTGGTCGACGTGGTCAACCCGGCCCGCTCGCAGTCGCGCCACCCGCTGTTCCAGGTGGCCTTGAACTTCCAGGCCGTGCTGGACACCACCTTCGAGCTGGCCGGTTCGCCGGTCGCGGTGCACGAGATCGAACTCGACATCACCAAGTTCGATCTGCAGCTCACGCTGTCCGAACGTCGCGGTGACACGGGGGAGCCCGCGGGTATCGAGGTGGTCGCCCTCTACGCCACCGATCTTTTCGATGATGCCGAGATCTCTGTTCTCGGTGCGCGTTTCGTGCGTCTGCTGGCGGCGGCCGTCGCCGCGCCAGGGACCCCGGTCGGCGATCTGCCGCTGTTGTCGGTGTCGGAGCACGCCCGCCTCACCGACATGTGTGGCGCGCCCGTCACCGCCACCGGTCTCCTACCCGATCTGCTCGCCACGGCCGTCGCCGCCGGCCCGGAGCGCGAGGCCGTCACCGACGGTGAGCGCGCCCTGACCTACCGGGAGCTGGACCGGGCGTCCTCGCGCCTGGCCCGAGTGCTCATCGACGCCGGTGTCGGCCCCGATGACGTGGTCGCGGTGGGCATTCCGCGTTCGGTCGAATCGGTGCTCGCGATCTGGGCGGTCGCGAAGGCCGGTGCGGCCTGGCTGCCGGTGGATCCGAGCTATCCCCGCGATCGGATCTCCCATATGGTGACCGATTCCGGTGCGCGACTGGGTCTTACGGTGTCCGAGGTGCAGTCCGCGCTGCCCGGTCCGATCGACTGGCTGGCACTCGACGAACTCAAGCTGATGGCCGAATGCGCCTTGCGCGCCAGCGATCCCGTCACCGATCTCGACCGGGTGCGCCCGCTGCTCGCCCAGCACCTCGCCTACGTCATCTACACCTCCGGTTCCACCGGTCTGCCCAAGGGTGTGCTGGTGACCCAGGCCGGGATCGCCGGTTTCGCCGCCGAGGAGACCGACCGCATGTTCGGCACGCCCGACGCGCGGGTGCTGCAGGTCGGATCGCCGTCGTTCGACATCTCGGTGATGGAGTTCCTCCTCGCCGTGAACTCCGCCGCCACCCTGGTGATCGCCCCGGTCGGCCGGCACGTGGGTGCCGAACTGGCGCAACTGCTTTCGGAGCAGCGCGTCACCCACGCCCTGATGACCCCGTCGGGCCTGGCCGTGCTCGACCCCGACCAGCTCGACGACCTGCGCATGGTGATGGTCGGCGGCGAGGCCTGCCCGCCCGACCTGGTCGCCCGCTGGACCACCGGCGCGGTCCCGCGCGCCTTCGTGAACGCCTACGGCCCATCCGAGACCACGGTCGCCACCAATATCAGCGCCCCCCTGACCGCCGATGCCCCGCTGACCCTTGGTACACCCCTGCGCGGCATCACCCAGTGGGTCCTCGACAACCGCCTGCGCCCGGTCCCCGCCGGGGTCGCCGGTGAGCTCTACGTCGCCGGTGCCCAGCTCGCCCGCGGCTACCGCGACCGCTCCGCCCTCACCGCGACCCGCTTCGTCGCCTGCCCCTGGGCGCCCGGCCGGCGCATGTACCGCACGGGAGACCTGGTCCGCTGGACCCCCGATGGCACCCTCGACTACCTGGGCCGCAACGACGACCAGGTCAAACTCCGCGGCTTCCGCATCGAACTCGGCGAGATCGAAACCGCCCTGCTCGCCCAGCCCGCGGTCCGCCAGGCTGTCGTGCTGGTCCGCTCCGACGCCCACCGTGGTGATCAACTGGTCGCCTACCTCGTCCCCGACGCGGACGGTGTCGCCACCGCGGACCGGCTGGATGTCGTCGCGAACGCCACCGGCCGCCGCGCCGCCGCCGTCGCTATCGGTACCGGCGCCGTCCAGCGTGCCGTCTCCGACATCGCTGCCGAGGACGCGCCCACCGGTCGCGGCGAGACGATCTCCGGCGCAGCCGCTCAGCCGGTCGGCGCGACCGGCGACGCGGACTCCGTCGCTCCGCACGGCGTCATGACGCCGGATACCGTGGGCGCCGCGACGGGGCCGATCGCGATCGATGTCGACGAGATCGCGCTGGCGCTGCGCGGCACGCTCGCCGCGCACATGGTGCCGTCGGCGTTCGTCGTAATCGACGCGCTGCCGCTCACGCCCAACGGCAAGCTCGATCGCAGGGCGCTGCCCGAACCGGTGTTCGCCGCGCGGGAGTTCCGCGCGCCCGCCGAGGGTGCCGAGGCCGTGGTGGCGCGGGTGTTCGGTGAGGTGCTCGGGGTCGAGCGGGTCGGTGCCGATGACGATTTCTTCGAACTCGGCGGGAACTCCCTGGTCGCCACGCAGGTCGTGTCGCGGCTCGGGGCCGCGCTCGGTGTGGCGGTGTCGCTGAAGACGCTGTTCGAGGCGTCGACGGTCACCGCGCTGGCCGCCGCGCTCGGCGAGAGCGAGGTCACCGTGGGCAGGCTTCCGCTGGTGGCCGGTGCACGGCCGCAACGGATTCCGCTGTCCTACGCGCAGCAGCGCATGTGGTTCCTCAACCAGTTCGACGGCGACTCGGTGGCCGACAACATCGCCGCCGCGGTCCGCCTCACCGGCGACCTCGACCACGCGGCCCTCGCTGCCGCCGCCACCGCGGTCTTCGCCCGGCACGAGGCGCTGCGTACCCGCTACCCGGCCGTCGACGGCATCCCCTTCCAGGAGGTGCTCTCCGCCGACCAGCTCACCATCACCCTCGAGCCCGAGCCGATCGACCCCGCCACCCTCCACGACCGCGTCCGCGCTCTCGCCGCGGTGCCGTTCGCGGTCGACAGCGAGCCGCCGGTGCGCCTGCACCTGCTGCGGACCGGCGCGGTCGACGGGAGCGTGTCCGAGGCTTCCGTGGTCGCCCGCGCCGTGCCCGTCGGTCGTGCCGCTGGGATCAGTGACGATGCATCCGAGGCGTCGGCACGTTCTGCGCTCGCCGATCGCGCGGTTGTCGGCGGCGATGATGCTTCCGACGCTGCCGCCCGGTCGCGGTCCGATCGCGCTGACGAGTACGTGCTCGTGCTGGTGGTGCACCACATCGCCGCCGACGGCTGGTCCGTCGCGCCACTCACCCGCGACCTGATGCTGGCCTATGCCGCGCATCTGGCCGGGACCGCACCGCAGTGGACACCACTTCCGGTGCAGTACGCCGACTTCGCACTGTGGCAGCGCGAGGCATTGGGCGCCGAGGACGACCCGGAGTCACTCATGGCGCGGCAGATCGCCTTCTGGACAACGGAACTCGCTGATCTGCCCGATCTGCTCGCCCTCCCCACTGATCGCCCCCGTCCGGCAATTGCTTCGGGCCGCGGCGCGCGCCACGCGTTCACCATCCCCGCCGCCGTCACCGATCGGCTCCGCGCTCTCGCCGCCGACACCCAGTCCTCGCTGTTCATGGTGCTGCACGCCGCCTTCGCCACGACTCTGGCGAAACTGTCCGGCCAGCAGGACATCTCGATCGGCACGCCGGTCGCCGGTCGCGGCGATCAAGCCCTCGACGACCTCGTCGGCATGTTCGTCAACACCCTCGTACTGCGCACCCTGGTCCGCCCCGACGCGACCTTCACCGACCTGCTCGGCACGGTCCGCGACGGTGACCTGCGCGCTCTCGCCAACACCGAGGTCACCTTCGACCGCCTCGTCGAGGTGATCGACCCCGAGCGCTCGACCGCGCGGCACCCGCTGTTCCAGGTGATGCTCGACTTCCAGAACACCGCGCACACCGAACTCGCGCTGGCCGGGATCACCGCCTCGGAAATCGAGATCGACACCCGCTCGGCGAAATTCGACCTCCAGCTGACCCTGCGCGAGACCACCGACGGCCTGCTCGCCCGCTTCGAGTACGCGACCGACCTGTTCGACGCGCAGACCATCACAGATTTCGGCATCCGCCTTGTGCGGCTGCTGGATACGGTGACCGCCGATCCCAGCGTCGTGATCGGCGACATCGACCTGCTCGGCGCCGCGGAGCGCACCCGCCTGCTCGACACCTGGAACGACACCGCCTACCCGGTCGACGAGCGCATGACGCTGGTCTCGCTGTTCGCGGCCCAGGCCGCGCGCACGCCGGACGCGATCGCGCTGACCTTCGAGGACGAGTCGCTCACCTACGCCGAGTTCACCGCCAGGGTGAACCGCCTTGCCCGCCTGCTGATCTCGATCGGCGTGCGACCCGATCGCACCGTCGCCATCGGTATGCGCCGATCGACGGATCTGGTCGTGGCCACCTACGCGGTGCTCGCCGCGGGTGGCGCCTACGTGCCGCTGGACCCGGATCACCCGGCCGAGCGCATCGCCCACGTCATCGATGCCGCGGCACCGGTGTGCGTGCTCACCCGCGCGGTCGACGAACTCGACTTCGCCACCGGGGATTCGGCCGACCACCTCGCCGTCCTCGACCTCGAAGAGCTCGACACCACCGACTACTCGCCCGCCCCCCTCACCGACGCCGACCGGCTCGCCACCCTCACCCCGGCCAATGCCGCCTACCTGATCTTCACCTCCGGCTCCACCGGCAAGCCCAAGGGCGTCGTCGTCTCGCACGCCGCGATCGTCAACCGCCTGATCTGGATGCAGGACACCTACCGCCTCACCCCCGCGGACTCGGTCCTGCAGAAGACCCCGGCCACCTTCGACGTCTCGGTCTGGGAGTTCTTCTGGCCCTTGCAGATCGGCGCCCGCCTGGTCCTGGCCCGCCCCGACGGCCACCGCGACCCGGCCTACCTGGCCGACCTCGTCGACGCCGAGTCGATCACCGTCGCGCATTTCGTCCCGTCGATGCTGGCGGTCTTCGTCGGCGCGCTCGCCGCGCGGACTGCCGAGCGCACGGCGAACGTGGCCGCGGTCGTCGATCCCACAGGTCGGTGCTCCTCGCTGCGCCTGGTATTCGCCTCGGGCGAGGCCCTGCCGCCTGACCCCGCACACCTCCTGCGTCGGCTCACCGGGACGGCTGTGCACAACCTGTACGGCCCCACCGAAGCGGCCGTCGACGTCACTTTCCACGAGGTCGTCGATGCCGACCTGCTCACCGTGCCGATCGGTGAACCTGTGCACAACACGCAGGTGTACGTCCTCGACGGTCGCCTGCGCCCGGTCCCCGCCGGTGTCCCCGGTGAGCTGTACCTGGCCGGTGCGCAACTCGCCCGCGGCTACGCGGGCCGCACGGACCTGACCGCGGACCGTTTCGTCGCGAACCCGTTCGCCGACGGCGAGCGCATGTACCGCACCGGTGATCTCGTCAGGTGGACCGCGGTGTTCGACGGTGCCCCTGAGGACGCCACGACGTCAGATGAAGGAAGCATCCCGCGCGGCGAACTGGAGTACCTGGGCCGCACCGACTTCCAGGTGAAGCTGCGCGGCCTGCGCATCGAACTCGGCGAGATCGAAGCGTCCCTGGCCGGGATGCCCGAGATCGCGCAGGCTGCCGTCGTCGTGCACGACGGTGACACCCTGGTCGCGTATGTCGTCGCGGCACAGGAACTCGACGTGGACACAGTGAAGTCCGCACTCGCCCGCACCCTGCCCGCCTACATGGTTCCCGCCGCCTTCGTCGTGCTCGACGAGTTCCCGCTCAATGCCTCGGGCAAGCTCGACCGCAAGGCCCTGCCCGCCCCCGTCTTCGAGACCGCCGTCTTCCGTGCCCCGGTCACCGAGGTAGAGCAGATCGTGGCCACCACCTTCGCCACCGTCCTCGGCTTCCCCGCCGACCGCGAAGTCGGCCTCGACGACGGCTTCTTCGGCCTCGGCGGCAACTCCCTCAACGCCACCCAGGTCGCGGCCCGCCTCGGCGCCGCCCTCGACACCAAGGTCCCGGTGCGCCTGCTGTTCGACACGCAGACCGTCCAGGGCCTCGCCGAACGGTGCGCGGAACTGCGCGGCACCGGCGGTCGGCTCGAACTCGCCAAGCGCGAACGCCCACAGCGAATTCCGCTCTCGCCCGCCCAGCGGCGGATGTGGTTCCTCAACCGCTACCTCGCCGACGCCGACGGCATCGGCGACGCCGTCGACAACATCCCCGTCGCGCTGCGCCTGACCGGCGACCTCGACCTCGCCGCACTCGACGCCGCCCTCCGCGATGTCATCGCCCGGCACGAAACCCTGCGTACCAGCTACCCGGAGGGCCCGGACGGCGCCGAACAGTCCATCGCCGACGCCGTCGACATCACGCTGCGAGCCGAGCCGATCACCGAGGCGGAACTGCCCGCCCGCCTGCTGTCCTGCGCCGCTGTCCGTTTCGACCTGACCACCGAGATCCCGCTGCGCGCAGCACTGTTCGCGGTGGGCGCCGAGCATGTCCTCGTCCTGGTGATCCACCACATCGCCGCCGACGGCTTCTCCCTCGGCCCGCTGGCCGCCGACCTGATGACCGCCTACGCCGCCCGCACCGCGAGCACGGCCCCCGGCTGGGCGCCCCTGCCCATCCAGTACGCCGACTACGCCCGCTGGCAGGACGAGAACCTCGGCGACCCCACCGATCCCGCCTCGCTCGCCCACACCCAGCTGTCCTTCTGGCGCCGCGGCCTGGCCGGTCTGCCCGAGCAGCTCGAGCTGCCGACCGATCGGCACCGCCCGGTCGAGTCCAGCTTCCACGGCGGCGTGCACCGCTTCCAGATCGACTCCGATCTGCACAGCGAGCTGCGCGAACTGGCCCGCAAGCACGAGGCCACCCTGTTCAGCACCGTGCACGCGGCACTGGCCGTGCTGCTGGCCCGCCTGTCCGGCGGCAGCGACATCGCCATCGGCACCCCGGTCGCCGGACGCGGTGAGGCCGCGCTCGACGGGCTGATCGGCATGTTCGTCAACACCCTGGTCCTGCGCACCCAGATCGACCCGCGCGCGGAGTTCGAGACCACCCTCGACGCCGTCCGCGCCGGTGACCTCGACGCACTGTCGCACGCCGACATCCCGTTCGAGCAGGTCGTCGAGGCCATCGACCCGGCGCGGGCCCGCAACCGGCACCCGCTGTTCCAGGTGGCGCTGGTCCTGCAGAACTTCACCGTTCCCGAGCTGGCCGCGGCCGGCCTGCGCGCGACACCGGTCGACTTCGACGCGGCGGTGGCGAAGTTCGACCTGCAGTTCACCGTCACCGAATCCGACGACATCGACGGCCGCGCCGACGGCATGGGTATCGAAATCGCCTATGCCACCGACCTGTTCGACCCGGCAAGCATCTCGGTGCTGGCTCGCCGATTCACCCAGGTGCTGGCCGCGGTTGTCGCCGATCCGACCGTGGTCGTCGGTGACATCCAGCTGCTCAGCGCCGAGGAACAGCAGCGCACCCTGCACGACTGGGCCACCACGGGCGCCTCGGTGGCCGACAGCGCGGAGACCATGGTCGACCGCTTTGCCCGTGCCGCGGCGCTCGACCCGGACGCCGTCGCGGTGAAGGCGGGCAGCGACACGCTCACCTACGCCGAACTCGACGCCTGGTCCAACCGTCTCGCCCGCCGCCTCGTCGGCGCCGGGGTCGGGCCGGAATCGCTGGTGGCCGTGGCACTCCCGCGCACGGTGGAACTCACCGTCGCCCTGCTGGCCGTGCTCAAGGCGGGCGGCGGGTACCTGCCGATCGACCCGAACTACCCGGCCGACCGCATCGAGTACATCCTCGACGACGCCCGCCCGCTGTGCGCCATCGCGAGCGCGGGCACCGGCCTGGCCCGCGACTGGTTCGGCGGCCCGGTGCTCGATCCCACCGCCGACAATCTGATCGACTTCGCCGCCGACGCCCTCACCGCCGCCGATCGACGGGCACCGCTGGTTCCGGCGCACGCCGCCTACGTCATCTACACCTCCGGCTCGACCGGACGGCCCAAGGGCGTGGTGATCCCGCACGCGAATGTGCTCGCGTTGCTGGACAATTCGGCCCGCCATTTCGCGTTCGGCCCCTCGGACGTGTGGACGATGTTCCACTCCTACGCCTTCGACTTCTCGGTGTGGGAACTGTGGGGTGCCCTGCTGCACGGCGGCTCGGTGGTCCTGGTCGACTACTACACCTCGCGTTCACCCGAACAGTTCCGTGAGCTGCTGCTCGCCGAGCGCGTGACCGTGCTCAACCAGACGCCGTCGGCGTTCTACCAGCTCATCGCCGCCGATCTGGCCACCGAGCCCGCGGACTACCCGCTGCGCACGGTGATCTTCGGCGGTGAGGCGCTCGAACCGCAGCGGCTGGCAGGCTGGTTCGCCCGCTATCCGGAGTCCCCGCGCCTGGTGAACATGTACGGCATCACCGAGACCACGGTGCACGTCTCCTACCGCGAGATCACTCCGGACACCGGTTCGGCCAGCGTGATCGGCGGCGCCATCGCGGGATTGACCGTGCGCGTGCTCGATTCGCGCCTGCGCCCGGTCCCGGTCGGCGTGCCCGGCGAAATCTATGTCTCCGGTGCGCAATTGGCGCGCGGCTACCTCGCCCGTCCCGACCTGACCGCGAGCCGGTTCGTCGCCGATCCCTACGGTGCGCCCGGCACCCTCACCTACCGCTCCGGTGACCTGGCGCGCTGGACCGTCGACGGCGATCTCGAATACCTCGGCCGGGCCGATCAGCAGGTCAACCTGCGCGGCTTCCGCATCGAGCTCGGCGAGATCGAGGCCGCGCTGCTGGGCAGTTCGGTGGCCCCGCGCGAGGTCGCGGTGCTGGTGCGGACCGACCTGGTGGACGAGCCGCGCATCGTGGCCTACCTGGTCGCCGGTCCGCAGATCGTCGACGCCGCCGCGCTGCGGCAGGAACTGGCCCGCACCCTGCCCGAGCACATGCTCCCGGCCGCGGTGGTGCCGGTCGAGCGCATTCCGCTGACCGTCAACGGCAAGCTCGACCGTGCCGCACTGCCCGCGCCGGTCTTCGAGACCACCACCTACCGCAAGCCCGCCACGGTCACCGAGGAGATCATCGCCGCGGTCTACGCCGAGGTGCTCGGCCATGATCAGCCGATCGGCGCCGACGACGACTTCTTCGCCCTCGGCGGCAGCTCACTGCTGGCCGCCAAGGCCGGCGCCCGCATCGGCGCGGCACTGGACCGGCGAGTCGGCGTGCGGACCCTGTTCGAGGCGCCGCGCGTGGGTGAACTGGCCGCCGCGGTGGATGCCAAGGCGAAGGTCGACCGGCCCGTTCTGGTCGGGCGGGCCCGTCCCGAGCTGCTGCCGCTGTCTCCGGCGCAGCAGCGGATGTGGTTCCTCAACCGTTTCGACCGTGCCTCGGTGGCCTACAACATCCCGTTCGCGCTGCGTCTCTCGGGCGATCTCGATGTCGCCGCGCTGCGGGCGGCGATGGCCGATGTGGTCGCCCGTCACGAGTCGCTGCGGACGGTCTACCCGGAGGCCGACGGCGCTCCCGTGCAGGCGATCGTCGCTCCCGCCCAGGCCATCCCGGTGCTGGAGCCGATCGCGGTCACCGAAGACGAACTGCCGCAGGCAATCCGCGAGCTGGCCGAAACCACCTTCGACGTCACCACCGAGATCCCGGTGCGGCTGCGCCTGTTCCAGGTGCGCGACACCGAGTTCGTGCTCGCCGCCGTGCTGCACCACATCGCCGCCGACGGCTCCTCGATCGCGCCGTTCGTCGCCGATCTGATGCGGGCCTACACCGCCCGCCTCGCCGACACCGCGCCCGGCTGGGCCCCGCCCGCCGTGCAGTTCGCCGACTACGCGCTGTGGCAACGCGACCTGCTCGGTGACGAAGCCGATCCCACGTCGATCGCCGCCCAGCAGGTCGCGTACTGGTCGACCCAGCTGGCTGGACTCCCGGACCAGCTGGCCCTGCCGACCGATCGCCCGCGTCCCGCGCGCCAGAGCCTGCGCGGCGACAAGGTGAGCTTCACCGTCGACGCGGACCTGCACGCCGCGCTGCTCGCCCTCGGTCGCGGCAACGGCGCCACGCTGTTCATGGTGGTGCACGCGGCCTCCGCGGCCCTGCTGGCCCGCCTCTCGGGAACCGAGGACATCGCCGTCGGCACCCCGAACGCGGGCCGTGGTGAAGCCGAACTCGACGAGGTCATCGGCATGTTCGTCAACACGCTGGTCCTGCGCACGCGGGTCGCGGGGGACCAGCCGTTCGCCGAGCTGCTCACCGCGGCGCGCACCGCCGACATCGCGGCGTTCTCGCACGCCGACGTGCCCTTCGAACGACTGGTCGAGGTGCTCAACCCGGCCCGCTCCACCGCCCGGCACCCGCTGTTCCAGGTCGGCTACTCGTTCCAGAACCACGAGCGCGGCCGGCTCGAGCTGCCCGGGCTCACCGTGTCCGACATCGAATTCGATTCCGGTGTGGCGCAGTTCGATCTGCATCTGTTCGCCCTCGATCACTACACCGAGACCGGGACACCGGCCGGCATCGAGATGGCGCTGGGTTACGCCACCGATCTGTTCGACGCCGAGACGGCCGAGCGGTTCGCCACCCAGCTTCGACGAGTGTTCGAATCCGTCGTCACCGCACCGGAAACGATCGTCGGCGATCTGGATCTGCTCGGCGCGGACCGCGCACTGGTGCTCGACACCTGGAACGCCACCGCGCACCCGGTCGGGCCCACGACGCTGGCCTCGCTCGGTGCGCGTCAGGCGGCGCGCACGCCGGAGGCTCTCGCCCTGGTGGACGCGGAGACCGGCGAGTCCCTCGACTATGCCGCCTTCGAGGCGCGCGTCAACCGCATCGCCCGGCTGCTCATCGCCGAGGGCGTCGGCCCGGAGCGCACTGTCGCGCTGGCCATGCGGCGCGGTGTCGACCTGGTGATCGCGATGCACGCGGTGGTGCGGGCCGGTGGCGCGTACGTGCCGATCGATCCCGATCATCCGGTCGACCGGATCGCCTACATCCTGTCGACGGCCGCCCCGCTGTGCGTGCTGACCACCGCCGCCGACAGGCTGCCGATCACCGTCGACGTGCCGGTCTTCGAACTCGACCACCGCGCGCTGGACGGACTCTCGACCGAGGTGGTGACCGATGCCGAGCGCATCGCACCCCTTCGCCCCGAGCATCCCGCGTACATCATCTTCACCTCCGGCTCCACCGGCCTGCCCAAGGGCGTCACCGTGCCGCACGCGGCGATCGTCAACCAGCTGGCCTGGCTGCACGACCGCTTCGCCATGACCGGTGCCGACCGGGTCCTGCTGAAGACCCCCGCCACCTTCGACCTGTCGGTCTGGGAGTTCTGGTCGCCCCTGACCTCCGGCGGAGCACTGATCGTCACCCGCCCCGGCGGCGAACGTGATCCGGATCGCCTGCGCACCATCATGACCGAGTACGGCGTCACCGTTCTGCACGCGGTGCCTTCTCTGGTCGCCATGCTGCTGGCCGCCGAATCCGCTCCCGCTCTGCCGGATTCACTGCGCGCGGTCCTCGCCATCGGCGAAGCGCTGCCTGCTGCGACGGCCACCCAGTTCCGCGCCAGCGGCACCAACGCCGTCTTGCACAACCTGTACGGCCCGACCGAAGCCGCAGTATCCATCACCGAATACGAAGTGACGCAGGATCCGTCGCACGTGGTGCCCATCGGCGCCCCGGCCTGGAACAGCGCACTCTACGTCCTCGACGCCCGCCTGCGACCGGTCCCGATCGGTGTGGCAGGAGAGCTCTACCTGGCTGGTGACCAACTTGCCCGCGGCTACCACGGCCGCCACGCCCTCACCGCCGACCGCTTCGTCGCCAACCCCTTCACCGCAGGCACTCGGATGTACCGCACCGGCGACATCGTCCGGTGGCGTGCGGACGGGGCGTTGGAGTACCTGGAGCGCGCCGACTTCCAGGTGAAGATCGGCGGCTTCCGGATCGAGCTCGGCGAGGTGGAGACGGCCTTGCTGCGCTGCACCGATGTCCGCGCGGCGGTCGCCGTGGCCAAGACCGACGAGCGGGCCGGTGCCCGGTTGATCGCCTACGCCGCAGTGGCCGATCTCGAGCCCGGCGACGAACCCGCCGTCGCGGCCCGGCTGCGTGGTGAACTCGCCGCCGACCTGCCCGCCTACATGGTGCCCGCTGCGCTGGTCGTCCTGGATGCCCTGCCGCTCAATGCCAACGGCAAGGTCGACCGGGCTCGGCTGCCCGAACCGGAGTTCGCGGAGGCGGCCTTCCGCGCCCCGGTCACCGCCATCGAGCAGCTGGTCGCGCAGACGTTCGTCGAGGTGATCGGTTGCGCGAGTGCCGGTCTCGACGACGACTTCTTCGCCCTCGGCGGCAACTCGCTGATGGCGACCCGCCTGGCCGCCCGCCTCGGTGCCGCACTCGGCGCCCAGGTGCCCGTCGCCGCGGTCTTCGACGCACCGACCGTGGCGGCCCTCGCCGAGCGCCTCGGTGCGGCCGATCGCGCAGGCGCCCGCCCGCCGCTCACCCGCCGCGTCGACGACGGCCCGGCCGTCCTCTCGCCCGCCCAGCAGCGCATGTGGGTCCTGCACCAGCTGTCCCCGCAGTCGGCGGCCTACCACATCCCCGCCGCCATCCGGCTCACCGGCGACCTCGACCTGCCCGCCCTCCAGTCGGCCATCGGCGACCTGCTCGGCCGCCACGACACCCTGCGCACCCGCTACCCCGACACCGCGAACGGCCCGGTCCAGCAGGTCATGCCGGCCTGGTCGGCGGCGGTCGACCTGACCCCGATCCCGGTCGCCCCTGACGAGGTCGAGGCCAGGATCGCCGCACTGGTCGCCCAGCCGTTCGACATCACCGCCGCCCCACCGGTGCGCGTCGCGCTCTACGGTCTCGGCGCCGGCGAACACGTGCTCGTCGTGGTGGTGCACCACATCAGCGCCGACGGCTACTCCATCGCCCCGCTCACCCGGGACCTGGTGCGCGCCTACGTCGATCGCAGCGAAGGCCGCGAACCCGGCTGGGCTCCACTGGACATCCAGTACGGCGACTTCAGCGTCTGGCAGCGCGAGCTGCTCGGCGCCGCCGACGACCCGGACAGCGTCCTCGGCCAGCAGCTCACCTACTGGACCCGCGAACTCGCCGGCGTGCCGGAACTGCTCGCCCTGCCCACCGATCGCCCCCGGGCGACTCGCCGCGAGATGCGGGGCGCGGCTGTGGAATTCGAGATCGACGGCGAACTGACCCGCCGCCTCGACGAGATCGCCCGCACCAACGGCACCACGCTGTTCACCCTGGTCCACAGCGCGCTGGCGGTCCTGCTGGCCAAGCAGTCCGGCAGCGCCGACATCACGATCGGCGCCCCGGTGGCCGGGCGCGGCGCCCGCGAACTCGACGACCTCGTCGGCATGTTCGTCAACACCGTGGTGCTGCGCACCGAGGTGGACTCGCGCGCGCCGTTCACCGACCTGCTCGCCCAGGCCCGCCGCCGCGACCTCGCCGCCCTCTCGCACGCCGACGTGCCGTTCGAGCAGATCGTCGATGCGATGGGCCGCAACAGATCCGGCGCCTACACCCCGCTGTTCCAGGTGATGCTCACCTTCCAGAACATGCCACCGGGCGGTGTCGAGCTACCGGGCTTACGGGTGCAGACCCTTGACCCGGGACTGGGGGAAGCCAAGTTCGACCTGCACCTGACCGCCCTGCAGCGCTACGCCACCGACGGCACCCTCGACGGTCTCGACCTGCACTTCGGCTACGCGACAGACCTTTTCGACGTCTCGACCGTCCGCGCGCTGACCGAGCGACTGGGCAAGATCCTCACCGCCGTCGCCGCCGACCCGACCGTGGTGGTGCGCGCGATCGACGTGCGCACCGACGCGGAGAAGGCGCCGCGACCGCGCACCTACACCATCGCCGATCTGCCCGGCCTGGTCGGTTCCGCCGCCCGGCTCGCCCCGGCGACAGTGGCCTTCGCCCACGGCGAGCACGCCATCTCCTTCGGCGCGCTCGACGCCAAACTCACCGCGGTGAGCCGGGCGATGGGCGCCAAGATGAAACCCGAAGCGCTGGTGAACGTCGCGCTGGCCGGGCTCGTGCCCGGCGTGCTCGCCGCTCTCGGCGCGTCGGGGCTCAGCACCACGTTGCACACACTGGTGACCGATGCCGCCGCGGTGATCGCCGGGTCGGGATCGGCCGACGACTCGGAAGGACAACTCTGATGTCGCATACGGATTCGGTCACGGCCGCTGTCTCACTCGACGCGCTGCTCGCCGACCCGGCGGGCGAACGCCCGCGTGACCCGGCGACCCTGCTCGCCGCGTTCACCCACCACACCAGGCACGACCCCGATGCCGTCGCGGTCGTCGACGGCGCGGACCGGCTCACCTACGGTGCGCTGGCCGAACGGGTCGACGCGCTGGCGGCCACCCTGGCCGAGCGCGGGGTCGGCCCCGAGACCACCGTCGCGGTGTCGCTGCCGCGTTCGACCGAACTGGTCGTCGCCCTGCACGCGGTGCTCGCCGCGGGCGGCGCGTTCGTCCTGCTCGATCCCGAAGCACCCACCGACCTGCAGCGCCGCACCGTCACCCTGGCCGCGCCGGTGCTCATGCTCACCATGCCGGGCGCGCCCCACCCGACCGGCACCGGCGTCCCGGTCCTGCGCACCGACACCGCGGCCACCGATCCGGAGCCCGACGAGCTGCCGGGACCGGGCGCCGACAACCCGGCCTACCTGGTGGTCGACATCGCCGCGTCCACCGCCGTGGTGGTCGGACACCGTGCCGCACAGGCCAATTCGATCTGGCGGCAGCGACTGTGTGGCATCGGACCCGGCGACTCGGTGCTCTGGCACGCGCCGCTCACCGGCCAGGCCGCCGTGGGAGAGATGCTGCTCGCCCTGCAGACCGGCGCCGCACTCGTCCTCCCGACCGGTGCGACCCTCGCGAAGTCCATCGCCGAAACCGGCGTCACCGCAGCCTGTTTCGACCCCGGCCAGCTCGCAGAGTTGGCCGCGCTGCCCGATGCCGAGGAGCGCCTCGATTCGTTGCGCGTCGTCCTCAGCTGCGGTGCCCCGCTGCCCGCGAAGACCGGCGCCGCCCTGCGCGCGGTGAGCGGCGCGACCCTCTGGCACGTGTACGGCAGGCCGGAGACCGCCGGTGAGGTCGTCGCGCACGAGGTCACCGGCGCCGATCTCGAGGTGGTGCCGATCGGCTCGGCCGCCGACGACGTCGAACTGCTGATCCTCGACGAGCACCTGCGCCCGGTCGCCGACGGCGAGATCGGCGAACTCTACGTCTCCGGTGTGCAACTGGCGCGCGGGTACGTCGGCAGGCAGGCCACCGCCGCCACCTTCCTCGCCAACCCCATCGGCCCGGTCGACGACCGCATGTTCGCCACCGGTGACCTGGTCCGGCGCAGGCCGCCGGGCGCGGACTGGACCGCCGAGATCGAATTCGTCGGCCGCGTCGACGACCGGCCCGACCGGCTCGTCACCGAACCCCGCCACGGCGGCCTGCCCGGTGAACTCCTGCTCGACGAGTTCGAGGCCCAGGCGGCCGCGACCCCTTTCGACCCCGCGGTCGTGCACGCTCCCGGCGCGGCGGGCACGACCGCGATCATCACCTATGGTGACCTCGACCGGCGGACCAACCAGCTGGCCCGGCACCTGAGCGCGCTCGGCGTCGGACCGGAATCTGCCGTGCTCATCGACATTCCGCGCTCGGTCGAACTGGTCGTGGCGATGTACGCCGTGCTCAAGGCGGGTGGCGCGGTGGTTCCGGTCGACACCGGCACGCCTGCCGTACTCCCGCCGGTCGCCGACCCGGCGCTCGTGCTCACCGTCGCCGACCGCAATCACGGTGCCGTGTACGACATTCCCACCGTCGTCGTCGACGCGGTGCCGCTGTCGGACTACTCCGACGAGCCGATCCTGCGCACCGAACGCCGCGCGCCCGTGCTGCCGCAGCACCCGGCCTTCGTGCTGTACCCGTACGGCGCCACCAAGGGCATCACCGTCAGCCATGCCGCCGCGGTACACCGGGTGACCGGCATGCAGGGCCGCCACGGGTTCACCGGCCGCGATGTCTACCTGCACCAGGCGGGCGCGGGCGAAGTCACCGAATGGCACGGCTATCTGCTGCCGTTGCGGGTCGGCGCCACCGTGGTGCTGGCCGAACCACCCGACCCGGCGACCCAGGCCGAGATCATCGCAGACTATGGCGTCACCGCCGCCGACTTCACCCCGCAGCGTCTCGCCGCGTTCACCGACCATGTCGAGCGGGCGGGGCTGCGGACCGAGATCGCTTCGCTGCGTAGCGTTGTCGTGCTCGGCGCTCCCTTGTCCGCCGCCGAGGTCCGGGCGTTCGGGGCTGTCGTCGGTGCGCGACTGCATCACGATTACGGTCGCGCCGAGGCGACCGTCACCCTGACCTATCCGGTCGCGCCTCGTCCCGACGCGCCGGAACCCGCTGTGCGGGTGCGCGAATGGAATCGGCGCGTCTACGTACTCGACCGGCGGCTGCGGCCGACGAGTCCCGGCGCCGCCGGTGAGCTGTACCTGGCGGGCGCCCAGCTGGCCCGCGGCTACCGCGACGATCCGGCCCCGACCGCGGATCGCTTCGTCGCCAACCCCTTCGGCATCCCCGGCGAACGCATGTTCCGCACCGGCGAACTCGCGCGCTGGGAGATCGACGGCACCACCGCGGCCCTGGTCCGCCTCGGTCAACTGGTGAAACCCGTTGCCGTGGAATCGGTGCGAGGACGTAGCGCGAGCATGCGCGCCAGGGTCGGTGCCGGAATCGGGGCGCGAATCGCGGAACTGGCCCGCCGGCACGCGGTTCCGCCGTTCGCCGTCGTCCGGGCCGCGGTGACGGTCCTGCTGGCCTGGCAGGCGGGCGCCGCCGTCGCGGGTGCCACCACCCTCGCCGAGATCCTCTGCGCCGAACCCGATCCCATGGTGTCCGCGACCGCCGCGGCCACCAGCGAGGCCTGCGCGCTCGCCGGCCCGCTCGGCCCGGTGACCCTGAGCTACCTCGACACCGGCGCCGACACGTTCACCGTCCCCGGCCTCGAACTCACCGCGATGCGCTTCGACACCCCGCGCCCCACCGACGGCGTGCACTTCATCGTCTCCGCACCCGCCGACCCCGACGGGCACCTCGGCCTCGAACTCGAGTACAGCACCGACCGTTTCGACGACGACACCGCGGCCACCCTGCTCCGCCGCTTCTCCCGCACCCTCGGTCTGCTCACCGCCGACCCCGACGCACCGAGCGACTCCTTCGACCTGAGCACCCCCGCCGAGCGCGCGGCCCACTGAAAGGCACCCCCATGAGCAACCCCTTCGACGACGACAACGCCCAGTTCTACGTCCTGGTCAACACCGAAGGCGAACACTCCCTCTGGCCCACCTTCGCCGCCGTCCCGGGCGGCTGGACCGTAGCCTTCGGCGCCGCCCCCCGCACCTCCTGCCTCCACTACGTCGAATCCCACTGGCTCGACATGCGCCCGAACTCCCTCATCGCAGCCATGGCCAACGAACCCTGACCATGTCGATCAGGGCCGTGGCCGGGCGTTGCCCAGCCGTATCCCACTGAAGCCGACGGTGCTGGTGGTCGCCGCGTCCCAGAACTGCCAGAGATTGGCGAGGACACGGAGTTGGACGCCTGCCTGCTCGTGGAGCTGTAGGAGGTCGCCGACCGGCTCGGCTGGTCCGAGCGGTTCGACCGGTTCGGTGGCGACGTGGGCGTGCGGTGTGGGTGTGCCGAACGGCCGGAAAGGCGCCGCGGGAAGCCGGTAGGCGAACAGAGTGACCGTCCGTAACGCGTCCAGCCAGCCGTACTCGATGGCGTGGACACGGTGTCCGCTGCCGCTGCCGATGATCCGTTCCCGGTCGGCGTCGGTGGTGGACGGCGTGGCCCAGGCCATCGCCCGCGGGCACTGACGGGGGAACCAGTAGTCGGGGCAGCGCGCGGCGTCGACCGCCCAGACATACGGTTCCGGCTGCCGCGCGGTCGTCGCGACCCGGGGCGCGAAGCGGGTGATCGTCGGGTCTTCGGAGAAGTGCAGCACCTGGCCGGGTTCGGGTCGCATGAGTTCGTTGTATCAACACCGCATCGAGCTAGGAGTGTCACACTCTCGCGGACGAGATCCGTACAGCCTATGACCCTCTTCATTCTGCATAAATAGCGAGTGCGTTGGGATGGCTGGAGACGCACCTGGCTGTGCCGCTTGGGGTCAATACTGGACCACGAAGTGAGTTCAATAAGATCAAGAAATATGGTGACCGCGCCTGGCAGAATCCGAACTAGAGAATTGGCGACATTGTGATGGCTGAGATCTACGTGGTTGATCATTGGTATGAGCTCGAAGATGGGGAAGACATCGTTCGAACGATAGGACTGTACTCGTCGGAGTCGAAGGCATTGGAGGCGATAGAACGCGCTACGCGGTTGCCTGGATTCTGCAATCGTCCGGAAGATTTCTGTGTGAATCGATTTGATATCGGAAAGGACAACTGGACCGAAGGCTTCATTACCATGGGAGGATGACCGGGTGATCCTGTTGAGGTGCTATGAATTCTGTATTTCTTCTCGAGCATTCCTATCGAACCGTCGATGGGGTAGATGAACAGAAACGTATCGGCGTTTATGCATCGGAAGAAGATGCCCGCGCTGCGATTGATCGTCTGATTTCCCAGCCGGGGTTCCGTGACCATCCTGACGATTTTGTCATCGAACGCTATGTGGTCGATGCCGACCGTTGGACCGGAGGCTATGACGACAGCGACGATGAGCGCTGACAATCCGCCGCGCCGACCAGTGCTGTTGACCTCGGACGGTGGCTCGGTCAGGCGTCGAAGAGCAGGTACAGCCCCAGGAAGGTGAAGCCGACCATCACCAGCATCAGGGCGAGTTGGCCGGTGAGGCGGTGGGATGGGGGGAGTAGGCGTAGGCAGCGGTCGTGGGCGGCGGCTACGCCGAGGATGTGGCCGGTGAGGACGGCCAGGACCTTGATGGTGGCGAGGAGACCGGGGTGTTCGGACAGGACGTAGGAGACTTCGAGGTCGGCCAGGCCTGCGAGGTTCCAGCCGCGGCCGAAGGGGTCGGCGCAAAGAACGAGGGTGGTCTGGCCCTTCTCGACCAGGAAGCTCAGGTAGTGGGCGACGATGTAGCCCGCGATGATGGGGGTCAGGCTGTGTGCCAGGCGGATCGGGAGCAGGGCTCGTTCGGTGCGGGTGACGCCGCCGGTGGCGCGGGTGGCCAGTTCGAAGAGTCCGGCGACCACGGCGACGAAACCCAGGAGCCCGGCGGTGCGCACCAGCGTCGCGGTGCTGCCGCCGCCGGTGCTGTCCACCAGGTCGCGCCAGACGGGGAACATGGAGAAGCTGTCGAAGGCGGTCGAACCCAGCAGGGTCGCGGCCACGGCTACCGAGCCGACCAGTGCGGGAGTCCCAGCGAGATTGTCCAGCGGCCAACGCAGTACGGGTTCCCCGGACGTCCGCCTGCTGAGGGGACTCAGCCGTCCCAGCAGGCTGCTGTAAGCCTCCATCGGATCACCGCGTTCGGCCCACGTGGTGCCGAAGGCGATCGTGCCCGCCAGGGTGACCAGCAGGTAGGCCGACAGCCAGATCGTCACCGCGCGTACCGATCCCGGTTCCGGCGACGCCAGTTCCAGCCAGACGAAGCTGAGCAGACCCAGTGCGGCAGGGCGGTACCCCCAGGACTTCGGATACGGCAGGAACCCCTGTGCCGGTGAGCGTTTCGCGATCCGGCACAGCACACGATGCACGGCCCGCGTCGGCGACAGCACCTTCCACAGCGGCCCCACCACCAGCGACGCGACCATCACGCCGACCCACAGGTAGATGTAGACGATCCCGGGCACGGGACTGCGCGACGGTTCGTCCGGTCCGAAGAACCCCGACGCCAGCACGGCCAGCGTGAACACCACGCTCAACGCCGCGAGCACGATGCGCAGGACTCGCGAGTCGATCACCGCCCGCACGCCACGGCCGAGGAGCACGCCGGGCGTATCGGCGTCCAATCGCGGTGTGCGCCAGGCGAAGGCGAGGATCGCGAAGGAGAACGTCAAGGCCCACGCCGCGCCGATCAGGGCGTAGGTCAACGGGATCGGCAGGTCGGTCGCGCCGCCGATGCCATGCGCCAGCACGGTCACGGACGGACGAGGATGGTCGCCACGGTGCGGTGCGAGCCGTGCAGTTCGATCTCCACCCGGCCCGGCACCTCGACCGTGAACCGGAACTCCTGGCCGGTGGTCGGCGCCACCGCGAAGGTGTGTTCGGGTGTGGCGTGCACGTGCAGTTCCTCGGTGACGTCGCTGTCGACCCGAAGCACGAGTTCCTGGCCGACCTTCGCCTCGAGGCGGTCATTGGCCGGGGTCACCGAGGAACCCGCGATGCGGACATCGATGACCAGCGCGTCCGTGGCGGGCGCGGCCGGTTCCTCGGCGCTCGTGGTGGTCGCGGTGGCGGGCGTCGCGGGTTCCTCGGCCGACGAGCAGCCGAGAACGGCCACCCCGGCGGCCAGTACGAGCACGCCGAGTCGGGTGCGGATCATGGATTCTCCTCGTCGAGAGCGGATTCCGGCGCGACCGACCCCTCCTCGCTCTCGCGCTTCTCCGCACGCCGATCGCGCACGGCGATGAACACGATGATGCCGACCACCACCAACGCGGGCGCGAAGGCGGGCACGGCGAGGATCAGTGGATGATCCGCGAGGATGTCGACGTCGGCCGGAACCGAGTTCATGGGGTGGACGTGGGTTCGGGCGTCGCGGCGGGCGGTGTCGTCGGGTAGCGCTCGTTGATGCGGGCCGCGCCCCACGACAGCGCCCAGATCAGAATGAGGCTGCACACCAGCACCACCAGCGACGCGGCGGCGAACAGCCAGTCCGGGTGGTCGAAGTTGCGCTCGCGCTGCAGGACGGTGATCTCGGCGACGAACGGCCGGGTGAACTCGGCGGGCGCGGCGACCTCGGTGGCGCCGATCCCCGGGTCGGCGGGCATGAAGATCGGCAGCGCCGTGAGCGTGCGACCGTCGTGGACCCGCAGCACCGTCTTCCACGTGCCGTGTGCCGGAACGGGTGTGGTGGAGCGGTAGTGGCCTTCGCCGACGCGCTCGAGCTGGTCGACGATCAGGCCGCGGCCGGGAGTCTGGGTGTCGGCGCCGCCCTGCCAGGCCAGGATCTGCACCCATTCGGGGTCGCCGCTCACCAGGTCGTCGGGGGAGAGACGGATGTCGGCATCGACCATACGGCCGCCGGGGACAGGCTCGGCCTCGGTCAGCGTGACGGTCGCGGTGGCGTTCTCGGGCACCGTCACCATGAGGCCGTTCGCCACGGCCGCGGAGACGATCAGCACCGAGGCGACCATGATGCCCCGCCGAATCGGCGGCCGCGGCAGCTTCTCCCCACGCAGGACGATGCCGAGCAGCGCGCCGACCACACCACCCGCGATACCGACCGGCACACAGGTGAGCAGGAGTTCGGGCCACAGGGCGGTGGGCCACGGATCGACGAACATGGCCTCGACCCACAGCGATTCGAGCCACAGACCAACGGTCGCGATGCCGAGACCGGCGAGGGCGCCCCACAGGATCGGGCGACGGGCCAGCGGGAGCAGCGCGAGCAACTCCACCACCACCGCCGCGCCGAGGTAGAACGGGAAGACGTTGTAGGGCGCCTCGAAGGGCACGCTGACCAGCCACGCGGTCAGCGTGCGCACGGCGGCGGCGAACAGGACCACCACGATGGTGCTGAACGGGCCGAGCACCGAACGCGCCGCGACCAGGGTGATGGTCGCCGCGATCACGATCAGCAGCGGCTGGAAGAGCAGGCTGAACTGCGCGACACCGAAGTCGAACTCGACCTGGAACACCGACATGCCGATGATCAAGCCGCCGAAGATGAAGCAGCGCAGCCACCAGATCGCGGGACCGTTCGTGTGATCCGGATCGACCGGATTACGGCTGCCCTCGAACCACAGCAGCGCGATGGCGATCAGCGAGAGTCCCGCGCCGCCGATGAGCATGAGGTGCGTCGGCCCCCACAGCGTGACGTCCTGGCCGAACAGCCGGTGCCAGATGTCGTCGAGCGGGAAGCCGATCAGCGCGTAGAGGCCGGCGCCCGCGATGAGGATGCCGCTGACCGGGGCGTACCAGGTGCGGGTGATGCGCACGGCCGCCGGGCCCGGCTTCTCGTCCAGCGGCAGCACGACCGCGGCCATACCGCCGGTGAACAGGAAGAACAGCCCGACCAGGATGAAATAGTGCGCCGGATTGGCCAGCGGACCTTCGTCGCGACCGTCACCGATGTGCAGGCTGACATCCCAGATGAAGCCGAGGAACGCGGTGAGGATGGTGCCGATGAAGATCAGGATCGGCAGTCCGACCCAGCCCGGCATGTTGACCAGCCCGCCGACCCGGTCCGCGAACCTGCCGAGCCAGGTGATCTTGCGCGTGCGGTGCAGGTACCCGACCCACAGCAGCACCAGCGCCACCACCCCGGCAGCCCCGGTCATGATCGCGACCTGATCGAGCGCCGCGCCGCCCCCTTCACCGCCGGACTGCGCGAGAACACCGCTCGCTCCATGGATCGTGTCGACCACGAGAACCTCCAGTCGAACTGAGTTTACACCTACGCCCAATTAAGTGTGACGAAAAGTATCATACAAGTCCGACGAGTGGGGTAGCTACGATTCCGTCCCGATATCACCGCAGTTCATCAGCGCTGAACTGCGGATGTCGCTCGCCCGCTACGCGATGTCGGCTGAGGGTTCATAGATTCTTGGAGAAGTGTACAAGTGTTCACTGGAAACCTCGTTGAGTGAACAATCTTGGTCTATGCCCCTCGGTCGGCGCTAAAGTAGCGCTATAATAGCGCCGTGGCTACGATTCAGATCAGGGATCTACCGGACGAGGACGCTGAGGTGTTTCGTCGGCGGGCCGAGGCCGCGGGGATGTCGTTGCAGGCCTACATGCGCCGCGAGTTGATCGCGACAGCCAGGCGCCGGTCGAAGGCCGAGACCATGGCGGCCATCCGTGAGGCGCTCGAGCGTGACACCAAGCCCGGTGCTGACCGGGACTCGATCCTGGCGGCGTTGGAAGATGCCCGTGGCGAGTGACGAGTATGTCATCGACGCATCGGCGGCATCGACTGCCATCCTGCGTAAAGACGCGGTCGGCAAGGCGGTCGGGCGTCTGATCGAAACCGCGACCTGCCATGCTCCGCATCTCATCGACGCCGAGGTCGGGAATGTCCTGCGGCGCCATGAACGCAAAGAACTCGTCGACCCCGCGACGGCCGCCATCGGCCAGCGCATGCTGGCAACGATGATCGACCGTCGTTACGCCATCCACGGATGGTTGTCCGAGGAGGCGTGGAAACTACGTCACACCATCTCCTTCTATGACGGTCTGTATGCCGCATTGGCTGCGCGGCTCGATGTGCCTCTGCTGACCAGCGACGCGAAATTGAGCAGAGCGCGTGGGCTCCCATGTCGAGTCGAACTGATCGACTGAGGTCGAACCTTCCCGCAACTCCTGCCGCCATTACGTCGAATCGCGCTGGCTCGACATGCGTCCCAACTCCCTCATCGTCGCCATGACCAACGAGCGCTGACCGACCGCACTCCTACTTCACGGGGCGCAGGAAGGGATCGGACCCGGGAGCATGGACGGGCGCCAGCAACGTATCCGGCTTGACGATCTTGGTCCGTGAGGTCATGAAGTCCAGATCGCGGTCATTCGGATAGAACCAGTGAACCGCCTGTACGGGCTTCTGCTCGCGAACGAACAGATAGTAGGCCGCATGCGGTGTGTCGTCACCGTACGGTCCGGGCAGATTCTCCCAGCAGACGGCGGATATGCCGCCGTCCTTGTTCAAGGCATCGGCCTTGGTTCCGGGAAATACGACGATGATCTGGTCCCAGTCATCCTTCAGTCCCGCGGCCCTGGTTACATCCATCATGGAGACGGGTTCGCCCCCGGTCGCTGCATGCCGCGCAGCATTGCGCAGCCCGCTGCCATCGCCGAGAGGTGTTGCCGACGCCTTCAAGTCGAACGTCTCCGAACAGTCTGAGCTGCCCTTCTCTCCCTCTTGGCCGCATCCAGAAGCCCATGTTGCGGCAACCAACACCGAACCGAGAACCAGCCGGGTAATTCTTTGTGCACTCTCGCTCGCGATTTCACTATGCACCAATGCTTGAAGCCCCTAGGAACGAGTCAGCCCCAGGCGGCCAACTGATTACGAACATTAGGCGTGAGATCTCTCAGGTGAGTCCAGGGAAGGATGTTCTTGTGCTGTAGTCGCCCGACGATGAGCCCTGGATGCACACCGAGTGTTGATGCGCGGTCGAGCACGGCCCTCTTCGATATCGGCGGCTCGAGGCCCAGTTGTGGGGGCAGGGCCCAGCGCATCGCCAGCCTGTCGGCCTCACGCTCGGTGGCATTCTCGGTTGCCGCGCAGACATCGGTATCCAAAGTCATGCCGGCACTCAGGTGTCCGAGATGAATATGGGCGAGTTCGTGTAGCAGTGTGAACACGACACTGTCGATGCGGGGCACGCGACCCGAGATCGCGACAACAGGCGTGCCCATATCATCGATATAGGCACCGCCGTCGATCTTTCCTGACTTGAAGTGCGCGACGTAGACAAGTCGGATCCCATAGGCAGCGAAGACTTCCGGCAGTCGCGTGAGCGCTTCGGGGTTTCGCGACAGCGATACCACGTCTGCGGCGAGGTCCGGTATCGCACCGCTACGTGGGACCAGCGATCCGGCTGCCGTGGCAGCTTTCCGGACCGACGCGATCCATGCCAGTTGGGGAGGCGAGACAGGGTCGCTCTCGTTCGATCTACGCGCGGCAAACACGAAAGGTGGCTGCTCGGAGAAGTCGGAGATTTCGAGTAGATCGAGTACGGCAGCTTCTTCGGTATCGATGTCGGCGCCCGGTGGGATCAGGCTGCGCTTGCGCAATTCGGACATGGGGAGTAGTTGCGCCAGTCGTGCTCTTCGCGCAACCACCGCCGTGCGACTGGCATCAGCGGTTCGGGACAACTTCCAAAGTCGGTAGGTGTCCTGCAAGCGAAGCCAGGTTGCGGCCTCAGTATCAGTTGCGGCGGCGATCTCCATCGCGGTCTCCGGCGTGATCTCCTTACGTCCGTTCAGGATCTCGGAGACAGCCTGAGGCGGCCTGCCCAGTATGCGAGCGAATTCGACGACACTCCATTCCCGTGCCTCGAGCTCGTCCCGCAGGTATTCACCGGCCGGAAACGCCTGCGCAGGCAGCCCAGTGTTCTCGTTCATGTCCAGGCCTCCCTTCACGGCATATCAGTGGTAATCGCAAAGCTCCACTATCAGAACTGTGCGGCCCTCGTCATCGGTGTGAAATTTGAGGATGAGGCGCCATTGTCGGTTCAGTCTGATCGAGTATTGACCCTCACGATCACCCTTGAGCTTCTCCAGGTTGAGCGACCGAAAGTTTCGCAACTCCTTCTCGCTGGTCGAGTCCCGAAGGAGTTGGACCTTTTTGCGGAAGGCTCTCACCACCTCGGCGTCCAACCCGCGAATCCGGAATGTCTCATCCATCCACAGGGAGCGAAGTTCGGCCTTCGCGAACTCGAGACGCACTCTGCTCCCCTCTCATCACCCTACAGGTGATGATGAGCATACACACGAGCATTGCTGAGATGAAACCGAATCTCCACCTGCGGTGACGCCACCTTTGCGAGGAGGAATCGCAGCGTGGAGGCGCCCGGGTGATCGGACAGCAATCTGCTGAGGTCAGGGCGAAGCCCGCTTCCTGATGTGTGGAAGCGGGCTTCGGTTGGGGGTCAGGACTGGGCTGCTCGTACCCCCTGTTCGATCCGGTCACCCACTTCGGTGTCGATGTTTCTCCAGTAGTCGAAGGCGCGGACGAGGACTGGTTCGGTTACTCCGTTGAGGAGGTGGCCTACTACGTTGCTGACGAGGCGGTCGCGGGCCGCGTCGTCGAGTACTTCGCGGACGAGGGTGTGGGCTTGGCCGAAGTCGCTGTCGTCGGGGCGCAGGGTGTAGGCGGTGCGGACCATTTCGCCGTCGGTGTGCCAGCCGACGACCGGACCCGAGGCCTTTTCGTCGGCGTGGGGGCCGCCCTTGGAGTTGGGGACGTAGACCGGGTCGGTGACGTTGGTGTAGCGCATGGCGCCGTCCTTGGTGTAGGTGTGCACCGGGGCGGCGTGGGGGGAATTGACCGGCAGCAGGGTGTAGTTGGCGCCGATGCGGTGGCGGTGGGCGTCGGGGTAGGAGAACCAGCGGCCGAGCAGCATCTTGTCGGGGCTGGGTCCGGTGCCGCGCACCGCGTTGCTCGGTTCGAAGGCGGCCTGCTCGATTTCGGTGTGGTAGTCGGCGGGATTGCGGTTCAGGGTCATGCGGCCGACCCGGATGAGCGGATAGTCGCCGTGCGGCCAGACCTTGGTCAGGTCGAAGGGGTTGAAGCGGTAGGTCTTGGCCTCGTCGAACGGCATGATCTGCATGTGCAGTGTCCAGCTGGGGAATTCACCGCTCTTGATGTGCTCCCACAGGTCACGCACGTAGTGGTCGCCGTCCGCGGAGGCGTAGTGGTCGCCCTCTTCCTGGGTGAGGAATTCCACGCCCTGATCGGACTTGAAGTGGTACTTCACCCAGAAACGTTCGCCGCTCGCGTTGTACCAGAGGTAGGTGTGGCTCGAGTAACCGTTCATGTGCCGCCAGGAGCGCGGGATTCCGCGATCGCCCAGCAGCCAGGACACCTGATGGGCCGATTCCGGCGACAGGGTCCAGAAATCCCACTGCATGTCGTTGTCGCGTAAGTTGTTGTCGGCCCGGCGTTTCTGCGACCGGATGAAATCCTGGAACTTCATCGGATCGCGCATGAAGAACACCGGCGTGTTGTTGCCGACCATGTCGAAATTGCCCGCGGTGGTGTAGAACTTCAGCGCGAATCCGCGCGGGTCACGCCAGGTGTCCGGGCTGCCACGCTCGCCGGCGACCGAGGAGAATCTGGCCAGCATCTCGGTCTTCGTACCGGGTTGGAAGACATCAGCGCAGGTGTAGGCACTGACATCGTCGGTGACCTCGAAGATCCCGAAAGCCCCACCGCCCTTGGCATGTGGCTGCCGCTCCGGCACGCGCTCCCGGTTGAACTGCGCCATCTTCTCGATCAGATAGGCATCGTGCAGCAGAATCGGGCCGTCCGGCCCCACTGTCAACGAGTGTTCGTCACTGGGAACCGGAATTCCCGCGTCCGAAGTAGTGAAATTGCTGTCGCTCATGCCATCTCCTAATCGTCGCTACTGCACGGGAACCATCGGTGGTGGAACCCACTTTCCTTCCAGGGCAGCCTCTTGCGGTGCGTAGAGGCGGAGGGCGAGGGAGAAGTCGCCGGAGGCGGGGATGGGCAGCCAGTTGCCGGTGGCGACGGCGGGGCGGGGGTCCTCGTATTGGAGGACGATGTCGACCGAGCCGTCGGCGGCGCGAGTGACCGGCGGATGGTGGCCGACGGAATAGATGTCGGCGGGGTTGGGGATCAGGAAGCCGTCGGGGTCATAGGCGGTGATCGAGGAGAAGGCGTCGGCAGGCGGCCACTGACCGGGGTCGAAGCGGATGCGGTAGCGCAGGGCCCGGCCCTGGTCGTCGACGGCGGGGGCACTCCAGAGCACGGCGTAGAGGACGTTGCGGATGGGGGAGAAGCCGGGCGAACTCATGGTCATCGCGGCTCGGCGCAGGTAGTCGGTGCCGAAGTTGCCGACATCGGTCGGAATCTCCCACCCGTTGACCTCGCGCGAGGTGGGATCGTCCCAGTCGGTGATCCGGCGATGGGCCTGGCGGACCGCCTCGTCGAGGATCTCGGTCGGTTGACCGTCGACCGAACCGCCCGGCTGCACCCCGATCGTGGCCAGCTGCTCGGCCAGCGGGGCGTCGGCGGGTGTGGGCGGCGAGGTCAGCATCAGTCGGCACAGCCGGTTGAGATAGGTGCGCCCGTCCAGCCCCGCGATCCGCTTGACCGGCGGCTCCGGCCCGCGGTCGATCGCGTGCACCCGGCTGACCGTGCTGTCGCGATCCCCGCGCTGCCAGGCGCCCAACCCGATCAGCTTCATCTGCTCCTGGAAGCGGTTGACCTGCGGTGCGTCCTCGACGCCGTTGATCTGGACCCGGCCGACGATCGTCGCCATCGTCGACGGCATGTGCAGCAGCGTCGACTGCTCCGGAGTCGGCCCCGACCACCCCGGCCCGGTGATGACGTAGGTATACGGCGGCCCCTCGGCCCCGGCCGTGATCCGCGGCTCCTTGCTGGTCAGATCGTGCACCGTATTGCCCCAGCCGTCGAGCACCTGGAACAGCCAGTAGCGGTCGAGTTCGACCTCGGGGATCTGCAGCACCAGCGGATCGTCGAGGTTGAGCCAGGCCTGCGAATACACCATGTCGTGGCTGAGCCGGGCCACTCCGCGGTCGAGCGGGTCGGGCAGGACGCTGTGGTCGAGGGTGTTCGTCGCCGCGCTCGCCGCGCGCATCATGTCGAGCATGATCATCGGATAGCCGAAGACGTAGGCGTCGATGGCGCGGGCGAGCACGTCCGGTGGCTCGGTGGACCCGGCCGGACCGAACGGCGTCTCGTCGCCACGACCACACCCCGGCAGGACCACCGCCACGGTGGCCGCCGCGCCGAGACCCAGCAGAGATCGCCTGGTCAGACCGCGGTGGTCGTTCGCGCGATGGCCCATCCACTCTCCGTTCGACGCCCGTCGCCGCCGAGCCTAGGTCCGGCCCGGCGCGCGCCGCCTCACACACAACGGGTGAGATCGCCGCTCAGCCGAGCAGTACCCGCCGCATCAGGAAACCAACCCGGGCCCGGCAGGCGATCGGATCGTCGCCGAAGGCCTGTCCGAGGTCGATCACCATCGCGAAGGCCGCGTGCACCAGGAATCGGGCCTCGGCGGCGGACAGTTCCGGGCGCACCTCGCGGGTCAGGCGTGCCCATTCCTGCACGCTGAGCCGCTGGATGTTGCGCAGCACCGCGCGCTCCTCGGCGGGCACGTGGCCGAACTCGGCGTAGTAGACGACCGCGAGGGCTCGCTCGTCGAAGGTGTCGGTGACGAACTGCTCGATCAGTACGTCGAGCGCGGCGGCGCTGTCGGGTGTGCCCGCGACGGCGGGACCGATCGCGCCGGAGACCCGGTCGGCGGCGCGGCGGAACGCGGCCGCGAGCAGGTCGCTCTTGCCGCGGTAGAACCGGTACACCGCCGAGGCCGCCGAGAGCCCGGCCGCCGAGGCGATGTCCTCCACGCTGACGTTGGGATACCCGTGCTCGTGGAAGAGCTCGACCGCTTTGCGCAGCAGCAGTTCGTGTTTGAACGAATCCGGGATCTCGACCGGCGTCGCCTGTTCCGAAACCGTTGCCGCGGGCGGCAATCCGGCCTCGGACAGCGACATACACGCGGCGCCGAGCAGCCTGGTCAGGCTGCGCGCGGGCAGCGCTGCGTGATGGTCGGCGATGCTGGTGATCACGCCGAGCATGCCGGTGGAGACCAGCCGTAGGTCCGCCGCGGACAGTTCCGGCCGCAGCACCGCGAGCTGTTCGTCGAGTGCGTCGAGCACCGAGGCGAGCTGCTCGTCGAGCACCAGCCGGTCGGCGGGTTCGAGATAGCGGCCCTCCCAGCGCACCAGCGCGACGGTGGCCCGGTTCGCCACCGTCGAACCGAGGAGTCCGGTGAGCATGTGCCGCAACCGCTCTGCCGCGGACTCCTCGCTGTCCGCGACGGCGATCGAGGTGGTGAACGACTGCCCGACCCGTAACAGTTCCTCCCGGAACAGCGCGTACTTGCTCGGGTAGTGCCGGTACAGCGCCGCCGAGCTGATCCCGAGCCCGGCCGCGATGTCCTCCATGCTCACACCGTGATATCCGGCCGCTCCGAACGCCACGGCCGAGGTGGCCGCGATCTGCGCCCGGCGGTTCTTCGGCCGCCGCCGCACACCCTCCCCGGTGACTCCGACCATCGATCCACGTGCCCCACGAGACTCGCCGACATTCATGCTCGAAGTGTATTAGGCCTTGTGGGGCGGGGTGATCCGGGCATACCAGTCGAGCAGGGCCGGGTCGTCGACGGCGCTGCGTTCGACCACGCGGGCCGGGTCGGCGCCCTGGAAGAGCTTCTTGATCGGCACTTCCAGCTTCTTGCCGGTGCGGGTGTGCGGGATGCCGGGGGTCTCGCGGATCTCGTCGGGGACGTGGCGCGGGGAGACCTCGGTGCGGATCGCGGTGCAGAGCCTGGTCTTCAGGTCCTCGGTGAGTTCGGCGCCGGGCGCGAGGACGACGAACAGCGGCATCCAGTAGCCGCCGTCGGGCTGTTCGGCGCCGATCACCAGCGCCTCGGCGATCTCGGGGAACTGCTCGACGACCTGGTAGATGTCGGCGCTGCCCATCCGGATGCCGTGGCGGTTGAGGGTGGAATCGGAGCGGCCGTGCACGACGATGCTGCCGTGCTCGGTCAGCGTGATCCAGTCGCCGTGGCGCCAGACGCCGGGGTAGGTGTCGAAATAGGCGTCGTGGTAGCGCTTTCCGTCCTCGTCGCGCCAGAAGCGCACCGGCATCGACGGCATCGGCTCGGTCACCACCAGTTCGCCGACCTCGCCGCGCACCGGCGCGCCCTGCTCGTCGTAGGCGTCCAGGGCGACGCCGAGATACGGCGCCGACAGCTCGCCCGGCCACACCGGCACGGTCGGCGCGCCGCCGATGAACGCCGACACCACATCGGTGCCGCCGCTGATCGAGTTCACCTGCACGTGCTCGCCCGCGTTCTCGTTCAGCCACAGCGCACTCGACACCGGCAGCGCCGAACCGGTGATGCCGACGGTGCGCAGCGCCGAGAGGTCGTGGTCGGTGCGCGGTACGGCGCCCGCCTTGATGCAGGCGAGCACGTAGCCGGGACTCGTGCCGAGCACGGTGGCGCCGACTTGAGCGGCCAGGCGCCACAGCGCATCCGGTGAACCCGCGGTCGGGCTGCCGTCGTAGGTGACGATGGTCGAGCCGGTGAGCAGCCCGGCGACCTGGAAGTTCCACATCATCCAGCTGGGGCTGGTGAACCAGAAGAAGGTGTCGTCCGGCCCGATATCGGATTGCAGCGCCACGGCTTTGAGGTGTTCGAGCAGTACGCCGCCGTGCCCGTGCACGATGCCCTTGGGCAGGCCGGTGGTGCCGGAGGAGAACACGATCCACAGCGGATGATCGAAGTCGACGGCGGTGGTCTCGATGATGCCGAGATCCGCGTCGGCCACCGTGTCCGCCCAGGGCAGGGCATCGGGGACGTCGAGTCCGAGCTGGAAGACCGCGACCGTCGCGCGCAGGCCGGGCAGACCGTCCTGGAGGGCCGCGATGTCGGCGCGCTTGTCGTGGTCCTTGCCGCCGAATCGGTAGCCGTCGGCGGTGACCAGCACCGTCGGATCGAGCTGACCGAGCCGGTCCAGCGCGGCCTTCGCCGAATAGTCCTGTCCGCAGGCGCTCCACACCGCGCCGATGCTCGCGGTGGCGAGGAAGGCGACCACCGCCTCCGGGATATTGGGCAGATAGCCGATCACCCGGTCGCCTGCCTCGACGCCCTGTTCGCGCAGGGTGCGGGCGAAGACGGTGACCTGCTCGATCAATTCGGCCCAGGAGATCTCGCGCGGTTCGGCGTCCTCGCGCAGGGCGATGATCGCGGGCCGGCCCGGCTGGGCCATCCGGATGATCTGGTCGACGTAGTTCAGCCGGGTGCCGGGGAACCACTGCGCGCCCGGCATCTCCCGGCTGCCGAGGACCTCGCCCGCGGTCTCACCGAGCGTGAAGTAGTCCCACAGTGCCTGCCAGAAACCGGCGACATCGTCGACCGACCACTGCCACAGCGCCTGGTAGTCGGGGTATTCATCGCCCGTTCGCGCGCTGACGAAGGCGGCGAAGTCGGTGATCCGTGCCGATGCGATGTCCTGCGCGGTCGGTTCCCATTGCGGTTGCACCGGTTGTCCTCCTCGTACTGGGTTGCGCGGGCCGGAACTGCCCGGTCGATGATTACCCCGGCGCGCGAGCCCTACGCGACGGGTGGTGCTCAGCCGAGCGGCTCGGCCCGGCGCACGATCCGCTCCGCGTGCCGCAGCACCGGCGCGTCGACCATGCGCCCTTCGAACGCGAAGACGCCCCGATGGTTCGGTACCTCGGCGAGCACCCGGCGTGCCCAGTCGAGTTCGCCGGGATCGGGGGCATAGCCCGCGCGGATCACCGGGACCTGGCTGGGATGGATGGCCACCTTGGCATCGAAGCCGACGGCCACCGCGTCGAGTGTCTCCGCCGCGAGGCCATCCAGGTCCTTGATGTCGAGATACACCGAGTCCAGGGCGAACCGGCCGAAGGCCTTGGCTGCCAGCAGACTCGTCGCGCGCACGTGCCGGGCGACATCGCGGTAGCTGCCGTCGGCGTGCCTGCTGGAGTTGCCGCCCAGCCCGGCGACCAGGTCCTCGGCACCCCACATCACGCCGATCGCATTCTCGGCGGCGATCGAGTCGGTGACCCGGACCGCGCCCAGCGGGGACTCGACCAGTGCGATCACCTCGTAGCCGGTCAGGCTCCGAACCTGCTCGGCCGATTCGCATTTGGGGAGCATGACGCGGCGGTAGGCGGTCTGCGCGAGGGCGGCCAGGTCGGCCGCGTGCTCGTCGGTGTCGGCCGCGTTCACCCGGATGACGGTGTGCTGCGGGTCGAGTGGGGTCTCGAGCAGGGCCTTCCTTGCCGCGTCTTTGTCCGCGGCGGCCACCCCGTCCTCGAGGTCGAGGATCACCACGTCGGCGGCTGCGGCGGCCTTGGCGAAACGCTCGGGACGGTCGGCGGGGCAGAAGAGCCAGGCCGGTCCGGTGGGTTCCCAGGCGCGCGGACTGTCTCCGGTCATCGTCATGCCGCTCATGCCGGTGGCGCCTTCCTGACCAGCGTCTGGCGAACCGCCGTCGCCACGATCACGCCGTCCTGGTTGCGGGCGGTGTGGGTGAGGCTGACGATGCCCTCACCCGGACGGCTCTTGGACTCGCGCTTGTCGGTGACCAGCGTTTCGGCGTACATGGTGTCGCCGTGGAACAGCGGGGCGGGCAGCGACATCTCCGAGAAGCCGAGATTGGCCACCAGCGTGCCCTGGGTGAGCTGGGCGACCGAGAGTCCGATCAGCGTGGACAGGGTGAACATCGAGTTCACCAGCCGCTGGTTGAACGGCGGCTGCGCGTCGGCGAAGGCGGCGTCGAGGTGCAGGGCCTGGGTGTTCATCGTCAGCGTGGTGAACAGGACATTGTCGGCCTCGGTGATGGTGCGGCCCGGCCGGTGCTCGTAGACCGTGCCGATCTCGAACTCCTCGAACCACAGTCCCCGCTGCACCACACGACGGGACTCGCTCACAGACCCAGCTCCCGTGCGATCAGCATCAGCTGCACCTCCGTCGTGCCCTCACCGATTTCCAGGATCTTGCTGTCACGGTAGTGCCTGGACACGGGGTACTCGTTCATGAAGCCGTTGCCGCCGAAGATCTGGGTGGCGTCGCGGGCATTGTCCATGGCGGCCTCGCTGGCGACCATCTTGGCGATGGAGGCGGCCTTCTTGAACGGCTTGCCCGCCAGCATCAGCGCGGCCGCGTCGTAGTAGGCGGTGCGGGCCACGTGGGCGCGCGCCTCCATCCGGGCGATCTTGAACGCGATGGCCTGATTGCGGCCGATCGCCTGCCCGAAGGCCTGCCGCTCATTGGCGTAGCGCACGCTCTCGTCGACACAGCCCTGCGCGGCGCCGACGGCCAGCGCGGCGATGGCGATGCGGCCCTCGTCGAGGATCCGCAGGAAGTTGGCGTAGCCGCGGCCGCGCTCGCCGAGCAGGTTCTCCCGCGGCACGCGCACATCGGTGAAGCTGAGCGGATGGGTGTCCGAGGCGTTCCAGCCGACCTTGTTGTAGGCGGGTTCGGCCACGAAACCCGGGGTGGAGGTCGGCACCAGAATGGTGGAGATCTCCTTCTTGCCCCCGTTGGTTCCGGTGACCGCGGTGACGGTGACCAGCCGGGTGATGTCGGTACCGGAGTTGGTGATGAACTGCTTGGCGCCGTTGATCACCCAGCTCTCGCCGTCCTCGATCGCGGTCGTGCGGGTGCCGCCCGCATCGCTGCCCGCGTCGGGTTCGGTGAGGCCGAATCCGGCCAGCGCCTGCCCGCTGGTGAGCTGGGGCAGCCATTCGGTCTTCTGCTTGTCGTCGCCGAAGCGGTAGATCGGCATGGCGCCGAGCGAGACACCGGCCTCGAGGGTGATGGCCACGCTCTGGTCGACCTTGCCGAGCTCCTCGAGCGCGAGACACAGGGCGAAGTAGTCCCCGCCCATGCCGCCGAACTCCTCGGGGAACGGCAGGCCGAACAGGCCCATCTCGGCCATGCCCGCCACGACCTCGTACGGAAAGCTGTGCTCGGCATCGTGTTTCGCCGAAACCGGGGCGACGACCTGCTGGGCGAAATCGCGCACGGTCAGGGCGAGCTGGCGGTACTCGTCCGGCAGGGATCCGGTCGACAGGTAGTCGGTCATGCTGGGGTTCCTTCGCGTTCGGTGTCCGCCGCGGCGGCGGCGTTGTCGGGATGGGCGAGCACACGGACCAGCACCTGGTCGAGTTTCACCTGCGCGCCCGGCTGGACCAGCAGCTCGATCGTGCCCGCGACCGGCGCGGTGAGCGCGTGCTCCATCTTCATGGCCTCGATGACCACCACCGGGTCGCCGACCGCGACGGTCGCGCCGTCGGCGACCGGGGCCGCGATCACCGAACCCGGCATGGGACTGCGGATCTCGGCGTCGCCGACGTGTGCGGCATCGCCACGCACGCTGGCCTCGGCCACTTCGCGCAGTACGGCGACGCTGCCGCCGGTGCTCACCCACACCTGGCCCTCGGCCTCGGCGACGCGATGCACGCGCCGGAGTCCGTCCACGGTGAGGGTGAGGCGGTCGCCGTGCAGGGCGGCGGTGAGCGAGCGGCTGTCGGCGCTGTCGGACGCGAGTCGCACCGTCGCGGATTCCGGTGTGCCCGTGAGGTACACATGGCGCACCTGGTCGCCCGCCGCGAGCCGCAGCACGGTCGGTGCCGGTGCGCCGAGCCGCCAGCCCGAGGGGACCGACCACGGGTCGGCGCTCGTGGCGGGCCACCGGCGCAGCCAGTGATAGGTCGCGGCGGCGATGAATTCGTCGTCGGTGACGGTGGCGGGCCGGAAATCGGCGACGCGGCGGTCGAGCAGGGCGGTGTCGAGGCGCCCGGCCTGGACGTCGTCGTCAGCGAGCAGGAAGCGCAGGAACTCGATATTGCTCGTCACCCCGAGCAGCACGGTCTGGGCCAGCGCGCGATCGAGCGCGGCGAGGGCATCGGCGCGGGTGTCGCCGCGAGCGATCACCTTCGACAGCATGGGGTCGTAGTCGCTGCCGACCACGGTGCCCTCGGCCAGACCCGAATCCACCCGCACGCCTTGGCCACTCGGCTCGTCGAGCGCGAGCACCGTGCCGCCGGTGGGCAGGAAGCCGCGACCCGGGTCCTCGGCGTAGACGCGCGCCTCGACGGCGTGCCCGACCAGATGGATTTCGTCTTGGCTCTTGGCCAGCTTCTGTCCCGCGGCCACCCGCACCTGGCATTCCACCAGATCGACACCGGTGACCAGCTCGGTCACCGGATGCTCCACCTGCAGCCGGGTGTTCATCTCCATGAAGAAGAACTCGTCGGGCCGGTCGGCGGAGACGATGAACTCCACCGTGCCCGCACCGACATAGTCGACACTGCGCGCGGTATTGCAGGCCGCGGTGCCGATCCTGGCCCTGGTCTCGGCGTCGAGCAGCGGCGATGGCGCTTCCTCGATCACCTTCTGATGCCTGCGCTGCAAACTGCATTCGCGTTCGCCCAGATGCACCACATTGCCGAACTTGTCGGCCAGGATCTGCACCTCGATGTGCCGGGGCCGGGTGACGAACCGCTCGAGGAACAGGGTGTCGTCACCGAAGGCGGCACCGGCCTCGCGGCGCGCGCTGACCAGGGCGGCGGGCAGATCCTCGGCCCGCTCGACCCGGCGCATGCCCTTGCCGCCACCACCGGCGGAGGGCTTGACCAGCACGGGGTAGCCGACTTCGGCTGCGGCGGTGACCAATTGCTCGTCGGTGAGGCCGGGTTCGGCGATGCCGGGAACCACGGGAACGCCGAACGCGGTGACCGTGTTCTTGGCGGTGATCTTGTCGCCCATCACCTCGATCGCCTTCGCGGGCGGACCGAGGAACACGATGCCCGCATCGGCCAGCGCGGCGGCGAACGCCGAATTCTCCGACAGGAAGCCATAACCGGGGTGCACGGCCTGCGCGCCGGAGCGCACGGCGGCATCGACGACCTTCTCGATCGACAGGTAGCTCTCGCGCGCGGACGCCGGGCCCAGGCGCACCGCGACATCGGCTTCGCGCACATGACGGGCATCGGCGTCGGCATCGCTGTACACCGCGACCGAGCGAATACCCATGGCGCGCAAGGTCTTGATCACGCGCACCGCGATCTCGCCGCGATTGGCGACCAGGACGGTGTCGAACTCGACGGGGGTGGAGTTGTTCAGCATGTCGCTCACATCCGGAAGACGCCGTAGGAAACGGGTTCGAGCGGCGCTTGCGCGCACACCGAAAGGGCAAGGCCGAGCACGGTTCTGGTGTCCGATGGCGCGATCACGCCGTCGTCCCAGATGCGCGCGGTGGCGTAGTAGGGGTTGCCCTGGGTCTCGTACTGCTCGCGGATCGGGGCCTTGAACGCCTCCTGATCCGCTTCCGACCACGGCTTGCCCGCGCTGTCGAGCTGATCGCCGCGCACCGTCGACAGCACCGAGGCGGCCTGCTCGCCACCCATCACCGAGATGCGGGCGTTCGGCCACATCCACAGGAAGCGTGGCGAATACGCGCGCCCGCACATGGAGTAGTTGCCCGCGCCGTAGGAACCGCCGATCACCACGGTCAGCTTCGGCACCCGCGCGCACGCCACCGCGGTGACCATCTTCGCGCCGTGCTTGGCGATGCCGCCCGCCTCGTAATCGCGCCCGACCATGAAGCCGGTGATGTTCTGCAGGAACAGCAGCGGGATCTTGCGCTTGTCGCACAGTTCGATGAAATGCGCGCCCTTCATGGCGGATTCGCTGAACAGCACGCCATTGTTGGCGACGATGCCCACCGGATGGCCGTGGATGCGGGCGAAACCGGTGACCAGGGTCTTGCCGTATTCGGCCTTGAACTCGTGGAAGCCGTTCTCGCCGTCGATGATCCGGTCGATCACCTCGCGCACGTCGTAAGGGGTGCGCGGGTCGACGGGGACGACGTCGTAGAGCTCGTCCTCCGGCTTCGCGGGCGGGGTGGTGGGCAGTACCTCCCACGGCGCTTCGGGGCGCGGGCCGAGGGTGGCGACGATATTGCGCACGATGCGCAGGGCGTCGCGGTCGTCCTCGGCCAGATGGTCGGTGACACCGGAGGTGCGCGAATGCAGCAGGCCGCCACCGAGATCCTCGGCGGTGACGACCTCGCCGGTCGCCGCCTTCACCAGCGGCGGGCCGCCGAGGAAGATGGTGCCCTGGTCGCGCACGATCACCGCCTCGTCGGCCATCGCGGGGACATACGCGCCGCCCGCGGTGCACGAGCCGAGCACGGCGGCGATCTGGGCGATGCCTCTGGCGCTCATGTTCGCCTGGTTGTAGAAGATGCGGCCGAAGTGCTCGCGGTCGGGGAACACCTCGTCCTGGTGCGGCAGGAACGCGCCCCCGGAGTCCACCAGGTACACACACGGCAGATTGTTCTGCGCGGCGACCTCCTGCGCGCGCAGGTGCTTCTTCACCGTGATCGGGTAGTAGGTGCCGCCCTTGACCGTCGGGTCGTTGGCCAGGACGAGGCACTCGCGACCGGCGATGCGGCCGATGCCCGCGATCGCGCCCGCGCTGGGGCACTGGTCGTCGTACATGCCGTTGCCCGCCAGCGGGGCCAGCTCGAGGAACGGGCTGCCGGGGTCGAGCAGCTCGTCGATCCGCTCGCGGGGGAGCAGCTTGCCCCTGGCCACGTGCCGTTCCCGCGACTTGAGCGGGCCGCCGAGCGCGACCGTGGCCAGCCGCTGACGCAGGTCGTCGACCAGCGCGGCGTGCGCGGCCCGATTGCCGGTCGCGGTCTCGGTGCCCAGATCGTGCGTAACCGTCATCACGTCATCCTGTCGCCCGGTTAATCGCCAATAACTGAAATTCAGGTTAATCTGGACTAACCGAGTTGTCCAGACCGGGTGGAGGGAGATTCGCTGTGGCCACCGTCGAGCCAGTCCCCGTGACCCGTCGCGAGCAGCTGAAAGCCGAGCGTCGCGCGCAGCTGCTGGACGCGGGTGCCCGGCTCATCGCCGATCGCGGTTTCCTCGGCGTGCGCCTGGACGACCTCGGCGCGGCCGTCGGCATCAGCGGTCCCGCCGTCTACCGGCACTTCGCGAACAAAGAGGCACTGCTCGTCGAGCTGCTCGTCGGGATCAGTGAGCGGCTGCTCGCGGGCGGCCACGCCGTCGTCCACGAGTCCGATACCCCCGCCGCCGCCCTGGAAGGCCTGGTCGACTTCCACCTCGACTTCGCCTTCGGCAACCCCGAACTCATCCGCATCCAGGACCGCGACCTCGACAACGTCCCCACCCCCGACCGCCGCACCCTGCGCCGCACCCAGCGCCAGTACGTCGAGATCTGGGTCGGCGTCCTGCGCGACCTCGACCCCGACCTGGCCGAGGAAACCGCCCGTATCCAAGCCCACGCCGCCTTCGGTCTGATCAACTCGACTCCGCACAGCGCAAGCCAGGCCACCGCGATCAGGGCGCGTCCGGTTCTTCGTGAGATGGCGCTGGCGGCCTTGACAACAGACTCGCACCGCCAGCCCTTGGAGCGCCTGCGTCAACAGGGCCGGGTTCAGCGTGCGAGTGAAGCCGAGCGCGCCGCAGTCGAGCCGGTCGAGGGTGGTGGCACCGTCACCGACCTGATCGAGGGCAACCGCCGGTAGACGCGGTCAGTCCAACTGGCTCCACAGCCAGCTGGGCCCGACGGTCTCGGCGCCGTGATCGTGGACGCGGGAACGAAGTTCGCGGTCGGCGGTGACGACCGTGATCTGGTCGAAGTCGCTCGCCTGCGCGACCACCTCGACGATCCTGTCGTCGCCCGACCGTTCGGCCAGGACGACCGTCATCCGCGGGGCAGCGGGTTCGGTGCCGTCGGCTCCGGCCTTGGCCGCGCCCTCGAGGATGACGGCGATCGAGGTGGTCTCGGGCAGTCGAGCGCTCAGCCCCGCCAGATCCGCGAGCAGTCGCCGCGCGGCCCCGGCCCGATCCTTCCACCAGCCATTGGGTCGGGAGCCGATCACATTCGCGGCATCGACGACGATCAGCTGCCTCGGCTCGGTCATCGGTTCAGTGTGCCTTGTAAGCGCTGATCACTTTCGACAAGCGATTGGGTGAAGCGGCGGAAGCGGCTGGTCTGAACTGGGTGTCGCCGGGCGCGTCGTAGCCCGACGTTCAGCGTGTTCGGTCGAGCTCGGCGCGGCGGGCGACGAGGAATTTCCGCATCGGCGCGTCGACGGTGAGGGCGATCGCGCGGTCGTAGGCCGGGGCGGCGTTCTGGCCGGCGCGGGCCTGGAGGTGGGCGCGGGCGGCCCAGGCGGGTTGGAAGCGGTCGGTGTTCGCGGCCAGGGTGTCGAGGTGGTGGAGGCCGGCGGCGGGGCCGTGTACCTCGCCGAGGACGACGGCCAGTGAGACCATCGAGCCGAGGGTCGGCGCGGTGGCCACCAGGGCGCGGTAGATCGTTTCCAGGGCCTTCCAGTCCGTGGTGCCGGATGTTCGGCGATGGCAATGGACCGATTGGGCGGCCGCTTCCAATTGGAATCTGCCGATTCGGCCCTGCGTGTGCGCCCGTGCGAGCAGCGCCTCGCCTTCGGTGATCAGTGCCCCGTCCCATCGGGAGACGTCCTGTTCGTCGACGGGGATCAGGACGCCGTCGGCGCTGAGCCGGGCCGGTCCACGGGCGACGGACAGGTCGATGAGGGCGGCCAAGCCGAGGACCTCCGCCTCGGTCGGCAGGAGTTCGGCGAGTGTGTGGGCGAGGTGGGTGGCCTCGCCGGCCAGGCTTTCCCGCTCCGACATCCCGGCGATACCCTGCCAGTCGATCGCGTACGCGCCGTAGACGGCCTCGAGCACCGCGTCGAGCCGTTCGGGCAGCGCGTCGGGCTCGGGGACGGCGAAGGGGATCGCGGCGTCACGGATCTTGCGTTTCGCGCGGACGAGCCGCTGCGCCATCGTCGTCGCCGGAATGGCGAAAGCCGTTGCGATTCGGGCGGATTCGACACCGAGCACCGTGTGCAGCATGAGCGGTGTGCGGATGGCGGCGGCGATCGCCGGGTGGGCGCACACGAACAGCAGGTCCAGGCGCCGGTCCGGCAGCACCGCTTCCTCGCTCACCTGTGTGGTGCTGCTCGGGTCGTCGGTGACGGAGTCCAACGGCACGGATGTCCGGAACGCGGCCGATCGGTAGCTGTCGCGCAGCCGGTTGCGTGCCACGGTCAGCAGCCACGCTTCGGGATTGGCCGGAATTCCGTCGCGTACCCAGCGGTCGAGTGCGCGCTCCAACGCATCCGAGAGCGCGTCCTCGGCCGCCGCGATGTCGCGGGTCGGCGCGGCGAGCAGCGCGAGCAGCCGACCGTACGAGCGGCGGGTCACCTCGGCGACCCGCCGTCGCACGGCGTCGGTCAGCTCTCCAGCCGGCACGAGTCGGTCCACTGCCCGCCGATGATCGAGGTGGCGACCGGCCGCACCTCGATGACCCCGTACTGCGCCGCCGGGCACTTCTCCGCCCAGGCCAGCGCCGCGTCGAGATCGGGCACCTCGATCACGAAGACGCCGGCGAGCATCTCCTTCGATTCGGCGAACGGACCGTCCTGGACCTCGAGCGCGCCCCCACGCAGCGTCACCTGCGTTGTCGCGGCGCTCTGCTGCAGGATCTCCGCCCCGACCAGCACGCCCGAGGACACCAGGTCCTCGGCATAGCGGGCGAACGCGGCCTGCGTCTGCTGGATCATCTCCTCGGGGATGTCGCCGGGAGCGGGTTCGCCGTGGTTGAGCACGAGTGCGTAGCGCATGATCTGTCCTCTCGTCGAGTCCGGCTCGGTGGATGTTCGCCGGACACCATGATGACGATTCATCTCGCGTCCGATCGACACGGCCGGTGACCGAGGTTCTGGTCGATGCTTCAGGTCGCTTGGCGCACTCGTGTGGTCAGGTGGCCGTCGACCATGCGGTAGACGGCGTCCATGCGGTGTAGGTGGGTGGGGTCGTGGGTGACCAGGATGGTGGCGGCGCGGTGGGTGCGGGCGATGGTGGTGATGAGGTCGATGATGGCGGCGCCGCGTTCGGAGTCGAGGGCGGAGGTGGGTTCGTCGACGACGAGTAGGGCGGGGTCGTTCATCAGGGCGCGGGCGATGTTGACGCGTTGGCGTTGGCCGCCGGAGAGTTGGGCGGGGCGTTTGTGTGCCTGGTCGGCGAGGCCGACGGCGTCGAGCAGTGTCAGTGCGCGAGTGTGGGTTTCGCCGCGTGGTGTGCGGGTGCGTCCGCCGAGGTGCGCGGTGACCTCCAGTTGTTCGGCGGCGGTGAGGGCGGGGATCAGGTTCGGTTGCTGGAACACGATGCCCATCGAGGATCGGCGCACGGTGGCTGCGGCGCGCCTGCTCAGGGTGGCGAGATCGACTGTGCCCGAATCGGTGTCGAGGACGACGGTGCCCGAGTCGGGGCGGATCAGCGTGGCTGCCACCGCGAGCAGGCTCGACTTGCCTGAGCCCGAGGGGCCGGTCACGGCGGCGATGGTGCCGCCGGGGACGTGCAGGTTCACCCGGTCGAGTGCGGTCAGGCGGTCGGTGCCGTCGGGGTAGGTGAGGGTGACATCGGTGAGAGTGAGCATGGCGGGGTCCTTCAGCGGGTCGCGCCGAGCGCGGTCAACGGGTCGGTGGTGAACAGGAAGCGCAGGGCGACGGCGGCACCCGCCAGGCCGAGCACGATCAAGGCCAGCGCGGGGACGAACGTGGTCGCGGGCGAGAGCACGAGCGGCACGGCGTCGCCGATTGCCAGCGCGGCGGCCGCGGTGATGCCGAGGCCGAGGGTGACGCCGGTGACCAGCACGATCGCGGCCTGGGCGAGGGCGTCGAGGACCAGCGAACCGGTGGTGGCGCCGAGCGCCTTCAACGTGGCGACATCGGGCTGGCGCTGCACGGTCCAGACGGTGAAGAACGCGCCGATCACCAGTGCCGAGATGGCGAACAGCAGCATGGTCATCAGGGTGAGCGAGCTGTTCTCGGCCTGGTAGGAGCCGATCGCCTCGACGGCCTCATTAGCCGCGACGGTCTGCGTGCCCGCCTCGGAGTCGAGACCGCCGTGTTCGGGCGAACCGGTCACCGCCAGGACGGTCGCCGCGCCGGAGCGCGGGCTCGCCGCCTGCCAGTCCGCCAGGCTCGTCCAGATCACCGGGATGTGGCTGTACCAGTCGTCGGTGGACACGTCGGCGACCCTGAACTCGTGGCCGGCGAGTACCACGGTGTCGCCCGGGCTCGCCGAGAGTTCGCGTGCCGCACCGGCACTCAGCACCACCGCACCGGATTCGGTAGCAGGATGATTGCCGAATGCCGACGGATCACCGCCGAACAGTGCGACCTGGACCGGGGCGGAACCGGGGTGTTCGGCGCGGATGCGCGAGATACCGATCGGTGTGACGGTCGCGCCCTCGGCCGCCGACGTCCACTGGTCGAGCTGCCGGTCGGTGAGCACCGAGGAGTCGAACGACGGATCGGTGCCGGTTTCGGCGAACACGATCTCGTCGGCGTCGATGTTCTCGACCGCGGAGATGTTCTGGTGCGCCAGGCCCGCGGTGAGGCCGCTGAGGAAACTCACCAGCACCGCGACGAGCAGGACGACGGTGGTGATGAGCAGGAAGCGGCCGCGGGCGGCCCGCAGATCTCGGAGTGCTACGAACATGACTCCACCCTCGCCGCGCGAAGCCCGTTCGCCATCGCACCGGCGCTGGAATCGCGCTCCACCGTAGGGGCGAGCGTGTTTACACCTTTCGATGGATGCCGGCGCGGTTGCCGCACATAAGCTGGTCGGCGTGCACTCGTCCCCCCTGACCCCGGTGGTCACCACACTGCGGCTCGGCCTGCACGTGCTGGTGACGGTGCTGGCCGTGGTGGTCGCGGTGCGGGCGGTGGTCGATGGCGGACACGGCGCCGCGGTGGTCGCGCTGACCGCCGTCTGGCTGGTCGTCTACTTCGCGGGGGCCGAGATGCCGCGGCGTTTCGGGCGCCGTGGGCCGGTGGGCGGTCGCGGACTCGGGACGGGTTCGGCGGCCCGATCCGAGGTCGTGTGGATGTGGCTGGGCGTGCTCACCGTCCTGTGGCTCGTCCTGCTGGCGTTGACGCCCGACGCTGTCTATCTCGCGTTCGGTCTGTTCTTCCTCTATCTCCATCTGCTGCCGCGCCCGTGGAATCTGCTCGCCGTGGTGCTGGCGACGGCGGTCGGGGTGTTCGGGTTCGCGGCGCATCGCGGGTGGTCGGTGGGGGCGGTGATCGGGCCGGTGCTCGGGGCGGCGGTGGCGATCGGGATCGGGCTGGGGTATCAGGCGCTGTATCGCGAGGCGGTGGAGCGGGAACAGCTGATCGACGAATTGATCAGCACCAGAGCGGTTCTCGCCGAACAGGAACGCACCGCGGGCAAGCTGGCCGAACGCGAGCGTCTCGCCAAGGAGATCCACGACACCGTCGCCCAGGGGCTGAGCAGTATTCAGCTTCTCCTGCACGCCGCCGAACAAGCCGCACCGGATTACCCTGCGCTGGAACGCATTCAGCTCGCCCGCGAGACCGCCGCGGAAGATCTGGCCGAAACCCGCAGGCTCATCGACGAACTCTCGCCCGCCGCGCTGGACGGGCAGTCGCTCGCCGAAGCGCTGGAACGGATCTGCGGGCGCGCGCAGTCGGCGACGCTGGCCACGCAACTGCTCGTCGAAGGGGAACCGGAACGGTTGCCGATGGCGGTGGAGGCGGCGCTGGTGCGGATCGCGCAGAGCGCGGTCGCCAATGTCGTCCAGCATGCCGAGGCCGGACGGATGCGGGTCACGCTCACCTACGACGACACCGACGTGCACCTCGACATCGTCGACGACGGCATCGGCATCGACCCCGGCGTTCTGCGCGGATCGCGCGCGTTCGGCCTGGCCGCCATGCGCAGTCGCGTCGAACAGCAGGGCGGGGCGATGAGCGTCGAATCCGAACCGGGCCACACCGCTGTCACCGTGTCCTTTCCGCTGGGAGCCGCCTCGTGATCCGCCTCCTGCTCGCCGACGATCACGCCATCGTCCGCGCCGGGCTGCGCGCCCTGCTCGAGGCCGTGGCCGACATCAGCGTGGTGGGCGATGTCGCCGACGCCGACGCGGCGGTCGCCTTCTGCGCCGCGCACCCCGTCGACCTGGTCCTGATGGACCTGCGCTTCGGCGACGGTCCCTCCGGCGCCTCGGCCACCGCCGACCTGCGCGCGCTGCCCACCCCACCGAATGTCCTCGTCGTCACCAACTACGACACCGACGCCGACATCCTCGGCGCCATCGAAGCGGGCGCGGTGGGTTACCTCCTCAAGGACACTCCGCCCACCGAACTCCTCGCCGCCGTCCGCGCCGCCGCCGCGGGCGAGAGCGTCCTCTCACCCACCGTCGCCTCCCGCCTGATGACCAGGGTCCGCCGCGCCGACACCACCCTCAGCGCCCGCGAGGTGGAGGTCCTGCGCCTGGTCGCCGCGGGCCTGTCCAACCGCGACATCGCCAAACAACTCTTCCTCAGCGAGACCACCGTGAAGTCCCACCTCGTCCACATCTACGCCAAACTCGGCGTCAAATCCCGCACCTCCGCCGTCGCCACCGCCCGCGCCCAGGGCGCGATCTGACCGGACTCGATCGACGTTCGTGATACCTGGCGGTATCATCGACGTATGGCTATGACACTTCGGTTGTCCGAAGAGCAGACGGCCGCACTGCGGCGCCGCGCGGAGGCCGAACACACCTCGATGCAGCAGGTTGCTTTGACCGCGATCGACAACTACATAAACCAGCCGACAGAGCTCGGTCGACGCCGCGCTGTGCCGGTCGACGAGTTGTTCGCGATGTTCGGTGACCTTCCGCCGATGGACCCTGAGCGGTTCAGGGCGGATCAGGACGATCATGTCGACGGATCTGCTCATTTCGACGCCTATCTCCGGGCGGCGCGGTCCGGAGAAGCTGAGTGACCGCCAAGCATCTGCGAGGTCTTGCCGACACCAATATCCTGATCTACCTGGAGCGATTGCCCAGGGAGTCGCTGCCTGGCGAGTTGTTGACCAGTACTGTCACCTTGGCGGAACTGTCGGCAGGTGTGCACCAGACCGACGATGCGGTAGAGCGGGCGCGGCGAATCGCTCGCCTGCAGCGCACGGAGGCGGTGTTCGATCCCTTGCCGTTCGATGCGGAGGCCGCACGGCATTACGGACTGATCGCAGCGGGCGTGATCGCCCACGGTCGCAAACCTCGACGCCGAGAAGCGGGCCTGATGATCGCGGCAGTCGCTGCCGCACGCCGACTGCCGCTGTTCACCACCAACCCCGATGACTTCAAAGGCACCGAAAACATCGTGACGGTCGTTCCAGTACAACGCCCGTAGGTAGGCCTACCCTTGGCACATGGCTTCCCTGTCGGATCCTCAGGTACGTGAGTTCCTCACCCATGGCACGCGGACGGGCAAAGTCGCCTTCACCGCGGCCGACGGCCGTCCGCTGGTGACCCCGATCTGGTTCATCGTCGAGGGCGACGAACTGGTCTTCAACACGGGCGCGAACACCGCGAAGGGGCGGGCGTTCGCGCGCGATCCGCGGGCCGCGCTGTGCGTGGACCTCGAAGAGCCGCCCTACGCCCTTGTCGAGGTGCAGGGCACGGTCACGCTGTCCGAAGATCTCGACGAACTCGTCCGCACGGCTACCGCCATTGCCGCCCGCTACATGGGCGCGGACAAGGCCGAAGAATTCGGCAAGCGCAACGGTGTCCCCGGCGAGCTCGTCGTCCGCCTCCGGCCGACCAAGATCATCGCCCACTTCGACATGACCGGCTGAGCGGTCCTACCGGACGTCTCCGTCCGCGTCCGAGCGCGGTGCCGTTTCCGGAACCGGATCGGCGATGAGCCGACCACACGGCGGACCACCACCGGCGAACGCGGCTAGCGGGTCGCGAGGACGAAGCGTTTGCCCGGGTCGACCATTTTTCGGACGGTCGCGCCCTTCGAGTACTCGCCGAGGGCGGTCATGTTCCAGCTGTGCGCGTCGCGGGTGAGGACGCAGAGGAAGACGCCGGTGGTCGGTTCGCCGCCGGACAGTTCGTAACGCACCAGCTCGGCACCGGTGTGGTCGTCGATCAGGCGGCAGTGGGCTCGGGCGACCTGGTCGAATTTGTGGCCCGCGAAGGAGTTGACGGTGAAGACCAGGGCATGGACCTGCGGGGGCAGGGCGGTCAGGTCGACGGAGATGACCTCGTCGTCACCGTCGCCGTGGCCGGTCAGGTTGTCGCCGGAGTGCTTGATGGCGCCGTCGAACGCCTGCTGCCGCATGAACCACACGTTGATCAGCTTCTTCGCCCGGTCGTCGTAGGCGATGACCGAGGCGTCGAGGTCGACATTGCTGCCGTGCTTCGCCGGGTCCCAGCCCAGGCCCATGCGCACCCGGCTCAGCGGCGGTTCGCCGTGCTTGGTGAGCGAGACCGTCTCGTTCTTGCGCAGCGTGACGCGGCCCTTGGTCAGGTCGATCGTCGGTGTCCCGAATCTCGGCTGCTCGACGGGCGGCCCAGAGTCCTGCGGTGGGGCGGCAGGTGTCTGCGACTGCTGTGGCGGGGCAGTCGGCGGTAGTGAGTCCTGCGGTGGGCCGGCGGATATCGGCGAGTGCTGTGGGGCGGCCGGTGGCGGCGAGTGCTGAGGCGAGGCGGCGGGCGGCGGGGTGAAGGGCGCCGGCGCGTGTTGCGGCGCGGTCGCGGGCTGGAGGACCGGTTCCGGGCTCGGCTCGTCGTCGACGGTGATCCCGAAATCGGTGGCGATCCCGGCCAGTCCCTGCGCGTACCCCTGGCCGACCGCGCGCACCTTCCATCCACCATTGCGCCGGTAGAGCTCGCAGGCGATCAACGCCGTCTCCGGGCCGAGGCCGTCCGGTGCGAAGGTGGCGAGCAGTCCGCCGGTCGAGGCGTCGGTGACTGTGATCCGCAGCGGTCCGGCCTGGCCCCAGTCGGCGGGACCGGTGCCGTCGAGGCTGGCGGTGAGGACGATCTTGTCGATCTCGGCGGGCACCGCACCAGGGATGACGCTGATCGCCTCGGGCCCGAGCACCTCGACGCCGGGTGCGATCGGCTGGTTGTAGAACACGAAATCGCTGTCGGAGCGCACCTTTCCGCTCGCGGTGAGCAGTAGCGCGGCGATGTCGACCGTCGTCGCGGCCGCTACCGCGATCCGCACCTCGCTCGCGGAAATCGGCGCGTTCGCACCCTTCGTCAACTCCATGGGATCCCCCTCCGTACGTCGCGACCACCCTACGTTGCGGCCCGCCGTCCGCGCGGCTGTCCGCTCGTCGCCGCGGGCTGGGTTCGTCCGCACTCGACGATCTGATCGGGTGGCGCTACGACATCGGGAACGCGTCCGGCCCGGGCGGGCTGGGGTCGTAGGGCGGCGGATTGTCGCGGTCGAACAGGGGAGACGAGCAGGTGGCCCCGGGTTCCGGCGTGGTGTACGGGTTTTCGCGCAGCGCGACGATGAACTGGTCGATGCGCGCGTCGTCGGCATTGTCGGGGACCAGTTGGTGTCCCCAGGACTGCACGGAGAGGGGAACGGACATGTCCGGGATCGGTGACATCAGCATGTACGGCTTGTTCTCGACCTTCGCGCGCAACGTCGCCTGCTCCTCGGCACCGACGCGCGCGGGGTCGTAGGCGATCCACACCGCGCCGTGCTCCAAGGAGTGCACCACATTCTCGGTGCGTAGGGCCTTGTCATAGACGACACCGTCGCAGGCCGCCCACCGCGCGTCGTGCGGTCCACCCATCGGCGGAATCGCGGGGTACGCGACGCGCTGCGAAGCCGTCACGTGCAGCCCCGGCGGAATCTCGACGGTGACGATCCCGGGTATCCCACGCGCCGGATCCTGATTGCTCACCGACGGCACATACCCGTCGAGCGCGACCGTGGCATGCCCATCGACGGTGCCGCCCGCACATCCCGCCGCGCACGCCGCCGCCACGACCCCCACGACCATCGCCGCGCCTGCCCTACCCGAAACCCGCACCCCAACCCCTCTCGTCGCGCCGACCCGTACCCCAGAACCTACGTGCCCACCCCCTCGCCCGTGCGGTCGATTCAAGATCACCACGCTCTGGTGGCGGACCGCTCTCGACCGATGCCGCCACCAGAGCGGTGGTGATCAACTGTCCAGGGCGCTAGGGCTGTGCGGGCGCGATCTACGCTGCTGGTATGACTGTGCACTTCATCGGGGCGGGGCCCGGGGCGGCGGATCTGCTCACGGTGCGGGCGGCGACGTTGCTGCGGGAGAGCGCGGTCTGTTTGTACGCGGGGACCTATCTGGATCCCGAGGTGCTGGCGCACTGTGCGCCGGGGACCGAACTCATCGATACCCAGCGGCTGGATCTGGATCAGATCACCGAGCATCTCGTGCGCGCGCATGCGGCGGGCCGGGACGTGGCGCGGTTGTGCTCGGGCGATCCGTCCCTCTATTCCGCGCTCACCGAGCAGACCCGCCGCCTCGACGCCAACGGCGTGCCCTGGGACATCACCCCCGGTGTCCCGGCCTACGCGGCAGCCGCGGCGGCCCTCGGCACCGAGTTGACCGTCCCCGAGGTGGTCCAATCTGTGGTCCTCACCCGCACCCAGGCACGTTCGACCGCGATGCCCGAGGGCGAGGCACTCGCGAACTTCGCCGCGACCGGCGCCACCCTGGTCCTGCATCTCGCCATCACCCGGATCAGGGTGCTCGCGGAGGAACTGATCGACGAGTACGGCCCCGACTGCCCGGTGGCCGTCGTCTACCGCGCGAGCCAGCCCGAACAACTCGTCCTGCGCGGCACCCTCACCGACATCGCCGACCAGGTCGAATCCGCCGACCTCCGCCAAGCCGCGGTGATCCTGGTCGGCCGCGCGATGACCCCCGCGATCGACTGCGTCCAATCCCACCTCTACGACCCGGCCCGAGTCCGCGCGGTGGCCGAACGCGACGGGTAGCCGAGGAGCAGACCGGGCGGTGTGATCCATGCCTCAGTCGCTGCGGGCTCAGCGGGGGTCCGGTGAGGATGTGAGAACGCAGACAAGCGTCAGCAAACTCGGGGCGGGGGGCTCACCTGGTCCGATGCCGCGTCGCTATGGATGTGGTTGGTTGCGGGGCGGGCACACCGGTAGATTGGTGCGATGGTTTGCGACGAGCACACCGGCGCTGGCGGCCGGACGATCACGAGCATGGTCTCGGCCGTGTAACGAGATCGGTCGAGCCGACAGATAGTGCCAATGGACATTTTTGCCTGATTGATTTCGAGAACTGAACCCGAGACGCAGGCGCCACGCTAGTTCTGGCTGGGGCGCCTGCGTTCCGGTGTCGTCGGGGAGCGCTGACTAGGTGTTCCGGAAGCGAGGTTTGGGTTGGACCGGCTGGATTTCGGCGGAAACGGCGAAACTGGTGACGGACGTGGAGACTCTGCGGAGTACTTCCCGCTCTCGCCCGCTCAGCTCGGTATCTGGTACGCGCAGCACGTCGACCCACAGGTGCCGATCAATATCGCCCAGTACGTCGATCTGCGTGGACACCTCGATGTCGCCGCACTCGAGCGCGCGAGCGCGGGCGCGGCGACCGACCTGGAGTCGGGCTGGCTGCGCATCGTCGAGGTGGACGGCGAGCCGAAGCAGACGATCGATCCGTCGCAGGACGCGACGCTGATCTATGTCGACCTGCGTGGCGAAGCCGATCCCGAGGCCGCCGCCGCCGAGTGGATGCGCGCGGAGTACAGCCGCCCGCTCGACATCGTCGCCGACCGCCTCGTGCAGGCCGCCGCGCTACAGCTCGACGACGAGCACTGGTACTGGTACGCCCGCGTCCACCACATCGTGCTCGACGGTTTCGGCGCCAACAATTTCGTCAACCGCACGGCACAGCTCTATACCGCCGAGGTCACCGGCACGCCCGCGCCGGAGAACAAGGCCACCGATCTGCGCTCGCTCTACGAGACCGAGATCGCCTACCGCGACAGCACCCGCTTCGAATCCGACAAGGCGCACTGGGCCCAGCGCGTGGCCGGACTGGAAGAGGGCAGCAGCCTCACCGGTCGGTCCGCGCCGCCCTCGCCGGTCAACGACATCACCAGCGCGGCCCTGACCCAGGCCCAGGACGACCTGCTCGCCGCGGCCATCGCTCGCCACGACAGCACCGCCGCGCCGCTGCTGATCGCCGGTTTCGCCGCCTACCTGGCCCAGATCACCGGCGCCGAGGACGTCATCCTCAGCCTCCCGGTCACCGCGCGCACCACCGCGGTCATGCGCCGCTCCGGTGGCGCGACCTCCAATATCGTGCCGCTGCGCCTGCGCGTCGGCCACGACACCACCGTGGCCGAGCTGCTGCGCTCGGTGACCACCGAGGTCTCCGGTGCGCTGCGCCACCAGCGCTACCGCCACGAGGACATCCGCCGTGATTCGGCGGGCGACGGCATGGTCTCCACCGAGTTCTTCGGTCCGTGGGTCAACATCATGCTGTTCGACAACCATCTGCGCTTCGGTGACATGGAGGGCACGCTCAACGTGCTCTCCACCGGCAGCATCGAAGACCTGGGCGTCAACTTCTATCAGTCGCACGGTGGCACCCGCTCCCACATCGACTTCGAGACCAACCCGAACCTGTACTCGGCCGCCGACGCGCGGACCCATCACGCCCGGTTCCTCGAGTTCTTCGATCGTTTCCTGGCCGCCGATGCCACCGAGCCGGTCTGGCGCCTGCCGGTCACCGGCGCGGCCGAGCTGGAACGCTCGCTGACCGAGTGGAACGACTCGGCGCACGAGGTCCCCGCGACCACCCTGCCCGCCCTGCTCGACGCCCAGTTCCCGCTGACCCCGGGCAGTATCGCCCTGGACTTCGAGGGCGAGACACTCACCTACGCCGAGTTCGGCAAGCAGGTCAACCGCCTGGCCCGCTTCCTGATCGCCGACGGCGTCGGCCCGGAATCGCTGGTCGCCCTTGGTATGCGGCGCTCGCTCGAGCTGGTCGTCGGCATGCACGCGGTGCTGCGAGCCGGTGGCGCGTACGTGCCGATCGACCCGGATCATCCGGCCGACCGCACCGCCTACATCCTCGAATCCGCGGCACCGGTCTGCGTATTGACCACCACCACCGACGATCTGGACCTCCCGGAGTCGGTGGCCAGGGTCGAGATCGACACCCTCGACACCTCCGCCTTCGCCGACACCCCGATCACCGACGACGAGCGCCTGTCCCCGCTGCGCCCGGACAACACCGCCTACGTCATCTACACCTCGGGGTCGACCGGCCGCCCCAAGGGCGTCGCGGTGACCCATCACGCGATCGTCAACCAAGAGCTGTGGATGCTCGACGAGTACCGGTTGACCGCCGACGACGTCTACCTGCAGAAGACCGCCACCACCTTCGACGTGTCGCTGTGGGGCTACTTCCTGCCGCTGATGGTCGGCGCGAAGCTGGTCATCGCCTCGCCCGACGGGCATCGCGACCCGCTCTACGTCGCGGACATGATCGAGCGGCACGGCGTCACCGTGACGGACTTCGTGCCGTCCATGCTCACCGTGTTCGTCTCGCACGCCACCGCGGCCCAATGTGCCACGCTGCGTGCGGTTTTCGTGATCGGTGAGGCACTGCCCCCGGAGACCGCCGCCGGGTTGCGCGCGATCTCCGATGCCGGTCTGCACAACCTGTACGGCCCCACCGAAGCCGCGGTCTCGGTGACCTACTGGGAGGCCACCGAAGCCGACACCGTGACGGTGCCGATCGGTATCCCCGAGTGGAATGTCGAAGTCTACGTACTGGATTCGCGCCTGCGTCCGGCCGCGATCGGTGCCCCGGGTGAGCTGTATCTGGCGGGCCGACAGCTGGCCCGCTGCTACCGCGGCCGCCCCGACCTGACCTCGGACCGCTTCGTCGCCAACCCCGTCGGCGGGCCGGGCGAGCGGATGTACCGCACCGGTGACCTGGTGCGCTGGAACGCCGAGGGCGTCCTGGAGTACATCGGCCGCACCGACTTCCAGGTGAAGTTCCGCGGTCAGCGCATCGAGCTCGGCGAGATCGAGACCGACCTGCTCGCGCATCCCAGCGTCAGCCAGGCCGCGGTGCTCGTGGTCGACACCGCCACCGGCCAGCAGCTCGTGGCCTACGTGGTGCCCGCGCCCGGCCAGTCCGCCGATCCGGCGACGCTGACCCGTTTCGTCGGCGAGAAGCTGCCCACCTACATGGTGCCCGCGTCGATCATGGTGCTCGCCGCGTTCCCGCTCAACACCTCGGGCAAGCTCGACCGCAAGGCCCTGCCCGAGCCCGTGTTCACCGCCGCCGCAGGCGGTTTCCGCGCCCCGCGCACCCCCGCCGAGCAGATCGTGGCGGGCATCTTCGCCGATGTGCTGAGTCAGGAGCGGGTCGGCGCCGACGACAACTTCTTCGAACTCGGCGGCAACTCGCTGGTCGCCACCCAGGTCGTCGCCCGCATCGGCGCCGCCTTCGGCATCCAGCTCGGTGTGCGCGCGCTGTTCGAGACCCCGACCGTGGCCGGACTGGCCGCGCGGGCCGAATCCGTCACGCCCGCCGAGGTTTCCACCCGGCCGCCGCTGGTCGCCCAGCCGCATCCCGAGCAGGTGCCGCTGTCGCTGGCCCAGCAGCGGATGTGGTTCATCAACCAGTTCGATCCCGCCGCGCCGACCTACAACCTGCCCTTCGTGGTGCGGATGAAGGGTCGCGTCGACGTCGACGCGCTGATCGACGCGCTCAATGACGTTGTGGTGCGCCAGGAATCGCTGCGCACGATCTTCCCCGACGCCGACGGCGGCTTCCAGCACGTGCTCGGCGCCGACGAATTCGACCTCGGCATCACGGTCACCCCGATCGAGCAGCAGCTGCTGCAGGCCGAGCTGATCGACTTCGCCTCCACCGGTTTCGACGTCACCCTGGAACTGCCGATCCGCGTGCGGATCTACCAGGTGACCGGCGGAACGACCAATGGCACACCGGAATTCGCGGTCGCCTTCGTGGTGCACCACATCGCGGCCGACGGCTTCTCCTTCGGCCCGCTGGCCCGCGATGTCGCCACCGCCTACCTGGCCCGCTCGGCGGGCGAGGCCCCGGCCTGGGCGCCGCTGCCGGTGCAGTACCGCGACTACACGCTGTGGCAGCGCGAACTGCTCGGCCTCGAGTCCGATCCGGCCTCGATGGCCGCGCGTCAGCTCGACTACTGGCAGCGCGCGCTGGACGGCCTGCCCGACCAGCTCGACCTGCCCAGCGACCGCCCGCGCCCGCAGCAGCAGAGCTTCCGCGGCGCGCGCGTCGGCTTCGAGATCGACGCCGACACCCACGAGCAGCTGGCCGCGCTGGCCCGCGCCAACGGCGTCACCCTGTTCATGGTCGTGCACGCCTCGCTGGCCGTGCTGCTGGCGCGGCTGTCGGGCACCACCGACATCGCCGTCGGCACCCCCATCGCGGGCCGCGGTGAGCAGGCGCTCGACGACCTGATCGGCATGTTCGTCAACACCCTGGTGCTGCGTTCCGATGTCGACCCGACTCAGCCGTTCGCCGAGTTCCTCGCCAGCACCCGCGACACGGACCTGTCGGCGTTCGCCAATGCCGACGTGCCGTTCGAGCGGCTCGTCGATGTGCTCAACCCCTCGCGCTCGCAGGCCCGTCACCCGCTGTTCCAGGTGGTCCTGTCGTTCCAGGAGATGTCGCACGGCACGCTCGAGTTGCCCGGTCTCACGGTCAATGCCGACGAGGTCGAGGTCGACATGGCCAAGTTCGACCTGCAGTGGACCCTGACCGAGGAGCACACCGGCACCGGCGCGCTGTCGGGCATGACCGGCGTGCTCACCTACGCGATCGACCTGTTCGATCAGTCCACCGTCGAGGAGCTGCTGCTGCGCTGGCGGCGCGTGCTCACCGCGATCCTGGCCGACCCGGCCGTCACCGTCGGCGCGATCGACGTGCTCGACGACGCCGAACGCGCCGACCTGGTCACCCGCGTGGGCGCGCCCGCCGCGGTCGCGCGCACCCTGCCGCAGCTGATGGCCCAGGCCGCCCGCGACACCGAGGCGACCGCGGTGGTGTTCGAGGGGACAGCTGTGTCCTACGGCGAGCTCGATCGCCGCTCGAACCAGTTGGCCCGCTTGCTGATCCAGCAGGGTCTCGGCGCCGAGGACTTCGTCGCCGTCGCGGTGCCGCGTTCGCTGGAGTCGGTGCTGGCGGTGTGGTCGGTCGCCAAGACCGGTGCCGCGTTCGCGCCCGTCGACCCGAACTACCCGGCCGACCGCATCGCGCACATGGTCACCGATGCCGGTGTGTCGGTTGGTCTCACGGTCACCGCCGAGGCGGGCGAGCTGCCCGGCTACGGCGAGGAGTCCGGCGTGCGCTGGCTCGAGATCGACGACATCGATCTCGACGACTTCTCCGACGCCCCCCTCGCGCCGCGGGAACTGGTGCGCCCCACCGATCCCGCGCAGCCCGCGTACCTGATCTACACCTCCGGTTCCACCGGTGTGCCCAAGGGCGTCGTGGTCACCCATGCCAGCGTGGCCAACTTCTGCGCCGAGCAGATCGACCTGTACTCGCTCGACTCCGACACCCGCGCACTGCATTTCGCCTCGCCCTCGTTCGACGCGTCGGTGCTGGAACTGCTGCTGGCGCTGGGTCGTGGCGGCACGCTCGTCGTGGTCCCGCCGGGCGTCTACGGCGGTGAGGAACTGCGCGACATCCTGATCACCGAGGAGGTCACGCACGCGTTCGTGACCCCGGCCGCGCTGGCCACCTTCGACGCGCGCGGCCTCGATCACCTGCGGGTGCTCGCGGCCGGCGGCGAGGCGGTCCCGCCGGAGCTGGTCGCCAAGTGGGCGGTGCGCCTGCCCAGTGGCTCGCGCCGCATGCTGGGCAACGTCTACGGCCCCACCGAGACCACCATCGCCTCCAACCTCAGCGAGGGCCTGATCCCGGGGGAGCGCGTCGTCATCGGCGGTCCCATCCGCGGCGCCCACTCGCTGATCCTGGACGATCGCCTGCGCCCGGTTCCGGCCGGTGTCGCGGGTGAGCTCTACATCGCCGGTGTCGGCATGGCGCGCGGCTACCACGCGCGGCCCGCGCTGACCGCCGACCGTTTCGTCGCCAACCCGTACGTGCCCGGTGAGCGGATGTACCGCACCGGTGACGTGGTCCGCTGGACCGCCGACCGCAATGTCGAGTACGTCGGCCGCTCCGACTTCCAGGTCAAGGTCCGCGGTTTCCGCATCGAGCTCGGCGAGATCGACTCGGCACTGGCCTCGCACGAGACCGTCGACTTCGCGGTCAGCATCGGCCACAAGAACAAGGGCGGCAGCACCTCGCTGGTGTCCTATGTCGTTGCGGTGCCGGGTCGTTCGATCGATGTCACCGAGCTCACCGACCACGTCGCGCAGCGCCTGCCCGCGTACATGGTGCCCTCGTCGATCATGGTGCTGGCCGCGGTCCCGCTGACCGTCAACGGCAAGCTCGACCGCCGCGCGCTGCCCGCGCCGGTGTTCGAGGTGCGCGAGTTCCGCGCGCCGACCACGCCGATCGAGCAGATCGTCGCGCAGGTCTTCGCCGACGTGCTCGAACTCTCGCGCGTCGGTGTCGAGGACGACTTCTTCGAGCTGGGCGGCAACTCGCTGATCGCCACCCAGGTCGCTTCCCGCATCGGCATCGCGCTGGACACCCGTGTCCCCGTGCGCATGCTCTTCGAGGCCCCCACCGTCGCCGCGCTGGCCGCGCGGGTGGAGTCCCAGGCCGGTGACGGCGCGCGCAAGGCGCTGGTCGCCCGCGAGCGGCCCGAGCGGGTGCCGCTGTCGCTGGCCCAGCAGCGGATGTGGTTCCTCAACCGGTTCGACACCGGGTCCGCGGTCAACAACATCCCGGTCGCGATCCGGCTGTCCGGCGAGCTCGATGTGGCCGCGCTGCAGGTCGCCGTGATCGACGTGATCGACCGGCACGAGTCGCTGCGCACCGTGTTCCCCGAATCCGGTACCGGTCCCGTGCAGGTGGTGCTGGACGCGGCGCAGATCGTGCCCGACCTCACCCCGTACCGGGTCACCGAGGACAACCTCATCGACCACCTGATCGACCTGGCGTCGATGGCCTTCGACGTGACCAGCGAAGTCCCGCTGCACGCCCGGCTTTTCGAGATCAGCGAGACCGAGTACGTGCTCGGCATGGTGGTGCACCACATCTCCGCCGACGGCTGGTCGATGGCGCCGCTGTCGCGCGATGTGATCGTCGCCTATGCGGCGCGCACCTCGTGGGAGGCGCCGACCTGGGCCGAATTGCCGGTCCAGTACGCCGATTACGCGCTGTGGCAGCGCGAGGTGCTCGGTTCCGAGGACGATCCGACCTCGCTGATCTCCTCCGAGATCGACTACTGGGCCCGCGAACTCGCCGATCTGCCCGACGAACTGGTGCTGCCCGCCGACCATCCGCGCCCGCCCGCGGCCACCTATCGCGGCGGCACCTACAGCTTCGTCATCGCCAGCGAGACCCAGCGCGCCCTGGTCGAGTTGGGCCGTCGCTACAACGCCTCGCTGTTCATGGTCATGCACTCCGCGCTGGCCGTGCTGCTCGCCCGCGCCAGCGGGACCGCCGACATCGCCATCGGCACCCCGGTGGCAGGCCGTGGCGACCAGGCGCTCGACGATCTGGTCGGCATGTTCGTCAACACCCTGGTGCTGCGCACCGAGGTGGACGGCGCCACCGGCTTCGCGACGCTGCTCGACCAGGCCCGCGAAACCGACCTGCAGGCGTTCGCGCACGCCGATGTGCCGTTCGAGCGGCTCGTCGAGGTGCTCAACCCGGCCCGCTCGCAGGCGCGTCATCCCCTGTTCCAGGTGATGCTGTCGTTCCAGAACACCAAGCAGGCCTCGCTGCAGCTGCCCGGCCTCTCGGTCAGCGGCATCGACTACGACGCCCAGCTGGCCAAGTTCGACCTCCAGCTCACGCTCACCGAGGTGCAGGACACCGACGGCGAGGCCGGCGGCATGTCGGCCGAGTTCTCCTACGCGCTCGACCTTTTCGAGGAATCGACCATCGCGGCGTTCGCCCGCAGGCTCGACAACATCTTCGCCGCGATCGTCGCCGATCCCGAGGTGGCGGTCGGCGACATCGACCTGCTCGCCCCCGAGGAGCACGCGCAGGTCCTGGTCGACTGGAACGACACCGCCCGCGCGGTGCCGGAGGCGACTCTGGTCTCGCTGTTCGACGCCCAGGTCGAACGCACCCCGGACGCCGTCGCGCTGGTCTTCGAGAACGAGACCCTGACCTACCGCGACCTGCAGGAGCGGGCCAACCGTATCGCCCGCAGGTTGATCGCCGACGGCGTCGGCCCCGGTTCGCATGTGGCGCTGGCGATCCGGCGCTCGACCGAGCTGGTCGTCGCCATGTACGCGGTGCTGCAGGCGGGCGCGGCGTACGTGCCGCTCGATCCCGATCAGCCCGCCGATCGCATCGGCCACATCATCGAGACCGCGCAGCCGCGCCTGGTGCTCACCAGCCGCCGCGACAACTTCGAGGCCGACGGTGTCACCGTGCAGGCGGTCGAGAACATCGAGAACCCCGCCGATTTCAGCGGTGCCCCGATCACCGATGCCGAGCGCGTCAAGCCGCTGCGGGCGACCAATACCGCCTACGTGATCTTCACGTCGGGTTCGACCGGCCGTCCCAAGGGCGTCGCGGTCGATCACGCCGCGATCGTCAACCGGTTGCTGTGGATGCAGCACGAGTACCCGATCGACGCCGCCGACGCGGTGCTGCAGAAGACCCCGGCCACCTTCGACGTGTCGGTGTGGGAGTTCTTCTGGCCCTTGCAGACCGGCGCGCGCCTGGTCGTCGCCAAGCCCGACGGCCATCGCGACCCGGTGTACCTGGCGCAGGTCATCTCCGAACGTGGCATCACCACCGCGCACTTCGTGCCGTCGATGCTGTCGGTGTTCGTCTCTACGCTGGGCAGCAACGGCAATGGCAGCGCGGTGCGGCTGCGTCAGGTGTTCGCCTCCGGTGAGGCGCTGCCCGCGCCCACCGCGCAGCGCCTGCGTGAGCTCACCGGCGCCCGCCTGCACAATCTCTACGGCCCCACCGAGGCCGCGGTCGACGTCACCTATCACGAGGTCGTCGACACCGATGTGGAGTCGGTGCCGATCGGCCGTCCGGTGTGGAACACCAAGGTGTTCGTGCTGGATTCGCGGCTGCACCCGGTGGCCCCCGGTGTCGCGGGTGAGCTGTATCTGGCGGGCGATCAGCTCGCCGTCGGTTACCTCAACCGGGCCGACCTCACCGCCGACCGTTTCGTCGCCAACCCCTACGGCGCGGCCGGTTCGCGCATGTACCGCACCGGTGACCTGGTTACCTGGACTCGCGACGGTGAACTGAACTACCTGGGCCGCACCGACTTCCAGGTGAAGCTGCGTGGTCTGCGCATCGAGCTCGGCGAGATCGAGGCCACCCTGCTGGCCCAGCCGGGTGTCGCACAGTCGGTCGTCGTGGTGCGCGCCGACGCGCATGCCGGTGACCAGCTCGTGGGTTACCTGGTGCCGCAACCGGATTCGGGTCTGGATGTGGCCGCGGTGAAGGCGGGCGTCACCGCCGAGCTCCCGGCCTACATGGTGCCCTCGGCACTGGTCGTGCTGGATGCCTTCCCGCTCAACGCCTCCGGCAAGCTCGATCGCAAGGCGCTGCCCGCACCGGTGTTCGAGGCCAAGCAGTTCCGCGCGCCCTCGACGCCGATCGAGGAGATCGTCGCCGAGATCTTCGCCGATCTGCTCGGCGCCGACCGGGTCGGCGTCGACGACGACTTCTTCGCCCTCGGCGGCAACTCGCTGGTCGCCACCCAGGTGGCCGCGCGGCTGAGCAAGGCGCTCGACGCCGAGGTCGGCGTGCGCACCCTGTTCGAGGCGCCGACCGTCGGGGCGCTCGCGGCCCGCGTCGAATCGCACGCGGGCACCGGTGTGCGCACCGAGCTGACGGCCCGGCCGCGCCCGGAGCATCCGCCGCTGTCGCTGGCCCAGCAGCGGATGTGGTTCCTCAACCGCTTCGACCTCGCCGACGCCGGGGACACCGGCACCTACAACATCCCGGTCGCGGTGCGCCTGCAGGGCCTGCTCGACCTGCCCGCCCTGCGCGGCGCGGTCGCCGATGTCATCGCCCGGCACGAGTCGCTGCGCACCGTCTACCCCTCCCATGACGGCACCGCCTTCCAGAAGGTGCTCGCCGCCGCGGTCTCGATCCCCGATGTCGAACTCGTCGAGGCCGACGAGACCGACATGGCGGCCTCGCTCTACGAGTTCGCCCGCCGCGGCTTCGACGTCACCGCGAACGCGCCTGTGCGCCTTCGGGTCTACGAACTGAGCGAGCGCGAGCATGTCCTGGTGATGGTGGTCCACCACATCGCCGCCGACGGTTTCTCGCTGCGCCCGCTGGTGCGCGACCTGATGACCGCCTACGTCGCCCGCACCGGCAATGCCGAGCCGGGCTGGCCGCCACTGGCCGTGCAGTACGTGGATTACGCGCTGTGGCAGCGCGAAACCCTCGGCGACGAGGACGATCCCACCTCGCTGATCTCCGAGCAGCTCGACCACTGGCGCGGCGCGCTGGCCGATCTGCCCGACGAACTGCGCCTCGGCCACAAGTCGCGGCCCGCGCAGGCCAGCTACCAGGCGGGCACACACCGCTTCGAGGTGCCCGGCGAGCTCGTCGAGGCACTGAACCGGGTCGCGCACGAGCACGGCACCACCCTGTTCATGGTGGTACACAGCGCCTTCGCCGCGCTGCTGTCGCGGCTGTCGGGTACCTCCGACATCGCCGTCGGCATCCCCGTCGCGGGTCGTGGTGAGCAGGCGCTCGACGACCTGGTCGGCATGTTCGTCAACACCCTGGTGCTGCGCGCCCAGGTCGATCCGGCGGCGGCCTTCACCGAGCTGCTCGGTCAGGTCCGCGAGAACGATCTGGCCGCCTTCGCGCACGCCGACGTGCCGTTCGAGCGCCTCGTCGAGGTGCTCAACCCGGCCCGTTCGCAGGCGCGCCACCCGCTGTTCCAGGTGATGCTCTCGTTCCAGAACCTGGGCCGCACCACCCTGGAACTGCCGGGCCTGACGGTCTCGGAGCTGGGCATCGACCAGCACACGGCCAAGTTCGACCTGCAACTCGCGCTGAGCGAGGTCCCGGCCGACGACGACAGCCACATGGACGCCGAACTCGTCTACGCCACCGACCTTTTCGACGCCGGATTCGCCGCCACCTTCGGCGCGCGTCTGCTGCGCGTGCTCACCGCCGTCGTGGCCGATCCCACGGTCGCCGTCGGTGACATCGACCTGCTCGATCCCGCCGAGCGCACCCTGGTGCTCGACCGCTGGAACGACACCGAATTCGCCGTCGACGCCGCGCTGAGCACCCCCAGCGACGACGACCCGGCCACCCTCAACGCCCTGTTCGAGGCGCAGGTCGCGCGCACGCCCGACGCGACCGCGCTCACGTTCGAGGGGACGAGTCTGTCCTACGCCGAGTTCGCGGTGCGGGTGCGTCAGCTGGCGCGCTGGCTCAAGGACGCCGGGGTCGGCCCGGAATCGTATGTGGCACTGGGTATGCGGCGCTCGATCGACCTGCTGGTCGGCATGTACGCCGTGTCCGCGGCCGGTGGCGCGTACGTGCCGCTCGATCCCGATCACCCGGCCGAGCGCATCGAGCACATCCTCGAGACCGCGCAGCCGGTGTGCGTGCTGACCGCCGGGGAGTCGCTGCCCGCGGCCGCCGGGCGCGAAGTGCGCATCGACGAGCTCGATCTGTCCGGTCATTCGAGCGCGCCGGTCACCGATGCCGACCGGCATCGTCCGCTGCGCTCGGACAACACCGCCTACGTCATCTTCACCTCCGGGTCGACCGGTCGGCCGAAGGGTGTGGCGGTCAGTCACGCGGCGATCGTCAACCGCCTGGTGTGGATGCACGCCGCCTACGGCCTGGCCGCCGACGACGTGGTGCTGCAGAAGACCCCGGCCACCTTCGACGTGTCGGTGTGGGAGTTCTTCTGGCCCCTGCAGGTCGGCGCGCGCCTGGTCGTCGCCAAGCCCGACGGGCATCGCGATCCGGCCTACCTGGCCCGGCTGATCGCGGCCGAGCAGGTCACCACGGTGCACTTCGTGCCGTCGATGATGGCCGTGTTCGTCACCGAACCCCTTGCCGCGGACTGTGTCTCGCTGCGCAATGTGTTCGCCTCCGGTGAGGCGCTGCCCGCGCCCACCGCGCAGCGCCTGCGCGAGCTGACCGGCGCCGCGCTGCACAACCTCTACGGCCCCACCGAGGCCGCGGTCGACGTGACCTATCACGAGGTCACCGACGCCGACACCGACACGGTGCCGATCGGCGCCCCGGTCTTCAACACCCGGCTCTACGTGCTGGATTCGCGCCTGCGCCCGGTTCCGGTGGGTGTCGCGGGTGAGCTCTATCTGGCGGGCGTGCAGCTGGCGCACGGGTACGTCGGTCGACCCGACCTCACCATGGACCGCTTCGTCGCCGACCCGTTCCACGCCGGCGAGCGCATGTACCGCACCGGCGACCTGGTCACGTGGACCGTCGACGGCGAGCTGGAATACCTGGGCCGCACCGACTTCCAGGTGAAGCTGCGCGGTCTGCGCATCGAACTCGGTGAGATCGAGTCGGCGCTCACCGCGCTGCCGTCGATCGCCCAGTCGGTGGTCGTGGTCCGCGCCGACGAGCACACCGGTGATCAGCTGGTGGCCTACGTGATCCCGCAGCCCGGTGCCACCATCGACACCGATGCGGTCAAGGACGCGCTCGGCACCGAGCTGCCCGTGTACATGGTGCCCGCGGCCTACGTGGTGCTGAACGCGTTCCCGCTCAACGCTTCCGGCAAGCTCGATCGCAAGGCGCTGCCCGCGCCGGTGTTCGCCGCGAAAACCTTCCAGGCGCCGGTCACGCCCGTGCAGCAGATCGTCGCGGCCACCTTCGCCGAGGTGCTCGGCGTCGGTCAGGTCGGCCTCGACGACGACTTCTTCGAACTCGGCGGCAACTCGCTGATCGCCACCAGGGTGGCGGCCCGGCTGTCGGAGGCACTCGACACCCAGGTGCCGCTGCGCGCGCTGTTCGAGGCTTCGACGGTGGGCGCGCTCGCGACCCGCGTCGAGACCTCCACCGGTCGCGGCGGTCGCATCCCGCTGACCCCGCGTCCGCGCCCGGAGCTGGTGCCGCTGTCGCAGGCCCAGCAGCGGATGTGGTTCCTCAACCGCTTCGACAACCGCACCGCGGTCAACAACATCCCGGTCGCGATCCGGCTCACCGGCGAGCTCGATGTCGCCGCGCTGGAAGCGGCCATCGCCGACGTCACCGCCCGGCACGAGACCCTGCGCACCTTCTACCCGGAGGTCGAAGGCGCCGGGTACCAGCAGATCCTGCCCGCCGACGAGGTCCGCTTCGCGCTGCCCGCCCAGCCGGTCGCCGCCACCGATGTGGTCGACCGGGTGGTCGAGCTGGCCGGTGTGCACTTCGACGTCACCCGCGAGGTGCCGTTCCGCGCGAGTCTGCTGCGCATCGAGGAACGCGGCGCCGTCGCCGGTCGCACCGAACACGTGGCCGTGCTGGTCATGCACCACATCAGCGGTGACGGTTTCTCGCTGCGGCCGCTGCTGCGTGACGTCGTCGTCGCCTACACCGAGCGCGCCCGCGGCGAGGTCCCGGCGTGGGCCCCGCTCGAGGTGCAGTACGCCGACTACACGCTGTGGCAGCGCGAGATGCTCGGCGAGGAGACCGATCCCGAGTCCGTCGCGGCGAGCCAGATCGCCTACTGGACCGAGCAGCTGCGTGATCTGCCCGACCAGCTGGAGCTGCCCGCCGACCGGCCGCGCCCGGAGATCGCCACCAATGCCGGTGACCTGCACCGGTTCACCATCGACGCCGAGCTGCACCGCGGGCTCACCGAGATCGCCCGCGCCCGCGGCGTGACCCTGTTCATGGTGATGCACGCGGCGCTGGCCACCTGGGCCGCGCGCCTGTCCAACAGCACCGACATCGCGATCGGCACCCCGATCGCCGGTCGCGGCGAGCGCACCCTCGACGACCTGGTCGGCATGTTCGTCAACACCCTGGTGCTGCGCAGCGAGGTCGACCTGGGCGGGCGCTTCGGCGATCTGCTCGAGCAGGTCCGCAAGGTCGACCTGTCGGCCTTCGCCAACGCCGACGTGCCGTTCGAGCGGCTCGTCGACGTGCTCAGCCCCACCCGCTCGCAGGCGCACCACCCGCTGTTCCAGGTGGCGCTCACCTTCGAGGCGGCCACCGCCGCCGACACCGGCACCGTCGCGCTGCCCGGTCTCGACCTCGATGTCGTCGACTTCGACCCGGGCACAGCCAAATTCGATGTGCAGCTCACCGTGGGCGAGGCCGCCGACGGCTCGCTGGCCATGTCGTGGAACTACGCCACCGATCTGTTCGACGTCGAGACCGTCGCCGCCTTCGGTGACCGCCTGGTGCGCATCCTGCGCAGCGTGGCCGAGGACCCGGACGTGATCGTCGGCGACATCGACCTGCTCGGTGAGGCCGAACAGCGCGATGTCGCCCAGCGCTGGGTGTCCTCGGGCGCCGACGCCATCGCCCTGCCGGTGATCCACGACGCCAGCACCCCGGCCGGGCACCGGCGCGGGCTGTTCGGCAACAAGCACACCACCCTGGTCGACCTGTTCGACGCCGCGGCCGCCGCCCATCCGGACCGCATCGCCGCCAAGTTCGGGGTCGAGTCGCTGACCTACGCCGAACTCGACCGGCGCGCGAATGTTCTGGCGCGCAGGCTGATCGACGACGGCGCGGGCCCGGAGTCCTTGGTCGCGGTGATCCTGCCGCGCTCGCTGGACCTGGTCGTCGCGCTGCTCGCCGTGGTCAAGACCGGTGCGGGTTATGTGCCGGTCGACCCGACCTACCCGGCCGAGCGCATCGCCTACGTGCTCGAGGACTCCCGGCCCACCAGCGTGGTCCTGGATTCCACCGTCCAGGTGACGGTGCCGACGCACCTGCCCTCGGTCGTGCTCGACGGTTTCGCCGTGGAGACCGGCAACATCGAGGACGCCGACGACGCGCCGATCACCGACGCCGACCGGCTGGCCCCGCTCTCGCCGGACAACGTCGCCTACGTCATCTACACCTCGGGTTCGACCGGCCGCCCCAAGGGCGTCGCGGTCGCGCACCGCAACGTGGTGCGCCTGTTCGCCAACACCGACCGCGATTTCGGCTTCGGCCCGCGCGATGTGTGGACGCTGTTCCACTCCTACGCCTTCGACTTCTCGGTGTGGGAGCTGTGGGGCCCGCTGCTGTTCGGCGGCTCGCTGATCGTGGTCGACTACTACACCTCGCGCTCGCCCGAGCAGTTCCTGGAACTGCTGCGCGTCGAGCAGGTCACCGTGCTCAACCAGACGCCCTCGGCGTTCTACCAGCTGGCCGAGGCCGACCGGAACGCCGGACCCGGCCTCGAGCCGCTGGCGCTGCGCTACGTGGTGTTCGGTGGCGAGGCGCTCGAACTGCGTCGCCTCTCGGATTGGGTCGCCCGCCACGGCGACAGCTCGCCGACGCTGGTCAACATGTACGGCATCACCGAGACCACGGTGCACGTGTCGTTCCGCGCGCTGGACGCGAAAACCATTGCCGCCGCGGCCGGTTCGGTCGTCGGCCGGGCCATCGCGGGCCTCGGTGTCTACGTGCTCGACAACCGGCTGCGCCCCGTGCCGGTCGGTGTCGCGGGTGAGATGTATGTCGCCGGACCGCAATTGGCGCGCGGCTACCTCGGCCGTCCCGACCTGACCGCCACTCGCTTCGTCGCCAACCCCCTGGCCGGCCCGAACCAGGGCGGCTCGCGGCTGTACCGCTCCGGCGACCTCGCACGCTGGAACCGCTTCGGCGAGCTCGAATACCTCGGCCGCGCCGACGATCAGGTCAAGGTCCGCGGCTTCCGCATCGAGCTCGGCGAGATCGAAGCCGCCGTGCTCGCGCAGCCGGGCATCGCCCAGGCCGCGGTCATCGTGCGTGAGGATCTGCCGGGTGATCAGCGGATCGTCGCCTACGTCGTAGCCGAGGGCGAGCTCGTCCCCGATCTCGACGTGGTGCGCACCGGTGCGGCCGAACAGCTGCCCGCCTACATGGTTCCGGCGGCGCTCGTGCGCCTGGAATGGATCCCGCTGACCGTCAACGGCAAGCTGGATCGCCGTGCCCTGCCCGCCCCGGCCGTGCAGGCGCGGGCCTTCCGCGCCCCGGTCACGCCGGTGCAGGAGGCCGTCGCGGCGGTCTTCGCCGATGTGCTCGGTCTGGACCGGGTCGGCGTCGACGACGACTTCTTCGACCTCGGCGGCAACTCGCTCATCGCCACCCGCGTGGTGGCCCGCATCGGCGCCGCGCTCGGCGCGACCGTGCCGGTGCGCGCGCTGTTCGAAGCCTCGACCGTGGAAGCCCTTGCGGCACGGGTGGAATCGCACACCGGTGGCACCGCCCGCGCGGCGCTGGTCGCTCGCGAGCGCGCCGAAGGTGAACTGGTTCCGCTGTCGTTCGCGCAGCAGCGGATGTGGTTCCTCAACAAGTACGACACCACCTCCGCCGCCTACAACCTGCCCGTCGCGATCCGCCTCACCGGCGAACTCGACATCGAGGCACTGTCGTTGGCGCTGGCCGACCTCGTCCGCAGGCACGAGTCGCTGCGTACCCGCTACCCCGAACATGGTGGCACCCCGGTGCAGCAGATCGTCGCGGCCGAACGCATCTCGCTGGATCTGCGACCGGTCGCGGTCGCGCAGGACGAGCTGTTCGGCACGGTCACCGAGTTCGTCTCCACCGGTTTCGATGTGGCCGAACAGGTTCCGCTGCGTGCCCGGCTGTTCCGCGTCGCCGCGGCCGAGAACGGCGCGGACGGATCAGGCGCCAACGAGTCCGGGACGGCCGGTCGCATTGCGGCCACCGGATCCGCTGCGGCCACCGAGCACGTTCTCGTCGTCGTCGTGCACCACATCGCCGCCGACGGTTTCTCCATCGCACCGCTGACCCGCGATGTGATGCGCGCCTACACGGCCCGCGCTCAGGGCACCGCCCCCGGCTGGGCTCCGCTGCCGGTGCAGTACGCCGATTTCGCCATCTGGCAGCGCGCTGTGCTCGGCACCGAGGACGACACCGACTCGCTGATGTCGCGCCAGGTCGGCTACTGGCAGTCCCAGCTCGCCGGCGTCCCCGACGAACTGACCCTGCCGTTCGACCGGCCGCGTCCGGCCATCGCCTCGCTGCGCGGCGCGACCGTGCACCGCGAACTCTCGCCCGAGCTGATCGCCAAGCTCGACGAAGTGGCCCGCCGCCAGGGCGCGTCGCTGTTCATGGTCATGCACACCGCGCTGGCGGTGCTGCTGGCTCGCCTGTCCGGCTCCGACGACATCGCCATCGGCACCCCGATCGCGGGCCGTGGCGAGCAGGCCCTCGACGACCTGGTCGGCATGTTCGTCAACACCCTGGTGCTGCGCACCGGTGTGCGCCCGGCCGAGTCGTTCACCGACCTGCTCGAGCAGGCCCGCAAGACCGACCTCGACGCCTACGGCAATGCCGATGTCCCGTTCGAGCGCCTGGTGGAACTCCTCGCGCCCGAGCGCTCGCAGTCGCGCAACCCGCTGTTCCAGGTGATGCTGGCCTTCCAGAACCTGGACCGCACCACCCTCGAACTGCCCGGCCTCGCGGTCTCCGCGCTCGACCTCGACGAGAGCGTGGCCCGCTTCGATCTGCAGTTCACGCTGTCGGAGCTGGGTGAACCCGGCAGCGGCGGTATGGCGCTGGCACTGAACTACGCCACCGAACTGTTCGACGAGGACACCGTCGCCGGCATCGCCGTGCGCTGGCAGCGCGTGCTCGAAGCGGTGGCCGCCGATGCCGCGATCACGGTCGGCGCGATCGACGTCCTCGATGCCGCCGAGCGGTCCGACCTGGTGTTCCGCGTCGGCAAGCCGCCGGTGCCCGCGCGCACCCTGCGTCACCTCCTGACCGAGGCCGTCGACCGGAACCCGACCGGTCCGGCCGTGGTGTTCCAGGGGACGAGCGTCTCCTATGCCGAGCTCGACGAACGCTCGAACCGCCTGGCGCGCTTGCTGATCGCCGAGGGCATCGGTGCCGAGGACCTCGTCGCGATCGGCGTTCCCCGCTCGGCCGACTCGGTGCTGGCCGCCTGGGCGGTCGCCAAGACCGGTGCCGCCTTCGTCCCGGTCGACCCGACCTACCCCGCCGACCGCATCGCCCACATGGTCACCGACTCCGGTTCGCCGCTCGGCATCACCGTCGCGTCGGTGCTCGGCGGACTGCCCGACATCGCACCGCGTGCCGCCGACAGCTCGGATGCTCCCGCGGCAGGCTGGCTCGTGCTCGACGAGCTCGACCTCGCCCGCTTCGACGGCGGCCCGATCGCCGACTCGGAACTGGTCCGCGAGACCAGCCCCGAGCAGCCCGCCTACGTCATCTACACCTCCGGCTCCACCGGTGTGCCCAAGGGCGTCGTGGTCACCCACGCCGGTCTGGCCAACTTCGGCGAGGAACAGGCCAAGCGCTACGCCCTCGACACCGACACGCGCGCACTGCATTTCGCCTCGCCCTCGTTCGACGCCTCCATCCTGGAACTGCTGCTGGCCCTGGCCCGCGGCGGCGCGCTGGTCGTGGTCCCGCCGGGCGTCTACGGCGGCGACGAGCTGTCGGAACTGATCCGCACCGAGCGGGTCACCCACGCCTTCATCACCCCCGCCGCCCTGGCCACCTTCGACCCCAGCGGCCTCGACTCGCTGCGGGTGCTGGTCGCCGGTGGCGAAGCGGTACCCGCCGATCTGGTGTCGAAGTGGGCGGTTCCGTTGGCGGACGGCACGACTCGTGCCTTCCACAACGGTTACGGCCCCACCGAGACCACGATCATGACCAACATCAGCGACGCGCTGACGCCGGGCGAGCTGGTCACCATCGGTGGCCCGACTCGCGGCATGCGCTCGCTGATCCTGGACGCCCAGCTCCAGCCCGTCCCGGTGGGTGTCGCGGGTGAGCTGTACCTGTCGGGCATCCAGCTGGCCCGCGGTTATCACGCCCGTGCCGGGCTCACCGCCGACCGGTTCGTCGCCGACCCGTTCGTCCCGGGTGAGCGGATGTACCGCACCGGTGACGTCGTCCGCTGGACCGCCGAACGCACGGTCGAATACGTCGGCCGCTCCGACTTCCAGGTCAAGATCCGCGGCTTCCGCATCGAACTGGGCGAGATCGACTCCGCCCTCGCCGCGCACGAGACCGTCGACTTCGCCACCACCCTCGGCCACAAGAGCACCGCGGGCGCGGTTTCGCTGGTCGCGTATGTGGTTGCCACGCCGGGCCATTCGATCGATGTCGCGGCGCTCACCGCGCACGTCGAGGATCGCCTGCCCGCCTACATGGTGCCGTCCTCGATCATGGTGATCGACCGGGTGCCGCTGACCCCGGTCGGCAAGCTCGACCGCAAGGCGCTGCCCGAGCCGGTGTTCGCCACCGAGGTCACCTTCCGGGCCGCGCGCACCTCCATCGAACAGACCATCGCCGAGGTGTTCGCCGAGGTCCTCGGCGTGGAGCGGGTCGGTGTCGACGACTCGTTCTTCGCCCTCGGCGGCGATTCGATCGTCTCCATCCAGCTCGTGTCCCGGGCCAAGGCGCGCGGCGTGCTGTTCACCCCGCGCCACGTCTTCGAGCAGCGCACCGTCGCCGGACTGGCCTCGGTGGCCGAAACCGCCGATGTGGCAGCGGCTTCCGCGGCCGCGCTGGCCGAGCTGCCCGGCGGCGGCGTAGGTGAGATGCCGCTGACCCCGGTGGTCCGGTTCATGGCCGAGCGGCCCGGGTCGTTCGACCGGTTCAACCAGACCATGGCGCTGGAACTGCCGGTCGGCATCGATCGCGCGGGCATCGCGGCCACCGTCGGCGCGGTCATCGACCGCCACGACATGCTGCGGGCGCGCCTGCACCGGGTCGACGGCCGCTGGATCGTCGACACCGCACCGGCCGGTGCTGTCGACGCCGACGCGCTGATCGACCACAGCACCTTCGACGCGAACGTCACCGACGCCGAACTCGTCGAGATCGCCTCGGCCGCACTGGATGCCAGCCTGGACCGGCTCGATCCGGCCGCGGGCATCGTGGTCCGCTTCGTGTGGCTCGAGCCCACCGCGGCCAGTTCCGCGCCGGCGGTCTCGCTGCCCGGCGCCGAGGACACCGCGGCGAAGACCACCGACTCGGCGCGGGCCGGGCGACTGATCGTCGTCGCCCACCACCTCGTGGTCGACGGCGTCTCCTGGCGCATCCTCGTTCCCGACTTCGTCGCCGCCTGGGGTCAGCTCTCCGCCGGTCAGCAGCCCGAGCTGGTCGCCCCGGCCACCTCCATGCGGGCCTGGGCGCACGCGCTGGCCGACGAGGCCCGCGCTCCCGAGCGCGCCGCCGAACTCGACTTCTGGCGCGCGGTCGTCGACACCCCCGATCCGCTGCTCACCGAGCGGCCGATGGACCCGGCCGTCGACGTCTCCGGCGTCATCGAGAAGCTGCCGGTCGAGGTGTCCGCCGAGGTCACCAAGGCCCTGCTCACCACCGTCCCCGCCCTGTTCCACGGCGGCGTCAACGACGGCCTGCTCACCGCGCTGGCCCTGGCCGCCGCCAAGTGGCGCGCCACCCGCACCGGTACGGCCAACGCATCGGGCAACGGTCGCCGCGACTCGCGGACCGACAGCGACGCGCTGCTGGTCCGGCTCGAGGGCCACGGTCGCGAGGAGGAGATCGCGCCCGGCGCCGATCTGTCCCGCACGGTCGGCTGGTTCACCGCGATCTTCCCGGTCCGCCTCGACCTGGCCGGGATCGATCTCGACGCCGCGCTCGCCGGTGGTCCGGCGCTGGGCCAGGCCGTCAAGGCGGTCAAGGAACAGCTGCTCGCCGTGCCCGACAAGGGCATCGGCTACGGCCTGCTGCGCTACATGAACGCCGAGACCGCCGCGGAGCTGCCCGCCCAGCTGCCCGGCCAGATCAGCTTCAACTACCTCGGCCGCGTCGCCGATTCCGATGTGCCCGACGCCCTGCGCGGCTTCGGCTGGATCCCCGCGCCCGAACTGGCCGCCCTCGGCGGCGCCTACGACGCCGACATGCCCGCCATGGCGCCGCTGGACGTCAACGCGATCGTGGTCGGCGACAAGCTCAGCGCCAACATCGGCTACCCGAGCACGCTGCTCGGCGCGGCCGAGGTGCGCGAGTTCGCCGACCTGTGGGTCACCGCGCTGGAAGCCGTTGCCCGCCATGCCAACTCCGCGGGCGTCGGCGGTCACACGCCGTCGGACTTCGCGCTCGTGCGCGCCACCCAGCGCGATATCGACGGCTGGGAGCAGCGCTACCCCGAGCTGACCCAGGTGTGGCCGCTGGCCGCCCTGCAGGCCGGTCTGTTCTTCCACGCCCGCCTGGCCGCCACCTCGGTCGACGTCTACACCGCGCAGGCGGTCCTGACGCTCACCGGCCGCGTCGACGCCACCCGTCTGCGCGCCGCCGCCCAGGCCCTGCTCGACCGGCACGAGACCCTGCGCACCGCGTTCGTCACCGACCACGACGGCAATGCCGTCCAGGTCGTCCTCGACACCGCCCGGGTCGCCTGGACCGAACACGACCGCACCGAATCGGGCGAGTTCGCCGACCTCGTCGAGGCCGACCGCAACGCCCGCTTCGACCTGGCCGCTCCGCCGCTGATCCGGTTCACCCTGATCCAGGTCGCCGAGCACGAGTGGCGCTTCGTGGTGTCCAACCACCACATCCTGCTCGACGGCTGGTCGACGCCGCTGGTCATGCGCGACCTGCTCGCGCTCTACGCCCTGCACGGCGACACCAGCGCGCTGCCCGCCGTGCGCTCCTACCGGCACTTCCTGGAATGGGTTGCCCAGCAGGATCATTCGGTCTCGGTGGCCGCCTGGTCCGAGGCGCTGCGCGGGGTCACCGAACCGACCCTGCTGGCCCGCCCCGACGCGAGCCGCGAGATCGCCGCCCTGTCCGAGGAGTACCTGTTCGACCTCGACGAGCCGACCACCGCGCGCCTGGTCGCGCTGGCCGCCGACCTCGGCGTCACCCCGAACACCGTGCTCCAGGTGGCCTGGTCGATCGTGCTCGGCCGGATGACCGGCCGCGACGACGTGCTCTTCGGCACCACCGTCTCCGGCCGCCCCGCCCAGCTGTCCGGCGTGGAATCCATGGTCGGCCTGTTCATCAACACCGTCCCCGTGCGGGTGCGCTTCGACGCCGCCGAATCGGTGCGCGAGGTGCTCACCCGCACCCAGGGCGAGCAGGCCGACCTGCTCGACCACCACTACATCGGCCTGGCCGAGATCCAGTCGGCCGCCGGAATCGGTGGGCTGTTCGACTCGCTGGTGGTCTTCGAGTCCTACCCGGTCGACGCCGAGGGCATCAAGGCCCAGGCCGCCGACATCGACGGCATGGCCGTCACGGGCCTCGACGCCGCCGACGCCACCCACTACCCGCTGTCGCTGATCGCCCAGCTGGACACCCAGCTCCGTATTCGGGCCGGGTACCTGAGCGACCTCTTCGACGCCGCCACCGTGCACCGCATCGCCGAGCGCCTGGTCCGGGTGCTCACCGCGATCACCACGGAACCGGCTGTCGCCGTGGGCGATATCGAGCTGCTCGACACGGCCGAACGCGACCTGGTCGTGCGCGACTGGAACGCCACCGCGCACGAGGTCGACACCACCGCCACCCTGGTCTCGCTGTTCGAGGCCCAGCTGGCGCGCACCCCGCAGGCCACCGCCCTCAGCTTCGAGGGGACGAGTCTGTCCTACGCCGAGTTCGCCCAGCGGGTCTACCGCCTGGCGCGCTGGCTCGTCGACCGCGGTGTCGGCCCGGAAACCTATGTGGCACTGGGCATGCGCCGCTCGATCGACCTGGTCGTCGGTATGTACGCGGTGAGCGTGGCCGGTGGCGCGTACGTGCCGCTCGATCCCGATCACCCGGCCGAGCGCACGGAATACATTCTGGCGACGGCGGATCCGGTGTGTGTGCTCACCTCCGGTGTCGATCTGGAGACCGATACCGCGCAGGTCCGCATCGACCTGCTCGACCTGGACGGCTACACCGACACCCGCGTCACCGATACGGAACGCACTGTGCCGCTGCGTCCGTCGAACACCGCGTACGTGATCTTCACGTCGGGTTCGACGGGTCGCCCGAAGGGTGTCGCGGTCAGTCACGGCGCGATCGTGAACCGTCTGGTGTGGATGCAGGCCGCCTATGGCCTGACCGCCGAGGACGTGGTCTTGCAGAAGACGCCTGCCACGTTCGACGTGTCGGTGTGGGAGTTCTTCTGGCCCTTGCAGATCGGCGCTCGCCTGGTGGTGGCGAAGCCGGATGGTCATCGTGATCCGGCGTACCTGGCCGAGATCATCCGCGCCGAGGGTGTCACCGTCACCCACTTCGTGCCGTCGATGCTCGCGGTCTTCGTCGCTGATGCCGCTGCCGCGCAGTGCGCCTCGCTGCGGATGGTGTTCGCCTCCGGTGAGGCGTTGCCGCCCAAGCCCGCCCACCGGTTGCGCGAGCTCACCGGCGCGGCCCTGCACAACCTGTACGGCCCCACCGAGGCCGCGGTCGACGTCACCTTCCACGAGGTCGTCGACACCGATACCGATACCGTCCCGATCGGCGCGCCGGTCTTCAACACCCAGGTCTACGTCCTCGACGCGCGCCTGCGGCCCGTCCCGGTGGGTGTCGCGGGTGAGCTGTACCTCGCGGGCGTCCAGCTGGCGCGCGGCTATGTCGCACGTCCCGACCTCACCGCCGACCGCTTCGTCGCCGACCCGTTCGGCGAGGACGGCGAGCGCATGTACCGCACCGGCGACCTGGTCGCCTGGACCGAGCACGGCGAACTGGAATACCTGGGCCGCACCGACTTCCAGGTGAAGCTGCGCGGCCTGCGCATCGAACTGGGCGAGATCGAGGCCGCGCTCAACGGCCTCGACGAGGTCGCCCAGTCGGTGGTCGTGGTGCGCGGTGACCAGCACACCGGTGACCAGCTGGTGGCCTACGTCATCCCGGCCACCGGGCGCAGCGTCGACATCGAGGACGCGCGCGAGCAGCTGGGCGAGAACCTGCCCGCCTACATGGTGCCCGCGGTGCTCATCGTCCTCGACGAGTTCCCGCTCAACGCCTCCGGCAAGCTCGACCGCAAGGCGCTGCCCGCGCCGGTGTTCGAGGCCGCGGTGTTCCGTGCACCGACCACCCCGGTCGAGGAGATCGTCGCCGCCACCTTCGCCGGGGTCCTCGGCCTCGACCGCGTCGGCCTCGACGACGACTTCTTCGCCCTCGGCGGTAACTCGCTGACCGCCACCCAGGTCGCCGCCCGCCTGTCCGCGGCGCTGGAAACCGATATCGGCGTGCGCGAGCTGTTCGAGTCGTCCACCGTCGCCGGGCTGGCCGCCCGCGCCGAGACGCACTCCGGCACCGACCGGCGCGCGCCGCTGGTGCCGCAGCAGCGCGGCGAGCGGGTGCCGCTCTCGCTGGCCCAGCAGCGCATGTGGTTCCTCAACCGCTTCGATCCCGAGTCGGCGGTCGACAACATCCCGGCCGCCGTGCGGCTCTCGGGCCTGCTCGACCGGCAGGCGCTGCAGGTGGCCGTGGCCGATGTGCTGGCCCGCCACGAGTCGCTGCGCACCTACTACCCGGAGGTCGCCGGCGCGGCCCACCAGGTGATCGTCCCGACCGGCAAGGTCATTCCCGACCTGGCGCCGATCGAGACCACCGACACCGAACTGCCGCAGCGGCTCTCGGCGCTGGTCCGCACGGCCTTCGACGTCACCGCCGAGGTACCGTTCCGGGCCGCGCTGTTCGAGGTGAGCCCCACCGAACACGTGCTCGCCCTTGTCGTGCACCACATCTCGGCCGACGGCTTCTCCATGGGCCCGCTGACCCGCGACGTGATGACCGCCTACAGCGCCCGCGTCGAAGGCGCCGAACCCGCCTGGCGTCCGCTGGAAGTCCAGTACGCCGACTTCGCGCTGTGGCAGCGCGCCGTGCTCGGCTACGAGGACGACGCGAAATCGGTGATCGCCCAGCAGATCTCGTTCTGGGGCGAGCGCCTGCGCGGCCTGCCCGAGCAACTGGACCTGCCCGCCGACCGGCCGCGTCCCGCGGTCGCCAGCGGTCGCGGTGCCACCCACACCTTCGAGATCGACGCCCGCACACACGCGGCACTGACCGAACTGGCCCGCAGCCGCGGCGCGACCCTGTTCATGGTCGCCCACGCCGCACTGGCTCTGCTGCTCTCGCGACTGTCCGGTGAACGCGACATCGCCATCGGCACCCCGATCGCGGGCCGCGGCGAGCGTGCCCTCGACGACCTGATCGGCATGTTCGTCAACACCCTGGTGCTGCGCACCGAGGTCGACGGCGAGGCGGGCTTCACCGAGCTGCTCGGCCAGGTCCGCGCCGCCGACATCGCCGCGTTCGGCCATGCCGACCTGCCGTTCGAGCGGCTCGTCGAGATCATCAACCCGGCCCGCTCGCAGGCGCGGCATCCGCTGTTCCAGGTGATGCTGGCCTTCCAGAACACCGGGCAGAACAGCCTTGAACTGCCGGGCCTCACGGTCAGCGGGGTCGACCTGCCGATCGACGTGGCCAAGTTCGATCTCCAGGTCGTGCTCACCGAGAAGCCCGCCGATTCGCCGTCGGGCATCGTCGCCGAGCTGATCTACGCCACCGACCTGTTCGACGCGGCCACCATGGACCGCTTCGGCACCCGTTTCGCCCGCCTGCTCACCCAGATCGCGGCGGCTCCGGAGCGTCCGGTCGGCGATATCGCGCTGCTGGATGCCAGCGAGGCGGCGCTGGCCGTGCGCGGGTGGAACGACACCGCGCGTGCGCTGCCCGAAGCGGGCACGCTCGTCGACGAGTTCGCCCGTCAGGCTGCGGCCACTCCGAACGCGGTCGCCCTGGTCGACCCGGCCACCGGTGAGACGCTCACCTACGCCGAATTCGCCTCGCGCGTCAATCGTTTGGCGCATCGCCTGATCGATGCCGGAGTCGGCCCGGAGGCGCTGGTCGCGCTCGGCCTGCGCCGCAGCATCGACCTGGTCGTGGCCGCGTACGCCGTGCAGGCGGCCGGTGGCGGTTACGTTCCGCTCGACCTCGACCAGCCCGCCGATCGCATCGCGTATGTGCTGGAGACGGCCGCGCCGGTCGTCGTCCTCACCACGACGCGCGACGGATTCGCGCTCGGGGACATCTCGTCCGCTGCCGTGGCCGAGCACGCTGCACCGGTCGGCGATGTTGCCGAGACCGGCCACGCCGTCCTGTCCGGGGAGGCAGGCGCGACCGAGCAGGCTGCGGTCTCCGGTGGTGCCGCTGGGACCGGCGAACCGGCGGCCAGCCCGCTGACCCTGGTCATCGACGCGCTCGATCTCTCCGCCTACCCGGAGACCCCGGTCGCCGATGCCGACCGCATCGCCCCGCTGCGCCCGCAGCATCCGGCCTACGTCATCTTCACCTCCGGCTCGACCGGCCGCCCCAAGGGCGTCGCCGTGCCGCACGCCGCCGTGGTGAATCAGATCCGTTGGATCACCGGCGAATACGGCATCGGTGCCGATGATGTGGTGCTGTTCAAGACGCCCGCCACCTTCGACGTGTCGGTGTGGGAGCTGTTCGGTCCGCTGAGCACCGGCGGCCGACTGGTCGTCGCCAGTGCCGACGGTCACCGCGACCCGCAGTACCTCGCGGATGTCATTGCCGCACAGCGGGTCACGATGACCTCGTTCGTGCCCTCGATGCTCACCGTCTTCGCAGGCAGCATCGATGAAGCCGCTGTCCAGGGCGGAGCTCTGTCCTCGCTGCGTGCCCTGCTGATCGCCGGTGAGGCCTTCACCGGTGATGCGGTCACGGCGCTGCGCCGGGTGAGCGACGCCGCCCTGTTCAACCTGTACGGCCCCACCGAGTTCACGGTGCACGCGACGCACGGCCCGGTCGCCGACCAGGTCGACGGTGCCGTCCCGATCGGCGCGCCGGTCTGGAACGCCAAGGCGTATGTGCTGGATTCGCGCCTGCACCCGGTCGCCGCCGGGGTCGCCGGTGAGCTGTACCTGGCCGGTGACCAGCTGGCGCGCGGCTACTTCGGCCGCCCGGATCTCACCGCCGACCGCTTCGTCGCCGACCCGTTCGGTGACGACGGCGCCCGCATGTACCGCACCGGTGACCTGGTGCGCCGCGACGCGCACGGTGTCATCACCTACCTGGGCCGCACCGACTTCCAGGTGAAGCTGCGCGGCCTGCGCATCGAGCTCGGCGAGATCGAGGCTGCGCTCACCGCGCACGACTCCGTCGCCCAGGCCGTGGTGGTCGTGCGCTCGCACGCGGGCACCGGTGACCAGCTCGTCGGCTACGTCGTGCCCGCCACCGCCGGGCGACCGGCCGACAAGGAGTCGGGAACGGGCGCCGCCCAGACCGTCGAGATCGACACGCTCCGTGCGCATCTGGCCGCGCAGCTGCCGTCCTACATGGTCCCGGCTGCGTTCGTCGTCCTCGACGAGATGCCGCTGTCGGCCAACGGCAAGCTGGACCGCCGCGCCCTGCCCGATCCGGTGTTCGAGGCGCGCGAGTTCCGTGCGCCGCGCACGCCGATCGAGGAGATCGTCGCCACCACCTTCGGCGAGGTGCTCGGCCTGACCGGGGATCGCGCCGTCGGCCTGGACGACGACTTCTTCGACCTCGGCGGCAACTCGCTCATCGCCACCCAGGTCGTGGCCCGCCTCGGCGCCGCCCTCGACACCCGCGTCCCCGTGCGCGTGCTGTTCGAGGCGCCCTCGGTGGCCGCGCTGGCCGCGAAGGTGGAGACCCACGCGGGCAGCGGTAGCCGCCGCGAGCTCGTCGCCGGACCGCGCCCCGAGCAGATCCCGCTCTCGCTGGCCCAGCAGCGCATGTGGTTCCTCAACCGCTTCGACAGCGCCACCGCGGTCAACAACATCCCGCTGGCCGTCCGCCTGACCGGTGCCCTCGATGTCGACGCGCTGCGTCAGGCCGTGGCCGATGTGGTCGAGCGACACGAGGTGCTGCGCACCGTCTACCCCGAGACCGCCGAGGGCCAGGGCGTGCAGGTGGTCCTGCCCGCGAGCGCCGCGCCGATCTCGCTGGACCCGATCACCGTCGACGAGGACGAACTGCCCGACCGCATCAGCGAACTGGTGCTCACCGGCTTCGACGTCACCGCCGAGGTGCCGGTGCACGCCGCGCTGTTCCGCATCGCGGGTTCCATGGACGGCTCGCACCCCGACACCCACGTGCTGGTCTTCGTCGTGCACCACATCTCCGGCGACGGCTGGTCGGTGCGCCCGCTGGCCCGCGACGTGATGATCGCCTACGCGGCCCGCTCGCGGCGCCAGGCGCCGGGCTGGGCGCCGCTGCCGGTGCAGTACGCCGACTTCGCGCTGTGGCAGCGCGAAACCCTTGGCGCCGAGGACGATTCGTCGTCGATGATCGCCCAGCAGGTCGCGTACTGGTCGCGGCACCTGGCCGGGCTGCCGGATCAGCTCGACCTACCGACCGACCGGCCGCGCCCCGCCGTCGCCTCCAACCGCGGTGGCGTGCACGAGTTCTCGATCGACCCGGCCCTGGCCGCGAGCCTCAACGCGCTGGCCCGCGAACACGGCGCCAGCCTGTTCATGGTGGTGCACGCCGCGTTCGCCGCCCTGCTCGGCCGCCTGTCCGGCACCGACGACATCGCCATCGGTACCGCCGTCGCCGGTCGCGGTGAAGCGGTGCTCGACGATGCCATCGGCATGTTCGTCAACACCCTGGTGCTGCGCACCGCGGTCGACCCGGCCCAGCCGTTCACCGACCTGCTCGCGCAGACCAGGGAGAACGACCTGGCCGCCTTCGGCCACGCCGACCTGCCGTTCGAGCGGCTCGTCGAGATCCTCAACCCGGCCCGTTCGCAGGCGCGGCATCCGCTCATCCAGGTGATGCTGTCGTTCCAGAACACCGGCGAGGCCTCCTTCGAGCTCCCCGGCCTCGAGGTCGCCGGCGTGCCGCTGGACGTGGTGACCGCCAAGTTCGATCTGCACCTGAACCTGACCGATCGCCACCGCCCCGACGGCTCGGCCGACGGCATGACCGCCGAATTCGCCTACGCCACCGACATGTTCGACGCCTCCACCGTCGCCGCGCTCGCGCAGCGCCTGGTGCGGATGCTGACCGCGGTGGTGGCCAAGCCCGCCCGCGCGATCGGCGAGGTCGACCTGCTCGATGCGGCGGAGCGGCGCACGGTGCTCACCGACTGGAACGCGACCGCGCATCCGGTCGACCAGGACGCGACGCTGGTCTCGCTGTTCGAGGCGCAGGCCGCGACCTCGCCGAACGCCACCGCGCTCACCTTCGAGGGGACGAGTCTGTCCTATGGCGAGTTCACCAGCCGCGTGAACCGTCTGGCTCGCCATCTCATTGCCCAGGGCGTCGGACCGGACACCATGGTTGCGCTCGGCATGCGCCGTTCGCTGGACTTGGTGATCGGTATGTACGCGGTGAGCGTGGCCGGTGGCGCGTATGTGCCGCTCGACCCCGATCACCCGGCCGACCGCACCCACTACGTGCTCGCGACCGCGGCGCCGGTGTGCGTGTTGACCACCGCCGCAGATGAATTCGATTCGGGCGCCACGACCGCGCTGGACATCGCGAGCCTGGATCTGTCGGACTACTCCGACGCACCGGTCACCGATGCCGATCGGATCGCGCCGCTGCATCCGTCGAACACCGCCTACGTGATCTTCACGTCGGGTTCGACCGGCCGCCCGAAGGGCGTCGCGGTCAGCCACGGCGCGATCGTGAACCGTCTGGTCTGGATGCAGGAGCAGTACGGTCTGACCGCTGACGATGTGGTCTTGCAGAAGACGCCTGCCACCTTCGACGTGTCGGTGTGGGAGTTCTTCTGGCCCTTGCAGATCGGCGCTCGCCTGGTCGTCGCGAAGCCGGACGGTCATCGCGACCCGGCCTACCTCGCCGAGATCATCCGCACCGAAGGCGTGACCACCGCGCACTTCGTGCCGTCGATGATGTCGGTGTTCGTCGCCGAGCTGGCCGAGTCCGCCGCCGTCGCCCTCGCCGACGGCCAGGAGCCGAGCGCGAGCAGCCTGCGCCTGGTCTTCGCCTCCGGTGAGGCGCTGCCCGCGCCGACCGCCCAGCGCCTGCGCGCCCTCACCGGCGCGGCCCTGCACAACCTGTACGGCCCCACCGAGGCCGCGGTCGACGTCACCTTCCACGAGGTCACCGACGCCGACACCACCTCGGTGCCGATCGGCGCCCCGGTGTTCAACACCCAGGTGTACGTGCTGGATTCGCGCCTGCATCCCGTGCCGGTCGGTGTTCCCGGCGAGCTGTACCTGGCCGGTGTGCAGCTGGCGCGCGGCTATGTCGCCCGTCCCGACCTGACCGCCGATCGCTTCGTCGCCGACCCGTTCGCCACTGTCTCCGATGGCGGGGCGGTCGCAGGTCCGGCGGGCGCACGGATGTACCGCACCGGTGACCTCGTCGCCTGGACCGAACACGGCGAGCTGGAATACCTGGGTCGCACCGACTTCCAGGTGAAGCTGCGCGGTCTGCGCATCGAACTCGGCGAGATCGAGTCGGCGCTCACCGCGCTGCCCTCGATCGCTCAGTCGGTGGTCGTGGTCCGCTCCGACGAGCGTCTCGGCGACCAGCTGGTCGGCTACCTCATCCCGGCGGCGGGCGCGAGCATCGACCTCGATGCCGTGCGCACCGAACTCGGCGCCGACCTGCCGACCTACATGGTCCCCACCGCGTTCGTCGTGCTGGATGCCTTCCCGCTCAACGCTTCCGGCAAGCTCGATCGCAAGGCGCTGCCCGCGCCGGTGTTCGAGGCCAAGCAGTTCCGCGCGCCCTCGACCCCGATCGAGGAGATCGTCGCGGGCACCTTCGGCGACGTGCTCGGCGTGACCCGCGTCGGCGCCGACGACGACTTCTTCGAACTCGGCGGCAACTCGCTGCTGGCCACCCAGGTCACCGCCCGCATCGGCGCGGCACTGGATACCCAGCTCTCGGTGCGCGACCTGTTCGAAGCCTCGACCGTGTCCGCCCTGGCCACCCGGGTCGAGCACAATGCGGGCTCGGGCCGGACCCGTCCGCGTCTGACCGCGGGGGAGCGGCCCGCCCGCATCCCGCTCTCGCCCGCCCAGCAGCGCTACTGGTTCCTCAACCAGTTCGACACCTCCACCTCCGCGGTGGACAACATCCCGCTGGCCGTGCGCCTCACCGGCGATCTCGACGTGCCCGCGCTCGAACAGGCCATCGGCGACGTGTTCGCCCGGCACGAGATGCTGCGCACCACCTACCCGCGCTCGGCCGAGGGCCCGCACCAGGTGATCCTGCCGGTCTCGCAGAGCCGGGCGGAGGTGCACCACATCGAGGTCGCCGAGGCCGATCTGCTCGGCACGGTCATCGAATTCGCGATGACCACCTTCGACGTCACCGAAGAGGTGCCGCTCAAGGTCGCGCTGTTCAAGCTCAGCGATACCGACCACGTGCTCGCCTTCACCGTGCACCACGTCTCCGCCGACGGCTCCTCCATGGGCCCGCTGGCGCGCGACATCATGGCCGCCTATGTGGCCCGCGTGCAGGGCGAGGCGCCGCATTGGGCGCCGCTGCCGGTGCAGTACGCCGATTACGCGCTGTGGCAGCGTGAGGTCCTCGGCGACGAGGTCGACCCGGAATCGCTTGCGGCCAAGCAGGTCTCGTACTGGGCCAAGGCGCTGGCCGGGCTGCCCGATCAGCTCGAACTGCCCGCCGACCGGCCGCGCCCGCCCGCGCAGTCGTTCCAGGGCAAGGCGATCCGCTTCGAGATCGACCCGCAGCGTCACGCCGCGCTGCACGATCTGGCCAGGGCCAACAACGCCTCGCTGTTCATGGTCGTGCACGCCGCTCTCGCGGTGCTGCTCGCGCGCCTGTCGGGCACCGACGACATCGCCGTCGGCACCCCGATCGCGGGCCGTGGTGAGCGCGAACTCGACGATCTGATCGGCATGTTCGTCAACACCCTGGTGTTCCGCACCGCCGTCGACCCCGGCGCCACCTTCGCCGACCTGCTGGCCGACGTGCGCGAACGCGACCTGGAAGCCTTCGCCAACGCCGACGTGCCGTTCGAGCGCCTCGTCGAGGTGCTCAACCCGGTCCGCTCCACCGCGCGCAACCCGCTGTTCCAGGTGGGCCTGTCGTTCCAGAACCTGGCCGACACCACCTTCGAACTGCCCGGCCTGACCGTCAGCGCGGTCGACTACGACTCGCAGCTGGCCAAGACCGACCTGCACGTCACCCTCTACGACCGCTACACCGACGACGGCGCACCGGCCCAGCTGGTCACCGAATTCGGCTACGCCATCGACCTGTTCGACGAGTCGACGGTGCAGAGCTTCGCCGACCGCTTCCTGCTGGTCCTCGACGCGGTCGCCGCCGACGCCACCATCCCGGTCGGCGACATCGACCTGCTCACCGCGCCGGAATCCGCGCAGATCGTCGAGGCCTGGAACGACACCGCGCACGCGATCGACACCGATGCCACCCTGGTCTCGCTGCTCGACGCGACGGTGGCGGCCACCCCCGACGCGGTCGCGCTGGTTGTCGACGAATCCGCCGGCGTCACGTCCGGCGATGCCGCGCTGGTTGTCGACCTGCCTGACGGCGTTACGTCCGGCGATGCCGCGCGGTCGGTCGGCCTGTCGGCTGAGCGAAACGGTCTGACCGCCGAGGGTGCTGCCGGTTCCGCGGGTGGGGACGGTGTGTCCGTCGGACGCGCCGCCGAGGACACGGCCGTCGCCGGTCGCCGCGAGCTGACCTATGCCGAGCTCGATGCCGAAGTGAACCGCCTCGCACGGCACCTGATCTCGCTCGGCATCGGCACCGAGGACCGCGTGGCGCTGGCCATCCGCCGCTCCGCCGAGCTGATCATCGCGATGTACGCGGTGGCCCGCACCGGCGCGGCTTACGTGCCGATCGACCCTGATCAGCCTGCTGAGCGCACCGACTACATTTTGGAAACGGCTGCGCCAGCAGTCGTGCTGACCACGGCGAGCGCCGAATTCAGCACGGCGGCAGCTGAAGTGGTCGTCCTCGACGAGCTCGACCTGAGCGGTGTGAGCGCCGCGGCGATCACCGAGCGCGGCGCACTCGTGCCCGCGAACACGGCCTACGTGATCTTCACGTCGGGTTCCACCGGCAAGCCCAAGGGTGTCGCCGTCTCGCACGGCGCCATCGTCAACCAGTTGCTGTGGGAGACCGCCGAATTCGGTATCGGCGCCGAGGACGCGGTGCTGCTCAAGACGGCAGCCACCTTCGATCTCTCGGTCTGGGAGTTCTGGACCGCCGCCGTCGCCGGTGCCCGCCTGGTGGTCGCCACCGCCGACGGCCACCGCGATCCGGCGTACCTCAACGACCTGATGCGGGCCACCGGCGTCACGACGCTGCACGTGGTCCCGTCGATGCTCGACGCGCTGCTCACCGAATCCGGTGCGGCCCTGCCGCGCACGCTGCGCCGCGTCCTCGCCATCGGTGAAGCCCTGCCCGCCGCCACCGCACAGCGCTTCCGCACCGCCAACACCGCCGCGCTGTTCAACCTCTACGGCCCGACCGAGGCCGCGGTCTCGATCACCAGCCACCCGGTCACCGACGCCGACCAGGTCTCGGTGTCGATCGGTTCGCCGGAGTGGAACAGCCGTGTGTACGTGCTGGATTCGCGCCTGCGCCCCGTCCCGGTGGGTGTCTCGGGTGAGCTGTACCTGGCCGGCGCCCAGCTGGCCCGTGGCTACTACGGCCGCCCGGATCTCACCGCCGACCGCTTCGTCGCCGACCCGTTCGGCGCCGACGGCGAGCGCATGTACCGCACCGGTGACCTGGTGGCCTGGAACGCCGACGGCGAACTCGACTACCGCGGCCGCACCGACTTCCAGGTGAAGATCCGCGGCTTCCGCATCGAACTCGGCGAGATCGAGGCCGCCCTGCTGCGCCAGCCGGGCATCACTTCCGCCGCCGTGCTCGCCCACACCGATCCGGTGGTCGGCGACCGCTTGGTCGCCTACGTCGTCGCCAACGCGACAGGTGGTGCCGCCGCCGGTGGCGTTGTGACCGGTGGTGCCGGGACTGATGGCGCCGTGGCTGGCGGTGCCGGGACTGATGGCGCCGTGGCTGGCGGTGCCGTGACCGATGGCGGCGTGACCGATAGCGCTGCAGCCGATGGTGCTGTGGATCGGGCCGTGACCTCGGGTGCCACCGCCGATCACGTCGGAATCGACAAGTCCGTCTTGCGTGCCGCGCTGGCCGCCGAACTGCCCTCGTACATGGTCCCGACCGTGTTCCTGCAGCTCGACGCCCTGCCGCTGAACGCCAACGGCAAGCTCGACCGCAAGGCTCTCCCGGAGCCCGAGGTCGAGAAGGCCGTGTTCCGCGCGCCGGTGAGCCCGAGCGAACAACTCGTCGCGGCCACCTTCGCCGAGGTCCTCCGCCTCGACGCCGACAAGCGCTTCGGCCTCGATGACGACTTCTTCGCCTGGGGCGGCAACTCGCTGCTGGCCACGCAGGTCGCCGCCCGTCTCGGCGAGGCACTCGACACCCGTATCCCGGTGCGCCTGCTCTTCGAGGCGTCCACGGTGGCCGCCCTGGCCCAGCGGGTCGAGCAGCATTCGGAGACCGGTGACCGCAAGGCGCTCACCGCCGGACCGCGCCCGGAGCACATCCCGCTCTCCCTGGCCCAGCAGCGGATGTGGTTCCTCAACCGCTTCGACACCCAGTCCGCGGCCTACAACGTGCCGGTCGCGGTCCGCCTCACCGGCGACCTCGACGTGGCCGCGCTGCGTGCCGCGGTCACCGACCTGGTGTCCCGCCACGAGATCCTGCGCACGGTCTACCCGCAGACCGAATCCGGTGCGGCACAGGTGATCCTGTCGCCCGCCCAGGCCGCGCCCGAACTGCTCGAGCGCACCGTCGCCGCCGACGAGGTGGAGACGGCGGTCGCCGAACTGCTCGGCACGATCTTCGACGTCACCGTCGAGGTGCCGTTGAAGGTCGCGCTGTTCCGGGTCGAGAACACCGACGAGTTCGTCCTCGCCATGGTCGTGCACCACATCTCCGGTGACGGCTCCTCGGTCGCACCGCTGACCCGCGACCTGATGACCGCCTACGCGGCCCGCGCCACCGGCCACGAGCCCGGCTGGGCCCCGCTGGCCGTGCAGTACGCGGACTACAGCATCTGGCAGCGTGACCTGCTCGGCAGCGAGGACGACCCGGACTCGATGGCGTCCAAGCAGGTCGCGCACTGGAAGCAGGCACTGGCCGAGCTGCCCGATCAGCTCGACCTGCCCGCCGATCGCCCGCGTCCCGCTGTGCAGACCTTCGCGGGCAGCAAGGTCGACCTCCAGATCGACGCCGACACCCACCGCGCGCTGGTCGAACTGGCCCGCGCCGAGGGGGCGACGCTGTTCATGGTCGTGCACACCGCCCTCGCGGTGCTGCTCGCGCGCCTGTCGGGCACCGACGACATCGCCATCGGCACCCCGATGGCCGGTCGTGGCGAGGCCGCCCTCGACGACATGATCGGCATGTTCGTCAACACCCTGGTCTTCCGCACCAGGGTCGATTCCGGCGAGGCGTTCACCGAGCTGCTGGCCCGCCAGCGCGAGGACGACATCGCCGCCTTCGCCAATGCCGACGTGCCGTTCGAGCGCCTGGTCGAGGTGCTCAACCCGGTCCGCTCCACCGCGCGCCACCCGCTGTTCCAGGTGGGCCTGTCGTTCCAGAACCTCAGCCGCACCACCCTGGAACTGCCCGGCCTGACGGTCTCCGGACTCGACATCGACTCGAACCTGTCGCAGTTCGACCTGCACCTGATCGCCACCGACCGCTACGGCGACGCCGGTGAGCCCGAAGGCATTTCGGGCATCTTCACCTATGCCACCGACCTGTTCGACCACGCCACGGTCGAAGGCTTCGTGGCGCGGTTCGTCCGGCTGCTCGGCGCGATCGTCGACACCCCGCGCACCGCGGTCGGCGACATCGAACTGCTCGCCCCGGCCGAACGCACCCAGGTGGTCGAGGCCCGCAATGCCACCGGCTACGCCGTCGACACCGAGGCCACCCTGGTCTCGCTGCTCGACGCGACCGTGGCGGCCGATCCGAAGTCGACCGCACTGGTCACCGACGACGGCGCCCAGCTCACCTACGCCGAACTCGATGCCAGGGTGAATCGCCTCGCGCGGCACCTGATCTCGCTCGGTGTGGGCCCGGAGGCCCGCGTCGCGCTCGCGCTGCGCCGCTCGGTGGACCTGGTCGTCGCGATGTACGCGGTGGCCAAGTCCGGTGGCGCGTACGTCCCGGTCGACCCGGATCAGGCGGCCGAGCGCACCACCTACATCCTCGAGACGGCGGCACCGGTCTGCGTGCTCACCAACGCCGAGGCCGAGTTCGACACCGAGGTCGCGCCGCTGGTGCGCATCGACGAACTCGAGCTCGACGAGGTCAGTGCCGCAGTGGTTTCCGATGCCGATCGCATCGAACCGCTGCGTCCGGACCACACCGCGTACGTCATCTTCACCTCCGGCTCCACCGGCCGGCCGAAGGGCGTCGCGGTGCCGCACGGCGCCATCGCCAACCAATTGCAGTGGAAGCTGATCGAATTCGGCCTCGACGCCGCCGACGCGGTACTGCTCAAGACCGCCGCCACCTTCGACCTCTCGGTCTGGGAGTTCTGGTCGGCCGCCGTCTGCGGTGGTCGCCTGGTGATCGCCGCGCCCGACGGTCATCGCGATCCGGCCTACCTCAACGAGCTGATGGCGCGGGAATGGGTGACCACCCTGCACGTGGTGCCCTCCATGCTCGACGCGCTGCTCGCCGCGGGCATGCCCGATTCGCTGTGGCGGGTGCTGGCCATCGGTGAGGCGCTGCCGGGCTCGCTGGCCCAGCGGTTCCGCGCCGAGTTCAAGCGCACCGAACTGTTCAACCTGTACGGCCCCACCGAGGCCGCGGTCTCGATCACCTCGCATCGGGTGAACGCGGCCGATCAGGTGTCGGTCTCCATCGGTTCGCCCGAGTGGAACAGCCAGGTCTACGTGCTCGACGAGCGCCTGCACCCGGTGCCCGACGGTGTCGCCGGTGAGCTGTATCTGGCCGGTGCCCAGCTGGCGCGCGGCTACTTCGGCCGCGCAGACCTCACCGCCGACCGCTTCGTGGCCAACCCGTTCACCCCCGGTACCCGCATGTACCGCACCGGTGACCTGGTGGCCTGGCACAACGGCGAACTCGACTACCGGGGCCGCACCGACTTCCAGGTGAAGATCCGCGGCTTCCGCATCGAGCTCGGCGAGATCGAGGCCGCGCTGCTGGCGCTGCCCGAGATCGCCCAGGCCGCGGTCATCGCCAAGTCCGACCCGCGCACCGGCGACCGCCTGGTCGCCTACCTGGTCGGCACGAATATCGATGTGACACAGGTGAAGTCGACCCTGTCGGATGGCCTGCCGTCCTACATGGTGCCCGCCGCGTTCGTCGTGCTCGACGAGCTGCCGCTCAATGTGAACGGCAAACTCGACCGCAAGGCGCTGCCGGAGCCGGAGTTCGAGGCGCAGGTCTTCCGCGCGCCCTCGACTCCGATCGAGGAGATCGTGGCGGGCGTGTTCGCCGAGGTGCTCGGCGCCGAGCGCGTCGGCGCCGACGACGACTTCTTCGCCCTCGGCGGCAACTCGCTGCTGGCCACCCAGGTCGCCGCCCGGCTCGGCGCGGCCCTGGACAGCCGGGTGCCCGTGCGCCTGCTGTTCGAGGCCTCGACCGTGGCCGGACTCGCGGTGAAGGTCGAACAGGGCGCCGGTGCCGGTGGGCGGCGCGCGCTGGTCGCCGGACCGCGCCCGGACCAGGTGCCGCTCTCGCTCGCCCAGCAGCGCATGTGGTTCCTGAACCAGTTCGACACCGGCTCCTCGGTGAACAACATCCCGGTCGCCGTCCGCCTGTCGGGCGCACTGGATGTCGAGGCGCTGCAGCTGGCCGTCGCCGATGTGCTGGCCAGGCACGAGACCCTGCGCACGGTGTACCCGTCGGCCAACGGCACACCGCACCAGGTGATCCTGCCGGTCGAGGGCAACGTTCCGGATCTGACGCCGGAAACCGTTGCCCCCGAACAGGTCCGCGACAAGATCGCCGAGGTCATCGCCACCGGCTTCGACGTGCTCGCGGAAGTTCCGTTGCGCGCCAAGCTCCTTCATGTCGGCACCGACGAATACGTGCTCGTCTTCGTCGCCCACCACATCAGCGCCGACGGCTGGTCGATGGGTCCGCTGACCCGCGACGTGATGGTGGCCTACGCCGCCCGCGCGGCCGGGGAACGCCCGGGCTGGGCGCCGATGCCGGTGCAGTACGCCGACTTCAGCGTCTGGCAGCGCGAGGTGCTCGGCTCCGAGACCGACGAGACCAGCCTGGTCTCCCAGCAGGCCGACTACTGGAAGCGCGCGCTCGCCGGTGTCCCCGACGAACTGAACCTGCCCCTCGACAGGCCGCGTCCGAGCACGCAGTCCTTCGCCGGTGGCCGGGTCCTGTTCCCGATCGACACCGAGATCCACGCCGGACTCACCGCCATCGCCCGCGAGCAGAACGCGACGCTGTTCATGGTCGTGCACACCGCGCTCGCGGTGTTCCTGGCCCGCATGTCGGGCACCGAGGACATCGTCATCGGCACCCCGATCGCGGGACGTGGCGAGGCCGAACTCGACGACGTGATCGGCATGTTCGTCAACACCCTCGCCCTGCGCACCCAGGTCGACGGCCAGCTCGGCTTCACCGAACTGCTGGCCCATGCCAAGGAAGCCGACCTGGCCGCCTTCGCGCACGCCGACATCCCGTTCGAACGCCTGGTGGAACTGCTCAACCCCGAGCGCTCCACCGCGCGGCACCCGCTGTTCCAGGTGGCGCTGTCGTTCGAGAACCTGCCCGACGCCAGCTTCGAGCTGCCCGGCCTGTCGGTCTCGGCCGTCGACTTCGACGTCGACACCGCCAAGTTCGACCTGCTGCTCACCGTGCGTGAAGCGGGCGCGGGTGACGACGCGGGCGCCTACGCCGAGTTCTCCTACGCCAGTGCGCTGTTCGATCAGTCCACGGTGGAGAAGTTCGCGCAGCGCTTCCAGCGTCTGCTCGCCGAGGTCGTCGCCGACACCAGCACCCCGATCGGCGATCTGGAACTCCTCGACGGCACGGAACGCACCGAACTGCTCACCCGCACCGGCGGTCCCGCCGCGTCGACGAGCACCCTGCCCGAGCTGCTGGCCCAGGCCGTGGCGACCAACCCGACCGGTCAGGCGATCGTCGCGCCGGGCGAGTCGATCGACACCGGACTGGTCGGCGCGCTCACCGCGACCACCACGTCGGCCGAGGCGCGGCACGCGGCCACGGCTTCGGGTGAGGTCGTGCGCGCGGGTGAGTCCGGCGGGCTCGCGGCGCGGCCGGACCGGGTTCGCTCCCTGACCTATGCCGAGCTCGACGCGGCCTCCTCGCGGCTGGCGCGGTTGCTCATCACGCGTGGCGCCGCACCGGAGACGGTCGTCGCCATTGCCATGGAGCGTTCGCTCGAGACCACGCTCGCCATCTGGGCCGTGGTCAAGTCGGGTGCCGCGTTCCTGCCGGTCGATCCGAAGTACCCGGCCGAGCGCATCGCGCACATGATGTCGGATTCGGGTGCGGCACTGGGTATCACGGTGTCGGCCGAGGTCGGGCATCTGCCCGTGCCCGCGCTGGGTGAGTGGCTGGTCCTCGACGACGCGGACCTGCACGCCGAGGCCGCCGAAAAGTCCGCGGCGCCGATCGCCGACGCGGACCGTCGTGGCTCCGTTCGCTCCGGCAACACGGCCTACATGATCTACACCTCGGGTTCGACGGGTCTGCCCAAGGGCGTCGTCGTCTCTCACACCGGTGTGGCCAACTTCGCCGCCGCCCAGGTGGCGCAGTTCGGCCTCGGCGAGGACGCGCGCACCCTCGCGTTCGCGTCGCCGTCGTTCGATGCGTCGATCCTTGAGTTCCTGCTCGCGGTCGGCTCGGCGGGCGCGCTGGTGATCACGCCGGTCGGCGTGGTCGGCGGCGAGGAACTGGCCGACATCATCGTCGGCCAGCAGCTCACCCACGTGTTCCTCACCCCGCTGGTCGCGGCGTCGATGGACCCCGCGGCGCTGGCGGGGCTCGAAGCGCTGATCGTCGGTGGCGACAAGGCCCCCGTCGACCTGGTGGCGAACTGGCACAGTGCGGGCGTCGACCCGGCGCGGCACCGGTTCTACAACGCCTACGGCCCGACCGAGGCGACCATCGCGACCAACCTGTCCGATGCGCTGCTGCCCGGCGACACCATGAACATCGGCGGCCCGATCGCCGGTGCGACCGTGCTGGTGCTCGACAGTCGCCTGCGCCCGGTGCCCGAGGGTGTGGCCGGTGAGCTGTACCTGGGCGGCCTCCCGCTGGCCCGCGGCTACCACGCGCGCCACGGCCTCACCGCCGAGCGTTTCGTCGCCAGCCCGTACGTCGAGGGCGAGCGCCTGTACCGCACCGGTGACGTCGTCGCCTGGCGCACCGTCAACGGCAAGCCGGTCGTGGAATACGTGGGCCGCAACGACTTCCAGGTGAAGATCCGCGGCTTCCGCATCGAACTGGGCGAGATCGACGCGGTCCTCACCGCGCACGACGACGTCGAGTTCGCCGCCACCATCGGCCGCACCACCGACGCGGGCGCCACCATCCTGGTGTCCTACGTCCGTGCCACCCCCGGCACCGCCGCCGACCCGGCCGCCCTGGTCGAGTACGCGGCCGGACAGCTGCCCGCGCACATGGTGCCCGCCGCCGTCATGGTGCTCGACGAGATCCCGCTGACCCCCGCGGGCAAGCTGGACCGGCGCGCCCTGCCGGAGCCGGTCCTCGCCCCGCGCGAGTTCCGCACCCCGACAAGCGAAGTCGAGGCGATCATCGCCGCCGTCTTCGCCGAGGTGCTCGGTGTCGACGCCGTCGGCCTGGACGATTCGTTCTTCGCCCTCGGCGGTGACTCGATCCTGTCCATCCAGCTGGTCTCGCGCGCCAAGGACCGCGGTGTGCTGTTCAAGCCGCGTGACGTGTTCGACAAGCGCAGTGTGGCCGGACTGGCCGAGATCGCCGTGCTCGCGGGCGATGCCGACCAGATCGTGCTCGAGGAACTGCCCGGCGGCGGCGTCGGCGACATCCCGATGCTGCCGATCATGCGCCAGATCCTGGCCGGTGGTTCCACCTACGACCGGTTCTCCCAGTCGATGGTGCTGCGCCTGCCGGAGCGCATCACCGATGAAGTCCTGCACGCCACCATCGGCGCGGTCTTCGACCACCACGACGTGCTGCGCTCGCGGGTCGCGCGCGGTGAAAGCGGTTGGGTCTTCGAGGCATTGGCGCCGGGCGAGGTCGATGTGACCGCGCTGGTTCGCCGCGTCGAGGTGCCGGGCGAGATCGGTGACGAGCAGCTGTCCAAGCTGGCCAGCGTCGAATACGACGAGGCCATGGGTCGCCTCGACCCGGCGAACGCCGCCATGGTGCAGTTCGTCTGGTTCGCCTTCGGCGAGTCCACCGACGGACCGCGCCGCCGCGACGTGCTGCTCGTCGTCGGCCACCACTTCGTGATCGACGGCGTCTCCTGGCGCATCCTGATCCCGGATCTCGGCATGGCCTGGGGTCAGATCGCGGCCGGTCAGCCGGTCGCGCTGCCCGCCAACGGCACCTCGATGCGGCGCTGGGCGCACAGCCTGGTCGAGCAGTCGCAGGACCGGCGCGCGGAACTGCCGTTCTGGCGCGAGGTCTCGGCCACCGCCGATCCGCAGCTGGGCGCGCGGGCGTTCGACCCGCAGGTCGACACCTTCGCCACCGTCGACCGGGTGCAGGTCACCCTGTCGCCCGAGGTCACCGACGCGGTGCTCACCGCGATCCCGGGTCTGTACCACGGCGGTGTCAACGACGGTCTGCTCACCGCGCTCGCGCTGGCCGTATCCCGTTGGCGCGGTGACGAATCCGGTCGCGCGGCGCTGATCAAGCTGGAAGGCCACGGCCGCCAGGAGGAGATCGTCGCCGGTGCTGACCTCTCGCGCACCGTCGGCTGGTTCACCACCGCCTTCCCGGTCCGGCTCGAGCTGGCCGGTGCCGATCTCGACGACGCCTTCGCCGGCGGCGCCGTGCTCGGCGAGGTGATCAAGTCGGTCAAGGAGCAGATGCTCGGCGTGCCCGACAAGGGCATCGGCTACGGCATGCTGAAGTACCTGACCGGTGAGGGCGCGGACCTGCCGAGCGTCGGCCAGATCAGCTTCAACTACCTCGGCCGCGCGACCGCGGGCGAGATCCCCGCCGAACTCGCCGAGCTCGGCTGGGTGCCGGTGGCGGATCTGGGTCAGCTCGACGCCGAGATGGACCTGGACATGCCCGCCAACGCGACGCTGGACATCAATGCCATCGTCAACGACGGTGACGAGGGCCCGCAGCTGGGCGCCAACATCGCCTTCCCGACCGGGCTGCTCACCGCCGAGCAGGCGCAGGAGTTCGCGGATCTGTTCGTGGCCGCGCTCACCGCGCTGGCCACCCACGCGCAGCGCGTCGACGCGGGCGGTTTCACACCGTCCGACATGCCGCTGGTGCGGGTCGAGCAGTCCGATATCGAGCTGTGGGAGCGCGATTACCCCGCGCTGTCGGAGATCTGGCCGCTCTCGCCGCTGCAGGCGGGCCTGATGTTCCACGCCATGCTCAGCTCGGCGACCGTCGACGTGTACACCGTGCAGGCCGTACTCGACCTGACCGGCACGCTCGACACCGAGCGGCTGCGCAACGCGGCCCAGGCCGTGCTCGACCGGTACCCGAACCTGCGGACCGCGTTCGTCACCGATTCGGCCGGTCAGCCGGTGCAGGTGGTGCTGTCCGAGCTCGAGGTGCCGTGGCGCGAGGTCGACCTGACCGACCTGCCCGAAGACGAACGCATGCCGCGGATGCGCCAGCTGCTGCAGGCCGACCAGGCCGACCAGTTCGACATGGCCACCGCGCCGCTGATCCGCTTCGGCCTGTACACGACCGGCGAGGGCACGGCGCACCTGGCGATCACGGTGCACCACATCCTGGTCGACGGCTGGTCCATGCCGCTGCTCATGCGCGACCTGCTCGTCCTCTACGCGGTGCACGGTGACCTCACCGCGCTGCCGCGGGTGGCCTCCTACCGCAACTTCCTGTCCTGGCTCTCCGGCTGGGACCGGGAACAGTCGCTGCAGGCCTGGTCGGAGGCGCTGGCCGGGGTCGAGAGCCCCACCCAGCTCGCACCCGCGCCGCGCGCCGCGGAGCGCTACGAGCTCGAGAAGGTCATCGTCGAGATCGACAGCGACCGGACCAGGGCGCTCGGCAAGTTCGCCGGTGAACTCGGTGTCACCGTGAACACGCTGCTGCAGACCGCGTGGGGCATCGTCGTCGGGCGTCTCACCGGCCGCGACGACGTGGTGTTCGGCGCGACCGTCTCCGGTCGCCCGGCCGAGCTGCCCGGGGTCGAGTCGATGGTCGGCCTGTTCATCAACACCCTGCCGGTGCGGATCCAGATCGACGACCGGATCAGCGCGGCGGAACTGACCAAGCGGGTCCAGTCCGAGCAGGCCGAACTGCTCAGCCACCACTTCGTCGGCCTGTCCGACATCCAGCGGGTGGCCGGGATCGGGTCGCAGTTCGACACGCTGGTGGTGTTCGAGTCCTACCCGATGGACAAGGACGCCGTCACCGCGGCGAGCTCGATCGACGGCATGCAGGTCACCGGTGTGGGCCTCGACGACGCCACCCACTACCCGCTCACGCTGGTGGTGATGGCCGAGTCGACCATCGAGATCACCATGAAGTACCTGACCAGCACCTTCACCGGTGACGAGGTCCGCACGCTGTCGCAGCGCCTGTTGCGGGTGCTCGACGAGCTGCTCGACAACCCGACCGGCCTGGTCGGCGACATCGACATCCTCGACGCGGGTGAGCGCGCCAAGCTGCTCGCCGAATCCGGTGTGACCGCGGCGGTTTCGGCGCCGGTCGTCGGTGCCGGGGTGGGTGCGCAGACGGTGGCCAAGGTGCTGGGCGAGGTCGTCGAAGCCGATCCGCAGGCACCCGCCCTGCTGCGCGGTGACAGCGAAATCGCCTACAGCGCACTGGATCGCAAGTCCTCGCAGCTGGCCAGGGTCCTGATCGACCGCGGTGCGGGCCCCGGCGACGTGGTCGCGATCTCGCTGCCCCGCAGTGTCGATTCGGTCCTGGCCGCCTGGGCGGTCCAGAAGGCCGGTGCGGCAGTCCTGTTCGCCGGTGACCTCACCGGCGTCGAGATCGCCGCCGCGGGCGCGTCGTTCGGCATCAGCGCCGCCCCCGTGGCGGGTGCCGCCGGAACCTGGCTGATCCTGCCCGACCTGGAGACCGAGATCGCCGCCGCCGCAGCACATCCCGTCTCCTACGCCGACCGGGTCCGCCCCCTGTCCGAAGACCACCCGGCCTTCGTCCAGGTCACCGGCGAACACACCTCGACACTCACCCAGAGCGCCGCGGTAGCCCTGGCCGAACGTCTCCGCGACGACCACGGCATCGACTACGAGTCCACGACCTACACCGTCCATGCCTCCGGCCCGGCCGCCATCCAGGAATTCCTGGCCGCGTCCACCGCAGGAGCCCTGTCGGTCCTCCCCGCCACCACGGTCGAAGACGACCTGGCCGACGGCGAGGTCACCCACTGGTTCGTGCTCTCCGGAGACGCGACGGCCGCAGCCGACGACGAGACCACGGTGATCGTCGCCGAGTAGTCTTGTGCTGCCCGCCTACCTCGTTTTCCCTGGTAGGCGGGCAGCATCAACACTCCGTGATCGTCCGGGAGACGCTAGAATCGAACCATTCGGCGCGAGCGGCGCGCTGTGATCGGACGAGTCGGAGGTGTTCGTATGGCGATGCCGTCACCACGCTCCGATCACTGGACTGCCGCGGATCTCGACCACATGCCCGACGACGGACTGCGATACGAGGTGTTGAATGGCCAGCTCGTCGTGAATGCCGCACCCAAACCGAAGCATCAGTGGTTGATCCAATCGCTGTTTCTGGCGTTGCAGCCGGTCGTCCCGGCCGACATGGCCACTTTGTTGGGCATCGGTGTGCTGATCGGTTCCGACGAGCCTGTCCCTGACCTGGTTGTTGTCACCCGGCCCATCGATATGGAGAGTCGGGGTGTGCCGGCCGCGCAGGTCCAAGTCGCTGTCGAGGTGGTCTCGAAGTCGACCACTTTCCCCGACCGCATGGTGAAGCCGGTGATCTACGCCTCCGCGGGAATCCCGCACTACTGGCGGTTCGAGATCAACCCGTTCAAAGGCCAGCTTCCCGGCGAGACCCTCCCGGTTCTCTTCGCCTATTCGTTGGGATCCGATGGCAACTACGAACAAACACACCGAATCTCGGCTGGACAACCTGTGAAGGTGTCCGCGCCCTTCGAGTTCACCATCGAAACCGGTTCACTGTTGCCCTGACCCCGCCCGAGCCCGCGCTCGCTCGGGCGCGTCCCTCGATCCGGGACTATCCTGGTGGTGGAAAAAGGGGGAGAACATGACCGATCAGCACAATGATCAAACCGACCCGCGGGCGCGGTGGCGGCAGCTTCCGCCCGCGCCTACGGAGTTGGTCGAGGAGACCGCTGTCGACACCAGCGCTACCGATCACGGGCTGCCTGCGATCGATCTCACCCAGGAGTTCGTCCGTAAATACGGTCTGTGACGCGGGTGTGAGGCCGGTCGGCTCCGCGTAGAGCGGGACGTGACGTGCAGGCTTTCGTTCCGAAATGTGCGTGACGCCGAATCGGGTTATTGTCCGGTTCTCTACGGGAACGGGAAGGGTGCGGTTGTCATAACGCTTCGGATTTGGCTGAGCAGTGCGGGGGCGGCGACGGTCCAGGTCATGCGGTTGTTGCGGGAGAACCCGGACGGGGTCGATGTCACCGTGTACGCCAGCAATGTGGATCCGGACGCGGTCGCACTCTCGGTGTGTGATGTCTCGGCGATCGAACCTCGCCATGTCGGCAACGACGAGTACGCGCAGTTCGCGTTGGACTTCTGTCGCACGCATCGCATCGATGTGATGATCCCGCCGCGCCGGCTCGACGCGCTGGCGGGGCGGGTGGCGGACTTCGCGGCGGTCGGCACCAGCCTGATGTGTTCGCCGGTGTCGGCGGTGACGGCGCTGACCAGCAAGGTGCGCACCTATGAGATCGCGGGCGCGGCGGGGATTCCGGTGCCGCCGTGGCGGGAGGCGACCGATGCCGACGAGTTCTGCGCGGCGGTCGAGGAGCTCTCGCGCGACGGCGAGACGCTCTGCATCAAGCCGAGCGGCGAGTACTCGGCCTTCGGGTTCCGCATCCTGGACGACCGGCCGCTGACCATGGCGTGCCTGCGGGCCGCACCCCGCCCGGTGGCCTCGGTCGCGGCGGTGGCGGGGGCGATGCGGCGGGCAGCGGACGAGGGCGAATACGTGCCGCCACTGCTGGTGATGCCGTTTCTCGACGACCCGGAGATCAGCATCGACTGCCTCTCCGCGCCGGGAGGCGAACTGCTGGTGGGTATTCCACGCGCCAAGCAGGGCCGCTTCCGCCTGCTGCTCGACGATCCGACCGCGGTCGAGATCGCCCGCAAGCTGGTCCGGCACTTCGAACTGGCGTATCTGACCAATGTCCAATTGCGTTATCGCGCTGGGGAACCGGTACTGCTCGAGGCCAACCCGCGGCCGTCGGCCGGGCTGTTCCACACCGCCTTCGCCGATGTGAATCTGCCCTGGGCCGCGATTCGCCTACTGCTGGAACGAGATTCGGGCCTGCGGACCCCACCGCGACTCGGCGCCAGGCTGGCCGTGGCGGAAGCGGTCATGGAGGTCGCCCCGCACTGGGAGGATCAGGTCGCGCGCCGGAGCTCGGACCTGGTCCCGGGCTGATCGAGCCCGGCGCTGGGCATTCAGCCGAGCGCCGGGACCCCGGCGGTGGTCTCGATGGCCGCCTCGATGAACGCGCGGACCATCGCCGTCGCGCCGGTCGTCGGCCAGACGAGCCCGTAGGTGAGTGGCGGCGAGTCGGTGAAGGGCAGGTACACGAGGGTGGGCCGGGGGTAGTAGCGCGCACCCTGCGCCGCGCACACGGTGACACCTTTGCCCGCGGCGACCAGCGTGAGCAGCTCCTGCCAGTAGGTGGTCGTCTGCAGCGGTCGACTGGCTGGGCTGTGCGCCGGAACGAGGTCGTCGAGGAAGTAGTCCGACAGCCCGGCGATCGCGAGGATGGTCTCCCCGCGGAGGTCCTCGGCGCAGACGGCCTCGCGGCCCGCGAGCGGGTGCAGGCTCGACACGGCGAGCACTCGCGGGTCGCGGAAGATCACCGGTCCGGTTACGAGATCGGGCTCACACACCGGGAATTCGAGCAGCGCGAGGTCGAGTTCGCCGCTGCGCAGCGGACTGTAGCGATCCGACAGGTGGAGCTCCCGAATGTCGACTTCGCAGTCGGCGTGGCGAGCGCGAAAGACATCCGCGATGCGCATGACCGCTTCACCCGCCATGGGACTCGAGAAGCCCACCGTCAGCGTGCCGCCGATACCGCGTGCCGCGTCGGACGCGCGCGCGAACGCCGCCACGATGCCGAGCTGATGCGGTGCCAGGTCGTCGAGCAGCTGCCTGCCGATCGGGCTCAACGCGACCCGTCGGCTGGTCCGATCGAACAGCGGCGCGCCGACCCGCCGCTCCAGCGTCCGGATCAGCTGACTCACGCGAGCCCGCGAGAGATGCAGCCGCTCGGCGGTACGGCCGAAATGCAATTCGTGCGCGAGGGTCCGAAAAGCCTCCAGCTCTTGCCAATCCATCGTCACCCTCACCTACCGGTAAGCGCGCCTTACCGATAGGTGAGCACTTTACCGTTGTTCCCGGCATCTGCCCTGGTCGAAGCTGATTCCGGCCACCTGATCAAGCGGTGGCCATCTCGCTCACCACGGGGTGACGTGTCGAAGAACGGACAGAAAAAGTGTTGCAAGTAGCCGAGAGCGACCGGATGACCGGTCGCGTGTGGGGAATGCTGCTCGTGTTGTGCGCAGCGATCTTCCTCGAGGGCGTGGATGTATCGATGATGGGCGTCGCGCTGCCCGCCATTCAGGCCGATCTGGGAATGACCACCGGCGAACTGCAATGGGTGGTCAGCGCCTATGTGCTCACCTATGGCGGATTCATGCTGATGGGTGGCCGGGCCGCCGACCTGCTCGGGCGGCGGCGGATGTTCCTGTTCTGGCTGGCGGTGTTCATGGTCTTCTCCGGCCTCGGCGCCTTCGCCGGGGAGGGCTGGGTCCTGATCCTGTCCAGGCTGGTCAAGGGTGTCGCCGCGGCGTTCCTCACGCCCGCGGGCCTGTCGATCATCACCACCAGCTTCCCGGAGGGCAGGCTGCGCAACAAGGCGCTGCTCGTCTACGCCGGAACCGCCGCCGCGGGCTTCTCGCTCGGCCTGGTCGTGGGTGGTCTGCTGACCACGATCAGCTGGCGGTGGGTCTTCATCGCGCCGGTGATCCTGACCGCGGCGATCCTGGCCGCCGCCATCGTGCTGGTGCCGAAGGACGAACCGCTGGAACGTTCCTCGGGCGGGTTCGACCTGACCGGGGCGATCAGCGTGACCGCCGCCGTCCTGCTGCTGGTACTCACGGTGGAGCGGTCGACGCACGTCGGCGCCGCCCAGACCATCGGCCTGCTGACGCTCAGCGCGGCGCTGCTCGTCGTGTTCGTGATCACCGAGCGGCGTTCACGGTCGCCGCTGGTCCGGCTGGGGATCTTCGCCTCGGGTCCGCTGGTGCGCGCCAACCTCGCCGCGATCCTGTTCTCCGGGTCGTTCTTCGCCTTCCAGTTCATCGTGGTGCTGTACCTGCAGCAGCTGCGTGGCTGGTCGCCGTTGCAGACCGGGCTGGCGCTGCTGGCCATCGGTATCGACGCCGTACTGGCGCCGACGCTCACACCCTGGCTGGTGAATCGGTACGGCAATGTGCGGGTGATCCTCGGCGGGCTGGTCATCGCCGCGCTGGCCTACGCGCTGTTCCAGCCGATGGCCCTTGACTGGACCTATGCCGCGATGTTCCCCAGCATGATCCTGCTCGGACTCGCCTTCGCGCTGGTGTACGGACCGCTCACGATCGCCGCGACCGACGGCGTCGACGGGGCCGAACAGGGGCTGGCCGGTGGACTGCTCAACACCTCGTTCCAGTTCGGCGCCGGTGTCGGGCTGGCGATCGTCACCGCGGTGAGCACCGCGGTCATCGGTGGCGCCACCACCCCGGACGCGATCCTGGACGGCTATCGCGCCGCCCTGCTCGTGCCGGTCGGCGCGGCCGTCCTCGGTGCGCTCGTGATCGCCGCAGGCCTTCGCCGGACCTCGGCGCTGGAGCCGGCATGACGACAAGAGTGACCGCGTTCGCCGCGATCGAGGACGAGTTCAATGCCTACGTGGGCAGCATCGTGTCGGCCACGATGGTCACCGTCGATGCCAAGGGGCGCCCGCGAACTCGCGTCCTGATCCCGGTCTGGGAACTGGTCGACGGCGTCCCGGTGGGTTGGCTGGCGACCTACAAGACCAAGGTCAAGGCGGCGCACATCGCGGGCAATCCGTACACGAGCTTCTCGTACTGGGCCCGCGGGAACAACTCCGCCGCCGTCGACGCCCACGCTGCCTGGGTCGACGACCTGGACCTGAAAGCCCATGTCTGGCGGCTGTATCGCAAGACCAGCCCGCGCGGCGCCGGATACAACCTCGGTCAGTTCTGGAACTCGCCGAGTGATCCGCTGCTGCACGTCCTGAAGCTGACGCCGTGGCGGGTCCAGGTCATCCGGGGCAGAGATCTGCGCTCCCGGATCTGGCAGCCCGCGTCGGCCTGATGTTGCGGTCCACCCCGGCGGTCCGGCCGGGGTGGACCTATTTCTGCTGAAGCAGGCGGTCGAGACCGTCGAGGAGGAGGTCGAGTCCGAAGGTGAAATCGGCGGTGCCGGAGTGGGTTCCGTTGATCACCTGGGTGGAGAGCGCGTGCATGTGGGGATGGGTCTCGGGCGGAATGAGCGGCAGGAATCGCGCTGCCGCCGAGGCGAATTCAGTGGGTTCGAGGGGAAAGTTGATGGCCTGGAGGGTGAAACCGTAGATGTGGGAGTCGATGGCATTCCACGCGCGGTCGGCCTGCTCGTAGGTGAAGCCCGCGGTGACCAGGCAGCCGAGGGTGGCCTCGACATAGCGGAGCATGGCGGGACCCACATTCACGCGCGAGCCGATGAGCGCGGTGGCCCAACGGTGGGTGAGCAGGACCTCGTGCGCCGAGGTGGCGCGCCTGCTCAGCTCGGCTCGCCAGTCACCGCCCGGGCGGGGGACGTAGATCTCGGCGACGACCAGGTCCACGATGCCGTCGAGCAGGTCGTCCTTGTTGGCGACGTGGTTGTAGAGCGACATGGCCTCCACGCCGACCGCCTTGGCGAGCTTGCGCATCGACAGCGCCGTGGCCCCTTCCCGATCGGCCAGTTCGACGGCGGCGCGCAGGATCCGTTCCCTGGTGAGCGGGGTGCGTGGGGGCATGGGATTCCTGACTGTCGCTTGACCTACTTACAGCGTAAGCGTACCGTCTCGCGGTAGATACTTACGCTGTAAGTGCATGGCTGGTGAGGAACGCTCATGACCGAGGTGGAAACAACCACGATGACCGCGGTGGTCGCGCCCCGCTATGGCGGCAGTGAGGTGCTGCGCCTCGACATCGTGCCGCGGCCCGTGGCGGGGGAGCGCGAGGTCGTGGTGCGGGTGCGCGCGGCGTCGCTGTGCCGTGGGGATGTGCATCTGCTGAACGGGACGCCGTATCTGATGCGGCTCGGGTTCGGGTTGCGCAGGCCCAAGCGGCCGAGAATCGGGCAGAACTTGGCGGGCGAAGTCGTCGCGGTGGGTTCGCAGGTGACCGAATTTCGCGTTGGTGACCGGGTTTTCGGTGAGATTCCCGGTGGCGCCTTCGCCGAGTACGCGTCCGCGGCGGTCGAAGCGCTCGTCCTCGTTCCCGCGGGTCTGAGTATGGAAGACGCAGCGGCAATACCGGATTCGGGGATGACGGCTCTGCAGGGTCTGCGCGACATCGGTTCGGTCGAGCCGGGGCAGCGGGTGCTGATCAATGGCGCCTCGGGCGGGGTCGGCACCTCCGCGGTGCAGATCGCGAAAGCGCTCGGCGCCCACGTGACCGCCGTGTGCAGCACTCGACACGTCGAGATGGTGCGCGGTATCGGCGCCGATGTCGTCATCGATTACACGACAGACGATTTCACCCGCACCGAGACGCCCTACGACTCGATCCTCGACCTGGTGTGCAACCGCTCGCTGCGCGATATCCGTCGGGCACTCACGCCCGACGGGGTGTTCATCTCCTCGGCCACCCCGCCCGGTGCCGACTGGTTCGGCCCGATCCGCTGGCTCGCCGCGGTCGCGGTCACCGACCTGTTCACCCGGCAGACGATGAAGACACTGTTCGCGCGCCCCTCGGCCACCGACCTCGCCCATCTGGCCGATCTGGCCGCCGACGGACGCCTGCGTCCGGTGATCGAACGTCGGTTTCCGCTGGCCGAAACACCCGCCGCCATCGAAGCGTTCGCGCTCGGTCATGCCTCAGGCAAGACGGTACTGACCGTGGCCGGATGAGCACCGGCCACGGTCACCTCGACGGAGGCCCGCCGATTCGATCCACGGCTCGACGACCTGACGACGGTCGACATGTCGTCGAGCGTGTCCGTGCTCACTTGGTCGGTGCGGGTCGGTCTTTCGGGTCGAACAGTGCGGTGATGTCGACCGTCCCGGCCATCGCGGCGGCACCGGCATCGTTGAGGTGCATGCCGTCCCCGCTGTCGAACCCGGGGCGGATGAAGCCGGGCCGATCGGGATCGGCCACCGCGCGATCGACATCGAAGACCGAGTCGAAAACCTCGGTGGTGCGCAGCCATTCGTTGACTTCGGCACGGGTCGGCTGGGTTTCGACCAGCGGCATGTCCGGATAGACGCATCCCGCGTACGGCCCGATGGTCGCGGCGTGGACGCGCAGGCCCGCCGCGTGGGCGCGCTGCGCGAGATCGGTGAAGGCGGCGATCAGTTCCTCGGCGGTGGCCGACGGCTGCCCGCCCATGGCGCCGAGAATCAGGTCGTTGATGCCGAAATTCAGCAGGATGTCGGTGACGCCGGGGACGAGGCGGGCATCGGAATCGAAACGCGCGAGCCCGGATTCGCCGATCTCGCGGGCGGTGAGACGGTTGCCGGCGATGCCGTTGTTGACCACCCAGCCGTGCGAGAGCCGGGCATTGAGCGCGTCGACGGAGCGGCGGTTGGTGCTCGGTGTGGTGCCGACGCCCTCGAACCACGAGTCACCGAAGGCGACGGCGACCGGGGTGCCGGCGGGGGCGAGCACATCGATGCCGGTGACGAAGAATCGTGCCGGAACCTCCTGTGTGTCAGCCAGTTCCGTAGCTCCGACATGATTCCCCGCCGCGACGTAGGCGATCTCGCCCGGCTGGTGGGAGTAGGTCGCCAGGCCGGTGGGTCCGGGCAGGTACAGGCTCAGTACCAGGTCATCGCCCGCCTCGACCGGTATGTCGACCGGATCGCTCATGACGTCGGCGCCCGGGGCGATGACCACGCCGTCCGCACCGTCGAAACGCACCACCTGCGCGGTGTCGGGGGTGATCGCCGAACCGGCTTTGCGCCGCGCGACCCCGGCGGCCGCGATGGTCAGCGGCGCGATGCCGTAGCGGTTGGTCAGCCGCACGCGCACCGCACTGCCACCACCGGCCAGGTGCAGGATCTGGCGCACGGTCTCGTCGCCGAACTCCCGCGATTCGGCGAGCTTGATCTGTTCGTAGGGGCTGATCACTCCGGTCCGGAAACCGGCGACCCAGGTGCTGTGCTGCATGATCACTCCATTAGTTGCTGTGAGGAATATTGCGTAAGCATAGGTTTACTCGGAGGTATTCCTCGTGTCAACTATCCGCGTAGCAACAATCGGTTAGAGTGGGAGGTATGCAAGAACTGTTCGACGACCCCCGGCTGACCGTCTCCGGCCTGCTCTTCGAAGCGTCCAGCGGTCTGGTGGCCAGACTCGAACCCACCTGGAAAGCGCACGGGCTTTCCGGCCTCGACCTCAACGCCCTCCTGCGCCTGAGCCGCTCGCCCGGTCGCCGCCTGCGCATGTCCGACCTTGCCACGCAGACGCAACTGTCCACCAGCGGCGTCACCCGCCTGGTCGACCGCCTGGCCCGCGAGGGCCTGGCCGAACGTCAACTCGACCCCACCGACCGACGCGGCGCCTACGCGGCCCTGACCGAGGCCGGTGCTCACCGCATGGAACAGGTCCTCCCCGACTACCTGGCCGCCCTCGACCAATGGCTGACAGGCCTCCTGACTCCCACCCAACTCGACGGCATGGTCACCGCCCTCCGCATCATCCGCGACGTCACCAACCCCGCCGCCACCGCGATCGCCGCCGCCCAGCAGCTGGACAGTTGATCACCAGGTTCTGGTGCGAGCATCGCCCGAGTAGCGACCTGCACCAGAGCCTGGTGATCTTTATCAGGTGGTGGCTTCGGTGAAGCGGGTGGCGAGGGCGCGGAGGTGGGTGATGAGTTCGGGGGGTTCTTCGACGTGGAAGGGGAAGTCGAAGGTGGCCACGTAGATCGCCAGTTCGGTGAGGTCGTTGGAGCCGGTGTGTAGGAGGCAGGTGTCAGGGGTGCGGGGTTCGATGAGGCCGACGGTGGGGGCGATGCGGTCGGCGGCGACGGTGGCGGGGACCGCGAGGGTGATGACGGCCTGGTACCGGTAGGCGGCGGTGGTGATACCCCGGGTGAGGTAGCCGCCGAGGTCGAGGTCGGGGGCTTCGCGCGGGGTGAAGCGGGGGCCGGTGGGGATGCGGGGCGTGAGGCGGTCGACGCGGTAGGTGCGCCAGTCGGCGCGGTCGGTGTCCCAGGCGATGAGGTACCAGTGGCGGCCGGTGTGGACCAGGCGGTGGGGTTCCGCGGTGCGCGATGTCGTTGTGCCGTCGTGGGTTCGGTAGTCGAAGCGGAGGCGGTGGTTGTCGCGGATGGTGGCCGCGACGGCGGTGAGGACATCGGGGTCGACCGGAGTCGCGGCGGCGGGGACCGTGACGGTCACCGAGTGCAGCAGGCTCACGCGGTGGCGCAGGCGCGAGGGGAGAACCTGCTCGAGTTTGGTCAGCGCGCGCAGGGAACTGTCCTCGATCCCGGCGACGGTGCCGCCCGCCGCGGTGCGCAGGCCGATGGCCACGGCCACCGCCTCGTCGTCGTCGAGCAGCAGCGGGGGCAGCTTGGCGCCCGCGCCGAGCCGGTACCCGCCGACGCCGGGTGTCGCGTCGACCGGATAGCCGAGGCCGCGCAGCTTCTCGATGTCGCGGCGCACGGTGCGGGCGTCGACCTCGAGGCGTTCGGCGAGTTCGTTGCCGGTCCAGTCGCGCGGAGTCTGCAGCAGCGACAGCAGGCGGAGCAGGCGGGCCGAGGTTTCCAACATGCCTGAATTCTCTCGCACAGCTAGGGCGGAAGCTGTCCTAGGTGGCTCGTAGGGTTGATCTCATGAGCAACGAGATCCAGACCTTCCGTCTCGACATCCCGCAGCAGCAGCTCGATGACCTGCGCAATCGGCTCGACAACGCGCGCTGGCCCGCCGCGCTGCCCGGCGACGACTGGGACACCGGCGTGCCGACCGGCTACCTGCGCGAGCTCGTCGACCACTGGCGCACCGGCTACGACTGGCGGGCCGAGGAGGCGAAACTCAATGCGCACGAACAGTTCACGACGGAGATCGACGGGCAGAACATCCATTTCCTGCACGTGCGCTCGCCCGAACCCACGGCGGTGCCGCTGCTGCTCACGCACGGCTGGCCGGGCTCGGTCGCGGAGTTCCTCGATGTGATCGGCCCGCTGACCGATCCGCGTGCGCACGGTGGGGATCCGGCCGACGCCTTCCACGTGGTGATCCCGTCGCTGCCGGGCTTCGGCTTCTCCGGTCCGGTGACCGAGGGGTGGTCGGTGCGCCGGATCGCCGAGGCGTGGGTCGAGCTGATGACCCGGCTCGGGTACGAGCGCTTCGGGGTGCAGGGTGGCGACATCGGGGCGGCGGTGAGTCCGGAGGTCGGGCGGGTCGCACCGGACCGGGTGATCGGGGTGCACGTCAACGGTGGTGCGGGCTCGTTCCCGCAGCTGCCGCTCTCGGAAGAGGACATGGCGAGCCTGACCGACCTCGAACGCGACCGCATCGCGCGGATCGAGGCGTTCATGAACGAGGAGTTCGGCTACATCGCCGTGCAGTCCACCCGTCCGCAGACCCTGGCCTACGGGCTGGTCGACTCCCCGATCGGGCAGCTGGCCTGGATCCTGGACAAGTTCCGGGAGTGGACGCATCCCCGGGAGACGCTGCCCGACAAGATCATCGATCGCGATCGGCTGCTGACCAACGTGATGATCTACTGGCTCACCGGCACGGCGGGCTCGGCCGGGTACATCGGCTACGCGCAGCCGGGGGAATGGGGTGCGGTGCCGGAGAATTCGGGCGTGCCCACCGGTGTGCTCGTCCTCGCCCATGATGTCGCGATCCGCCGCTTCGACGAGGCGGAGAACACGATCGTGCGGTGGAACGATGTGGATCGGGGCGGGCACTTCGCGGCGCTGGAGGAACCGGAACTGCTCGTCACCGATGTGCGCGAGTTCTTCGGCTCGCTGCGCTGATCAGTCGAGTTCGCCCGCCGAACGCCAGGATTGGCGTTCGGCGGCGAACGCGTCGGCCTGGACGGCGCGGAAGTCGGCGATCGAGTGCGCGTTGTCGGTGAGGAACCGGCGGTAGTCCGCGAGATTGAACTCGCCGTCTTCCACGGTGATGTCGACCTTGCCCGCGGCGAAATCCGCACGCAGATCGAGGAGTTCGCCGGCCTCGACCGGATGCCAGCGGATGCGGTCGAAATAGCGCAGCAGCCAGGGTGTTTCGGCATCGGTGGCGAAGCGGTCGACGCCGGGGCCCGCGGCGCCGACCGGCCGGGCACGGTGGTTCCAGACCTGGGTGGTGCGGCCGACGAACTGGTAGCCGCCGGGGCCCTCCATGCCGTAGATGCACAGGTAGGCGCCGCCGATGCCGACCGCGTTCTCCGGGGTCCAGGTGCGGGCCGGGTTGTATTTGGTGGTGACCAGACGGTGGCGGGGGTCGGTGGGGGTGGCGACGGGGGCGCCGAGGTAGACGTCACCGAGGCCGAGGACGAGGTATTCGGCGTCGAAGACGGTGCGGTAGACGTCGTCGACCGAGGTCAATCCGTTCATGCGCCGGATGAATTCGATGTTCCACGGGCACCACGGCGCATCGGCGCGCACGCCGTGCATGTACCGGGTGATGGCCTCGCGGGTGGACGGATCGTCCCAGGACAGGGGAAGGTGCACGGTGCGGCTGGGGACCACCAACTCGGCCGAATTCGGCAGGTGCGCTTCGGCTTCGGCCAGGAGGTCGAGCAGCCGGGCGATCGGCAGGACCGCCGGGTCGACCCTGATCTGCAGGGAACGGATGCCGGGGGTGAGTTCGATGACGCCGCGCAGGCCGATCGCGATCAGATGCTGGTGCAGGGCGTGCACTCGGGCCCGCAGGCCGAGATCGAGTGTGAGCGTGCCGTATTCGACGAGGACACCGTCGTCGCCCTGTCTGCGGTAGGTCACGCCGGTCTCGTCGTCGACGTCGGAGCGGCGCAGGACGCCGTCGTCGCCGTCGCGGCCTGCCGAGAGCACGGTGCCCAGGGACGCGCGCCTGCTCGCGCCGAGTGCGGCGGCGGGTGCGGCGTGTTCGGCGCGGACGGGGACGAAACGCACCTTGTCGCCGGGGGTGAGCTGGCCGAGTTTCCAGCGGTCGGCGGCGACCACGGTGACCGGGCAGACGAAGCCGCCCAGACTGGGGCCGTCGGGGCCGAGCAGGATCGGGGTGTCGCCGGTGAAGTCGAGCGCGCCGATCGTGTACGCGTTGTCGTGGATGTTGGACGGGTGCAGACCCGCCTCGCCGCCGTCGGTGCGCGCCCACTCCGGCTTCGGGCCGATCAGGCGGACGCCGGTGCGGTCGGAGTTGAAGTGCACCTCGTAGTCGGTGCCGACGATGGTGTCGAAGTCGGTGCGGGTGAAGAACTCCGGTGCGCCGTGCGGGCCCGCGGTGACGGCCAGTTCCCAGCGGTGGCCGAAGGCGGGGAGGTCGGCCATGGGGACTGCGGGGGCGATGCGGGTCCGCGGGGTGCCGAGCGGGAGGGTGTCGTCTGCGCGTAAGGCCGCGCCGGTGCCGCCGCCGAACTTGCCGAGGGTGAAGGTGGCTGCGCTGCCGAGGAATTCGTCGATGTCGAGGCCACCGGAAACCAAGATGTAGGTGCGCATTCCCGGTCCACGGATCGCACCGACATCCAACACCCCACCGGCGGGCACCTCGACCGTGCGCCACTGCTCGATCAGAATGCCATTCACTCGCACATCGGCGACCGCGCCGGTCACGCACACCCAGGTGGCCGTGCTGAACCGCAGGGCCGGGCCACCGAGGGTGCACTCCAGTCCCGCCATGCCTTCCGGATTGCCGAGCACCCGGTTGCCGAGCCGGAACGACAGGTCGTCCATCGGGCCCGACGGTGGAACGCCGATGTGCCAGTAGCCGATTCGACCCGGCCAGTCCTGCACGGTGGTCTGCATTCCGGGGCGCACGACTTCCACCCGCCGCGCGGGCGGGTGTAGCGGCTGCTGCGAATCATCGGAGGTCGCGTCCACGATGATCGGGCCGGTATCGACGGCAGTGGGCGCACCCGTGGCCGAGTCGACAGCGCTCGCGATGACGTCGGTGGCGCTCATCGGGTCACCACCATGCGGACCGGGGTGGGGTCGAAACCGTTGCAGGGGTTGTTGATCTGGGGGCAGTTCGAAACCAGGACCAGGGTGTCGATCTCGGCGCGGAGGGTGACCTTCTTGCCGGGGGCGGACAGACCGTCGACGATGCCGAGGGTGCCGTCGGCCTCGACGGGGACGTTCATGAACCAGTTGATGTTCGAGACGAGATCCCGCTTGCCCAAACCCCATTCGAGAGCGGCGGTGAGGAAGTTCTCGACGCAGGCGTGCTGATGGCGGGTGTGGTGGCCGTAGCGCAGGGTGTTGGACTCCTGGGAGCAGGCGCCCGCGATGGTGTCGTGATTGCCGACCTCGTCGGCCACGACCGTCATCAGCGCGGTGCCCGCCTCGGTCAGCAGGACGCTGCCGGTGGTGAGGAAGATGTTGCGCTGGGCGGCGACGGTGGCCTGGGCGCTGTAGCGGTCGGTGTGGTCGGCGGCGGAGTAGAGCAGGCAGTCGACGGCCTGATTGCCGTGCAGGTCGATGATCTCGAGCTGCTCGCCCGCGCGCACGATCGCCGACCACGGCGCCTGGGCGGGGACGGTCTCGTCGCGGACGACGGTGCGGGTGGTCGCCGTGGTCATGCCAGGACCTCCGTGGTCGATGCGGCCGCCCATGCGGCTTCGGTGTTGTCGACGGCCCGCAGGTACTCGGGCTCGTCATTGGGGGTGGTGTTCAGCTCGGCGGGGGCGGACCAGGCGAGCAGGTCGAGGTCGCCGGTGGGGCGGTCGTCGAGGGGATGGGCGGCATTGGCGACCAGCAGGGTGATCGGCAGGTGCACGATCAGATCGATGGTGGCGCCCGCCGGGCCGTTGCCGGTGGGGATCAGGGCGCCGTCGGGGGCGACCGTGGCGCCGCGGAAGAGGGCGATCGACGGGCCGATGTCGCGGGGTTCGAGGCCCTGTTTGGCGCCGGCCAGGTGGAGCTGGTGGCGGGCTTCGGCGGTCGGGCCGCAGAGGGTGTCGTGGTGGCCGGTGGAGGTGAGAACCGTGGCGAGGACTCGGCCCTGATCGGAGAGGAGGGGGTGGCCTTGGCTCAGGTAGGCCTGCCACGGAACCTTCACGGTGTCGGCGACATTGAGTCGCTCCCAAGGAGATTCGGCGCGCAGGAGGAACAGGTGCGCGCACGTGGTGCCCGCGGGGTCGCCGAGTCTGACGTGGGTGCCGCGGCCGAGGACGATGTTCGCGTAGCCGCCCGGTGGGATGCGTTGCGCGAGAACGACTGCTGTCGGGTCGATGCCGGGCGGTATGGCCGGGCGAGCGATGTGCGCTGACGCGGCCTGAGCGCGTGCGTGGGCACGGGCGCCGTCGGTGGACTGGGTGTTCGTCATCTTGGCTCCTCGGCGAGTGCTGGATGTGAGCGGACTCCGTGCTGGACTGCCCCGCGGCGGATTCCGACGAATCCGCCGCGGAGTCGAATCAGACCGCGGCCGTCTCGTCGACCGGTTCGGTCTCCTTCGCGGAGACCACGAAGCGGTAGATGATGGCGCCGGTGGTGAGGATGACCAGGACCGAGAGGGGGCCTGCCCACTGTTGCCACCAGCTGCCGCCCTCGGGGATGTAGACCTCCGGGCGGGGCCAGGCGAGGTTGACGACCATGGCGATGCCCCAGGCGACGGCGAGGGCGTTGACGGGGATGCCCCAGCGGCCGAGGTTGAACAGGGTGGGGTCGTCGGTTTCGGCGGCCCAGCCCTTGAGCCTGCGGAACAGCAGGGGGACGGTGACCAGCAGGTAGGCGAGGTACAGGCTGACGATGCAGACGCTGGCCAGGGTGGCGAAGATGGCGGGGTTGCCCAGGTTGAGGACCAGCAGGCCGATGCCGAGGGCACCGATCACGACGGCGGGCCAGACGGGGGTGCCGAAGCGGGGGTGCACGGTGGCGAGGGCCTTGGCGAAGGGGAGTTTGCCGTCGCGGGCCATCGAGAACATCAGGCGGGAGCCCGCGGTCTGGATCGCCAGGGTGCACACGATCACGGCGACGGCGACGCAGGCGAGCAGTACGGTGCCCGCGGGGCTGTTCAGCTTCGCGGTGATCACGTAAGCCAGTCCACCGGAGGCCAATTCGCCGTCGGACAGGCTCGGTGCGGCCATCAGCGCGCCGAGCATCATGAGGCCGCCACCCAGCGCGGAGGCCGAGAGGGCGAGCAGGATGGTGCGCGGGGCGACCCGGCGCGGATTCTTGGTCTCCTCGGAGAGCTCACCAGCGGAATCGAAGCCGACCATCACATAGGCGGCCATCAAGCCCGAGACCAGGAACGCCGCCCAGTACGGGCCGGGGGAGGCCTGGTCGGTCTGGAACACCACGTCGGGACCACGTTCGGTACCGGCGAAGAACAGGCCGATGATCGCCAGCACGCCGACGATCTCGATGGTGACACCGATCGAGTTGATCCGCGCCATCAGGTCGATCCCGATCACATTGATCGTGGTGGTGATCACCAGCAGCACACTGCCCAGCAGCACCGCGTTCATCGCGCCGTCGCGGGAGGTGAGCGCGATATCGGTGCCGATGATCTGGAATCCGCTCCAGATCGATGGCAGTACCACCTGCAGCGCGATGGCGGCCGCGGCGGCGGTGACAACCTGGGCGATCACCATCATCCACCCGGCGAACCAGCCGATCAGCCCGCCCGCGAGGCGGCGCGACCACTGATAGATACAGCCCGAGATGGGATACCGCGCGGCCAGTTCGGCGAAGTTCAGCGCGACCAGGAACTGTCCGGCGAACACCAGCGGCCAGGTCCAGAAGAACGCGGCGCCACCGAACGAATAGCCGAAGCCGAAGAACTGGAAGATCGTGGTGAGGATGGAGACGAACGAGAAGCCTGCCGCGAAGGACGCATAGCGTCCCAGCTTGCGGTGCAGGACCGGCTGATAGCCGAACTGTGCCAGGTCGGCACTGTCGCGGCTGGTTTGCGGCGGGGCGGCGGGGGAGTCGAGCGTGGTGGCCATATCGGTGTCCTTCGGCGGTGCGGCCAATATCTATCAGTCGATAGTTTTGCGGCCGCGATCGCTCGAACGGTGTCGTGGATGTATCGACTGTGCGGCCCGCGGTAACTTCTGCGTTGCCCAGGTTTCTGTCAAATGACAGGAATTCGACCGTCCGGCATTTTCGCTGGTGAGCTGCCCGCTGACGGCCAGGTCAGGGGCCGATGACAGAATCGGGGCGTGGCAAACCTCGGTCCCGGGCGTCCCCGGCTGGAACAGCGGCGCAGGCAGGGGACCACGCCGCGCGCGGAGATCCTCGACGCGGCGGCGGAACTGTTCACCACCAAGGGCTACGCCAACACCTCGACCAGGGCGGTGGCCGATGCCGTCGGCATCCGGCAGGCCTCGCTGTATCACCACTTCTCGGCCAAGGACGACATCCTCGACGCGCTGCTGGCCGAAACCGTCGCGGGCCCGGTCGAATTGGCGCAGCGGATGGTCGCCGAACCCGACGCGGCCGTGGCCAAGCTGTACGCGCTGGCACTGGCGGATGTGCGCCAATTGCGCACGGCGCGCTGGAATCTGGGCGCGCTGTACCTGCTGCCCGAGCTGCGCACCGAGCGCTTCGCCGCGTTCCGGCGGCGCCGTGACGAACTACGCGAGCACTACGAACGCCTCGCCGCCGAATCCTCGGCTGCCGCAGGGCTATCCGACGACGCCAAGATCCTGCCGTTCCGGCTGGTCGAAACCGTGATCGGGATCAGATCCGACGAAGGTGCCGCGCCCGCCGACACCGAGCGCGTCATCCCGGACGCGATCGTGCGCATCGTCGGGCACGGCGCCGAAATCGGCCGGGTGCGAATCGTGGCCGAGCAGTTGCTCACGCGGATGGGCGAGGTCGGCGCCGAACCGGCCCAGGTCGCGCAGGGTGACGAACTCACCTGAGCCGTCGGCGTCAACCCGCCCGGCTGATCGGCGCGTCGCGAACCGGCTGGAGTTCGTCAGCGCGCGGTAGGCGGCGCGATCTGCCAGTGCTGGTTCAGCGCACCGGCGATCTCGGGCAGCACGGTGATCGGGATCCGCTTGGCGCGCAACATCTCCCGGATCTCGGTCACCTGCTCGCGCTTGCGCATGTCGTAAGCGCCGGACACGGGACCGCTGACCGGCGGGATCGACAGCAGGACCAGTTCGTCGGTGGTGTCGCCGGTGAGGTCGAGTGCCAGTGCCCAGCGGCCGTGCTCGTCGAGGGTGAACCGCCCCGCGACCACGCGATCCCACGGCACCGTCGCCGAGCGGAACGGCGTGCGCGCGTAGATCGCGTGCTCGGTCAGCTCGGTGACATCGCGCACGAACAGCGCGACGCCCGCCGCGATCCCGCCGACGATGCCGACCAGCACCCCGGCCACAACCCGGTTCACCCCGAACATCGCCACGGTCAGACCGGTGATGCCGGTGGTGACCAGCAGCCCGATCAGGATGTAACCCAGGCTCCGGCTGGCAGGCACCACACCGGCACGCACGACCGCCATGCGAACCTCCTCTTCACGCTCTGCGGCTCACCCTAGGCGGTACGGACCGCCGCCGGGCTCATGACCCGAGCGATACCGCGGCTTCGGAGGTCTCGACGAGGAAGGTGAAGGTCTCCTGGAAGTACAGCTCCACGGTGTCGGCGTTGTGGCTGAGGTAGCCGATGGACAGGTCTTGGCCGAGCGCCAGCTCGAAATCGCCACCGCGGGTGGTGAGGGCGAAACCGCCGGTGATCGCGGGCGCCCAGATGATCTCGCCGTCGATCAGGCGCTCGATGTGGGTGCGGATCGGGTGGCCGTGATCGGAGGTCTCGCTGACCTGCGTGTACAGGTCGGCGCTGAGCACCACCGAGTACGGGCCCTGCACGCCCGCCAGGCGCAGCCCGGTCAGCGCGTGCGAGATCGCGTCGGGGATGTCGACCACATTGCCCGGGATGGCGACCGGGTCGTTGGAGGCGGCCGCCCGTATCCCGGTGATGCCCGCGGCGGCGTAGCTCTCGAAGATCGCGCGGTCCTCGGCGAAGGCGATCTTCTGGGCCGCGTCCTTGAGGCTGTCGAAGTCGGCGTCACCCGCGCCGCGCTCGATGTCGTCGAGCTCCGCGCGCTTCAGCGTGAACGGCACCCGTAGTTCGACCAGCGGCTGCACCACCCGCTGATGGGCCTGCACGCCCTCGTCCGGCGAGGCGATCGAGGTCAGCCTGCCGCGGTTGAGCGCCGAGTAGGCGACACCGTGCGGGCCCGACACGTCGACCACGCGACGGCCCGCGATATTGCGCTTGAACGTGCGGGTCGCCTCCTCCTCGATCTGCGCCCATGCCTCGTCGGTGATCGGCGCGAGCTCGCGGTGCAGGTTGTTCATTGATTGCTCCTTTTCATCGTGCCGATGGCGAGTGAACCGTCGTAACCGGTGCCGGTGGCAGTCTTGGGGGCCGCGGCCTTCTCGGCGGCCGCGTTGGCTTCGATCACCGGTTCGAATTCGGGGACGCTGACCAGCCTGCCGTCCTCGGACCCGGCCGGTGCGTCGGGCAGATCGTCGAAGAAGTCCGCCGCGGGGGTGAAGAACAGGGTGCCGGTGATCGCTACGGAGAAATCGAGGATGCGGTCGTAGGCGGCGTCCTCGGTGCCGAGGAACATCCGCTCCAGCATGCGTTCGGTCACCGACGGGGTGGCGCAATAGGCGATGTAGTAGGTGCCGAGCCTGCCGTCGCCGACGGTGCCGAACGGCATGTTGGCGCGCAGGACATCGCGCTCGGTGCCGTCGGCGTCGGTGATCGTGTTGATCGTGACGTGCGAGTTGGGCGGCTTCACGTCGTCGGGCAGTTCGTAGTCGCTGAGCTTGGTGCGGCCGATCACCCGCTCCTGCTCCTCGACCGTCAGCGCGTTCCACTCGTCGAGCGGGTGGGTGTACTTCTGCACGATCACGTAGCTACCACCGGCGAAGTCGGCGTCCTCGTCGCCCACGAAGACCGCCGCGGCCGCCGCGCTGCCCTCGGGGTTGGCGGTGCCGTCGACAAAACCGAGCAGGTCGCGCTGCTCGAAGTAGCGGAAGCCGGAGGTCTCGTCGACGAAGGTGGCCGCGCCGCGCAGCCGGGTCGCGATGGCCATCGCGAGTTCATAGCAGGCGCCCGTCGTCTCGGCCTTGATGTGGAAGAGCAGATCGCCGGGAGTGGCCGGACACGAGTGGACCGCGCCCCGGTAGCCCGGAAATTCGTGCAGCTCAGCGGGTTTGGCACCGGCGAACAGCCGGTCCCAGCCGCTGGAGCCGATCGAGGTGACGCAGCTCAGGCCCTGCCCCGGCGTGCGGAATCCGACGGATTTGCGCAGGTCGTCGACCTCGCCGAGCAGCTCCCGAACGGCCGCCTCACCGCCGACGTCGATGGTGGCGACGAGGAAAATCGCGGCCGGCGTGAGTGGATCGAGGATCGGCTGTGGCTCACCCATGGCGTCCAGCGTACGGCTCCCCGCCGACAGGTTCGTTCAGCCACCTGGTGTGTCAGCGCATTCCGGGCAATCCGCCCGCGCTACTTGGCGACGGTGAGCAGGAACGTCACGTTGTCGACGGCTTTGACGCTGTGGCGGGCGCGCGGGACGACGATGAGGTCACCGGCCGAACCCTTCCACTCGTCGGTGCCCGCGATCAGCACCAGCGTGCCGGTGAGGACCTGGATGGTGGCATCACCGGCATTGTCGTGTTCGGCCAGGCTCTGACCCTCGGCGAGCGCGACGACGGTCTGGCGCAGCGCATGGGTGTGACCGCCGATGACGGTCTGCGAACTCCGGCCGCTCGTGGAGGTGGCCGCCAGCTTCAATTGTTGGCGGGCCACCGCCGTCAGCGATTTCTTGTCCATGACATCGCGCCTTTCGCAGGCTTCTCGCGGGCTGGTTGCCCAGGAGTATGCCCGAGGAGGCGGCGGCTTTCGGGCGTTTCGCGCCGACCGTTAGCCAGGCGTTGTCAGGTGCGGGTGTAGCGGCGAATGCGATAGCGCAGGCCGGTTTTCGAGGTCAGCCATGGGGTTTCGGGGGCCGACCACTCCGGGCCGATGGGCGGGGCGAAGGCATCGCCGGGCACGGTGGTGTCGACCTCGGTGACCTGCAGCGTCGTGGCGAGGGGGAGCGCCTCGCGGTAGATCTCGCCCCCGCCGCCGATCCAGAGGTCGACCTCGCCCGCCAGTGCCAGCGCGTCCGGCACCGAGGCGGTGCGCTCGGCGCCCTCGGCCGCCCAATCGGTCTGCCGGGTGACCACGATGTTGCGGCGGCCGTCGAGCGGCCGGAAACGCGGTGGCAGCGAATCCCAGGTGCGCCTGCCCATGATCACCGGGTGACCCATGGTGGTGTCCCGGAAATTGGCCATGTCCTCGGGGATGCGCCACGGGATCTTGTTGTCGACGCCGATGACGCCGTCGTTGGCCTGCGCCCAGATCAGGCCGATCAGTCGGCTCACACCGCCACCGGCGCCTTGATGGTCGGGTGGTGGCGGTAGTCGGCCAGTTCGATGTCCTCGTAGGCGTAGTCGAACAGGCTCGTCGCCGGGCGCAGGTGCAGCTGGGGGAAGGGATAGGGCTCGCGGCTGAGCTGTTCGCGGGCCTGCTCGACGTGATTGTCGTAGACGTGCACATCGCCGCCGGTCCAGATGAACTCGCCGGGTTCGAGTTCGGTCTGCTGGGCGACCATCAGGGTGAGCAGGGCGTAGCTGGCGATGTTGAACGGCACGCCGAGGAACAGGTCGGCGCTGCGCTGATACAGCTGGCAGGACAGTTTGCCGTCGGCGACGTAGAACTGGAAGAACGCGTGGCAGGGGGCCAGCGCCATCTTGTTCAGGTCGGCGACGTTCCAGGACGAGACGATCATCCGGCGCGAATCCGGGTCGGTGCGCAGGGTGTGCAGGACCTGGGCGACCTGGTCGATGTGGGTGCCGTCGGGGGTGGGCCAGGAGCGCCACTGCACGCCGTAGACCGGGCCCAGCTCGCCGTCGGCGTCGGCCCATTCGTCCCAGATGCTCACGCCGTGTTCCCGCAGCCAGGAGACGTTGGAGTCGCCGCGCAGGAACCACAGCAGTTCGTAGGCGATGGACTTGAGATGGACCCGCTTGGTGGTGATCAGCGGGAAGCTCTCGGCGAGGTCGTAGCGCAACTGATGACCGAAGATGCTGCGCGTTCCGGTCCCGGTGCGGTCGGCCTTCGGCGTGCCGTTCGCCAGAACGTGCCGGAGCAGATCCTCGTACTGGGTGTCAGGGGTGGCCACGGCTGCCGATTCTACGTGGCCGGGCACCTGGCAAGCTCGAGCGCATGCGTGAGCTCTACGTGATCGGCATCGGTGCGGGCGACCCCGACCAGGTGACGATGCAGGCGGTCAAGGCCATGCGCCGGGCCGAGGCGTTCTTCGTGATCGGCAAGGGTGACCGGAAGCGGGAACTGGTCGAGGTGCGGACCGCGATCCTGGCCGAGCACGTCGAGGGGCCGCACCGGATCATCGAGATCGCCGACCCGCCGCGCGACCGTACGCCCGACGACTACACCGGGGTGGTCCAGGACTGGCACGAACGCCGCGCCGAACTCCTGGAAGCCGCGTTCGAGCAGGTCGACGGCGTCGGCGCGATCCTGGTCTGGGGTGATCCGGCGCTCTACGACAGCACCATGCGGATGATCGAGCACGTGCTGGCTCGCGGGCGGGCCGAGTTCGATTACGCGGTGATTCCCGGCGTCACCAGCATCGCCGCGCTGGCCGCCCGGCACCGCATGGTGCTGCACCGCATCGGTGAGCCGGTGCATGTCACCACCGGACGCAATCTGCGCGAGACGGGACTCGGTGGCGGGTCGACCGTGGTGATGCTCGACGGCGACTGCTCGTTCACCGAGATCCCCGGCGACGACATCCACATCTGGTGGGGCGCCTACCTCGGCATGCCCGACGAGACGCTGATCGAAGGCAATCTGCGCGCGGTCGAGCAGGAGATCGTGACCCGTCGCACGCGGCTGCGCGCCGAAAAGGGCTGGATCATGGACGTCTACCTGCTGCGAGCCGGCTGATCCTCAGCGGTTGCGCGGAAGGATCCGCAGCGCGATGACGAGGCCGCCCGCGAGGGCCACGCTGGCCAGGACCGCGGCGACGGCGGAATGCGACAGGGCGGCGATCCCGATGGTTAACACCGCGCAAATCGTCAGGGCCAGGATGGCCGTGCCCGAATCCATACCGGCCACCCGGGCCTGCCGATCTTCCGTTGTGGTCATGACGAGCTGACTTTCGTTGGTGAGCGACACAGTCGAACCTCCATGGTTTGCCGCGCGCCGTTTCGGGCGCGCTTGCCAGTACAGACCCGACGCGGCCGCGATCCTCACGCAGCAAACTGTGAGACACCGGTCACTCCGGTGTTCGACCGGGCACGCGTCCGGACCCGCGGTGTCGTACCGGATGGCTAAACTGGCAACCGTGCCCGAGCTACCCGAGGTAGAGGCGTTGGCGCAGTTCCTGCGGGATCATGCGGTCGGCGCGGTCGTGGGGCGAGTCGATGTGGCGGCGTTGAGCGCGGTGAAGACGTTCGATCCGCCGGTCACCGCCCTGTCCGGTCGCGACGTCACCGGTGCCGGACGGTGGGGGAAGTTCCTCGGGATGGATTGCGGCGGGCTGTGGTTGATCACCCATCTCTCGCGCGGCGGCTGGCTGCGCTGGGTCGACGAGCCGAACCCGTTGCCGCCCAAGCCAGGTGGGAAGAGTCCGCTGGCCCTGCGCGTGCACTTCTTCACTCCCGAGGGCGCGACGCCCGCGATCGATCTGACCGAGGCGGGGACGAAGAAGCGGCTGGCGGTGTACGTCGTCGAGGATCCGATGATCGTGCCCGGCATCGCGCGTCTTGGTCCCGACGCGCTGGCCGTGACCGAGGACGAGTTCGCCGCGGTCCTGCGCGGTACCTCGCAGCGGATCAAGACCGCGCTCGTCGATCAGACCCTGCTCGCGGGTATCGGCAACGCGTACTCCGACGAGATCCTCCACACCGCGAAGATCTCGCCGTTCGCGAATACGAAAACGATGTCGGCGGAGAAGGTCTCACAGCTCTACACGGCCATGCGGACGGTGCTGCTCGACGCGGTCGAGCGCTCGGTCGGGCAGGACGCGGCCCGGTTGAAGGGTGAGAAGCGGTCCGGGATGCGGGTGCACGCGCGGACGGGGCAGCCGTGCCCGGTGTGTGGTGACACTGTGCGTGAGGTGTCGTACGCGGAGCGCTCGTTCCAGTACTGCGCGACGTGCCAGACCGGCGGCAAGGTGCTCGCCGACCGGCGGATGTCGCGACTGCTCAAGTAGCTCGACACTCAGCGTTCGCGCCAGGCTTCCAGCAGGCGCAACCAGAACTCGCTGACCGTGGGAAACGCGGGGACGGCGTTCCACAGTGTTTCCAACGGCACCCGGCCGACCACCGCGATGGTCGCCGCGTGGAGTTGTTCGCCCATGTCGGGGCCGACGAAGGTGGCGCCGAGCAGCCGGTCGGCGGCGGTGTCGAGGACGAGTTTCGCGCGGCCGTGGAAATCGTCGCGGGACAGTGACGAGCCCGCGACCTCGATGTCGAGCTCCACGGTGTCGACGGCGTGGCCTGCCTCGCGGGCCTGCTGTTCGGTGAGGCCGACGGCAGCGAGTTCCGGTGCGGTGTAAACGACCTGGGGCACCTGCTGGTGGTCGGCGCTCGCGGTGTAGCGGGGGAGGTCGAGAGGTTTGCCCTCGGCGCGGGCGGCGATCACGTCACCGCACACCCTGGCCTGGTACTTGCCCATATGGGTCAGTGCCGCACGGTGATTCACGTCGCCGACGGCGTAGAGCCAGTCGCCGGGCACGCCGCGTGCGGTGAGCTGATCGTCGACCTCGACATAGCCCGCGGGCAAGCCGACGGTGTCGAGACCGAGGTGCTCGGTGGCCGGCGCGCGACCGGTGGCGACGACGAGTTCGTCGACCTCGAGTTCGCCGTCGTCGAGCACAATCGTGACCGGTCCGCCGTGGATGCGGCCCACGCCGGTGTCGGCGGGATCGCGGCGTGAGACCAGGTGCGGTTCGGTGTGCAGCCGCACGGTGACCGCCCCGGTGTCGCGCAGGCCGCGCAGGATCAGATCGGCGGCGAAGGGCTCGACTCGGGGGAGCAGGCGGTCGCCGCGCACCAGCAGGGTCACCTCCTCAGCGCCCAGTTCGGCCAGCCAGGTCGCGGTCTCGCAGGCCACGACGCCGCCACCGATGACGGCGACGCGACGCGGGACGACGGCCAGGTTGGTCGCGTCGCGGGAGATCCACGGCAGTGCCTCGCGGACGCCGGGGATGTTCGGGATCGCGGCGGTGGTGCCGGTGGCGAGGACGACGGCGTGCCGGGCGCGCAGGACCCGGACGCCGTCGCCGGTGTCGACCTCGACCAGCTTCTCTCCGGCGAGGCGGCCCGCGCCGCGAATCGGGTCGATGCGCGCCGATTTCGCCCACTCGACCTGGGAGCTGTCGTCGTGGTCGTGCACGAAGGCATTGCGGCGGGCCAGCACGTCGGCGACCTGCGGACCGCTCACCGTCACCCCGGGCATCGACTCGCCCAGGTCGAGGACGGCGCCCGGCCGCAGCAGTGCCTTGCTGGGGATACAGGCCCAGTAGCTGCACTCGCCGCCGAACAGCTCCCGCTCGACGAGCGCGGCCGTGCGATCGCTGCCCGCGATGGCGTAGGCGGCGGCGTTCTCACCCGCCGGTCCGGCGCCGATGACGATGACGTCGTATTCGGCGTCGGTCACTGCAGATAGCCCTCGACTTCCCGGGGCGAGCGCAGTTCGGCGTCGTCGGGTGACCCGTCGGAGCGTGCGCGGCGCTGCCGCAGCAGATCCCAGGCCTGGTCGAGCATCACTTCCAGCTGTGCCAGCTGCTGACGCTCGGCGACCGGGTCGATCTCGCCCGCCGTGGCCTTGGCCCGCAGCGCGTGCTCATCGTCGACGAGTTGCTTGATTCGCGCCAGAATGTCCTGTTCGGTCATGTGCTCACCACTTCGATGCTCGGAGGGGTAGTGCCGGACGAACTGCGACCCGCGCGGGCCACGCTCCATGCTACGACCGAACCGGGGCCGTCGGCGGTGGGCGGAGGGCGGTGGCGAGGCTGGTGGCGGCGATCGGGACGGCCGTGGCGAGGTCGGTGGTGGGGAGGGCGGTGTAGCCGATGGCGATGCCGAAGCGGTGGGGGTCGGCGAGGTGGTGGCGGGCCAGGCCGTCGAGGAGGACGCCGTGGGTGCGGGCCACGGCGACAGCGCGCTGTTCGGTGGCGGCGTCGGGGAGTTCTACGACGACGTGGGAGCCCGCGTCGTCGCCGAGGACGGGCAGGCCGTGGTGGGCGAGCGTGTCGACGACGAGGGCGCGGCGTGGCGGCACCACCCGGCGGAGGCGGCGCAGGTGGCGGGCCAGGTCGCCGTGGCGGGCGAACTCGCTGAGGATCCGCTGGCCCGCCGGGCCCGGGGTGGTGCCGGTCTGGGTGCGGTGGGTGAGGACCGCCTCGGTGATGTCGGGGCGGGCGACGAGCCAGCCGACGCCGAGGGTGGTGGTGATGATCTTGCTGGTGGTGCCGAGGTGGACGACCACGTCGGGGGCCATCGAGGCGAGCAGTGGCAAAGGCGCGGTGTCGTAGCGGAGTTCGCCGTCGTAGTCGTCCTCGATGACGAAGATGCCGGTGGCCCTGGCGAATTCGATCAGTTCGACGCGGCGCGCGGCGGGCATCCGCGCGCCGAGCGGAAACTGGTGTGCGGGTGTGCAGTACACCGCGCGGACCCCGGCCGGAATCCGGTCGACGCGCAGACCGTCGGCATCGACCGGTACCGGGAGCACCCGGATCCCCGCGGCCTCGAACGCGCCGACGGCACGCTGATAGCCGGGATCCTCCATGGCGACGGTGTCGCCGGGCAGGAGCAGTGCCGAGGCCAGCTCGCCGACCGCCGAGCTGGTGCCCGCGGTGGCGAGCACCACCGATCCGGCACCGGCGGCGAGTCCACGATGACGCAGCAGGTGGTCGGCGACGGCGGCGCGGAAATCGGGTTCACCGGCGCGGTCCTTGCGGGCATCGGCGGGGTGATCGCCCGCCGCGCGCCAGGCCCGGCGCCAGGCGGCCGGGTCGACCGCCTCGACGCACGGTGCGCCGGGGCCGAGGTCGAGCAGTCCGGTGCCGGGATCGGTGACGGTGCCGGTGTCGATGTTCGCCGGCGCGGCCGCGGGGGCGGTGCTCAGGTAGGTGCCCGAACCCCGTCGACCGGCGATCCAGCCCTCGGCGTGCAGCTGGTCGTAGGCGGTCGACACCACGGCGCGGCTCACCCCGAGCCGTTCGGCGAGTGCCCGCGAGGACGGCAATCGCTCGCCGACCCGCACCACGCCACCGGTCGCCGCGGTGCGCAGGGCATCGGCGACCTGCACCGACAGTGGTTCGGCGGCGGTTCGGTCGAGCGGGATGGGGAGATCGTCGAGCACGGCCCCTCCTCGAAGTGGACTGGTGATTTACCGCTAAATTGGCTCTATATCAGGTCCACTTCATCGGCGAAGCTCATCTTATGACCACGCACGACACCACCCGCGTCCCCCTCTCACCGACCCCGCGCAGCACCCTGACCCGCATCAAGGAGCGGGGCGTCGACGATCGCGCCGCACTCGACGCGGTGCTCGACGCGGGCCTGGTCTGCCACCTCGGTGTGCTGCTCGGCGGTTCACCGGTGGTGCTGCCGACCGTCTACGGCCGCGAGGGCGACACCCTCTATCTGCACGGCTCCACCGGGGCGGGCAACCTGCGCGCGGCGATCGGTACCGACATCTCGATCGCCGTGACCCACGTCGACGGTGTGGTGTACGCCCGCTCGGCCATGCACTTCTCGATGAACTACCGCTCCGCGGTGATCCGTGGCCAGGCGGTGCTGGTCACCGACGAGGCCGAGCGCACCGAGGCCCTTCGGCTGATCGTCGAGCACGCGGCGCCGGGCTCGTGGGACCGGGTGCGCCCGCCCAGCCGCAAGGAGATGGCGGCCACCATGGTCCTGGCGCTCGACCTCACCGAAGCCTCGGTGAAGGTGCGCACGGGCGGCCCGGGCGACGACGCGGAAGACATCGAAACCGGTGGCGTGTGGGCGGGCGTGCTGCCGCTGCGCCAGGTCTGGGGCGAACCGATCCCCGCGGACGACTTGGAGCCGGGGGTCGATGTGCCCACCGAGGTCGCCGCGCGCGTGACGTCGGAATCGGTCGCGGTGGGCTGATATCGCGCGGGTCTACTCAGCGCGCCGACGCGCCCAGTGCCATCAGGTCCTTGGCCGACACTTCGGGTAGATACGCCTTCGTCAGCGCGATGCCGATGCGCGGTAGATCCGCTTCGTCGCGGTAGCACAGGTAGACCGGTTCGTGGCGGGGCTGGAACTTGGCCTTGAACGTGTGCAGGGAGCGGAAGCCGTAGTACGGCTCCATGGCGGCGCCGAGCCCTTCGAGCAGGCGGTCGATCGGTTCGGCGTCGTCGGTGCCCGCGCTGCGGGCGAGCGGGGCGCCGGAGAGCGAAACGATCTCGGCGCCTTCCTCTTTGAACGCCTGGCAGGCCGAGGCGATGAGGAACTCGACCACCGGCCGGAAGCCGTCGGGACGACGGCGCATCACGTCCAGGGTCCAGCCGCGGATCTCGCCGCCGGGGGCGTACACGGGCAGCCAAGAGGTGACGCCGTGCACGCTGCCCTCGGCGTCGACCGCGAGGCCGACCCGCACGGCGGGATCGAGTGCCTCTTCGACGCCGCCGAGGGTGAATCCCATTTCCGGCAGCCCTTTTTCGCCGACCCACTCCTCGGAGATGGCGCGCACCTGCGCGAGCACCGCGAAGGGCTGGTCGGCGAGGTGCACCAGCCGGAACTCGATGCCCTCCTTGGTGGCCCGGTTGATGGCCGAGCGGATGTCCTGCCACGGCTTGCCCTTGAACTCGAGCTGGGGCAGGTCGACGATGGTGTCCTCGGCGATCTGCACACTGCGCCAACCGAGTTCGCCCGCCAGATCGGCGACGGCCTGGGTGGTGGAGAACAGGCAGGGCAGCAGGCCGTCGGCCTCGCAGCGGTCGGTGAAGGCGGCGATGGTGTCGGGCAGCCGCTCCGGTGGGCCGATCGGATCGGTCAGCGCGATGACGGTGCCCGCGTGCCGCTGATAGGCCACGCAGCGTTCACCGTCGGCGGGGAACCAGTACTTGTTCTCGGGCCAGGTGGTCATCCACGACATGGTGGAGCCGCCGTAGCGGGTCAGCAGGGTGCGCACCGCGTCGCCGGGTTCGGTGCCCGAGAGCGCGCCCTCGGTGATCTTGCGCCGGGCGGGCACGCGGAACGCGCCGCGACCGCCGTAGAGCAGCGCCACCTCGCCCGCCCACAGCAGCGCCATGCCGACGGTGACCGCGCCGGTGGTCTCGACATCGGTGCCGATGGCGACGCCGAGCAGGACCAGCGTGAGCACCACGTGCAGGGTGCCGTAGCCGAGGGCGACCCACCAGGCCCACCGCTTGCCCTTGCGCAGCTGATCGGCGACCACCGCGATCACCGCCACCGTGATGAGCGTGCTCCACAGCGAGCCGCGTTCGTCCCCGGTCGCCCCGAGCAGGCTCTCGCCGGGGAAGAAGTACACCGCCACCGAGGCCGCCGCGATCACCAGCAGCCCGGCGAAGGCCAGCATCCGCACCTCACGACGGGTGCGCGGCCAGAAGCCGTGTTCGCTTCGGCTGAACAGCTTCTCGCCCAGCGGCAGCCACACCGCGGCGGCGATCAGGTGCATCAGATCGGCGAAGGTCGACTCGAACAGGAAGGTGATCGCCACATACGCCACCAGCGCGGCGCGCACCCGCAGCCGCCACGGTGAGCGCAGGGTCGCCGAGACCGCGGCCAGCGCGGCGATCGCGGCCGTGGTGAAGCCGACATCGCGCACGTCCGCGAGACGATCGGCCCAGCCGAGGTGGGTGTGGGCCAGCAGCCCGACCGTCACCGCGGCCACCAGGACGCCGATCAGCTGACCGCTGAGGCAGACCAGCACGGTGCGCGCGGTGCCGAGGCGCCACTCCGCCCAGCCGACCGCCGCCGCGAAAAGGATTGCCATGGTGACGTACTGGGCGGGCGTGAGGCCGAAGAACCAGCCCGACAACGGCGTCCACCACTTGCCCTCCTGGAGGGCGGGCCAGCCGTAGGCGATGTCGGCGAACCACGATCGCGCGTCGAGCCTGCGCCACAGCCCGCCACTGGCGATGCCGAGGATGGTGACGACGACGAGGAAGCCGACGGTGAACGGCACCCGCCGGAGCACGGTGCCCACGGCGGCGATTCCGCTCGGCGTGGTCTGTTCGGTGGCAGCTGTGTTGTCGTCCATCGATCCACCCTTTGCTGCGAGTGCGCCGTCCCGACGCGGGGAAGTCGTCTGTGTACCGTATGTCATCACGGTGGCCGACGGACCCGATGTGGGCGCCCGGGGTGGCCGACGTGGCATCTGTGGAGGTCAGTGATGACGCGATTCACCGATCTGTCGTTGCTCACGGGATGGCTCCCGGTGGCGCTGACGCTGCTCGGCGTGGCGGGTGCGGTGTGGTTGCTGTTCCCGCGCGCACGCCGCTATGTCACGACGACCGTACCGATCACCTTGCTCGCCGCGACCGTGCTGACCGCCGCCGCGTACCTGTTCGTCGAGGAGGTGTGGCAGCCGTTCCCCGACCCGATCGCCGAGTCGGTGTACGTGCTGATCGGCATCGGCGTGGCGGCGGTGCTGCTCGTCGTGCCGCGAATCCTGGTGCGCCGCACCGTGTGGACCGCGGTGGTGACGGTGCTGGCGGCGGCGGCCGTGCTGGTCGCGGTGGGGACACGGGTGAATCTGGTGTACGCGTCGTATCCGACGGTGGGCACTGCGCTCGGGATCGCGGAGGTCGACCGGATCGACGTCGCAGAGCTGACCCCGCGCGCACAGGTGGTCACGGGCCGACCGCTCGACTCGGTGTGGCGGGAGCCCGCCGGGCTGCCCGACGGCGGCAAGGTGCTGACGGTCTCGGTGCCGCCGACGGCGTCCGGCTTCACCGCGCGCGATGCCGAGATCTATCTGCCACCCGCCTATTTCGCCGATCCGCGGCCGCTGCTGCCGGTGCTGGTGCTACTGGCCGGCCAGCCCGGCGCGCCGGACGACTGGTTCGTCGGCGGACAACTGGCTGAGACCATGGACGAGTTCGCCCGCGCGCACGGCGGTCTCGCGCCGGTGGTCGTGGTCGCCGACGGCACCGGCACCGAGCTGGCCGATCCGCTGTGCCTGGATTCGCGACTGGGCAAGGTCGCCACCTATCTCGCGGTCGACGTGCCCGCGTGGACGCGGTCGCGGTTGCAGGTCGACCCCGATCCGCGGGCCTGGGCCATCGGCGGGTTGTCCTACGGCGGAACCTGCGCGCTGCAGCTGGCCACCAACCATCCGGAGGTCTACCCGACCTTCCTCGATCTGTCCGGCGAGGACGAGCCGACCCTCGGCGATCGGCAGCGCACGGTCGACGCGGCCTTCGGTGGTGACAACGACGCGTTCGTGCGGGTCAACCCGCTGGACCTGCTGCACAGCCGCACCTACCCGGATTCGGCGGGCGCGTTCGTCGTCGGCGCCGACGACGAGACCTATCGCCCGCAGGTCGAGCGCATGTACGAGGCGGCCAAGGCGGCGGGGATGGATGTGCGATTGCAGGTGCTGCCGGGCGGGCACAGTTTCGCGGTGTGGTCGGCGGGGTTGCGTGATCAGTTGCCGTGGTTGGCGACTCGGCTCGGGATCACCTCGTAGGCGGCCGAGGACGTGTTGCCGAGTCGAGGTCGACAGGCGGTGGTCGCATCGGGGTTCCGGGCTGGTGTGGGGGTAGCGTCTGCGGCATGTCGGAGGCTGAATCGCCAGGTCAGCGGGCAGGCGCGAAGCGGTCGTTCACGGAGTTTCAGGTGATCGACACCGCGCTCGCGCTGCTGGACGAGGGCGGGACGAGCGCGTTGTCGATCGGGGCCGTGGCCGCGCGGCTCGGGGTCGAGGCGAGCGCGGTGGCCGACGCTGTCGGTAGCCGGGTCGAGTTGGAGCGGGCCGTGATCGAGCGGGTGCTCTCGGCGGTGCCGTTGGGGCCGCTGTCGGATCCCGGCGTCGAGTGGACCGCGGCGGTGATCCAGTTCGCGCTCGGGCTGCGTGATCAGTTGCTGGCGCATCCGGCGGTCTGCCCGTTGATGATGGCGGGGCCGCAGGACGGACCCGCGGCGGACGGTCCGGCGGCACGCGACATCAGCGAGGCGCTGTTCATCTGTCTCGCCCGGGGCGGGCTGCCCGCCCAGTCCCGCGCGCACGGGGTGTACGCGGTGCTCGTGCAGGTGCTCGGCGCGATCGCCCTCGACATCGCCGAAACCGACGGAAAGCCGCCGCTGCCACCGGAATCCGAGCGGGTCCGGCAGCGGCGCGCGGCGCTCGACGACATCGACTCCGTGCGCTGGCCGCGCACGACGGCGCACCTGGACGAGATCGCCGCGTGGAATTCGGTGGACCAGTTCGTCTGGGCATTGCGAACGCTGCTCACCGGAATGGTCGCCGTCTGAGATCGGGCGAGTCAGTGAAGCTCGAGCCTGTCGCAGGGCGCGAGCTGGCGGCCGGGTGATGGGCGGCGGAGGCGGCCACGCTGTATACGGGCCGCATCTGCCAGCTGGTGCAGACACGGCTCGGCTGGACCGGTCGCCAGGCGATGCTGGGGCTCGACCCACGGCCGAGGCTGGACCGACAGCTGGGTGACAGGCCAGCTGGGTCGATGGTCGGGCGGGGCTGGCTGGATCGACGGGCTGAGTGGTGTAGCGGGTTGAGGCGACTACCAGGGGGCGGGGTGTACGCCGGTCTCCTTGCAGGCGCGACCCGTAGCGGTGATCAGTGTTTCGCGGTCGCCCGCCAGGCTCACCAGGGCGAGGGTGTAGGTGTCGCCGAGGCGGGACAGGTAGCCCGAGAGTCGGGTTCGCGGGAATGTGGTGATGCCGGGGTGGATGGCGCGGGCGGCGACGCGGTCGCAGTGGTGGGTGCCGACGGTGCGGAGGGTGTCGGGCAGGGTTCCGATGTTGGAGCACAGGATGTCTCGCTCACCGGCGCCCTTGCTGAGCGCGTACGCCCAGCGGTCCGGGATCACCTGCAGGATCTCCTCCGGCAGGCCGTCGGGGCTCGACATCCGATGCTGGTAGGCGGCGCGTGCCTTTTCGCGGATGGTCGCGGGCGTGTCGGCGCGGGTGATGGCGATCTCGGTGACGGCCAGATCGTTGTCGACCCGGGGTTCGTCGCGGGTGTCCACCGGCAGGCTCGCGGCGATGCGGTCCGCCGGAAAGCCGCTCTCCCACAGGATGCTCGCCACCAGGTGGATGAACAGGCTGTTCGGTGTCGCGCCGGTCGCCGCGGCGGTACCGTCCCAGGCGGCGACATCGAAGGTGAGCAGGACACTGTGGACGGCACGGTCCGGAGTCAACGCGGGGTTCGCCGTAGAAGGCGGTCGCGGGATGCCGTTGCGTAGTGCGCGGGCGGTGCCGGTGAGGATGACAGTCCACTGGGTGAGCGCATCGGCCCAGTCCGAAGTTGGTGTACGACTGCTCTGTTCGTCCTGTGGCGGCAGCGCCCCCGGTGCGTCATCGGGCGCGGGACCGCCCATGACGTTCGTGGGCGAGAGTTCGGCGAGGGCGGCGGCGACAGCGTGGATGAGGCCGCGGGCGTCGGCGAGGGCATGGGAACAGGTCAGGGCCACAACGGTTCCACCGTCGTGCAAGGGCGCGGAGGACAGTCGCCACCCGGGGCCGAACTCGGGGTCGAGGTCCGTGCCGAGGGTGTCGGCCCAGGGGAGGATTGCGCTCTCGCCGAGGGGTTCGGAGGTGGTGTCGAGTGGGTGCGCGCAAGAGTTGGGTTGCCAAGCTCGACGCGCGCCGGGAACTCGAGGGCGAACCACCCTGCGGCCCAGCGCTCCGACCCGCAACTGCTCGTGAATGGCCTGGAGCAGTGCAGGTTCCATCGGATCGGCGGTACGCCACAGTCCTTGCAGGGCGATGGGTGTGCCCATCCCGCGATGGGTACGCAGGAAGATCTCGTCGACGACGGTGAGGCGGTCCATCAGCGGGGGTCGGGGCGTCCGCTCCGGCCCGCGCCCGCGGCGAAGCGGGCGGCGCCGTCGAGCGCGCCACCGGCCAGTGCCGTCATGCCGTGCTCGAATTCGATGCGCAGCGCCTCTTCCTCGGTGTGCCCGTACTGGTCGAACAGCGCGGCGCGGTCGGTGCGCAGGCAGGTCTGCGGGAGGGCGGCCAGCTGGCCGGCGAGCTCCTCGGCGACCCGGCGGGCATCGCCGGTGGGGACGACGCGGGTGACCAGGCCCATCTGCAACGCCTCGGGCGCGCTCACCGGCCTGCCGGTCAGGATCATGTCCAGGGCCCTGCCCTCGCCGACGATCCGTGGCAGCCGCACGGTGCCGCCGTCGATCAGCGGCACGCCCCAGCGGCGGCAGAACACGCCGAAGGTGGCGTCCTGCTCGGCGACGCGCAGATCGCACCACAGCGCCAGTTCCAGCCCGCCCGCCACCGCGTAGCCGGCGACGGCCGCGATCACCGGCTTGGACAGCCGCATGCGGGTGGGACCCATCGGGCCGTCGCCGTCCACGCTGACCTGATTGCTGGTCTCGGTGCCGAGCGCCTTCAGGTCCGCGCCCGAACAGAAGGTGCCGTGTTCGCCCCACAGCACCGCCACCGAGGCGGTCGGATCGGCGTCGAAGGCGCGGAAGGCGTCGGCCAGCGCGCGGGCGGTCGGGCCGTCGACGGCATTGCGGGCGTGGGGTCGGTCCAGGATCACGGTGGTGATCGGACCCGCGTGTTCGACTCGTACGGCCATGCCTCGACCATACGGCTCCGGCTCTTGCGTGAAGCGGTGAATCAGTGGTTCACTTCTTCACATGGTGTACCGCAGGACCCCGGCCGTCCAGGCCCGGCTCGACGCCCAGCGCGCGCTGATCGTGCAGGGTGCCACCGCTGTGCTGTCCCGGGACGGGTTCGCCGGATTGTCGATGGCCGCCGTCGCCGCGCAGGCCGGGATCGCGACGGGAACGGTCTACAAGCAGTTCGAGAACAAGGCCGTCCTGGTCGCCGCGGTGTTCGAGACGGTGGTCGCCCGCGAGGTCGACGCGGTGCGGGCCGCGGTGGCCGAGGGCGACGTGCTCGAGCGGGTCACCGCGGCGGTGGAGACCTTCGCCGGACGCGCGCTCAAGAACCCGAAACTGGCCTACGTGCTGCTGGCCGAGCCGGTCGACCCCGGCGTCGACGCGCAGCGCCTGGAATTCCGGCGCGCCTTCGCCGCCTCGTTCGAGACCGCGATCGCGCACGGTGTCGCCCAGGGCGTGCTGCCCGCGCAGGACGCGAGCCTCAGCGCCGCCGCGCTCGTCGGCGCCATCGGCGAAGTGCTGGTCGGCCCGCTCGTCGCCGCGCCGCACGCCGAGACCGTCATCCCCGAATTGGTCGCTTTCGCCGTGCGCGCGCTGGGCGTGCACCCGGAATCGTTGTAGTCGAAGGAGTTTCGTCAATGCTGACGCACGAAGTGTTCAACCAGGTCCCGCCGCTCGTCCCCTTCGACGCCGCACGTAACCCCGCGCTGCTCGAGGGCCTGCACCGCGAAGGCGCGGGCTGGGCCGAGGCCGAGGTGCGTGAACTCGGCGTGCTTGCGGGCGGTTTCGCCGCGCAGGAGTGGGGCAGGCTGGCCAACGAGTACCCGCCGGTGCTGCACACCCACGACCGCTGGGGCAACCGGGTCGACGAGGTGGAGTTCCATCCGCACTGGCACGACCTGATGACCGTCGCGGTCGAACACGGCCTGCACGGTTCGCCGTGGCTCGACGACCGCCCCGGCGCGCACACCGCCCGCGCCGCCAAGTTCTACACCTGGGGCGCCGCCGACGCCGGGCACATGTGTCCGATCTCGATGACCTACGCGGTGGTGCCCGCGCTGCGCCACAATCCCGAACTCGCCGCCCGCTTCGAACCGCTGCTCGGTTCGCGCACCTACGATTTCGGCCTGCGCGAGCCCTCGACCAAGGCCGGGCTCATCGCCGGCATGTCGATGACGGAGAAGCAGGGCGGCTCGGATGTGCGAGCCAACACCACCACGGCCGCACCGCAACCCGACGGTTCGTACCGCATCGTCGGGCACAAGTGGTTCACCTCTGCGCCGATGTCGGACATGTTCCTGACGCTGGCCCAGGCGCCCGGCGGGCTGTCGTGCTTCCTGCTGCCGCGCGTACTGCCCGACGGCACCCGCAATCCGATCCGCATCCAGCGGCTCAAGGACAAGCTGGGCAACAAGTCGAACGCGTCCTCGGAGATCGAATACGAGAACGCCACCGGCTGGCTCGTCGGCGCCGAGGGCGCGGGCGTGAAGACGATCATCGAGATGGTCAACATGACCCGCCTGGACTGCGTGATCGGCTCGGCCACCGGTATGCGGGTCGGCGCGGTCACCGCGGTGCACCACGCCCGGCATCGAGAAGCATTCGGCGCCAAGCTGATCGACCAGCCCGCCATGCGCAATGTGCTCGCCGACCTGATCGTCGAGTCCGATGCCGCGACCACGGTGATGATGCGCCTGGCCGGGGCCACCGACCGGGCGGGCAGCGATCCGGGCGAGGCCGCGCTGCGCCGGATCGCGCTGGCCATCACCAAGTACTGGGTGTGCAAGCGCGCGCCGAGCCACGCCGCCGAAGCGCTGGAGTGCCTGGGCGGCAACGGTTATGCCGAGGAGTCCGGGATGCCGCGGCTGTATCGCGAGGCGCCGCTCATGTCGATCTGGGAGGGGTCGGGCAATGTGGCCGCGCTGGACGCGTTGCGCGCCATGGGGCGTCAGCCGGAGACGGTCGAGGCCTACTTCAACGAGGTCGGCCTCGCACGCGGCGCCGACCCGCGCCTGGACGACGCGATCGACCGGGTCGGCAAGGAACTCACCGACCTGTCCGACATCGAGTACCGGGCGCGGCGCGTGGTGGAACTGATGGCGCTGGTCCTGCAGGGCGCGCAGCTGGTGCGCCACGGGCACTCGGCCGTCGCCGACGCCTTCTGCGCGACCCGGCTCAGCGGGGACTGGGGGATCGCCTTCGGCACCCTGCCGGTCGGGGTCGACACCGGCGCGATCCTCGAACGGGGCTTCGTCGATCCGAGCTGAGTGCAGCGGCGGGGCCTGCCGTGTCGGCTGGAGCGGCACCGGGATCTGGTGAGCGCCCGATAGGCTGAGTCGGTGAGCCGGGCGAGTGGGGTGCTGACGGTGGGCGGGCTGGCCGAGTTCGTGCCCGAGGTGCCGGGGCGGCGCTGGATTCTCGGGATCGCGGGGCCGCCCGGAGCCGGGAAATCCACTCTCGCGCAGCGCCTTCGCGACGAGCTCGCGCGCGCGGGCCGGGCGGCGGTGGTGGCGCCGATGGACGGATATCACCTGCGCAACGAAGCGCTGCTGGCTCGCGGTGCGTTGGCCCGGAAAGGGGAGCCGGACACCTTCGACGCGGCCGGATTCGTCGCCGATCTACGAACGCTGCGGGAGACGCCGGTCGGTGGACCGGTGCCGTGGCCGCTGTTCGATCGTGCCCTCGACGAGCCGACCGTCGCGGGGGTGATCGTGCGGGACGAGACCGTGGTGATCGTCGAAGGCAACTACCTGCTGCTCACCGACGACGAGGCACCCGGCTGGGCCGAGGTGCGCGGGCTGCTCGACGCCTGCTGGTATCTCGACGCGCCCCGCGCGGTGCTCACCGAACGACTGCTGGACCGGCACATCGTCGGCGGTCGCACGTGGACCGAGGCGAACGTCAAAGTCACCGACAGCGATCTGCGCAATGCCGATCTCGTCGCGGGCAGCAGGCACCGCGCCGACCGAGTGCTCACCGCGGTCGGGACCGGCTACCGCGTTCGCTGATCGCCCGGCGCGGGTGCCGGGATATCCGCGTCGCCGCGGCGATCATGGACCGATGACGCGACGTCGACGGTTCCGGGTGGCCGGGCATGTGCTGCGCAACGGCTCGGCGGCACTGTGCGCGCTGCTGTTGTACTACAGCGTCCCGGTCGCCTGGGCGTTCGACCTCGACGCGTGGCCGGGGCGCACGGTCGGGGTGATCACGTTCCTCGTCGGTGTCGTCGGCCTGGCCTGGCTGGTGTGGCGTCGCGTCGAGCGTTTCCTGCGGACTCCCGGTTCGACCGGCGCGCGCATCGACAGCGTGTTGATGGTGGTCTGCGTCGTGTGCGTGGTCTTCGCCCTGTACTACTTCCGGCTCCAGCAACTCCAGCCGGACCAGTTCGACGGACTGAACACCCGTACCGACGCCCTGTACTACACGCTGATGACCCTGGGCACCATCGGCTACGGCGACGTGCACGCGGTGGGCCAGGTGGCGCGGATCGCCACGATGGTGCAGGTGGTCTTCGACCTCGTCGTCCTCGGCACACTGCTCGCCATCATCACCACCAGCGTCACCGGCCGGATCGAGGAGGCCGCCCGCGTCGCCCGCGCGCTCAGCGATGCGACCGATACCAAGCGATGAGCGCATCGGTCGACGAATCACCCGCCGACGCGGGCTCTTCCGGGTCGCTGAGCAGCGGCGCCAGGGCCAGGGCCTGCTGCTTGCCCAGCTCCACACCCCACTGGTCGAAGCTGTCGATACCCCAGATGATGCCCTCGACGAAGACCTGGTGTTCGTAGAGCGCGATCAGCTGACCCACCGTCGACGGCGTGAGCTCCGGCGCCAGAATGGTGGTGCTCGGCCGGTTGCCTGGCATCACCTTGTGCGGCACCAGCTTCGGATCGGTGCCCTCGGCGGCGATCTCCTCGGCGGTCTTGCCGAAGGCGAGCACCTTGGTCTGGGCGAACAGGTTGCTCATCAGGATGTCGTGCATGCTGCCGGTGCCGTCGCGGGTCGGCAGGTCGTCGGTGGACTTGGCGAAGCCGAGGAAATCGGCGGGGATCAGCCGGGTGCCCTGGTGCAGCAGCTGGTAGAAGGCGTGCTGGCCGTTGGTACCCGGCTCGCCCCAGAAGATCTCGCCGGTCGAGGACGTCACCGGAGTGCCGTCGGCGCGCACCGATTTGCCGTTGGACTCCATCGTCAATTGCTGGAGATAGGCGGGGAATCGGGCCAGATCGTTCGAATACGGCAGCACCGCACGCGATTCCGCGCCGAAGAAGTTCGAGTACCAGACGCCGAGCAGGGCCAGCAGGACCGGGCCGTTCTCGGCCAGCGGCGCCGTCGCGAAATGCCGGTCGACAGCGTGCATTCCGCTGAGGAACTCGCCGAACTGCTCCTTGCCGATGGTCACCATCACCGACAGGCCGATCGCGGAGTCGACCGAGTAGCGGCCGCCGACCCAGTCCCAGAAGCCGAACATGTTCGCGGTGTCGATCCCGAACTCGGCCACCCGCTCCGCGTTGGTCGAGACCGCGACGAAGTGCTTGGCGACCGCGTCGGTGCCCAGCGCGGCGACCAGCCAGCGCCGGGCCGCCGTCGCGTTGGTGAGCGTCTCCAGTGTCGAGAACGTCTTGGACGCGACGATGAACAGCGTCGTCGCGGGGTCGAGGCCGGCGAGCTTGGCGACCAGGTCGGTCGGGTCGACATTGGAGACGAACCTGGCCTCGATCTCGGCGTCGGCGTAGTGGCGCAGCGCGCGATACACCATGTCGGGGCCCAGATCCGAGCCGCCGATCCCGATGTTCACGACGGTCCTGATGCGCTCGCCGGTCGCGCCCTGCCACTTGCCCGAGCGCACGGAATCGGCGAACTCGCCCATCCGGCGCAGGACGTCGTGCACCTCGGCGTCGGCGTCGGTGCCGTCGATCTCGAGCTGATCGCCCACCGGCAACCGCAGGGCGATGTGCCCGACCGCGCGGTCCTCCGAGGTGTTGATGTGCTCGCCCGAATACATCTGGTCGCGCTGCTCCGGCACGCCTGCCGTGCGCGCGAGATCGACCAGTAGGCGCAGGGTTTCGCGGGTCACGCGATGTTTGCTGTAGTCGATGTGCAGATCGGCCACCTGCAGCGTCAGCTCCCGGCCGCGCGCCGGATCCTCGGCGAACAGCTCCCTGAGATGACGTGGTGCGACCTTGCGGTGATCGTCGTCCAGTGCCTGCCAGGCCGCCGACGCGGTGATGTCGCTGCTCACGTGGCCTACGGTACCGCGTCGTCGGAAACCGGGCGGAGCATGTGTTCACTGAGTGGGAGGTCGGGTTGCGGTAGCGGGAGTGCGGTCCCCGACGCGCGTGGTGCGGTGTGGCCGGGAGCGAGGAGGTGGCGGTTTCCCGCTGCGGTTCGGTGTGCGGGGCGGGGTGTCGGCTTAGGCTGGCGGCATGGTGTCTGAACGTGACGTACTCGAATTCGTACCGAACGGTTTGTGGATCGGTTCCGGGCCGGTGCAGGCGAGCGGGGGTGGCACATTCGACGTGCGCAACCCCGCCGACGGAACGGTGATCGCGCAGGTCGCCGACGCGACGCCGGAGGACGCGAAACGGGCCCTCGACGTCGCCGTGGCCGCGGGTGCGGAGTGGGCGGCGACGCCCTCGCGCGAGCGCGGCGAGATCCTGCGGACGGTGTTCGAGCAGCTGAGCGCGCGGGCCGAGGAGTTCGCGCTGCTGATGACGCTCGAGATGGGCAAGGCGTTGGCGGAGAGCCGCAACGAGGTGCGTTACGGCGCCGAGTTCTTCCGCTGGTTCAGCGAGGAGGCGGTGCGGGTGCACGGCCGGTATCTGCGCGCGCCCTCGGGGAACGGGCGGATCATGGTCGACAAGCAGCCGGTGGGGCCGTGCCTGGCGATCACCCCGTGGAACTTCCCGCTCGCCATGGGCACGCGCAAGATCGGGCCCGCGCTCGCCGCGGGCTGCACGATGATCGTCAAGCCCGCCTCGGCGACGCCGCTGACCATGCTGGCGCTGGCCAGGCTCTGTAGCGAGGCGGGGTTGCCCGACGGGGTGCTGTCGGTGATCACCACCCGGCATTCGGGGGCCGTCACGGGCCCGCTGATCGACGATCCGCGCCTGCGCAAGCTCACCTTCACCGGCTCCACCGAAGTCGGTAAGAAGCTCGTCGCGGCCTCGGCGAACCGGTTGCTGCGCACGTCGATGGAACTCGGCGGCAACGCGCCGTTCGTGGTGTTCGACGACGCCGACATCGATGCCGCGGTCACCGGCGCGATGCAGGCGAAACTGCGCAACGGCGGCGAGGCGTGCACGGCCGCCAACCGGTTCCACGTCCAGCGCGGCGTGGTCGCCGAGTTCACCGAGAAACTGGTCGCGGCGATGACCGACACCGTGGTTCTCGGGCCGGGTACCGATTCGGACACAACTCTCGGTCCGCTGGTCAGCGAGGACCAGCGCGAGATCGTCAGCGACCTCGTCGACGACGCCGTCGGCAAGGGCGCGCGCTGCCTGATCGGCGGCAAGGTGCCCAGCGGACCGGGGTGGTTCTACCCGGCCACCGTCCTGGCCGACGTGCCGGAAAGCGCGCGCATCCTGCGTGAAGAGGTCTTCGGTCCGGTCGCGCCCATCGTCGCCTTCGACACCGAGGACGAAGGCGTCGCCGCCGCCAACGACACCGAATACGGCCTGGTCAGCTATGTCTACACCCGCGACCTCGACCGCGCCCTTCGCGTCTCCGAAGCCGTGGAAACCGGCATGGTCGGCGTGAACCGTGGCGTGATCTCCGACCCGGCGGCCCCGTTCGGCGGCGTCAAGGAATCGGGCTTCGGCCGCGAAGGCGGCACCGAGGGCATCGAGGAATACCTGAACACGAAGTACATCGCCCTGACCTGAGCGAGTCCGGAGATGACACCGCCCCGGGGATGTTGTTGCACCCGGGGCGGCTTTCTGGAAGCGGCGAACTGGATGGTCGCCGCGTGGATTGTGGGGGTCTAGCGGCCGAGGCGGCCGCGACCGAGGCGCAGCAGGAGCATGGCGAGGGTGTGGCCCTCCTGGCCGAGCTCACTGAAGCGTTCGAGCACCTTCATCTCGCGACTGTGGACCAGGCGCGGACCGCCCGAAGCCATCCGGGTGCGGCCGATGATCCGCGAGATCTCGCTCCGGCGTTTGATCGCGGCGAGAATCGTGGCATCGAGCTGGTCGATCTCGAGGCGAAGCTTTTCGATCTCCGCCTCGGATTGCGGCAGTGCCGAATCGGACCCGGTGGTCGTAGCAGGGGTGCTCATCATTCATCTCCTCGTGTCAGAACTTGGATCGGTTGGACTGGACGCCCTGTTACCCGATCTGTTCCTTCACCCTGAAACTTTCCCGATGGGCGGTACTGGATCCCCCCGGGAGTGCGCAAATGGCAACGCCCTCTGCCACGATATCGGATCGTACGCCGATCCGGACATGCGAAGAAGGGCTGACCATGCGCCCCAGTCTGCCACGGGCCCGTAGGTATGCAAAACAGTTGTGTTTGTGAATCTGCTGAGAACGTTCACACGACTGTCGCCGGATCGTCAACGGCGCGGTGGCAGTGCGGCACCTGTCGGTGGGCGCCGGTAGCGTGGACAGACGATGGATATCACGGTCGCTCCCCACGCCTCAGCCGCCGATCCCAGCGATCCCGCACCCGCGCCCGGTGGCGCCGCGCTACCGCATCGTGACGGGGGTGGAAGCGCCGTGTCCGGTGGCGGTTTGGCCGAGGCGGCCGCCCGGCACGGCGCCGAACAGGAGCAGCGGCGCAAGGAGCGTGAGCAGCGGCGCGCGGAGGAGACCGAGCGGCTGCTCGACGGGCTCAATCCGCAGCAGCGCGCCGCGGTGATGCACGCGGGTTCGCCGCTGCTGATCGTGGCCGGGGCGGGCTCGGGCAAGACCGCGGTGCTCACCCGGCGCATCGCGTATCTGCTCGCCGCGCGCGGGGTGCACACCGGGCAGATCCTGGCGATCACCTTCACCAACAAGGCCGCCGCGGAGATGCGCGAGCGGGTGGCCGGGCTGGTCGGGCCGCGGGCGGCCAGCATGTGGGTGTCGACTTTCCATTCCAGCTGTGTGCGCATTCTGCGGATGCAGGCGGCGCTGCTGCCGGGGCTGAACTCGAATTTCTCCATCTACGACGCCGACGATTCGCGCCGGTTGCTCACGATGATCAGCCGCGATTTCGACATCGATACGAAGAAATATTCGGCGCGATTGCTGGCGACCGCTATTTCCAACCTGAAGAACGAACTCATCGGTCCGGAACAGGCCGTCGGCGACGCCGAATCCGACGAGACCGAACTGCCCGCCCTGGTGGCCAGGGTCTACACCGAGTACCAGCGGCGGCTGCGCACGGCCAACGCCATGGACTTCGACGATCTCATCGGCGAGACGGTCGCGCTGCTGCAGAACCACCCGCAGGTCGCCGAGTACTACCGGCGCCGGTTCCGGCACGTGCTCGTCGACGAGTACCAGGACACCAACCACGCCCAGTACGTGCTGGTGCGCGAGCTCGTCGGGCACCACAGCGAACCGGCCGACGAGAGTGCCGAGGCCGGGGTCGAGCCGAGCGAGCTGTGCGTGGTCGGTGACGCCGACCAGTCGATCTACGCCTTCCGCGGCGCCACCATCCGCAACATCGAGGAATTCGAACGCGATTTCCCCGACGCGGAAACCATCCTGCTGGAACAGAACTACCGCTCGACCCAGCACATCCTGTCCGCCGCCAACGCGGTGATCGCGCGCAACGAGGGCAGGCGCGAGAAGAAGCTGTGGACCGATTCCGGCGAGGGCGAGCTGATCACCGGCTACGTCGCCGACAACGAGCACGACGAGGCGTCCTTCGTCGCCAAGGAGATCGACCGGCTCGTCGACACCGGCGAGGCCAACTACGGCGATGTCGCGGTGTTCTATCGCACCAACAACAATTCGCGTGCGCTCGAAGAGATCTTCATCCGGATGGGCCTGCCCTACAAGGTGGTCGGCGGCGTGCGGTTCTACGAGCGCAAGGAGGTGCGCGATGTGGTCGCGTACCTGCGCGTGCTGGAGAACCCCGACGACGCGGTGAGCCTGCGCCGCATCCTCAACACCCCGCGCCGCGGGATCGGTGACCGCGCCGAGGCGTGCGTGGCGGTACACGCCGAGCAGCGCGACATCGGTTTCGCCGCGGCCCTGCGCGATGCCGCCGAGGGCAAGGTCGCGCTGCTGAACACCCGTGCGCAGCGGGCCATCGCCGGATTCGTCGACCTGCTCGAGGAGATCCGCGCGGCCGGGCGGCGGGCCGACAGCGAGTACCCCGATGTGGGCAATGTCGTCGACGCGGTGCTCGACCGCACCGGCTACCGCGCCGAACTGGAAGCCTCTGACGATCCGCAGGACGGCGCCCGGCTCGACAACCTCAACGAATTGGTCAGCGTCGCCAGGGAATTCAGCTCCGAGGCGTTCAACAACGCCGAGGCCGCGCGCGAGGAAGGGCTGGTGCCCGAGGCGGGCGACGGTGAGCCCGAACCCGGTTCGCTGGCGGCCTTCCTCGAGCGGGTCTCGCTGGTGGCCGACACCGATCAGATCCCGGACGAGGGCACCGGAGTGGTCACCATGATGACCCTGCACACCGCCAAGGGCCTGGAGTTCCCGGTGGTCTTCGTGACCGGCTGGGAGGACGGGCAGTTCCCGCACATGCGGGCACTGGGCGATCCGACCGAGCTGGCCGAGGAACGCCGGCTGGCCTATGTGGGCATCACCAGGGCGCGGCAGCGGCTCTACCTCTCGCGCGCCGTGGTGCGCTCGGGCTGGGGACAGCCGGTGTCGAACCCGGAATCGCGGTTCCTGCAGGAGATCCCGCAGCACCTGCTCGACTGGCGCAGGCTGGAGCCGGTGGTCTCGCCGGTGCAGCGCGGTCGCAGGCGCGGCGAGGACAGCGGCTTCGACCGGGATTGGACCCGCGGCGACGGCTGGGACCAGCGCCCCGGCGTGCGCGGCGGCTCGGGGGAGCGCAGGCCCGCCCCCGGCGGCGCGGTCAAGCGCAACAATACCGATCTCGTGCTCGCCGTGGGCGACCGGGTCAGCGACGACAAGTACGGCCTCGGCCGTGTGGTCGCCGCCGACGGTGTCGGCCCGCTGGCCACGGTCACCATCGACTTCGGCACCGCGGGCAAGATCCGGCTGATTCCCCAGTTCAGCCGGACCATCGTCAAGCTGTAGGGAACAGGTCGGTCAGCGCCTCGTCGAGGGTGGGGTAGCGGAATTGGAAGCCCGCCTTGGGCAGGATTTCCGAGGTGGCGTGGCGGCCGGTGAGGCCTAGGGCGGGGTCGGTGCGGAGGAAGACCGCGCCGACGGTGAGCATCGCCGTGGGGGTCGGCGGTGCGGGCGGGCGGCGCAAGGTGCGGCGCAGGGTGGCCATGAGCTCGCTGTTGCGGACCGGGAATTCGGTGGCGGCGACGAGGATTCCGTCGGGGAGGGTGAGTTCGGGGTCGAGGCCGAGGGCCCCGCGCACGATGGCGAGCCAGTCCTCGATGTGGATCCAGCTGAACCACTGGTCACCGGGGCCGACACGGCCGCCGAGCCCGGCTTTGGTGAGCTGACCGAGGCGCTTGAGCGCGGGCGCGTCGGGGTCGAGGACGATGGAGGTGCGCAGGATCGTCCAGTGCGCGGCGCGCGCCGGGTCGAACGCCTCCTCCCACGGCTGGGCGACGCCGGTCATCTGCGGCAGGCCCGTCGGCAGGGGAGTGGTTTCGGTGCAGCGGGTTTCGCCCGCGTCCGACCAGATGGCGGTGGTGCTGGCCTGGATCCAGTAGTCGACCGGGGTCTCGCGCAGGCCCGCCGCGGCGACCAGGGCGGTGGTGGAATCGACCCGGCTGCTGCGCAGTTCGGCGACATTGCGCTCGGTGGGCCTGCAGTCGACCAGCTTGCCCGCGAGGTTGATCACCGCGAGCCGACCGGGTTCGCGCAGTTCGGCGGCCCAGGCGCCGATCGAGCGGCCGTCCCATTCGGTCTGCCGGAACGGCAGGGCCCGATTGCGGCGGCGGGTGAGTAGGGTGACGCGCTGACCACGGCAGGTCAGATCGGCGGCGACCTGGAGGCCGAGTGCCCCGGTGCCACCGGCGATGACCACGGTGAGCGCGTCGTCGGCGGGGACGAGTCCGGCCAGCCGCGCCAGCCGGGAGAAGTTCACGCGCGCATCGGTTTCGATGAAGGGGCGAACGACCGCCCGGGCCGCGCCGGCCGACGGGCCGGTGAAGCGGAGTTCCTGGGTGAGCTCGGTGCCGCCGTCGACGGGCGTCAACCGCCAGGTGAGATGCATGGTGCCCGCGGGTTCGGGCTGCTCGATGCTCAGTTCCCGATTCGGGTCGACGGTCGTGACGGTGAAGGGCTCGCCGAACCGGCCGTGGATGCGCGCCGAGAGATTTCCGTTCGGCAGATAGTCACCGGTGGCGCCGACGGCGACCGGCCCGTGCATCCGCACGTCCCGCACCCCCGGATTCCACTCCGGCCACTGCTCGAGATCCCCCAGCACGCCCCACACCAATTCCGGTGCGAGGGCGATGAACTGCGTGTACTTCGTCGTACCAGCCATGACTGCACGCTATCCCCGCGACCTGCGCAGCGGAAGCGTGCTACTCGTCACCCACTAATCGCGCTGGTAGCCCAAGCTGATGCCGCGGGTGGCCAGCCACGGGACCGGGTCGATCTTGTCGGTGCCGTTGAGCCAGACCTCGAAGTGGCAGTGCGGGCCGGTGGAGAAGCCGCGGTTGCCCATGGTGGCGATCTGGTCGCCGGCCAGGACGCGCTGGCCCTCGGAGACGGTCGCGGTGTCGATGTGGCCGTAGACCGTGACGGTGCCGTCGTCGTGCAGGACGCGCACCCACATACCGAAGCCGGAGGCCGGGCCCGCCTCGATGATGGTGCCGTCGGCGACGGAGTAGATCGGCGTACCGATCGGACCGGCGACGTCGATACCGAGATGCTGAACGCCCCAGCGGGCGCCGAAACCGGAGGTGTAGCTGCCCGCCGCGAACTTGGCGAACAGCGGTCGTAGCTTGGCCGATTCCTGTGCGGCGAGGTCCTCGGCGAACTTGGCGCCCTTGGCGAGGATGTCGTCGAAGTGGTTCTTGTCGGCGATGGCCGTGGCCTCGAGCACCTGCGGCGAGGAGCCGGTGGTGGCGCCTTCGACCTCGGCGGTGCTCATGGACTGGGCGGCGATCTCGTGGATCTGGCCCGCGGCCTCGTAGTCGACGCCGTGGCCCGCTTGGCCGGGCGAGGCCACCGCGGCCTGACCGGCGGCGACGACCGCGCCCGCGGCGACGGCGATGACCGCGGCGCGGCCCTTCAGCGCGGCGGGCGGAGCGGGGACGCGATGCGCGCCACCACGGCGTTCGGCGCGGCGCGGCGGTTCGTCCGCGGCGGGCTGCTCGGCCCCGGCGGGCTGCCAGGTGTTGTCGTAGGTGCCGGAGTCATAGGTGTCGGACTCGTCGGCGGTCCACTCGTCCGCGGCGGGCGTCCAGGCCGAGTCGGCGGACCAGCTGTTCTGGGCGTGCCAGGAATCGGTCTGCGGCCACGCGGGCTGCGGCGGCGCGGCCGCGGCGGCCGTGCGACGGCCCTGCGGGTGCGAGGTGAACTCGTCGGCATACCGGTAACGGTGTCCGGATGCGGCGCGATTTTCGACTGTGAAGGTGGAGCGGTGGTTCATCGGATGCGCCGAATCGCCGACGGCTGCTGCAAGCGAGTGCTGACGTGCCTCAAGCTTGTCGTCCTCCTCAGTCCTGACTTGCCAGTCGTGACCTGGTTGTCGTGACCTGGTTGTGACTTCGACCGCATTGACGGTAACGAAGCGATTGCAGAGTGGCAAGCGCTGGTCGGAAACCTACACTCGCGTGTGAGATTCGTCACGGTAACGCGGCGGAATATCTCACCGTATTTCGGGGCCTCGGGTGAGGTCCGTCGACGACATAACGTAGTAGATGTCGGGGCGCCCCGGCTTTAGGTGTCCCGACCTGCCACAGCGTTCGAAAACTACTCGCCAGTAGCCTTGGCCAGCGGTTTTCCGGACCTCCCGTTACCCGTCGTGACCTGCGCCACTTAGGATGAATGTGGCCGTTTGGCCCTCCATGTGACTGGTTAGAGTCCGACCCGACCCGCTACCGACGTCGGGCCGCCAACAAAGACGTTGTCATAGCAACGCAGACGAGACGGTGAGTACATGGATCTCTTCGAATATCAGGCGAAGGAGCTCTTCGTTAAGCACGGAGTGCCTTCGTCGGAGGGCCGGGTTTGCGACACGGCCGAAGAAGCGCGCGCGATCGCCGAGGAAATCGGCAAGCCGGTGATGGTCAAGGCGCAGGTCAAGGTGGGCGGTCGCGGTAAGGCGGGTGGCGTCAAGTACGCCGCCACTCCGGAGGACGCGTTCACGCACGCGCAGAACATCCTCGGCCTCGACATCAAGGGCCACATCGTCAAGAAGCTCCTTGTCGCCGAAGCCAAGGACATCGCGGAGGAGTACTACATCTCCTTCCTGCTCGATCGCTCGAACCGCACCTACCTGGCGATGTGTTCGGTCGAGGGCGGCATGGAGATCGAAGAGGTCGCGGAGAAGACTCCCGAGCGCCTCGCCAAGATCCCCGTCGACGCCGTCAAGGGTGTCGACCTGGCCTTCGCCCGTGAGATCGCCGAGAAGGGCCACCTGCCCGCCGAGGTGCTCGACGCCGCGGCTGTGACCATCCAGAAGCTGTGGGACGTCTTCACCAAGGAAGACACCACCCTGGTCGAGGTCAACCCGCTGGTGCGTACCCCCGGCGACGAGATCCTCGCCCTCGACGGCAAGGTCACCCTGGACGAGAACGCCGAGTTCCGTCAGCCCGGCCACCTCGAGTTCGCCGATGTCGACGCGACCGACCCGCTCGAGCTCAAGGCCAAGGAGAACGACCTCAACTACGTCAAGCTCGACGGCGAGGTCGGCATCATCGGCAACGGCGCCGGTCTGGTCATGTCGACCCTGGACGTCGTCGCCTACGCCGGCGAGAACCACGGCGGCGTGAAGCCGGCCAACTTCCTCGACATCGGCGGCGGCGCCTCGGCGGCCGTGATGGCCGCGGGCCTGGACGTCATCCTGGGCGACTCGCAGGTCAAGAGCGTGTTCGTCAACGTCTTCGGCGGCATCACCGCGTGCGACGCGGTCGCCAACGGCATCGTGGGCGCCCTCGAGGTGCTCGGTGACGCGGCCACCAAGCCGCTGGTCGTCCGTCTCGACGGCAACAAGGTCGAGGAGGGCCGCAAGATCCTCGCCGACGCCAACCACCCGCTGGTGACCCTGGCCCAGACCATGGACGAAGGCGCCGACAAGGCCGCCGAACTCGCCTTCACCGCCAAGTAAGGAACACACTGACATGTCCATCTTCCTGAACAAGGACAACAAGGTCATCGTCCAGGGCATCACCGGCGGCGAGGGCACCAAGCACACCGCGCTGATGCTGAAGGCGGGCACCAACGTCGTCGGCGGCGTGAACGCGCGCAAGGCCGGCACCACGGTCACCCACACCGACAAAGACGGCAACGAGATCGAGCTGCCCGTGTTCGCCTCGGTCGCCGAGGCGATCGAGAAGACCGGCGCCGACACCTCCATCGCGTTCGTGCCGCCCGCCTTCTCCAAGGACGCCATCATCGAGGCCATCGACGCGGAGATCCCGCTGCTCGTGGTCATCACCGAGGGCATCCCGGTGCAGGACTCCGCCTTCGCGTGGGCCTACAACGTCGAAAAGGGCGAGAAGACCCGCATCATCGGCCCGAACTGCCCCGGCATCATCACCCCCGGCGAGGCGCTGGTCGGCATCACCCCGAACAACATCACCGGCAAGGGCCCGGTCGGCCTGGTGTCGAAGTCGGGCACCCTGACCTACCAGATGATGTACGAGCTGCGCGATTTCGGTTTCTCGACCGCGATCGGCATCGGCGGCGACCCGGTCATCGGCACCACCCACATCGACGCCATCGAGGCGTTCGAGAAGGACCCCGAGACCAAGATCATCGTGATGATCGGCGAGATCGGTGGTGACGCCGAAGAGCGTGCCGCGGCCTACATCAAGGCCAACGTGACCAAGCCGGTCGTCGGCTACGTCGCCGGTTTCACCGCGCCCGAGGGCAAGACCATGGGCCACGCCGGCGCCATCGTCTCCAGCGGCGGCGGTACCGCGCAGGCCAAGCAGGAAGCGCTCGAGGCCGCCGGTGTGAAGGTCGGCAAGACGCCGTCGGCCACCGCCGCGCTGGCGCGCGAGATCCTGGAGAAGGCGTCGATCGCTTCGGCGTGATCGGACACTTCTGACAGATCTCACACCGACGAAGGCCGCCTCCAGGTTTGACGGAGGCGGCCTTCGGCGATTCCTCCACAGGCCGGGTTTATCCACAGCCCGATCGGTTTGGTGATGACCGGGGACGTGACGTGCAGTAGCGTCAGGTATCGGATCAGCGCCAGTCAGTTCGACGCGACCGTCGCGCACGACTCGACAAGGAGACGACGACATGTCATACCCGACCGGGGGCTCCGGGTACAACACACCCGGGCAACCCGCCGCGCCCAGCCAGGCTCCGAACACCGGAGCCGCCGCGGCTGCGCCATCGACTCCGGCCGGTTCGGAAGGTAAAGGGCTGCCGTTCATCCTGACGGCCGCGACCGCCGGACTCGGTGTGCTGACCTTCCTGCTCGGCTTCCTGCCCTTCGTCGGCATCAAGCCGGTCAGCATCGGCGGAACCACTGTGAGCAGCGACGAGACCAACAATCTGTTCGCGTTCGCCGGTGGCCCGGCGATCGTCGCGATCGTGCTGCTGGCCGGTCTGCTGGCCGCGGTGTCGTTGCTGCCCAAGCAGAATCTGCTCGGCGCGGCCGCTGCCACCTCGGTGGCCGGGTTGCTCGGCCTGCTCGCACTGACCTTCACGCTCCCCGAGGGTGTCGAGCTGGAGATCGGTGCCTTCGTCGTCATCGCGTTCGCGCTGCTGACCGTCGTCGCCGCGGTCGTGACGCTGCTGTTCCAGCTGGGCATCATCACCCCGCCCGCGCCCAAACCCGCCCAGCCGCAACAGCAGCCGGGTCAGTACGGCCAGTACGGTCAGCCGGGCCAGCAGCAGGGTTACGGCCAGCAGCCGGGCGGCTACGGCCAGCCGGCTCAGCAGCCCTACGGCCAGACCGGTTACGGCCAGACCACCGGCGGGCAGTACCCGGCGCAGTCGCCGTACGGGCAGCAGAGTCAGCCGTCGGTGCCGCAGGCGCAGCCGTCCTACGGTCAGCCGGGCCAGCAGCAGGGCTATGGCCAGCCGGGCCAGCCGCAGCAGTCGCCGTACGGCCAGCAGTACGGTGCGCCGCAGCAGCAGTCGCCGTACGGTTCCGCCCCGCAGGCGCAGCCGGGCGAGGGCGCGACCCAGGCCTTCGGTGGTCAGCAGGGCCAGCCGTTCGGTGGACCGACCTACGGTGGCGCCCAGCAGGGCGCGCCCGCCCAGCCGGGTCAGACCGGCGGTCAGGCCCAGCCGTTCGGCGGCGAGCAGACCGCCGATCCGGCCGCGGACGCGACCACCGCGTTCCGACCGAACGACGACCAGAAATAGGAACACGGCCGCCGCGCGTGGCTCAGGTTCGATCGCGAGCCCACAGGTGTGCCTGTGGGCTCGCGGCGCGCCTGACCCGTGCCCGCCGGGGAAGCTGCCACGCTGAATTGTCATGAGCTCCCGTAACGCCCTCGTGCGCCGGACCTCCGGGTCGCCGGGCGCCGGGGAATCCGCCGACACCGGGTCCGCGCGCGAACCCGGTTGGTGGGCGCCGCCCTCGCCCGAGCGCGCGCGGACGCTGCTGCTGGTCGCGGCCCGGCCGACGATCTGCGCGCTGGCGGCGACGGTCCTGCTCGTGCTGCTGGTCATGCTCACCACCGACACCGATCTGACCAGCGCGCCGGGCGCGGTCGGGGCCACCTGGCTTGCCGCGCATCAGATTCCGCTCACCGTCGGCAAGACCACATTGGGCCTGCTGCCGCTCGTACCGACCGCCGTTCTGGTGCTGGTCGCCGCCCGCGAATGCGCGCGCGCCGTGCCGAACCGGCCGACCCCGATCGAACTGGCCTGGCTCACCGGCGCGGTGCTGGCCGGACCGCTGCTGATGACGTCGGTGTGCCTGGCCGTCGTCGGTGACGCCGCGGGGGTCACCCCGCTCGAACCGCCCGGCGCGCTCACCGCGTTCGGCTGGGTGATCGTGCTGTATCTGGGCGCCGCCGCCGCCGGAATCGGCAGCCGGGCCTGGCGTTCGCTGTGCGCGTCGGTGCCGATCGAGATCCCGGACTGGGCGGTGCTCGGTGCCCGCACCGCGCGCCGCACCGTGCTGCGGATGCTCGGCTGCGCCGCGGTGGCCACGCTGATCTCGTTCTTCGTGCACCTGTCCCGTCTCGACGGCGCGTATCAGCAGGCGCACAACGTCACCGATGTGCTCGGCATGACGCTGTTGTCGCTGCTCTACCTGCCGAACGCGGTGATCGCCGCGGCCGGGCTGCTCAGCGGGGCGGCCGTGCAGTTCGGCACCGGATCGGTCGGGCTGTTCGGGGTCACCGGCGCGCAGGTGCCCGCGGTCCCCGCGCTGATCCCGGTGCCGGAGGGACCCGCCGCGGCGTGGTGGCCGGTACTGCTGCTGATTCCGCTCGCGGTCGGTGTGCTCGGCGGGATCGAACTGGGCCGCACCAGCGACGACCGGCCGGGCGCGCCCTGGGCCACGCTCACCTCCGCCGCGCTCGCCACGCTCACCTTCCTCGTCCTCGCCGTCCTGGGTGGCGGGGTGCTCGGCGCCGTCGGCCGGGTCGGGGTGGACCTGCTGATGCTGGTTGTCCTGATGGTCACCTGGTTCGGGTTCGGCGGCTTCGTCGGCATGGTGTTCGCTCGCCGCTTCCTCGCCCCCGCCGAACCCGCCGAACCGGCCGGGGAGCACGACGACGAATACGACGACTACTACGACGATGACGACGATTACTACTACGACGATGAAGACGACGAGGACGACTACGACGACGATCCCGAACCCGAGGTCGAAGTGGACGCCGAACTGGTCACCGACATCGACGACGACGTCGAGGTGAGCATCGCCGCGCCCGGCTCGGCGGAGCAGCCCGAATCCGACATCGTCGACGCCGAGGTGGTCGAGCCGGACCTGCCGGAAGGTGGCAAGGGTACCGGTCGTTAAGCTCGACCCGGCGGTATCGCCGATCACCGCCCCGCCGAACCACACGCAGGAGTAGAGCGCTGACGTCCTCGTTTGCCCAGTGGCTGCCCGCCGGGGCGCCCGCCACCGTCGTCGTCCTGGCCTCGGGCACCGGCTCGCTGCTGAACGCGCTGCTGACCGCGGCGCGTGAACCCGGCTTCCCGGCGAAGATCGTCGCGGTCGGCGTCGACCGGGTCTGCCAGGCGACCGAGCACGCCGAAGCCGCGGGCATCGAGCACTTCCGGGTCGCGCTGAAGGACTACCCCGATCGCGCCGCGTGGGACGTGGCACTGACCGAGGCCATCGACGCCTACCAGCCCGATCTGGTCGTTTCGGCCGGCTTCATGAAGATCGTCGGCCCCGCGTTCCTGGAACGCTTCGGCGGCCGGGTCATCAACACCCATCCCGCCCTGCTGCCGTCGTTCCCCGGCGCGCACGGGGTGCGCGACGCGCTCGCCTACGGCGCCAAGGTCACCGGCTGCACGGTGCACTTGGTCGACGCCGGGGTCGACACCGGTCCGATCCTCGCGCAGGAGGCGGTCACGGTGCTGCCCGACGACGACGAGGCCACCCTGCACGAGCGCATCAAGGTTGTCGAGCGACGGTTGCTGGCGGAGGTCATCGCCGCCGTCGCGACGCGAGGCATTGTCTCCGACGGACGAAAGGCAGTAATTCCAGATGAGCGAGCACGCCGGTGAGTGAACGTAAGGCGATCCGCAGGGCGCTGGTGAGCGTCTACGACAAGACCGGGCTCGTCGAGCTGGCCACCGGACTGCACGCCGCGGGCGTGGAACTGGTGTCGACCGGCTCGACCGCGGGCAAGATCGCCGAGGCGGGCATCCCGGTCACCAGGGTCGAGGACCTGACCGGTTTCCCGGAGACCCTCGACGGCCGGGTCAAGACGCTGCACCCGCGCGTGCACGCCGGCATCCTCGCCGACACCCGGCGTCCCGAGCACGTCGAGCAGCTCGTCGAACTCGGTGTCGATGCCTTCGAGCTGGTGGTGGTGAACCTCTACCCGTTCACCCAGACCGTGGCCAGCGGCGCGAGCGTCGACGAGTGCGTCGAGCAGATCGACATCGGCGGCCCGTCGATGGTGCGCGCCGCCGCCAAGAACCACCCCTCGGTGGGCGTGGTCGTCGACGTCACCGACTACGACGACGTGCTCGCCGCGGTGAAGTCCGGCGGGTTCACCCTCGCCGAGCGGACCGGGCTGGCCGCCAAGGCCTTCCAGCACACCGCGAGCTACGACGTGGCCGTCGCGAGCTGGATGGGTTCGGTCGCCGTGCCCGCCGTCACCGAGGAGACCGAGCAGTTCCCGAACTGGGTCGCCGGTTCCTGGGCGCGTGCCGCGGTGCTGCGCTACGGCGAGAACCCGCACCAGGCCGCCGCGCTGTACACCAGCAACGACGGCACGGTCGGCATCGCGCAGGCCGAGCAGTTGCACGGCAAGGAGATGTCGTACAACAACTACACCGACGGTGACGCCGCCTGGCGCGCCGCCTTCGACTTCGACGAGCCCGCCGTCGCGGTGATCAAGCACGCCAACCCGTGTGGCATCGCCGTCGGCGCCGACATCGCCGAGGCGCACCGCAAGGCCCACGCCACCGACCCGGTCAGCGCCTACGGCGGCGTGATCGCGGCCAACCGCGAGGTCAGCGTGGAGATGGCCGAGCAGGTCGCCGAGATCTTCACCGAGGTGATCGTGGCCCCCGGCTACGCGCCCGGCGCGGTCGACGTGCTGCAGCGCAAGAAGAACGTGCGCGTGCTCGTCGCCGAGCCGCCGCAGCGCAAGGGCGTGGAGCTGCGCCCGATCAGCGGCGGTGCGCTGCTGCAGGACCGCGACGTCCTCGACGCCGCGGGCGACGACCCGGCCAACTGGACCCTCGCCGCGGGCGACCCGGCCGACGCCACCACCCTGGCCGACCTCGAATTCGCCTGGCGCGCCTGCCGTGCCGTGAAGTCGAACGCCATCCTGCTGGCCGAGGACGGCGCCGCCGTCGGCGTCGGCATGGGCCAGGTCAACCGCGTCGACTCCTGCAAGCTCGCCGTCGAGCGCGCGGGCGAGCGCGCCAAGGGCTCGGTCGCCGCGTCCGACGCCTTCTTCCCGTTCTCCGACGGCCCGCAGATCCTGGTGGCCGCCGGCGTGCGCGCGATCGTCCACCCCGGTGGCTCGATCCGCGACAAGGACACCATCGAACTCTGCAAGGAAGCCGGCGTCACCCTGTACCTCACCGGGGCACGTCACTTCGCGCACTGATCTCGGGCTCGAACCGACGGGTGCCGCACCAATACCTTGGTGCGGCACCCGTTTTCGTCGGCTAGGTCGCGTCGAGGACCTGGCGGTCGCCGAGGGGGGAGTCGAGGGTGAGTTCCATGGTGCCGAGGATGGCGTCCATGGTGCACATCTTGCCGACGGCGTCGGCGCGGGTGCCCGAGCGCAGGGCGATGCTGACCGCATCGGAGGTTTCGGTGACCGTGGCGTCCACGGCGAAGCACGCGGGGTTGCCGGTCTGGAAGTTGACGGCGATGGTGTCCTCGCCGAGACGGGTCCACGAGGTGAAGGACAGGGGATTGGGGTTGACCAGGGTGGGGTCGGCGACGAAGCGGTGACCGAGGCTGGTGGCGTTGTCCTCGGGACGGGCGGCGGCCGACGTATCGTGTTGGGGCGCCGCGTCTTCGGTGGAAGAGCAGGCCGTGAGGGGGCTGAGCAGGACGGCCAGTGTTGCCGCGGCGGCGGTGAAACGCGACGTCGTTCTCATGCCGACCACCCTAGACGCCGGGCCGGGCGGGTCCCGGGCGCGAGGTGGCATTCTAAACGCGACGCGGCCCACAGTGAACTTTCCGCGAACCGTGCGCGTAACTCACCCATTTCCGCTCTGCGGGGACTACATTCGGCTGCGATGCGCCGCCGTAGCTTACGGCGAGCATCGCATAGTTGGATGCTCTGCAACTGGATCTTCGAAAGGAACAACGTGGGCGACACGCTGCGCGTAGGCGAAGAACTGGGACTGGGACAGTCCCTGACCGGCGGTGCGTACACCCTGGCTCTGCAGCCGGACGGCAACCTTGTGCTGACCGAGCCCGACGGCAACGTCGTGTGGGCCGCGCAGACTCATGGACAGGGCGTGCAGCGCGCGACCCTGCAGAACGACGGCAACTTCGTCGTCTACAAGGGCGACGGTTCGGCCGCTTGGTCGACCGAAACCAACGGCAAGAACGTCGAGCGGCTCGTGGTGCAGCCCGACCGCAACGTCGTGATCTACGGCAACGACAACTCGGTCGCGTGGGCCTCGGCCACCAAGACCGACAACCCGCTGCCCGCTCCGGAGCCGGTGGCCGCGGCCCCCGTCGCCGAAGAGGTTCCCCCGCCGCCGCCCGCCGCGCAGACCTACACGGTCGAGCCGGGCGACACCCTGTGGGCGATCTCCGAGCGCTTCTATGGTGACGGCAACCGCTACCAGGAAATCGCTGCCGCTTCCGGCATCGCCAACCCGGATCTGATCAACGCGGGCCAGGTTCTCACCATCCCGTAATCCGCACAACGAAAGTGGCCCCGAGGCAACAGCTTCGGGGCCACTTTCGCGTTCGGGCTACTTGGTGGTGGTGAAGGGCAGCAGCGCCATCTCGCGCGCGTTCTTCACCGCGACGGCGACCTGACGCTGCTGCTGCGGGGTCAGGCCGGTGACGCGGCGGCTACGGATCTTGCCGCGGTCGGAGATGAAGGTGCGCAGCAGGTTCACGTCTTTGTAGTCGACGTATTCGATGCCCGCGGCGATCAGCGGGTTCTTCTTCGGCTTGCGGCCCTGCTCGGCGCGTGCCTTCTTGGACGGTGCTCGCTTCACTGCCATGGGATTTTCCTTCTCACGAGATCAGTGGGTGTCTCTACCAGCTCGATTTGTGGACCCCAGGGAGCTCGCCCCGGTGGGCCATCTCGCGCACACGTATACGGGAGAGGCCGAACTTCCGGAGATGACCACGTGGTCGGCCATCAGCAGCATCCCGATTGCGCAATCGTACCGGACTGGCATCGCGGGGCTGGGCGCGCAGTTCGGCCTGCGCCGTCGCGCGCTCGTCGTCGCCGGTGCTCGGCTTGCGGATGATCTCCTTGAGCTCCGCGCGCCGGGCCGCGTAGCGCGCGACGATCTCGCGGCGCTGTTCGTTGCGGGCGATCTTCGACTTCTTGGCCATCAGCGCTCCTCGCGGAAGTCGACGTGCTTGCGCACGACGGGGTCGTATTTGCGCAGGACCAGCCGGTCGGGGTCGTTGCGGCGGTTCTTGCGGGTGACGTAGGTGTAGCCGGTGCCCGCGGTGGACTTCAGCTTGACGATCGGCCGGAGTTCGGTCGATTTCGAGGCCATGGGTGCTCCTAGATCTTGTCGCCGCGGGCGCGGATGCGGGCAACTACGGCCTCGATCCCGTCGCGGTCGATGGTCTTGATGCCCTTGGCGGAGACCGTCAGCGTCACGCGGCGGCCCTCGCTGGGCAGGTAGTAGGTCTTGCGCTGGATGTTGGGGTTCCAGCGCCGGTTGGTGCGCCGGTGCGAGTGGGAGACGGCTTTTCCGAAGCCGGGCTTGCGACCGGTGACCTGGCAGTGGGCCGACATGCGACCTCCTTCCACGGTTATGACAACCATTTTCGACAACGAGTATTCCGCACTGTACCGTTGCCCAGAAGTAAATGAAAATCATTACCGAAAGGGGTGTCGGGTGCTGGACCAGTCCGACCGGAGAACGCCCGTGGTGCTGCTGGCGGGCTTCGCCGGACCAGCCATGACCGGCGTCGAGCACATCGCGGCCACGCTGAGCGAGGACGCGGGCACCGTCGTCGTGCACCACGACCTCGCCGAACTGCGTGAAGGGGTGGTGCGCCGCACGGTGCGCACCGCGGGCAACGTCACGACCACCGTGCTCGAACTGGCGCACGGCTGCGTCTCGTGCACGCTGCGCGCCGACCTGCTGCCCATGCTGTGCACGCTGGCCGCGCGCGAACCCGTGCGCCGCATCGTGCTGGCGCTCGACCCGGCCATCGAGGCCGAGGCGCTGTGCCACGCGATCGAAACCGTCGTGGTGAGCGGGGTGGCCGACCGCGTGGACGGGCCCGCCGCGCGCAATGTGCGGATCGAGGCCGTGCTGACCTGCCTCGACGGCGCCGAATGGCTCGCCGACGCCACCGGTGACGAGGCGCTGGCCGACCGCGGCCTGGCCGCCGCCGACGACGAGCGCACGGTCGCGCAGGTGGCCGTGGGCCAGGTCGACTTCGCCGATGCGCTGGTGGTGCTCACCGCCGGGGTCGAGCCCCTGGAGCGGGAACGCCTCGACGCCGTGCTCGCCCGGCTCGCCCCGTCGGCGCCGGTGGCCTGGCTCGACGAGCTGCCGGGCTTCGACGCGCTCGAGATCGGCGCGCTGCTCACCCGCATGCCCGCCGACTCGCGGCGCGGCCGGATCTTCGGCGCGCACGCGCCGCTGCTGCGCGGTCAGCCGCCGCTGACCACCGACTGCGGTGTCTCGCTGATCGAGTTCGCGGCCCGCCGCCCGTTCCATCCCGTCCGGTTGCACGACGCGCTCGATGTGCTGTTCGACGGCGTCGTCACCGCGCGCGGCCGGATCTGGCTGGCGACTCAGCCCGATCAGGTGGTCTGGCTGGAATCGGCCGGTGGCGGTCTGCGCGTCGGCAGCGCGGGCCGCTGGCTGGCGGCGATGACCCCGGAGGAACAGGCCGAGGTCGACCCCGAGCGGCGTGCCATGGCCGACCTGGGCTGGGACGAGCGGTTCGGTGATCGCGATGTGTCGCTGGTGATCCTGGCGCACGACGTCGACCCGGCCGAGATCCGCCACGCCCTGCACTGGGCGCTGGTCGAGGACGACGAGCTGCTGCTGGTCGACCGCGCACCGGAACGAGTCGCGCTGTGGGAGGACCCCTTCGGCGACTGGCACGAAGACCCCTGCGCCGATCCCGCCGAGGCCACGGCCACGGCGAGTGAGCGCACCAACCCGAGAGGAGAAACATCGTGAAAGCGGGCATTCACCCCGACTACCACCCGGTGGTGATCGAGGACGCGAGCACCGGCAAGCAGTTCCTGACCCGGTCCACCGCGACCAGCGACCGCACGGTCGAGTGGGCGGACGGGAACACCTATCCGCTGCTGACGGTGGACGTGACCTCGGATTCGCATCCGTTCTGGACCGGCGCGCATCGCGTGCTCGACGCCCAGGGCAGGGTGGAGAAGTTCGAGCGCAAGTACGGCAAGCGTGCGCGCGCGGGCAAGGAGGGCTGAGTCATGGCGGTTCCCAAGCGCAGGATGTCGCGCTCGAACACCCGCAGCAGGCGCGCGCAGTGGAAAGCGGAAGTGCCGCAGCTGGTCCCGGTGACCGTGGCCGGGGTGGAGTACAAGGTTCCGCGCCGGATCGTCGGCGCGGTGCGCAAGGGTCTGATCGACCCCGCGCGGATCTGAGCGAACAGCGGCCTGCCGGGTGCTCCGGCAGGCCGCTGCCGTCTCATCCCTCGCGCTCGGCCAGGTCGACCAGTGTCGCGGCGAGCCGGAGGAACTTGTTGCTGCCGAGGTCGGCGATGGTCTTGATCTTCAGTGCTTCGAGCAGCTGTTTGTCGTGCGCCTCGGTGAGCCCGGCCAGTGCCGACGGCGGGGCCGCGAGGATTTCCGCGAGCGTCTTGTTCTCGAACTCCTTGTCGAGAACTTTGTCGAGCACCACATTGACGGCCATTGCGAACTCCTTCGAACGAACCTGGATGGGGCTGGGCGAGACGAAAGCGCCCACCAGCGACGATAACTCGACGACGGCCGCCATGGTGACCGAACTCGCGGTCGGGGCACGGTCGGGTCCGGCCCGTGTCCAGGGGTCTTGCGATGACACTGTCGTGCCTGCTCACGACCGTTTTGTGGGGGTCGGGGCAACCACCCGGTTAACGGTGTGATGCGCACCACTTGGGACAGGCGAACCGGTGAGCTTGCCGGGAGATTGCTGGCGGTCGAATTACCAACTCGCGGTTTGTTTTTCGGCACAGGAAAATTCCTGGATCACTGATGCGCAGTCCTGGACCGGTATGTACTCTCGTGCGGGAGGGCGGGTTCTCCTGAGAAGGAGAACCCGCTCATCGCCACTTCAGGGGTGGTTTTTCGGCCGATGGCCGCCGGTCCCCGCCGCGATGGGGAGCGGGGCGGAAGACGGCAAAGAATCAGGCAAACCGGACGTTAGCTGGTTGACGTCACCGAGACGCGACCGGTACCTGCCGGTGCTGCTGCGCGAGATCGCGCCGGTCCGGCGCCACCAGCACCGCGGTGATCGGCACCGTGAGCCCGAGCGCACCGAGTACGAGCATCGGGAACACCAACTCGAACAGCGTGAACCCGGCGGGCATGCGGTGCCCGGGATCGACCTCGAAGCTCAGCGCGGTGATCGCGGTGTAGTAGACGGCCGCGACGCCGCAGGCGAACAGCACCGCGACGACCGGGCGCAGCCACGCCCGGCGCACCAGGTGGAATGCCTGCAGGATCGCCGTGCACACCACCATCGAGATCAGCACCGCCGCGCCGATCAGCGGCAGCGACTGATCGATGGTGCCACGCACCGCGAGCGCGTCCAGGGTCAGATAGGTCGACAGTCCGGTGCCGAGGCCCATCACCAGTCCGCCGATGATCACCCGCGGCAACTGCGGGTCGCGCCCGGTGATCAGCAGGCCGGCGAACACCGCCACCACCGCGATCGCCAGCGCGGACGCACCGAGCGCCGCGGTGTATCGCATCGGCGCGTCGGGCACCTGAAGTCCCAGCAGCGCCACCGAATTCGCCAGCCACACCCCGACCCCGCCGAGCGAGACCGCGGCCACCGTCAGCCAGAGCACCCGGAACCGCACCGAATACCGGGCGTGCCGCGCGCAGGCGAACGCGACCAGCGCGCCGAGCACCGAGAGCGCGAACGCCAGCAGCGCGACGCCGTAACCGAGCCCGAACGTATCGGCTCCGGTCGCGGCGAGCACCTCAACCACGCCTGCCCGCCCCCTCGAACTGCTGCGGCTCGAGCTGGGCGATGGCGTATTCGGTCACCGCCGCCAGTGCCTGACGGACCTCGACCGCATTGCGCGCATCGATGTCGACGATCGGGATGCCCTCGCGCACCGAGAGCGCCTCGCGCAGTTCGGCGATCGGGAAGCGCGGCGCGTTGGGGAAGCGGTTCACCGCGATCAGGAACGGCAGCCCGCGCGCCTCGAAGAAGTCCACCGCGGCGAAACTGTCCTCCAGCCTGCGGGTATCGATCAGCACCACCGCGCCGATGGCGCCGCGGATCAGGTCGTCCCACATGAACCAGAACCGCTTCTGGCCCGGGGTGCCGAACAGGTAGAGCACCAGGTTGCCCGGCAGCACGATGCGGCCGAAGTCCATCGCGACGGTGGTGGTCTCCTTCTCCGGCGTCTCGGCGAGATCGTCGATGCCGTCGGAGAAATGAGTCACCATCGCCTCGGTGCGCAGCGGCACGATCTCCGATACCGCACCGACGAAAGTGGTCTTGCCCGCACCGAATCCGCCGGCCACAACGATCTTGGTCGACGCGACCCGCTGCTCGGGTGCCGGTGGGCGCATCGGTGCGGCGCCCTCAGAGGCCACGGAGTCCACGCAAAGTCCTCTCCATCAGTGATCGTCGTTCGTCGTAGCTCGCCTGCTCGGTCAGCGTCGAATGCACGCGAAGAATCCCGCCGACTACCAGATCGCCGATCATCACCCGGACCATACCCAGTGGGCGCCCAAGGTATGCGGCAATCTCCGCGACCGAGAGCCGATGTGTGCCGAGTCGCACGATTTCGGTGCGCAGATCACCTGCGGGCCAGTCCATGTGCGCGGTATAGGAGACGGTCTCGACGACCGCCTCCAGCGGTAGCGCGACCGCGGGTTCGGTGCGACCGGAGGTGAGGGCATAGGGCCTGACCCGGGTCGTCGGCCGGTTTTCGGATCCGTAAGGGCTCGACATCTCACCTCAGCCGGCGGAGCGGGCGGTGGCGGTGACCGCCGAGCCCACCCGGTCGACGAGCAACGCCATCTCGTAGCCGATCCGGCCGATGTCGTGACTCTTGTTGGCCAGCACCGCCAGATGCGAGCCGTTGCCCACGCTCATCACCAGCAGATAGCCGCGCTGCATCTCCACGATCGACTGCATCACCTTGCCGCCGTCGAACAGCTGCGCCGCGCCCATCGACAGGCTCGCCAGGCCGGCGGTCACCGCGGCCAGCTGCTCGGCACGGTCCGATGGCAGGTGCGGACTCGTCGCCTGGAGTAATCCGTCGGCCGAGACCAGCACCGCGTGCGAGACGCCGGGCACGTCTCGGGTGAAGCGGGCGACCAGCCAGTTCAGATTCTCGTCTGTGGGGTGCGCGTTGCTCATTCGAGGCCTCCGTCGTTGTACTGGATCTCGGCACGGCCACTGCGGACGCCACTGAGATGTCGGGTCAAGTTGTTGCGGATCTCCTCGGGATCGCGGTCACCCGCTTCCTCGGCGGGGGACAGGCCACCGGGCACCAGCTGGGCGCCCGGCTTACGGATCGGGAGGCCCCCGACGGTGCGTGAGGACGTGGGCGGGTTGTCCGCACTGGCCGCCGCCGACCAGCCCGCGTCACCGGGAGAACTCCACGATGCGCCGTTCCCGCCGGATTCGCCAGGGGCGGTGGCGGGTTCGACGAGCCACTCCGAGACCATCCGCTGGTAGATCGGGGTCGGGGCCGCACCGGTCACCGGCTGCAGCCGGGCGGTCGAGGTGGGCACCGAGTCGGCCTCGGCGGGGTGCGGTGCCCGGTCGGGCTCGACGGGGCGCGGTCCGCGTTCGGGTTCGGTGGGCGGCGCATCGATCGGTTCGTCGAGCAGATCGAAGGGCTGGTCGAAGGATCGACCGAAGGATTGGTCCTCGGGTGCGGTCGGCCGGTCGGCGGGCTCGGCCGGGCGCGGTGGCGTGGCATCGGGCGCGGGCAGTCGCTGCGGCAGGCCGATGGTCCGCGGCGCGGTGGCGTCCGGCGCCCTGGTCGCCGCGACCGGGAGGTCGTCGGTGTCGTGCTCGTGCTCGGCCCACAGGCCGGTCGGTTCGCTCGGCACGTCGAATTCGACGGGCACCGGCTCGGGCCTGCGGACCGGTTCCGGCGCCGGTGTCGGCACGCTCGCGGGGACCCGCTGCGGCAGACCGGCACTGGTGAGCGGGGCCTTGCCGAGCTCAGGCGTACCGGCGGGACCGAGCGCGGACGGGACGAGCGGCGCCGGTCCGGTCGGTGCGGGGACCCGGGGCTGCGGGCCCGTCGGTGTCGGCACGATCGGCTGCGGTCCGGTCGGAGCGGGGGCGAGGGGCTGCGGACCGGTGCCGGAGACGATCGGGTTCGGGCCGGTGATGTCGGCGGGGGTCAGCGCGTGCGGGCCGATCGGGGACGACACCAGCGGATGCGGGCCGGTCGAGACGATCGGATTGGGGCCGGTGACCGGGCCGGCGACCACAGGCGGCGGCGCGACCAGCGCGCTGGGCAGATGCACGCTGGCGGTGATGCCGGGCTGCGGGGTCGCGCCGGAGGTGCGGCGCAGGCTGACCGTGATGGTGTGCCGCTTGGCCAGCCTGCCGACCACGAAAAGACCCATGCGGCGAGCGGTCTCGATGGTGACCTCGCCGCCGGAGGCGAGCCGGTCGTTGGTCGTCTGCAGATCGTCGGCCGACATGCCGAGACCGCGGTCGGTGATCTCGATCAGATAGCCGCCGTCGACCGCGCGCCCGACGATGACCGCCACCGAGGTGCTCGGCGGCGAGTAACGCAGCGCGTTGTCGATCAGTTCGGCGAGCAGGTGCTCGATGTCGACCGCGGACTCACCGGCGACCACACCGTCGGGCACGTTGCCGATCTCGACGCGCTGGTAGTCCTCCACCTGCGAGACCGCGCTCCACAGCATGTCCGACAGCGGCACCGGCGGCAGATGGCCGCGGCGCAGCACGGTACCGGCGAGCACGAGCAGGTTGTCGCCGTTGCGGCGCATGCGGGTGGCGAGGTGGTCGAGGCGGAACAGCGTCTGCAGGCGCGAGGGGTTGTCCTCGTCGTGTTCGAGTTCCTCGATCAGCGCGAGCTGCTGCTCGACCAGCGACTGGCTGCGCCGCGACAGCGTCTCGAACATGTTGCCGATCTGCAGGCGCAGGCGGGCCTGGTCGGCGGCGAGGTTGAGCGCCTGCTCGTGGATCTCGTCGACGGCGCGGGCGAGCTGACCGACCTCGTCGGTGGAATGCACGCCCACCGGGGTGATCTCGGGCGTCGCGCCGCCGCTGCGCACCACCGCCAGTTCGTCGGGCAGCTTCACGTGCGCGACCTCGAGCGCGTCGCGGCGCAGCCTGCGCACCGGCACGACCAGTGTGCGGGCCACCGCGAGCGCCAGCGCGAGACCGGCCAGCAGCATGCCGAGCACCAGGGTGGTCTCGCGCAGGGCGCCGGTCTGGGCGGCGGCGGTGTTCTCGTCCAGCGTCCGGTCGATGTTGTCGAGCAGCGCCGAGATGGTGGCGGCGTAGGTGTCGGCGCTCACCTGCAGGGTGTTGAGCACCGCGGCGTTGGTGGTCGGGTCGCCGTTGTTCTGGCTGAACACGCTGATCCGGGTCTGCACCGCCTCCAGCAGCGCGGCCTGGCTACCCGCGTTCTCGGGCAGGATCATCGCGTAGGTCTTGACCATCGTCGACTCGGAGCCGAGCTCGATCAGCATCTTGGCGCGGGCGCTCTGGCTGCTGCCCGCGTCGGGCTGCACCACCAGCGTGCGCTCGCGGGTGAGCACCCGGCGCGCCTGGTGCAACGCGGTCAGCTGCAGGAAGTAGCGCTGCACGACGAAGTCCTCGACCTGCGGGGTCTTGGCCAGCGCGTTGCCGATCCGCTCGCCGATCTCGTCGGTCTGCTCGCCGACCATGGCGGGCGAGCCGCCGCGCACGGTGTTGCGCAGGGTGGCCCCGGTCGCGGTGGCCGCGGTGAGTTCGGCGGCGACGGCGTCATCGATGCGGGCCGAGCGCAATGCGCTCTGCACCTCGGCGAGGGCCTGGTCGTAGGTGGTCAGCGCGGCGTCGGTCTGCGGGTCGGCGATCGCGCCCCAGTTGGCCGTCGCGGCGACGGCGAGTTGTTCGGTCGCGGTGGCGAATTTGACGACGGGACGGATGACGGCGGCCTGCTCGGAGGCGGCGCCGAGTTGGGTCATGGTCTGCAGCTCGGCGTTGATGCGCAGCACGGCGAAGGCCGTCGCCAGCATCACCGGCAGCACCAGCACCACACCGACCTTGCGCGTTACCGACCAGTTGGACAGGCTGAATTGCCAGGAGCGCGATGCAGGTTCCATCCGCGTGCGTTGCCTCTGCTTCCACGTGTGACCGTCAGGCCCGCGCGGGGGGTCGCGGAACGATGCGAGCGCAGAACCAACTGGAGGTCTTCTTTTACCGCAGGGAAGATACCGTGCTGGGTGGTCAACGGCAATCCGGACCACTCGCGCGGAAATTCGCCGAATATGCGCTGACACAACGATGCTGCCGGGCAACGCGCCGCCCCCTCTCAGTACGTTCTCAGTCGGCCACGGCAAACTGGGCGCATGCGCATTCTGGTAGTCGACGACGATCGCGCCGTGCGCGAATCACTGCGCCGGTCGCTGAGCTTCAACGGCTACACCGTCGAACTGGCCGTCGACGGCATGGACGCCCTGGAAAAAGTGGCCGTGTCCAGGCCCGATGCCCTGGTGCTCGACGTCATGATGCCGCGCCTGGACGGCCTGGAAGTGTGCCGCAGGCTGCGCAGCACCGGTGACGATCTGCCGATTCTCGTATTGACCGCGCGCGATTCGGTCTCCGAACGGGTCGCCGGGCTCGACGCGGGCGCCGACGATTATTTGCCGAAACCTTTCGCGTTGGAGGAATTGCTGGCGCGATTACGCGCGTTGCTGCGCCGACGAACGCCAGATCCTGGCGAAGCGTCGGAGGCGATGGTGTTCGCTGATCTGTCGCTGGACCCGGTGACCCGTGAGGTTTCCCGCGGCGAACGCGCGATCAGCCTCACCCGCACCGAGTTCTCCTTGCTCGAGATGTTGATGGCGAATCCGCGCCGGGTGCTCACCAGAGGGCGGATCCTCGAGGAGGTCTGGGGCTATGACTTTCCCACCTCCGGCAACGCGCTCGAGGTCTACATCGGCTATTTGCGCCGCAAGACCGAGGCCGACGGCGAGGCCCGGTTGATCCACACGGTGCGCGGCGTCGGCTACGTGCTGCGCGAGACCCCTCCGTAGGCGGCGGGCATGGCTCACAAGGAACCGGCGGTCGCGGCCCTGCGTATCTCGCCCGACACGGGGGAGATGCGGCCGCCGATGCCGCTGACCCGCTCGGTCTCGCTGCGGTGGCGGGTCACCCTGCTCGCCGCGTCGGTGGTGCTCATCGCCGTGGCGGTGACCTCGATCGCGGCGTACGCGATGGTGGCCCGCTCGCTCTACGCCGATGTCGACGCCCAGCTCGAGGCGCGCGCGGCGACGATGATCAACAACAATTTCGAGATGCTCGGCTTCCAGTCGATCGTGCTGGCCGGGCTGTTCTCCAACGATGTCGGCGTCGCGCTGATCTACGACGAGCACAAGCCGTACATGCCGCCGCAGCAGACCATTCCGCCGGTGGGCGCGCAGGAACTCGCCGTCGCCGACGGCGAACTCAGCTCCTCGCTGCGCACCGTGGGCGATCAGCGGGTGCTCGCCGCGCGCACGCACAGCGGCGCGACGCTGATCATCTCGCAGAAGCTCTACCGCACCCGTGAGGTGCTCGACCGCCTGGCCTGGCTGCTGTTCGTCGTCGGCGCCTGCGGTGTCGTGCTCGCGGCGGCCGCCGGCACCGCGGTCGGCCGCACCGGATTGCGCCCGATCGCCCGGCTGACCGCGGCCACCGAGCGGGTCGCCCGCACCGACGACCTGACCCCGATCCCGGTCACCGGCGACGACGAACTGGCCAGGCTCACCGACAGTTTCAACACGATGTTGCGCGCGCTGGCCGAATCCCGCGACCGCCAGCGCAGGCTCGTCGCCGACGCAGGCCACGAACTGCGCACCCCGCTCACTTCGCTGCGCACCAACATGGAGCTGCTCATCGCCTCCGGCAGGCCGGGCGCGCCCCGGCTGCCCGACGAGGACATGGCCGAGCTGCGCGCCGATGTGGTCGCCCAGATCGAGGAGCTGTCCACCCTGGTCGGCGACCTGGTCGACCTGGCCCGCGAGGACGCGCCCGAAACCGTCTACGAGCGGGTCGATCTCGGCGAGGTGGCCGAGCGGGCGCTCGAGCGGGCCCGGCGCCGGGGCACCGGCATCACCTTCACCGCCGAACTGCGGCCGTGGTTCGTCTACGGCCACGAGGCCGGGCTGGAACGCGCGGTGCTCAACGTGCTCGACAACGCGGCCAAGTGGAGCCCGCCCGACGCCGAGGTGCGCATCACCATGCGCCCCGCCGGACCGGGTCTGCTCGAGCTCGCGGTCACCGACGCCGGTCCCGGCATTCCGGTGGCCGAGCGCGAACTGGTCTTCGAGCGGTTCTATCGCACCACCGCCTCCCGTTCGATGCCCGGTTCCGGGCTCGGGCTGGCGATCGTCAAGCAGGTGGTGACCAAACACGGCGGCACGATCGTGGTCGACACCTCCGATCGCGGCGGTGCCCTGGTGCGGATCGTGCTGCCCGGTGAGGCGCCCTCGGTGCCGGAGGATCCCGAGTCCGCCGGGTGATCGGCGCACAGTCACGGTGAACTGACGGGCCGATCTCAGGCGCTTCTCAGTAGTCGCCAGCAAGCTGGTCAGCAAGCGTGAGGAGACAGACACCATGACCGACGATCCCCAGCAGCCATCTGCTGATCAGCCCGGCGACGCAGGCATGGGCGGCGCGGATCATCCTGTTCAGCCCCCGCCTGCCTTCGGCCCGGCACAGCAGCCCGGCATGCCGGGACCGGCCGGATATCCGCACGGACCGGCGACGGCCGCGGGCTACGGCGGTCAGCCGCCGTACGGCCCCACCCCGTCCTACGTCCCTGGTCCGGAAACCTACGGCGCCGCACCGGTGGCAGGCCCGCCGCGCAAGCCGTTGCGGCTCGGCCTGGTCGCGGGTGCGACCGCGCTGGCCCTGGTCAGCGGCGGTATCGGTGGTGCCGTCGGAGTACTGGCCGCCGGCTCGGACTCGGCGCAGGTGACCAACGCGCTCGAGGCGCCCAAGCCCGCGGTGAACAATGTCGCCAACGCACCCGCCGGGTCGACCCAGGCGGTGGCGCAGCGGGTGCTGCCCAGCGTCGTGATGATCAAGGTGGCGGGTGCGCGGGCCTCAGGCGAGGGCTCCGGCGTGGTGCTGTCCTCGGACGGGCTGATTCTCACCAACAATCACGTCGCCGCCGGCGCGGGTTCCTCGGCGAAGATGGAAGTGGTCTTCAGCGACGGCAGCACCGCCCCCGCCACGATGATCGGCGCCGATCCGGTCTCGGATCTGGCCGTGATCAAGGTCAGCGGCAAGACCGGGCTCACCCCGATCGAACTCGGCACCTCCGACGGTCTCGCGGTCGGCCAGCCGGTGATCGCGATCGGTTCTCCGCTCGGCCTGGCAGGCACGGTCACCACCGGCATCGTCTCCGCGCTCAACCGCCCGGTCTCCACCAGCGGCGAGGGCACCCCGAGCCAGGTCAACCCGGTGATCGACGCGATCCAGACCGACGCCGCGATCAACCCGGGCAACTCCGGCGGCGCGCTCGTCGACGGCGAGGGCAGGCTGATCGGCATCAACACCGCCATCGCCAGCCTCGGCGGCGAGGCCGCGGGCGCGCAGAGCGGCTCGATCGGCCTCGGCTTCGCGATCCCGGTCGACCAGGCGCGCCGGGTGGCCGACGAGCTGATCAAGACCGGACACGCCACCTATGCCCAGATCGGCATCAAACTGCGACCGCAGGACTCCGCCGCGCGGGTGCTCGAGGCCACCCCGGACGGGCCCGCCGACAAGGCGGGCATCCCGGCGGGCGCGGTCATCACCCGCCTCGACGACCGACCCATCGATACCGGCGACGCGCTGATCGCCGCCGTCCGTTCCCACCAGCCAGGAGACAAGGTGTCACTCACCTATACCGACGAACAGGGCGGTAATCCCAAGACCGTCGAGGTCACGCTCACCGCCGCGGCGGCGGAGGGGGGCCGATGATGCGATCGAACGCGGCACTGTCGTGTGTAGGCGCTACGGTGATGACCATGGACATCGATGCTCCCGTGGCAGGGCGTGCACTGGTTGTGGTCGTCGACGATCGAACGGCCCACGGCGGCGTGGATTCGTTCGGTCCGCTCGTCACCGAACTGCTCAGCGAGGCAGGCTTCCTGGTCGACGCCTCGGTGACGGTGCAGGCCGAAGAGGTCGAGATCCGCAACGCCCTCAACACCGCGGTGATCGGCGGTGTCGACCTGGTGATCTCGGTCGGCGGCACCGGTATGTCCCCGCGTGACGTCACCCCGGAGGCCACCGCACAGGTGCTCGACCGGGAGCTGCCCGGCATCACCGAGGCGCTGCGTGCCTCGGGCCGGGTGGCGGGTTCGCTCGACGCCGGTCTCTCGCGCGGCGTGGCGGGCATCTCCGGCAGCACGCTGGTGGTGAACCTGCCGGGTACCCGCTCGGCGATCCGCGACGGCATGGCGACCCTCGGCCCGCTGGCGAGCCGGGTGATCGGCGAATTGTCGGGGCTCGACGAGTGAGTTCCGAACACGAGCCCGCGACCACCGACGCCGCCGAAGCGCTCCGGCGCAAGGCGGCGGAGGCGGCGCGGGTCGCGCGGATCTTCGGCGAGGTGCTTCCCGAGACCACCGGCGACGAGCGCGGTGGCGACATCAGGGGTGCCGAAGGCGACGAATGGTTACGGTCCCAGGTTCCGCCGCACCACGGGTGATCGCTCCGTTATCTACGTAGCCGCTACGTAATAGAGCTCCGCCGAAATGGCTTTTTCGGCGATATTGCGAATCGATGACAATTGTTCTGGACCACGCGAAAGCGTGGTCCTTTGTCGTGTACGGGTTCGATACTGGTCGGTAGGCATCTCCGGTCCATCCCCGTTGACACACACCTTCGCAACCCCATTTATGCATGTCAAAGCATGTGGCTATGTGCGCACTTGTGCGTATGGGCGATCTGAAATTTACGAACTGTTTCATTGCTACAGCCCCTGCACAGCGTTTAATGTTCGCCATCGAGCCACCAACTATCGGTCCCCGCAGTACCCCACTTCTGTGCGTTGAACCACCCGGTGGAGCCCTGGCTCGGGTTCACCACACCGGCCCCGGTCGTATCGTCGAAATAACAGTTGGTTACGTAACGGCAACAAAGGGGCGACACACTGAGCTGGGCCTGTGAGGTCCACTTGTCCGGTCTCGAAAGTCGAGATCGGCTGTTAGACACTGATGAGGGGAAGTATGAGCGAGAACCGCACCACCGGTGTGCGCCGCGGCGCCCGTGCCGCGGGCGTCGGCGCTGCCGCGGCCGCCATGGCCATCGGCCTGCTGTCGACCGGTGCCGCCAACGCCGATACCTTCGTGCCGTTGCCGGACGGCCAGAAGATCGGACCTTCGGGCGTGACCATCACCCGAACCGGCGAGTCCGCCCTGATTTCGCCGTCGCTGGCCGCCAATGGCGCGGGTCGCGTCGTCTGGGTCTCGGGCTCCGCGATCGCCGAGGTCAATGAAACCCCCGAGGGCGAGGTCGGTCCGTGGAACGGTCCCACCGGTAATCCGGGCACGAACAACTCCTCCACCCACGGCGCCTCCCAGCTGAACACCGGCTACATCGTCGGTTGCCAGGTGAGCATCGCCGACGACGCGATCGGCGCCGGTGTCTCCGGTGGCGTGAGCACCGGTGGCGTGAGCGCCGGCGGCTCGATCGGCGTGAATCTCGGCCCCGGCGAGGTCAAGTTCGTGCAGATCTCCTCGAAGGACATCCTGAAGAAGGGCACCTACGCCATCGATTACCAGGACGCCGAGATCGAGATCCAGGGCTGCGCCGGCTACGCGCAGGCCCGGGCGTACACCGTGGTCGAGATCATCGGCGACCACTACTCGAAGACCACCCTCTACGGCATGCCGTTCAGCATCGGCTGACGTCTTTCGAACTGTACGAATCTTCTTCTCGCTGCGGCGAACTCAATCCTCGAGGGACAAATCCTATGATCAACCGTAAGTTCATGGCGAAGGTGGCTGGCGTCGGCGCCGCGGCCACCGTGGCCGTCGGCCTGTTCTCCACGGGCGCGGCCAATGCCGACACCTTCGTTCCGCTGCCGGGTGGCGACATCACCAAGACGCTGTCCGACGGCACCGTCGTCAACATCAAGCTGGTCGGCGAGTCGGCCAACATCAACCCGTCGCTGGGCTCCACCCCGGTCCACCGCAACGCGTGGGTCTCCGGTAGCGCGCAGGTCACCGTCTCCGACGGCGGCAGCGGCAAGATCTACCCGGGCTACACCGTGGGTTGCCAGGTCAACATCGCCGGTGGCGGTGTCTCCGGCGACGGCTCGGTCGAAAGCGACTGGGAGGGCAACGCCGCCGGCGGCGTCGGCACCGGCGGCGAGCTCTCGCTCGGCCCCGGCCAGGCGGCCTCGTTCTACGTCCTCGACCTGGAGAAGGCCGACGACTACGGCAGCGAATCGCACGGCAAGAGCAACAAGTTCAGCAATGGCAGTGGCTCGGTGACCTGGGCCGACACGACCATCGGCCTGACCGGCTGCGGCGGCTACGCGCAGGCGCGTGCCTTCGTGAGCGTCGAGGTCGAGACCGACAACGTGATCAGCTGGGTGACCCTGTGGGGTCAGCCGTTCAGCCTCGGCTGATCTGTTCGATTCCCGAACCACAACGGGCCGGTCGCTTCTCGCGACCGGCCCGTTGTGTTGCCCGGACATTGTCGCGGCGCTGGACAATGCGGGGCCCGCTCATTATGTTTGTGGCGAATCGACTGCCTCGCAGTCGCTTGTCTTCTCGATCCACCTCCCGGCAGGGCGCGTCTGCCCTGTTGCCAGCGGTGCCTGTCCATGTGACACACCCCAGCTGGGTCCGGGCGCACTACGGATATCGGCCTCGATGGTCGAGGTCACTTTGCGTATACCCGAGGGGAAGAATGAGCGAGAACCGCACCAACCGCATGCGTTCGGGCGCATGGGGCGTTGCTGCCGCCGCGGCCGTGACGATCGGCCTGCTGTCGGCCGGTGCTGCCAACGCGGATACCTTCGTGCCGTTGCCGGACGGCCACAAGAACGGTCCCGGCGTCACGCTGAGTCGTACCGGCGAGCATGCCGTCATCTCTCCGTCGCTGGCCGCCAATGGCGCCGGCCGCGTCGTGTGGGTGTCGGGCAGTGCGCGCGCCGATGTGGAGGTCACGCCGGAGGGCGAGGTCGGCCCGTGGAACGGACCGTCCAACCGGCCCGGTTCCAACAATTCGTCGACACATGGTGCCTCGCAGCTGAATACGGGCTACATCGTCGGGTGCCAGGTGAGCATCGGCGACGACGCGATCGGCGCACAGGCCGCGGTCGGTGCCGCGGTCGACGCCGACGGGATCAGTCCACTGGGTGAGGCTTCGATCGGCCTGAATCTCGGCCCCGGCGAGGTCGCCTTCGTGCAGATCAGTTCCAAGGACATTCTGAAGCCGGGCGTCTACTCGGTGGATTACCAGGACGCCGAGATCCAGATCCAGGGATGCGCGGGTTACGCCCAGGCACGGGCGTACACGGTCGTCGAGATCATCGGTGACCACTACTCGAAGACCACGCTCTACGGAATGCCTTTCAGCATCGGCTGAGTACGGCCGCGTCGACGAAATTCTCGCCAGCTCACACGAATTCACCCTCGAGGGGTCAACTGTGATGATCAATGTTGGAAACATGGCGCGCGCGGCGGGTCTCACCGCCGCGGCGACCATGGCATTGGGCTTGTTCTCCACGGGTGCGGCCAATGCCGACACCTTCATTCCGCTGCCGGGCGGGCACATCAGCAAGACGCTGTCCGACGGCACGGTCGTCGATATCAGCATGGTCGGGGAGTCCGCGAACATCAACCCCTCGATGGGATCTACGCCCGTGCACCGTAATGCGTGGGTGTCGGGCAGCGCGCAGGTGACGGTGTCGGGTGGTGGCGGCGGCAAGATCTTCCCCGGCTACACCGTCGGCTGCCAGGTCAACATCGCGGGCGGCGGCGCGAGCTCCGAGGGAGGTGCCGACGTCGACGGCGCGGTCGGCCTCGGCGGTGGGTCGCTGTCACTCGGCCCCGGCCAGACCAAGTCCTTCTACGTCCTCGACCTCGAGATGCCCGACGACTACGGCGACGAATCCCACAAGACCCGCAACGCTTTTCAGGGCGGGTCCGGCTCGGTGACCTGGGCCGACGAGACCATCGGCCTGTCCGGCTGCGGCGGTTACGCCCAGGCCCGCTCGTTCGTGAGCGTGGAGGTCGAGACCGACAACGTGATCAGCTGGGTGACCCTGTGGGGTCAGCCGTTCAGCCTGGGCTGAGGCGCGAACAACGATCGGGCCCCGCCGTGACGGGGCCCGATCTCGTTGTCCGGCAGCGTTGTTCGCGGGTAGCGCTCAGCCTTCGTGCTTGCCCCCGCCGGTGCGCTGTTGCTCGAGCATCAGGTCGCGGATCTGTTGCAGCAACTGGTTGTCGGTGAAGTCCTCCTTGGAGGAGAACCGCTTCTTCGCCGCGGTCGCGGGCAGGACGAGCACGAAGTACAGGATCGCGGCGATGAGGATGAAGTTGATCGCCGCGGTGATGATGGGGCCGACTTCGATGAACGTCGCGGGTTTGTCGGCGATCAGCTGGAAGCCGAGGCCCATCTCGTTGCTTCCGCCGAAGACCGCGAGCAGCGGATTGATGATGCCGTCGGTGAACGCGGTGACGATCGCGACGAAGGCGGTACCGATGACGACCGCGACCGCCAGGTCGACCACATTGCCGCGGAGCAGGAAATCCTTGAAACCTTTGAGCATTGCCGATGTCTCCTTCGTACAGGAGCTGGCCCGAGGCGCTGCGCTCCAACTCGAATGTGCGAAACGGTCGTGCTTGGTTCGTGTGTGATGCTAACCAGAGTTACGGCAAATTTCGCGCGAACTCCCCGTGAGCGGCCTGATCGGGGCGTTCAATGGAAGACGACGGTGAGCGCGGTCCGCAGCGAGGCACCGGCGACCGCGGTCGCGTATTCGCTGTCCAGCGCGACCAGGACCACCCGTTCCGCACCGCCGCGCCGATCGGCCGTACCGGTGACGAGCACGACGGCGGCATCGGTGGCGAGCGTGCGTGCCGGTCGCGTGGCACCGGGCCCACCGGCATCCTCGACGCCGACCACATCGACCCGATCGCCCGCGCGCAACACCTCGGCCACCGCGGAATCGGCCAGCCGGATCGGCACGATCCGCGCGTCGGCGCTGCCCGCGGCCGCGGCGGCCAGTCGTGGCCCGACCACCCGCAGATCGGTGAAGGTCTCGCCCGCGCGCATCGCGCCGGTCAGCGTCGCTCCGACCAGCTCGGCGGGATCGACGACGAAACCGGTTGGCAGCGAACGGGATTCGTAGTGATCGACACGCAGATCGGTGGCGGTGAGCAGCCTGCCGGGCGCGAGATCGGTGGCGGCGACCACGACCGCGACCCGGGCGCCGCCCGGATCGCCGCGCACGAACAGTGCCAGCGCCACCAGGGCGAGCACCGCGGCGGCGATGCGCCGGGCGAGCAGGGCATCGGCCCAGGACGGACGGTTACCGAGGGCGAAGCGCCACGAGCTGCCGCGGCCCAGATCGGCGAGACTGCGAGTCATGCTCGAAGCCTAGGAACGCGGCGGGGGAGCGGAGCGCTCGAAAGCCCCGCCTGTGGACAACTACGGGGCTGTGGACAAGTCTGCGGGAATCAGCCGGCGGCGGCGGGCGTCGAGCTCGTGCTGGAATCGGTCGACGAGCTGCCGTTGCTCCCGCTGCCGTTCGAGTCCGACGAGGACTTGGCCGGTTCACTGGCGGTGGACGCGCCACCACGGCTGTCGGTGCGGTAGAAACCGCTGCCCTTGAAGACGATGCCGACCGAGTTGAACAGCTTCCGCAGCTTTCCGGAGCACTGCGGGCACACCGTCAGCGCGTCGTCGGAGAAGGACTGAACGATGTCGAAGCGGTTGTCACACTCGGTGCACGCGTACGAATAAGTTGGCACAGGATCCTCCGCAGGTTCTCGTCGATCTAGCACTCTACCGCCGACAGTGCCAACGTCGCCAATCGCGGTTTCATTCCGGCGAAACGCCGAGGTCGTGCCCCAGTTCGCACAGCCCGCCACCCGGGGTGAGTGCCCATCCCATCCTACGGTCGTGTGGCTCCTCGGGCAGCCGGTCGACCAGCTCGGCGTCGCGCACGACCGCGATCAGCCGCGTCTCGGCGCGCGCGGCGCCCAGCGTGCGGTCGTAATAGCCGGCGCCGCGCCCGAGCCGCACCCCGCGCCGATCCACGGCGAGCGCGGGAACCAGGATCGTCGAAGCCTGGGCCACGGTCGCCGGGGGCAAGGTCGGCGTGGTCGGTTCGAGCAGTCCGAACCGGGCCTTGCGCAGGGAATCGGCGCCCTCGTACCGCGCCCAGCACAGCGGTCCCGGCTCGCCGGTGACCGGCAGCAACACTGTGGCACCCGCCACCCGCAACTCGTCGAGCATCCGCAGATCGCCGGGCTCGCCGCGGATCGGCACATAGGCGCACACGACCTCATCGGCCCCGGCCAGCGGGGCTGTTGCCCTCGCCAGCGCGGCCGCTTCGGCGGCGTGTTCGGCCGGACCGACCCGTGCTCGCTCGGCCAGGACCTGGGTGCGCCACGCATATTTCGTGCGCTCACCGGGCATCTCCACAGCGACCACCCTAAGCTCTTGCCGACGCCGGATCGTCGCGAGAGGGCGATCGGACGGCACGCGAAAATGGATAGGGTATGCGCATGACAGACAAGACTTCCGGTTTCCGCACTGCGGTGGTGCCCGCGGCCGGACTCGGGACGCGGTTTCTGCCTGCGACCAAGACGGTGCCCAAGGAATTGCTGCCGGTGGTCGACACTCCCGGCATCGAACTGGTCGCCGCGGAGGCCGCCGATTCCGGCGCCGACCGGCTGGTGATCGTGACCTCGCCGGGCAAGGACGGCGTGGTCGCGCATTTCGTCGAGGACCTGGTGCTGGAGAGCACGCTGGCCGAGCGCGGGAAGTTCGCGCTGCTGGAGAAGGTTCGCAAGGCGCCGGGCCTGCTCGATGTGACCTCGGTCGTGCAAGAGGAGCCGCTCGGGCTCGGCCACGCGGTGGCCCAGGCCGAAGCGGTGCTCGACGCCGATGAGGAAGCCATCGCCGTGCTGCTGCCCGATGACCTGGTGCTGCCGTGTGGTGTGCTCGAGACGATGAACCGGGTGCGCCGCGAGCGCGGTGGTTCGGTGCTGTGTGCCATCGATGTGCCGAAGGACCAGGTCAGCGCCTACGGCGTCTTCGATGTCGAGGAACTGGCCGACGGCGCCGAAGTCGACGTGCTGCGGGTGAAGGGCATGGTCGAGAAGCCCGCGCTGGCCGACGCGCCCTCGACGCTGGCCGCCGCCGGACGCTATCTGCTCGACCGGGTGATCTTCGACGCACTGCGCCGCATCACGCCGGGCGCGGGCGGAGAGCTGCAGCTCACCGATGCCATCGCCCTGTTGATCGCCGAGGGTCATCCGGTCCACGTCGTGGTCCACCGTGGGTCGCGCCACGATTTGGGCAACCCGGGCGGTTATCTTCGAGCTGCCGTGGATTTCGCCCTCGAGCGGGAGGAATACGGTCCGCAATTGCGCGAGTGGCTGAAGTTCCGGCTCAGCCCGGAATGGGACCCGCAGTCCCCGGACGCGTAGGACCCGGCCCGCCGCGATGGTGGAGCGAGACAGCGAAGGAGCGAAGCGACCGATGCGCTCGGTTGAGGATCAGCTGATCAAGGTCACCGCGGCCGCGGTCGCGCCCCGGCCGGTCCGGGTGGCGATCTCCGAGGCCCAGGGTTTGTTGTGCGCGGAGGACGTCGTCACCGAACGGCCGCTGCCCGGTTTCGATCAGGCCGCCATCGACGGCTACGCGGTGCGCAGCGTCGACGTGGCCGCCGCGGGCACCGATGTGCGCGACGAGAACGACGAACTGATCGACCTCACCCTGCCGGTGGTCGGCGAAGTTGTCGCCGGTTCACGCCAGCCGATCCGGTTGCAGCCGCGCCAGACCGTGCGCGTCGACACCGGCGCGCCGCTGCCGACCCTCGCCGACGCCGTCCTGCCGCTGGACTTCACCGACGGTGGACGGGCCAGGATCAAGGTCTTCGAGGCCGTGCGTTCCGGCGACTACGTGCGCCGCGTCGGTGACGACGTGCAGCCCGGCGACGTGGCCGTGCGCGCGGGCACCATCATCGGTGCCGCCCAGGTGGGTCTGCTCGCCGCGGTCGGCCAGGACAAGGTGCTCGTGCACCCGCGCCCCCGCCTGTCGGTGATCTCCATCGGCGGCGAGCTGATCGATATCGACCGCACCCCCGGTCCCGGCCAGGTCTACGACGTGAACTCCTACGCGCTGGCCGCGGCCGCGCGCGACGCCGGTGCCGATGTGAACCGCGTCGGCATCGTCAGCGCCGACCCGCGCCGCCTGCGTGATGTGGTCGAAGGCCAGCTGGTGCGCTCGGAAGTGGTGGTGATCGCGGGCGCGGTCGGCGGCTGGGCCTCGGATCAGGTGCGCGAGGCGCTCGACGGGCTCGGCGAGCTCGAGGTCGACCGGGTGGCGATGCATCCGGGGTCGGTGCAGGGTTTCGGGCGGCTCGGCCGCGACGAGGTGCCGACCTTCCTGCTCCCGGCGAATCCGGTGAGCGCGCTGGTGGTGTTCGAGGTGATGGTGCGTCCGCTGATCCGGATCGCGCTGGGCCGTCGGCAGCCGATGCGCCGGATCGTCAACGCCCGCACCATCACCCCGATCTCGTCCATGCCGGGCCGCAAGGGCTACCTGCGCGCGCAACTGCTGCGGGACGAGGCGACCGGTGATTACCTGGTGCAGCCGCTCGGCAACGGCAACGGCGGCTCCTCGCATCTGCTGGCGACGCTGGCCGAGGCCAACAGCCTGATCGTGGTCGATCCCGAGGACACCGAATTCCGTACCGGCGACGAGGTTCAGGTCGCGTTCCTGGCGCAGCGCGGCTGAAACGTGGAGTCGATGAACGTATTCCGGGCCGGACAGCATCCCGGTTGGCCCGCACGGCTCGGTCCGGTGATCGTGGCCGGTGGACAGGTCACCCTGCGGCCGGTGCGCTTTCGCGATGCCGCCGCCTGGAGCCGGATCCGGCTGCGCGACCGCGATCACCTGGAGCGCTGGGAACCCACCGGGCGCGGGGCGTGGGAGGCGCGTAATCACGCCTCGAACTGGCCCGCGCTGTGGACCAGTCTCAAGGCCGAGGCGCGCCGTGGCGCGATGATCCCGCTGGTCATCGAGGTCGACGGGCAGTTCAGCGGGCAGCTGACCATCGGCAACATCGTGCGCGGCGCGTTGCGCTCGGCGTGGATCGGCTACTGGGTCGCCAAGGACCTCGGGGGGCAGGGCGTGGCGACGGCCGCGCTCGGGCTGGGTCTGGACCACTGCTTCGGCCCGGTCGGCCTGCATCGCGTCGAGGCGACGGTGCGGCCGGAAAACCTGGCCAGCCAGGCGGTCCTGCGCAATGTCGGCTTCCGGGAAGAGGGCATGCTGCGCCGCTACCTCGATGTGGACGGTGCCTGGCGCGATCATCTGCTGGTGGGCTTGACGGTCGAAGAGGTCATGGGCACGGTGGTGGACCGCCTGGTCAGGGAGGGTCGAGCGGCGCTGCCGTGAAAATTCTGTTACTCATGTGGCAGGTGTGCACGGCGCGCCTGCCACATGGGCGGGCGCGCGCGAATTAACCTACGGACGTCGGTGGTGCGTCCACGGATGGACAACACGCAGGCGGGGACGGGAGGTGATGACCGCGATGCCGAATTCGATCCTGTGGATCGGACTCGTAGTGCTGTGGGTCTTCGTCCTGTTCCCGATTCTGGCGGACCGGCACCCTCGGATCCGCCGCACCACCGATGCCGCACTCGCCACGCGCGTGCTGCACCGTGGCGGGGCCGAACGACGGATTCGCATCGGGGCGGCCGGCGGTCACGAGAGTGACCCCGACTACCGCCCCCGTGTGCTGACCAAGCACCCCCACCGTACTGATTCGGAGGATCGGATGACGACCGATGAGCCCGTCACCGAAGACGAAGACGAAAAGCTGACCGCCACGGCCGAACTCGACGCCGCGCCCGAGCCCGGCGACGATCCGCCGATCGATGTGGATCTCGAAGAGCCCGACACGGCAGCCGATCTCGCCGATGACAAGGCCGATGACGCTGCGGCGGAGCCGATCTCGGCAGCGGCGGACGACCCGCCCGTCGCCGCCCGGATCCCGCCCGCGCCCCCGGCCCGGCTCGACGACATCGACCTCGACCCCGACTCCGACCAGGCCGACTTCGACGACGAGGACTTCGTGCCCTCGCGCCGCGGCCGCGGCGGCTACGACCCCGAGGCCGACGCCATCGCGCGCGCCGCCCGCTACAGCTTCCGGCAGCGTGCCGTCCTCGGCCTGATCATCGCCAGCACCCTGTTCGCCGCCTTCGGCCTGCTGCTCAACGCGCTGTTCTGGTGGGCCTTCGGCCTCACCGCCGCCGTGCTGGTCGGCTACCTGGCCTACCTGCGCAGGCAGGTCCAGGTGGAGGAGGAGATCCGCCGCCGCCGCGCGGCCCGGCTGACCCGCGGCAAGCGTCGCGAGGCCACCGCCGCGACCCCCGAGGCGGCGACCACCCGGCGCACCATGGACCGCGACACCGCCCGCGCCCTGCGCCGCCGCTCCACCCTGCTCGACACCGACGACGAGGATCCGGTGTTCGAGTACCTCGAGACCTTCGATCCAGCCACCTCCCGCGCCCTGCGCACCCGGGTCGAAGACCTCGGCCGCGCCGTCGGCGAGTAACTGGCGCAACCACGCAGAACAGCAGGTCAGAGTACCGATTCGGTATCGGAGCGGAACGCCTGATACAGTGTCACAGCGCGGTTCGCCAGAGCCGCACGGGGCTATAGCGCAGTTGGTAGCGCGTCTCGTTCGCATCGAGAAGGTCAGGGGTTCGATTCCCCTTAGCTCCACAGTATGCGCAGTTCAGGCCGGTTTCGGGATCATCCGAAACCGGCCTGATGCGTTTCGTCGGTCGGCGATATCGATCAGTCACGGCGTCCCCGCGGTGACGGCTCGGTTCGGCGGTGTGCGGACGGGTCGATGGCGGCGGTGCTCGAGCGGGTGCCGACGACCCGGCGCAGGATCTCGCCGACGATGCCGAGGGCGGCCAGCGCCGCACCGACCGCCGCTCCACTGGAGTTTCCCTCGGCCAGGCAACCGGCCACCATGAACACCGCGGAACCGATGAAGGTCCAGCACAGCACCGCGACCATTCCCGGCCCGACGGAACGCGGTGCGGTCTGTCGGGCCGTCGGGACCGCATCGGGTGGGTTCGGCGTCCTGGTTTCCATGGCTCCGAGCTGCCCGGGCAGCTGCACCACCTGCTGGCCCAGCTGCGAGTAGGTCGCCACGGTCGCGACCTGCTGAATCATTCCCTCGCGGGCGGTCGTCGCCGCGGCCCGGGGGCGTGCGGATCTGACGGCTCGGCCGAGAAACGCCATGTACATCGAATCCTTCGCCAGCGCAGAACTATTCGCACGACCATCATGCGGCAGGATCCGGTCGGCTGCCAGCCTGGTGTTCATCGACCGCTGTCAGGTCGATCGCTCAACCGTCCAAGCTCGGTGCGATCACCGCGAAGGCGCGGTCGGTCAGGTCGGCGGGGTCGGTGGCGCCGTCGCTCCAGCGTTGCAGGACCGTGTTGAAGGCGGTCAGTGCCATGGCGGCCGACATCGACGGGAGCAGGTCGCGGTCGGGGTCGCGGCCGGTGCGGCGGGCCAGTTCCTCGGTCAGGTCGGCGCGCCAGCGGATCTGGCGTTCCAGGAAGCGGGCGTGCAGAGCCGGGGTGCGCAGGATCAGCTGCACCACGCGCAGGGCCCGGTCGGCGTGCGCGCCACAGGCGGCGATCGGGACCCAGATCGCGTGCCGCAGCGCGACGGACGGACGCTCCGCGGCGGGGCGGGCCGCCAGTTCCGCGGTGATACCGGTGCCCATGTCGGCCAGGAATCGGACGACCACATCTTCCTTCGACTCGAAGTACCGGAAGAAGGTGCGCTTGGAAACCCCGGCGGCGGTGGCGATCTCGTCGATGGTCACCGCGTCGAAACCCTTGCTCGCCAGCAGGTTCAGCGCCGCCTCGGTCAGTTCGTCGGTGACGAGCTGGCGTTTGCGCTCGGCCATGGTGATTCGCGTGGTCACCGCACGATCGTGACCGGGGCGGCCAGCGGACTCGGGCTCGCGACCACCGAGGCCCTCGCTCGTGCGGGAGGCCAGGTGATCCTCGCCGTCCGCGACGCGGCCAAGGGGCATCGGGCGGTCGCGGCGATCAGCGCCGCGCAGCCCGGCGCTCGCCTGGAGGTGCGTCGCGTCGACCTGGCCGATCTCGACTCGGTCCACGCCTTCGCCGAAGGACTGCGCGCCGACCATTCGCGCCTGGATGTGCTGGTGAACAACGCCGGAGTGATGGCGCCGCCACGCACGCTCAGCGCCCAGGGGCATGAATTACAGTTCGCCGCGAACCATCTCGGCCACTTCGCCCTCACCGGCCTGCTGCTGGACCGGCTCGCCGACGCCGACGACCCCCGCGTGGTCACCGTGACCTCGGCCAATCATCGTCAGGGCCGCCTGTTCTTCGACGACCTCTCCGGTGAGCGCGCCTACGCGCCCATGCGGTTCTACAACCAGTCCAAACTCGCCAACGCCGTCTTCGGCTGGGAACTGCATCGCCGGCTGAGCGCGGTGGCCAGTCGCGTGCGCAGCGTGCTCGCGCACCCCGGCTACGCGGCCACCAACCTGCAGCACGGCACCCCGGTCGCGCCGATCCGAATGCTGTACGGCCGCATCCTCGCCCCACTCGCCCAGACGCCGGACCAGGGCGCGCGGTCCCAGCTGTATGCCGCCACCGCCCCCAAGGCTCGCGGCGGCCAGCTCATCGGCCCTGGTGGATTCGGCGAGCTGCGCGGCGCCCCGAGACGAGTCCCGCTGTCCGCCACCGCGACCGACGCCGAGACCGGAGACCGGCTGTGGACGGTCTCCGAGAGCCTGACCGGCGTGCGATTCACCGACGGCTGACCGGTCGGAGCCGGCGTGCGGCGATGGCGATTCGAACGACGAGCAGTGCGGTCGAGATGGTCAGGATGCCGAGGACGAGGACCGCGATGTCGGGTGCCCACAGGACGAGCTGGGTGAGTTCGATGCCGAGGGTCCGGGGGAGGGCGATGCCGAAACCGGCGAGGAGGGTGCCGAGTGCGAGCAGCCAGGCGAGCAGGTTAACGATGACACGTCGGCGTGGCGTGGTGGCCGGGCGGATGAGGAGGCGGATGCCGCGGATCAGTGCGGCGATGCCGAGTGCGAGCAGTGCCACCAGGGCGGCCAGGATCGCGGGATAGGTGTATTCCGTTGGGGGAATGGGTGGTTCCAGATCCATGGTGCGGGCGGCGAGCGCGAATCCGATATCGAGAAGGGCGGGCTCGGCGAAGGCTCCGTAGGCGTTGGCGGTGAGGACGATGGCGTGCTCGGGGAGCAGGATGATCTGGGCGAAGTAGCCCGGGGTCGCGCCGCCGTGCCACACCATCGGGATGTCGGTGCCCTCGACGGTCCAGCGGCGCCAGCCGAGGCCGTAGGTCATGTCGCCGTTGGATACCGCCGTGTCGAACACCGGTGGCTCGATGAGGCTCGCCCTGGCGAACGCGGCGAGATCGTCGAGTGCGCCGCCGAGATACCCGTAGGCCACGCCTGCCGGATCGAAGGGGGTGGTGAAGGGGAACGGGTGGCCGAGGATGTAGCGGTGGCCCGGCGGCAGTGACGCGGCGTGGTCGGCGGTGGTGATGGTGTTGCGCATGCCGAGTGGGTCGAGGACGCGTTCGGTCAGCACGTCGGTGAAGGGTCGGCCGGTGACCTCCTCGACGACGGCCGCGAGCAACAGGTAGTTGGTACTCGAATAGTGGTGTGCGGTACCGGGTTCGGTGATCAGCGCCGTATCGGCGAGTTCGGGTACGACGTCACCGGGTCGACGGTTCGCGTCGGTGCGATCGGTGTGCCGGGTCGAGGTGGGCAGTCCACTGGTGTGATCGAGCAAGTGGCGCAGCGTGATTCGCGCTGAACCGCGGTCGCCACCCGACGCGCGCGCGACGTGATCACCCGCCATTCGGAGCGATGGCAGGTAGGTGGTGACGGGCGCGTCGAGTCGCAGCTCGCCGGCGGCGACCATGTCCAGCACCAGCCGCGCGGTGACGGGTTTGGCCACCGAGCCCCACAGGAACGGCGTGTCCGAGGTGACGCTGCCGCCCGATCCGTCGGTACCGAAAGTGCCGGTGTGCCGGACTCCGTCACGATCGACCACCGCGTAGGCGGCGCCGGGAATCCGCGACTCGTCCATCCGTTCGCGCAGGAGCTCGTCCAGGGCCGTGTTCGAACTGTCCGCCGCCGCGCGCGGTGCGGGCGCGCACCCGACAAGCACCAGCAGGGGAAGCAACACGACCAGCGCTTGTTGCAATATGACCATATTGGAACGATAACCATACGGCTATATTGTTGTCCATGCCCCGAGTTGCCGACCACGACCAGCGCCGTGCGTTGATGACGCACGCCTTCCAGCGACTCCTCGCCGCCGAGGGACTGCACCGGGTGTCGTTCACCCGGGTCGCCGCCGAGGCCGGTGTCTCGGTCGGGCTGATCCAGCACTACTTCGCGAACAAGGACGAGCTGCTGCGGTTCTCGTACGAGGACTGCCTGCGCCGCAGCGCCGACCGGGTCGCCACCCACATCCGCGCCGGCGAAGCCGCCGGTCGCCCGATCTCGGCGATGCTGCTCGCGGGCCTGACCGAACTGCTCCCGCTCGATGACGAGCGCACCGTCGAGTTCCGCGTCGAGCGCAGCCTGTGGACGCTCTCGCTGAACAGCCCCGACCTGGCCGAACTCGCCCGCCGAACCGATCTCGAACTGCGTGAACGGATCGCCACCGCGATCGAGAACGGCAAGGAATGCGGTGAGGTGCGCCCCGACACCGACAGCGCCACCGCCGCATCGATGATCAGCGCGACCACCCGTGGCCTGGCCGACTCCCTCTCGGTCGACACGGACCGCGCGGACAGTGCCGGCCTGGTCGACGCCGTCCTGCGTCCGGTGATCGCGATCGTCTTCACCGGCCGGTGCCGTCACTTCGATCGCTGAACCACGCCTCGGAGCGAATCGGACACGCTCCTCGCGGGCGCGCGAGGCCGGGCCGGGCACGCGGCGAGCCATGTTGAGCCCCAGGTAATGTGCCGGAGCTATGGAGGACGACGGTTCGCGGGACGCACGGCGGACGACGGCGGTGTGGGCCGGGGTGACCGTGCTCGGGGTGATCGCGGGGTATGTGGGTGTGCTGCTGGCCAATGCCAGGCACTTCTACACCGATGACACCGAAGCGCAGTATGTCCCGCTGTGGCTGACGGTCGGGCGGCACCTGCGCGACGGGGTGTTTCCCGGTCTCGAACCCGAACGGTGGATGGCGGGCAACTACCTGATCGAAGGTCAGGCGAGTCTGTTCAACCCACCGCAGCTGCTGGTCGCGGCGATCGCGCCCTCGTTCGACAACATGATCGTGCTGGCCACCGTGGTCAAGCTGGCCTATTCGATCATCCTCGCGCTGGGCGTGTTCCGGATCTGCCTGGCCTATCGGGCGCGGCCGCAGTGGGCGGCGGTCGCCGGGGTGGCGTTCTGTTTCTCCGGGTGGCTGCTGTTCCTCGATCAGGCCTCGTGGGCGCTGGGTCTGGCCGGTACCGCCTGGCTGGTGCACGCGTGGGCGTCGGGAGTCCGGTATGCCAGGGGGCAGAGTGGACCGATCCCGGTCTTCGTGTTCCTGTACTTCACGATCACCATCGGCTATGTGTGGCCGGGCGTCGAAGCGGCGGTGATGATCGTGGCCGTCGCGGCCGGGGAATGGGTGTATCAGCGCAAGCCGTGGCCGTCGCTGCGGCTGCTGCTCGCCGCCGGTTGTGCCGGGCTGGCCGGGGCCATCACCTATCTGCCGAGCCTGCTGTCCTCGGATGTGACCTGGCGGGTCGCCGACGGCGCGATCCGCAACGACGGCTTCATGACGGTGCCCTGGTCGGAGTCGCTGAACTCGAGCCTGCCGACGACCCTGCCGTCGTTCAACTCCTGGTTCGGCCTGATCCAGCCGTTCCCGGTCGTCTACATCGCCTGGTTCCTCATCCCGGGGCTGGCCTTCATCGACTGGAAGGCGGCGGCGAAATCCGCCCGCGAGATCAGTGGCATCGCCTTCTTCGCCCTGATCACCCTGGTCTGGACCGCGGGTCCGGCGACGCTGGGACCGCTCCGGTGGCCCGCCCGGGTCCTGCCGATGCTCGCCCTCGCCCTGCTGGTGCTCGGGTGTGTGCTGCTGAGCCGCCACGGCACCCTCGCCGGCTGGCGGACGCGTGCCGCGGTGGCGGTCGGGCTGGTGGCGCTGCTGTGGGTGCGTTCGGTGGCTTCGGCGCCCTACGACCGGATTCGGGTCCACCTCGTCGCGGCGCTCGTCGTGATCGTGCTCGGCGCGATCGTGGCGTTGCTGTACGCGAAGTGGGGCCGGACGGCGGCCTGCGCTGCCCTGCTGGTGACCATCGCGCCGATCGCGTACTACCAGGTGGACGAGTCCCTACCGCATCCGATGTCGTGGAATCTGCCGGACAGCCGGTCCGAGGCCAAGGCCCGATTCCCCGACTTCGACGGCACCACACTGCAATTGGGCAACAGCCAGATCTTCCCCGGTGATGCCAAGAACAGCGACGGCGTCTACACCTCGCTGGTCGTCGGCTTCTCCGCCGAGGTCCCCGGCGTGCGCTACGTCAACGGCTACACCCCGATCGGCCACCGGGCGTTCTCGCAACGCACCTGCATGTTCTGGGAGGGCAGCACCTGCGCCGAGTCCTTCGGCAAGATCTTCGAGATCGAACCGGAGACCGGCAAGCCGATCGTCGACCTGATGAAGGTCGACCGGATCACCCTGATGCGCCTGGTCTACCCCGACGCCCGGTGGCAGCCACCACCGCCCGGATGGCACTGGGTCGACTACCCGCCCAACGACAAGTGGATCTGGGTACTCGAACGCGACGGTGGCCCGATTTCCACCGCCAACGGCCGGATCGCCGACGTCGCCGACGGCGTCACCGCCGAATCGATCGACGAATCCGGCTATACGAGTACGGTCCGGGTCTCCTCCGAAACCGGCGGCCGCGTGACCTTCGCGCGCCTGATGTGGCCCGGTTACCGCGCCACGCTCGACGGCCGCGACGTCGACATCGAAGCCATCGACGACATCTTCGTCTCCGTCACGATCCCCCCTGGCACCGAAAACGCGAACCTCGAGGTGACCTGGCGGCCCGCGGGCATGTACCTGGGCGCCCTGATCTTCGCGATCGGCCTGACCGGAATCGGCGTCCTGCAATGGTGGTTCGTCCGCAACCGCAGGCGAGGCGAGTCCCTTCCGCCCACCGCCGAAGCGCCGGTGCCTGCCGACGTGGAGGACCCGGACCGAGCGGATGGCGAGAACGGAAAGGTGCTGGCCCGGTAGCAGTCCGTCCAGAGGTCCCGACCCGACGAAGCCCCCTGACCTTGCTGGTCAGGGGGCTTCGTCGGCAGGGTGTCAGTGCTTGACGAGCAAGGGAGCGTCGGACTCGTCGGCGGATTCCGGCGTGCCGTGCGGGTTGGCGGCTGCCCGGTTGGGGAGCAGGACCGCCATGACCACGACGATCAGGGACAGGGCGGCCGAGATCAGGAAGGCAAGGCGCATGCCGTCGAGCGTGGCCGTGGTCGGGTCGGTGCCCTCGGCGACGAGACTGGTGCTGCGCGCGGACATCACGGTGACCACCAGGGCCGTACCGAAGGCGGCCGCCACCTGCTGCAGGGTGCCCAGCATGGAGCTGCCGTGCGAGTACAGGTGCATCGGCAGGGCGCCGAGGCCGAGGGTGAAGACCGGGGTGAAGGCCGCCGCGAGCGAGATCATCAGCAGGATGTGCAGCGCCAGCAGCTGCCAGTACGGCATGGTCAGCGAGATCTGGGTGAACCCGGCCAGCGAGACGGTGATGCCGATCGAACCGGGGATCACCAGCAGTCGGCCACCGTACTGGTCGAACAGGCGACCGATGGTGGGGCCGAGCAGGCCCATCGCCAGACCACCCGGCATCACCAGCATGCCGGTCGCCAGCGGGCTCAGATCCCGCAGGTTCTGCAGGTACAGCGGCAGCAGGATCATCGAACCCATCATCGCCAGGAACGCGATGGCCATCAGCACGACCGACTTGGTGTAGGTACCCGACAGCAGGACCCGCAGATCCAGCAGCGGGGTGCCGGTGCGCTGCAGGCGCGTCTGCCGCCACGCGAAGGCGAGCACGAGCGCGAGGCCCGCACCGGCGATCAGCAGGGGCTCGGTGTAGCTGCCGCTCTCGAACCGGCTCAGACCGAAGACCAGACCGCCGAAACCGAGCGCGGCCAGCGCGACACTCAGCAGGTCGATGGCACCGGCCTGCGGTTCACCGACGTTCTCCAGCTGCCGCAGCCCCAGCCACGTGACGACACCGGCGATCGGCAGCATCAGCGCGAAAAGCCAACGCCACGAACCGACCTGCAGCACCAGCCCGGAGATCACCGGACCCATCGCGGGCGCCACCGAGATGGCGAGGGTGACATTGCCCATCACCCGGCCGCGATCCTGCTCGGCCACGACGGTCATCAGCGTGGTCATCAGCAGCGGCATCATCACCGCGGTGCCACCGGCCTGGATGATCCGGCCGATCAGCAGCACCTCGAAGGTCGGCGCGATCATCGACAACGCGGTACCGGCGATGAACACGCCCATCGCGAGCCCATAGGCGCGGCGGGTGGTGACCCGCTGCAGGAACCAGCCCGTGGTCGGGATGATGGCGGCCATCGTGAGCATGAACGCGGTCGACACCCACTGCGCGGCCCGCTCGGTGATCTCGAGATCTTCCATCAAGCGCGGGATGGCGTTGATCATGATCGTCTCGTTGAGGATCACGACGAAGGTCGCCAGCACCAGCACCCGGATGACGATCGGCGTCCGCCCCTTCTTGGTGGGTGCGGATAGATCGACTGACATCGGGGAACCTCCGGGGAGCTGGGAGCGGCAGGGCGGGCTGTGGCCCCGATAGAGAAGACGAGTTCCGTCGGTCCAACTCATCGGGCGCGGGCCAGTATTCCGCTCACCTCCGACAGAAATCACCTGGTTTTTCGCCGATCTAACGGTTTGTGCGCCGGGAAAACAGCAGGTGGGTGAGGTTCGAAGACAAACCGCCGGGCATAACGTGAGGCTGGTCACTCTTCGATTCCCGCTGGCAGGCGGGTCGATGTCGATTCCGGTCGGCGCGCGTGTGCGGCAGACATGACGCCGCGTTCCCGGGGTATACCGGAGGAGTGACTACATCGAGGGTGTGGCTTGCTGTGGTGTGCGCGATCATCGCCGCGCTGGGTGGGGCGAAGGCCGCGGCCGATCCGGGGGCGCATGTCGCGGGGGAGATACCGCTGGGTGGCCGGTCCGCCCAGATCGACGTGTACTCGCCCTCGATGGGCCGGGTGATCCAGAACAAGGTGATCAAGGCGGCGGGTGCCGGGGCGCCGACGCTGTATCTGCTCACCGGTGCCGGTGGCGGCTCCGACGGGATCTCCTGGTGGGACAACACCGATGTGCGCGGATTCTTCGCCGACAAGTTCGTCAACGTGGTGATGCCGGTCGGCGGCGCGTTCACGCTCTACACCGACTGGATCGCCGACGACCCGGCCGCCGGACGCGTGCGCTGGGAGACCTATCTGACCCGGGAACTGCCCGGTGTGATCGACGGCGCCCTCGGCACGAGCGGGCGCAACGCCATCGCCGGTGTCTCGATGAGCGCGGCCTCGGCACTGGACCTGGCGATCCAGAGCGGGCCGCGGTTCAGCGCGGTCGCGGCGCTGAGCGGTTGCCCGTGGGCGTCGGACCCGCTCGGCATCAGCATGGCCAGCGCGCAGGCCGTGCGCGGCGGCGGCAACCCCGGCAACATGTGGGGCATTCCGGGCGGCGCCGGCTGGCAGGAACACGATGTGTTCGCCAACGCCGGACGCCTGGCGGGCAAGACGATCTTCCTGTCCGCGGCCACCGGGCTGCCCGGCGCCTACGATCGCGGCCTGCCGATGCCGCCGCTGGAAACCATCGCGGGCGCCTGCACCGCGGCCTTCGCGGGCAGGCTCGGTCAGCTCGGTATTCCGGCCACCTACGTCCACCGTCCGACGGGCTCGCACACCTGGGGTCAGTTCGAGACCGACCTGTACGAAGCGTGGCCGCACCTGGCCGCCGCCATCGGCGCCTGAGCGCTGGTGGACATTTGTCCAGCTCAGATGGGTTAGGTTGGGGGAGCCACACCTCGGTGATCCACCGCGCCAGGGATCGATGTTGATAGCATGGCGCGACCGAGCCGACCCTTCGAGAGAGTCTTCAATGCAGTTCGAAATCGTCGAGCGGGACGAGACATGGGTGGCCGGTCTACCGGTCCGCAGTCCCAAACGCGCACTCGGTGAGCTGCGCGACCGGGATCTCGAAGCCGCGTGGTCGGCGGTCCTGCACCAGGACCTCGCCGGTCCGCTGGCCAGTGCCTACACCGACTACACCGGTGAGCTGAGCACGTACAACACCCAGATCGTCGGCTATCAGTGCGAATCCCTCGATCAGGTGACCCGGGGCCATCTGGCGGCCCGGCTGCCGCGTGGCACCTACGCGCGCTTCTCCTCGGTCGGTAACTTCCCGCAGGTGATGACGGATCTGTGGACCCAGATCGCCTATGCCGAGGAGCACAACCAGATCAGGCGCACCTTCACCGGCGATTTCGAGTGCTACCCGCACGCCTACAAGATCGACCTCTACCTGGCGGTGGACCCGCGATGACCTATTCGATCGTGGTGCGTGGCGCCGCGCTGTACGGGGGACTCGCGGTGCCCAAGGTGCACCCGAACTTCAAGGTGAGCAACAGCGATCTGATCGAGTTCCTCAAGGACCGGCTGCGCGACCGTCCCGAGGGCGGCGAACCGCTGCACACCGTGTACGTCCCCGACCCGGCAGGTAACTGGAATGCCTTGGTGGCCAGGGAATACGACGCTCCCGGCGATGTCCCCGTCGGCGATCTGATGGTGCGCGTGCCCAAGGGCGTCTACGCGCGCTTCGCCCCCAACGGCGACTATCACGACCCGGTCGAGGACGTCTGGGCCCAGGTCGACGACGCCACCGCCTCGGCGGAGATCTCGCGCGCCTACTGCGAGGAGATCGAGGTCTGGCACGGTCCGGACACGGTCGAGCTGTTCGTCTCGATCACCGTGTGATAGCTAAAAATTAACTCAATGAGTACCGCTCGGTCGGTATTGATCGGCACGTACTGGTGACACCCCCTCTGACCTGGGAATACTTCAAATTCATTCGCCGGTTGCCGGAAGATTTGCCGCTGGCCTGGTGGATTCCTTCCGAATGACGGATACTGCTAGAAAATTATTGACCGGTCGGGTGATCCGACGAGCGTGTAGGTATGGAGTTTTATGAGGGTGTCGGTTCACACCGACTCGACTGACACGGTCGGTGGTACGGATGCGGGCGGGTTGCGGTACTTCGATGAACGGTCGGGATGTCACGTTCTCTTCGCTGCGCCAACGGAACTTCCCGAGCTGTGGCGGCAGTACGTCGACGGTGCGCTGAATGTTTACCAACACTACGGAGTTGAAGTCGTCCTGGATTTGGAGTCCATCGCGGACGGGGATTCGACGGCCGGGTTCTTCGCCGTGATCGATTCCGACGGAACCATGGTGGGCGGGATGCGCGTGCACGGACCGCACCTGACCCCGGACGAGATCGCCGGGTTCCAGCCCTGGATCGGTACGGCGGGCGAAGCCCAGCTGCGTGCGGAGCTCGTCGAGCGAATTCCCCTCGGCGTCGTCGAGACCAAGGGCGCCTGGTCGAGGCGAGAGCCGCGCATTCCCGGAGTCGGTGCCCTGCTGGCTCGCGCCATCCCGCACGCGGCCTGGCTCCTCGACGCGCGCTACGTCTTCGGCGCGAGCCCGCTGCACTGCCTCGACATCTACCGCGCCACCGCCGCGCAAGTGCCGGCGGAGGTTTCGGCGGTCGCCTACCCCGACGAGCGGTATGTCACCGTACCGGTGTGGTGGGACCGCGACGACCTCTCGACGGCGGCGCCGGACCAGCACGAGCTGATCGTGGCCGAACGCGAGCAACTCGTCGCGGCCCGCAAACGCTCGGATGGGCCCGGCCCTACGTGAGTCGAGATCGTGCAGCACACACTGTTTTTCGTCCGCAGATCCTGAACGAACACGACCCCGCCGATGCCGCCGAACTGGCTCGGTTGCGGGCCGACGCGCAGATCGAGGTTGCCGATCTACGGGTCGACATGCGCGCCGAACTCCAGCGGCTGACCAGCGCTCCCGATGCCGATCCCGCCGACGATCGCTGGGTGTACTACCCGTGGCGCTCGACCGTGCTCGGCGTCGTCGGCGCGCGGGCGTTCAACGCGATTCGGCTCGACCGCAATCGCAACAAGCTGACCACCGGTGAGCAGCGTCGGCTACGGGGTGCCACAATCGGTGTGCTAGGTCAGAGCGCGGGCCACGAGATCGCCTATATCGCTGCGCTCGAAGGCATTTGCGGAAAGTTGCGGCTCGCGGATTTCGACACCGTCGAACTGTCGAACCTGAACCGGATTCCCGGCGGACTGTTCGACATCGGGCTGAACAAATGCGTCGTCACCGCGCGCCGGATCGCCGAACTGGATCCCTACCTGCCGGTTGAGGTGTTCGAGTCAGGGGTCGACGCGGAGTCGATCGACCAGTTCCTGCAGGGACTTTCGGTGCTCGTCGAGGTGTGTGACTCGCTCGACGTGAAGATCGTGGCGCGAGAAGCTGCCCGCAGGCACCGCATTCCGGTGCTGATGGAGACCAACGACCGCGGACTGCTGGACGTGGAGCGATTCGATCTGGAACCCGATCGCGCGCCATTCCACGGACTGCTCGGCGAGACCACCGGGGCTGAGCTGCGCGGCTTGGCGACCAAGGACAAGGCGCCGCACGTGATGCGCATCCTCGAGGCGCCGCAGCTGTCGGCGCGGCTGGCCGCGAGCCTGGCCGAAATCGACGAATCTGTGACCACCTGGCCCCAGCTCGGCAGTGACGTCGGGCTCGGGGCGGCCACCATCGCCGCGGCGGTGCGGCGGATCGGGCTCGATCAGCCGCTGCCATCGGGGCGGATACGCGTCGACCTGGACCGGGTGCTGGACGGGCTCGTCGAGCCGGTCCGAATCGAGTCGGTGGCGGGGCCGTCGCCACTGCGCGAGGCCGAGTCGGCCACGGCGATCGACCGGATTCTGCACAGCATCGCGCGGGCACCCTCAGGCGGCAACGCCCAGCCATGGGCAGTGCAGGTCGACGGTGAAGTTGTTCACATCGCGGTGGACCCGGACCGCAGTTCGGCCATGGACATCGGTCTCCGGGGCAGCGCGGTCGCCCTCGGCGCGGCCTTGCACAATGCCCGGGTGGCCGCCGCCGCTGCGGGTTTGCTGGGACCACACGAGATCGTGGTCGACGGGACGAGCCCTGTCGCGGTGACTCTGCGCTTGGGCACCGGCGCGGACCCCGAACTGGCTGCCGACTACTCGCACATGCTGGAGCGCGAGTCCAACCGGCATCTCGGTACCGGTGCGCCGCTGGCCCCGGACGTGCTGGACACCCTCGCGCACGCCGCAGCGGCCGAGGGCGCGCGACTGTACAGCGTCACCGACGCGGCCGGGATCGCGGAGGCGGCGGAACTGCTCGGCGAATCCGACCGGGTGCGGTACCTGACCCCCCGGTTACACACGGAGATGTTCGGTGAACTGCGCGAACCCGACGCCGATCTGCGTACGGGACTGGACGTGCGCAGTCTGGAGCTGGCCGCCGACGAACAAGCCAAAATGCACATCGGCGTGCGCGCGGATGTGATGGCGTATTTGCGGGACTGGTCCGGCGGCCGGGCGCTGGGCGAATACACCCGTGACCGGGTGCTGTCCAGCTCCGCGGTGATCGCGGTCGGCTGCCCGGCGGAGACGGGACTCGCGGGTTATGTGAAGGGCGGCTCCGCCGTCGAACGGGTGTGGATTGCTGCGCAGAAGCTGGGGCTGGCCGTGCAGCCGGTGTCACCGGTTTTTCTCTACGCACGGGATGCCGACGATTTGCACAACGTATCCGCCGCATTCACAGATACACTTGCCTCGGTCCATAAACGGTTCTCCGCACTGATGAGAATCCCCGGGCACGAGACAGTCGCTCTGGTACTGCGACTGAGCTACGCGCCCGCTCCCACAGTGCGGAGTGCCAGGCTCCCGGTACTCGGTTCAGGGAACGACAGATAGCACGATCGGAGAAACGGTGCCTCGGCGAAACCTCGACTCATTGGTGACGCAGGTCGCCTCGGAGTTGATGGGTGTCGACGCCACGACGGTGGTCTCGGCCAGCGAGCAGGTGCTCGCCGGTCTGGTCGCCTACTTCGATGTCGATTTCGCCTACCTGCGCCACACCGACCACGAGCATCGCCGGACCCTCCTGATCGCGGAATGGCCGCGACGGACCGAACCACCCGAACCCGACCCGCTGCGCGTCATCGAGTTCGATCGGGCCGATTCGCTGTTCCGGGCCAGCGAGCACGCCGTCGAACCGATCGTAGTCAGTCGTGGTGGCGAGTACCCCGACTATCAGGAGACCATCAAACAGAGCGCGGGCATGTCCTCGGCGGTCACCGCGTGCGTGCCGCTGGTCTCGCGTGGTCGCTCCACCGGGGTGCTCGGCTTCGTCCGGCGCGGCGACCGCACCTGGACCACCCGCGAACTCAACGTCCTCAAAGCCATCGCCGCCCTGTTCGCCCAGTTACAGGCCAGGGTCGAAGCCGAGGACCGGCTGCGCTACATCGCCTCGCACGACGATCTCACCGGTCTGGCGAATCGGCGGGCCTTACTGGAATACATGGAGCAGCGCCTCGCCCCGGGCAATCCCGGTCCGGTCGCCACCTTCTTCCTCGACCTGGACCGGCTCAAGGCGCTCAACGACTTCCTCGGGCACAACGCGGGCGACAACTTCATCCGCGCCCTCTCGGCCCGGCTCCGCGAGAACTTCGAACCCGATGACATGATCGCCCGGCTCGGTGGTGACGAGTTCGTCATCGTGCTCGCCAAGACCATCGACCCGGTGGCCGCCGAACTGGAGGCCAACCGGATCCAGGAGCTGGTGGGGCGGCGGGTCTCGGTGGGTCAGGAGTCGGTGAGTCGCGGGGTGAGCGTCGGCGTCGCGCTCGGCGTGCCCGGCGAGACCACCGTGTCCGACGTGCTGCGCCGCGCCGACCACGCCCTGCTCTCGGCGAAGTCCGGCGGCGGCAACGGGGTCGCGGTGTTCACCGACGCCATGCGCGTGCAGTTCGAACTCCAGGACGACGTCGAGGTCAATCTGCGCAGCGCGGTCTCCGACGGTTCGATGGTGCTGCACTACCAGCCTGAGGTGGACTTACGGACCGGGCGGATCGTGGCGCTGGAAGCGCTGGTGCGCTGGCAGCATCCGACCAGGGGGCTGCTGCCGCCCGGCGCTTTCGTCTCGGTGGCCGAGGCCACCAATCTGGCCGGTGAGCTCGGTCGCTGGGTGATCCGCTCGGCCTGCTCGCAGTTCGCCGACTGGCGCAGGCGCGGGCTGGCCGCCAATGTGGTGATCCGGATCAATGTCTCGCCGGTGCAGCTGGTGAGCGCCGACTTCGTCGAGCGGATCGAAGACATCCTGCGCCTGTTCGGCATCGACGGCAGCTCGGTGTGCCTCGAGATCACCGAGCATGTGGTGGTGCAGGATCTCGTGCGCACCCGGCTCACGCTGCGCGGGCTCAAGCGGATGGGCGTGCAGATCGCCATCGACGATTTCGGCACCGGTTACTCCTCGCTCTCGCATCTCAAGGCGCTGCCGGTGGACGCGGTGAAGATCGATCGCGGCTTCGTGCAGCGGCTCGGCGACAGCAATGACGACCTGGCCATCGTGAAGTCGATCATCGGGTTGGCCGGGTCGTTCGGGCTCGGCGTGGTCGGTGAGGGCGTGGAGACGCCCATGGCGGCCCGGACCCTGGTCGGGCTCGGTTGCTATCGCGCCCAGGGCTTCCTCATCGCCCGGCCGATGCCCGCCGAGGAAGTCGAAGCGCAGCTGCGGGAAGGGCGCATTCCACTCGACCTCGACCTGCCCCGCGCGGGACGCGGCGCCGCGCCGAGCTGAGCGGTGACGGAATCGGCCGGTGGCTGGTGGCTGGTGGAGACCCTCGACGAGGATCTCGCGCCGACGCTCGTCGCCGTGGACGCGGATGCTCAGCCATGGGCCGGGTCCGCCCGGTTGCGTCGGAAGGTGGGGTCGGCGCGGGCTCGCGTCGTCATCGAGACGGTGCGGCGATGCCATGTGGCCAACACGACGGTGCGGGTGCGTGAGGGTGGGCTGCTGGTTGTGGCCGAACCGGTGTTCTGCGCGTTCGGCGGGGTGCACGGCGTCCAGTTGTGGCTGGGACAGCGGGACGTTCCGGTGGCGCCGAAACGTCAGGTGGCAGCGTGGGACTGGGCGGCCGACACCGAACTGGCCCATCACGGTCCCGGACTGGAGGAACTCGTCTTCGCCCGCGATCCCGCGCAGGTGCGGGTGGTGCGCACACCGCCGGACGCGTTCGGGCGGATGGTGCGCTTCGACGGGCGTATCGACTACTTTGCGATGGTCGCCCAGCTCGAGATGGGCGGATCCTGGCAGGGCGTGGTCGACATGCTCGGCGACGACGACCGTGTGCGCCGGTTCCAGATGATCGCCAGGGCACGGCCGAAACTGCGCCGGATCAGCGCGCTCATGCACGCCATCCCCGAACACGGGCCGGGCGAGGCGATCACCGATCCCGATGTGGCCATGCTGCGCGCGGTCTCTCAGAACAGTGGCGTCGGCGTGGGCATCATCGAACTGACCAGCGCGCTGATCTATGAATGGGCCGGACCGCCGCCACCGCCGCTGCAGCGCTGGGCGGTGGAGCGGCCGACGATCGACCCGCGGGATCTGGCCGTTCTGCGGGCGGCCTGCGTCGAGCTCGCGCGCTGTCCCGGCGCCACCCGCCGGTTGACGCTGCGGGTGCGCTTCACGGCGGGTGGTTGGGTCACCGCGCAGGCCGAACTGATCGCGATCAGCACCACCGTCTCCGGCCACGGGCTGCTGCGGGTCTGGGCCGACCCGGTGACCGGTTAGTCGCCTCTTTCGCGGCTGTTCACACGCTGTTCCACGGCCCGGTTCCGTGGGTAACCCGCGCGGGGCGACGATCGGCGGGTGCGCATCGTGCAGCTCGCCAATTTCTACGGCCCCCGATCGGGTGGGTTGCGCACGGCTCTGCACCACCTCGGGGAGGGGTATGTCGCGGCCGGGCACGAGGTGGTGTTGATCGTGCCGGGCGCGCGCCGCGCGGAGGAGATCCTGCCGACCGGTGCGCTGCGAATCACACTGCCCGCCTTGGGAATTCCCTGGACCGGCGGCTACCGGGCGGCCGACCCGCGGCGGGTGGCCGATGTGCTGGCCGGGCTGGGGCCCGATGTGCTCGAGGTGTCGGATCGGCTGACCCTGCGCGGTTTCGGCCGGTGGGCGCGTCGACGTGGCGTGGCCGGTGTGATGATCTCGCACGAGCGGCTGGACCGGCTGCTCGGCCAGTTCCTGCCGGGGCCGGTCGCCCGGCGCGGCGCCGACATCGCCAACCGGCGCACGGCCGCGGATTACGACATGGTCGTGTGCACCACCGAATTCGCGCGCGCGGAGTTCCTGCGGATCGGTGTGGAGAATGTGGAGCTGGTGCCGCTCGGCGTCGACCTCGAGCTGTTCAGCCCTCGCCGCCGTGACCGCAGGCTGCGCGCCGATCTCGGGGTCGCCGGGCATCCGCTGCTGGTGCACTGCGGCAGGTTGTCGGTCGAGAAGCGGGTCGACCGGAGTATCGAGGCGGTCGGCGCGCTGCACCGGGCCGGTGTTCCCGCGCGACTGGTCGTCGCGGGTGACGGACCGCGTCGGGAATCACTCGAACGCCGCGCCCGCATCCTGCCGGCACTGCCCGGCGGCGCACCGGCGGTCCACTTCACCGGCTTCATCTCCGACCGCGCCATGGTCGCGAAACTCCTTGCCACCGCCGATGTCTCGCTCGCCCCCGGCCCGCACGAGACCTTCGGCCTCGCCGCACTGGAAGCCCTCGCCGCGGGAACTCCCGTCGTCGCCAGCCGCTCGTCCGCACTGGCCGACATCGTCACCGCCGAATGCGGCGCCATCGCCGCCGACCGCCCCCGCGCCTTCGCCCAGGCCGTCACCGACGTCCTGGCCATGCCGACCACCGGCCGCCGCCAGGCCGCCCGCACCCGAGCCGAACAATTCACCTGGCCCCGCGCCGTCGCAGGCATGCTCGCCGTCCTCGGCCGCTGAGGCCGTTCTATTCGCTGCTGCGGGCGGCGAGGACGGCGTCGTAGAGTTCGCGGCGGGAGGCGCCTCGACCCGCGGAGACTTCAGCGCAGGCGTCTTTGAGGCGCAGGCCGCTCGCTACGAGGGTTTCGACCTCGTCGACCAGGTCGGCGGGTTCGGCCGAAACCGGTTGGGCCCCTTCGAGAACCACCGTGATCTCGCCGCGGGCGCCGTCGACGGACCAGGCGGCGAGTTCGGCCAGGGTGCCGCGGACGACTTCCTCGTAGGTCTTGGTGAGTTCGCGGCAGACCGCGGCGCGGCGGTCGGGCCCAAGGACGGTGACGGCGTCGGCCAGGCAGTCGGCCAGGCGGTGCGGTGCCTCGAAGAAGACGCAGGCGCGCTGCTCGGAGGCCAAGGTGCGCAACCACTCCCGGCGCTGGCCGCCCTTGCGGGGCGCGAAGCCGTCGAAGCAGAACCGCTCCACCGGCAGGCCGGACAGGGCGAGCGCGGTGGTGACCGCGGACGGTCCGGGCAGGCAGGTGACCGGCAGATCGCGCTCGACGGCGGCGGCGACCAGGCGATAGCCGGGGTCGCTCACCGAGGGCATGCCCGCGTCGGTCACCAGCAGCACGGTGCGCCCGGCCGCGATGTCGTCGAGCAGGGCGGGGATGCGGGCGGTCTCGACGTGGTCGTAGAAGCTGACCACCCGGCCGGTGATCTCCACCCCGAGCGCCTTCGCCAGTGACTTCGTCCGCCGGGTGTCCTCCGCGGCGACGACATCGGCCGAGCCGAGCGCGTCGCGCAGGCGCTGGGACGCGTCCCCGATCTCTCCCATCGGTGTAGCCGCCAGAACCAACACGGTGTCTCCCGCCTCTCCGGTGTTGTGGCCGTACCGATCGAGTGCGGCGAGGTGCGTGCGGATTCGCTGTTCGGCTGCCCGGTGTCGGGTGCCCGACCATTCTGTCAGGTCGGCACAGTGCCCCGGGCCGGGGCATGTGACCGGAACAAGGGGGACGGTGTCGGCTCGGACTTCGTCGGCGCCACCGCCTACGATCGCAGGCGTGATCCCGGTGACCGAAACGCGCGTGATGCCCCCGTCGCGCCCCGCGTCGGCGTTGGTCAGCCCCGCGCCGTTGCGCCCGGCCCCGGATTTCGGTCCGCTCGACACCGCGCGCGGCTGGGCGGTCACCGCGGTGCTCACCGTGATCGCGGCACTCACCCGATTCATCAACCTGAACTATCCCACCGACGCGCGTACCCCCGTCTTCGACGAGAAGCACTACGCGCCGCAGGCCTGGCAAATGGTCACCGGCGGCGGCGTCGAGGACAACCCCGCCTACGGGCTGGTGGTGCATCCGCCGGTCGGCAAGCAGTTCATCGCGATCAGCGAGGCACTGTTCGGCTACAACGCCTGGGGCTGGCGCGGCACCGCGGCGCTGGCGGGCACGGTGCTGGTGCTGCTGGTGATCCGGATCGTGCGGCGGATGTCGCGTTCGACGCTGATCGGCGCGTTCGCGGGCATCCTGCTCATCGTCGACGGGCTGACCTTCGTCTCCTCCCGCATCGGCATGCTCGACATCTTCATGGCGCTGCTGGTCACCGCCGCCTTCGGCTGTCTGATCGTGGATCGCGACGAGGTACGAGAACGGATGGCCCGGGCCGATCTGGCCGGGCGCGTCGGCCTGACCGACTGGGGACCGCGACTGGGCGTGCGCTGGTGGCGTTTCGGCGCGGGCGTGCTGCTCGGCCTGGCGTGCGGCACCAAGTGGTCGGGCATCTACTACATCATGTTCTTCGGCCTGCTCAGCGTGGCCTTCGACGTGAGCGCCCGGCGCGCGTACGGGGTGCGCAGGCCGTGGGTGGGCACGCTGGTGCGGGATGTGGGGCCCGCGCTGTACGCGCTCACGCTCATCCCGCTGGCGGTGTATCTGTCCTCGTACTGGGCCTGGTTCGCCAGCGAGGACGGGGTGTACCGGTACGCGGTGGGCAATCAGATCGGGAGCGGGGGCGCTTTCGCGTTCCTGCCCGACGCACTGCGCTCGCTCTGGTTCTATCAGGGCGAGACGCTGGCCTTCCATTCCAGCCTCACCAACTCGGCGGGCAACCACCATCCGTGGGAATCCAAGCCGTGGACCTGGCCGATGGGCCTGCGCCCGATGCTCTACTACTACGCCGACGGCACGGTCACCGGCTGCGGCGAGAACCAGTGCGTGAAAGCCGTGATGGCGGTGGGCACTCCGGCGCTGTGGTGGCTGGCGCTGCCGGTACTCGGCTGGGCGATCTGGCGGACCGTGGTGCGCCGGGACTGGCGCTACGCGGCGGTGCTGGTGGCCTACGGCGCCGGTCTGCTGCCCTGGTTCCTCACCCTGGACCGGCAGATGTACTACTTCTACGCGGTGGTCCTCGCGCCGTTCCTGGTGATGGCGGTGGCGCTGGTCCTCGGCGACATCCTGGGCTCGGCCAGACCCGCGGGCATACCGCGCAGTCCCACGGGCACCTATCTGCCCGCCCCGGTGAACGAGCGCTATGCCCTCGGCCTGCTGATCGCGAGCATCTATCTCGGTCTGGTCGTCGCCAATTTCGTCTGGTTGTGGCCGATCCTCACCGCCCAGCCGATCAGCCCCGCCAGCTGGCAGGACCACCTCTGGTTACCCAGCTGGCGGTGAGGACTCAGTCCAGCGCGCGGCGCACGTATTCGAGTGCGTCGGTGTCCTCGACGCCGAGACGGCGGACGGTCGCCACGTAGTCGACGGCCGCGCGGGAGGCGATGTCGCGGGTCGGGTCGCCGGAGGAGGCGATGAAAGAGCCCTGGCGGCCGCGGGTTTCGAGGACGCCGTCGGCCTCGAGTTCGCGATAGGCGCGGGCGACGGTGTTGGGGGCGATGCCGAGATCGGCGGCCAGCGCGCGGACCGTGGGGATCTTGGTGCCCGCGGGGAGCGTACCCGTGCGCACCTGTTCGATCACCGCCATCCGCAGCTGTTCGTAGGGCGGGGAGGTGGAATCGGTGGACAGCTCGACGTGGAACACGACGCTCACACCTCGTCTCGGGCCAGTGGACAGGACATGCAGCGGGGACCGCCCCGGCCGGAGCCCAGCTCCGAACCCTGGATGGTGAGCACCTCGATCCCGGCGTCGGCCAGGCGCGAGTTGGTCATCTCGTTGCGCTCGTAGGCCACCACCACGCCCGGGGCGAGGGCGAGGGTGTTGTTGCCGTCGTCCCACTGCTCGCGTTCGGCGGTGACTCCGTCGCGCCCGGTGTCGATCACCCGCAGCCGGGTGATGCCCATGGCGGCGGCCGCGGCGGGCAGGAACGGTTCGGGGCCGGTGATGCTGATCCGGTCCAGTTCGCTGCGCGCGGAGAAGCCGTCCTCGCGCCGGATCGTGAAGGCCCGCAGCGATTCCCGCACGCCGGGATACATGACGACCGCGTCGGTGTCGACCATGGTGCACACCGTGTCCAGGTGCATGGTCGCGCGGTTCTGCGCGATCGGCACCACCAGCACGGTGTGCGCGAGGTCGTCGTCGAAGAGGCTGCGCGCCAACGCCTCCGCGCCGGCGGGGGACGTGCGTTCGCCCACCCCCACCGCGACGACGCCCGGCGCGAGCAGCAGCACGTCACCGCCCTCGATCGGCGCGGTGTGCGATTCGTAGGCCCGGCGCACGCCGAGGAAGCGCGGGTGGAACGCGTAGACCAGATCGGTGATCGAGGTCTCGCGGATGCGGGCCGGCAGGGCGAGCGAGGTGATCGCGACCTTGGGGCCCACCCAGAACGAGGAATCGCGGGTGAACAGCAGGTTCGGCAGCGGATCGATGACGAAGTCGGCGCCGTGATGCATGCGCCGCACCAGCGAGGTGGTGTCGGGGCCGAAGGGCAGTTCGTCGAAGGTCATCCCCGCCATCAGGATGTCGGCGAGCTCGCGCGCCTCCACCTTGCGCAGCTCGGCGGCCAGCTGGTCGGCCAGGCCGTGGCCGAGCCTGCGGGCGTCCACGGCGGCCGAGATACCCTGGATTCTGGCCGCCCCGCTCACCGCGAGCGTCTCGGCGAGCAGGTCGGCCAGCAACAGCACCTCGACGCCGCGCGCACGCAACACGGCGGCGAAGGCATCGTGCTCGGCCTGCGCGCGCTCCACCCAGGGGATGCCGTCGAAGAGCAGTTGATCGTTGTTGCTCGGGGTGAGACGGCGCAGTTCGTCGCCGGGGCGGTGCAGCAGCACCGTGCGCAGCGTGCCGACCTCGGACGTGACGGCCAGGCGGGTGTCGGGGGCGGTTCCCATGCGCAAACCGTAATCCGAGCGGCGCCCTTCGGCACCTGCCACGCCGAGTCCAGCCGTTTTCGTACACACCACGAATACCTAAAGTATTGTTTAGGTGGAAGTGGGAGGAGAGCACATGACGACGGCCGATTGGCAAACGAAGGAGCTGACCCCCGGGCAGCTTTCCGATCGTAGTGGAGTTGCAGTGTCCGCGTTGCACTTCTACGAACGCGAAGGTCTCATATCGAGTCGTCGAACCAGTGGCAATCAACGGCGCTACGCTCGCGAAACGCTGCGGCGGGTCGCCTTCATCCGGATCTCGCAGCGGGTGGGGATCCCGCTCAGTGAGATCCGCTCGGCGCTGGACCGGCTGCCGGAGGGGCGAACGCCCACCCGGCGGGACTGGGAGACCCTGTCGACCACCTGGCGCGAGGACCTCGACGACCGCATCGTCCAGCTCACCCGGCTGCGCGACAACCTCACCGGCTGCATCGGCTGCGGCTGCCTGTCGCTGGGCTCGTGCAAGCTCGTCAACGAGCACGATCGCCTCGGCGCGGAGGGTCCGGGCGCGCGGGTGCTGGACGTGCAACTGAACTGCCCTCCCAAGTCGGGCTGCGTTTAGGCATCATCGAGGGATGACCTCTTTGGAAGGCAAGGCGAAAACACTCCTCGAACTCCACCGCCCTGGGAATCCGGTGGTGTTACCCACGGTCTGGGACGCGTGGTCGGCGAATACCGCGGTGGCCGCGGGCTTTTCGGGACTCACGCTCGGTAGTCATCCGGTCGCCGACTCGCTCGGTCGCCCCGACGGCGAGGGGATGACCTTCGCCGAGCTGGTCGGCCAGGTGAAGCGGGTCACCGAGGCGGTCGAGGTGCCGGTCTCGGTCGACATCGAATCCGGCTACGGACTCGAACCCGTGCAGCTCATCGACGGCCTGCTCGGCGCGGGCGCGGTGGGACTCAACATCGAGGACACGGTGCACAGCGAGGGCAAACGGCTGCGCGATGCGGCCGAACACGCCGATTTCGTGCGCGGCCTGCGCGAGGCGGCCGACGCGGCGGGCGTGCACGTGGTCGTCAACGCCCGCACCGACCTGTTCCTGCGCGCCGACGGCGACGAGGCCGACCGCCTCGACCGCGCGATCGCCCGGCTGAAGCTGGCCGCCGAGGCCGGCGCCGATGTGCTCTACCCGGTCGGCAAGCACGCCGACGCCGACCTGCGCAGGCTCACCGAGGAACTGCCACTGCCGGTCAACGCCATCGGTCAGCCGGGCACACCGGCCAAGGAGTACTTCGCCGAACTGGGCGTCGCCCGGATCAGCTTCGGTCCGTTCCTGCAGGCCGCACTGGGTGCCGAAGCGAGCAGGCTGCTCGCCGCCTGGGCGTAGACATGACTGTGGCGCACGGTGGATCACCGTGCGCCACAGGACCGTTCGACTATTCCTTGGGCTCGACGTAGCGCGGGAACACCGGTTCCGGCGCGGGCAGGTCGATGCCGGGAACCAGCGGGGTGGCGATGTCGGCGAAGGTGCGGCCGTCCTGGCCCAGCAGGTCCAGGATCTTGGCAGCCGAACCCGGCATCACCGGCTGCACCAGGATGGCCACGATGCGCACCACCTCGAGGGTGACGTAGAGGACCGTGGCCATCCGCGCCAGATCCTCCTCGGTGCCCGACTTGCGCAGGGCCCATGGCGCGTTGGCGGAGAAGTAGCGGTTCGTCTCGCCGAGGGTCAGCCAGATCGCCTCCAGGGCGAGGTGCATCTGCTGGGCGTCGAACTCGGTGCGGCAGCGGTCGAGCAGGGCGTTCGCGCGGTCGAGCAGGGCGCGGTCGTCCTCGGTGAACTCGCCGGGGGTCGGCGCCTTGGCGTCGCAGTTCTTGTTGACCATGGTCAGGCTGCGCTGCACCAGGTTGCCGAACTCGTTGGCCAGGTCGGCGTTGATCCGGCCCGCGATGGCCTCGTTGCTGTAGCTGCCGTCCTGGCCGTAGGAGATCTCGCGCAGCAGGAAGAAGCGCACCTGATCCAGGCCGTAGGTGGACACCAGACCGAGCGGGTCGACGACATTGCCCGTCGACTTCGACATCTTCTCGCCCTTGTTGTACAGGAACCCGTGCACGAACACCCGGTCCGGCAGCGCGATCCCGGCCGACATCAGGAACGCGGGCCAGTACACCGTGTGGAAGCGGGTGATGTCCTTGCCGATGATGTGCACGTTCGCGGGCCAGTACTTCTGGAAACTCGCCGACTCGGTGTCTGGGAAGCCGACACCGGTCAGGTAGTTGGTGAGCGCGTCGACCCACACGTACATCACGTGGTCGGGCTGGCTCGGCACCGGCACGCCCCAGTCGAAGGTGGTGCGGGAGATCGACAGATCCTTCAGCCCGGCCTTGACGTAGCTGACGATCTCGTTGCGCCGGGTCGCGGGCGCGATGAACTCGGGGTGCTCCTCGTAGAGGGCGAGCAGCTTGTCCTGGTACTCGGAGAGCTTGAAGAAGTAGTTCGACTCCTCGGTCCAGGTGAGCGGGGTCTGCGTCTCGGTGGACACGCGGGTGCCGTCGTCGAGGAGGGTGGTCTCCTCCTCGGTGTAGAACGCCTCGTCGCGCACCGAGTACCAGCCGGAGTAGTTGCCCAGGTAGATGTCGCCGTTGGCGAGCATCCGCTGCCAGATGGCGATGCTGGCGGCCTTGTGATCCTCGTCGGTGGTGCGGATGAAGCGGTCGAAGGAGATGTCGAGCGCCTTGTCCATCGCCTCGAAGACGTCGGAGTTGCGGGCCGCGAGCTCCTGCACCGGGATGCCCTCGGTGGCCGCGGTCTGCTGCATCTTCTGACCGTGCTCGTCGGTGCCCGTCATGAAGAAGACGTCATAACCGTCGAGTCGCTTGAACCGGGCCAGCGCGTCGGTCGAGATGTACTCGTACGCGTGTCCGATGTGCGGCGCACCGTTGGGGTACGCGATGGCCGTCGTGATGTAGAAGGCGGGCGCCTCGGCGCCTTCAAGTGCGCTCATGATGCGAACTACTGTAATCCGCGTGGCAAACCAAAATCGTCCGGCTCCGCCTCTTCCGCCGCCGCTCGCACCACTGATCGACGCGCACACCCACCTCGACGCCTGTGGCGCGACCGATGCCGCCTCGACCACGGCGATCGTGGACCGGGCCGCCTCGGTGGGTGTCGGGCATGTGGTGACCGTGGCCGACGATCTGGCCGCGGCGCAGTGGGCCGTGCTGGCCGCGCAGTGGGATCCGCGGGTGTACGCGGCTGTCGCGCTGCATCCGACCAGGGCGAACGCGCTCGATGACAAGGCCAAGGACGAACTGGAACGGCTCGCCACCGATCCGCGCGTTGTCGCGGTCGGGGAGACCGGCCTCGACTACTTCTGGCCGGGCAAGCTCGACGGTTGCGCCGATGTCGAGACCCAGATCGAGGGTTTCCGCTGGCACATCGACCTGGCCAAGCGGGTCCGCAAGCCGCTGATGATCCACAACCGTGAGGCCGATCACGACCTGCTCACCGTGCTGCTCGACGAGGGCGCGCCGGACACGGTGATCTTCCACTGCTTCTCCTCCGACGCCACGATGGCGCAGGCCTGCGTGGCGGAGGGGTATGTGCTCAGTTTCTCCGGGACGGTCAGTTTCAAGAACGCGCACGAGCTGCGCGAGGCGGCGCAGCTGGTGCCCGACGACCAGATCCTGGTGGAGACCGACGCGCCGTACCTGACTCCGCACCCGTATCGCGGGGCGCCGAACGAGTCGTACTGCCTGCCGTACACCGTCCGCGCGCTGGCCGAGGTGCGCGAGCAGGATCCGGCCGAGCTGGCCGAGATCACCACCGCGAACGCGCGACGCCTGTACCGCATCAGGTGAGCGCGCTGCCCTTCCCGCGGGGGAAGGGGGCTGGACATTAAACGTGATGCGCGTCACTTTTCATGGTTGTTTCGTTACTTCACGGCGGCGTCTAGGCCGAATCGTGATCTGCGATCCCCCCGATGGGGGCGCTCGGTGTTGTCGAGTGGGCACCTTGTCGTTATCGTTCTGTAACCATGTCGGCTTTTGCGCGGATCAACTCGTCTCGCTCGCCGCTGCTGTACGCGGCGGTGGCGGCCATGCTGCTGATTCTTCTCGTCGGCGCCTCGCTGGCGATCGTGAACCACAAGACGGTCGCCCTGGTGATCGACGGTGAGCGCACCGAGCTCACCACCATGTCCCGTGACGTGAGTGCCATCCTGGCCCAGGCGGGCTACGAGCTCTCCGAGCACGACGAGGTGAGCCCCGCGGCCGGATCGACGGTCTCCGACGGCGCGACCATCACGCTCAACCGGGGCAGGGAGATCACGATCTCCGTCGACGGCACCGAGCGCAAGGTGTGGACCACCGGCACCACCGCGGGCGACGCGCTCGCCCAGATGCAGATCCCCGCCGACACCCACGTGGTGCCGACCCGCACCGAGAAGCTGCCGCTGGCCGGTGCCGCGCTCAGCGTCTACACCCCGCGCATGATCACCCTCGTCGACGGTGCCACGGCCCCGGTCGACGTGCGCCTCGCCGCCCCGACCGTCGGCGAGTTCCTCGCCGCGGCGGGCGCACCGCTGCGCGACGAGGACTTCGCCGAACCCGCCGCCGAGACCCCGCTGGCCGAGGGCATGCGGGTCACCGTCACCCGGCAGCGCACCGAACAGCGCACCGAGACGCTGCCGCTCGATCCCGCCGAAGTGGTGATCGAGGACGAGACCATGAACATGAGCCGCACCGTCGTCGAGAACCCGGGCGAGCCCGGCCTGCACGAGGCGACCTTCGCGGTGACGCTGGTCAACGGCGTCGAATCCGGCCGCGTCCAGGTGAATTCCAACGTCATCACGCCCGCGCAGCCCAAGACCATCCGCAAGGGCGCCAAGCCGGGCACCGAGGTGCCGGAGGTGCGCGACGGCGCGGTCTGGGACGCGCTGGCCCGCTGCGAGTCGACCGGTAACTGGGCGATCAACACCGGCAACGGCTACTACGGTGGCATCCAGTTCGACCAGAGCACCTGGGAGCGCCAGGGCGGCCTGAAGTACGCCCCCCGCGCCGACCTGGCCACCCGTGAGGAACAGATCGCCATCGCCGAGGTCACCCGCGCGCGACAGGGCTGGGGCGCCTGGCCTTCGTGCACCGGCCGCCTGGGTCTGAGCTGAGCGGATCCGGCCCGTGCGCCGTAGGAGGGCGCGGGTAGTGCCTGTCGGTGGGTGACTACGCCCTGGTCGCGCGGTAGCGTGCTCTCGTTTCGCCGAGTCCGCTGTGCTCGTGCGGTGGGTTCGGCTCGTTGACGAGTCGACGGGTGGTTGGCATGCGTGGGGTTTCGGCTTGGCGGTGTGCGGCCGCTGCGGTGATGTTGTCTGCGGGGGTCGTGATCTCCGTGCCCGGGGTGGCGCAGGCTGCTGAGCCGGGTGGGGTGATCGCGGTGATTCCGCAGGCTGACGGGTTCCATGGGATGTCGGGGGCCCAGGTCATCGACTACTGGACTCGTGGGGTCGGGGGCGTGACGCAACCGGCCAGTGGGGCGCTGTATCTGCCGACGGGGGAGGCGCCGCCCGGTGGATGGCCGGTGGTGGCCTACGACCACGGGACCACGGGGCTCGGGGCCGGGTGTGGTGGGCAGTCCGATCCGGCGGGGGCGCCGTGGCCGGAGTCGCAGGCTCCGCAGGACGAGTTCCTCCGGCATCTGGTGGGGAAAGGGTTCGCGGTCGTCGCGCCGGACTATCTGGGGCTCGGCCGGTTCGACACCGGGCCGCATCCGTATCTGGGGATCGAGACCGAGGCGACCGCGACGCTGGATCTGTTGCGGGCCGCGCGGTCGGTGCGCTCGGATCTGTCGCCGGTGTGGCTGGTGGCGGGGATGTCACAGGGCGGGCAGGCCGCGCTCGGGACCGGGCACCTGCAGGCCAGTTACGCGCCGGAGCTCGACTTCCGCGGGACCATCGCCATCGACCCGGAATCGGATGTGGAGAAGGTGGCGGTGGTGCTCGGGCCGGGTGCGCCGGATCGGGTCAGCGGCGGGATCCTCGGATTCTCGGCGAGCATTCTGGCCGGTCTGCGGGCCGCGCGCCCGGACGCCGAGGTGGACAGCTATCTCACGCCGCTCGGGCGCCAGGTCATCGACGAGATCGGCACGCTGTGTCAGGACGCGATCGACGAGCGCGTCAAGGACCTCTACCTCGGCGATCTGCTCTCGCGCTCGCTGGGCGAGGAGCCGTTGCGCTCGGTGATGGCCGACTACATGACCGTGCCGACCAGCGGGTACGACGCGCCGATCCTGTTGCTGGTCAACGCCACCGACCGCACCGTCCCCTCCCCGCTGCACGCCGCGCTGGCAGCCCAGTTCGCCGCGAACGGAGTCGACTTCCACGCCGTTGTCGGCACCGGCTCGCACTGCGAACTGAACCCGGCGATGCGCGCCGCGATCGGCGACTTCCTCGACACCAGGGGTAAGGTGTGAACGAATGACTCACGGCTGCAACGTGTTTCAGATGACGTTTCCTCTGCCCCGGGGCGAACGAGTTGATCTGTACACTCGTCCAGGAACTTGTCGCCTGGTGGAGAGCTGGATCCGTTGCTGAAGAATCCGATTCGCGCGACGGTCGTCGCCGCCATGACCACCGGCGCGCTGCTGGCCGCGGGCTTCGCCCCCGCCACCGCCGAGGCGCCCGGCTCGATCATCTCGGTGCAGGCCGAACCCGCGGGATGGCGCGGCATGGCCAACGGCTCGGTCGTCGAATACTGGATGACGGATTCGGCCGGCGTCGCACGGCCCGCCAGCGGCGCGGTGTTCGTACCGGAGGGCGACGCCCCCGCCACCGGCTGGCCGATCATCGCCTACGACCACGGCACCTCGGGCTCGGGCCCGGGCTGTGGCGGCCAGTCCGATCCCGAAGCCGGGATGGCGCGCTTCCGCGGCGCCGAGGACGCGCTGATCAAGGGCATGGTCGACCAGGGCTTCGCCGTCGTCGCGCCCGACTACCTCGGCCTCGGCCGCTTCGACACCGGCCCGCACCCGTATCTCGAGGTGCGCAGCCAGGCCACCGCCACGATCGATCTGGTCCGCGCCGCGCGCGCCGCCGACCCCGATCTGTCCAGGACCTGGAGCGTCTTCGGCGTCTCGCAGGGCGGGCACGCCGCGCTCAGCTCGGCCCATGTCCAGTCCTGGTACGCGCCCGAACTCGACTTCCGTGGCACGGTGGCCATCGATCCGGCCTCCGACGTGGAGAAGGTCCTGCCGTTCGGCGGACCGGGCCTGCCCGAGATCCCGCTGCTCTCCGGCGCCACCTCGTCGTTCATCGTGAGCATCCTGGCCGGTCTGCGCGCCACCCATCCCGAGGCCGATGTCGACTCCTACCTGTCCCCGCTCGGCAGGTCGCTGATCGACGCGGCGGGCAGCCAGTGCCTCGACAAGATCTTCGCGGCCACCAAGGGCGTGAACCCCTCGGACCTGCTGGCCAAGCTGCTCGCCCCGCTGCGCGATGTGCTCGCCGCGTACATGGCCCTGCCGACCAGCGGCTACGACGCCCCGATTCTGATGACGATGAACGTCACCGACGTGGTCGTGCCCTCCCCGCTGCACGGCGCGCTGGTCGCGCAGTTCGCGGCCAACGGCGTCGACCAGCAGGTGGTGACCGGCTTCGGCGAGCACGGCACGACCTCCCCGGAGATGCGGGTGGCGATCGACGAGTTCCAGGCCCGCATCCACGCCGCCCCGCCGCAGCGCTGAGCTGCTCGATCGGCGAGGTTGGTAGGTTCTAGCGGTGCCCGAACCCGATAATTCCGCTCGCGGTAGCGCCGCGCTGCTCGGTCCCGCCGAGGTGCGGACGCTGGCCGAACGTTTCGGCGTGCGGCCGACCAAGCAGCTCGGCCAGAATTTCGTGCACGACGGCAACACGGTGCGCCGCATCGTGGCCGCCGCCGGGGTCGGCGCCGAGGACACCGTGCTCGAGGTCGGACCCGGCCTCGGCTCGCTGACCCTGGCCCTGCTCGACGTGGTCGACCAGGTCGTCGCCGTCGAGATCGATCCGGTGCTGGCCGGCCATCTGCCCGAAACCGTCGCCGACCGGGCCCCCGGCCTGGTCGACCGCCTGCGGGTGGTCGAGGCCGACGCGCTGCGGGTGCGCGCCGATCAGCTGCCCGCCGCGCCGACGGCGCTGGTCGCGAACCTGCCCTACAACGTGGCGGTCCCGGTGCTGCTGCATCTGCTGGCCCAGCTGCCCAGCATCATGGTGTCGCTGGTGATGGTGCAGGCCGAGGTGGCCGACCGCCTCGCCGCCGAACCCGGCAATCGGGTGTACGGCGTGCCGAGTGTGAAGGCCGGGTTCTTCGGGAAGGTCCGGCGGGCCGGGCACGTCGGCACCCAGGTGTTCTGGCCGGCGCCCCGGGTCGAATCGGGCCTGGTGCGCATCGATCGCTACGCCGAACCGCCGTGGCCGATCGACGAGACGCATCGCAAACGGGTCTTCGCGGTCGTCGACGCGGCGTTCGCGCAGCGGCGAAAGACCTTGCGCGCGGCCCTGTCCGGCTGGGCCGGTTCGCCCGCCGAGGCCGAGCGCAGGTTGGTCGCCGCCGGAATCGATCCCACCGCGCGCGGCGAGACGCTCGACACCGCGGCCTTCGTCCGCTTGGCCGCCCAGAGCTGACCCGCCAATCGCGGGCTCCCGCAGGCGAACCCGCAGTACACCGCCTGTTCACCAGGGCGGTCTGTGAATGCAATTGTGGACAACTGGTTTTCGCGGACCGGCGAGTTGATCATGGTCGCCACCCGATCTCCCCGGTCGTTCCCGCTTTACCCGGTAGATCACCAGGCGATCCCCGGATGTGGATGACGCTGTGGATGATTCACCAGAGCCCGATAACGGATGAACCGCTGGTGAACGCCACTCCTGCGACTGGGGTGTGACGTGACCACCACCGGTTTTCGGCCGCCTCGCACCCGAAGGGTGAGACGGAACGCCGAAGGCGCAGTATCGCCCTTCGGGTGTGAGGCCCACAGGGCCGAAAACCATGCGGCGCCAGCCGCCGATTACACAGCGAGTTCGTAGCCTGCTTCGTCCACGGCGGCGGCGATGTCGGTGTCGGCCAGCTCGGTCGCGCTGTCGACGCGGACCAGACCGCTGGCGAGGTCGACGTCGACACTGTTCACACCGTCGATCTTGCCGATCTCCTGCTTGACCGAGCTCACGCAGTGTCCGCAGGTCATCCCCGTGACGGTATAGGTGGTGGTGGCCATGGCCGACTCCTTCGCTGTTCGATCATACGGTCCCGGGGTATCCCCCCGACACGAACGAACATACCCCCCATGGGTACCTCGCGCAACCCCCTGCCCCGGCGACGGGCGGCGAGGACCGATTCAGCGCGCGTACTCGTCGGTGTAACCCGTTACGCTTGGTGATCGTGCTGTCAGTTGTGCCCAGCCCGGTCGTCGTGCGCGCGCCTTCGAAGGTGAATCTGCATCTCGGAGTCGGTGATCTGCGCCCGGACGGCTTTCACGATCTGACCACCGTCTTCCAGGCCCTTTCCCTCGCCGACGACCTCGAACTCGCCCCGTCCGCCTCGCTGACGGTGCGGGTCAGCGGCGAGGGCGCCGCCGAGGTGCCCACAGATCGCACCAACCTGGTCTGGAAGGCCGCGGTGCGCCTGGCGCACCTGGCCGGGCGCGCGCCGCTGGTGGAGATCGCCATCGCCAAGGGTATTCCGGTGGCCGGCGGCATGGCGGGCGGCAGCGCCGACGCCGCCGCGGCGCTGGTCGGCCTCAACGAACTGTGGGACCTCGGCATGGGCCGCGACGAACTGTCGGAGGTGGCCGCCGAACTCGGCAGCGATGTGCCCTTCGCCCTGCACGGCGGCACCGCCCTCGGCACCGGCCGCGGCGAACGGCTGCTGCCGGTCCTGTCGCGCAACACCTTCCACTGGGTGCTCGCGCTGGCCAAGGACGGACTGTCCACCCCCTCGGTCTTCCGCGAACTCGACCGGTTGCGCGCCGAGGGCGAGCCGCCGCGCCTCGGCGACCCGCAGAAACTCATGCAGGCGCTGGCCGCGGGCGACCCACGCACGCTGGCACCGCTGCTCGGCAACGATCTGCAGGCCGCGGCCCTGTCGCTGAAACCGGAACTGCGCCGCACCCTGCGCGCGGGCGTCGGGGCGGGCGCGCTGGCCGGCCTGGTCTCCGGCTCCGGCCCCACCTGCGCCTTCCTGTGCGAGACCGAGGAGGCCGCCATCACCGTCGCCGCCGAACTCGCCGGCGCCGGGGTCTGCCGCAGCGTGCGCACCGCGAGCGGCCCGGTGCCGGGCGCCCGGGTGCTCGACACCGAGACCCACGGCAAGCGCTGAGCTCAGCCGATGATGTCGGCGAGCCGGTCGACCTGGTCGGCGTCGCGGCCGTAGCAGTAGAGCATCACCTCGTCGGCGCCGAGGTCGCCGAACTGCGTGATGGCCGAACGGATGTCGGCGGGCGTGGTGAGCATGCGGTCGAGCATGTACTCGGCGCGACCGCTGAACTCGTAATAGGCGCCCATCGACGCGCGGGCATCGGCCACCAGATCGGCGTCGCCGATGGCCACATTGACCTGCGCGACGATCCGCGGCTCGCCGGTGCGCCCGTGGTCCTTCCATGATCGGCGCGCGATGTCGAACAGATCGCCCGCCCACGACGGCGCGGCCGCGGCGAGCAGGCCGCCACCCCAGCGGCCGACCCGGTCCAGCGCGGCGGGCTGGAAACCGCCGAACAGGATCTCCGGCCCGGTGGGGTGCCGTGGTGCGGGGCCGACCGGGCCGCAGTCGGGGCCGAACGGCTCGCCCGACCAGAGGTGGCGCAGCAGCCCGATCTGCTCGTCGAGGCGACGGCCGCGGGTGTGCAGATCGGTGCCTGCCGCGCGGTGGTCGTCGGCTCGCCCGCCGACGCCGACGCCGAGGGTGAACCTGCCGCCGGACAGCACGTCGAGGGTGGCGGCCTGTTTCGCCAGCAGCGCGGTCTCGCGCAGCGGGGCGAGCAGGACTTCGGTCTGCAGCCGGATGCGCCGGGTGGCACCGGCGAGCGCGGCCAGGGTGACCAGCGGTTCGGGGTTGTCGTAGACGAGTCGATCGAGCAAGCCGAGCGTCGAGAAGGGGCCGTCGTCGGCGCGTCGGGCCCAGTCGAGCAGGGCAGGGGGATCGGAGATGGGCAGTCCGATGCCGATGTGCATGAAGTCCTCCAACAGCGTGGAACGGTGTTCGTGACGAACGGTGTTCGATACGAACGACGTTAAGCGAACGGCGTTCGTCGCGCAAGACCGGCGCGGCCGGGGTGATGCCGACCGGGGTGGGTAGGCTCGCCAGGCCGGATAGTCACGCGGAAGGCGGGCGAGCAACACCTATGTCCAACCTGATCAACCTCGAACAGGTCTCCAAGAGTTTCGGCGTCAAGCCGCTGTTGGACGACGTCTCGCTCGGTGTGCACGCGGGGGAGCGGATCGGGGTGGTCGGTCTCAACGGTGGCGGCAAGACCACGCTGCTCGAAGTGCTGACCGGTCTGGAACCGCCCGACAGCGGCCGGGTGAGCCGGGTCGGCGGCCTGCGGATGGCCGTGGTGACCCAGCGCGGTGTGCTGCCCGAAGGCGCCACCATCGGCTCGATCGTGCTCGCCGGCCTGTCCGACGACCTGTCCACCGTCGACATCGCCGAACACGAGTGGGCCGCCGATTCGCGCATCCGCTCGGTGCTCGACGGCATCGGCATCGCCGACCTCGGCCTCGACACCCCCGTCACCAACCTCTCCGGTGGCGAGCGCCGCCGCGTCGCGCTGGCCGCCGCGCTGGTGCGCGACCTGGACCTGCTCGTGCTCGACGAGCCGACCAACCACCTCGACATCGAGGGCGTGCAGTGGCTGGCCGAGCACCTGGTGGCCCGCCGCACCGCGCTGATCGTGGTCACCCACGATCGCTGGTTCCTCGACACCGTGGCCACCCGCACCTGGGAGGTCGTCGGCGGCAAGGTGGAGACCTACGAGGGCGGCTACGGCGACTGGATCTACGCCCGCGCCGAGCGTGCCCGCCAGGCCGACGCCACCGAATCGCGGCGCGCCAACCTGGCCCGCAAGGAACTGGCCTGGCTGCGCCGCGGCGCCAAGGCCCGCACCTCCAAGCCGCGCTACCGCGTGGAGGCCGCCGAGGCGCTGATCGCCGATGTGCCGCCGCCGCGCGACTCGGTCTCGCTGGCCGCGTTCGCGCGCAAGCGGCTCGGGCGCGTGGTGATCGAACTCGAGGACGCCACCCTCACCACGCCGGACGGCCGGGTCCTGGTCGACGACCTCACCTGGCGACTCGCTCCCGGCGAGCGGGTGGGTCTGGTCGGCGTCAACGGCTCGGGCAAGACCACCCTGCTGCGCGCACTGGCCGGTGACGCCGAACCCGCCGCGGGCAAGCGCATCCAGGGCCAGACCGTGCAGATCGGCTGGCTGCGCCAGGAACTCGACGACCTGCCCACCGACATGCGCGTGCTGGAGGCCGTCCAGCAGATCGCGCAGCGCATCATGCTCGGCGACCGGGAGATCTCGGCAGGCCAGCTCGCCGAACGGCTCGGTTTCACCCCGGCCCGCCAGCGCACCCCGGTCGGCGACCTCTCCGGTGGCGAGCGCCGCCGCCTGCAGCTGACCCGCATCCTGATGGCCGAGCCGAACGTCCTGCTGCTCGACGAGCCGACCAACGACCTCGACATCGACACCCTGCAGCAGCTCGAGGACCTGCTCGACAACTGGGCGGGCACGCTGGTGGTCATCAGCCACGACCGCTACCTGGTCGAACGCATCTGTGACTCCACCTGGGCCCTGTTCGGCGATGCCAAGCTCACCAACCTGCCCGGCGGCATCGACCAGTACCTGACCAAGCGCGCCGCCCAGACCACCGCGACCAAGCCCGGCGCCGTGAAAGCCCCTGCCTCGACAACGGATTCGGCCGACCGCCGCGCCGCCCGCAAGGAACTCTCGCGCCTGGAACGCTCCATCGCCAAGCTCGACGACCGCGAACAGAAGCTGCACACCGCCCTCGCCGATGCCGCCACCGACCCGGACAAGCTGGTGAAACTCGGCGCCGAACTCAAAGCGGTCGTCGCCGAGAAGGAAGCGGCCGAAGAGCGCTGGATGGAACTGGCCGAACTGGCCGAGAACTAGGTCGCGGTTTCGCGCCCGTCGCTGATCACGACGGGCAAGCAGGTCTGCACGAAGTCGGCACCGAATTCGGTGAGCAGGATGCTGCGGTAGCTCACCTTGGTGCCGAAACCGCGCTTCATGGCGTCGCGCACCTGCTCCTGGGCCTCGATGAGCTGGTAGCGGTGCGGATTGCCGACCGGTTCGCGGGTGAACTCGATGAGTCCGAGCCTGCGCAGGTTGGGCAGGTACTTGGGCACGCGGTTGGGAAAGCGCAGGCCCGCGTGCTCGCCGAGCATGGTCAGCCCGCTGATCAGGCGTTCGCCGCCGAAGGCGCGCTGGCGGCCGGTGCGCACGTCGATCGAGGGCTGTGGCCCGTCGACGTGCAGGAAGCGCAGGATCCGGGCCTCGTCGGGGGTGATCTCGGCGAGGATGCCCGGATAGGCGGGGTGGGTGTCGGGCTGGGCGGCATGGGTGCTGGCGGACAGGCGCAGCAACTCGGCGCCCTGCTCACGCAGCGTCGGCATGCCGGGCTCGCGGTGGTGCTCGGCGGTGGGCGGCAGGCCGAGCGCGTGCCGGAGCCGGTCGCGCACTTCGGTTTCCGCTTCGGCGAGTACTTCGTTGGGCGGGGTGCCCGCCAGGCTGCCGCGCAGGACGGTGACGGTGACCCCGAGCGCGGTGTCGAGGGTCCACAGCGTCATTCCCGAGGCCGCGGTGAAGGCCACGCGCGCGACACCGGTCGCGGCGCGCACCGTGCGCACCGGTGACACGGGCAGCACGCCACGCTTGTCACCGGTGATCTCGAGCGGCGGTACCGACCGTCGCACCACCTCGGTGGACGGGGTCCCGTCGTCTACATCCATGTCGTCGCCACTCCTGTTCCGAAGACCAGGATGTGAGCGTATCCGGCGAGCAGCCCCAGCGCGCCGCCATGGACGAAAAGCAACCATTCGTCCTGTTTGATGGCCGAACGCAACATGTCCACGAAGTCGTGCGGGGAAAGCGCGGACATTTGCCGGGCGATGTATTCGTTGACCTGTTTGCCCTGCTGGACGTTGAATGCCGGGTCGGCGAAGGCCATCGGCGCGATCGTCATCGCCTCGGTGGTGAGCGTGGACTGCAGCGAGTCGTACTCGCGGCTGCCGAGCATGAATTTCACGGCGGGCCTGGCCGGGCCCAGCGCGCGGTCGGCGGCCGGGCGCAGGGTGTCCTCGAGCATCTGCAGGGTGCGGTCCGAGCGCGGGCCGTTGAGCAGTTCGTCGCCGATGTTGGCGACGGTGACGACCTCGGTCGACACCAGCGCCGCGTAGCCCGCGGTGATCTCGGGCTGGCGCTTGATCAGCAGACCCTGCCGCCAGGGGCACCACCACTTGGGCTCGGCGGGCGCGAAGATCATGTTGAGCCCGACCCAGTTGACCACCCAGCCGATGATGATCCCGCCGACCGGCAGCACGACCAGCGGCGAGAGCCCGGTGGTGTGCAGGGCGAGGACGAGCAGCAGACCGCAGGGCGCGCCGAAGTAGAAGCCGAAATTCTGCATGAAGCGCAGTTCCTTGGCGCCGAGCACCTGGAACAGCTGATTGAGCAGCTGGGGGCGCGCCTGGAAATAGCGGATCACCATCTGCTTCACGTCGAGCAGCTGATCGATATTGGCGCCGAGTTCGGCGGTGAGCTCGCGCAGGATCTCGGGCAGCTGCTGGCGCACGCGCTGATGGATCATTTCCCGGACCTGAACGGGCAGGTTGTACCAGAGCTGCGGATGCTCGCGGCGCAGGATCACCTCGACGATGTCGCGGATCTGCGCGTCGGCGACTTCGGCCAGATGTTCGGCCAGCTTCTCCGGATCGAGCTCGCGATAGAAATCGGAGACGCTGCCCAGTTTGGACAGTCCCTTGTCCACCGCGATGCTGGCCATCTTGTCCGCGCGGGAGGGAACGATGCCCTGCCAGCCGATCCGGCCGTCATAGCTGAGCAGCGGCAACACCTGAATGCGCTTGGGCAGAAAGGGGAACACCGAGCGCAGACCGGGCAGCCGGACACCATGGAATTTGATCGGCTGGAACAGCATCAAAATGCCGGTCCAGTTGGTGATGTAGCCGATGATTCCTGTGAAAAGCGGAATGGTCACAATTTCAAGCAGGAGCGTCGGGTGTAACCCGAACACACTCTCCAACACGACACCCTCCTGCCGATAACCCGGTGACCACCGCCTTCACCGGAACCCAAAATTAGCACCCCCGTGGCGAGGTGACCCTACTGTGAGGTGAGGAACTGGGGCCATTCGTCGTGCGCCAGGCCACAGGGTAGTGTCTGAGACATCAGTCACAGAACCTGTCCCGAATGCCGTACTCGCCCTGGCGAGTCGGAACAATGACCACCACCACAATTCGTGACAGGCCACAATCGACGCGAGCAGGGGCGCGCGTAGTCCGCACTGTGCCTGGAGCGTGGTCGGGCAATAATCTGTGGGCGATCCGTTCACATGGCGAGACTTCGGAGTAGGACGTGACAGACGACAGGACCGGACAGGACCTGGCCCGTGCCGGTACCCGCGCCGTCGAGCGCAGCTCGGATGTCGAGCAGCGACAGATCAGTAATGAAGCACGGCTGATCCGGGGCGTGTTCCGCGCCGCCGGGCTGGCTGCCGGAACCGCGGTGCGCGGCAGCCAGTGGGCTGTCGGCACCACCTACGAGGTGACCAAGGAACTGGCCCAGGCGGCGCTGGACGGTGAGTCCTCGGCCGATATCGCCGAGCGCACCGGCAACGCGCTGCGCTCCATCGCGCGCAGCGCGCTCGGCGTCACCGAGGGGTCGGTGCGCGAGATCGTCAGCTACGTGCCGACACCCAACGGGGCGAGCCAGCAGGCCGTCACCGTCGGCCCGTACCTGCGCTCGGCCAGCACCGACGACCTGCGCCGGCGCGGTGACGCGCTGCTGGCCCGGTCGGCCGATGTGTACTTCACCGAGGACGTGCACCCGGCCTACGACCGCATCCTCGACGAGATCGCGCCCGACGAGGCCCGCATCCTGCGGTTCATGGCCCTCAACGGCCCGCAGCCGGCGGTCGACGTGCGGACCAACCGTCCGCTGGGCATCGGCTCGGAGCTGGTCCAGGGCGACCTGACCTCGGTGCCCGAACAGGCGGGCGTGCGCTACCCGGACCGGGCGCGGTCCTACCTGATCAACCTCAACCGTCTCGGCCTGACGCTCACCTCCGACGACCCGGTGGTGCTGAGCCGCTACATGGTCCTGGAAGTGCAGCCCGTGGTGGAGACGGCCCTCAAGAAGGCGGGCCGCGCGCCGAAGATCGTGCGCAAGAGCCTGCGCCTGTCGGAGTTCGGCGAGGACTTCTGCCGGACCTGCTTCACGATCGGTAGCTGAGACAGCACGCGCCGACCGGGCCGGAGGTCACGCTCCGGTGTCGGCAGTGATAGCGATCTGATACAGATCGGGCAAGGTGCCCGTTTCGGTGGGATCGTGGAGGGATGGAGCAGGGGTCCGGATCCGCCAACGTGCGCGTCGACGAAACCGTCGCGCCCACCTGGGGTCCGCCTGCGCCGTTGCTGCCCGGAGCCGACGAACCGTTGGTCGCCGGGCCCGGCCCGGGGGAGGAACGGATGGCCGAGGCACCGTCCGAGGACGCGAGCGAGGACGAACAGCAGCCACGTCCGGTGGTGCGCCCGCCCGACGATCCCGACGACAGGGTGGCGATCAGCAGGCTCAAGTTCCGCTATCTGCGCACCCTCGACACCAAGTCCTGGGACGAGTTCGCCGACACGCTGATCCCCGAGGCCACCGCCACCTACAGCGAGTACCTGCAGTTCGAATCGCGCGAGGCGTTCCTGGCCTTCCTGCGCAACACCCTCGGACCGCACGTGATCACCGAGCATCGCTGCGACCACCCCGAGATCGATGTCGACGGTGACACCGCCACCGGCACCTGGTACCTGGCCGACACCGTGATCATCCCCGAGCACAACATGTGCCTACGTGGCGCGGCGTTCTACACCGACCGCTACGTCCGCTGCGACGACGGGCACTGGCGCATCGCGCACACCGGCTACGAGCGCACCTACGAGGTGGTGCTCTCGCTCAGCGACCTGCCGAGCCTGCGCCTGACCGCCAGTCGCTGGGGCATGATCGCCCAGGAGAACCACATCTCCTCGGTCGAGCGCAACCCCGGTCCGGCGGCCTGACCCGGTTTCGGGCCGACCCAGACAGCCCCGGCGTCAGTCCGCGGTGGCGACCAGCGGCTCGAGCGTGAGCTTCGGGTGCTCCTTCTCGATGTACTGCAACCGCCACTTGTCACTGAACAGCGCGAGGATCGCGCCGTCGGTGCGGGTGAACACCTCGACGCCGCGCTGGCGATCCAGCTCGGGCGCGGATTCGGCGTCGGTGCGCCGGGCCAGGGTGAAGGGCAGGAAGTCCAGCTGGGTCTCCACGTTGAACTCCGCCTGCATCCGGGCGGTGACCACCTCGAACTGCATCGGGCCGACCGCGGCCAGCACCGGCGAGGCGTCGCCGCGGGCGTCGTTGCGCAGCACCTGCACCACGCCCTCGGAATCGAGCTGGTCGATGGCCTTGCGGAACTGCTTGTACTTGCCCGCGCTCTGCGCGCGCAGCGTCGCGAAGTGCTCGGGGGCGAAGCTCGGGATCGGCGGGAACTCCACCTTCTTGTCCACGAACAGGGTGTGGCCGGGCGCGAGCGCGGTCGCGTTCACCAGACCGACCACGTCGCCCGGATAGGCGGTGTCGACGGTGGTGCGTTCGCGGCCGAACACGGTCAGCGCGTACTTGGTGGCGAACGGGCGACCGGTCTGCGCGTGGGTCACCACCATGCCGCGCTCGAACTCACCGGACACGATCCGCATGAACGCCAGCCGGTCGCGGTGGGCGGTGTCCATGCCCGCCTGCACCTTGAACACCACCGCGCTGAACGGGTCACCGGTCACCCGGTCCTTGCCTGCCACGTCGGCGCGCGCACCGGGCGCGGGCGCCAGGGACACCAGGGTCTCGAGCAGCTGGCGCACGCCGAAGTTCAGCATCGCCGAGGCGTAGATGACCGGCGAGGTCTGCCCGGCCAGGAACATCTCCTGATCGTGGTCCTGCCCGGTCGCCGAGAGCAGCTCGCTCTCCTCGGCGGCGGTGATCCACGGCTCGCCCTCGCGCGCCTCGGCCTCGGCCGGGGTCAGCGATTCCTCCGGGGCGATGGTCGCGCCACCGGCGGTGCGGGTGAAGTGGATGTACTCGTCGGCCGCGCCCTCGGGGCCGCGGCGCAGCAGGCCGCGGAAATCGCCCGCGATGCCGACCGGCAGGAACAGCGGGGTCGGCGTGAGGCCGATGCGCTCGCTGATCTCGTCGAGCAGTTCCAGCGGCGCCTGGCCGGGGCGGTCCCACTTGTTGATCACGGTGATCACCGGGATGCCGCGGTGGCGGCACACCTGGAACAGCTTCAGCGTCTGCGGTTCCAGGCCCTTGGCGGCGTCGATCAGCATGACCGCGGCGTCGACCGCGGTGAGCACGCGGTAGGTGTCCTCGGAGAAATCGGAGTGGCCGGGGGTGTCGACCAGGTTGATCACATTGTCGACATCGGACCCGGCCGCGCGGTAGTTGAACTGCAGCGCGGTCGAACTCACCGAGATGCCGCGCGCCTTCTCCATCTCCATCCAGTCCGACACGGTCGACTTGCGACCTGCCTTACCGTGGATCGCGCCCGCCTCGGAGATCATCCTGGCGTGCAGTGCCAGCGCCTCGGTCAGCGTCGACTTGCCCGCGTCGGGGTGCGAGATCACGGCGAACGTGCGGCGACGGGCCACCTCGGCGGGCAGTCCGCGTGGGGTGGGGGCGACGTTCTCTCCGGACTCGGACAACGCAGAACCTTTCGCAGTGGTCGGCAACCTATCCAGCCTAATCGTCGCGTCCATCGCCAGGTCGCTGGGGTGTTCCCGCAGACCCGGCCTGATTTCGGCGGGCGATACGGGTGCGGTATGGTGGTCAGGTTGTCTCGGCGAGGGTGAGCCCACGTGGTGCTCACCGTGATCGACGCGGCTCGGCTGTCTGGCCGTCCTCGTTCGTTCTTCGTCCGACGAGTAGACCCAGACCCCGGTGGATGGGTCGCCACATGACCAGCCCGGAAGAGCCGTAGGAGCGCATTCAGTATGTCCGACGTCAACCTGATCGAAGCCGCCGTTCGCACCGAATTCGGTAAGGGCGCTGCTCGCCGTACCCGTCGCGACGGCAACGTGCCCGCCGTGCTGTACGGCCACCACGCCGAGCCGCAGCACCTGGCGCTCGACGCCCGTGCCTTCGCCGCCATCCTGCGCGAGAACGGCACCAACGCCATCCTGAACCTCGTGGTCGACGGCAAGCAGCAGCTGGCGATGACCAAGTCGGTCGTGGTCCACCCGATCCGTCGCTACATCGAGCACGCCGACCTGCTGATCGTCAAGCGTGGCGAGCGCGTCGTCACCGACGTCAACGTCATCATCACCGGCGATGCCGCCTCCGGCACCCTGATCACCCAGGAGACCAGCGTCCTGTCGATCGAGGCCGACGCGCTGAAGCTGCCCGAGACCATCGAGATCTCGGTCGAGGGCGTCGAGCCCGGCACCCAGATCCTGGCCGGCACCATCGAGCTGCCCGAGGGCGTCACCCTCGCCGGCGACCCGGAGGCGCTGATCGTCAACGTGATCGCCGCGCCGTCCGCCTCGCAGCTCGACGACGAGGGCGAAGGCTCCGCCGACGCCGCGACCGCGGAGTCCGCGCCCGAGTCCGAGTGATTCGGTAGCGCTACGGTTCGGCGATGACCGAATCCTCCGGGCCCGCACTCGTGGTGGGGCTGGGTAATCCCGGCCCCGACTACGAGCGCACCCGCCACAATGTGGGCTTTCTGGTCGCCGATGTGCTCGCCGAGCGCGTCGGCGGCCGTTTTGCCGTGCACAAGAAGTCCGGCGCCGATCTGCTGCAGGCGCGACTGGACGGCCGCCAGATCCTGATCGCCAAGCCGCGCGCCTACATGAATCTGTCCGGTCGGCCGGTGGCCGCGCTGGCCAAGTTCTTCTCGGTGCCGCTCGACCAGGTGATCGTGGTGCACGACGAGCTGGATCTGCCGTTCGGGACGATCAAGCTCAAGCAGGGCGGCGGCGAAGGTGGGCACAACGGCCTGCGCTCGATCTCGCAGGCGCTGACCACCAAGGACTACCTGCGCACCAGGATCGGCATCGGCCGCCCGCCCGGCCGCCAGGACCCGGCCGACTATGTGCTCAAGCCGTTCGCGGCGCCGGAGCGCAAGGAGGTGCCGGTGATCGTGGAGCAGGCCGCCGACGCGGTGGAGCTGTTGCTGAAGGTCGGCCTGGAAGCCGCGCAGAACAACCTGCACTGACGCCAATTGTCGGCGCGCCGAGGGCAATCGACCTCGGCGCGCCGATCGCGTTTCAGCGCAGGTGTACCGCGGTCGCCGCGCGGCGGAGTTTGCCCGAGGAGGTCTTCGGGAGGGCTCCGGGGCCGAGGACCGCCACGGTGCGGGGGCGGGCGCCCACTTCGGCGAAGACCTCGTGGACGATCTCGCGCTCGATGCGTTTCACCTCGTCGGGTTCCTGGAAGTCGTTGGATTCCACGACCACCGCGAAGCTTTCGCGCTTCTCACCCGCGTCCAGACGCACCGCGACCGCGTTGCCGGGACGTACCCCGACGACCCGCAGGGCCGCGCGTTCGATGTCGGTGGGGTAGATGTTGCGCCCGCCCATGATGATGACGTCCTTCATCCGGCCGCACACCACGATCAGGCCCGCGTCGGTGAAGTAGCCGATGTCGCCGGTGTCGAGCCAGCCGTCCGCGTCCTGCGCCGGGCGGAAACCGTCGACGGTGACATAGCCGGAAGTCACGGCGGGCCCGCGCAATTCGATGACGCCGACCGTGCGCACCGGCAGCGGCTGCCGTTCGGTGTCGACGACGCGACCCTCCAGGTCGTCGACCAGGTGGCCCAGGGTCGGCAGCTTGCGCGGCGTGCCGTGGTGATCGTCCTCGGCGACCGGCACCGCCTTGCCGACCGCCTCGAGCAGATCGGCGTCGATCACGTCGAGTACCTGGCCCTGCCCTGGATCGGGGATGGACACGGCCAGCGTGGTCTCGGCCATGCCGTAGACGGGGGTGAGCGCGCTCGGATTGAGCCCGAACTGTTTTCCCGCCTCCGCGAGCGCGGTCATGGTGTCGGGGTCCACCGGTTCGGCGCCGTTCCACATGTAGCGCACGCTGGACAGATCCATGGTGCCCGGCTCGGCCTGCCGCAGCCGCCGCGCCAGCAGCGAGTACGCGAAATTCGGTGCGGCGGTGACGGTGCCGCGGTACTTGTCGATGAGCTCGGCCCACAGCAGTGGCCTGGCCAGGAAGTCGAGTGGGGTCACGCACACCACTTCGGCGCCGAATTGCATGGGCACGCTGAGGAATCCGACCATGCCCATGTCGTGGAACAGCGGCAGCCAGCTGATCATCACGTCGTCGTCGGTCTGGAACTTGACCCGGTTGAACATGGCGTAGGCGTTGACGTAGAAATTCCCGTGCGTGATCCGCACGGCCTTGGGCGAGCCGGTCGACCCGGAGGTCAACTGCTGCAGCGCGATATCGGACTCGGTGGTCGGCACCGGATCGGTGTCGGCGCCCTGGTGCAGGTCCTCGATGCGCACCACCGCGATACCGCGTTCGCGCAGTACCGGCTCGGCCGCCTCGAACGGCGCGCCGAGCACGACCGCCTTCGCCTCGATCATGGTCAGCACGGTCTCGGTGTCGCGCACCCAGACCGCGAGATCGGTACGCGGGGTGGGCTGATGCAGCATGGTGATCGAGGCGCCACGCATCCAGATGGCCTGGCAGGCCGGGGCGATGTCGACCGGCAGGCCGGCGAGCACGCCCACCGCATCGCCGTGGCCGATCCCGGCGGCGGCCAGACCACCCGCCATCCGCCGTGCGCTGCGATGGATCTCCCCCCAGGTCTGCCGCAACGGCACCCCCGGTTCCCCGGTGACCAGCCCCCGCGAGCTGGACAACGCTGTGGCAAACATTTCGTCGGTGAACCTGCTCAACGTCGGACTCCCTTTGCGCCAACGAACAGTTACGGCCGTGCTACCAACAATCCCGCCCCGCCCACCCGGTGTTAACCCCGATTGACACCCCAGTACCCCGGCCGATCAGCTCTCGACGGCAAAGGTGGCAGCGTAGCGGTCCACATATGGTCTACCCGATAACCTGGCAATTTCCCGCATCAGCAGGTCAGTTGCCACTCTGACCTGGGCCCGGTGTTCGGCGGCCGGATAGTGCCGCGCCGGTTGGACGCTGATGCGCACCTTGGTGAAACGCAACAGTTTCCGACCGCGCGGGTTCATTCGATCCGTCCCGTCCAACACCACCGGCACCACCGGCACCCCTGTTGCCATGGCAACGCGCAGCACCCCGGTCCGACCACGATAGACCCTGCCGTCGACCGACCGAGTCCCCTCCGGGTGAATTGCCCAGACACGCCCCGCATCGAGGATCTTCATCGCCGCCGCGAGCGCGTCGGCCGCGGCGTCCCCACCGGTCCGATCGACCGGCACCTGCCCGGCGGCGGTGAAGAACCACCGCTTGCACCGCCCCCGCAGCCCGGTCCCGGTGAAGTACTCCTGTTTGGCGAGGAAGGTGAGCCGCCGCGGGATCACCAGCGCGAGGTAGAGCGAGTCGATGACGGCGAGATGATTGGCCGCGATGATCACCGGTCCCGCCGCTGGTTCCCCACGCACGCCGCGCTACTCGCCGCGATCGCCGCGCGGGGCTTCGCGGACCTCAACGAGCGGTTCGCGCACTCGTCCGCGATCGACGATCCGCGCTCTCGGCTGTGCCGAATGGCCGGTGACTACGTGGAATTCGCGCTCGCCCGGCCGCAGATGTTCATGCTCATGTTCCGCCACGACCTGCTGGTGGGTTCCGGCGAGAACCTCCGGGCGACGACTCGTCCGCTGTACGGGCAGGTCGAGGCGCTGGTCGCCGCCGCGGGACCGGTGGCCGACGCTCCCGGCCGGGCCCTGTTGCTCTGGACCAATGTCCATGGCCTTGCGACGCTGGCGGCCAACCGCTCGCTCGATGTCATCGCACCAGGGGTGGACCCGCGTGAGCTCGTCGAGCGGGCGGTCGGCACCCATCTGGCACTGGGCGACTGATTCGGGTCAGCCTCGCCCGACGAGTTCGCCGAGCGCGGCGACGAACCGGTCGAGTTCGTCGGGGGCGACGAAGTAGTGCGGTGAGGCGCGGACGACGGCGGCCACGCCGCGCGCGGTCATGTCGAGCAGGGTGGAGCTCGCGTGACTCACCGTGACGGTCACCTCGCGCTCGGCGAGACCATCGCGCAGCCGCACCGGATCGTGGCCGTCGACGGTGAACGAGACGATGCCGCTGTGCTCGGTGCCGAGGTCGCGGACGGTGAGGCCGGGTAGCTCGGGCAGCGTCACACGCAGGTAGCGCGCCCGCTCGGCCACGGCGGCGTAGGCCTGGTCGGGACCGAGGGTCAGCAGGTAGTCGACCGCGGCGCCCAGGCCGAGGCGGGCGGCTACGTCGCATTCCCAGAACTCGAAGCGGCTCGCGTCCTCGGCCAAGCGGTATTCATCCGGACCCACCCACTGCGCGCTGTGCAGGTCTAGCCGGGCAGGTTCCATGGTGCGTGCCAATTCGGCACGGACGTAGAGGAATCCGGTGCCGCGTGGTCCGCGTAGCCATTTGCGCCCGGTGGCCGAGAGCGCGTCGACGCCGAGCGCGCCGACATCGATGGGCAGCTGACCGATCGACTGGCAGGCATCGAGCAGCACCAGCGCACCCACCGCGTGGGCGAGCCGGGTGACCTCGGCGACCGGATTCACCAGACCGCCGTTGGTCGGCGCGTGTTGCAGCGAGACCAGGCGGACGCGTTCGTCCAGCATCGCCGCGAAGGCCTCGGTGTCGATGCGGCCGGTGGCGTCGCTGGGGATGTGCTCGACCACCGCGCCGGTGTGCGCGGCCCGCTGCAGGGCCGCGATCGCGTTGCTGGCGTAGTCGGCGCCCGAGATCAGGATCCGGTCACCGGGACGTAGCGGTACGGAATAGGCGAAATCGGTCCATGACCGGGTCGCACTGTCACTCAGCGCGATGGTGTCGGGGGTGGCGCCGATCAGGGTGGCGATCGAGGTCTTGACCGCGGCCAGGTCGTCGAGACGTTCGTTTGCCGCCCGGTAGCCACCGACCTCGGCTTCGCGCCGCAGATGGGCGATGACGGTGTCGGTGACGACGCGGGGCGGCAGCGAGGAGCCCGCACTGTCGAGGAAGACCCGTCCGGTCGACAATCCTGCGGTGGCGGCCCTGATCGCGGCGAGATCCATCATGGCGACGACCCTAGCGCCAAGGATCGTTCCCCAATTCGTCACTTTTCCTGTCGGTGGGCGTCGCTACTCTGGATTGAACCGCGGATTCACCATCCACCGCGAGAGCACGACGAGCACGCAGGTTCCACGGCAGCACTCAGCACGCGGAGGTTGGCATGGCGGTCACATTGGAACGTTCGAAGTGGCCGGATTCGGCCACTGACCAGGGGGAACTTCAATCCAGGGCGGCCGCGGAGGCCTATGTCGGCGGGGTCTGTTTCAAGCTCGGGCCACCGGCGCTGATCGGCGCCGAACTGGAGTGGCTCACCACCGGGCCAGGCGGTTCGCGCCCCACGCTCGCGGATCTGGCCGCGGCTCTCGGAGTCCACGCTCCCACCGCCATCGCCCCGGCCTCGGTCGCGGCACCCCTGCCCGGCGGCAGCAGGGTGACCATCGAACCCGGTGGTCAGATAGAACTCTCCAGCGCCCCGTTCGCCGACCCGGCGGCGCTGAACCAGAATTTGCGCGCTGACGCGGCCCGTTTGCGGGACCTGCTCGCCGCCAGGGGGATCTCGATCATCTCCGCCGCCGCCGACGCGACCCGCCCCGCGGAACGCCTGCTCCGGCTACCCCGGTACGCGGCCATGGAACGCCACTTCGCCGGCGTCGGCCCGTTCGGCACCCTCATGATGTGCAATACCGCGGCCACCCAGGTCAGCGTCGACGCGGGCGCCGATCCCGCCGAGGTCCAGGCCCGCTGGACCGCCCTCTACGTCCTCGGGCCCGCCCTGATCGCCGCCTTCGCCTGCTCCCCGCGCCTCTACGGCGCCCCACAGGGGCAGTGGGCGTCCCAGCGCATGCGCACCTGGCTACGGCTCGATCCCGCGCGCACCAGGCCGCCGGTGGCCGACTGGGCCGACCCGATCGGCGCCTACGCGCACTGGGCGCTCGACGTGCCGCTGCTGTGCCTGCGGTGCACCGAGTCCGACGCCGACTGGTCGCCCCCACCGGGCGCCACCTTCGCCGACTGGCTCTCCGGCGCCCTCGACGACGAGGTGGGCCGCAGGCCGGGCCGCGCCGACCTCGACTACCACCTGACCACCCTGTTCCCACCGGTGCGCGCCTCGGGCCACCTCGAGGTGCGCTACCTCGACGCCCAGCCCGGTGACAGCTGGACCACCCCCATCCACCTGTTCGACGCGCTGCTGTCGGCACCGGCGGTGGTCGCCGAGGCGACCGCGCTGGCCACACCCGTCGCGGGGGAGTGGCACACGGCGGGCCGCCACGCCCTGCACGATCGGGAGCTGCGCCGCACCGCCGCCGACCTGTTCGACCTGGCGGCCGCGCACGCCCGATCCGGCCACGCCGCAACGGAATTGGCCGCCGCGGCCCGCCGATGTCGCGCCGGTCGCAGTCCGCTCGCCGAATCGGGGCCGGTGCGCAACGGGTCGGGAGGATCGTGATGATCCGCTCCGCCGCCGTTGTCCACCGGCCCGATGTCGTTGTCGCCCCTTCACTTCCGGAGTTCGTCTCGTGACTGTTCCCGCCACCCACATCGACCGCGACCGGATGCGCGCCAGGATCGCCGAGGTGCTCGAGCGCGCCCGCCTGCGCACCGTGTCGCTCACCGACGCTGTCGACGAAGCCGATCTGCTCGCCCAGCATTCGCCGCTGATGAGTCCGCTGGTCTGGGACCTCGCTCATATCGGCAATCAGGAAGAACTGTGGCTGGTCCGCGATGTCGGCGGGCGCGAGGCGGTGCGCGCCGACATCGACGAGCTCTACGACGCGTTCAAACACGCCCGCGTCAACCGTCCGGCCCTGCCGCTGCTCGATCCCGCACAGGCGCGCGGCTATGTCGGCACGGTGCGCGAGAAGGTCCTCGACGTGCTCGGCACCAGCCAGTTGTCCGGTAATCCCTTGGTCGACAACGGTTTCGCCTTCGGGATGATCGCCCAGCACGAACAGCAGCACGACGAGACCATGCTCGCCACCCACCAGCTGCGCGTCGGCGCACCGGTGCTGTCGGCGCCACCCGCGCCCGCCGCGCAGGTGCCCGCCGACGGTGAAGTGATCGTTCCCGCAGGGGAATTCCTGATGGGCACCTCCGCCGACCCCTGGGCACTGGACAACGAGCGCCCCGCCCATCCGGTGCACGTGCCCGCGTTCGCCATCGACGTCGCGCCGGTGACCAACGAGCAGTACCTCGCCTTCGTCACCGACGGCGGCTACGACCGGCCCGAACTGTGGTCGCCGCACGGGTGGGCGCACCGGCAGGAGGCGGGGCTGGTCGCGCCGCAGTTCTGGGAACGCGACGGCGACCGGTGGACCCGTACCGCTTTCGGCGTCCGCGCCCCGCTGCGTCCCCGCCAGCCCGTGGTGCACGTGTGCTGGTTCGAGGCCGAGGCGTACGCCCGCTGGGCGGGCAAACGGTTGCCGACCGAAGCCGAGTGGGAGAAGGCCGCCCGGTTCGACCCGGCCACCGGCGCCTCCCGGCGCTATCCGTGGGGCGAGGACGCACCGGACGAGCGCACCGCCAATCTCGGTCAGCGCCACCTCGAACCGGCCGAGATCGGCGCCTACCCGGCGGGCGCCTCGGCGACCGGCGTGCACCAGCTCATCGGCGACGTGTGGGAGTGGTGCTCCTCGGGTTTCGAGGCGTACCCGGGCTTCCGGGCGTTCCCGTACCGGGAGTACTCGGAGGTCTTCTTCGGCGGTGACTACCGGATCCTGCGCGGCGGCTCCTTCGGCACCGACGAGGTCGCCTGCCGCGGCACCTTCCGCAACTGGGACCACCCGATCCGCAGGCAGATCTTCGCCGGTTTCCGGCTGGCGAGGGACCTGCGCGAGGACGAACGCTGATGTGCCGACATCTCGGCTACGTCGGCCCGCCCGTGAGCGTCGGCGAACTCGTGCTGCGCGGACCACATTCGCTGTTCGTCCAGTCTTGGGCACCGGCGGACATGCGCGCCGGCGGCACGATCAACGCCGACGGCTTCGGCGTCGCCTGGTGGCGCCGGGCCGAGGTGGGTCCGGGCGGTGCCCGCGCGGCCGTCACCCGCTACCGCAACTCCGCCCCCATCTGGACCGACCCCGCGGTCGCCGAGGTTCTCGGCCAGCTGGAATCGCGATCGGTACTGGCCGCGGTCCGGTCGGCAACGGTCGGCATGCCGGTCGAACGCGCCGCCTGCGCACCCTTCATCGACGAACACTGGGCATTCAGCCACAACGGCGTCGTCCCGGATTGGCGGCCGACCCTGCTGGCGGTCCTCGCCGACCTGAACGCCTTGTTCGGTGCCGGGTCGCCGAACATCAACGGCGCCAAGCCGACTGGGTCGTTGGGAGTTGACGGACCCACACCGACCGAGTCGTCAGGGGTCGGCGGTGCCGCACCGGTCCGGCTGCCAGGGATCGGCGGTGCCAACGTGACCGGGTCGTCGGGAATCGGCGGTGCCGAGCCGGCCGAGTCGTGGGCCGGCGGCGGTGTCCCGGCTGCCGGGTTGCCGGGGGTGGCGAGTACTGCGGCTCTGCTCGAAGCCGAGGCGCTCACCGATTCCGCCGTGCTCTGGGTTCTCCTGCGCGGCCTGCTCGCTGCGATCGAGCCCGATGGTCCCGTCACCTCCCCGGCCGACGCACTGCGCCTGCTCGTCACGACAGTGCTGCGGCATCAGCCTGCCGCGCGCCTGAACCTGCTGCTGAGCGACGGTGACCAGCTGTGGGCCACCACCTGCTGGCACGCGCTGTCGGTGCTCGTCGCCGACGACTACACCGTGCTGTCCTCCGAACCGTACGACGACGACCCGCGATGGCAGCCGATCGCCGATCACCAGCTGGTGACCGCGACACCGGGCCACTGCGACATCACCGCTCTCGAACTTCCCGCCACCGAAAGGGTCCGTTCATGACCGCGCCGCTGCTGGACATCCACCTCACCGACGACGATCTCACCACGGCCTTGCGCACCGACGCCCGCACCGGCCTCACCGCCACACCGAAGTCGTTGCCGCCCAAATGGTTCTACGACGCACGCGGCAGCGAACTGTTCGAGCGCATCACCGAACTGCCCGAGTACTACCCCACCCGCACCGAACGGGCCCTGCTGGCGAGTGTCGTCGGCGAGATCGCCGCCGCGGCGCATCCCGAGGTGCTGGTGGAGCTGGGTTCTGGCTCGGCGGCCAAGACCCGCCTGCTGCTGGACGCGCTCACTGCCGAGGGCTCGCTGAAAACCTATGTCCCCCAGGATGTCTCGGCGTCCGCGCTGCGTGGTGCCGCCACCGAGATCGCCGTCGAGTACCCGAATCTGGCGGTGCACGGCGTCGTCAGCGACTTCACCGACACCCTGCACAACCTGCCCCGCGGCGGTCGCCGCATGATCGCCTTCCTCGGCGGCACCATCGGCAACCTGGTCCCCGCCGAGCGCGCCGAGTTCCTGGCAGGCATCAACGAGGTACTCGAACCCGGCGAACTCCTCCTGCTCGGCGCGGGCCTGGTCATCGACCCGGCGATCCTGGTCCCCGCCTACGACGACGCCGCCGGCGTCACCGCCGAGTTCAACCGCAACGTCCTGCACGTCCTCAACCACCGCCTCGGCGCCGACTTCACCCCCGACAAGTTCGACCACATCGCCGTCTGGGACCCCGACAACGAGTGGATCGAGATGCGCCTACGCGCCACCGAACCCATGACCGCCACCATCACCGACCTCGACCTCACCATCGACTTCGCCGCCGGCGAACAGATGCGCACCGAGATCTCCGCCAAATTCCGCCCCGAAGGCCTCCGCACCGAACTCGCCACCGCCGGCTTCACCCCCACCCACACCTGGACCGACCCGGACACCCGCTTCGCCCTCTTTCTCGCTGAGCGCCGGTGATCAAACCGTGCTGCGAGCTCTCTTTCCAGGTGTATAGACGGGCAATACCATGATCGACATGTGACCCAGCTCACACCCCGTTGGTGCGGGCTGCGACGTCGCCGAGCAAAGGAGCTCACATGCCGGATCAGCCTGGTCAGCAGCCCCCGGAATGGTCACCGCAGCCACACGGTCAGCAGCCACCTGGCGGTCAGCCATATGGTCAGCAGCCGCCGGGCTGGCAGCCACCTGGTGGGCAGCAGTACGGGCAGGGCGGATATCCGCAAGGAGGGTTCCCACCTGTCGGATATCCGCCGCCCAAGAAGCGCAAGGTCTGGCCGTGGGTTCTCGGCGGAATCGCCGTGCTGATCCTCGTCTTCTTCGCTGCCTGTATCGCGTTGTTCGGGACCGTGGCGAACGAGATCGACAAGGAAGTGAACCGTCAGGTCCGCGTCACCTACCAGGTCGACGGGACCGGTCAAGCCAGCTCGATCACGTACTCCGGGAGCAATTTGGATATCGCGCAGGACACCGATGTCACCTTGCCCTGGACGAAGGACGTGACCGTCGAGGGATTCATCAAGTCGGTCACGCTGACGGTTTCGGCGGGGTCCGAGGGCGGCCAGATCACGTGCCGAATTCTCGCCGACGACAAGGTGATCGCCGAGCAGACCGCGAGCGGCCCGTTTGCCAGCGCGACATGTAGTGGAGATGCCGGAAACTAGAGGCGCGCCGGAAGTGACCTAGAGGTCGAGTTCGTCGGCGAGGTCTTCGCCGTCGATGCGGTCCTCGTCGCCCTCCAGGTCGCGTTCGGCCTGCGTTCCGGTCACCGAGTCCTCGTAGAGGTCGCCGTCGATGCCGTCCTCGCCGACCACGCGGACGGCGCTGACCTCGGCGGGGCGTTCGTCCTCGGCGAGCGCCTCGCGGGCGGCGCCGCGGGCGGTCCACTCCTCGGCGACCTCCTCGTCGATGCCGAGGAAGCCGTCGTCGTCGGCCTCGTGGTTGCGGATCACGTGGTCCGCGGGTGGGTCCTCGACGTAGCGCTCGTATTCGACGATGTCGTCGGCCTGATCGTCATCGCCCATGTCCATGTCCAGCGGTTCACGGCTCATACCCCCAGTATCTGCCTGCCGCGCACGTGCGTCACGGGACACGCCCCGGACCGCCGGTCAGTCGGTGATGCCCTCGAACACCGCGGTGAACCATTCGACCAGCGGGCGCAGGTCGTTCCACGCGCGGCGCACCTCGGCGACGGTGGCGGGGGTGTCGAGCCACTCCGGCGCGCCGAAGTCGCGGTGGGCGGTGAGCGTCTTGTGCCGCAGCAGCTCGATGCGGGGGTGGTCGATGGAGTAGCCCTTGGGCTTGGTCTTGAGCTTGTCGCCGCCGATGGTGAAACCCGCCGCGGTGGTGGCGGCCAGAACCTGCTCGAGTTCGCCGCCGCGCACCTCGTCGTCGATGGTGGCGCGCAGGGTGGCCAGGGCCGTCGGCGACATCATGTAGCAGCCACCGGCCACGAACAGCCCGCCCGCCCCGATCTGCACGTACCAGCCGACGCCCGGCGCGGTGCCCGCGACAGCGCCCTGATGGGTCTTGTAGGGCGTCTTGTCCGCGGAGAACCGCACGTCACGGTAGGGCCGGAAGATCTTGGCCTGCCCGAACTCCTCGGCCAGTTCGGCGGCGAGCGCGGCCATCGGCGCGCGCACCGCCTCGTCGTAGGTCTGCTTGCGCGCGGCCCAGAACGTCTTCGAGTTGTCGGCCTCGAGATCTTCGTAGAAGTCGAGCCCGGCCAGCGGGAACCCGGTGAACCCGGCCATCAGGCACTGCCGATCAGGACGAACAGCAGCACGATGACGAACGCCGCGAGCGCCGCGACCACCCCGTTCGCGATCGCGGCCCACTTGCCCATCTGCTCACCCTTGCTGTGCCCGACGATCCCGAGCACGATCCCGGTCGGCGCGGTGACCAGCACCGGCAACCCACACAGCATCGCGCCACCGAGCACCGACGCGGCGACACAGCAGAAACTGAGGATCGACCAGATCGGCGTGCTGTCGACATACCCGTACCGCGGCGGCAACTGCTGCGGCGGATAGGGCGGTGGTACGGGAAACCGGGGCGCGCCGTACGCCCCCGGCGACGCGTAGCCCGGCGCGGGAAACACCGGCCCCGGCGGCGGCGGTGGATACGGCGGCAACTCCGCGGGCGGCGTCGCGTGCTCGATCCCGGCCCACGGCAGCTCGGACGACGCGGCGGGCGCGGGCGGCGGCGCGATCATCGTCGGCTCCGCCGCGTCCTGCACCCGAGGCGCGTCCTTACCCAGTTCGACCCGCCGCTCCGGCTCGGTCCCCATCCTGTCCCCCCTCGAATCGCTGGACTCCATGACTACCACGCATCGGTGACAGGAACCAGAAACGGCCCCCCGGCGACGCCAGGGGGCCGTTCATGCGGCTATTTCAAGCGTTGCCGTTGAAAAGTCCCGTGACGGAACCGTTCTCGAAGACCTCGCGAATGGTGCGGGCCAGCAGCGGCGCGATCGACAGCACGGTCAGCGTCGGGAACTTCTTGTCCTCGCTGATCGGCAGCGTGTTGGTGATGACGACTTCCTTGGCACCACAGTTGGCCAGCCGCTCGGCGGCCGGATCGCTCAGCACACCGTGCGTGGCCGCGATGATGACATCGCCCGCCCCGGCTTCCTTGAGCACCTTCACCGCACCCGCGATCGTGCCACCGGTGTCGATCATGTCGTCGATCAGCACGCAGGTGCGACCCTCGACGTCACCGACGACGCGGTTGGACTTCACCTGGTTGGGCACCAGCGGATCGCGGGTCTTGTGGATGAACGCCAGCGGCGTGCCGCCCAGCGCGTCGGCCCACTTCTCGGCGACCTTGACGCGGCCCGCGTCGGGGGAGACCACGGCCAGGTTGTCGGACGGGTAGTTGGTGCGGATGTAGTCCGAGAGCTGCACCAGCGCGTGCATGTGATCGACGGGGCCGTCGAAGAAGCCCTGGATCTGGTCGGTGTGCAGATCGACGCTGATGATGCGGTCGGCGCCCGCGGTCTTGAGCAGGTCGGCGACGAGGCGGGCCGAGATCGGCTCGCGGCCGCGGTGCTTCTTGTCCTGGCGGGCGTAGGGGTAGAACGGCAGCACCGCGGTGATCCGCTTGGCCGAACCGCGCTTGAGCGCGTCGATCATGATGAGCTGTTCCATCAGCCACTGGTTCAGCGGCGCCGGGAAGCTCTGCAGCACGAAGGCGTCGGAACCGCGCACCGACTCCTCGAACCGGACGAAGATCTCGCCGTTGGCGAAGTCACGCGCGGTCTGCGGGGTGATGTCGACGTCCAGTTCCTTGGCGACCTGCTCGGCAAGCTCAGGATGTGACCGGCCTGCGAAGAGCATCAAGTTCTTCTGGTTGTCGATCGAGAACGCGGTCACTGCTGGTTGCCATCCTTTTGCTCGATTGCCTTGTTCGACGTCTCGTCTGCCGCGATGGCTTCCGCCGCCGCGCGCGCCGCAGCGGTTCCTGGACGGTAGCGCTGCACCCAGTTCTCAATGATGCGCTGTGGCCCACCCGACACGGCCAGTGCCCCCGGTGGAACGCTTCTGCGCAGTACAGTACCCGCACCCGTATACGCCCCGTCACCCACCGTTACCGGAGCGATGAACATGGTGTCGCTTCCCGTTCGCACATGCGAACCGACCACCGTGTGGTGCTTGTTCACCCCGTCATAGTTGACGAAAACGCTGGAAGCGCCGATGTTGCTGTACTCGCCGATCGTCGCGTCACCGACATAGGTCAGATGCGGCACCTTCGAGTGCGCGCCGATCGAGGCGTTCTTGGTCTCGACGAAGGCGCCGAGCTTGCCCTCCTCGCCGACGACGGTGCCCGGCCGCAGGTAGCTGAACGGCCCGATGGTCGCGCCGTCGCCGATCTCGGCGCGCTCGCCGTGGGTGCGGATCACGCTGGCGCCGACGCCGACGACGACATCGGTGAGCGTGGTGTCCGGCCCGATCTCGGCGTCCTCGCCGATGTGGGTCTCGCCGAAGAGCTGGGTGCCCGGCCGCAGCACGACGTCGCGGCCGATCCGCACACTCGCGTCGATCCAGGTGGTGGCCGGATCGATGACGGTCACCCCGGCGCGCATGTGCCGTTCGAGGATGTAGCGGTTCAGCGTGGCGCCCGCCTGCGACAGCTGCACCCGGTCGTTGACGCCGGTGACCTTGTTCTGGTCGACCAGCCGGGCGCCGTGCACGGGATGCCCGGCCTCACGGGCCAGCCGCAGCACATCGGTGAGATAGAGCTCGTGCTGGGCGTTGGCGGTGGACAGGCGTCCGATCATCGTGCGCAGCACGGAGGCGTCGAAGGCGTAGACGCCGGAGTTGACCTCTTTGATCTTGGCCTGGGCCGGAGTGGCGTCGGCGTGCTCGACGATCTCGGCGACCTGGCCGTCCTCGTCGCGCACGATCCGGCCGTAGCCGTTGGCGTCGTCGGGGACGAAGGTCAGCACGGTGACCGCGGGCCGCTCGGCGTAGCTGCGGTGCTCGTCGAGCAGCGCGGAGAGGGTGTGCCCGTCGAGCAGCGGCACATCGGCGGTGGTGACGAGCAGATCGCCGGTGAAGTCCGTCGCGATCGCGTCGAGCGCGCACTGCACGGCATGGCCGGTGCCGAGCTGCTGTTCCTGCACCGTGGAGACGATCTCGCGGCCGAGTTCCTTGCCGACCTCGGCGACGGCGGCGCCGACCTTGTCCCGGTCGTGGCCGACCACGGTGATCAGGTAGGTCGGATCGATCTCCGCGCCGGCGTGCAAGGCGTGCGAGAGCATCGATCTCCCGGCCACCGGATGCAACACTTTCGGCGTCTTCGACCGCATTCGCGTCCCGGCCCCTGCTGCGAGAACGACGACGGCGGTCTGCGGTGGCATGGATCTCCCTCGGCTGCCTGTCAGCGAAGCGTGCTGTGGCGGGTTCGGTCGGTCGGTGATGGTGCGGGCCGACGATACGTCACTGTGTGTCCGTGTGGTGTCCGTGTGCTCCGCCGCCAGGACTCGAACCTGAACTATCTGAACCAAAATCAGAGGTGCTGCCATTACACTACGGCGGATCGCCACACCAGTGGGCCGTCAGAGCCCACCACTGTGCTACGGCACGGCCATGATCCTCGCATAGTTCCCGCCTCTCCGGAAATCTTGGCCAGACCTGGGTGCGGGGTGTGTTGGGGACGCGGCAAGCTTCGGGAGTGTGGTGGGTGAGCCCGTTCCCGGTGAGTTACCCATGTGCTCACGAAATCAGTTGTCACGGCGGTCTGCCGGGGTGGGTCCGCCGTTGTGCGGCGCGGTCTGAGACAGTTGTGGGAGTGTCTGTCGGGCGGTAGGAGAGGCGGAATCTGGTGAGTGAGCCGGGTCGGGTCGCTAGGCCGAGGATGACGGGTACCCAGCGGCGGCAGCAGTTGATCGAGATCGGTCGCGCGTTGTTCGCCGAGCGGGGGTATGACGCGACATCGATCGAGGAGATCGCGCAGCGGGCGCAGGTGTCCAAGCCGGTGGTCTACGAGCACTTCGGCGGCAAGGAGGGGCTCTACGCGGTGGTGGTCGATCGCGAGATGTCGATGCTGCTGGACATGATCACCTCCTCGCTGACCCAGAACCGCTCCCGGGTCCGGCTCGAGCAGGTCGCGCTGGCCCTGCTCACCTATATCGAGGAGCGCACCGACGGCTTCCGGATCCTGGTCCGCGACCAGCCCGCACCCAATACCGACGGCCGTTACTCGAGCCTGCTCAACGAGGCGGTCAACCAGGTGGCCCATCTCCTCGCGGGAGATTTCGGTCGCCGCGATCTCGATCCCAGCCTCGCTCCGCTCTACGCGCAGGCGCTCGTCGGCATGGTCTCGACCGCGGCGACCTGGTGGCTCGACGAGCGCACGCCACCGAAAGAAGTGGTCGCGGCCCATCTGGTCAATCTGTGCTGGAATGGATTGAGCCACTTGGAAGCCGAACCCGGGCTCAGCTCCGAATGGAATACGGAGACCGCGCCGACCGGTGGTGGGGTAACCGGACGATAGCGCCCGCTGGTGACGAATCCAGGATTCGGCTGCCGGGTAGCCGCCTGGTGGTACGGTTCACCCATCCTTTTGGGTGCTGCCGGGCGGTATGTCGATCAAATTTCTTCGATGTCGGTCTACTTCAGGATGGCTGGATTATTGGATGACAGGCGGATCTGATGGCTAGGCAAGCGCGCGCGGAGATCACCCGCGACTCCGTCCTTGCTGGCGCTGCCGATGTCTTTCTCCGTTTGGGCTACGCCAACGCGAGCCTCAGCGAAATCATCGCGCAGTCCAATGTGACCAAGGGCGCCTTGTACTTTCACTTCGGCTCCAAGGAGGAGCTGGCCAGGGCGGTGGTCGATCAGGGCAACGAGCGCCTGATCGGTTCCTGTCAGGGTTTCTTCGATTCCCGGGTGCCCGCGCTGGAGGCCTGCATCGGCATCACCTACGTGGTGGCCGACCTGTCGATGAACGATCCGATGGACGGGGCGATGCTCAAGCTCACCCACCAGATCGGTGACTATCGCGGCGCGCAGGGCGACAACATCGCCAAGACCTGGTCGGAGACCTACCGGGTGCT
>NZ_JBHVVA010000002.1:0-146233 GCF_042883805.1 Nocardia sp. NPDC058176 | reverse complement strand
CGGGGCGATGCTCAAGCTCACCCACCAGATCGGTGACTATCGCGGCGCGCAGGGCGACAACATCGCCAAGACCTGGTCGGAGACCTACCGGGTGCTGGCCGAGCGCGCGATCGCCCAGGGCGATCTGGTCGCCGACCTCGACGCCGATGTGGTCGGCCTGCTGCTGCACGAGGTGACCGCGGGCGTGCACATCGTCGCGGTCGGCACCGAGTCGATCGAGGAGATGGCGGGCCGGATGGAACGCGCCTGGTACTTCCTGCTGCCCTCGCTGGTGCCCGCGGAGAAGCTGTCCTACTTCCGCGAGTTCGCCGCCCGCCGCCTGCGCCGCTACGTGGTCTGATTCAGACGCTGCGGTCGGCGGCGAGCACGGCCCGCACGTCGTCCTCGGCGCCCGCGGTCTCGATCCTGACCTCGTCGCGCCCGAAGGCGTGCAGCAGCAGTTCCGACGGCGGCCCGGTGAGCACGACCTCGGCGCCCTCGGCCTTGTGCGCGGTGAGCCGCTCGCCGTTCGGCGTCGCCAGCACGACCGCGGCCGGTGACTTGCGGTAGGCCCCGCGGGCGACGGCGCGCAGCGCGGTCCACAGCCGCGCCTCGTCGCGCTCGGCCAATTGCCTTGGCTCCCAGCCGGGTTCGGCGCGGCGCACGTCCTCGTGGTGGATGTACATCTCGGTGAGGTTGACCATCGCGTCGACCGGGCGCAGCGGCGACCACCACGGCGGGCCGGTGCGGATCTGCTCGGTGAGTTCGGCGAAGGAGCGCTGCGCGATCTGGGCCTGCTTGGCGTCGAGGTAGCCCGACAGCGGGCGCACCAGGATGCCGATCGCGGCATCGGGCCTGCGTTCGCGCACCACCAGGTGCGCCGCGAGGTCGTGCACGGTCCAGGTTCCGCACAGCGTCGGCGCGTCGGGACCCGCCTCGATCATCGATTCCACCAGGGCGCGGCGTTCGCGTTGAGCCAGACTCACGACTCGACCCTACGCGCCCGGCGCACCGGTGCCCAACGCGTCCGCGGCCCCGGTGCGCGGGGCGATGGGCAGGTCGAACGGGCTGTTCGGGGAGTGTCGGTGCCGGTGATTAGACTTCGATACGGCTCGTCGACCCTTCCGTCCGCGTATTCAGGAGCGAACATGTCCTCCCTTCGTCCTCCGCTCGCCGGCCTGGCCGAGGCGGCCGGGGGTGATGCCGCGCTGCGCACGGTCGCCGACCTGATCGGCAAGTCCGGTGTCGAGCTGGTCGCGCCGTCGGCGGTGCGTCCGTTCGTCGCCGCCACGATCACCCAGCAGCAGCCGCTGGTCGTGGTCACCGCGACCGGGCGCGAGGCCGACGACCTGACCGTGGAGCTGGCCGAGATCCTCGGCCCGTCGGTGGCGATGTTCCCGTCCTGGGAGACGCTGCCGCACGAGCGGCTCTCACCCGGCCCCGACACCGTCGGGCGCAGGCTCGAGGTGTTGCGCAGGCTGGCCCACCCCGAGGACACGAACTTCGCCGAACCGCTGCGCGTGGTGGTGACCACGGTGCGCTCGCTGATGCAGCCGATGACGGCGGGTCTCGGCGACATCGAGCCGATCGTGCTGCGCGTCGACGGCGAGTCCGATTTCGACGAATTGCTCGCTCGCCTGGTGGAATTCGCCTACACCCGGGTCGACATGGTCGGCAAACGTGGCGAGTTCGCGGTGCGCGGCGGCATCCTCGACCTGTTCCCGCCCACCGCGGATCATCCGGTGCGCGTGGAGTTCTGGGGCGACGAGGTGACCGAGATCCGCCCGTTCTCCGTCGCCGACCAGCGCTCGCTCGGTGACCTCACCCTCGACACCATCGTCGCGCCGCCGTGTCGCGAGCTGCTGCTCACCGCGCCCGTGCGCGAACGGGCCGCCGCCGTCGCGGCCGACAACGCCGCCGACGCCGCCCTGGTCGAGATGCTGGACAAGATCGCCGAGGGCATCCCGGTCGACGGCATGGAGGCCCTGCTGCCGGTGCTGGCCCCCGGCAAGCTGAGCCTGCTCACCGAGGCGCTGCCCGCGGGCACCCATCTGCTGCTGTGCGATCCGGAGAAGATCCGCACCCGCGCCGCCGATCTGGTGCGCACCGGCGAGGAGTTCCTCGAAGCCTCCTGGACCGCCGCCTCGTTCGGCAGCGATGCCCCGCTGGGCGCGCACGGCCTCGACCTGGCCGCCTCCGGCTACCGCAACCTGCCCGAATTGCATTCCAGCGCCGACGAACTCGGCCTGCCGTGGTGGACGCTGAGCCCGCTGAGTTCCGGCGACCCGGTCGAGGTGAACCTGCCGGTGCTGGCCGGGCCCACCGCGCGCGGGTCCGAGGAACTGGTCGCCACCATCTTCGCCTCGCTGCGCGCCCACGTGGCCACCGGCGGGCGCGCGGTCGTCGTGGTCACCGGCCACGGCACGGCCCAGCGCGTGCTGGAACGGCTCGGCGAGGCCGAGGTCCCCGCGGCCCTGCTGGCCGCGGGCGCGGTGCCGGAACCGGGCGTGGTCGGGGTGCTGTGCGGTTCGCTGCACGACGGCCTGATCTTCGACGACGCCGGACTGGTCGTCGTCGCCGAATCCGATCTCACCGGCAACCGGGTCACCGCACCCACCGAGGGCAAGCGGCTGCCCGCCAAGCGCCGTAACCAGGTCGACCCGCTGGCCCTGTCCGCGGGCGACATGGTGGTGCACGACCAGCACGGCATCGGCCGCTTCGTCGAGATGATCGAGCGCACCGTGGGCGGCGCGCGCCGGGAGTACCTGGTCATCGAGTACGCGCCGGGCAAGCGCGGCCAGCCCGGCGACCGGCTGTTCGTGCCGATGGAATCGCTCGATCAGCTCTCCCGCTACGTCGGCGGCGAACTGCCGAGCCTGTCCAAGCTCGGCGGCTCGGACTGGGCGAACACGAAACGCAAGGCGCGCAAGGCGGTTCGCGAGATCGCGGGCGAACTGGTGCAGCTCTACGCCGCGCGCCAGGCCGCGCCCGGGCACGCCTTCGCCCCGGACACGCCATGGCAGCAGGAGATGGAGGACGCCTTCGCGTTCACCGAGACCGTCGACCAGATGACCGCCATCACCGACGTGAAGTCCGACATGGAGAAGGCGGTCCCGATGGACCGCGTGGTCTGCGGTGACGTCGGCTACGGCAAGACCGAGATCGCGGTGCGCGCGGCGTTCAAGGCGGTCCAGGACGGCAAGCAGGTCGTGGTGCTCGTCCCGACCACGCTGCTGGCCCAGCAGCACCTGCAGACCTTCACCGAGCGCGTCGCCGGGTTCCCGGTCACGGTGAAGGGGCTCTCGCGCTTCACCGATGCCGCCGAGTCCAAGGAGATCATGGCAGGTATGGCCGACGGCACGGTCGACATCGTGGTCGGCACCCACCGCCTGCTGCAGACCGGCGTGCACTGGAAGGACCTCGGCCTGGTCGTGGTCGACGAGGAGCAGCGCTTCGGTGTCGAGCACAAGGAACACATCAAGGCGCTGCGCACCCACGTCGACGTGCTCACCATGTCGGCCACCCCGATCCCGCGCACCCTGGAGATGAGCCTGGCCGGTATCAGGGAGATGTCGACCATCCTCACCCCGCCCGAGGAGCGCCACCCCGTGCTCACCTACGTGGGCGCCTACAACGACAAGCAGGTCACCGCCGCCATCCGCCGCGAGCTGATGCGCGACGGCCAGGTGTTCTACGTGCACAACCGGGTGTCCTCGATCGACAAGGCCGCCAAGAAGATTCGCGATCTGGTGCCCGAGGCGCGGGTGGTCGTCGCACACGGTCAGATGAACGAGGACCAGCTCGAACGCACCGTGCAGGGCTTCTGGGAACGCGAATACGACGTGCTGGTCTGCACCACGATCATCGAGACCGGCCTCGACATCTCCAATGCCAACACCCTGCTCGTGGAGCGCGCCGACTCCCTCGGCCTGTCCCAGCTGCACCAGCTGCGCGGTCGCGTCGGCCGGTCCCGCGAGCGCGGTTACGCCTACTTCCTGTACCCGCCGGAGAAGCCGCTCACCGAGACCGCCTACGACCGGCTGGCCACCATCGCCCAGAACTCCGATCTCGGCGCCGGTATGGCCGTGGCGATGAAGGACCTCGAGATCCGTGGCGCGGGCAATGTGCTCGGCGCCGAACAGTCCGGTCACGTCGCCGGGGTCGGGTTCGACCTGTACGTGCGGCTGGTCGGTGAGGCCGTGGAGGCCTATCGCGCGGCCGCCGACGGCAAGCCGATCGTCACCGAGGAGAACAAGGAGGTGCGCATCGACCTGCCGGTGGACGCGCACATCCCGCCCGACTACATCGCCAGCGACCGGCTGCGCCTCGAGGCCTACCGCAAGCTCGCCTCCGCCCAGGACGACGCGGCGCTGGCCGCGGTCGTGGAGGAGCTGGTCGACCGGTACGGCCCGCTGCCGGTGGAGGTCGGCAGGCTGGTGTCGGTGGCCAAGTTGCGCCTGCTCGCGCGGTCCTACAGCGTGTCCGAGATCGTGGTCACCGGAACGACACTCAAGGTCGCACCGCTGACCCTGCCCGATTCCAAGCAGCTCCGGCTCAAGCGGATCTACCCCAGCGCCACCTATCGTCCGGCCAGCGGCCTGGTCCAGCTCCCGCTGCCGCGGGTCACCGACAGTGTCGGCGCCGACCGGGTGCGCGATGTGGCCGTGCTGCAGTTCGTCGCGGATCTGCTGCTCGCGCTGGACGGCAAACCCCAAGGGATGGTGGATCTCTCGGTGCCGACCGAAGCCACGGCGGCCCGATGAGCGGCGAGTTCTCGCAGGAGGCGGCCGATACCGCCGTCGTCGCGGCGGGCCTGGCCGATGCCGTCGAGGTGATGGACCGGCTCTGGCATTTCGGCGGCTGGGAGACCGCCCAGACCCACGACTCGCTGCGCCCCTACCTGCTCGAGGAGACCTACGAGCTGCTCGACGCCATCGGCGCCGGCGACGCCGAGACCATCAAGGAGGAACTCGGCGACCTGCTGCTACAGGTCCTGTTCCACTCCCGGATCGCCGAGGCCGCAGGCGAATTCACCGTCGACGAGGTGGCCGCCGCGCTCGTGGACAAGCTCGTGCACCGCAGCCCGCACCTGATCGCGGCCGATCTGCCCGCCGACACCTCGGTGGCCGACAAGATCGCCGCGCAGGAGAAGGCCTGGGAGGAGCGCAAATCCGCGGAGAAGGCCCGCCGCTCCTGCCTCGACGGCATCGCCATGGCCCAACCCGCGCTGGCGCTGGCCGAGAAGGTCCGCGCCCGCAGCGCCCGCGCCGGACTGCCCGACGACCTGGTCCCCGCCGCGCTGCGGGTGGTCGAACTCGGCGGTCCCGACAGTGCCGAGGAGCGCCTGCGCAAGGCCACGCTGGCCTTCGCCGATGCCATCCGCGCTGCCGAAGACGCCGCGGAATCCGCACGCGGAGAACGCCTTCCGCTCACGGCGGAGGACTGGCGGGCCTTCTGGCCGCACTGACCAGCGGCCGACGCGTCAACGGTCGCGGCGGTGACGACAGGTCATGGCACCACGACATCGACGCCCATCGGGATACCGGGATGGTCGGTGGTGAGATCGATGTGCACCCGGCCCGGCCCGGTGGGCAGATACACCGACGGCGCCTTGCGATCGAGTTCCTCGGGCGTGCAGAAGGTATTGATGCACAGGAACGGTTCCAGGTAGCGGGTTTCCGCACCCGCCGCGCCGGTGTCGAGATTGCGCCAGTGCAGTGTGGCGTGCAGATTACAGGCGCCGATCGGGTTGCTGGGAGTGAGCCACCACCCCGAGATGAGCTGCAGTGTCACGAAATGCTCGGCGCCGATGGGCGTGCCCCGGTGATAGGCGTTGGTGCTCACCGGACCGTCGTAGGCCGCGCCGGAGGCGGTGAGCGGGCCCGCGCAGATGCCTTCGCCCATGGTCGCTGTCGGCCCGATCGTCACCGGAACGCGCGCGCACGGTCGCGGGCCCTCGGAGGAGTAGAAGGGCACGCAGCCCTCGGTCCCACCGGTGGGAGTGATGGCGGGCTCGGCCTGTGCGAGCATCGGTGTCAAGGCGGCGACACCCAGGAGCGTGACCGCGGCGGCACGCAGCGAATTCCGAATGATCATCACACCAGCCTGTCGTCGACGAGCTTCGATCAGTTACCGATGGGCTAACGATACGCCGCCGGTTCCGGAACCTCACAGGGTCTGAGACGTTGCTGAGATGTGGTGGTCAATCCTCGCTGTGCCAGCGAGCAAGGGCCGCAGCGAATTAGACTCAGGGGGCGCGCACCGTTCGCGGTGGGCGCGTCGTGTCCGACGATCGTCGAGGTGAGGCAGATGGCAACTGGAATCGAACCCGCACAGCAGGAGACCGCGATCGATCACCCAGAACTGGATGTGTTGCCGGTCTGGCCACAGGAGACCATCGCGGTGCTGGTGACCACCGATGCCGGTCCGCACGCGATCCCCGTGTCGTGGCCGGTGCGCGCAGGTGACCGCCGGATTCTGCTCAGTCTGAAGTCCGATCGCGGCTCGCTGGCCCGGTTGCGGGCGCAGCCGCAGGTGGCGTTGCTGATCCTGGGTGGCGGTAATGTCGCGCTGTGTGCGCGCGGACGGGCCACCGTGCTCGCCGAGCAGATGCCGTCGGCGGCCGATTACACGGCCGTGCAGCTCGATGTCGAGGTGATCGACGACCACCGGCAGTCGGCCTTCGCGGTCGACCGTGGCATCCAGCGCACCGTGCTCGACGACACCGAGCTGCGCGCGCTGGAGGGTCGGGTCGAGACCCTGCGGTCCTGGGTGGACGACAAGCACTGACCCGGCCGAACGACGTAAGTTCCCCTACAGCACACCATCTGGACAGAAGGGTTTTCATGAGCGTCACACTGGCCAAGGGCGGCAATGTCTCGCTGTCGAAGCAGACCGACAATCTCACCAAGATCGCGGTGGGTCTCGGCTGGGACGTCCGCACCACGACCGGCGCCGACCACGACCTCGACGCCAGTGCGCTGGCGACCGGCGCCAACCTGAAGGTGCTCTCCGACCAGCACTTCATCTTCTACAACAACCTGCGCTCGCCGGAGGGCACGATCGAGCACACCGGTGACAACCTGACCGGTGAGGGCGACGGCGACGACGAGATCATCAACGTCGATCTGGCCGCCACCCCGCCCTCGATCACCAACATCTTCTTCCCGGTGTCGATCCACGACGCTCAGGCCCGCGGCCAGTCCTTCGGGCAGATCCGCAACGCCTACATCCGCGTCACCGACGCCAACACCGGCGTCGAACTGGCTCGCTACGACCTGTCCGAGGACGCGTCGACCGAAACCGCCATGGTCTTCGGCGAGCTGTACCGGCACAACGCCGAGTGGAAGTTCCGGGCCATCGGCCAGGGTTACGCGTCGGGCCTGGCGGGGATCGCCCGCGATTACGGTGTGAACATCTAGGACCGGGGAGGGAGGCGGTCGAGAGGTCGACCGCCTCCGTCTCAGCTCGCCTGTGTCGCCGGGATCCGCCGCGGCCGGGCCGTGCCGGCCTGGTCGAGCAGGGCGAAGTACTTGCGGAGCATGAGGGCCGCGGTGGTCGCCAGGCCCGCCGTGAGACCCCACCAGACGCCCGCGGCGCCCAGGTGCAGCGGGAAGGCGAACAGGAGGGCCGCCGGGAGGCCGACGCCCCAATAGCCGATCAGGGACAGGCGGAAGCCCGCCGAGGTCTCCTTCAGACCGCGCAGCAGGCCGGTGCCGATGTTCTGGGCGGCGTCGAAGAACTGCAGCACGATGCCGATGAGCAGCAGCGTGTGCGCGATCGCGAGGGTGTCGGTGTCGGTGCTCTCCAGGAACGGGGCCAGCACGAGGTTCGGCGCCAGCACGTAGACCGCGCCGGTGACCACGGCGAGGACCGCCGCGTGCCGCAGCGCCAGCCAGGCCAGCGCTTTGGCGTGGCTGTGCTCGTCGCGCGCCACGGCCTCGCTGACCAGGATCGATGCGCCGTGCGAGATACCGATCGCCACCTGGAACACGATGTAGATGATCTGGTAGACCACATTGTGCGCGGCCAGCGCGGCGGGCCCGAAGCTGCCCATCACCAGCGCGAGCACCGAGAACATCCCGGCCTCGGAGCCGTAGGTGAGCGCGATGGGGGTGCCGAGGCGCAGTTCCGCGCGGACCATCGACCAGCGCACCGGCCACGGCCGCGACGGCAGGGTCGCGCCGAGCCGCTCGTCGCGGCGCACCATCGCCCAGAACACCGCGAAGGTGATCAGGAAGACCAGCGAGGTCGCGATGCCGACCCCCGTGAGCCCGAAGGCGGGCAGACCGGCCCAGCCGTGGATGAACGCCAGCGCGAGCACCAGGTTCAGCGCCACCGAACCCAGCGTCACCAGCAGCAGCGCCTGCGGCCGCTGCATGCCGACGGTGTATTGCCGCAGCACCTGGAACCACAGACACGGCAGCAGGCCCGGTGCCAGCGCGATCATCATCGGGCGTGCCGCCGCCAGCACGCCTTCGTCCTGCCCGAGCCAGGGCAGTACCCAGCCGAGGCCGATCAGCAGCGCGCCACCGGCCAGACCGGCCAGGGTGGCGATGACGAACGCGGCCCGCACGATCGCGCGGACCTCGCCGTCGGCCGAGCGACCGCGCTTGCCCGCGGCGCTCACCGCGCCCGCGATCTGGTTCCCGCTGCCGGTGATCAACCCGACGCACATGGTGCGGATCTGGTTGAACAGCACGAGCGCGAGGCCACCGGCGGCGACCTCGCGCACGCCGAGCGTGCCCATCAGGGCGAGATTGGTCGTCGAGATCGCGACCTGCGCCAGCTGGGTGAGCGCGATCGGCGTCGCCAGCCTGGCCAACGCGCTGCTGTCGGTGATCCTGCCGGTCACCACCGCACCCTGTTCGTGCGGCGCGCGATCGCGCTCACCTGACCTCCATCAATTCGTCGTGGCGGCGCAGCGGGGAATAGCGGCGCAGCAGGGTGGTCACCGCGCATTCGGCGGCGGGGTCGAGCAGCTCGCGCGCGCTCATCCAGTCGTCGTCGAAGACCGTGTCGAGGTACTTCTCGCCGCCGTCGCAGACGATGGTCACCACGGTCGATCCGGCGGGGAACTCCTCGAGGCGCGCCAGGGCATTGTGCACCGAACCGCCCGCCGATCCGCCGATCAACAGCCCGTGTGTCCTGGCGACGGCGCGCGTGGTGGCGAAGGCGTCGACATCGCTGACCTTCACGCCCTCGTCGAGCAGGGCGTAGTCGACGGCGGTGCCGATGGTCGCGCCGGGCGGGGTGCCGGTGCCCGACTGCCAGTACGGACCGCCCTCGCCGCCGAAGGCGATCGAGCCGACGGGTTCCACGCCGATCACCCTGGCCGGTTTGCCGAGATCGCGCAACCGCGTGGCGGTACCGAACAGCGAGCCGCCGGTGCCGACCGCCGAGAGCAGGATGTCGACCCGTTCGACCTCGGCCAGCAACTCCTCGGCCACCGCGTAGTAGCCGACGGCGTTGGCGTCGTTGTTGTGCTGTTCGGTGAAGTAGGCGTCGTCACGGGCGGCCGCCATCGCCTCGGCGAGATCCTCTCGTGCCGAGGTGGCCAGCTCGTCGTCGCCGTCGTCGGCGACGAACACCAGGTCGGTGCCCATGGCTCGCATCGCGCGCAGTTTGTCCTTACAGGCGTGGTTGTCGACCACGGCGGTGAATCGGTAGCCACGTTCGGCCGCTACCACCGCCAGGCCGAGTCCGGTGTTGCCGGACGTCGACTCGATGATATGCCCGCCATCGCGCAGCAAACCCCGCTGCTCCGCGTCGAGCACCATCGAACGGGCCATTCTGATCTTCGCGGCGCCGGTCGGATTGAACTGTTCGAGCTTGAGTAACAGTCGGGTACCGGTGTCGGTGACGGCGAGTTCGAACAGGGGAGTGCGGCCGATCAGATCCGTCACGCGCGTGACGAGAGCCATGGGGTGTTCCTCCATCGGGATTCGGGAGCTCGGGTGGATCAGCGGGGTGGCGCGTCCAGACGCCAGCGCAGCCGGTCGGCGCCTGCGGACAGGACCACTTTCGGCGGAAGCGGCAGTTCGTGGAACGGGGACTCGTTGGAGTCCATCTGATACCCGGCGGTGTTCGGGTAGACGAGCAGATCGCCGACGCGGGCGCGCCGGGGCAGCGGGATGCGCCGCCTGCTCAACAGGTCGGACTCCAGACAGGTACTGGCGCCGACGCTGGTCGGGGTGTGGTGGCCGGGGTGTGCGGGCCACAGCACCGGATCGGGCAGGTATTCGCTGTCGAACCACTGCTCGGAAAGGCTCAAGCTGGTGCCGTCGACGGTGAGGATGTCATACGGCTCGGCCCCGACCGTACGCGACTTCACCCCTTGCACGCGGAAGACCGAGCTACCCGCCCGGTCGAGCAGGGCGCGGCCGGGTTCCACGGCGAGGCGAATGCCGTTGTCGCGCAGTCGTTCGGCGAGGCCGTGGTGGGTGAGGATCGCGGTGAGCATCGCCGCGCCCGGCACCGGGAAGTGGTACGGGTAGTACCCGCTCCTGGGCGGGCTCGCGTGGAACCAGTTGTCGCTGACGGTGTCCCGGAACCGGGCCCAGGATTCGGCGTCGAGGTAGTCGACCCCGAAGCCGCCGCCGATCGAGATGGTGTCGGCCGGATGGCCCTGCGCGCGGGCGCGCAGGCAGAGCTCGACCAGCGCGGCGGCCTGCTCCGAGCGTGCGACGGCGTCGTAGCCGGACAGGTGGAAGCTGAAGCCCGACAGGGTGATCGGTCCGCCGGGACGCAGCTGCTCGACGGCCTGACGCAGTTCCTCGGAATCGAGACCGAATCGACTGGTCGAGCCCTCGGGCAGCACCCGCAGCACGATGCGGGCCGGAATACTCAGTCCGACAAGCAGTTCGAGCTCGTCGAGCGAGTCGACCGCGATCAGCGCCCGATGTCGCGCCGCCAGCCACAACAGGTCAGCGGACTTGGCGGGCCCGGTGATCATCAGATCCTCGCCCCGCACCCCCTGCGCCAACGCCGCGACCAACTCGCCCGCACTGGCGACATCGATCCCGGCACCGCTGACCGCGCACGCCCGCGCCACACACGCCGCCTTGTTCGCCTTCTTCCCGAAGTACACGAACCCGTCGACCCCGGCCTGGACGAATGCCTCCTGAAAAGCGGTGACATTGCGTACGACCCGCTCGGGGAACAGCACATGAAACGGCCCACCGACCGCTTCGGCGATGTCCCCGAGCAACTGCGGGTCGTCGAGCAGCCGCCGTTCCACCGCGTCGACATACGCGGGCATCGGTGGTGCGCAGTGCGCTTGTGCCCCAGACGAACTCCCCTCCGCGCACAATCTGTGCGCGGAGGCGTCGGCTGCCGTGCTCATCGACGAGCCCCGGCACCCGCTAGTCCCACAGCGGCACCTCGGTACCCCGTCCCTCGGCGATGGCGCGGGTGGCCAGCGCGTGGGCGACCGCGATGTCGGTGAGCACCAGGCCGCTGTTGTAGACGAAGATCTTCTCGTCCTCGCTGCGGCGGGCGGGCCTGCTGCGGGTGAGGATCTGCGGGAGTTCGGCGTCGACCGAGCGCAGGGTGCCGTCCGGTCCGACCATGTCGGTGCCGGTCAGCGCCATCTGGGCCGCGCTCGTGGCGACCACCCGATCGGCCTCGACCAGCGTCGACGGGGCGAGCCCGTAGCCGACCAGCACGGCCACCGAACCCGGTGCCAGATGCTCGGATTCGAGCGCGACCTGGGTGCCGGGACCGGCGGTCGCCAGCACCACATCGGCGGTTCCGGCCGCCGCGTACGGATCGTCGACCACCTCGAGCAGCGCGTGTGGCGCCGCCTCGGCCAGGTACGTGTGCACCGCCGCCAGTCCCTCGGTGTGTGTCCCGTAGACCATCAGCTTGCGCAGCTGCGGGTTCACCGCCAGCAGATGCGGCAGGGCGTTGCGGCCCTGGGTGCCGGTGCCGATGAGCAGCGCGCTCTCCGCACCCCGGCGCGCCGTCTCGCGCACCAGCAGCGCCGAGACCGCGGGCGTCCGCAGCGCGCCGACCCTGGCGCAGTCCATCATCGCGATCGGCGCACCGGTGGTGTCGTCGTAGAGGGTGATCGTGGTGTAGTACCGCTTGGTGCTGCGGTCGTGGCCGGGATCGAACTTGTAGGAGGTCTTCATGGCGACAACCCGGCGCCGGCCGTCGCGGCCCAGCATCGCGTAGGACACCGACGAACCGCCGGGATCGGCCACGCTCAGCTTGCGCGGGTTGTCGGATTCGCCCGCCGCGAAGGCGAGATAGGCCTCCTCGACGGCACGCACCACCTCGGCGGGCGTGATCGGCACGTCGGCCAGGTCGCTGCGGGAGAGCACCCGCAGCGGGATGCTCCGGTCACGGTTGTTCAACGGATCCTCGTTCATCTGTACTGCCCCGCTCTGCTGTCCGATCGGTGCTCGCCCGGAACGGCGCGACCACTCGCTGGCCGTACCCATTCTCGGACGACTCCTGCGCGCGCCGACGCCGTTCGGGCAGCCGGATGTTCACGCGCTTGAGCCAGCGATCGGTGCCGTCGTAGCGGGCACGGAAGGGCACCCGCCCGTGGACGGCGACGTCGTTGTCCACCAGCAGGATCTCGCCGGGGGCGAGCGCGGGGGCGTGGCAGACCCTGGCCAGCTCGGCGGTGAGCCGGGCGTAGGCGGAGCGGAACACCGGATCGGCGTCGTCGAGCGGGGTGTAGGCGGGATCGTAACGCAGTGTGGCGCCGCCGGTTTCATCGAGCCAGACGGTCGGCAGGGCGGGGGCGGGGTGATCGAAATCGGTGCCGTAGGACACGTCGGGCAGGATCGGCACCGTCGGGGTGGTGAGCGCGGCCAGGTCGTCGTCGGACAGCTCGACCCGCCGCACCGACGACACCGTGGTGGCGACCCGGTCCGGATTGCGCAGGCAGGCCAGCATCAGCAGGTTCGCGCGCCGGGCGTGGAAGGCGTCCTCGGTGTGCGGGCTGAGCAGGGTGGAACTGCTCGCGCCCGACTGCTCGTCCTCGTGCCCGGCCGCGGGCACGATGTTGTTGACCAGCCTGCCGTTCTGCTGCCCCTGCCAGCCGAACGGTTCGCCCGCGCACCGCGCCAGCAGCAGCATGGCGATATCGAGTTCCAGCGAACCCGAGTGCGCCGGATCGGCCGCCGATTCGGCGGCGGCCTGCCAATGCCGGGGTGTCGGACCGAATTCGGCGTCGTCCACGCGCAGGCCGCGCACCACCGTCGCCCCCGCCGCGGTGGCGGGCGGGCGGACGGCCGCGCGCACCGTATCGGGCAATTCACCGACACATTGCTCGATCTCGGCGAGCAATGCCGGATCGTGCAATGTGGTGGTGTGTGTTTCGTCACCTAATCGGTGACGAATGTCGCGAGCGAGCGAGCGCACGGCAATAGCGGCGTCGGGCTCTAGCTCGCGATGTTCGATGTCGTGCAGGTGAAGTGTCATACGTTCGGACAGAACGCTTTTCACCGGCCTTCCCTTCTTCGCATCGGTCGAACGCGGGTGATGTGGAGACTCGATGTGCGAAGGTAGTGCTTGGTATCTAATTAGGCAAGACTTACCTAAAGCGTTGACTCGTAAATAGCCAATTCATATAACGAAGCTTTCTACCCCAAAGCCTGCGGTGATGGAAATCCGGGGGTGTGTTCGGCGCGCTGCGGTTCGGTATCGGTCGTGATGATCACCACCATCCGGCATCCATTTCAGGTTAGCCTCGCCTGGTTTGCTTTGTCGGAAAAGGGGTTCCGGCGCACGCGGTTCTGAGGGAAGGCAACAACACGATGGGGATCACGCGCAGACAACTGCTGCAATCCGGGATCGGCGTCACCGCACTGCTGCTCGCGGCCGCGTGCACGAGCGAGGACGGCTCCGGCACCGCCCAGCGGGGCGGCACACTGCGGGTCGGCGCGCTCGGCACCGCCGCCAGAATCGAACGCGATCCGCACGGCAATCTCAGCAACGACAGCGATTTCCTGATCGCCTCGCTGGTCTACGACGCGCTCACCGTTCCCGGCGCCGATCCGACCGTCGCCCCGCGGCTGGCCTCGCACTGGGAAGCCGACGCCGACAACCGCCGCTGGACCTTCACCATCGCCGAGGGCGCGAAGTTCCACAACGGCGCGCCGGTCACCGCCGAGGACGTGGTGTGGTCGATGCGCAGGCTGCGCTCGGTCGGCGGTGCGTCGAAGATGCCGGTCGCCGAGGACGACCTCACCGCCGACGGCCCCCACCGCGTCGTGTTCACCGTGCCCGAACCCAATACCCAACTGCCGCTGCTGCTCCGGCTGATGACCTTCACCGTTCCGCGGGGCACCACCGACTTCACCGCCGCGATCGGCACCGGCCCGTTCCGGCTCGAGTCCTTCCAGGGCGGTACCGCGCGACTGGTCCGCAACGAGGACTGGCACGGCGCGCCGCCGCTGCTCGACGCCATCGAGGTGACCATGTTCGACAGCGTCACCGCGCTCGGCAACGCGGCCATCGGCGGTCAGATCGACCTGGCCTCCAATGTCGGCGCCATCGCCGGGCGTACCGCCGCCGGACGCGGTGACCTGCAGGTCGTCCGGCGGCCGGACGACACCATGGTCGGCGTCGCCATGCGCACCGCCGACGGTCCGTTCGCCGATGCCAGGGTGCGCACCGCGCTGCGCCTCGGTGTCGACCGGACCGCGCTGGTCAACCAGGTGCACTCCGGCTTCGGCACCGTCGCCGCCGACATCCTCGGCACCGCCGACCCCGCCTACGACACCGCCCTCGCCCGCCGCGACCGCGATGTCGAGCGCGCGAAGACCCTGCTGCGCGAGGCGGGTTTCGACACCGGCCGCGGTTACCCCTTCGTCACCAAGGCCGAGGTCGCCGGTGAGGTCGAATCGGCGAAGGTGATCGCCACCCAGCTCGCCGAGATCGGCGTGCGTCTCGACGTACAGGTGGTCGAGCCCGCCGCCTTCTACGACGATGTCTGGCTCACCGCGCCGCTGTACACGGTGTCGTGGGGCACCAACGACTCGGTGGTGTTCTTCGCCGAGAAGCTGATGTCCTCGGGCACCAACCGCAATGAAACCGCCTTCCACGACGCGGAATTCGACGCCGCCACCGCCCGCGCGCTGGCCGCCTCCGGTGACGAGTACATCCAGGCCTGCAAGGAGATCCAGCGCATCCAGTTCGAGCGCGGTGGCTATCTCGTGTGGGGCATGGCCGACGGGATCGACATCGCGGCGTCCTCGGTGCGTGACCTGCCGACGCTCGGCGGCTTCGCCCGGGTCCAGCTGGAACGCGCCTGGCTGGCGTGAACACGGTGCGGGCCTTCGTCGTTCCGGTGCTGCGGCGGCTCGGGCTGCTGGTGGTGCTGCTCGCCATCGTGTTCGTCGCGGTGGACCTGCTGCCCGGCAGTGCGGCCCGTTCCGCGCTGGGCCGCGACGCCGATCAGGCCGAGCTCATGGCCAAGGAACACGAGCTCGGCCTCGATCGCGCCTTGCCGGTGCAGTTCTGGCACTGGATCTCCGGGGTGCTCACCGGCGATTTCGGGCAGACCGCACGCGGGAGTTCGATCGGCGCGCTGCTGGCCGACAAGTTCCCGCAGACGCTGCTGCTCGGTGGCATCGCCCTCGTGCTCACGGTGGTGTTGTCGCTGGCCCTCGGCTGCTGGTGGGCCCTGCGCCCCAACGCCTTCGGTGCCCGCGTCCTGCAACCGGCCACCACCGTCTCCGTCGCGGTGCCCGAATTCGTCTGCGGCACACTGCTGATCCTGGTGTTCTCCTTGGCGACCGGGTTGCTCCCCGCGGTGACCATCACCGGTCGATCCGGCTTCCCCGCCGGTCCGGAGATGTTGATCCTGCCCGTCCTCGCGCTGGCGATCCCGCAGATCGGCTGGAACACTCGGATCGTGCGCTCGGCCCTCCTCGACGTCGCCACCGCACCGCACGTGGAAAGCGCCGTGCTGGAAGGACTTCCGCCCCGCACCGTCCTCCTGCGGCACCTGCTGCCCTTCGCCGTCCCGACCATCGTCGCCGGATACGCCACCTCCGTCGGCATGCTCTTCGGCGGCGCCCTCGTCGTCGAGACCCTGTTCAACTACCCCGGCATCGGCGCCGTCCTCGCCGGTTCCGTCGCCGACCGCGACACCGCGACCGTCGCCGCCGTGGTCGCCCTCACCGCCATCGTCATCATGGCCCTCCTCGCCACCGCCGACTTCGCCCGCACCTGGGCCTCCCGAGGCGCCCGATGACGCACCACACCCCCGCGGATCAAGATCACCAGGCACTGGTGGCGGCGGCCTCTCGATCGACGGTGACACCAGTGCCTGGTGATCGACCGTCCAGGTGGTGGCGGTGGTCGGTGGCGGCGGGCGTGGGGCTGGTGGTGCTGCTCGCGGTCGTCGGGCCGATGCTCGCGCCCCATCCGGTGGAGCGGGCGGTGGGGATGCCGTTCGCGCCGCCGAGTGGGGAAGCGCTGCTCGGCACCGATCGGCTGGGGCGCGATGTGCTCAGCCACCTGCTCACCGGGGGAACGCATCTGCTGGTGGTCTCGGCGGTGATCGCGGTGGCGGTGACGGTGTTGTCGGCGGTGCTCGGGACGGTCGCCGCGGTGCGGCCGCGCGCGGGGGCGGTCATCGAACTCGCCGGTGACCTGGTCATCCTGCTCCCGGCGGTGCTCGGCATCCTGCTCGTGCTCACCGCGTGGCCCCAGGGCGGGGAGGCCGCGTTGATCACCGTCGCCCTGGTGTTCGGCGTGCCCTATTGCGCCCGCCTCTTCGCGGCCGCGGCGGCGAGCATCGCGAGCACCGGCTACATCGAAGCCGCGATCGCCAGCGGGGAATCCCTCCCGCACCTGGTCTTCCGGGAGGTCCTCCCCAACCTCCGCGCCGTCTTCGCCACTCAGCTCGGCCTCCGCTTCGTCGTCGCCGTCTACCTCGTCAGCACCGTCGCCTTCCTCGGCCTCCCCGGCATCGGCCCCGACAACTGGGCGATCATGGTCCGCGACAACGCCCCCGGCCTCCTCCTCAACCCCTGGTCCGTCCTGGCCCCCAGCGCCGCCATCGCCATCGTCGCGGTGGGGGTCAACCTGGTCGTCACCGGCGGCACCACGAACCGTCGACGCGTCACGTCGAAGAAGAACGCCCCGACCAGCGCGGCCGACCCAGGTTCTGGTGCAACGACCTCTGTGCGAACCAGCACGGGAGGGTATGAGACCTCGGCGGTCGACGGAAGCACCGCAGGGGTCGATCATGCGGATGCCATGGCAGGGGACGCTGCCGACGTGGTGGTGGTCGATGGGTTGCGCGTGGTCGCCGAGAACGGGGCGGTGTTGCTGGCGCCGCTGTCGTTTCGGTTGGTCGCGGGCACGGTTACCGCGCTGACCGGGGCGTCGGGGGCGGGGAAGTCGACGGCGATGCGGGCGTTGCTCGGGCATCTTCCGGTCGGGGCGCGGCACGAGGGCGCGGTGTGGGTCGGCGGGCAGGACGTGTTCATTCTCGATGCTGTTGCGCTGCGGTCATTTCGGCGTGAGCGGATCGCCTATGTCGGCCAGGACCCCGGCTCCGAACTGAACCCGCTGATGCGGGTGCGCAGTCTCCTCGCCGAAGCCGCACCCACATCCACCGCAGACGACCACCGAGCCGTCCTCGAACGCGTAGGCCTCGACTCCACCTTCCTGCGCCGCCGCTGCGGCCGCCTCTCCGGCGGCCAGCAACGCCGCATCGCCCTCGCCCGCGCCGTGCTCCGCCGCCCTACCGTCCTGCTCCTCGACGAACCCCTGGCGGGCCTGCACGGCGCACTCCGTACCGAAATAGCCCGCCTCATCACCGATCTCGCCACCAGCGAGTCGACCGCGATCCTGCTCTCCGGCCACGACACCGCCACCGTTCACGCCATCGCGGACGAAGTAGTCGAGGTCGTCCCGCTCCACGTCTTGCCGATCGCCGACGACTCGGGTGCCGGCGGCCGCGCTGCCGCCGAGGCATGCTCTCGGAGCCGTCCGGTCGCCGAGCCTCTCGGCACCGTCGGGGGCGCTGGAGCGGGGGCGAAGTCCACCGAGGTGGGCGGACGGAACGGTCTGGTTGCCGAGCGGGATGGTGCGGCCCGGCCGACTGGCTCGAAACCCGCGCGCGATCTCGGTGGACCGGCCGGCGTGGTCGAGCCGATCGATGAACCCGGGCGAGCGGCGTCTACGTTCGAGACCGGCGAGAACGGGCCGACGAGCGGTGCCGGAGCCGGTTCGGCGGCGGATGCGCCTACGGCGGGCGTGGTGTTCCGGGCCAGCGGGATCGGGGCGTGGGCGGAGGGCCACGAGTTGCTCGCCGATGTAGAGCTCAGCGTGCGGTCGGGGGAGGCGTTGGCGGTGGTCGGGCCGTCCGGGGCAGGGAAGACGACTCTGGCTCGGGTGATCGCGGGATTGCACACATCGGCGACGGGGACTGTCGAATTGCGAGGTGTGCGAACCGTGGTCGGTCGACGCAGGCGAATCAAGTCCGAGGTCAATGGAATTCAACTGGTCACGCAGAATCCCCTTGCCGCCCTGAACCCCCGCCGCACCGTCGAGCAAACCCTCGCCCGCCCGCTGCGCCGCATCGCCCGGGTCCCGCGCCACGAGGTCCGCGCCCACGTAGCCACTCTGCTCGCCGACGTGGAACTCCCCACCGACCTGTCCACCCGCCACCCCCATGAACTCTCCGGCGGCCAACGCCAACGCGTCGCCCTGGCCCGCGCTCTCGCGGCGAAACCGGCCGTCCTGATCTGCGACGAGATCACCACCGCCCTCGACACCGCCACCGCCGCCGCCATCATGACCCTGCTCGATCACCTGCGCGCCGAACACGGCACCGCCGTCCTCCTGATCAGCCACGACATGGCACTGGTCACCAAGCACTGCACCGAACTCCGCACCCTCGACCACGGACGGGTCGTCGAATCCGGTGCCCCGGCAACCGTGCTGGCGGGCCCCGCGCACCAGGCGACGGCCGACCTGATCGGGTGATCGATATCGCGTCGACTCTGAGAACTCGCTGTGAGAGGTGCGTCGAGGCCCGTGGATCTGGATGATTGAGCGGGTGTCTGTGCAGAAAGTCGGCGTCTTCGCCGCCGTGGCGATGGCCGCGCTGCTCGCGGGGTGCAGTTCGCTCGCGTCCATCCCCGGTGACATGCCGCCGGGACCCGGCGCCGCGCTGCCCGTCATCGATGTCGAAGCGCCCGGCCGGGCAGCCGCGCAATTGGCCGGGTGGGCCGGCGAGCAATCCGGCGCGCTCGGCATCGAACCGATCGCCCTCGAGGCCTACGGGTACGCGGCCGCGGTGATGGCCAAGTCGCGGCCCGAGTGCGGGATCGCCTGGACCACACTGGCCGGGATCGCCAGCGTGGAGAGCGGCCACGGCACCCATCGCGGCGCGGGCATCGATGCCGATGGCACCGTGCGCCCCGCGATCATCGGCGTCGCCCTCGACGGCACCAAGGGCAATGCCGAGATCCGCGACACCGACGGCGGCGCCCTCGACGGCGACACCGTCTACGACCGCGCGGTCGGCCCGCTGCAGTTCATCCCCGAGACCTGGAAGCGCTGGGCGGTCGACGCCAACGGCGACGGCGTGCTCGACCCGCAGAACATCGACGACGCCGCGCTCACCGCCGCCCGCTACCTGTGCACCCGCGGCGGCGACCTCACCTCGGCCGATGGCTGGCAGCGCGCCCTGTTCGCCTACAACCAGTCCAACAAATACATGCATGTGGTGCGGGACCGGGCCGCGGCGTACAGCATCGGGCGCCGTGCCTAGTCGTGGTCGCCCGGAGTGCCGGTTACTCCACGTCACGCCGAGACGATAGGCTCGGCACCGCACGGCCAATCCCGTGATACCTACCGTGCCTTCCGTCGTAAGGAGTCGTTTTCGTGGCCATCATCGAACAGGTCGGAGCTCGCGAGATTCTGGATTCTCGCGGCAATCCCACTGTCGAGGTCGAGATCGCCCTCGACGACGGCACCCTGACCAGGGCAGACGTGCCGTCCGGCGCGTCCACCGGTGAGCACGAGGCCGTCGAGCTGCGTGACGGCGGCGACCGCTACGGCGGCAAGGGTGTCACCAAGGCCGTCGAGGGTGTCCTCGACGAGATCGCGCCCGCCATCATCGGCCTCGACGCCGTCGAGCAGCGCACCGTCGACCAGGTCCTTCTCGACCTGGACGGCACCCCCGACAAGTCCCGCCTCGGCGCGAACGCCCTGCTCGGCGTGTCGCTGGCCGTCGCGCGCGGCGCGGCCGAGTCCTCGGGGCTCGAGCTGTTCCGCTACCTGGGCGGCCCGAACGCCCACGTGCTGCCCGTGCCCATGATGAACATCCTCAACGGTGGCGCGCACGCCGACACCGGTGTGGACGTGCAGGAATTCATGGTCGCCCCGATCGGCGCCCCCACCTTCCGCGAGGCGCTGCGCTGGGGCACCGAGGTGTACCACTCGCTCAAGGCCGTGCTCAAGGAGAAGGGCCTGTCCACCGGTCTCGGTGACGAGGGCGGCTTCGCCCCCGACGTCGCGGGCACCGTGGAGGCGCTCGACCTGATCAGCGTCGCCATCGAGCGCGCGGGTTACAAGCTCGGCACCGATGTGGCGCTGGCGCTCGACGTGGCCGCCACCGAGTTCCACACCGAGGGCGAGGGTTACAAGTTCGAGGGCAAGGTCCGCACCGCCGCCGAGATGGGCGAGTTCTACGCGGATCTGCTCACCCGGTACCCGCTGGTCTCCATCGAGGACCCGCTCTCGGAGGACGACTGGGACGGCTGGGTCGCGCTCACCGACGCCATCGGCGACAAGGTGCAGCTCGTCGGCGACGACCTGTTCGTCACCAACCCCGAGCGCCTCGAAGAGGGCATCGCCAAGGGCGCGGCCAACGCGCTGCTGGTGAAGGTCAACCAGATCGGCACCCTCACCGAGACCCTCGACGCCGTCGAGCTCGCGCACCGCAACGGCTACAAGACCATGATGTCGCACCGTTCGGGCGAGACCGAGGACACCACCATCGCCGACCTCGCGGTCGCCGTCGGCTCGGGCCAGATCAAGACCGGCGCCCCCGCTCGCTCGGAGCGCGTCGCCAAGTACAACCAGCTGCTGCGCATCGAGGACGCCCTCGGTGATTCGGCACGCTATGCCGGTGACGTGGCCTTCCCGCGTTTCACCGGCGATTTCTGATCGGATGACAGGGTAGGGAGCGAATGACCGAGCGACGTGCGCGTGGGACCAGTCCGGGTGGACGAGGCGACCGCCGCACGTCGCGGGCCGCGCGCTCCCGCCCCAGTCACCTCGACGCGCCCGGCCGCCCCGCGGCGGCCAAACGCACCACGCGCCGTCGCCCCGAATCCGCGACCGGCACCAAGCGCAAGACCGGCGGCAAGCTCGACCGCAACGAACACACCATCCTCGGTCTCTCGACCGGTAAGGCGGTGGTCCTCGCGGCCGTGCTGTGCGGCCTGGCGCTGACCCTGGCGGTGCCCACCCGCACCTACTTCAGCCAGCGCGCCGAAGCCACCGCACTGGCCCAGCAGCGCGCCGAACTCGACGCCGACCTCGCCGCCCTGCGCGATCGCCGGGCCCAGCAGGAGGACCCGGCCTACATCCGCTCCGAGGCGCGCGACCGGTTGCGCCTGGTGATGCCCGGCGAAACCCCCTACATCGTGCAGGTTCCCGGCATCGAAGCACCGGCGCCGCCGCCGATGAGTACCCGCACCGCGGCGCCCGACCCCTGGTACACCGACCTGTGGCGCAGCATCTCCGAACCAGCCCCGGAAGGACCACGGTGACCGCACCGAACGAACGCGACCTCGAGATCATCGCCCAGCAATTGGGCCGCGAGCCGCGCGGTGTCCTCGCCATCGCCTACCGCACCCCAGACGGCCGCCCCGCCGTGGTGAAGACCGCCCCGCGCCTACCCGACGGCACCCCGTTCCCCACCCTCTACTACCTGACCGACCCCCGCCTGACCGCCGAGGCGAGCCGTCAGGAATCGGCCGGGGTGATGCGCGAGATGACCGAACGCCTCGCCACCGACCCCGAACTGGCCGCCGCCTACCGCGCCGCACACGAGTCCTACCTGGCCGAACGCAACGAGATCGAGTCCCTCGGCACCGATTTCACCGGCGGCGGCATGCCCGACCGCGTGAAATGCCTGCACGTCCTGATCGCCCACTCCCTGGCCAAGGGCCCAGGCGTGAACCCCTTCGGCGACGAATCGGTCGCCTTGGCCGCCGAGGCCGGACTACGCGGCACCGCCGTCCCCGCCGACTGGCCCGCAATCCACACCTCCGACGAGTCGGCCTAGGAGGCCGTCCAACCACGGCCGAGCGGCAGCGTCCGATCCGGCCGATGAACTGGGCCGGGTCCGACGATTACAGCGAGCGGCGGTCCGATCCGGCCGACGAGAAAGCCGGGGCCCGACAGTCACGGCGAGCGGCGGCTGATCCAGCCAACGAGCTGGCCCCGGCGTTGCTGCGGGCGACGGTGTCCGATACGGCTGACGAGCTGGGCAGAGCCTCGACACACGGCGGGCGACGGTGTCCGATCCAGCCGACGAGGAGGCCGGGGCCGGCGATTACGGCGGTCGGCGGCGTCTGATCCGGCCGATGAGCTGGGCCGGGCGCGGCGGTTATGGCGAGCGGCGGCGGCCGATCGGGCCGACGGGCAGGGCAGGGTTCGGCGGGCGTTGGTACCGGTGTCGAGCGGTCGGGGCCAGGGTGTCGGTGTAGCAGGCATAATCGCGGGCAGCGACCGGTGCATGGCGCCGGAGATCAGGAGGAACCATGGGTGAGCGCATCGCCGCAGTGGACTGCGGAACCAACTCGATCCGGCTGCTGGTCGCCGAGGTCGGCGCCGACGGTGGCCTGACCGACGTGCACCGCGAGATGCGCATCGTCCGGCTCGGCCAGGGCGTCGACGCCACCGGTCGTCTCGCCCCCGAGGCGATCGAACGCACGCGGGCCGCGCTGGCCGACTACGTGGACGTGATGACGGCGACCGGCGTGACGCGCGTGCGGATGGTCGCCACCTCCGCCACCCGCGACGCTGCCAATCGCGACGACTTCTTCGAGATGACCCGCACCGAACTCGGCCAGGTCGTGCCGGGCGCGGTCGCCGAGGTGATCACCGGTGACGAGGAGGCGCGGCTGTCGTTCGCCGGTGCCGTCGGCGAATTGTCCGCCGACGCCGGGCCTTTCGTGGTGGTCGATCTCGGCGGCGGGTCGACCGAGTTGGTCGTCGGCGACGAGAACGGCGTCCAGGCAGCGCATTCCGCCGACATCGGCTGCGTACGCGTCACCGAACGCTGTCTGCCCGGCAATCCGCCCACCGCTGAACAGATCACCGCCGCACGGGAATTCGCCCAGCAGCGGCTCGACGAAGCGTTCGCGAAGGTCCCGGTCGACCAGGTGCACACCTGGGTCGGTGTGGCGGGCACGATGACCACGATCACCGCCGTCGCCCTCGACCTCCCCGAATACGACGCCTCCCGCGTCCACCTGACCCGCCTCAGCCTGGCCGAGGTGCACCAGGTCTGCGACCGCCTGATCGCCATGGACCACGACGAGCGCGCCGCCCTCGGCCCGATGCACCCCGGCCGCGTCGACGTGATCGGCGGCGGCGCGGTCATCACCGAGGTCCTCGCCGACGAACTCGCCCGCCGCGCCGGCGTCACCGAACTCGTCGTCAGCGAACACGACATCCTCGACGGCATCGCCATGTCGATCGTGAACGCCGCCTGACCGCAGATCTGGACCATTGATCACCAGGCACTGGTGGCGTTCGCTTCTCGACCGATGCTTGCGTGAGTGCCTGGTGATCAACCGTCCAACACCGTGCCCGGGGCGAGGGGCGAAGGCGCCTTGGTGCGGGCCCGCTACGTTCGCCGTGCGCCGGACATCACGGCGTATGACGACCGCACTGGTGATCGGTGTCGACGGCGTCGCCCAGGTGTAATCGGTGCGGGGGCTCGCTACCGTCGCTGTGCGCTGGACATCACGGCATGTGGCGATCTGACCGGTGACCGGTGTCGGCGGCGTGGCAGCGGGGTCGTCGGTGCGGGGGCTCGCTACCGTCGCTGTGCGCTGGACATCACGGCATGTGGCGATCTGACCGGCGATCGGAGTCGCCGGCGTGGCAGCGGTGTAGCCGGAGCGGGGGCTTCGCCGATCTCGGCGATCAGTTCTCGTCGGCGTTCCGCGCTGATCATCCGTCGATCGCGATAGGTGAGCGCACCCTCGAGCGCCCACAGCATTTCCAGTGTCAGACCCTTCACCTCGGCCGCGCGCAGGCGCCGGTAGGTTTCGGCGGCGCCGACCGCTTCGAGCTCGTCGAGGGAGTGCACGTCGGCAGCGGCCAGCATCGGTGCGGCGGCTCGGCCGATCTCGTAGCCACGCACGCTCCACTCACGAATCCGCAAATGCGCGTCGCCCCGGACGATTTCGGCCTGGCTCCATACGGCCGCACGCAAGCCGTCGGGGTCCCCTGGCCTGTTCTCCCGTGCGAGGACTTGCGTGCGCGCCTGCCGGGCGACACTCACCATCGGCCGGAATCGCCGGAAGATCTGGATCTCCCCATCGTGCCCGTGATCCCATTGGTCCAGGTAGGCGTGGTCGGTGCCGTAGCGCGTCGAATCGAGGGCGCTCGCCTGTAGTGCCCAGGCGCGGGCGTCTTCCGGGGTGTTCGGCGTGAGTACGAGCAGTCCTCGCCGACGCTCGATGTGTCCCCGTACCGTCCGATGATGGCGCCGGTCCCACCACTCTCCGCGTGCCTCCGGGTCCTGCATCCGATCCAGACCGAACGTCTGCCAGCGCACGGTGCCACACGAATCACCCAGTGGCAGAATCTGTTTCAATCCAGCGGCCGACCGATCATCGAACCGCGTACACCACCCCGGCACCAGTACGATCGGATCGGCCGGATCCGCGTCGAACGGCGTCGGCGCCAGGAACTCCCGGTCGATCAGCACAACCGTCCCCGGCCGCGCCTGATACAACAGTCCCCACAGCAACCGTGCCAACAGCCGCGCCCCATGATCGTCGGACAGCACATGCCAGGTCTCGTGAAACCGATTGGTGCTGAACCGAGCGTGCGTGCCCGGCCGCAACGTGATCACCGTCCGCGCACCACGCACCGACCGCACCTCGTGCCGGTGCAGTTTCAACCCATCACGCACGGATCGGGCATTGCCCGGACGCTGTCGCTTCATCCCCTTGATCAGGCCACACGCCGAACGGTCAGGCAACAGATTTTTCCACTCGGTAATTTAGTTTCCTGTGTTAACGACTTCTGCTCTGGAGTCGATGTGTCTGATGTCGAATGCACTGGTGCGCACCAGTTTTCGATTCGACATCCATCGAACAAAGGATCGACCATGTCGTTCACCAAGCTGCTCGGCGCGAGCGTCGCCGCCCTGGCCTTCGGAGCCGTCGTCGCGGCCGGGCCCGCTGTCGCCGAATCGAGCATCCCCGCGCCGGTCAGCGCACCCGTGCCGATCGAGCTCTCGACGGGGAGCGCGCTGACCGACTTCTTCGACACGCTGCTGCGCTCCCTGCACTGCAAGTCCTCCTACGAGTGCGACTACTAGCACCCGAGCTCCACTTGTCGCTCTCTGCATCGAATATAAGGACAACGAAATGCGTACTGTACGAACCCTTGTCATCGCCGCCCTGGTCGGCTCCGCGGCCATGATCGGCACCGGACCAGCCCTCGCCGCCGAGGCCAAGCCGATCGGCCCGTCGTGGGGATTGCCGTGCGACCACCCGCTCATCGGGCTCTGGTGCCTGATCGGTAGCGGCTCGTAGGACTCCGGTTCGAAGCCTCGGTGCGCTCGGCGATTCGGCCACCCGCACCGAGGCTTCGCTCTTTCCGGGATCTCGGCCAATCCTTAGACATATGGACTCATATGTCTTATTTTGGATACATGAGCACAACGACGTCTCATTCGGTCGGCTTCGAGCTTCGCTCCGGAGAGACCTGGCGAGACCCCTGGTCCATGTACGCCGCCCTGCGCGATCACGACCCCGTGCACCGGGTGATCCCGGCCGGGCGCGCAGACGACGACTTCTACGTCCTGTCCCGGCACGCCGACGTGTGGACCGCCGCGCGCGACCCCGCCACCTTCTCCTCCGCCGCGGGCCTCACCGTCGACTACATCGACCTGGCGACCGCCGGATTCGGCGGTGTCAAACCATTCGTGTTCATGGACCCGCCCGAACACACCGACTTCCGGCGCAGGGTGTCACCGGGATTCACGCCGCGCCAGGTGAATTCGGTCGAGCCCGCCGTGCGCAAGTTCGTCGTCGAACGGATCGAGCGGCTGCGCGCGGCGGGGGAGGGCGACATCGTCAAGGACCTGTTCAAGCCGCTGCCCACCATGGTGGTCGCCCACTATCTCGGTGTCCCGGAACGCGATCACGGCAAGTTCGACGAGTGGACCGACAACATCGTCGGCGGTGCCGTCGCCGGAGCCGGGCTGGCCGCGGGCGACCAGAACGCTTTCACCGCGGTCGGTGAAATGGTCGGCTACTTCGGTGAACTGATCGCCCGCCGTCGCCTGGAACCGGGCGATGACACCATCTCGCATCTGCTGGCCTCCGGCCTGGGCGCCGACGGTGACAACGAGGGCCTGATCGCCATTCTCGGTTTCGCCTTCACCATGATCACCGGCGGCAACGACACCACCACCGGTAATCTCGGCGGCGCGGTCCAGTTGCTCACCGCCAATCGGGACCAGTGCCAGCTGCTCATCGACGACCCCACGCTCATCCCGGACTCGATCGAGGAGTTCCTCCGGATGACCTCACCGGTGCAGGGTCTGGCTCGCACGACCACTCGCGATGTCGAGTTGCACGACACGACCATCCCCGAGGGGCGTCGCGTGCTGCTGCTCTACGGCTCGGGCAACCGCGACGAACGCGAATTCGGCGCCACCGCAGCCGAACTCGACATCCGCCGTAACCCCAAGCGCATTCTCTCCTTCAGCCACGGCCACCACCACTGCCTCGGTGCGGCCGCGGCCCGCATGCAGGCCCGGGTCGCGCTGGAGGAACTGCTCACTCGCTGCCCGGACTTCACCGTCGACCTCGACGCGGTGCGGTGGTCGCACGGCAACTACGTGCGCTGGCCCGTCTCGGTGCCGTTCCGTACGGTGGGCGCATGAGCGGCGACTGGCTGACCACCGAGCGGGCCGACCTGGCCGCCGAACGCATCCTCGACGCGGCCGCCGAACTCTTCGCCGAACACGGCGTCGCCGCGGTCGGCATGGCCGACATCGCCAAGGCCGCCGGCTGCTCCCGCGCCACCCTCTACCGCTACTTCGACAACCGGCACGCGGTCCGCATCGCCTTCGTCCACCGCGAAACCCGCCGCATCGTCGCCAACCTGAACGACCAGGTCAGCGACATCACCGACCCCGGCGCCCGAGTCATCGCGGCCATGCTCGGCGCCCTGCGGGAAGTCCGCGCCAACCCCCTGCTCATCGCCTGGTTCCGCCCCGGCGACTCCGGCACCGCGGGCCGCATCAGCCAGGACTCCGACGTCATCGAATCCCTCGCCGCGGCCATGTTCACCGACACCGACCTGACCGACCCCGAACGCAGCCGCCTCGCCCGCTGGCTCACCCGCATCATCGTCTCCCTGCTGGCCGCTCCCGGCCGCGACGAGGCCGACGAACGCGCCATGCTCGAGGATTTCGTCGCCCCGATCATCACCCGCACCTTCGTCTGACCGGACGTGTGACATCGCGGCGTCCCGCCAGAAGAATTAGAACGTGTTCTATATTCGAGGGACAGTTCCGGCGATCCCTCGGGAGTTCACGACATGTATCAGTGGTCCGACGAAGACCTGATGTTCCGCGACGCGGTGCGTGCCTTCATCGCCAAGGAGGTCACCCCGCACATCGAGCAGCTGGAAAGCGGCGCGCTGCCGCCGTTCGACATCATCCGCAAGTTGTTCGCGACGTTCGGACTCGACGAGATGGCGCGCGAGGGACTCGAAAAGTCCCTCGCCCGTGAAGAATCCGGCACCACCGGCTCGGGGAAGCCGAGCGGCGGATTCAGCGGTGCGGGCAGCATGGGCGTCGTCCTCAACAGTGAACTCGCCGGTGTGAGCCTCGGCCTGGTGGCGTCGATGGGGGTGAGCCTCGGTCTCACCGCGGGCACCATTCGCAGCCGCGGCACGCTCGCCCAGAAGAAGCGCTGGCTGCCGGAGTTGGTCACGATGGCCAAGGTCGGCGCCTGGGCGATCACCGAGCCGGACTCGGGTTCGGACGCTTTCGGCGGCATGAAATCCTACGTCCGTCGTGACGGCGAGGACTACATCCTCAACGGCCGCAAGACCTTCATCACCAACGGCCCGCATGCCGACGTCACCATCGTCTACGCCAAGCTGGACGAAGAGGACGGCCTCGATCGACGCGACCGCAAGGTGCTGGCGTTCGTGCTCGACAAGGGCATGCCCGGTTTCGTGCAGAGCCCCGCGTTCAAGAAGATGGGGATGAACTCCTCGCCCACCGGCGAACTGTTCTTCGAGAACGTCCGGATCACCCCGGACCGCCTGCTCGGCGAAACCGAGAACCCGGCCAAGGGTGACGGAAAGGCCAGTGCCAAGGAGTCTTTCGCGGCCGAGCGCATCGGCATCGCCTCCCTGGCGCTCGGCATCATCAACGAATGCCACCGCCTGTGCATCGACTACGCCAAGTCACGCACCCTGTGGGGCAAGGAGATCGCGCAGTTCCAGCTCATCCAGTTGAAGCTGGCCGAGATGGAGATCGCGCGAATCAACGTGCAGAACATGGTGTTCAACGCCATCGAGCGCACCGCCGCCGGCGACGCGGTGACCCTCGCCGAGGCATCGGCGATGAAGCTCTACTCCTCCCGCGCCGCCACCGAGGTCGCGATGGAGGCCGTGCAGCTGTTCGGCGGCAACGGCTACATGGCCGAGTACAAGGTCGAACAGCTCGCCCGCGACGCCAAGTCCCTGATGATCTACGCGGGCAGCAATGAAATCCAGGTCACCCACATCGCCAAGGGTCTGATCGCCGGGTAATCCGGCTCGTATACTGGGAAGATGCGCCTCCACCGGAGTGCTTTCGCCGGCGCCGTGGTCGCCGCCGCTGTCGTCGTTCTCGCGCCGTCGACGTCGGCCACGCCGTCCTCCGGCGTGACCGTCGAACCGCTGGCCGAGATCGACATCAGCGCATTCAGCCCCTTCGCGACGCTGCCCAGCGAGTTCACCTTCCGGCGGATCACCCTCGCACCCGGCGGCACCCTCGGATGGCACTACCACGACGGCAATGTCCTCGCTCTCGTCACCGCGGGCCAGGTGACCCGATACGAGGCGGACTGCGTCCCGACGACATACTCCGCCGGTCAGGGCCTGTCCGAGACCGTCGGCCCAGACCACGTCCACGTAGGCCGCAACCTCGGCAACGAGCCGGCCGAGTTGTACGTCGCGTACATCAACCGCGCGCACGAACCCCTCTTCGTGGACGCCGCCGCCCCGGACTGCCCGTAGCCACCGGCACGGCCGCGACTTCGGCGGTTCAGCACGCGGTCTGTGTGAGCGCCGAGTGTGCGAGGGTGGGGGACATGACGGTCGAACGGTTCGAGGTCCAGCGGCATATCGCCGCGTCACCCGCGGAAATTTTCACGCTGCTGTGTTCCCCCGAAGGGCACGTGGCCATCGACAGTTCGGGCATGCTGCAATCGGCGGAAGGCAAGCCCGTCACCGGCGTCGGCGACGAGTTCATCGTGCACATGGACCGCGAGTCGCTCAACGACCTCCCGATGGGCAAGTACGACGTGACAGTGATCATCACCGAATTCGAGCAGGACACCCAGCTCGAGTGGACGATCTCGGGCACCATCCAGCCGCCGATCGAGCACCGGTACGGCTATCGCCTGGCGGCCGTCGACACCGGCACACTGGTCACCTCGTACTACGACTGGAGCAAGATCGCCCCCCGCTACCGCGAAGCAGCCATCTTCCCGATCATTCCCGAGTCGGCCCTGCGAGCCACCCTCGGCATCCTCGCCCGCACCATCCAGAAGTAGTTCCTCGGGGACGCTATTGCCCAGTGCGCTCGCGGTGCTTGCATCCCGGCCAGCAGCACGGCCGCCGCTGCCCCTCTTCCAGTTCCTCCTGGGTTCGGCGGATGCGCCGCTCCCGGGTAGCGGCCTGTTTGGCGTCCTCGACCCAGCAGATGAACTCGTTGCGGGCCAGTGGGGTGATGTCGCGCCAGGCCTCGAGCGCCACGGAGTTGGCGGCCAGTGCCGCGCGGAGGTCGGCGGGTAGCTCATGGACCACCCCGCCGGGTACTCGCTCACCGCTCATGAGCCCACGGTAGCGCGCGATCGACGGCTGAGAAGCCACCGCCCCGCAGGGCGTCGAAACGGGGCGTTCAGTCGCCGAGGCAGGCTCCGGCACCGCCTGCGGCCAGCGTTTCGGTGCTGCAGTAGGCGGCCGTCGGGTAATACGGGCCCATGGTGGTAGCCGGGTCGCTGCCGGAGTCCTGGGAGGCCTGGATCGAGGACGGGTAGAAGGCGGCGCTCGGGATCATGTTCCGCAGGAACAGCACCTTGTCGACGTCGGTGCTTCCCCATGGAATCACCGTCACGCCCGGGTCGAGGTTCGCGGGCAGATCTTCGGGCGCGGCGACCACATAGGTGTACCGGCCGGACCCGTCGATCGCGGTCTGGAAGTCGGCCGCACAGGCGACGACGGGGTAGGGCGAGCGCAGATCGTTCTGGCACATCGACCAGTACCGCACCTGCTGGTTCGGGTCGGTCGGCGATTGCCCCGCCCGGGTGTCCGGGAAGGTCGGTGCTCGACCGCGCACCACCAGCAGGCGCCCCGGCTGGTGACTGATGCGCGTCCCGATGTACTTGTTGTCGCCGTTCGGGAACAGCCCGGACGTGCTCGCCGGGTTTCCGAACGTCGCCTCCGGTCGTCCACCCGGGAACGCGCTCGCGGCGGCCCCGGCGATCGCCTGGTCGAAGGCGGCCTTGGCGACGCCGGCGACCGGGCCGGTGTACGCGGCCGGGTCGAAGGGCTGCGCGCACGGCTGACTCGGCACCTCGGCGCCCGCGATCGAGAGCTTCACATCCGGCAGCGGAACGCCGCCGCTGGGCGAGTTCGGATCGTCGGGCACATAGACCCGGACGATGACCAACCCGATCGGAGTGCTCTGCCCATTCGCGACAGCCTGCAACTGGTTCCGGCTGTGATCGGCCGGCCCGTTGACCAACGTGGCGTGCCAACGCCGCTGTTCCGGGGGCAGCGCTTCGGCGTCGGCGTCGACGAACGGGTTGGCACTGCCCGGATCGGCGACGATCTGGTCGTCGCGCAACGTGTCCACGGTGTCGAGATCGGTCCCGTAGGTGTTCAGCGAGAAGTACCGGGCGGCCGGGTAGGTCCCGGACAACTCGATCGAGTCACCCGGCCCCAGCGCATAGGGCATCACCCAATACGTCGAGTTCGCGTCGGGGAAAGCAACATTGAGCACCGTGCTGTTGGACATGAACCGCCAAGCGCACAACGGCGAATCCGCCGAAGCCGGCGCGGCAAACCCCACCACGGCCGCGATCATGGCCAACACACAACCAACGCGAACGATCAACCCCACAACCGAATGCACGACGATCCCCTTCGCTACCCGAGCTGTCGAAGAACCCGCACGCCCACGTCACCGCGGCAGTCTGCCGGACCAACATAGCGGAATCGATCCCCCGACTCGACGACGCGGGCATGAACCTCGACCGCGGCCGATCGTCCGCCGAATCACCGCCTCCCTGGTCCGGCCTGAGCATCGCTCCGGAATGCGGGTAAACCTCCGGGTCTTCCCGGATGTGTGTACCGAATTCCGCCGCCTACAGTTCCTGCATGACCGAGAAATACTGTCTCCCTAGAGAAATGGATGGCAGGTAGCCGTGGATTCCCTTGTCAGTCGTGGTGGGTTCGCCCTCGTTGTGTTGCTGCTGTCGGCCGTCGTAGCGGGATGTGCGTCGGAAAACAACACTCCGGACGAGAGCTATCACTCGACAGAGGTGACGATGCAGAATGCCGGAACAACAATCGGCGGTACGCTGACCCTCCCTGATCGAGACGGACCGTTTCCCGCGGTGGTTCTGATACCCGGCGGTGGAAAGCAGAACCGTGATGAGGAATTCGCCCAGCACAAGCCCTTTCTGGTGCTGGCCGACTCTTTGACCAAGGCGGGATACGCGGTCCTCCGAACGGATGACCGCGGGGTCGGCGCGACGACCGGCGACAAGAGCGAGGCCTCCTACGACGACTTGGCCTCGGATGTCCTCGCCCAGATCTCTTACCTGCGGCAACGACCGGATATCGATCCCACACGGATCGGGGTTCTCGGTCACAGCCAGGGCGGTTCGCTGGCGCCCTTGGTAGCGCAGAAGGCCCCTGACGAGGTGGCCTTCGTCGTGCTCATGGCCGGACCCGCGCAGACCGGCTGCGCGGTGCTCCAGCACCAGATGCGTGTGCAACTCCAGGCGACCGGAACAACCTCCGCCGATCGCCTGGCGGCCAGCGACGACGCCATCCGAATCGAGTGCGACCTGCTCCGCGACGGCAATTTCGACGAAGCGCGAAAGAATGCGCGAGAAGCGAATCAACAACTACCGGAAAACGAACGGGCCCCTGACGAAGCCATAGACCTGGCAATCAATCAGGAATACGCATCCCAGGCGACTCACGACCCCGAACCGGCATTGAGATCCCTGCGGATCCCCACTCTCGCACTGTTCGGCAGCAAGGATGTCCAGGTCGACGCCGCGGCAAACGAACCGCTCATGCGAAACTTCCTGTCGAACAATCCGAAGGCGACAGTGCACACCTTCGAGGGCGCCAATCATCTGATGCAATCAGCGGACACCGGCATGCCGGACGAATACGTGCGAATCGAAACCACGATCGACCCGGCAGTACTCGACTACCTGAAGACCTGGCTGAATCGAATGGTGCGCAACTAGACCTTCGCCAGTGCCCAGCCGACCGCCCCGCTCCCGGCGCGCCTACGGTGCGCGCCGGGCCTCCGGCATCGCGCATGCCAGCCCATCGGCCATTCCGGTCGGCCGCACACCGAGGCCCTGATTGAGCCGGGCCCGCTGGTTCTCCCACGCGATGCTCGCCGCCAACTCGGCCAGCTGCGCCTTCGAGAGATGAGCGAGCAGCGTTTCGCGCAATTCATCGATCTCGACAGCCGGAGTAGCCGTCATCGCCTCCGCGAACGCGATCACCAGCTTCTCCAACTCGGAATAGGCATCGCTGGTCCGATACCGGGGCAGGTCGACGAGCTGCTGCTCGGTCAACCCCGACGTATGCGCGAGCGCCGACCCGATGTCCAGACAGAACTGACAGGCCACCAGCCCCGCCGTCTTGAGCTCGGCCAACTCCTTGAGCCGGGGATCCAGCTTGTTGCTGAACAGCAGTGCCGTCTCGTACGTCATGGTCGCCGCCGCGATCTGCGGCCGCCGCCCGAGCCACCCGACCAGATCCCCCTGATGGCGCCGAGCCTGCCCCATCACCTTGGCGTACGCCCGAATTCGCTTGGCCACCCGCATCGATAACACCCCTTCGTGCCGACGATTCACCTACTCCTGAACCTACGCCGGGGTCCCCGCCGAACCCAGGGTGATTCTCCTCGCTCGGCATGTCTCGATATCGAGACAGTCGGCATCGCGATTTTCGCTCTTCGGAACCGTCTACGCCGCAACGACCTTGTTTCCACCGGACCGCCCGCTGCTTGCCGCCACGGTGCGCGCACTTCCCACAGCCTCGACCTCGTCGACCGCACACCCGGAACCTGACCTGCGTCGTGGCGCGTCCGTCACCACGCCGGCCGCTGATCACGCTCGGCTTCTGGAGTCTGCTGGAACTCGTCGTGGCCGATGCTGTCAGTCCGCACCAGGACGCCTGGGCAGGGTGGGAATTCGTCGGTCGGTGGAGCCGGCAGGTGATAGCGCCGTGTACGCGGAAGCGCGACTTCGACAAGCTTGCCTTCCTCGAGCATCCACAGGCCGAAACAACTGTCCTCCTCGTCGTGGATCAATACCTGAACGCTCTCCGGTCGGGGCCACGGGAGAGCCTCGAGGCACGCGAAGAGTCCCGTCCGGGGTCGCATCCGCTCGAATTCGGTTGCCCAGCCGACGCCGAAGGAACCAGGCCACTGGCTCTCGATCGGCTCGAAACGGCCTCTCCAGCTACGACTTTCATCGTCACGGGTCAGCGGATCCATGACCTCGCAAGCGTCCAAGGCCAACACGATGACCTCCGCAAATCTGCTCATGACTCCAAATCAGAGCACGTGCCGCAGAGTTCTGGGCAATGTCACCAACAGTGACCCCCGATCGAGTTGAGTGGTCGCTACGCGGCCACCGGTCGCGATACCACCAACCTCGCCGGGGGCTCGTGCAGCTGCGGACTCACTGCGGACCGAGCAGGCCGGTTGAGCAGGGAAGCTGCTCCGACCGGCCTTATACCTGCGGCATCAGAGTGCCCCCACAGGGACTCGAACCCTGACTTGGCGGATTTTAAGTCCGCTGCCTCTGCCAATTGGGCTATAGGGGCGTCCGGGACAGCCTAGCGACTCGTACGGTTGTACCGGAATTTCCCTGTCATTGATTGTTGTCGGCGTGTCGGGGTGGGGTGGGTTGGTGCAGGTCAGGGGGTTTCAGCGGATGGTGACGACTTGGGCGTGCCAACCGGTCGCTCCGTTCGGGAACGGGGTGGTGCGTTCTTCGGGCTGGGTTCGGCCGGTCTGGTCGGTGGCGCGGACGCGGACGGTGTGGGTGCCGGGGGTGGCGTCCCACTGGTAGGTCCATTGGCGCCAGGTGCGGGTGGAGTATTCGGCGGCGAGGGTGGCTGGTTGCCAGGGTTGGTCGTCGATCTGGATCTCGACGGCGGCGATGCCGCGGTTCTGGGCCCAGGCCACGCCGGCGACCACGACCGGGCCTGCGGCGAGGCGGGCGAAGCCCGAGGGGACGTCGATGCGGGCGGCGGTCTTCACCGGTGCCTCGGCTGACCAGCCGCGACGGGTCCAGTAGGCCTCGGCGCGGTCGAATCGGGTGACCTCGAGATCCACCACCCACTTCGTGGCGGAGACGTATCCGTAGAGACCGGGGACGATCAGCCGGGCCGGGTAGCCGTGTTGCTGGGGGAGTGGTTCGCCGTTCATGCCGACCGCGAGCAGGCCCTCGCCGAGCGCGGCGATCGGTGTGCCCGCGGTGAACCCGTCGATGCTGCGGGAGAGGAGCATGTCGGCGTCCGGGTCGACACCGGCCTCGTCGAGGAGGTCGGTGAGTCGGTAGCCCGTCCAGGTGGCTGTCCCAGCCAGTGGTCCGCCGACCTCGTTCGAGACGCAGGTGAGGGTGAGCACCGATTCGACCGCCTCGCGGCTGCGCAGATCGTCGAAGTCGAGGCGGATCTCGCGCTCGACCATGCCGTGGATGCGCAACTCCCAGTCGGTGCTCAACAGCGTCGGAACCTGCAGGGCGGTGTCGATGCGATAGAACTCGGTGTTGGGGGTGAGGAAGCGGGTGATGCCGGGGACCGGTAGGTCGACCGCGTCGGTGACGGCGGGCGCGGCGACGCGGGGACTCGGCAGCAGGAAAGCCGCACGGTCGGCGACGATGTCGCGCAGTCGAGTACCGATCCAGCGGGCCGCGGGCACCGTTGCCGCGGCCAGTACACCGGCAGCCGATGCCGCGACGAGGAATCCGCGACGGGACAGTCCCAGCCCGTGGAGGCCACCCTCACCTACCGGGGGACTGGGCTCCCCCGAACGGGCCACACTTCGGGCGAGCAACCCATAGATCACAACACCCGAAACCACACCACCGAGCAACCCGGGCAACACGAAAAGCATTGTGGCCCCTGGACGTTGCATCGCCAACCAGGCGAGCACCACCCCGAACCCGACCATCACCACCGCGCCGCGCACCCCACGCCCGGCGAGCAGCCCGATCGCCACCGCCCCGACGACCATCACCACACCCATCGAAACGAACAGCGCGATCTTGTCATTCGTCCCGAACCGGCGAATCGCCTCTTCCTTCAACCACTCCGGCGTGTTGTCCACCATCGTCGCGCCGAGCACGAGGAACGGCGAGGACCGCGGGCCGACGAAGGCGGCGACGAGATGGCCGACGCCGAGAAACACCGCGGCAGCGACGATTCCGGCGAGGGCACGCCGCCAGCGGGAGAAGGGATCGGTCATGGGAGGCTCCTCGGTCGGTCCGGCCGAGGAGCGGCTCCCGCCGCGCTCAGCCGAGCAACATACTCGTGATGGGTGAGGTGGTGGGTCCGGGTGACCCGCCGGCCGGTTCGACGGTGACGGCGAGCGTGTCGGCCGAGGACGCGAGCGCGACCACCGTGCCGTCGCCGGACATCACCTGCACCGACCGCGGATCGCCATCGGGCGGAATCACCCACAGCTGATAGGCCTGGTCGGCGGACAGGGTCGGCAGCCCGCGCAACGACACCGCGGCCGCGCCGAGATCGGCCGAGGAGTGCACGGTCATCTCGCCACCGCCCTCGATCGTCGTGCTGCCTTCGCGACTGCCGGGCGCCTCGATCACCTGCTGGGCGGTGATCGCCCCCGGCTCCTGCCCGGCGCGATCGACACCGATCCCGATGCCGACTCCGACAGCGACCGCCACGGCAGCCGCCGCGGCGGCGATCCAGCGGTAGCGGCGGGACCGCCGGGCGGCGAGTTCGTTCGGCGCGGGGAAGCGCTGATCGAGTGCCCGCAGCAGCGCGGCTTCCAGACGGCTCGGCGGCGCGGTCGCGTCGATGAGCGTCATCGCGGCGAGGGTGTCGTGCACCCGCCCGACGGCGAGGTGGAAATCCTCGGCCATCACCGGATCGGCCGAGGCCAACCGGTTCTCGATCTCCCGGCGACGGGTCTCGTCGACGGCGTCGAGGGCGTAGGGATACACCTCGTCGTGCAGCGACCAGGAAGTGGGCCGATAGGAATCGCTCATCGGGTGTCACCTCCTGTCAGGCAGTTCTCCAGGCGTTTGAGCCCGTCTCGAATACGGCTCTTCACCGTGGGCAGCGGAATTCGCAGGGACTCGGCGACCTCGACGTAGGTGCGCCCGCCGTAGTAGGCCAGCGCGACCGCTTCCCGCTGCAGCACGGTCATGGTGTCGAGACAGTCGAGGACCGATTGTTCGTCGAGGCGCTGGTCGACCGCCTCGGCCACCGAATCGTGATCGCGGCCGAGATGGGCGTGCCCGAAGACGATGTCGCGTTCACCGGCGGACTGTTCGGCGCGCACCCGGTCGACCGAGCGCCGGTGGGTGAGCATCATCAGCCACCCGACCGGACTCGCCCGGCCCCGGTCGTACTCGGCCGCCAGCGTCCACACCTGGAGGTAGACCTCTTGAGCCACCTCCTCGGCGACGCTGGGATTGCGCAGCACCCGCAGCGCCAACCCGAACACCCGCCGCGAGGTGGCGCGATAGAACTCGGTGAACGCCGTGCGATCGCCGTCGGCGACCGCGCCGAGTAGTTCGACGAGCCGGTCCTGCATCGCCGACTCGCTCCCGGCACCGGCCGGGCAGGCGGCGCCGGTCTCGGAGCGCAAGCGGATCTGCGACAAGCCCGGCTCGTTCGTCATCGTGTGACCCCTGCGTGCATGAGAGGGACTTCGGCCAGCACCCGCGTCCGGATGGGTGTGGTCGAGATCTTCCTCCGCCACGGCGCTCAGGTGTGGGAACCGCGCCGCGAGCGTCATGGTCACGCCGCAGGCGGCTGGAGCACGCTGTCGATCATGTAGACGGTCGCGTTCGCGGTCTGCACGCCGCCGCAGATCACCGAGGCATCGGCGACGGTGAACGTCTCACCGGAACCTTCGACGGTGACATCGGCGCCTTCGACAGTGGTGTGGGTGCCGCTGATCTGGCCGGGCTCGATACGGCCGGGAACCACGTGATAGGTGAGGATCTGGGTCAGCATCGCCGAATCGGTCTTCAGCGTCTCGACGGTGGCGGGGTCGAGTTTCGCGAAGGCGGAGTCGACCGGGGCGAAGACGGTGAACTCGCCGCTGTTGAGGGTGTCGACCAGGTTCACGTCCGGGTTGAGCTGGCCGGAGACCGCCGAGACCAGGGTGGTGAGCATGGGATTGTTGCTCGCCGCGACGGCGACCGGTTCCTGGGCCATCCCGCTCACCGAGCCGGGACCGTCGGGAACCTGTGCGGCGTATTCGGCGCAGCCGGGCCCGACCGGGCCTGCGGCGGGCGTGCCCGCGGGGGCGTCGGTGGTCGTCATCGCCGGCGGGCTCATCGTGGTGGTGGCATCGGCGGTGTCGGAATCGGAGTCCGAACAGGCCGAAGTGCCGAGTACGGCGGCGGCGAGTACGGCCGTCGCCATCATGGTGGTGTGCTTGATTCGCATCTGCGTCACTTCCGTTCGAGCGGCGCGACGGCCGCGGAGCTTTCGACGCAGGGACTTCGGCTGGCCCACCCGCTCGGATGGGCCGGACCGCGAATCAGCACACCACCGGCGAACTACAGCTCGCGTTCGGCCTTGCCCAGCTTCGAGTGCCTGCGCCCGTAGGCGAAGTACACCGCGACGCCGATGAGCATCCAGAGCACGAAGCGGATCCAGGTGTCGACCGAGAGATTGACCATCAGCCACAGGCAGGCCACGACCGCGAGGATCGGCAGCAGCGGCACCCACGGCACGCGGAACCCGCGCGGCAGATCGGGCCGGGTGCGCCGCAGCACGATGACACCCACCGACACCAGGACGAAGGCGAACAGCGTGCCGATGTTCACCATCTCCTCCAGCGTGCCGAAATCGACGAAACCGGCGAGCACGCAGCAGATGATGCCGACGATGACGGTGAGCCGCACCGGCGTGCCCCGCGAACCGGTGTGCGCCAGCCAGCGCGGCAGCAGCCCGTCGCGCGCCATCGCGAACAGCACACGGGTCTGGCCGAGGAACAGCACCATCACGACCGTGGTCAGACCGGCCAGCGCGCCGATGGAGATGACGTTCTTCGCCCAGTGCACCCCGTGCAGCTCGAAAGCCGTTGCCAGGGTGGCGTTCTCACCGGCGAGTTCGGTGTAGGACACCATGCCGGTGAGCACCAGCGAGACCGCCACGTAGAGCACGGTGACGATGGCCAGCGAACCGAGGATGCCGCGCGGCACCGCCTTCTGCGGGTTCTTGGTCTCCTCGGCGGCGGTGGCGACCACGTCGAAACCGATGAACGCGAAGAACACCAGGCTGGCCGCGGCGAGCAGGCCGTACCAGCCGAAGTTGCTGCCCTCGGCGCCGGTCAGGAACGAGAACAGCGACTGGTGCAGACCGCTCGCGGCATCGTCGACCGCTTCGGCGGGCGGGATGTAGGGACTCAGGTTCGAGGCCTTGAAGTAGGTCAACCCGAGGACGACGACCAGCGCGATGACCGCCAGCTTGATCGCGACCGCGATGGCCGAGACCCGCGAGGACACCTTCGTGCCGATGGCGAGCAGGATGGCCAGCACGACGATCAGCGAGACCGCGCCCCAGTCGAAGGTGACCGAGCCCAGCTTCATCGTCGCCGACTCGAACCCGAACACCGTGCCCAGATACTGCGACCAGCCCTTGGCGACCACCGACGCGGCGAGCGCGAATTCCAGGATCAGGTCCCAGCCGATGATCCAGGCGATCAGCTCACCGAAGGTGGCATAGGAGTAGGTGTAGGCACTGCCCGCGACGGGCACGGTCGAGGCGAACTCGGCGTAACACAGCGCGGTCAGGCCACAGGCGATCGCGGCGAAGACGAACGCCAGCGAGACCGACGGCCCGGCGACATTGCCCGCGGTGCGCGCGGTGAGGGTGAAGATGCCCGCGCCGACGACGACCGCGACACCGAAGATCGTGAGGTCCCACGCGGTGAGATCTTTGCGCAGCCGCGAATCGGGTTCGTCGGTGTCGAGGATCGATTGCTCGACGGATTTGGTGCGGAACAACCCACGCCGGGCGGGCGGTCGGCCCGCCGCTGGTGTGACTTCCGGTGTCGGCACGGTCTTTCTCCTTCTGTACGAACGTAGCCGGGGATTACCCGGAGTTGGTCAGTGCACGCCTTGCATGCGGCGCTTGATCCACGGGGCGCACGCGATGACGACGAGACCCGCCGCGATGGCGGCCGCACCGCTGAAACCGAAGTAGGACGTCTCGCTGTCGGGGCTGTAGTAGCGGGCCAGCGTGCCTGCCATCGAGGTGCCGATGCCGACCGAGAAGAAGTACAGCGCCATCATCTGCGAGCGGAACGCGGCGGGCGCGAGATGGGTGGTCACCGCGAGACCGATCGGCGAGAGCAGCAGTTCCGAGACCGCGAACCCGCCGAGGATGACGAACACCGCCAGCACCGGCACGGTCTTGCCGTCGAAGCCCGACAGCAGCGCGAACAGCCAGAACGCGATGCCCATCCCGATCACGCCGAGGCCGAACTTGATCGGCGTGCTCGGCGCCCGGTTGCCCAGCTTGGTCCACATCAGCGCGAACAGCGGCGAGAGCGCGATGATCCACACCGGCTCGACCGAGCCGATCCAGCTCGCCGGCGCCTCCCAGCCGAAGATGCGCCAGTCGATGCGCTCGTCGGAGTACACGGCGAGCATGGTGAACATCTGCTGGAACAGCGACCAGAACACCGCGTTGGCGATGAACAGCGGGATGAACGCGCGCACCCTGGTCCGCTCGACCGGGGCCACCTTGGGACTGGTGAGCAGGACCGCGAAGTAGGCGATCGAGGCGACGACGATGACGCCGGTGGTGACATCGGAGAGGTTGTCCAGGGTGATCAGCTTCGTCAGCACCGCGATCAGCACCGCGACGGCGGCCACGGCGAGGGCGCCGAGGATCGGGGTCAGCTCGCGCCGGGTGATCGGGTTGGGCACCTCGCGCCCGTGTGTGCCGAGGTTGCGCCGGAAGACGACGTACTGGGCCAACCCGAGGGTCATGCCGACCGCGGCGGCACCGAAACCGGCGTGGAAGCCCCACTCGCGCTGCAGCAGGCCGGTGAGCAGCGGGCCGGTGAACGCGCCGATGTTGATGCCGAGATAGAACAGCGTGAACCCGCCGTCGACGCGCGCGTCCGTGGGCGAGTACAGGGTGCCCAGCAGCGAGGAGGCGTTGGCCTTGAGCGCACCGCTGCCGAGCGCGACGAGTACCAGGCCGACGCCGACTCCGGTCAGCCCCGGCAGCACCGCCAAGGCCAGATGGCCGACCACCACGACGACGCCGCCGTAGAGCACGGTGCGCTCCATGCCCAGCACCCGGTCGGCAATCCAGCCGCCGAGCACGGTGGACAGATACACCAGGCCGCCGTAGGCGCCGACGATGCCGAGCGCAGTGCCCTGATCGAGGCCGAGACCGCCGTCGGTGGCGGAGTAGTAGAGGTAGTAGCCAAGGATCGTGAGCATGCCGTAGAAGGAGAAACGCTCCCACAGCTCGACTCCGAAGAGATTCGTGAGGCCGATGGGGTGCCCGAACAGGGTGCGTTCGGCAGCCGCATCGGCGGGGCCGGGCTGGTCGCCGAGCCGCTCTTGGTCCATGGACATAGGGGAACGATCCCACGTCCAAACGGTGGACAGCAATTTTCCGGCATCTGTCCGGTTCGGCGTGCCGCGCCGCCGCGACCACCGCAAACCTGTCGCGCGGTGTGCCTTCGCACGAATTACGCTGGAGGGGCTCGACTCCCGCGACGGACGAGGAAATCAGACATGCTGACTGCCGAGGTGACCGTCCCGGTGGACCGTGGCGCCGCGTTCGCCACCCTCGCCGACGGCTGGCTCTACGCGAGCTGGGTGGTCGGCGCCTCGCACATCAGCGGGGTCGACCCCGACTGGCCCGCGGTCGGCAGTGCCATCCGGTACCGGTTCGGACTGTGGCCGGTGCTGATCAGCGATTCGACCGTGGTGCGCGCGGTCGACGCGCCCAACCGGCTCGAGCTGGAGGCGCGGCTGTGGTCGATCGGCTCGGCCTGGATCCGGCTCACCCTCGCCGAGGACGAGCCGGGTCGCACCACCATCCGCATGGCCGAGCGGGCCGTGCGCGGCCCGGCCCAGCTGATCCCCGGCCTGGCGCAGGACCTGGTCTTCGCGGCTCGCAACCAGGAGTCGCTGGACCGGCTGGCCGATCTGATCCGCGCCAGGGCCGGGGCTTGACCTCGCCTACTGACTCGGCGCGGGCAGCTCACAGTTGTCGACCTTGGGATTGACACCGACGTAGTTGAGCGGGCCCGCCAGCATCGTCACCGCGATGGTGCCGAGGGTGGCGCAGTTCTGCTCGCGTTCGGTGTAGTAGCCGCGCTGACCTGCGGCGATGATGCCGACGAGCAACCAGACCAGGACCACGAGCGACAGAATGCGTGGCATGTTCGTCACCTCCGGCCTCAGTAGTAGTGCCGACGGCCGCCGACGGGACGGCCGATGCTGCCGGTGATCGCCAGGACAACGCCGATCACCAGGAGGATGACACCCGCGGTGTTCAGCAGGGGAATGCCGAACACCAGTCCGGCGATGAGGAGTACTGCACCGAGAAGAATCATGGAACTCAACCTGTTCGATCGGAAAACACTGTTCGCGGCGGGCCTGGTGGCTCGCTCGCAAGGGGCGTATGCCCGGAATTCCGGATCGAAAACAGCTTCGGTTGCGCGGGAACGGATTTGCGGGGCGGTCAGCGGGGCGCGGTGGCGTCGCGGCGCGCGGCCGTCGCGTTGTCGGCGGTCATCCGGTAGGCAGTGCGCTCGAGCGTCGACAGGATCTCGGTGATCGGCAGGTTGCCGGTGGCGAAGCGGCCGATCAGGGCCAGCGCCATATTGCCCATGATCAGGCCGAGGTCTTCCAGATAGCGCGGATCGAGATCGCGCAGCGCGACCTCGGCGACCGGCAGGATCGCGGTCAGGCCCTGATTGTCGAGGCGTTCGCCGCCGGGCCCGGTGCGGGCGTGATGGTAGGCGACGAGCATCTTCGGATTGCGTTCCCAGGGCTCGAAGACCGCGCGCAAGATGCGAAACAGGCTCTCGCGCACCGTTTCCCCCGGTTGGACCGGGGCGATGTCGGCGTAGGTGTTGGCGTCCATCCACTGCTGTAGCGCGGCGATGATCAGCTCGTCCCTGGTGCGGAAGAGCCGATAGATCTTGGCCAGCGACACGTGGGCGCGCGCGGCGACCGCGCGCAGCTGAACCGCTTCGTAGCCTTCGGAGTTCAGCAGCTCCAGCACCACCGCGATGATCTTCGCCGATGCGTCCGATTCCGTTCCGCTGCTCACCCCTGAATGGTAACGTCGCCCACCGGTAACCCAGTTACCGCAGGATGTATGCCTCGTCTACGACGCCGAGACCGACGAAAGGCGGCCCCGCCCGCGGGGTCGACGACCACTCCATGACTTCCCTGTTCCCCCGCGCGGCCCGCCACTGCGGCGCCGTGGTCGCGGCGCTGCTGCTGCTTCCCCTCCTCGCCTCCGGTCAACCGGCGACCGGCGCGCCCCCGAACCGCGCCGTCGGACTCGCCGACTGCCTGCCCGGCTCCCGGCCCGAGACCGGACTCCAGGGCGACGTCCCCGCCGCCGACCGCGACAGCGGCCGATCCCGCGACGGATTCCACTGCAATCTGCGCCTGCTCGGCACCTCGGCGGGCCGCGGTGGCGGCATCACCTCGGTCACCTATGACCACTGTGCCTACATCGGCACCTTCTTCCCCGGCAATCTGCTCGGCCCCGACCAAGGCGTCCGCGTCATCGATGTGTCGGACCCGACCGCGCCCGTGCACACCACCACGCTCACCGAACCGGCCATGCTGGCCGGCACCTGGGAGAGCCTCAAGGTGAACCGGACCCGCGAACTGCTGGTCGGCGCCGGGGTTCCGGCACTGACCGGCGCCGGTCTGCTCTCGGTCTACGACATCAGCGACTGCGCGCATCCCCGGCTGCTCAATCCGGGGCCGGGCACGGATCTGGCACTGCCGGTGCCGATCACCGCGCACGAGGGCGGCTTCTCCCCGGACGGGCTCACCTACTGGGCCTCGGGCACCGCGCCCGGCCTGCTCAGCGCCGTCGACCTCACCGACCCGGCGAATCCACGGGTGATCTGGCAGGGCCTGCCCGGCCTGTCCATGCACGGCTTCGGCTTCTCGCCCGACGGCACCCGGATGTATCTGGCGAACAACATGGGCGGGCTGAAGATCCTCGACGTCGGCGCGGTGCAGCGCCGTGAGCCCGAACCGCGCGTGCCCGAGCTCGCCGACCTGCCGTGGACCGACGGCTGGGCCACCCAGCACAACGTGCCGGTGACCTACGGCGGGGTGCCACACGTCTTCGCCGTCGACGAGGCGGGCTCGGGCGGGGTGAAGCTCATCGACGTCTCCGACGAGCGAAATCCCCGGATCACCCGGTCGATCAAGCTCGAGATCAACCTGCCCGAGCATCAGGACAGCATGATCGCCTCGGCCTCGGGCGGTTCGCTGTTCGCCTACGACGCGCACTACTGCGCCGCCGACCGGCCCGTCGACCCGACGGCGCTGGCCTGCAGCTGGACCTCCTCGGGCATCCGCGTCTTCGATGTGCGCGACCCGGACGCCATCCGCGAGATCGCCTACTTCAACCCGCCCGCCCGCACCGGCGAGAACGCCGACCTGTGGAACTCGCCGCACACGCTGGCCTCGATCATCGGCCCGCCGCTGCTGGCCGCGCCCTCGGTGGCCCAGGCGATGCTGCGGGGCGAGTTCGATCCCGAGGAGGCGATCGGTTCCCGCACCGGCACACTGGCTTTCGGTGACCTGTCCACCGACTGGTGCTTCTCACCGCCGGAATGGCGGGGCAACCAGCTGTGGACCACCTGCGCGGACAACGGATTCCTCGCGCTGGAACTCTCGCCCGCGATCTACACCCCACCCGCCGATCAGCTCTCGACCACCGGATCGTGATGCGCGAGAACCTGTTCCGCGCGGCGGCGCTGGGCAGTCTCGCGGTCCTGCTGCTGGCCATGGGCGCTGCCCTTCGGCCGTGGCTGGTCGCGGGGGAGTCCGCACCGGTGCTCGACGCCGTCGAGATCGGTTTCGTGCAGGACATGGTGGCCCACCACGGTCAGGCGCTGATGCTGGTCCAGCGCCTGGACCGCGACGCCGATCCGGCCGTCGTCGCGCTGGCCGGACAGATCGCCGACACCCAGCGCACCGAGCTGGGGATGCTGCTCGGCTGGCTGCGGCTGGCGGGTGCACCCGTCACCAACGCCACCCCGATGTCGTGGATGCCGACCGGGCACGCACACACCGGTTCGACTGTCCCGCAGCGGGACTCGGCGATGCCGGGCATGGCGAGCACCGCCGATCTCGACGAGCTCGCCGCTGCCGAGCCCGGGCGCGCGGAGGTGCTGTTCCTGCGACTCATGCAGCGCCATCACCACGGCGGCATCGCGATGGCCGCCGCCGTCGACGCCCTGCTCACCGGCGGCGAAGTGCAACGCAGCGCCCGCGACATGATCACCGAGCAGGGCCGCGAGGCAGGCCTGCTCGGTCTCCTGCTCGACCAGCGCGGCGGGTGAACCCCACTTCTGCTGCTGCTGAATTCCTCGCCGCCGCCCCCACGGACGATGTTCCACTCCCGATGAAGGTTGACCACATGTCGAAGTTCACCCGCCGATCCCTGCTGACCGGCGCCGCCGCCGCCGGCCTCGCCCTGGCCGCCGCGCCCGCGGCCGCGCTGCCCCGACCTGGAATCGGCGCCCGCACCGGCGGCGTGCCGCTCACCCGAGAGGAACGCCGGGTGGTGGTGATCGGCTCGGGTTTCGGCGGCGGTGTCACCGCCCTGCGGTTGGCCCAGGCGGGCGTGCCCGTCCTGCTGCTCGAGCGCGGAAAGCGTTGGGCCACCGGGCCGAACGCGCAGACCTTCCCCCGCGCCTCCGCGCCCGACAAACGGCTGCTGTGGCACCGGTCGGACCCGGTGCTGTTCGGGCAGCCGCTGGTCTTCGAGCCGTATGTCGGTCTGGTGGAAGCGATTCCGGGGGAGGGCATGACCGCGCTGTGCGCTGCCGGTCTCGGTGGCGGTTCGCTGATCTACCAGGGGATGTCGCTGCAACCCTCGCGCGAGGTGTTCGAGGCGCATTTCCCTGCCGCGCTCGATTGGGCCGAGCTGGACCGCGTCCACTATCCGCGCGTCGCGCGCATGCTCGGCCTCGCCACCGCCCCTGATGAGCTCGTCGCGCACGAGAACTACTCGGCCGCACGGATTTTCGCCGATCGGGTGCGCGGCGCCGGACTGCCGCTGTCGAAGATCCCCATGCCCATCGACTGGAACTACGCGCTGGCCGAGCTGCGCGGGGAGATGACCCCGTCCTACACGAACGGCGACGGCGCGATGGGGGTGAACAACGGCGGCAAGCACTCGGTCGACGTCACCTACGTCGCCGCGGCCGAGGCCACCGGGCTGGTGGATGTGCAGACCCAGCACGAGGTGACCGATATCGAGCGGGCTCCCGATGGCCGCTGGGTGGTGCGCGTCGACCGGGTCGACACCACGGGTGCCGTGCTGGAGAACAAGATCATCACCACCTCGGCGCTGGTCCTCTCCGCGGGCAGCCTCAACACCTCCAAGCTGCTGGTACGCGCGGGCGCCACCGGCCAGATCCCCGATCTGCCCGACGAGCTCGGTCGCGGGTGGGGCACCAACGCCGACCGGATCTACGTGTGGCGCGACCCCGCCGCCGGTTTCGGCGCCGCCCAGGGCGGCCCGGTGGTGTACGGCAGCAAGAACTGGGACGACCCGCACCACGCCTTCACCGTCATCCAGGCATCGATCCCGCCGCTGGCGCTCGACCCCGGCGCCACCATGCTCGTCGGCTACGGGGTGAGCGCGGGCCGCGGCGAATTCGTCTACGACGCCCGCGCCGACACCGCGACCCTGCGCTGGCCCGGCGACGGCGACCGCGTCATCCAGGACAACCACATCGGCCCCACCGTCCACCGCATCGCCGGCCCGAACGCCGCCCTCCTCGACACCAACACCCTGTTCCCCTCCACCTGGCACCCCCTCGGCGGCGCCAACATGGGCACCGTCTGCGACCTCGACGGCCGCGTCCTCGGCCAACGCGGCCTCTACGTCATCGACGGCGCCCTCATGCCAGGCAACACCGCCGCCTGCAACCCCTCCATGACCATCGCCGCCCTCGCCGAACGCGCCCTCGACAACCTCGTCCACACCGATGTCGGGACGGTGATCTGACGACCTAAACTGGCCGTTGATGTCTGCTGAACTGCGTGGCCTGACCGTGCACATCGATACGGGGCGGTGGGCCGAAACAGCCTTCGACACTGTGGATCTCGTGGTGCCCGCCGGTCAGCTCACCGTCCTCCTCGGCGAGTCCGGATCCGGCAAGTCCATGGTCGCGGCAGCGCTGGCCGGGAGACTACCGGCATCGGCCGAGGCCACGGGGGATGTGCGGATCAACGGTGCTGTGGTCGACGGTCGGCAGTGGGAGTCTGTGCGCGGCAGCACCGTCGGCTACCTGCCGCAGGACGGGATCGCCGCTTTCGACCCAGAGCTGACGGTCGGCGCGCAGCTACGCGCATTGGAACGCCGCCACCAGCAGTGGACCGTCGACCGCGCCTGCGCCGCCGCCTGGTACCCCCTAGACGCCCTCGACCTGCTCCCACGCCACCATTCCGGCGGCCAGATCCAGCGCGCCGCCTTGGCCGCCGCACTGCTGCCCGCCCCCACCGTCCTCATCGCCGATGACCCGACCGCCTCCATCGACACCGGAACCAAATTCCAGATCTGGAAAACCTTGCGCGAGTACGCCGACACCGGCGCCGCCGTACTCACCATCACCCACGACGTCGACATCCTCACCGCCACCGGCGTCGCCGACCGGATCGCGATCATGCGCGCAGGCCGAATCATCGCCGCCGGCCCGGCCACGGAGATCCCCACCCATACCGACCCGTACATCCAGGGCTTCTTCTGCCCCTTCGGGCAATAGCCATACCGGCGTTCGAGCGCGGCCGCACCGGCCCGGCCCACGGGCTCGAAGATGACCTCCGCCATGCGTCGCGCGTCTGCGGTCGGCTCGATGAGAACGCGCCGCCGATTGTCCGGATCCTGTGCACGCGAGACATATCCGGTCCGTTCGAGCCGGTCGATAACCGTAGTGATGACGGCCGGGCTGAGTCGCAGCGCGGAACTCAGCTCACCCGCGGAGAGCGGGCCACGCCCCAACACGATATCGAGGCAACGCCCGGGTCCGTCCGGTCACCGTGACGGAACCGAATTCGTTCCCGTCCAAGATGTCTCAGCTCATGGCGCGGATCGCCCGCGCACTCGGGCTCGGCCGCCGAACGGCATAGACGAGCCCGGCCATCCGAGGCTCAGGCCCGCATGAGGTGCTCGCGACCCCAGGCCTCCAAGGGGAGCAGTGCGCTGTTGAGGAGCTCGCCCAGCGGTGTCAGGGAGTATTCGACGCGGGGCGGCACCTCGTTGTACACCCTCCGGTGGACGATCCCGTCGGCCTCCAACTCGCGCAATTGCGTGGTGAGAACCTTCTCGGTGACGCCGTCCACCGCACGGCGCAACTCGCCGAAGCGGTGGGGGCGTTCGCTCAGCGGCCAGAGGATCATCATCTTCCACTTGCCGTTGAGTACCGACAGGGTGGCGTCGAGTCCGCATCGGTACGCGCCAGGTCTGCGTGTGATCGGCACTGTTGTTCCTTCCCCTCTACCTGTCCGCTATCCGGGAAGTGCGTACCCACTTCACTGTGCATACTTGTTCGGCCCGGGTACCACGCCAACACTAAACAGCATGTCCGACAACAAAAATAGAGCGCTCACCGTCCTCGGGCTCGGCGACATGGGCTCGGCCCTCACCCGTGCGTGGCTCGCGGCGGGATACACCGTCACGGCGTGGAATCGCAGTTCCAGGCGGGCCCCGGAAGGGGCGGCGGTCGCCGCGACCGTTGCTGACGCCGTCACCGCGAACACGCTCGTAGTGGTGTGTCTCCTCGACGACGCGTCGGTACGCGAGACCCTCGAAGGCGTCGATCTGACCGGCCGCGACATCGTCAATCTGACCACGAGCACACCCGCTGAGGCTCGTGCGCTCGCCGAATGGATCACCGCGCGCGGCGGGAGTTTCCTCGACGGCGGAATCATGGCCATCCCCTCCATGATCGGCGCCGCCGACTCGGGTGCGTACGTCTTCTACAGCGGTTCGGCACAGCTGCACGAGACCCATGCCGAGGCGTTGGCGGTGCCCGCCGGAGTGAACTATGTCGGCACGGACGCCGGATTCGCAGCCCTCTACGACATCGCTCTCCTCAGCGCGATGTGGGGCATGTTCGCCGGGGCCGCACACGCGTTCGCTCTCATCGGTGGCGAGGACATCTCCCCGATCGAATTCGCGCCCCTCATGGTGGCCTACCAGCAGGCAATGGCCGGGTACGCCTACGGCACCGCCGCGCAGCTGGTGAGCGGGGACTACACGCAAGACGTGGAGTCGAACCTGGCGATGATGGCTACGACGAACGACACGCTACGGCGTACCGCGCTGGAACAGAGCGTCAGCCCGGAGCTTCTCGAGCCCTTCATGGAACTGATGGAGCGCCGAGTTGCCGAGGGTGGCGGGAAGGAGTCGACCACCGGCGTCGTCGACCTCCTACGCGGCTGACAGGACAACCGCGCGGACACGGATAGGGGCCCACCGACAGCGTGACGAACCAGGCCCGAGAAGCGGCGGTCCGACCTCCCATTGCACCGCCACCGGCCAGTCCGAAATCCGCGGGCCTGGCCTGTTCGCCCCGGGCCCACAAGTATTGGCCCAGCCGGTTGTCGGACTCCATGACTTCGAGGGGAGGGCGGTGCGCTTCGGCTGGGCGGCCCTGGCGCGGAGGGCATCGGCGGCGAGACGAGCCCGGCGACGCCGGTGAGTGGGATCAGATGATCGGCACCATTGTCAGCGGATCGCTCTACACGGCCGGTCTGGGCGGCGCCGCAGAAGGCCTCCACCGTTGCGGGATGGGCGAGCGCTGGATACATTGACGCCGTGACTCTTTCAACTGGGAAGGGCGTCGTGCGCCTCAGTCGGTGATCCCCCGCAGGGCCCAGACCCCCGACGCGCGCCCTCGTGCAGGTGCTGGGTCGATCACCCGAGATCGGAAGCGCTTGCAGCGCAACCGTTTGACGGCGATCAGCGAGATCGGGTTCGACTATCGGCCAGGACCGCCCGGACGTACCGACGTCCACCAGATCATGCCCCGCATCGATACCATCCCTCTGACCGATCTCATCGACACCTTCGAAATCAGTGCCGACATGGAGCCCGTGGGCGACGCTTACGGTGGTCTCGTACCCCTGTTCGTCCGGTTCGCGTCAGCGATGGAGCATTTTCACGGATCCTCTTCCCTCACCATCGGACAGAAGACTCCCGTACTTGCTTGCAGTTGCGGGGAATTGGGCTGCTGGCCGCTGCTCACGCGCATAACCTTGACCGGCGACCTTGTCGTGTGGGATCAGTTCCAACAGCCGTATCGCACCACTCGTGACTGCGCCGCATTCGGCCCATTTCTGTTCGACCGCAATCAATACGACAAAGCTGTCGAGGGCCTCGACGCCGCAATCACCGCCACCGTTCCGCCGTCTCGATGACCCCGGAATGTGCTAGCTTCGGTGAATCGTGCCATGTCAGGCAGCCTTCCATCGGTTGTCAGGGCTTGACACACTCCCACGTAATGACGCCACAGGGATGGCTGGTTGCTTTCCTCGCAACGAGCCTGGCGCTGAAGGTGTCGACGGCCGCTCATAACTCCGACCAGACAACGTCACTGGCGTACTCGGCTCCGTCACGAATATCCGCCTCGGCCGACGACAGGGTGATCAGATCCGTGAAGCCATGAGGGCATACCCCGCCAGTCTGTGGGCTCCGGGATGGTCATGCGCAATTCCTTGATCTCTGTTGCAGTGCCACGACGCGTGTGACTTATCCCTACGGCATGCGGAAGAAGAGCCATCAGATTCCTGGATCTACTGGATCTGCAAGCAGCACCACGCGGTCGGCTGCCGGGTCGAACCCGAGCAGCGGATAACCATATTGGCCCTCGGCACTCATGAGCACCGGCTTGCCAAGTCGGCGGCCCACCGTGCGCATGAAGCCACACAGGATATCTACTCCGGCCTGACCTTGCAGTTCGCGAAGGTTCACGTCGAAGTCGATCTCTGTGGCAGACATCGGCCAAAAGATCACCTGTACGCCCGGGACGGGTCTCACCCGAAGGGTGAGATATTCCGCATCTGCAGGGCGCGGCAGCACCTCCGCCGCAGGCGGTAGCCGTCGCGCGGTGCCCCCTTCCGCGTACTCCCATACCCATCCATCGGATCGGACCAGGTCGAACACCGCCTGCCAGTCCTCGACCGTGGCGTCCGGCACCCACAGATCCGGCAGCGCACCCATCAGGTTGGGGTCGAAGAAGTTCTTGACGTCGTTCCACAGTAGATCCGGCACCTGGCCATGCTGTCAGGGCGTGCTATCCGACCGCACCCTGATTTCATCGCTCCAATGAATGGACGCCCGAACTCGCCGATCCAGCCATGAATCAGTGGCGAGGGGTACACCTGACTAGTCGGACCACCTGGATTCCTTCTGGAGCGCGGGAACAGCAGCAGCGGAAGCGTCAAGCCGTACATGGCAACAACTGCGCCGATCGAGGCGGCTTCACGTACAGCCTCGATGACGAAAAGAACCAACAACGGCACAAAGAGAGCGACCGCCACGCTCAGCAGAGCCATGGACAACCACTGTTCGCGCTCCCCTGCTTGAAACATCCCCACCGCCGGTTGCTGGGGTGTTACGCGGTCAGCCCGAGCACCTCGTCGGCAGTTTCCGAGTCCGCACCGACCGTGAGTGAGAATCGCACGCCTAGTGCTCGTCCGAGTCTGTCGATAACTGCCAGTGTCGGCACTCCTCCGCCACCCGCTTCGAGTCGGGATACGGCGGGTTGTGTCATCTGGGCTCGGCGGGCCAGCTCGGTTTGGGACATGCCGAGTGTGGTGCGTCGAGTGAACACGGCTCGGCCCAGGGCGATCTCCATGTGGGCGATCTGTCGTGCGGCGCGATATTCGTCGGTGTCCCGCTTGGCGGCCAGCACGGGGTCATCCGTGATCCGGCTGCGCACGTTCTTCCTCTTTCCTCCCATGAGGTGTCCACCGCATCGACGATTTGTCGATGTCGTGATTCGCGGGTCTCTTGGAACACCGTCATCATGATGGTCCAGTCGGCAGGCGCGAACCAGTATGTGGGCTGGAAGTCGTTGGGGCGGAGGCGGATGCGTAGGTCCTAGACGCGGTGACCTAGGGATTCGGGACGTTCGGCGGCGTAGGGCTGGGGCGCGCGGCGCGCGCGAGCGCGCCGCGCGGGGTGGGTCAGCCTGCGGAACCGGGGTTTCCCGAGCCCGCGGACGAGCCGGTGGGCGGGGGTGGGCGCCAGCGGGAGGAGCCGAGGTCCCAGTCGGCGGAGCCGGTGCTGGAGCCGAGGTCCCAGTCGGCGGAGCCTGCGCCGCTGCCGGTGGGTGGGCCGACCTCGACCGAGCCGGACGGGAGGATGTCCCAGTCGATGCCGGGGACGGCGGCGGCGGTGCCGGGGACAGCGAGCAGGGCGGCCGCGGCGAGGGCGGTCAGGGCGCCTGCGCGGGTGATGGATGTGGGTACGGACACGGGTGATACCTCCGAGCGCTTGTGATAGCACCCAGACGGTAACTGAAATAAGTGGGTTTCACACCAGATCGGTGGCGCGCGACTAAGCCGTGACCTGCGCTCGCTGGCCCACTTCCATCTGCACCTGGTATCGATCGGCCCGGTACCAGCTGTGCGTGTGCTCGATCGGCACCTCGGCGCTGAACGACACCCGGTCGAAATGCAGCACCGGTGCACCCTTCTTGACGCCGAGCAGCGCCGCGACCCCGGCCTCGGCGCCCTGGGCGTCCACCGTCTGCACGGCTCGCTCGATCGGCCGACCGTAGCGATCGGCGGTGGTCCGGTAGATCGAGCCGGTGAGGTCGTGTGAGATCAGGCCGGGCAGGAGTTCGGGATTGAACCAGGCGTCGTCCACGCTGACCGGCTCGTCGTCGGCCAGGCGCAGCCTGCGCACGTGATACGCGCGCGCACCCTGGGGCAGGCGCAGCGCGCGGGCGGTCGCCTCGGGCGCCTCGCCCTCCTCGGCGACCAGTACCAGGGTGGTCGGCTGATGGCCGAGTGCGCGCATCTCCTCGGTGAACGAGGCCAGATGCAGGCGCGACTGCACCGGCCGATGTGCCACGAAGGTGCCCTTGCCGCGGACCCGGACCAGGTATCCCTCGTTGACCAGCTGACCGATCGCCTCGCGCACGGTGATCCGGCTGACGCCGTAGTCCTGCATGAGATTGCGTTCGCTGGTCATCAGATCGCCCGGCTGCAGCTCGCGCGTGCATTTCTGCAACAGGATCGCGCGCAGCTGTTCGTGTTTGGGCACTGCGCTGTCGCGCAGCGGTGCGGGCATGGGGGCGGCTCCTTCCCCTGATCGGCAACCGGTCCCTACTGGTCCTATCCGGTTGGTTCGAGGATACGCGACCGGAGCCCGCGAGCCCAGAGGCGAGTTCGCCTAGCGGATGCCCGGCGTCCGCGGATCGGTGCCGAGGCAGCCCAGGATGATGCAGCCGGGCGGCGAATCGGCGAACGGCGCCTTGGGAGTCTCGCCGAGGCAGTCCAGGAAATTGCAGCCGGGGTAGGAGTACGGGCCGACGCCGAGGGTGCCGAAGAAGGCGTCCGGGCGCGAGATCATCGGATCGGTGACACTCACGTCGGGCCGCTCCCGATACGGACCGGGGTCGGGAATCCGCACGTCGCGGAACGCCGAGACCAGCGTGCGCATCACATTGTGGGTGTAGTCCGAGGAAGCGCCCGGCATCGCGACACCGGTCCAGTTGAGGACGAGACCGAGGCTGGGCACGATGTAGCTGTCGTTGCGCAGCATCCCCGACATCTTCACCGCGTCATCGGGCAGGCCGGGGAATTCGAGCCGGCAGGGCGCGCCGTTGATCACGAAGAGAAATCCGTAGCAGGGCATGCTCGCCGAGGGGGACAGGGCCGCGCGCATGTAGTCGTCGGAGATCACCTGCTGCTCGTTCCAGCGGCCCCGATTGACCACTAGCAGGCCGAGTTTCGCGAAATCGTCCGGTGGCAGGATGAGATGCGCGTGGCCGTAGGTGTTTCCGGCGCGGTCGCGGGCCCAGTAGTAGTCGGTGCGGGCGATGCCCAAGGGGTCGAACAGCTTTCGCTGGGCGAAGGCCTGGAAGTCCTCGCCGATCGCCTGCTGCACGACGTAGACCAGCAGGTCGACCGCGCGCTGGCTGTAGCGGAACATGGTGCCCTGCGGGCGTTCGATCGGCATGGCCAGCGCCTGGGCGACGACATTGGGATCGAGCTGGGCCAGCCCGGTCGCGCCCTCGGCGACCACGGCCACCTCCATGCCGGAGGACTCGGTGAGCAGATTGCGCACGGTGATCTCGCGATGCGCGGCGTCGCCGAGACCCTCGGGCAGGTAGTCCCCGATCGGCGCGTCGATCGCGAGCAGCCCTTCGTCCACGGCCGTCCCGGCGACGAGGGCGACGATGCTCTTGGTCCCGCTCCACAGATTCCACGCGACACCACCGGATTGCTCGTTGCGCGGGCCGGTCGCGATCAGGCAGTTGTTGCGGTAGAGCTGGATGTTGAACCGGGTGTCGTCGGTGGCCAGGTCCATCGCGGCGGCGACCAGCGCCGGATCGAGGGCGGCCTGCTCCGGGCTCGCGGTCTGCGGCGTGCGGCCGGAACTGGGCGCGCATTGCAGCGCGGTGCCCGGTTCAGCCTGCGCCGAGGCCGGGAGCAGGGCCCCCGAGGTGAGCGTCAGCGCGGTAACCGCCGCTGCCACAACATGTTTCAGATAGCCGCGCACACAACCCTCCCGGAAGACGGACTCCGGAAAGAATCGTGAACGGTAGCGTTCCTGTTACGCGTTTTCGGCCGCTGACGTGCCCCCAATCATGGGGTCCTCAGTCGTAGGAGCGGCAGATCTCGATCGCCTCGTCCTTGGCGCCGTTGAACACATCGATCACGCCGTTGAGCTCGTCGGTGGGCGCGCGGCGGTCGAGCGTGTCGGCCAGGGTGTTGGTGTTGTCGCGGTAGGTGCGCAGCGGCTCGGCGACCTCGGCGACCACGTCCTCGGTGATCTTGCGGTCGAGGTCCTTGGCGTTGTTGCGCAGCGTGGCGACGGCGTCGTTGGCCTTGGTGTCGGTGTCGGGCGCGCGGTTGTTGCTCGCCTCGATGTAGGCGTTGAAGGAGGCCACCGAACTCTTGTTGGCCGCGCGCAGACCGTCGCAGGCGCCGACATTGGCCCGCTCGATCTTCGCGGCCCGCGCCGCGGCCACCTCGGAGGTGTAGGCGGCGAGATCGGTCTGATTGGCTTCGGCCGTTCCCTGCACGTTGTTGGTGCAGCCGCTGAGCAGGATCACCCCCGCCGCGGTGACCGCGAGCGCGGCGCCGAGCCTCACTCGTTCCTGTACTCGCATGTTCCTCTCCTCCCTCAAGGACCGCCGGTCACCGAGATGCGCCGATGCCGAACATATCGACCGTACTGGCTCGGTACGGGTGGCGTCAGCTCGCGACGGCGATTTCGATGACCAACCGAGACGTGCGCCGGGGCCGCTCCGACCCCGGCACACCCCCTGATCAGCCCTGGTCGAGCAGGCCGCGCATGGTGGTGATCTCGGCCTCCTGATCGGCCACGATCGTCGTCGCGAGCTGACGCGCCTCGGGGTTGGTGCCCTCGGCCAGCTCGGTCTCGGCCATGTCGACCGCGCCCTCGTGGTGGGCGATCATCATCTCCAGCCACTGCCGGTCGAAGTCGGCGCCGGTGGCCGATTCCAGCGCGCTCATCTGCTCGTCGGTCATCATCCCCGGCATCGCGTGGCCCTCGTGGCCCTCGCTCGCGGTCGGCGCGGGCTTGCCGAAGCTGGTCAGCAGCTCGGTGATCTGGGCCATCTCCGGGGCCTGGGCCCGCTCCACCTGCTCGGCGAGCGCGATGAGCTCGGCGTTGCTCGTGCGGCTCGGCACCAGCTGCGCCATCTCGACCGCCTGCGCGTGATGCGGGTACATCATCTGCAGGAAGGTGACGTCGGCGTCGTTGAAATCGGTGCGAGCCGCGGCCGTCGCGCTGGTCGAGGTGGTCGTCGTGGCGTGCTCGCCGGTGTGGGTGGACTCGGAGCTGTCGTCGCTACACCCCGCGACGAGCAGGACGGCTGCTGCGGCGACGGCGACGGTCGTGATTCGGGTACGGCTGATGGACATGGTGATCCTCCTGGGGATTCGGTGTGGGTTTCTGGCAGAGCGGGCCGGTGACGGCCGGTCCATCAGATCCGCAGAATCGCCAGTTGGGAGAGCGTGAGAACGGTCCACGGTGGTGGTCGACGGCGTCGGCCGCGCGAGATCTTCGACACCGAACGGGCCTCGGCCGAGGTGTCGCCGAGGCGGTAGAGCAGGACCAGGCTCAACGCGATGGCGAATGCGGCGAGGATGAAGACGCAGGCGTGCACGGCCGCGTGCTCGGAGCAGCCGGGGGCGCCACAGCCGGTGCCCGCGGCGTGGGTGTCGTCCGACTCGCGCGCGACCACGACTTCTTCCGCGCCGAGCGCGTGCACCTCGGCAGTGCGGGTGGCCGGTTGTTCGTCGGCGTCGTGTGCGGCCGGTTGTGGTTCGGCGCTGTGCGCGACCAGTTGCGCGACCGGCTCGGTGGTGGCCGGTCGCCCCTCGGACATGGGTGTGATCGTCGGTCCCGGGGGCTGGTGTGCGGTCGATCCGCTCTCGACGGTGTGGGCGGCATGGGCCGAGGCCGGGGCGAAGACCGCCGAATGCATGGCGACGATTCCGGCCAGCAGCGTCAGCACGGCGAGGGCCCTGGCGATGCCGAGGGCCCGCGGATGCGGAGGCTGGTCGATCACGGCGGCCAGTCTAACCAGCGCGATCGTTCGGCGCTAATACCCGCACACGGTAGGGGTAGGCCTACTGGGTGGCGATGTCGACGACCAGGCGCGGGGGGTCGGCCAGCGCGCTGACGGCGAACGGCGGCCGGTCGGCGTCGACGCCGATGAACGACTGGGTGACGCCCTCGTAGACCAGCGACTTGTATACCCCGGTGATGCCGGGCGCGCCGGGGTCGGTCACCGGATCGGGTCCGGCATACGGCGGGACGGTCGAGTCGAACGGGTAGGCCGAGCCGAGGATGCGGACCTCGAGGATCGACCGGCCCGCCACGTCGACGGCGCGACCGCTGCCGTCCTGCACCGCGCTGTCGGTGTAGGCGACCTGCCAGCCGGGCGACCCGGTGCCGCCGAGTTCGAAGACCACCCGGTCGAAGCCGGGCTGGCTACCGACCCTGATGTCGGTGACGGTGAGCGCGGCACCCGCGTCGGCCGGACCGGACTTCGGGTCCGCGTCGGTGGGCCCCTCGCCGGGCGCTTCGACGAAGGTGCTGGTGGTGCTCGTCGTCGTCGACGGCGACGCGGCCGGCGCGTCGTCGGTCCCGCAGCCGGGCAGTATCAGCGCCGCGGCGGCGATCAGCACGAACACGGGGGCGTTGCGCATGGGGCCGATGGTACGCAGGGGGAGGGGGCCGATGGGGGGAGGAAAGGCGGGCGTGTTCGGCTACGGCAAGTTTGCTGGGGAGCCGGTTCGTGACGGGCTCGGCACAGGTGACGGGCCGGTCGGCGGCCCGTGACGGGCGGTGGAGCCCACGACTGGGCCGACGATGCGCCCGCCGCTGGTCAGCGGTGGTGTGGACAGCTCGCCGTCTCGGGTCGAAATGCTGGGGAACAACGGGATTCGTGCGAGCGTGCGATCCGGGCTCATCTGCAAGGGTGTCGCAAATCGGTGGAAGCTGTTCGTGCTCACCGAAATACATGGTATGACACCGCACTGTGAGCAAGACCACCGACGGATATCAGGGTCGGATGTGACGGTGGGGCAACGATCTAGCACACTTGTCGGGTGGACAGTGTCGAGGACGTATTGAACCGGCTGCGCCGGTATCCGGACGTGGAGGCGCCGAACCTCTATGCCGTCGACGCGGCCGATCGATTGATCCTCGACACCGCCGCGGACGCGCTGGCAGCCGTGGGTAGCGGCGAGGTTGCGGTGATCGCCGATGCCTACGGCGCGCTCACCATCGGCGCGGCCACCCGGCACGACCTCACCGGCCTGCGGGTGCACCAGGACCTGATCACCGGCGAACTCGCGCTCGCGGGCAATGCCAAGAACCTCGGGCTCACCGACCGCTACAGCACCCACGCCCTCGACGCCGACCTGCTCACGGGCGCGCGCCTGGTCCTGATGCGCCTGCCCAGGATGCTGTCCGGTCTGGCCGAGACGGCCGAGGCCATCGCGCGCTACGCCGCCGAGGACGTGGTGGTCTTCGCGGGCGGGCGCGACAAGTACCTGACCCCGGCCATGAACGGCGTGCTCGCCGAATCCTTCGCCCGGGTGCAGGCGGGGCGGGGCAGGCAGAAGTCGCGGGTGCTCGTCGTCGACGGGGCGCTGCCGGTCGGCGAGTCGCGGTTCCCGGTTCGTGAGCACCTCATCGAGATCAACGGTGACGTCGTCGCCTTCGGCGCCGCGTTCTCCGGCCCGCGCCTCGACATCGGCACCCGCTTCCTGCTCGAACACCTCGACCGGATGAAGCCCGACGCCCGCGAGGCCATCGATCTGGGCTGCGGCACCGGCATCCTGGCGGTGGCGCTGGCCAAGTCCCGCCCGCACATCCGGGTGGTCGGCACCGATCAGTCCGCCGCGGCGGTCGCCTCGGCCAGGGCCACCGCGGCCGCCAACGACGTCGCCGACCGGGTGACGGTGGTGCGTGACGACGCCATGTCCTCGGCCGCGGACAACAGCGCCGACCTGGTGCTGTGCAATCCGCCGTTCCACGTCGGGGCGGCCGTGCACACCGGCTCGGCGATCAAGATGTTCGCCGAGACCGGGCGGGTGCTGCGGCCCGGTGGCGAGCTGTGGACGGTCTACAACTCGCACCTGAACTATCGCGGGGTGGTCGAGCGGATGGTGGGGCACACCGACGTCATCGGACGGAACCAGAAGTTCACGGTGACGCGGTCCGTTCGTGGTCTGCGCGACGTACAACGATAGAGACGTACATCGAGAGAGCGGCTCGAACACGGTAGAGTCCGATTTGTCCGAACGGGCGGTGATGCGGTCAGTGGCCGGGTCACTGGGAACTTTGTCCGATCGTGGCGCGTTGGACAGGGCAGTTGGAGCTGTACAGCGACAAACCACTCCAAGAAAGGCGCACGGTGCGTACCTCATCGAATCCGGTGTTCAAGAACTTACCTCGCCAAGAGGGAGTCGGCGGTTACGCGAACTTCGGTTCGGGCACGGCCGGCGCGGTCCAGCTGGGTAAGCAGCAGCAGTACGGCGAGTACGGGCAGCAGTACGGCCAGCCATACCAGCAGGGCCCCGCCACCCGCACGATGACCATCGACGACGTGGTCACCAAGACCGGCATCACCCTCGCGGTGCTGACCGTCGCGGCGATCGCCTCCTACGCGCTGTCCACGGCGAATCCGTCGCTGGCACCGCTGTTCGTCATCGGCGGCGGCATCATCGGCCTGGTGCTCGTCCTGGTCGCGACCTTCGGTCGCAAGATGGACAACCCCGCCATCGTCCTGTCCTACGCGGCCTTCGAGGGCCTGTTCCTCGGCGCGCTGTCGCTGATGTTCACCGACGTCACCTTCGGCGGTGTGGGCGGTAGCGCCCTGATCGGCCAGGCGGTGCTCGGCACCTTCGGCGTGTTCTTCGGCATGCTCGTGGTCTACAAGACCGGCGCCATCCGCGTCACCCCGCGCTTCACCCGCATGCTGATCGGCGCCATGGTCGGCGTGCTGGTGCTGATGGTCGGCAACCTGGTCGCGAGCTTCTTCACCGACGGCGGCTTCGGCCTGCGCGACGGCGGCCCGCTCGCCATCGTGTTCAGCCTGGTCTGCATCGCCATCGCCGCGTTCAGCTTCCTGCTGGACTTCGACGCCGCCGATCAGCTGATCCGCGCCCAGGCCCCCGAGAAGGCCGCCTGGGGCGTCGCCCTCGGCCTGACCATCACCCTGGTCTGGCTCTACATCGAGATCCTGCGCCTGCTGAGCTACTTCCAGCGCGACTGATCCGACAACGAAAAGCGGCCCACCTCATCGAGGTGGGCCGCTTTTTTCGGTCTACCTCAGCTGAGGCGCTCGATGACGAGGGCCATGCCCTGGCCGCCGCCGACGCACATGGTCTCCACGCCGAACTGCTTGTCGTAGGTGGTGAGGTTGTTCAGCAGGGTGGTGGTGATGCGGGCACCGGTCATGCCGAACGGGTGACCCAGCGCGATCGCGCCACCGGAGACGTTGAGCTTGTCCTCGTCGATCTTCAGCTCACGCGCCGAACCGAGCACCTGCACCGCGAAGGCCTCGTTGATCTCGAACAGGTCGATGTCGGAGACCGTCTTGCCCGCCAGGGCGAGGGCCTTCTTGACCGCCTCGATCGGGCCGAGGCCCATGATCTCGGGGGACAGGCCGGAGACACCGGTGGACACGATGCGGGCCAGCGGGGTGAGGCCCAGCTCCTTGGCCTTGGTGTCGCTCATGATGACAAGCGCGGCCGCGCCGTCGTTGAGCGGGCAGCAGTTGCCCGCGGTGATGGTGCCGTCGGGACGGAACACCGGCTTGAGCTGGCTGACCGCCTCGTAGGTGACGCCGGCACGCGGGCCGTCGTCCTTGCTCACGACGGTGCCGTCGGGCAGCGTCACGGGGGTGATCTCGCGCTCGAAGAAGCCGCTCTTGATGGCCTCCTCCGCGCGGTTCTGCGAACGCACGCCCCAGTGGTCCTGGTCCTCGCGGGAGATGCCCTTCAGCCCGGCGACGTTCTCGGCGGTCTGGCCCATCGCGATGTAGGCGTCGGGGATCAGGCCGTCGGTGCGCGGGTCGTGCCACACACCGGCGCCGCCCTCGGCGGTCTTGGCGGTGCGGGCCTCGGCCTCGGCGAACTCGGGGTTCTTGGTGTCGGGCCAGCTGTCGGCCGAGCCCTTGGCGTAGCGCGAGACGGTTTCGACGCCGGCGGAGATGAACACGTCGCCCTCGCCGGCCTTGATCGCGTGGAAGGCCATCCGGGTGGTCTGCAGTGAGGACGCACAGTAGCGGTGCACGGTGGTGCCGGGCACCACGTCGAGACCCAGCTTCACGGCGACGATGCGGCCCTGGTTGAAGCCACCCTCACCGGCGGGCGAGCCGGTGCCGAGGATGATGTCGTCGATCTGCGTCGGGTCGAGCGCGGGCACCTTGGCCAGCGCAGCCTGCACCATCTGCGCGGTCAGGTCATCCGGACGCATTCCCGCCAGTGAACCCTTGACGGCACGACCGATGGGGGAGCGGGCGGTGGAGACGATGACGGCCTCTGGCATGAGGACTCCTTTTCAGATGGCTGCGTGAACGGCTGTTTACATACCGGTCATTTCTGAATCTACGTCTCGCTGTGCGCTATCGGAAGGGCAGGGCGAGTACGCACGGCTTCGACCAGAACAGGAAGCAGTTGTGCCGCGGCCAGTTCGTACCCGGCCGCGGAGGGATGGAACCCGTCGGTGGCGAAGAGGATCTCCGGCGAGGCCTTGAACTCGGAGGCGACCAGCGGTGAACCCATCGGCACCGCGATGCCGCCGGCCACCTTGGTCGCGACTGTCTGCGCCTTGGCCAGGCGCACACTCCAGTTCGCCACCACCGTGCGCAGTGGCTGCGGGATCGCGGTGACGGTGCCCAGGTTCGGGCAGGTGCCGACCACCACCAGCGCGTCGGCCTGGCGCAGCCGTGCCACCGCCGTGGCCAGCCTGCGCGCCGAGGCCCGGATCGAGTGCTTCTTGGTGATGTCGTTGGCGCCGACCAGGATGACCGCCGCGTCGGGCGCTGGCCCCGCCACGAACATCGCGTCGACCTGCCCGGCCAGGCCCTTGGAGGTGGCGCCCGAGATCGCCTTGGTGCTGAGCCGGATGCGCAGCCCGGTGGCCTCGGCCAGCCCGCGGGCCACCCGCACCCCCGGCACGTCGGCGGCGCTGAGGCAGCCGAGCCCGGCGGCGGTGGAATCGCCGAAGACCATCAGATGCAGATCGACGGGCGTGCCCTTGCGCCACGGCTCGGGCAGTACGGCGCCGGGCGCGTACACGCCGTCGGCCTCCGGCGGCTTGGAGGTGTCGCGGCCGATGACCGCGCGAGCGGCCCCGGCCTGGGTCATCAGCAGGCGATAGGTGGCCCAGGAAACGGTGCCGGCGCCGGACCCGGCGAGCACCGTGGTCGCCCCGGTGACAACCGCGGTCCGCCAGCTGATTCGAGGTGCGCTCACACTGGAAAATTCTACGACGTGGCCCGCCGGAGACGGTGCCACTGCTCACAGGATCCGACCAGGTCGAGCCCCCGAGCTATGGTTCTGCAACGATGGAGAGCATGCGCATTGCGGATCACGTGGTCGACCTCATCGGTAACACCCCCCTGGTTCGGCTGAACTCGGTGGTCGGCCCGGACGCGGGCCTGGTGGCCGCCAAGATCGAATACCTCAACCCGGGCGGCAGCTCCAAGGACCGGATCGCGGTCAAGATGATCGAGGCCGCCGAGAAGGACGGACTGCTCAAGCCCGGTGGCACCATCGTGGAGCCCACCTCCGGCAACACCGGCGTCGGTCTGGCGCTGGTCGCCCAGCAGCGCGGGTACAAGTGCGTGTTCGTCTGCCCGGACAAGGTCAGCGAGGACAAGCGCAACGTGCTGCGTGCCTACGGCGCCGAGGTCGTGGTCTGCCCGACCGCCGTGCCGCCGGAGCACCCCGACAGCTACTACAACGTCTCCGATCGACTGGTCCGTGAGATCGAGGGCGCCTGGAAGCCCAACCAGTACTCCAACCCGGGCGGCCCGGAGAGCCACTACGAGTCCACCGGTCCCGAGATCTGGCGCGACACCGAAGGCAAGATCACCCACTTCGTCGCGGGCGTCGGCACCGGCGGCACCATCAGCGGCACCGGCCGCTACCTCAAGGAGATCTCCGGCGGCAAGGTCAAGATCGTCGGCGCCGATCCCGAGGGCTCGGTCTACTCCGGCGGCACCGGCCGCCCCTACCTGGTCGAGGGCGTCGGCGAGGACTTCTGGCCCACCGCCTACGACCCGTCCATCCCCGACGAGATCATCGCCGTCTCCGACGCCGACTCCTTCGAGATGACCCGGCGCCTGGCCCGCGAGGAGGGCCTGCTGGTCGGCGGTTCCTGCGGTATGGCCGTGGTCGCCGCGATCGAGGTGGCCCGTCGTGATCCCGAGGCCGTCGTCGTCGTGCTGCTGCCCGACGGTGGCCGCGGCTACCTGTCGAAGATCTTCAACGACAAGTGGATGAGCTCCTACGGCTTCCTGACCACTCCGCTCGAAGCCGGGCCCGAACCCCTGGTCGGCGACGTCCTGCGCGGCAAGTCCGGCGCCCTGCCCGACCTGGTGCACACCCACCCGTCGGAAACCCTGCGCGACGCCATCGAGATCCTGCGCGAATACGGCGTCTCCCAGATGCCCGTCGTCGGCGCCGAACCGCCCGTCATGGCGGGCGAGGTGGCGGGCAGCGTCACCGAACGCGACCTGCTCTCCGCCGTCTTCGAGGGCCGCGCCCAGCTCACCGACTCCGTCGCCCAGCACATGAGCCCCTCGTTCCCCCTGATCGGCTCCGGCGAACCCCTCTCCAGCGCCACCAAGGCCCTCTCCGACACCGACGCCCTGATGGTCGTCGAAGACGGCAAGCCGGTCGGCGTCATCACCCGCCACGACCTCCTCGGCTTCCTGAGCACGGGGTCGATCTGATTCCAGACTTTCGGGACCGAGATTCTCAGGTCCTCGAATAGGGATCCACGTCGCGCAGCCGTTGCCGGTGAATTCGCTGTAATTCACCGGCGCGGGTGAGAAAGTCCGCGATTGTCTCCAGTTCGGCGGGGTCGAAATACTTCAGCAGCATCTTGTAGCTCTCGACGAATATGGGTACGACGAGTTCCTGTACTCGATGGGCCGCGAGTTCGGTGGCCATCACCACCACGCGACGACGGTCGGTCGGGTGCAGCGAGCGCGCGATGTAGCCCTGCTTCTCCAGCCGGTTGAGCATGATCGTGACACCGGCGGAGGTGAGGCCGAGCCGTTCGGCCAGCAGTCCCGGCGTCGTGCCCTTCTCGTCCTCGAGCAGGACGATCTCCAGCGCCCGCCGATCGGTCTCGTTCACGCCGAGCACCCTGATCAGTTCGCGGGTCAGCTCCTCGACGGTTCCGTGATAGAACTCCAGGGCCCTTTTGAGCTCGACCGAGATCCGGGCGGGTTCGGTTGGTCTAGGGCGCACAGGCGTTCCCCTCGATCACTGGAAACAGGCAACCGCTCGGATCGGCAGCCCGAACCGTGGCTGACGAACATCACGAGAGCCGACACCGCTCCTGGCGCGGTGGTGTCGGACATGCACTGTACGACACCACCGCCGACGCGATGCCGCGCATCGCGCAATTCGGTCCAAGTGCCCACTTCACCAAACCGTAAGTGGGCCAATGGTTATCGGGAACGGAAACCCGGCCGGCTCAGGTGACCGAGGTGGTGGTGAGAGTCGGCGAGGGGTTCGGGTAGCACGCGGTCGCGACATTGCCGACGAACGACACGTTGGTCGTCATCGTCATGCCGGGGCTGGTGTAGCTGGTGCCCGCGTACTTGCTGGTGATCGGCGTTCCGGCGGCGCCCGCGGTGACGTTGATGGTCACCGCGGGCGGGGTGAAGCTGGTGCCGCCCGCGATGGGTCCCGGCACGGTCAGGACGACATTCCCGCTCGAGGTGTCGACAGTGCCCGCCACCGTGCCGCCGGAGACGGTGGCCGAAACCAATGTCGAATTCGCCGGAGCCGGAATGGTCATCTTCAGATTGCTGATGTTGTTGACGGTGAAGCCGGACGCCGAACTGGGAACCGACGAGGCGCCCGGCGTGACGGTGATGGCCACCGCGGAGCCCGACGCCGCCGAGCCCGGCGCGGTACCGGTCACCGAGGTGGTCATGCTGGAGGTCTGACCGATGCCGAGGATGGTGCCCCGGCAGCTCCAGTTCACGCTGATGGGGTCGGCGTGTGCCGGTGGGGCCAGACAGAAGACGGTGGCGATGGCCACCGGGGCGAGGATGCCGGCGCGAAGCAGGGGCGAGGTCGATCTCATGGCTGTCTCCAGGAAATGTTGAGCAACGGTACGATGGGTTGTCGGACCGCAATTCGGGGTGTTCGAAAAATATAGCCCGGCCGCCATTCTTTCGTGTCGAAATCATCAATTCACGAGTTTGAAATCATCATTGTCTGCGATTAGATATTCACTCTGAATAGTTAATTTCGGAAAGGTTTTCCAGGCGGGTCTCCGAATATTCTCCCGATGCGGAAAGCTCGGGCGGAATCAGTGGGTGAGCAGCGCGTGCAGTGTCACCCACTGATCCGGGTGGACGTGGGCGACGATGGTGTCGTCGGCGATGCCCGTGGCGGTCAGGGCCCTGTCCACGCCCTGGTAGCGGGTGTGGAGGGAGGCGCGGACGGTGCCGCCGATTCCGGAGAAGGCGGTGCGGACCAGGTCGACGTAGGAATCATGGTGTGGCACCAGTGGTTTCGGGCGGCGGGCGATGTGGAGGATCGCGGAGTCGACCGAAGGGATCGGGCGGAAGCTGGTCCGGGGGACCGATCCGCGCAGTTCCCAGGTGAACCAGGGCCAGGTCGTCGCGGTGCGCAGGCTCCAGCGGCCGTAGTCGCCGGTGCGTTTGCGGGCGTATTCGCGCTGGGTGAGCAGGGTCGCCGAGGTCAGGGCGGGGGCGGTGAGGCACCAGTCGACGATCGCGGCGGTGGCGGAATAGGGAATGTTGCCCACCACGGCGAAGGGGGTTCTCGGTGCCGTGGCCTTGGTGAAATCGCCTCGGATCACCCGGATTCGGTGGTCGGCGTGGGTGCGCGCCGTGAGCCGGGCGGCCAGGAGCGGGTCGATTTCGTACGCGGTGACCTGGGTGCCCTGCCCGGCCAGCGCGCGGGTGAGCACGCCCTCGCCCGCGCCGGGTTCCAGGACGAATCCGGTGGGTTCGGCGACGGCGAGCATCGCGTCGACGACGGCCGTATCCACCAGGAAATTCTGGGACAGCGTCCTTCTCGCCTGGTCGCGTGGGGTACGTCCACCGGTCTTGCCGGTGATCTTGCGTTGGGTGTGTGAATGGTTTCGGTGGGTGTGATCCTGCGCCACAGCAGTAGCCCTCTCGGGTCCTCGAGTCGAATGAGTCTCGAAGGGCCCTGGGCGCGCCGGTGGACGCCGAAGAAAGTATTCGCGTCCGCTAGCGGGCCAGAGCCCGGGCGTGGCGGAGACGAGTGAACGCGGAACATGTCATGGCGGACACCGTAGGAACCGGGTGGTCCCGGCCGCAACCGAATTTCGGCCGGGACCTGGTGGTCAGCGGGTGGAGCGTTGGCCGGTCGCCTGGACCGCGGCGACCGCGGACGCCGCGGCGGTGATGGCGCTGTTGATGGAGATCTCGCCGCGCATGCCGGGCGCGGCGACCATGTCACCGGCGAGGTAGACGCCGTTGCCGCGGTCGATGGCGGGGCGGTCGCGCCAGGTGGTGCCGGGCAGGTCGAGGGCGCCGGTGCGGTTCTTGGCGGTGGCGGTGCGGCGGAAGGTGGTGCGCGAGCGCCAGTCCGGGAGGACGGCGTCGGCGAAGAGTTCCAGGCGCTCGTGGGCGTCGGCGCGGGATTCGTTGTCGCGCACCGGCATCTGGAGTTGATAGAGGGATTCGCCCGCGGGGGCGATGGTGTCGTCCTGCATGGTGTAGCACTCGTGGAAGCCGCCCTCGTCCAGGTCGGAGACGATGTGCCGGTCGCGGCGGTCCTCGGTGACCGCGAGATCGAGCAGCGCGGCCAAACCGCTGGTGCCGTACAGGGATTCATCGCCGAGTAGCCGGCGTGCGGAGTCGAGTTCGGTGGCGACGATCACGGGCCCACCGGTGGGCAGTTCGGTGATCCGCGCCCCGGTTTCGATCGAGACGCCGAGTTCTGTCGCGCGGGCGACCATCCGGTCGATCGTCTGCTGCCAGCCGCCGCGCACCCACCGCACTCCGGGCACCTTCGGTCCGAACACGCGCTGGAACAGGCCCCAGACGAAGGCGGCCGACAGCCGGCCGGTGTTCGCGTCGTAGGTCGCCACGCTGATCGCGTTGGCCAACTGCGTGGCGGTGCGCTCACCCCAGCGTGCCGCCGCCCAGGTGTGGAAGTCGACGTCGACGGGCGCGCTCAACGCTTTGCGTGACTGCGCGCGCAGCATGCCCACCGGCGGCAGCTTCCTGATCCGGCCGTCGGTGCGGAAGCCGACCCTGGCGGCGCTGGAGAGCGGGGGCCAGCCGAGCCCGGCGACGAATCCGCGCTCCTTCAACCAGGTGTAGTGCGGGCCGTCGGCGTAGAAGACGTGCGCGCCGTCGTGCGCGACGTGCGGCGGTGGGGTGGCACGGCCGCGCCCGCCCAGGGTCTTGTGCGCTTCGAACAGCCGGACCGGCACGCCGGTTTCGGCGGTGGCGATCGCCGCGGTGAGACCGGCCAGACCGCCGCCGACGACGGTGATGGGTGTTGTCATCGAGAAACCTCCGGGGAAACGACCCCCGCCGTGCGGCGTGGGGCGGGATCGGTGTCCACCCAGTCGATCCGGGCGGCGACCAGTTCCGCGGTGGCCCGCAGATACCGGTCGGTGTCGACATCGGCCGGGTGACCGCCGTCGAAGATGTCGTGCATCATCCAGAAGTGGGCCAGCGCGCCGACCAGTACCGCGGCGGTGGCGTCCCAATCCTGCTCGCGCGCCTGGTCACCGGCGAGCTCGACCAGCGCGCGGGTGACCGTCGACATCACCACCGCGTACTCCTGCTGCCGGAACACTTCCAGCAGCGGCGCGGGGATCGAGTTGTCGCGCAACAGGATCCGGGTGACATCGCGATCGTGGTCCAGGCGCGCCAGGCCGACCCGGCCCAGGGTGAGGAGCTTGTCGACCGTGCGGCCAGCGGGGGAGAGCTCCGCCAGCATGTCGGCGATGGAGAAATCGGGCGCGAGGAACTGCTCCCATTCACCGCGATCCTCCAGCCGGGCCGCGACCGCCTGGACGAGCAGTTCGTCCTTGGACTTGAAATGCCGGTACAGCGCGCCCGAGCCGCCGGAGAGACCGGCGGCCTGTTCGATCTGCGCGACGGAGGTCTTGGCGAAGCCCTGCTCGCCGAACAGGCGCAACGCCTCGGTCATGATCCGGTCTCGCGATGTGGTCGCCATGTCACCTCTCAGGTAAGTAACCGCTTACTTACTGTGACTCGAGCTCGGGGCGGACGCAAGACCCGGCCGCTGACCGGTCGCCAGGCAACGTTCTCGCTACACACTGATTCGATACCGATATCTCGGGTAGATACTCGGAGCAGGCGCTTCGGCAAATCGGCCGCGGCGGCCGGGAAGAGCGAAAGGAAGTGCTGTGGATACCTCCGTCGTTGCGATCGATTTCCAGCAGGGCTTGACTGACGCGTGGAGTTCGGTCGCGCAATTCGTTCCCAAGGCGGCTGCCTTCGTCGCCATTCTGATCGTCGGCTGGATCATCGCGAAAATTGTCGCGAAGATCGTCAACGCGGTGCTCGAGCGCGTCGGCTTCGATCGACTGGTCGAACGTGGGCAGATCCGGAAAATGATGTCCCGCAGCAAATATGACGCCTCCGATCTGCTCGCCAAGATCGCCTATTACGCCATTCTGCTGATCGCCTTGCAGATCGGTTTCGGGGTGTTCGGGCCGAACCCGGTCAGTGATCTGCTCACCGGCATCGTGGCCTGGCTGCCCAAGGCGGCGGTGGCGATCGTGATCGTGGTGATCGCGGGTGCCATCGCCCACGCGGTCAGCGAGATGATCAGCAATGTGCTGGGCGGGCTGTCCTACGGGACCATGCTCGGCCGGATCGCCGCGGTGTTCATCTGGGGTATCGGCATCATCGCCGCGCTGAACCAGATCGGCGTCGCGACCGCGGTGACAACGCCGATCCTGATCGCGGTCCTCGCCACCATCGGCGGCATCCTGGTGGTCGGTGTCGGCGGCGGCCTGGTGCGGCCGATGGAGCAGCGCTGGAACAACTGGCTGGGCAACCTGGAGGCGGAGATGCCCGCCATGAAGGGGCACGCCGAGGCCTACCAGCGCGGGCGTGAGGACGCCGCGCGGGCGGGCGAAGGGGTCACCACGACCGCCTACTCCGAACAGGAACGGTGGGTCACCCCGGGATCGGGTGGTGAAACGGCTCGCTGACCAACCGGCGCCGGCGTCGCGTCACCGTCGCGGTGGCGGGGCGCCGCCGTCGTGTTCAGGCCGCGGCGGTGGGTTCGACGGCGGCGTACTGGCAGATCGCGGCCAGGCGCAGTTGCAGCCAGTCGGCCTCGGGCCAGGACCGCGGCGGGCCCGCCACGATTCCGTCGGCCTCGGCGAAATGGTCGAGCAGTCCGCGCACATATCCGTCGAGCAGCACGCTCAGTGGAATACGCGCGGAGTCCTCGACGCCGAATTCGAGAATGTCGCGCACCGCGGCGGCGTGCTGATCCAGCTGTGCCGACAGGGCGGGCAGCGTGGCGGCCGCGGCCAGCGCCGGTTCGCCGAATTCGATGTTCAGTTGCTGAAGGTGTCGACGTGCCGATGATTCGAGCAACGCGGGGCCGGGCGCAAACATCACAAGATGGTAGCAATTTTATAGCGAACCGGGAAAATTCGTGCGATCGATCACAGCGGCCGAGTTCTGGTGAATTCCACGCGATCCAGCATTCCCATCGAATTCCGCTGAGTGCAACCATGGCCGCCCCGCGCCAGTCCTGCTGCACTGGTGCCCATGGGCACCGATCGTCGGAAACTGAAGACCGTCACGGGCGTGAGCGGATCGCGCGATGTGTACGCCGCGGCACTGGATCCGACCCGCTCCACCCTCGACGAGGCGGTGCGTATCGCCAAGATCGCCGAGGAGCACAAGATCGGCGCGCTCTTCGCCGCCGACCTGCTGTCCTTCGGCGCCCAGGGCGCGATCGGCGCCCAGGAACCGATCGTCCAGCTGGCCGCGCTGAGCTCGGTGACCACCGACATCGGCTTGATCGCCACCGTCACCACCACCTTCCACCACCCCTACAACCTGGCCAGGCTGTTCGGCACCCTCGATCACATTTCCAACGGGCGCGCCGCCTGGAACGCGGTGACCTCCTCGCTCGGCGAGGAGAACTACGGCGACGGCGACCTGCCGAGCCCGGAACAGCGCTACGCCCGGGCCACCGAGGCGCTCGAGGTGGTCAACGAGCTGTTCGACAGCTGGCAGCCGGGTGCGCTGCGGGCCGACGGGCAGGGCGGCACGGTCCTCGACGAGACCCTCGTGCGGCCGATCGAGCACGCGGGTGAGTACTTCTCGGTGCGCGGCCCGCTGAACATCCCGCCGCTGCCGCAGGGCAGGCCGGTGCAGTTCCAGGCCGGGCAGTCCGCGGGCGGCATCGAGCTCGGCGCCCGCTTCGCCGAGGTGGTGTTCACCTCGCTGCCCACGCTCGAGGACGCGGTCACCTACGCGAAGAAGATCCGCACCCGGGCGGCCGAACTCGGCAGGCCCGACGGTCTGCCGCTGATCTTCAGCTCCTTCCACGCCACCTACGGCGCGACCGAGGCCGAGGCGCTGCGGCTGGTCCGCGAGGCGGCCGAGGCCACCGATTTCGACGCGGGCCGCGCCCAGCTGGCCGACATGCTCGGTGGCAACGTCGACCTGTCCGACCTGCCCCTGGACAAGTCACTCCCGGAATCACTGCTGCCGCAGGTGGATTCGGTGCACCGCAGACGCGGCCGGGTCGAGATCTTCACCAAACTGGCCGCCACCGGCGCCACCCTGCGCGAACTCATCGTCGCCGCCAAGGACACCGGCCACTGGGCCGCCGCGGGCACCCCCGAACAACTCGCCGACGCCATCGAGGAGCGCTACCGCGCGAACGTCCTCGACGTCATCACCCTCGGCGGCCTCCTCGACCCCCGCACCAGCGACTTCGTCCTCAACGGCCTGCTCCCCGAACTCCGCCGCCGCAACCTCATCGACTCCGACTACCTCGGCGCCACCTACCGCGAGAACCTCGAACTCCCGCCGCTGGTCAGGTGATCACCAGGCGCTGATGGCGCTTCGTACTCGGCCGATCCTGCGCCTGGCAGCCTGGTGATCAATCGTCCAGTGCCGCAGGGTGAGCGAAGGGGGTTCGTTGGAGTTGCGCGAACCGGGCGTCCGATGGATTCTGAGCGGGTATAACTCAACTCGAGAGAACTTTCGGCAAACCAGCTCGGCGAGCGAAAGGATCCGCTGTGCACGTCACCGACCCGGCCGTCCAGCTGCTCGGCATGAACCCGATCTTCGCAGCTGTCGTGGGGTACGCGGCGCAGACGGGAGTCGTGTCCGCGCTGCGGCGTTCGGCCTACGCACCCCTGTTGGGCCGTCTCACCGCCGCCCTCGTCTGGGGTTGCGGGGGAGTGGCCAGTCTGTCGGTCGTCGGCATCCCGACGGCGATCACCGTGCCGCTCGCGCTGACGGTGCTCGCCGTGGTCGTCGCCGTGCTGGCGCTGGCCTTCGCGAGCGGACTGATCCGGCCGGCACCGGTCACCGCCCCGCTACCGGCCGGAACCTGACCTACCGGAACGCGTTGGCGTCGGTGAGCGCCTTGCCGAGCACCAGCTGGTGCACCTCGGCCGTGCCCTCGTAGGTGAGCACCGATTCCAGATTGTTGGCGTGCCGCAGCACCGGATAGTCCAGCGTGATCCCGTTGGCGCCCAGGATGGTTCGGCACTCGCGCGCGATCGCGATCGCCTCGCGGGTGCTGTTGAGCTTGCCCGCGCTGATCTGCTCGCCGGTGATCTCGTGCCGATCCTTCAAGCGGCCCAGATGCAGCGCCAGCAGCTGGCCCTTGCCCAGCTCCAGCGCCATGTCGGCGAGCTTGGCCTGGGTGAGCTGGTAACCCGCCAGCGGCTTGTCGAACACCTCGCGGGTGCGGGCGTAGTCGATGGCCGCGCTCAGGCAGTCCCGTGCCGCGCCGAGGGCACCGAAGATGATGCCGAAGCGGGCCTCGCTCAGGCAGGCCAGCGGCGAGCTCAGGCCGCGGGATTCGGGCAGTAGCGCGTCGGCGGGCAGGCGCACGTCGTCGAAATCGAGTGCGGCGGTGAGCGATGCGCGCAGCGAGAGTTTGCGGTGGATCTCGCGGGTGGTGAAGCCAGGCGTGCCCGCCGGGACCAGGAAGCCGCGCACCCGCGGCTTCTCGTCGCCGAATTCCTCGGCGTAGGCCCACACCACCGCGACATCGGCCACCGAGCCGTTGGTGATCCACATCTTGGACCCGTTGAGGATCCAGTCGTCGCCGTCGCGGCGCGCCCGGGTGCGCATGCCGCCGGGGTTGGAGCCGAAGTCGGGTTCGGTGAGGCCGAAGCAGCCGATCAGCTCACCGGCCGCCATCGCGGGCAGATACTGCTGCTTCTGCTCCTCGGAGCCGAAGAAATGAATGGCCGTCATGGCGAGGGAGCCCTGCACCGACACCATGCTGCGCACGCCGGAATCGACCGCTTCGAGCTCCTGGCAGGCGAGCCCGTAGGCGGTCGCCGACGCGCCCGCGCAGCCGTAACCCTCGAGGTGCATCCCCAGCAAGCCGAGCTTTCCCAGCTCCGGCGCGATCTCACGCGCCGGGAACGTGCCGTCCTCGAACCAGTCGGCGATGTGCGGCCGCAGCCTGCGCTCCCCGAATCGGGCCACCGTGTCGCGGATTTCGCGCTCCTCGGACGACAGCAGCGGATCGATCGCGAACAACTCTTCGACTGTCACCATGGCGCCAGCCTAACCGCAGCCCCGCGCCCGAATCCGACAGTTCGTGCATACCAAATACCCCTGCGCAACGGGCCGAAACCGGCCAACTAGTCTGAGGCTCATGAGTGAGCTGGGATTCTCGACCAAGGCCGTGCATGCCGGATATGAACCCGATCCTCAGACCGGTGCCGTCAATGTACCCATTTACGCGAGCTCCACCTTCGCCCAGGACGGCGTCGGTGGGATGCGCGGTGGCTACGAGTACGCGCGCACCGGCAATCCGACCCGCACGGCGCTGGAAGCCAACCTCGCGGCCATCGAGTCGGGCAGCTACGGGCGCGCGTTCGCCTCGGGCATGGCGGCCACCGACTGTGCGCTGCGCGCGTGCCTGCGCCCCGGCGACCACATCGTCATCCCCGACGACGCCTACGGCGGCACCTTCCGGCTCATCGACAAGGTCTTCAGCCAGTGGGGCATCGAGCACTCGCCCGCCCACATCGCCGACCTCGACGCGGTGCGCGCGGCCATCCGTCCCAACACCAAGCTGGTGTGGATCGAGACCCCGACCAACCCGCTGCTGAGCATCGGTGACATCCCCGCGCTGGCCGACATCGCGCACGCCGCGGGCGCCAAGCTCGTCGTCGACAACACCTTCGCCACCCCGTACCTGCAGCAGCCGCTGCTGCTGGGCGCCGACATCGTCCTGCACTCGACCACCAAGTACCTGGGCGGCCACTCCGATGTCGTCGGTGGCGCGCTGATCACCAACGACAAGGAACTCGACACCGCGTTCGCGTTCCTGCAGAACGGCGCGGGCGCGGTCCCCGGCCCGTTCGACGCCTACCTCACGCTGCGCGGCATCAAGACCCTGGCCGTGCGGATGGAGAAGCACTGCGACAACGCCGAGGTGATCGCGGAGTTCCTGAACAACCACCCCGCCATCTCGCACGTCATCTACCCCGGCCTGCCCACCCATCCGGGCTACGAGGTCGCGCAGAAGCAGATGCGCCGCAGCGGCGGGATGATCTCGGTGCGGCTGGCCGGTGGCCGCGAGGCGGCGCTGAAGTTCTGCTCGCGCACCGAGATCTTCACCCTGGCCGAATCGCTGGGCGGCATCGAATCGCTGATCGAGCACCCCGGCGCGATGACCCACGCGAGCACCGAGGGCTCGGAGCTGGAAGTGCCCGCCGACCTGGTCCGCCTCTCGGTGGGCATCGAGGACATCAGCGATCTGCTCGCCGATGTCGAGCAGGCACTGAGCTGAGTCCGGGACCCCACAGATGACGAAGCGGCCGCATCCGGAATCCGGATGCGGCCGCTTGCGTTCGGGTTCGTTCCGCGCGGGCTCGGCGAGACCGTGCTCAGCTGTGGTACGGCTCCGCGCTGACCAGGGTCACCTTCATGGTGTTGCCGTTGGGCAGCGTGTACTCGCGGGTCTCGCCCACCTTGGCGTCGATCAGCGCGCCACCGAGCGGGGAGTTCGGCGAGTAGGTCTCCAGGTCGGCAGCGCCGAGGCCCTCTTCGCGGGTCGCGATCAGGAAGGTCTCGGTATCGCCTTCGTCGCCGTCGTAGTAGACCGTGACGACCGAACCGGGAAGCGCGACACCGGATTTGGTGGGGGCGACGCCGACCTTGGCGTTGTTCAGCAGTTCCTGCAGCTGGCGGATACGCGCCTCCTGCTGACCCTGCTCCTCACGCGCGGCGTGGTAGCCGCCGTTCTCCTTGAGGTCGCCCTCTTCGCGACGCTCGTTGATCTCGGCGGCAATGACCGGACGATTGGCAATGAGCGAGTCCAGCTCGCCCTTGAGCCTGTCGTGCGACTCCTGGGTAAGCCAGGTCACATTCTCGGTCATCTCGATCACTCCCTAGTAGTTGTTCCCGGCGCACCGGGATTCCCTGAAACCAGCGCGGTACCCTCCGAAGGGAGGGCATGCACCAGCCCGACGGCTGGAGCGATCCTGGGGGTGAACCCGTAACCCGGAAACAGCACCGCTGGCCGCCAATGCAGCAAACACGGCTCCGAGCCCCGGAACCGTGTATCAGGCCATTTTAGCATGTCTCACAAAGATGCAGGTCAGGCTAGGCGGGGCCGCTCATGGGAGGCGTAGATAGCCCGGTACTTCCTCGGTGCAGCCATAGATGTCGCCCGCCGAGGGGCGCGCCGAGGACTTGATCGTGGTGCTCACCTGGACGCTGCCGTGCTCGGAACCGGGGATCAGGACTTCGCGCCTGCCGACCTCGGCGCCATCGCGGTCCATCGCCCGCACGAAGCAGACCACATCGCGCTCGGGTTCGGCGCGGGTCACCTTGATCCGCACGTCGATCGTGGCGTCGTCGACGACCACATAGCCGAGCTGTTCGGTCTCGATCGCCTTCGGGCCGTATTTCTGCCAGCCCATGAACGCCACCCCGAAACCGGCGATGACAACGCCCACACCGAGTAGAACCGCGATCCACACGCGGCGCGCCGGAGGTTTTGTGCCGTAGCGTTCGGCGTGTCGGGCTGCGGCGGCGGCCGAGGTCGCCGCGGAGTCCGGTGCGGGCTCGGTCATGGGTTCTCGCTCCCGGGGGTGGTCGGAACAAACAGTGGGTCGGATGGAACTATAGGGAACGAAGTTCTGACACCCGCGAGCGAGAGCGATGGTGAACGAGACGTGAGTGGCCTTCGCCTCATGGCGGTGCATGCCCACCCCGACGACGAATCGAGCAAGGGCGCCGCGACCACGGCCAGGTACGCGGCCGAGGGCGTCGACGTCCTTGTCGTGACGTTGACCGGTGGTGAACGCGGCAGCATCCTGAATCCGGCCATGGACACCCCCGGTGTCCTCGACCGGATCGAGGAGGTCCGGCGCGAGGAGATGGCCGCGGCCGCCCACGCGCTGGGGGTGCGCCAGCACTGGCTGGGTTATGTCGACTCGGGCCTGCCCGAGGGCGACCCGCTGCCGCCGCTGCCCGAGGGCTGCTTCGCGCTGGTCCCGCTCGAGGAGTCCACCGAGGCGCTGGTGCGCGTGGTGCGGGAATTCCGGCCGCACGTGATCACCACCTACGACGAGAACGGCGGCTACCCGCACCCGGACCACATCCGGTGCCACGAGGTGTCGATGGCCGCCTACGAGACCGCGGGCGATCCGGCGAAGTTCCCCGACGCGGGCGAACCGTGGACGCCGCTCAAGCTGTACTACGACCACGGCTTCAGCATGAAGCGCCTGGAGACCTTCGCCGAGGAGTACGAGCGCATCGGCGAACCGTTCCCGCTGCAGGAGTGGCTGGACCGGATGCGGCAGTTCAAGCGCGGTGACGCGATGAACCGGATCACCACGCAGATCGAGTGCTCCAAATATTTCCCCCAGCGTGACGACGCCCTGCGCGCGCACGCGACCCAGATCGATCCGAACGGGGCGTTCTTCGCGATCCCGTTGGAATTGCAGCAGCGGCTTTGGCCGACCGAGGAGTTCGAATTGGCCAAGACGAGAGTGTCGACCGCGATCCCGGAGACCGACCTGTTCGCGGGTATCGAGGACGCCGACCGGTGATGGTGGATTTCCTCGCTCAGAGCACGCCCACCGGACCCGAGTTCGGTAAGGCCTCCCCGCTCGGGCTGCTGATCGTGCTGGTCCTGCTGGCGGGCACGGTCCTGCTGGTGCGTTCGATGAACAAGCATCTCAAGGGACTGCCCGAGACCTTCGAGCCCGAGCATCCCGAACCGGATCAGCAGGCCGACGACGGCACCGAGCCCGGCGCGATCGCGATCGACACCGACGAGCGCAAGCCCAAGACCGGTTAGCTGGCGCGGGGCTGGGCCATGTCGGTCACCAGCTCACCCACCAGATCGCGCGCCGCGGCCGCGTGTTCGGCGAGCTGGCGCGGTGCGTCGGCGGCGCTGAGTTCGATCATCTTGTTCATCAGTCCGAAGAGGACGACGAGCCGGCGCAGCGCTGCCCTGCGCTCCGCGGCGGTCAACTCGGTGGTGCCCGTACTTTCTGACCCTGTCACAGCTATGTGATCGTCACATCAGCCCCAGGTGTTTCGGACGGCGTCACCAGTCGATCAGGTCGAGTTCGTGCAGGCGGCGGAAGACCATCATCGAGCCGGGGGCGACGTGGTCCATGGCGGCGTACTCGGTGACGGTGAAGTACCGGAATTCGGCGATTTCGCCGGTGGCGTGGGGTTCGCCGGTGAGATCGGCCAGGAAACAGGTCATGTGCAGACCGGTGTTGGTGGCGTGGCCGTACGCCTCGGCCTCGAAGATGCCGAGTTCGGCGACACCGGCCAGGCCGACGCCGAGTTCTTCCTCGATCTCGCGATGTAGCGCCTGTAAGGGGGTCTCGCCGGGATCGATCTTGCCGCCCGCCATGTAGAAGACGTCCTTGCCCTCCGGGCGCGTCTGGATCAGCCTGCGGTCGCGGACATGGGCGAGGGCGGCGGTGCGGATCATGGAGAACACTCTATGGAGCGATCGGCTCCGGCTCATATCGAGCCGGAGCCGAGTCGCGCCGGGCCCCGGTCACGGCGTGATGGTGTGCGTCTCCGTCGCGGTGAGCGCGTCCGTGCGGGAGGTGTCCTTGAGGTCGACGCCGGAACGGCCCAGTCGGCGCGCGCCCGCCACCAGACCGGCGACCACGCGGGCGGCGTCGGCGTAGGTGAGGCCGTCGGGCGGGTGGATGTTGGAGATGCAGTTGCGTTCGGCGTCGGCGCGGCCGGGGCGGGGGAGGTGGGTGAGGTAGATGCCGAGGGAGTCGGCGACCGAGAGACCGGGGCGTTCGCCGATCAGCACCAGGACCGTGCGCACGCCCATCGCCTCGGCGATGTGGTCGCCGAGGGCCACGCGGGCCTGGGTGGCGATGACGGGTGCGGCCAGTGTGTAGCGGCCCGCGAACTCGGCGGCCAGGGCGGCGAGCAGGCCGGGGCCGTGCTGGCTCAATGCCAGCGGTGACAGGCCGTCGGCGAGGACGAAACCGAGATCGGCGCCGCTGGGGGTGATGGCCGACAGGTCGGCGGGCAGGCGGCCGAGGTCGGGGCGGCGAAGGTACTCGGCGCGCCCGCCCGCCCGGCTGGCGACGGTGACCGGGGTGCCGAGCCCGAGTGCGCTCACCTGCTCCGTGAGCGCGGGCGCGTCGAGCGGGAGGTGCACGGCATCGCGGGCGGCGGCATGGGCTGCGCGCAGGGCGAGGACATCGGTGGTCGGCAGGGCGTCGCCGGTGCGCCCGAGCCCGATCCTGGACTGGGTACTGCGGCGTAGATCGCGCCAGAAGTCTTGGTCGGGAGCGTGATTCGTCGCCACGGTGTCGTCCGGCGAGCGCGGTGTGGTGTTCGGCGATGCGCTCATCGGGTGCCCGCCAGTGCTCGTAGTGGTGAGGACAGTGGTTCGACTTGTCGTACACGGCCATTGGCGTCGAGCATGCCCAATCCCGACAGCCAGGCTTCGAATTCCGGTGCGGGGCGCAGGTTCAGGACCTTGCGGGCGTAGAGGGCGTCGTGGAAGCTCAGGCTCTGGTAGCCGAGCATGACGTCGTCGGCGCCGGGGACGGCGATGACGAAGGCGCAGCCGGCCGCGCCGAGCAGGGTGAGCAGGGTGTCCATGTCGTCCTGGTCGGCCTCGGCGTGGTTGGTGTAGCAGACGTCGACGCCCATCGGCAGGCCGAGGAGTTTGCCGCAGAAGTGGTCCTCGAGACCGGCGCGGATGATCTGTTTGCCGTCGTAGAGGTATTCGGGGCCGATGAAGCCGACGACCGTGTTCACCAGCAGCGGTTGCAGATCCCGGGCGACGGCGTAGGCGCGGGTCTCCAGGGTCTGCTGGTCGACCGGCCGATCGCCGATGCCCAGGTGCGCGTTCGCGCTCAAGGCCGAACCCTGCCCGGTTTCCAGGTACATCACGTTGTCGCCGACCGTCCCGCGCCCGAGCGAGCGGCCCGCCTCGTTGCCCTCGCGCAGCAGCGAGATGTTGACGCCGAAACCGGTATTGGCGCCCTCGGTGCCGGCCACCGACTGGAACACCAGGTCCACCGGCGCGCCCGCTTCGATCAGCCCGATGGTGGTGGTGACGTGGGAGAGCACGCACGACTGGGTCGGGATGTCGAAGCGCAGGCGTACCTCGTCGAGGAGGTGGAGCAGGTCGGCGGTGGCCTGCGGGGAGTCGGTGGCGGGGTTGATGCCGATCACCGCGTCACCGCAGCCCAGCAGCAGTCCGTCGAGGGTGGCGGCGGCGATGCCGCGCGGGTCGTCGGTGGGGTGATTGGGTTGCAGGCGGGTGCTCAGGCGGCCGGGCAGGCCGATGGTCGTGCGGAATCCCGCGGTCACCTCGGTGGCTTTCGCGACCGCGATCAGGTCCTGATTGCGCATGATCTTGGAGACCGCGGCCACCATCTCCGGGGTGAGTCCCGGCGAGACCGCGGCCAGTGTCACCGCCGCGTCCTCGGTCGCGGCGACGGCGAGCAGCCAGTCCCGCAGGCCGCCGACGGTCAGGTGCGCGATCGGCGCGAAGGCGATCCGATCATGACTGTCGATGATCAGCCGGGTGACCTCGTCGGTCTCGTAGGGCACGAGCACCTCGGACAGGAATGTCGTCAGCGGCACCTCGGCCAGCGCCCACTGAGCGGCCGCCCGCTCGGCGTCGGTCTCGGCCGCGCAACCGGCGAGCTGATCGCCGCTGCGCAGCGGGGTGGCCTTGGCGAGCAGGTCGATCAGGCCGTCGAAGGTGTAGGTGGTGGCACCGACGGCGCTGCGGTACACGGTCATCGTGTGCCGCCTCCTTTCGCGGGTTCGTGCCCGGCGGCGAGCGGATCGCCGCCGGGCGCCTCGGCTACTCGAGCTCGTGTTCGGCCTTGGCCAACACCGCGAACTCCTCGTCGGGGGACTTGGCGACCAGGTGCTTTCGACTGTAGAGGCCGAAGTAGGCCATGAAGGCGCAGAAGACGCCGAGGGTGAACAGCGCCGCCTTCGGGTCGACCAGGAAGGTGGCCGCCACCGACACCGCCGCGATGACCAGCGCGAAGGACGTCGTCGCGATGCCGCCGGGAGTGCGGTACGGACGCGGCATGTTCGGTTCGCGCACCCGCAGCACGATGTGGCTCACCATCATCAGCACGTAGCTCAGCGCCGCGCCGAACACGGCCATGTTCAGCAGCATCGCGCCCTCGCCGGTGAGCGAGAGGCCGAAGCCGATCACGCCGGGCACGATCAGCGCCAGGATGGGCGCCTTGCGCGAGTTGGTCACCGACAGGCTGGTCGGCAGGTAGCCCGCTCGGGAGAGCGCGAAGGTCTGACGGGAGTAGGCGTAGACGATGGAGAAGAAGCTGGCGACCAGACCGGCCAGGCCGATGTAGTTGACCACCTTCGCCGCGGGACTGTCGCCCAGTGCCTGCACCAGCGGGTTGCCCGAGGACGACGCGTCCGCGGCGCCGAGCGCGCCGGTCACCAGGAACAGCACCACCGCGCCGGTGACCACCAGCAGCAGCATGGCGACGATGATGCCCTTGGGCACGTTCTTGGACGGGTTGCTGGCCTCCTCGGCGGCCAGCGGCACACCTTCGACGGCGAGGAAGAACCAGATCGCGAACGGGATCGCCGCCCAGATGCCCATGTAACCGAAGGGCAGGAAAGCCGAGGCGCCGGTCGCGTCGGGGTCGGGGGTGATGTTGGTGAGATTGGACGAGTCGAACTTGCCGATCGCCGCGATCGCGAAGACCACCAGGCCGACCAGCGCGATGCCGGTGATCACGAACATCGCCTTGAGCGCCTCACCCGCGCCACCGAGGTGGATGCCGATGAACAGCGCGTACACCGCCAGATACACCCACCAGCCGTCGGTGATCCCGAACAGGTTCAGCGATTCCACATAGGCGCCGATGAAGGTGGCGATGGCGGCGGGCGCGATCGCGTATTCGATGAGAATCGCTGTGCCGGTGGCGAATCCGCCCCACGGGCCCATGGCGCGCCGGGCGAAGGTGTAGCCGCCGCCCGCCGCCGGTAGCGAGGAGGACAGCTCGGCCATGCCGAGCACCATGGCCAGATACATCGCGGCGATCACGATCGCGGCGATCATCAGGCCACCGAAACCGCCCTCGGCCAGGCCGAAGTTCCAGCCGGAGTAGTCGCCGGAGATCACATAGCTCACGCCGAGCCCGGCCAGCAGCACCCAGCCGGCCGAGCCGGAGCGCAGGGTGCGTTTGGCGAGATATTCGTCGGTGGCTGCGTCCGCGCCGGTGGCGGGAATCGCGTCAGTACTCAAGGGGTAGCTCCTCATCAACAAGCAATGCGCACTCGGCGGCAACAGTGAAGCTCGAGGGTTGAAGAATGGTTGACGACTGTTACGGCCGTGGATCACCGAGGTCAGCGACGCGTATCAAGCGTCGCCGACCTGCGTAAACGGTGCGATTACTGGTGTTTCACATCACTGCGGAACAGTGTCACCGGTGGGCGGCGGTGGCTGGGTTTCCAGCTCGGCCACCTCCTCGTCGGTGAGCAGGCGGGAGCGGATCAGGAACCGCACGCCTTCGGGTGCTTCCAGGGAGAAGCCCCCGCCACGGCCTGGAACCACGTCGACGGTGAGGTGGGTGTGCTTCCAGTACGCGTATTGGTCGGCGCTCATCCAGAACGGAGTCTCGCCGGGTAGATGGCCGAGCAGCACGTCCGAGGCACCCACGCGGAACTCGCCGCGTGGGTAGCACATCGGGGAGCTGCCGTCGCAGCAGCCGCCGGATTGGTGGAACATGACCGGGCCGTGTTGCCCGGTCAGGTCCCGCAGCAGCGCCGCCGCCTTCTCGGTCAGGTCGACGCGCCGCACCATCAGAAGAAGCCGAGCTTGGTGGGCGAGTAGCTGACCAGGATGTTCTTGGTCTGCTGGTAGTGATCGAGCATCATCTTGTGGTTCTCGCGCCCGATGCCCGACTTCTTGTAGCCGCCGAAGGCCGCGTGCGCGGGGTAGGCGTGGTAGCAGTTGGTCCACACCCGGCCCGCCTTGATGCCGCGGCCGAGGCGGTAGGCGGTGTTCATGTCGCGCGTCCACACACCCGCGCCGAGACCGTAGAGGGTGTCGTTGGCGATCTTCAGCGCCTCGTCGGTGGAGTCGAAGGTGGTCACCGCGACGACGGGACCGAAGATCTCCTCCTGGAACACGCGCATGTCGTTGCTGCCCTTGAAGATCGTCGGCTCGATGTAGAAGCCGTCGCCCAGGCCGTCGACGCTGCGGACCGCGCCGCCGGTGAGCACCTCGGCGCCTTCCTTCTTGCCGATGTCGATGTAGGACAGGATCTTCTCGAACTGATCGTTGCTGGCCTGGGCACCGATCATGGTGGCCTCGTCGAGCGGGTTGCCGCTGACGATCGCCTTGGTGCGCTCGATGCAGCGGGCCATGAACTCGTCGTAGATCGACGACGCGATCAGCGCCCGCGAGGGACAGGTGCACACCTCGCCCTGGTTGAGCGCGAACATCACGAAGCCCTCGATGGCCTTGTCGAGGTAGTCGTCATCGGCGGCCATCACATCGGGCAGGAAGATGTTCGGGCTCTTGCCGCCCAGTTCCAGGGTGACCGGGATGATGTTCTCGCTGGCGTACTGCATGATCAGGCGCCCGGTGGTGGTCTCACCGGTGAAGGCGACCTTGGCCACGCGCGGGCTCGACGCGAGCGGCTTGCCCGCCTCCACGCCGAAACCGTTGACCACGTTGAGCACGCCCGGCGGCAGCAGATCCGCCACCAGCTCGACGACCTTCATGATCGAGGCCGGGGTCTGCTCGGCGGGCTTGAGCACCACCGCGTTGCCCGCCGCCAGCGCGGGGGCCAGCTTCCAGGTGGCCATCAGGATCGGGAAGTTCCACGGGATGATCTGGGCGACCACGCCGAGCGGCTCGTGGAAGTGGTAGGCGATGGTGTCACCGTCGACCTCGCTGATCCCGCCCTCCTGGGCGCGCAGCACCCCGGCGAAGTAGCGGAAGTGGTCGACGGCCAGCGGCAGATCGGCGGCCAGCGTCTCACGGACCGGCTTGCCGTTGTCCCAGGTCTCGGCGACCGCGAGGGCCTCGAGATTGTTCTCGATCCGGTCGGCGATCTTGTTCAGGATGTTGGCGCGCTCGGCGGCCGAGGTCGCGCCCCAGGCCTCGGCGGCGCGGTGCGCGGCATCGAGCGCCAGCTCCACATCGGCCGCGGACGACCGCGCGATCTCACAGAACGGCTGCCCGTCCACCGGAGAGGTGTTCTCGAAGTACCGTCCCTCGACCGGCGGCACCCACTTGCCGTCGATGAAGTTGTCGTATCGCGGCGCGTAACTGACGACGCTGCCCTCGGTACCCGGCTTGGCGTAGATCATGGGTGGTGGCTCCTCGCTGATTCCGGTGAATCGTGACGCCCATCACTATGCGCCCCGAGGGTTGATGAAACGTTGAAGCCGACCGATCAGGCGCGGAGGGCGCTGTGGAGGCGGGCTGCGGCCATGGCGCGGCGGGGGTCGTGGGGTGGGAGGAGGGTGAGGGCGTGTTCGTGGACGGCGATGTCGTCGGGGGCGGATTCGCCGTAGGTGAGGGCGTGGTGGGGGTGGGGGCTGGCGAGGACGGCGTTGCGCATGGCCACTTCGAGGTAGTCGCGCCATTCGCTGATGCCGGGTGTGTCGGAATCGGGGAGCAGAGGGCCGTGGTAGAGGCGGACGGCGGTGTCGAGGTCGCCGGATTCCAGGGCGCGCAGGACGTCGACGGCGTCGCAGGACAGGGGAGTGGTGAAGCGGTAGACGCGGCTGGTGATCTCGCCGCCGGTGGCGCGGCGCAGATACGACATCTCGGATTTGAGGGTGCTCGCGCCGACCGCGCGGTCGCCGTAGACGGCGTAGTGCAGGCGTTCGTGGTTGTAGCCGTCGTCGTCGAGGGCGAGCAGGGTGAGGATTTCGAAGTGGCGTGGGCGCAGGCGGATCGGGGTGCCGTCGCGGGTCAATCGGCCGGTGCCGAGGCAGGTCAGGCGCATACCGGCCGGGGCAGGGGCGGTCGCGTGCAATTTGGATTCGATGGCGGTGGTCATGGTCCGCACGGTGGCCATGGCCAGGGGGTGCGAGCGCTTCCAGGTGGTCGACAGGTCGAGTACGCCGAGCAGGGTGCCGTCGGCGGCGCGGATCGGCGCGCAGTAACAGACCCAGCCGTGCAGGGCGGCGACCAGGTGTTCGGCGGAGAACACGGTGTGCGGCTGATCGGTGCGCAGGGCCAGCGACAGCGCGTTGGTGCCCATGTGCGCCTCGTCCCAGCGACCGCCGGGCGCGAAGTTCACCTGCTCGGCGCGCCTGCGCATGACCGGGCCGCCGTAGGTCCACAGGATCGTGCCGGAGGCGTCGGTGACGGCCGCGACATAGCCCGCGTCGTCGGCGACGCTGTGCAACTGGTCCTGCAATTCGGTGACCGGCCCGCGCAGCGGCGAGTCCTGCCAGCGCGGTCCGATGTCGTCGGTCTCGCTCTCGGGGGCGTGATCACGTCCCGGATCGACCGTCCGCAGCGACCGCAACCAGGACTGCGCCACCTCGGTGCGCACCGCCGAACTCCGGCCCAGCGCGGAGGTGTCGGCCTGGTCTGGCACCCACTGCGCCCACTCCCGTTCCAGCGCAGCACGCTGCGCGGAGAGCGTCAGCCGCTGAGCCATCGGGGCACGTGTCTTTCCTGCGGGGTCACATGGCGAATGTTGCAGTTCTCATCATGCCCTAGATTCACCCGCTGAGCAGCAGTTTCCCGTGCTCATCCGCCCGGGACGGCCGCGCGGGGCTCGCGACCCCGTGGGGAAGTGTGGATGCGCCGCGCCTACCGCTGCTCAGTTCTGTTCGTGCTCGGCGAGTTCGGGGAGGCGGGGGACCGAGGCGAGCAGGCGGCGGGTGTAGGCGTGGTCGGGGGCGCGCAGGACCGTGTCGACATCGCCGGATTCGACGATGCGGCCGTCCTTCATGACAAGGACGCGGTCGGCGATGTGCTGGATCACGCCGAGGTCGTGGGAGATCAGCAGGAGGGCGGTGCCGAACTCGGCGCGGAGGTCGGCGAGCAGGTCGAGGATCTGGGCCTGGACGGAGACGTCGAGGGCCGAGACCGGTTCGTCCGCGACGAGCAGTGCCGGGTTCGGTGCCAGGGCGCGGGCGATGGCCACGCGCTGGCGCTGGCCGCCGGAGAGGGTGCGCGGGTGGCGGTCGAGCAGATCGCGGGCGAGGCCGACGGCGTCGAGGATCTCGCGCACACGCTCGGCCCGGGCCTTGCCGCGCACGTCGACGGTGTCGAGACTCTCGCCGATGACGCGCTCCACGGTGTAGCGCGGATCGAAGGAGCTCAGTGGGTCCTGCGCGATCAGTTGCGCCGCCCCGCGCAGGGGCCGCAGCTCGCGATCGGAGAGTTCGCTCCACGGCTGACCATCGACCACCACTCGCCCAGACGAGGGCGTGACCAGCCGCAATGCCAGCCGCGCGGTGGTGGTCTTGCCCGAGCCGGATTCGCCGACGATGCCGAGGGTTTCGCCCGCGAACAGGTCGAAGTCGACATCCTCGACCACGGTGCGTGCGGCCGAACCGGAACCGTAGGTCTTGCGCAGCTCGCGTACCGAGAGCACGACGCGGGTGTCGTCGATCGAGCGTGGTGGCAGGGGTGGGCGCTCGCGATCGGAGAGGCTGGTGGTCCGCTGCTGGTGGACTCGCGGTGGCGACACTGAAGCCCCGCCGGCAGCGGATGCCGGTCCCGTCGGCACTGATACGGAAGCCGGCTTGGTAGCCACCGGTTCGGCAGTCGGTCTTGCGGGAGCTGGTCCGGAGGCCGGGTCGGTGGCCGCCGGCGCGGCAATCGTCCTGGTCGGCGTCGGTGCGGCAATCGTCCTGGTCGGCGCCGGTGTGGGCGTCGGTGCGGCAGTCGGATCGGTGGGGACCGACAGCCGTGATCCGCGAGAGGCGGCAGAGGGGACGGCTGCGAGCAGCTTCTTTGTGTACGGGTGCGCCGGGCGGGTGAGCACGTCGAGGGTGGTGCCCTGCTCGACGACTTCGCCCTCGCGCATGACCAGTACCCGGTCGGCCACTTCGGCGACGACCGCGAGGTCGTGGCTGATCAGCAGCAGTGCGGTGCCGTCGGCCTTGCGGGCGCGCAGGAGTTCCAGAATCTGTTGCTGCACAGTCACATCGAGGGCGGTGGTCGGTTCGTCGGCGATGATCAAGCGTGGATCGCCTGCGAGTGCGGTGGCGATGAGCACCCGCTGGCGCTGTCCGCCGGACAGCTCGTGGGGGTACTGGCGCAGGCGCAGTTCGGGTTCGGGCACGCCGACGTCGGTGAGTAGCCGCACGCTGCGTTCGGTGAGCGCGCGCCCGCGCAACGGGGTCAGTGCGCGTTGGACTTCGGCCAGTTGCGCGCCGACCGAGAACAGCGGGTCGAGCGAGACCAGCGCGTCCTGCAGGACGAAGCCGATCTCGGCCCCACGGATCCTGCGCCACTGCCGGTCCCGGTGCCCGCGCGCGTCCTGCCCGACGATTTCGAGCCCGTCGGCGCGCACGACCGCGCCCGGTCCGGCCAGGCCGACCAGCGTGCGTGCCGTCACCGACTTGCCCGAGCCGGACTCGCCGACCAGCGCGACGGCCTCGCCGGGTTCGATCCGCAGATCGATGCCCTTGACCACGTTGCGAACGTCGCCCTTGGCTGAGAAGCCGACTCGCAGGTTCGTCACATCGACCAGACTCATGTCGGCCTTCCGTCGTAGTGCCGTTGCCAGCGCCGTCCCAGCGAGCTCACCGCGATGACGGTCGCGGTCACCGCCACGCCGGGCAGCACGGCGATCCACCAGGCGTTGCGCAGATAGTTGCGGCCCTCGGCGAGCATGGCGCCCCATTCCGGTTCCGGCGGTTGGGGTCCCATGCCGAGGAAGCTCAATCCCGCCGCGCCGAGGATGGCGGTGCCGAGGCCGATGGTGGCCAGGATCGGGACCTGGGCCACCGCGTGCGGCAGGACATGGCGGCGCACCAGGGTGGCGCGGGTGAGCCCGAAGGTGCGGGCCTGCTCGACATACCCGGATTCCTGCACGACCAGGGTCTGGGCGCGCACCACCCGGGCGAACCGGGGGATCGAGGCGATGCCGAGCGCGAAGATCAGGTTGGTGGTGCCGGGGCCGGTGAACGAGATCAGCACCAGGGCCAGCAGCAGATCCGGGAACGAGGAGACCACGTCGAGGAACCGGGTGATCAGCTCGTCGAGCGGACCGCGCGCGAGCCCGGCCAGCAGTCCGAGCAGCGTTCCCGCGACGACCGCGATCGCGACGGCCGCGACCCCGATGAGCAGCGAGTACCGCGCGCCGTGGACCACCCGGGTGAACACATCGCGCCCCAGATGGTCTGTGCCGAACCAGTGTTGAGCACTCGGCGGCAGCTGCGCGGCCAAGGGATCGGCGGCGAGCGGATCCGTACCGGCCAGGACATCGGGGACGAGCACCGCGACGCCGACGAGCACCACGGTCACGGCCGCTATGGCGACGCCCGGTGCGAAATCGAAATGTCTTGCGCGCGCGATGGTCTGTGCGGCGATGCCGCGAGGGGAAGCGGCAGTCGTCATCGTGTCTCACCTTGCTCGGGAAGTCGCGGTGGAGTTGAACAGGCTGTGGGCGAGGCGATCTGGTGGGAAACCGTGTGGCGCGGACCGGCGTGCGTCATCACGTCCCTTCCCCGCGCGAATCGCGTCGCAGGCGTGGATCGAGCACCAGGTACAGCAGGTCGACCAGTGTGCTGATCACCACGTACACCAGCGCCGACAGGATCGCCACCGCCAGCACCACCGGAAGGTCTTGGGCGAGAACGGCTTCCACCGTCACACGGCCCAGCCCCGGCCTGCCGAACACCTCTTCGATGATCACCGCGCCGCCGAGCAATCCGCCGACCAGCCACCCGGTCAACGTCACGGCGGGCAGCGAAGCATGCCGCAACCCGTGCCGCAGGCGCAGTTCGTTCTCGCTCACCGACCAGGAGCGCACCGTCACCGCGAACGGTTCGTCGAGCGCTCGCTCCAGCCCGTCACGTAGCACCTGCGAGATCACCGCGCCCAGCGACAGACCCAGCGCGAGCGCGGGCAGAACCAGGGCCGAGAGCCCCTTGTTCGCCGCCACCGGGAAGATCTTCAACTGGAAGCTGAACACCGACAGCAGCACGATCCCGAGCCAGAACGACGGCGTCGAAACCAGCGCCAGCTCAACGGTGTTCGCGATCGACCGGGCCCGCCGACGCCGTGCGGTCGTGGTCGCGACGACGACCGCGAACACCAGCGCGACCAGCAGCGCCGCCCCGGTGAGCGCCAGCGTCGGCCCGGCCTGAGAACCGACGACTTCAGATACCGGCCGCTGCAGCACATAGGACCGCCCGAAATCCCCGTGCGCGATATTCCACAGGTAGCGCCCGTACTGGACCACGGCCGGACTGTCGAGCCCCCATTCGGCCCGGATCGCGGCCTCGATCTCCGGGGTGCGCGGCTGCTCGCCGATCAGCACGTCGACGATGTCACCGGGCGCGAGCCGCACCCCGAGGAATGCCAGCGTGGCCGCGCCCCACAGCACCCCGAGGCCCGCGAGCACCCGCAGCACGATCCGCCCGCCGATCCCGGCACGGCGGCCGGGATCGGCGGTCTCGACCGCCTTCCGCGCGGTGATGTCGAGCGTCACCGACAGCACCCCGGCGCGACGGTCGGCTCAGCCACGATCGATCCAGATGTCGTAGGCGCTCTCCGGCAGCTGCTTGTACGGCCGGAATCCCGCGCCGTACACGTGCGCGGCGGCCGCGATCTGGTTCTCCGGAATGTAGAGCGGCAGCGCGTAACCCTTTTCCACGAGCGCGAACTGCTGCAACTGCGAGTACTGCTTCGCCCGCTCGGCGATGTCGGTGGTCGCGGCGGCCGCCTGCAACCAGGCCGACAGCTCGGGATCACTCGCACGGCTGTAGTTGAGCGTGCCCTTCGATGACGCCGGGTACCAGTGGTTCTCGATGTCGATACCACCGGTGATGGTGTCGGAGTTGGCGATCGAGCCGAAGGTGTTCTTCTTGCGCAGCTCGGCGTAGGTGCCGAGATCGACGTAGGACAGCTTCAGGTCGATGCCCGCGTTCTGCTTGGCCTGGGCCTGCACGGCCTGCAACAGCACCTCGCGCTGGTCGCGCACGGTCGACTGCGCCTGCACCAGATCGATGGTCAGCCGCTGACCGTCCTTGGTGCGGAACCCGTCGGAATCCTTTGCCGTCCAGCCCGCTTCGTCGAGCAGCCGGTTGGCGGCGGCGGTGTCGGCACCGTAGGCGCCCTCGATGCTCTTGTCGTAGAAGGGCTTGTCGACGGTGGAGGTGATGCCCCAGCCGCGAGTGCGCTGACCGCGATAGATCGACTCCAGGATCGCGTCGACATCGACGGCGGCGTTGAGCGCCTTGCGAACTCGCTCGTCGGTGGCCGGGCCGAAGGTGGCGTTCCAGTACAGCGAGTACGGGCTGCCGTTGTTGAGCGCGGTCTGATACGTGTAGTCGGGATCGTCCTGGAACAGCGACGCGTCGTTGCCCGAGACACCCTCGATGAGATCCACCTGGCCCGACGTCAGCGCACCGGTGCGCACCGAGGACTCGGGCAGGAACCGGTAGGTCACCTCGTCGAGGTGGGCCGGACCCTGGTGCGCCGCGTTCGCGGGCGCCCAGTTGTAGTCCGGGTTCTTGGTGAAGTGCAGTTCCTGGCCCTTGACGTAGCGGTCGAGGATGAACGGTCCGGTACCCGCGATCTCCGGTCCACCGGCTTTGATCTGCGGCTTGTCGAAGGCGGCGGGGGAGATGATGTCGAAGCCGGAGGCGAAGTCCAGGAACGGCGCGTAGGGGTTCTTCAGGGTGAAGACCACCGTGTGCTCGTCGCGTGCGTCGACCCCGGCGAGGTTCGACAGCGGACCGGAGGAGAACCCGCCGGAGTAGCTCAGGTCCTGCATGGTGGTGAAGTTGCGGGCGACACCGGCCGCGGTGAGCGGATTGCCGTCGGTGAACTTCACATCGTCACGCAGGGTGAAGGTGTAGGTGAGTCCGTCGGCGGAGATCTCGTGGCCGGTGGCCAGCCAGGGGACGTAGCCGCCGTCCTGGGTGCGGGCGAGCAGCGTCTCGAAGGTGTTGCGCAGCAACATCTTCGTATTGCTCTGTCCGTTGAGGTGCGGATTGAGTGTGGTGGGTTCGGTCTCCACACCCCAGGTCAGCGAGCCGCCGCTCGTCGGTTCCGCGGATTCGCGTGCGGCGGTGTCGGTTCCGCCGCACGCCGACACCAGCAGCGCGGTCGCCGCCATCAGTGCCGTTGCCAGTCGTCGAGTCCGCATCACAGTGCGGCTCCCCTCTCCTCGATGAGAAACAGTGATTGATCCGTCGTGACCACCGCGCCTTCGGCGGCGGTCACCGTGACGATTCCGGCGTGTGTCGCCGTGAGTTCGTGCTCGAGCTTCATGGCCTCGACCACGCCGAGCAGCTGACCTTCCTCGACCCGCGCACCCGACTCGACGTGCAGCCGGACGAGCGTTCCCGGCATGGGCGAACGGATCTCGGGTTCGCCCGCTCCCGCCCCGTGCGCGCCGTACTCGGCGAAGCGCACCTCCCGGACGACCCCGTCGACCTGGCACTCCCAGCCCTCGCCGCGCCTGCGGACCACGCAGGCCGTCGAGCCGACCGTGACGGTGCCGGCGCTGTCGACGCTGACGGGCGAAGGCCCGGACCTGCTCGCGTCGGCGCGGGCAGGTGCCGCGCCCGCTCGGGTGAGCGAGGGCGGGGCCGACGCGGCGCGCAGCAGGGCCGCGTCCTCGGCATAGCCGCTGACCCGCACCGTGAACGGTCGCCCGTCGACCTCGAGATCGATTCCGCCGAGATCACCGTCGACCGGGTCGAGCCAGGCGCGGTCACCGCTCGGCGCACCGGCCGACCAGGGCGTTGCCCGGTCCGGCGCGCTGAGTACCCCGCCCACCGCGAGCGCGGCGAACTCGTCGGGGTCGCCGAACTCGGTGACCGGGTCGATCCGGTCCAGATAGGCCGTGTCGTGCTCGGCCGCCGCGACGATGGGGGAGGACAGCACGTGCGCGGCGAAACCGAGGTTGGTCGAGATGCCGTGCCAGCGCAGTTCCGCACTGGTCCGCCGAGCGCGGTCCAGCGCCTCGGCCCTCGTGGCGCCGGTGGCGACGAGCTTGGCGATCATCGGATCGAATCCGCCGGTGACGCGCAGTCGCCGGGTGAACGCCCGCTCCACCCGCACGTCCGGCCAGTGCGTCACCTCGAGCTCGCCGGGGCACGGCAGGAACGACCGGAACGGGTCCTCGGCGTACATCCGCACCTGCACCGAGGCACCGGAGTAGGCGATGTCGGCCTGGGCGGCGGGCAGCGGTTCGCCCGCGGCGACCCGCAACTGCCACTCCACCAGGTCGAGACCGGTGATCTCCTCGGTGACCGTGTGCTCCACCTGTAGCCGCGTGTTCATCTCGATGAAGAAGAACTCCGTGCCGACCAGCAGGAACTCGAAGGTGCCCGCGCCGACGTACTGCAGAGCCTTCGTACCCTGCACCGCGGCGTCGAACATCGCCGCGCGCACGTCGGCCGGAATCCGCGGCGCCGGAGCCTCTTCGATCACCTTCTGATGCCGTCGCTGCAGCGAGCAGTCCCGGTCGAAGAGATGGACCGCGCCGCCGTGTTCGTCACCGAACACCTGCACCTCGATGTGGCGCGCGTGCTCGACATAGCGTTCCAGATGCAGGCGACCGTCGGCGAAAGCCGCTGTCGCGGTACGCGATGCCGACGCCAGGGCCTCGCGCAGCCCGGCGGCCGAACGCAGCACCGACATCCCCTTGCCGCCACCGCCACCGGCGGGCTTGACGATCAGCGGATAGCCGATCGCGCCCGCCTGCTCGACCAGCGCGTCGAGGTCCTCGCTCGCCACCGCGGTGCCGGGCAGCACGGGCACCCCGGCCTCGGCCATCACCTGACGCGCGGACGCCTTGTCGGCCATGGTCTCGATCACCCGCGAACTCGGCCCGACGAACACCAGCCCCGCCGCCCGGACCGCCCGCGCGAAACCGGCGTTCTCGGACAGGAATCCGTAGCCGGGATGCACGGCATCGCAACCGTTTTCGGTGGCGGCACGAATCAGCGCCGCGGCATCGAGATAGCCGCCCGCGGGCAGCGGCACCGTCGCCACCGCACCGGCGTGCCCGCTCAGCTCGCGGTCCTCCTCGACGGACACCGTCACGTACTCGAGGCCGAGCCGCTCGCAGGTGCGCGCGATCCGGGCGGCGACCTCGCCCCGGTTCGCGATGAGCAGTCGCGCGATCACAGCCGGAACACCCCGAAATGCGCGGGTGCGGGCTCGGTCCGGTCCCAGCGTTCGTGGGCCAGCGACAGGCACTGCGCCAGCCAGGACCGGGTGTCCTCCGGCTCGACCACGGCATCGATCCACATGCGCGCGGCGATGTAGGCAGGCAGCGACTGGCGTTCGAAACTGTCGATGATCGGCTGCTTGATGGCGGCCTCGTCGGCGGCGCTGAGTTCCTTGCCCTCGCGGCGCAACCGGTCGCGCTTGAGGATCGCCATCACCGCGGCGGCCTGCTCGCCGCCGACCCCGGTGGACCGGGCATTGGGCCACATGGCCATGAACTGGCCGCCCATCGACCGCCCCGACATCGCGAAATTGGCGGCGCCGAAACTACCGCCGATCACCAGCGAGATCTTCGGCACGGTGGCGCAGGAGACGGCATTGACCATCTTCGCGCCGTGCTTGGCGATCCCGGCCCGCTCGTACTCCGCACCGACCATGAACCCACTCACGTTGTGCACGAACAACAGTGGGATGCGGCGCTGATTGCAGATCTGGATGAAGTTGGTGGCCTTGAGCGCGCTGTCGGGGAAGATCACGCCCTGATTCGCGATGATCCCGACCTCGTATCCGGCGATCCGCGCGGTCGCGCACACCATCGTGATGCCGTAGTCCTTGCGGTACTCCACCCACGAGGCGGCGTCGACGACGCAGCGCAGGATCGCGCGGACGTCCATCTCCTTCTTGGTGGTCGCCGGGATCAGGTCCGGCAACCGCGCCGGATCGTCGACGGGTTCGAGCACCTCGAAGGCCGGGGGACGCACCCGGTCGCCCGGGGTGCGCGCGACGATGTCGCGGACCATCGCCAGCGCTTCCACCTCGTCGGCCGCGAGATGGTCGGCCACCGCCGTCTCGCGCACGTGCAGGTCGGCGCCGCCGAGGGTCTGCGCATCCACGACCACGCCGGTCGCGGCCTCCACCAGTTGCGGTCCGCCGAGGAAGACGGTGCTGAGGCCGGAGACCATCACGGTCTCGTCGCTCATGGCCGGGATGTAGGCGCCACCGGCGGTGCAGATGCCGAGCACCGCCGAGATCTGCGGCAGGCCCATGGCCGACATCTCCGCGATGTTGCGGAACATCTTCCCGAGGTGTTCCTCGTCGGGGAAGATCTCCTCCTGCAACGGCAGGTAGATGCCACCGGAGTCGGCCAGGTAGACGCAGGGCAGCTTGTATTCCCTGGCCAGCTTCTGCCCGCGCAGCTGCTTCTTGATGGTGAGCGGATAGTAGGTGCCGCCTTTGACGTGCGGGTCGTTGGCGAAGACCATGCACGGGCGGCCGTGGATGGTGCCGATCCCGACGATCAGCGCGGCGGCGGGGAGATCGGTGTCGTACACCTCGTGCGCGGCCAGCCTGCCGATCTCCAGGAACGGCGTGCCGGGGTCGAGGACGCGGTTGACCCGTTCGCGCACCGGCAGTTTGGCGTCGCCCGTGCGCCTGCGTGGCGCCACGATCTCGGCGGTGTGTTCGCGCAGCAGGGCTCGCTGGGCCTCGAATCCGAGGGTGTTCTCGACGGTGACGGTCATGCGGGCTGCTCCGCCCGCTCCTGATGCGCGGCCAGGCTCGCGCTCAGTGTCTCGGCGAACCGCCGGATGGTGTCGGGTTCGAGGTCGGCGCGCAGCATCAGCCGCAGGCCCGCGCTGCCGCGCCGGATGATCGGGAAGAACACCGGCGAGGTGTAGAAACCGGCCTCGAGCATGTCGCGCGCCACGGCGACGGTGACGTCCTCGCGGCCGATGCTGACGAACCGGATGGGCAGTCCGTCCCCGGCGAGCTCGGTGTCGACCAGCGAGTCGAACAGGCGGACCCGCTCGCGCAGGGCGATCTGCAGTGCGTCCACCGTGCCGTCGTCGTGCAGGTCGCACGCGGCGACGATGGCACCGAGCCCGGCGGTATTGGTGCGCTGCGACCACATCAGCGGCCCGCTCGTGCGCAGCAGGGTGGGCTTGTGGGAGTCGTCGCCTGCCGCGCCGTAGAAGATCACGCCGCCGCTGGCGCCGAAACCCTTGTTGAGCGAGGCGATCACGAGCGTGCGCTCGCGCCAGCCCTCGTATGCGCCGAGAACGTAACCACGCCCACCCGGACCGATCGTCGAGATGCCGTGCGCCTCATCGAAATACAGAAACAGTCCGTATTGATCCTGCAGCCGGTGCAGTTCCGCCAGCGGCGCGCCGCCACCCGTGCTGTAGACGCCGTCGGCGACGTAGGCCACGGTCGAGTGCTCGCGGCACAACTGTTCCAGTGCCGCGATGTCGTTGTGCTCGATCGTCACCAGCTCGGTCTCGTCGGCCACCAGCGGCTTCATCGCGTTCAGGCAGAAGTGCGCGTTCTTGTCGAACACGACCAGCGGCGGCTTCCCGTCGGTGAGCTCGCCCGAGGCGAGCAGCGGCAGGGTGGCCCAGGCCGCCGCCGCGCACGACGACACCGTCACGGCCTGCGCGTCGAAAGTGCGCGAGAGCCGCTGTTCGGCCTCTTCCAGCAGCGACAACCGGATGCGCATCCGGGAGATGGAGGAGTTGATCGTCGCGGTCTCGTCGAGGCCGCGGTGCGCACCGGCGAGGATGCGCGGATCGCTGTCGAGGCCGAGGTAGGAGTAGGAGGAGAAGTTGACGATCGTGCGACCGTCACGGTCGTGCACCTTGCCGTCGCGCATGTCCGTCGCGACGATGTCGACCAGGCCGTGTGCGGTGCTGTCGTCCCAGAACGTGTTGCTCAGGTGCAGCTGGCGACCGATGTTGGCGAATTGATGAATGACCATTCGATGGTTCCTTCGGGTGGCGATGGAGCGTCGAGAACGGGTATTCAGGTACGGCTTTCGGGAGTGCGGACGAGCGCGACGTTCGCCGCGGCGAGCAGGGTGAGCACGAGCGACCAGGCCAGCAGGCCGGTGAGCGCGGGACCGGCGAGCGAGGCGATGCCGGCCAGGCCCTGCTGGATCAGCGCGCACCAGGAGACGGCGATCGCCGCTCCGGCGGCGAGATGGCTGACGGCGTGCGCGGCGCTGTTGGGGAACAGGGTCGCCTGACCGAAGGTGCTGGTCACGTACCCGGCGAGGAAGATCGGCAGGGCGATCGCCCGCGGCAGGTCGACCACCCACACGGCGGTGATCAGCACGCAGCCTGCCAGCATGATCCAGGCGCCGCGGCGCATCATGACGCGCGCCCCGACCCCGCGCACCGCGCGGCGCACATAGGTCGCCCCGCCCAGATACGCGGCGCCGTAGAGCACGCCGAACAGGCCGAACACCCACGGCGGCAAAGCGAACCGGTCGGTGAAGATGAACGCCGACTTCTGCTGGATCATCACGATCACGGCGAAGCCGATCCCGCCCGCGACGGCGCTGGCCAGGAAGATCCGGTCGCCGAACAGGCGCCGGGCCGTGCCCTTGACGGGCAGGGTCACCGCCGGTTTCGGCAGCGAGATGCGCAGGGCGAAGGCGACCGGGATCGCGGCGAGTACCGCCAGGATGACGAAGCCGTAGCGCCAGCCGATCGTCGAGGTGACGATCCCGCCGATCACCTGGCCACCGCCGAGCGCGACGACGAAGGCCATCGAGAGCAGCGCCAGCTGACGCGCGAGATCGGCGCCGCTGAACAGGTCCTTGATCATCATCCGGCCGACGACCGCGATGCCGCCCGCGCCGATCGCCTGGATCACCCGCAGCCCCAGCAGTTCCGGCGCGTTCGTGATCAGCGCGAGCGCGGCGCTGGCCAACACGAACAGCAGCCCGGCCGCGACGAAGGCGGGCACCCGGCCGAAGCGCTCGGCCGCCCGGCCCCAGGCGACCACCGGCAGCGCGGCGAACACCACGAACACGGCCACCGAGAGCTGCAGTGTGCTCTCGCTCGCGCCGATGTCCGCGCCGAGGGCGGGCATGCCGGGAAGGTAGATGGTGGTCGCCATCTGGGCGACCACGACGGCCCCGCACGCGGTGGCGACCACGGCTCGGTGTGTCGTCGGTGCCGACCCCTGGTCGGTGTCCTGACGCACGAACAATGTTCTCCCCCTGAGCCATTCGGTTTCCCGGTCCGCGTTCCAGATATACGGCGTCAGGTCGAAGGGCGGCCACCCTTGGAATCGCGGTGATTCTCGAGGATTGAGCCGGCGTCGGCGCGGTTATCGCGGCCGGTGGCGGCGCGGTGTCAGGAGGCGCGTTCGCCCAGGTCGAAGTGGATTCCGGCGCGCAGCACGGTGGTGGCGGACACGCCGATCAGGCCGTGGAAGGTCTCGCTGAAATGCGAGGGTGTGGCGAAGCCCGCATCAACGGCGGAGCGAGTCAGATCTAGGCCGCCGACCGCGCCGCTGAACACCGAGATCATCCGGTTCCATCGCTGATACCCGCGAAACGAGGTACCGCAGTGCTGGGCGAACAGCCGCAGGAAATGGCCGGTGGACAGGCCCATGTTCGCGGCGATCCGCTCGGCGCGCAGGGGCTGCGCGGGTTCGGCGCGGATCGCGGCGGCGACCCGCGCGATGCGGGGATCGCCGACCGGCCCCGCACCGGAAACCGCGCGGGCGTAGACGCGGTCGGGTTCCACGACGGGGCTCGCGCACAGCTCGACGAGCTCGCGCTCGTGGCGGTGCGCCAGCCCGAAAGCACCGGCGGCGTCGGTCATCTCGTCGGCGATCATCGTCGCGGACGCACCCGCCGGATCGACGAACAACGCCAGGATCCAGTCCCCGGCGGCCATCACGCGCTGTGGCGTGCGGGCGGGCGCGAAGCAACTGCGCGTGCGGACCGGGCCGTGCGGGGTGTGCACGACCAGCGGCCCGTCCACGCCGACGGTGAGCATCGCGACCGAGGGGGAGTGCGGATCGACGCCGAGATCGGGTCCGACGTAGCCGATGTGTCCCGGGCGGACCCATGCTGTCGGCGTCCGCACCGGGCCGAGGAGCTGCGGAAGGTCGCCGATGGTCACCTCACCAGCGTATCGGCCGGTCCGGACGGTGGGCCCGTGTGCGGGGCCGGGCGCGTGTGGCAGGGTGGAAGCGTGAACCGATTGGCCGGTGCGACCTCGCCTTATCTGCGTCAACACGCCGAGAACCCCGTGCACTGGCGGGAGTGGGATGCCGAAGCCCTCGCCGAGGCGGCGGCCCGGGACGTGCCGATCCTGCTCTCGATCGGCTACGCGTCGTGTCACTGGTGCCATGTGATGGCGCACGAGTCGTTCGAGGACGCGGCGACCGCCGAGCAGATGAACGCCGAGTTCGTGTGCGTGAAGGTCGACCGCGAGGAGCGGCCCGATCTGGACGCGGTCTACATGAACGCCACCGTCGCCATGACCGGGCAGGGCGGCTGGCCGATGACCTGCTTCCTCACCCCCGACGGCGCGCCGTTCTACTGCGGCACCTACTACCCCAAGCAGCCGCGCGGCGGCATGCCCTCGTTCACCCAGTTGCTCAGTGCGATCACCGACACCTGGCACAAGCGCCGTGACGATGTGAACTCGGCCGCGCAGCAGGTCACCGACGCGCTGCGCGCCCAGGCCACCGGCCTGCCCGACGCCGAATTCGCCATCGCCCCGGCACTACTCGATCAGGCGGTCGCCGCCATCGCCGCGGACGAGGATCGCGAACACGGCGGTTTCGGTGGGGCGCCGAAGTTTCCGCCGTCGGCCCTGCTGGAGGGGCTGCTGCGGCACTGGGAGCGCACCGGCGACAAGACGGTCTACGACCTGGTCGAGCGCACGGCCGAGGCGATGGCCCGCGGCGGCATCTACGACCAGCTGCGTGGCGGCTTCGCCCGTTACGCCGTCGACACCGGTTGGCTGGTACCGCATTTCGAGAAGATGCTCTACGACAACGCGCTGCTGCTGCGCGCCTACGGCCATCTCGCCCGCCGCGCCCCCGCGACGCCACTGGAATCGTTGCCGCACCGGGTCGCGCGCGAGACCGTCGAATTCCTGCTGGGTGATCTGAGCACCGCCGACGGCGGTTTCGCCTCCGGTCTCGACGCCGACACCCACCTCGAACCGGGCGGTCCCGGCGTCGAGGGCGCGACCTATGTGTGGACGCCCGCGGAGCTGGTCGGCGAGCTCGGCCCGCTCGAGGGCATGTGGGCCGCCGACGCGTTCGGCGTGAGCACCGCCGGCAACTTCGAACAGGGCACCTCGGTGCTCACCCGGCGCAGCGATCCCGTCGACATCGAACAGTCGGCCCGCTTCGACCGGTTGCGCGCCCAGCTCTTCGAGGTGCGCGCGCAGCGGCCACAGCCCGCGCGCGACGACAAGGTGGTCACCGCCTGGAACGGCATGGCGATCACCGCGCTCGCCGAAACCGGTGCGGCACTGGAGGAACCGTCGTGGATCGCGGCCGCGGTCCGCTGCGCGCGATTCCTGCTCGAGGTCCACCTCGTCGACGGCAGGTTGCGCCGCGCCTCCCTCGACGGCGCCGCGGGCACCCCGCCCGGCGTGCTCGAGGACTACGCCTGGCTCACCACCGGCCTGCTCGCGCTCTACCAGGCCACCGGCGAACCCGACTGGCTCGCCGCCGCCCAGCTGCTGCTCGACACCGCGATCGACCGCTTCGCCGATCCCGACCAGCCCGGCAGCTGGTTCGACACCGCCGACGACGCCGAAACCCTCGTCGCCCGTCCGCGGGACCCGGTCGACGGCGCTACCCCGTCCGGCGCGTCCACCCTCGCTGAGGCCCTGCTCACCGCCTCCGCCGTGGCCGATATCGATCGGGCCTCGCGCTACCGCGAGCTCGCCGACCTGACGCTGGGCCGTGGCGCGATCCTGCTCGCCAGGGCGCCGCGCACCGCTGGTCACTGGCTTGCCGTCGCCGAGGCGTCGGTGCGCGGCCCGATCCAGGTGGCTATCGCCGCCACCGAGAAATCTTCGGCCGCAACCGAACTCCTCGCCGCTGCCCGTGACGCCGCACCCGGTGGTTCGATCGTCCTCGCCGCCCCACCCGACGCCGCGCCCCTGCTGGCGGATCGCCCCCTCGTCGACGGCGCCCCCGCCGCCTACGTCTGCCGCGGCTCGGTCTGCGACCTCCCCGTCACCGACCCCGCCGCCCTCACCACCGCCCTACAGCGCTAACCGAAGCACGTAACCAGGCGCCGGGGTAGGTCAGCGGACCGAGCGGTCCGCGCGTCAGATCGGACTTTGCCGCTCGGGTGGCGGGCGGGTCAGCGCACCGATCGGGTTGCCGTCAGATCGGCCTTTCCGTGTGCCGCTCGGATGGATTCACCCGTCTGGTGCTCGCCCCTGAGTCGCGTGATCGTGGGTCCAGCTGGTCAGCGAACGGGTGCGAGGTCGGACCAGGTGCGGGTGCGGCCGGAGATGCCGCGCAGGCGAATGTCCTTGTAGCGCTTCCATTTGGCGCGCTCGTGGGGTGTGGCGGCCTGCAGGATGGCGGTGCTGACCAGGATGCGGCGCGGGGCGTCCTTGGCTTCGGCGGTGAGCCGCGCGGCTTCGTTGACGGCGTCGCCGATCACGGTGAACTCGAGCCGGGTGTCGGCGCCGACATCACCGGCGAAGACGCGACCGCGGGCGACGCCGATGCCGATGTCGAGTTCGCCGGTGGCGACGACCTCGTCGCGGATGCGGCGGGCCGCGCGCAGGGCGGGGGTGGCGTTGTCGTGCAGGGCCGAGGGTGCGCCGAAGATACACAGGGCGGCGTCACCGGCGAACTTGTTGACCAGGCCACCGTTGTCCTCGGTGGCGGCGACCACGGTGGCGAGCAGCCGGTTGAGCTTGTGCACGAATTCCTCCGGCGCCATCTCGGCGGACAGCTGCACCGAGCCGGTGACGTCGACGAACAGCGCCGAGACGATCCGCACGTCCCCGGTGAGGTCGGCATTGCCTGCCAGGGCGCGTTCGGCCACGGTGGAGCCGACGTGGCGGCCGAACACGTCCTCGGTATGCAGCTGGTCGCGCAGGGTGGACGCCAGTTCGTTGACCGAGTGTTCGAGTCGCCCGATCTCGCTGGCACTGCCGACGGGCACCCGCACGTCGAGTTCGCCACGGGTGATCCGTTCCAGCGCCCGGTACAGGGTGCGCATCGGGGTGGCGACCGAGCGGGCGAGCAGCCAGGTGGCCAGCGCGCCGACGGCGAGGGCGACGATCGAGAACAGCAAGGCGGCGCGCACCCGGTCCTCGGCCGGGGTGGTGCTGTCGCTGAGCACCACGATGATGATCAGCCCCGGCAGCGCGGCCGAGACCGCCCAGGTGACGAGAACCCGCACCAGCACGGTCGAGGTGGGGTGCACGGTGGGCCCGAGCACCGCGGCGATGATCGGCACGGCGGGCCGGACCAGCTGGTCGAGGACCAGATAGATCACCCCCGCCGATTCCAGCGCGCCGAGCGTGAAGCCCGCGACCAGCACGGCGACATTGTGATAGTCGGTGTAGCGGTCGACCTGCCACACCGCCAGCGCGACGCCGGGTGTCCACAGCACGATCGCGCGCAGGGTGATCGCGGCGGGCAGCCGGATCAGGCGCTCGGCTTCCTCACGGGTGGGCCGACGGCCGTCGTCGAGCCAGCGCAGGTGTCTGCGCCGGTCGTAGAGGGCAAGGCAGATCCCGGCGGTGAACGCGAGCGTCGGGTAGATCGCGATCAGCACCGCCGAATCGCGCCAGTCCGAGCCGAGCCGGCTGAAGACCCCGCCCGCCCAGGCGACGAGGAAGATGGCCGCGACGCCGACCATATTGGCGGAGATGACCACCAGGGCCAGCCCCCAGTAGGACCGCAGGGCCCACCGGATCAGCCGATTCACCGCGCACACTCGAGTGACACAAATACCGAGCATAGAAGGCGCGGCCATCCCGGCAGCGCCCACGCGCCGGTCAGCCCAGTACGACCAGCCAGATCGCGACGTAATGACACAGCGCCGCGACCACGGTCGCGGCATGGAAGAACTCGTGATGCCCGAAGTCGTCCCACGGATTGGGCCACTTGGTGGCATAGAGCACGGCCCCCACGCTGTAGATCACCCCACCCACCGCCAGCAACACCATCGGCAGCACCCCCACATTGCGCAGCAGTTCCCCCGCCACCGGCACGATCGCCCACCCCAGCAGCAGATACAACGGCACCCCCACCCACTTCGGCGCCGTCGGCCACAGGATCTTCAACGCCACCCCCGCCAGCGCCCCCGCCCACACCACGATCAACAACGTCCGCCCGGTCGACCCCGGCAACCCGAGCAACGCGAACGGCGTATAACTCCCCGCGATGAACAGAAAGATCATCGAGTGATCCGCCCGCTTCATCCGCACCCGAGCCCGCACACTCCGCCAGGTCACCCGGTGATACACCGCACTGATCCCGAACAGCGCACACACCGAAACCCCGTACAACAAAGTCGACCACCCAGCGGTAGCCGACTCCCGAAACCCGAACACCACAAGAACGGCAACCCCAACAGCCGCCACCCCCACAGCCCACGTATGAATCCACCCCCGCAACCGAGGCTTCACCACCGCGACGGGCACCTCAACGGCCTGCACAGCCTCCACGAAACCTCCAAGGACAAAAACCTACGGTACCGTAAGTTACGCTCCAACCGTACGCCAAAACCCAACCCCACCACCACAAACGTGCCCCCCAACACAAAAAACGCGACCCACTGATCTCGCAAGAACATGGGTAACTCCCCAACCACACCAAAACCGAACCACCCACTCACCGCCGGCCCGGCACGAATCCCACCCCCCACCCACGACCGGCAAAATTCCCGGGGAGGCGGGCCAGGCGTAGGGTGCGGGCGTGGAGTTTCTTGGTCGGGTGCGTGGTCTGCCGTACCGCATCTACGAAGCCAGGCTGTCCAAGCACCTGGCAGACAAGCAGCACCCCCGTCATGTCGCGGTGATGTGCGACGGCAATCGCCGGTGGGCGCGCGAGAACGGTTTCACCGATGTCAGCCACGGCCATCGGGTGGGTGCGCTGAAGATCGCCGAACTGGTCGGCTGGTGCGCCGACGAGGGCATCGAGATGGTGACCGTCTATCTGTTGTCGACGGAGAATCTGCGCCGCGATCCGGACGAGCTCGAGACCCTGTTCGAGGTCATCACCGACGTGGTGGAGGAGCTGTCGGCGCCGGAGCAGAACTGGAGCGTGCGGATCGTCGGTTCGCTGGCCGGGTTCCCCGAGCTGATCGCCAAGCGGCTGCGCACGGCGGCCGAGCGGACAAGTGGCCGCGACGGCGTGCACGTGAATGTGGCCGTGGGTTACGGCGGCCGGCAGGAGATCACCGACGCGGTGCGCTCGCTGGTGCGCCAGGAGATCGCCTCGGGCGAGTCGGGTGAGGATCTGGTGCAGTCGATCACGGTCGACGCGATCGGTCAGCACCTCTACACCTCCGGTCAGCCGGACCCGGATCTGGTCATCAGAACCTCTGGTGAGCAGCGTCTTTCGGGTTTCCTGCTGTGGCAGAGCGCCTATTCGGAGATCTGGTTCACCGAGGCGTACTGGCCGGAGTTCCGGCGGGTCGACTTCCTGCGCGCGCTACGGGATTACGCCGCGCGGCACCGGCGTTTCGGCATTTGAGCCGGTCCGCTCGCGTACTCTGCGGTCAGTGGAACCCGATCAGTCTTCCTACATAAGTTATGCGGAATTCGGCAGGCGTTTCCTGGAATACGCCGTGTCCGAGCAGCGGATCGCCGAGGCGTTCGGTGAACTCACCGGTGCGGCTTTCGATTTCGGGCCGATCGGGGTGGGCCCCGGCAAGCTCGCGAAGGTGACCGCGCAGGTGGAGCTGGCCCGGCCGCACATCCTGCGCTTCGTCGACGCCTACATCTCCTTCGAGCTCACCATCCCCTTGCGCGTGGACCTGGTCGTCGATCTGGCGGTCGACCGGTCGCGGTTCCGGGTCGACGGCACGGTGCACCTGCATCTGACCGCGCGCACCGCCGACCCGCTGCGGGTGATCATCGATATCGCCGAGCCGCGGCCCAGCGATGTGCGGGTCAATGTCGCCAGTGCCACCAAGCGCGGTGAGTTGTTGCGGGTGCTGGCCAGTGTCGATCACGAGATCCGCCGGTTCGTCGCCCGCTATGTGGCCGCCGAGATCCGCAAGCCCGAGATCGCCGCGGTCCGCAACATCGATGTGGCGACCAGGCTCGACGCGGCCTGGAAGTTGTAGGCAAGTCCGCGCCGATTCGGGGCGCGTGCGGGCTAGGCTGCTGCCCGAGACCAGGCCCGACGACACGTGCAGGGGTGAGCGGTGGCAGCAGCGAGGATGGGGTGGGGCGCGGCGATCGGCGTGCTGGGATGCGTGCTCGCGCTGACCGCGGGCTGCGGGACCGAGCAGCCACCGGCACCGCGCCTGACCCCGGAACAGGAGCGCGCGCTCGCGACGGGCCCGGTGTTCGCCTACCGCACCGCGGCCGAACTGGCGGTGGTGCGCGGCGCCGAGACCGTCCGCGCGCCCGGCAGTTTCGGCTATTCCTCGGCGGCGGTCGGCTTCACCGAGGACGGTCGGTACGCGTTCTCGGTGGAGACGAGTTCCAAGACGCTGGTGACGTTGAGCGTCCAGGACGGCGCGGTCTCGCGGACCGAATGCGATTGCACCGACGCGGTGGCCCTGCGCGACTCGGTGGTGGGCTGGTGGCGGGAGCCCGGCCAGATCATGAGCTTGGATCTGGCGGGCACCGAGCCTGCCGCGCCCGAACGTGATGTGGTGCTGCCGGATTCGCCCGATCCGCTCTCGGGTGGGAACTGGGACGGTGCCCGGCTGGTCGCCGCCAGCGACGAGTTCCTGCTGGTGGCCAGGGTGGAGTCGCGCGGGCTGTGGTGGGAGAAGAGCCACCTGTACGCGATCGGCGCCGAGGAGATCCTGCCGCTGGGCCGGGTGCCCGGCATCGACGGCCAGCTCGCGGCCGCCACCGGGCCCGACCCGCGCAGCTTCGTGCTGGCCGGTGCGACCGCGCGCAGCGCGTCCTGCGGGATCGGGCACGTGGCGACGATCGAGGTCACCACCAATGTCGTCCAGGAGCTGCCCCTGCTGCCCGGCGAGTGCTCGGCGGCCTACAGCCCGCGCTGGGACGACGACACGATCACCGTCGCCACCCGCAAGTGGGCCGACGCCCCCGGTGCGCCGTCGGCGGTCGATCGTTTGCGCTCGGCCGCCCAGGGGTGGGCGCCGGTGGGGGAGTACCCCGTGGTCGACATGCTGTCGCACGCACAGGAATCCGTCGTCGAGGTGGTCGCCGGTGATCCGACCGACGCGCGCGACACCCCGCGCGGCGTGCTCGTCGTCGAACGTGACGGTGCGCGAACGGAATTGGCGACCCAGGTCGTCTCGCTGAGCGCGCCGTGATCAGAGCTTGCGCAGGCGCAACCGGTTGATGGTGTGGTCGGAGTCCTTGCGCAGCACCAGCGTCGCGCGCGGACGGGTCGGCAGGATGTTCTCCACCAGGTTGGGCCGGTTGGTGGAGTTCCAGATGTCGCGCGCGGCCGCGGTGGCCTGCTGGTCGTCGAAGGACGAGTAGTGGTGGAAGTGCGCGTCGGGGTCGGCGAAGCCGGTCTTGCGCAGGGCCAGAAAGCGCTGCACGTACCAGTTCTCGATGTCCTCGATCCTGGCGTCGACATAGATGGAGAAGTCGAACAGGTCCGAGACCATCAGGCGCGGGCCGGTCTGCAAGACGTTGAGGCCCTCGACGATGAGGATGTCGGGCTGGCGCACGCAGTGCTTCTCGTCGGGCACGATGTCGTAGGAGATGTGCGAATACACCGGCGCGCACACCTCTTCGGCGCCCGACTTCACTTCCGTGACGAACCGCAGCAGCTTGCGCCGGTCGTAGCTCTCCGGAAAACCCTTGCGGTGCATGATGCCGCGTCGGGTGAGTTCGGCTGTGGGATAGAGGAATCCGTCGGTGGTCACCAGGTCGACGCGCGGATGGTGATCCCAGCGGGCCAGCAGCGCCTGCAGCACGCGCGCGGTGGTCGACTTGCCGACCGCCACGCTGCCCGCCACGCCGATCACGAACGGCACCTGCTTGTCCGGATGCTTCTCGCCGAGGAAGGTGGCGGTGGCCGCGAACAGCCGCTGGCGTGCGGCGACCTGCAGGTGGATCAGTCGAGCGAGCGGCAGGTAGACCTCGGCGACTTCCTCGAGATCGATCTGCTCTCCGAGGCCACGTAACCCGGTCAGTTCCTCCTCGGTCAGGACCAGGGGAGTCGACTTGCGCAGGGTCCGCCACTGCTTCCGATCGAACTCCACATACGGACTCGGCTCGCTCATCCGTGCCACTTACCCGACGCTCCGTCCGGACAAACACGCACAGCTGGGCTGCCCGTCGGGTGAGATCCGGGATAACTCTGACCGCATAGCGAGATTGTGCTCCGTGTCGGTCGTCCGCGCGCAACGGGGGGTTTGGCTACCGGTGGGTAACTAGCAACAATCCCGAGGTAGAGCGCACTTTTGTGCGCGACACCGTAAGGTCGCGGTATGGGGTCACATCCACTTGTCACCGAATATCTGCGGCTCGGACTGGCTTTCGATCGGCTCGAGGAGGGCTTCGTCGACGCCTTCACCGGCGATCCGCGGCTGCGCCGCGATGCCGAGAACGCGCCCGCTCCCGAGCCCGCCGCGCTGGCCCGCCGGGCCGCCGAGCTGCGGGTCGAACTGCCCGAGGCCGGGCTCTCGGCCCAGCGCACCGAGTTCCTCGACGCCCACCTGGTGGCGATGGAGTGCTCGGCGCGCAAGTTCGCGGGCGAGGAGATCGGTTTCGTCGACGAGGTGCGCGCGTATTTCGACGTCGACATCGCTCCCGGCGATCCCGAGGACTATCGCGAGGCGCACCGGCTGATGGACGAGGTGCTCGGCGGCGACGGACCGCTCGCCGAGCGCGCCGCCGCCTACCGGCGCGGGGACGAGATCCCGCCGGAGAAGCTCGCCACCTGCGTCGAGGCGTTCTCCAGCGCGCTGCGCGAACGGGTGCGCGACCGCTATCCGCTGCCCGACAACGAGCACGTCACCTACGAGGTCGTCGGCGACAAGCCGTGGTCCGGGTTCAACTACTACCTCGGCGATTTCCACTCCAAGGTCGCGATCAACTCCGACCTCAAACAGCACATGGCGCACCTGCCCGCCCTGATCGCGCACGAGGCCTACCCCGGCCATCACACCGAGCACTGCCGCAAGGAGGCCGGACTGGTCGCGGCGGGCGAGGACGAGCAGACGCTGTTCCTGGTCAACACCCCGCAGTGCCTGATGGCCGAGGGGCTGGCCGATCTGGCGCTGCAGTCGATCGTCGGGCCGGGCTGGGGTGCGTGGGCGCAGGAGATCTACGCCGATCTGGGACTCCGCTTCGACGGCGAGCGGGCCGAGCGGTTCTCGACCGCCTCGGCGAAGCTGCTGAGCGTGCGCCAGGACGCGGCGCTGCTGCTGCACGATCAGCACCGCAGCGCCGACGAGGTGGCGCTGTTCCTGCAACGGTGGAGCCTGGCGACGCCGGAGCGGGCGCGGCAGTCGCTGCGCTTCCTGTCCTCGCCACTGTGGCGGGCCTACATCAGCACCTATGTGGAGGGCTATCGCCTGCTCGGCGGCTGGCTCGACGGCGCGGTCGACGCGGCCGATCGCTCCGACCGATTCGGCCGACTGCTGGACGAGCCGCTCACGCCCGGCGCGATCCGGCGGATGGGTGCGGCGAACGCGCTCACATGATGATGGCGCAGTTCCCGCCGCTGAGCAGCTGACAGACCAGATGCGAGAGCTGCAGCAGCAGTGCGTCGATCGGGTTGGACGGGGCGATGGCCGGAGTGACGGGCAGGGAGTTCATACCTGTGTGATCGGTCACCTCCGGCTGCCCCGTTACGACCGGCGACCTCGTCCGGCGGCCGGCGCACCGGCCCGCCGGGACCGCCGCAACCCTGTGAGCTGCGTCTCGCGAGTGGCGGGCCGGTCGGTGTTGCGCTATCCCCCGTGCTCGGGCGTCCGCGCGCGGCCCATAGACTGAGGTCCGTGACGCAGACGACCGCTTCGGTGAATACCCAGTCTCTCGGTGAGCTCGATCCCGAGTTGGCCGCCGCGATGGCAGGCGAACTCGCCCGCGAACGCGACACCCTCGAAATGATCGCCTCGGAGAACTTCGTCCCCCGCGCGGTCCTGCAAGCCCAAGGCTCGGTCCTGACCAACAAATACGCCGAGGGCTACCCCGGACGCCGCTACTACGGTGGCTGCGAAGCCGTCGACGTCGTCGAAACCCTCGCCCGTGACCGCGCCAAAGAACTCTTCGGCGCCGAATTCGCCAACGTCCAACCCCACTCCGGCGCCCAAGCCAACGCCGCCGTACTCATGGCCCTGATGAACCCCGGCGAAACCCTGCTCGGGCTCGACCTCGCCCACGGTGGGCATTTGACCCACGGCATGCGGTTGAACTTCTCGGGCAAGCTCTACGACGTCCACTCCTACGGGGTGTCGAAGGAAGACCATCGCATCGACATGGACGAAGTCCGTGACATCGCGATCAAAGCCAAACCCAAGGTCATCGTCGCCGGTTGGTCGGCCTACCCGCGTCACCAGGACTTCGCCCGCTTCCGGGAAATCGCCGACGAGGTCGGTGCCTACCTGTGGGTCGACATGGCCCACTTCGCCGGCCTGGTCGCCGCCGGACTGCACCCGTCGCCGGTGCCGTATGCCGACGTCGTGTCCTCGACGGTCCACAAGACTTTGGGTGGTCCCCGTTCGGGTCTGATTCTGGCGAAGCAGGAATTCGCGAAGAAACTCAACTCGGCGGTGTTCCCCGGTCAGCAGGGCGGGCCTTTGATGCATGTGATCGCTGCGAAGGCGGCGGCGTTCAAGATCGCGGCGACCGACGAATTCGCTGACCGTCAGCAGCGGACTCTGTCGGGTGCCCGGATCCTGGCCGAACGCCTGACCGGGGCCGATGTGAAGGACAAGGGTGTTTCGGTGTTGACCGGCGGCACCGACGTCCACCTCGTCCTGGTCGATCTGCGGAACTCCGAACTCGATGGCCAGCAGGGCGAGGACCTGCTCCACGAGGTTGGTATCACGGTCAACCGCAACGCGGTCCCGTTCGACCCGCGTCCCCCGATGGTCACCTCGGGTCTGCGGATCGGTACCGCCGCCCTCGCGACGCGTGGTTTCGGTGATGTGGAGTTCACCGAGGTCGCCGACATCATCGCCGCGACCCTGGCGGGCACTTCCGATACCGAGACCCTGCGTGGTCGGGTGTCGAAGCTGGCGCAGAGTGTCCCGTTGTATCAGGGCCTGGAGGACTGGCGCCTCCTCGGCTGAGCCGAACCCCTATCGCGCGAACGCCCCCGCGGACCGAAACTCTCGGTCTGCGGGGGCGTTCGTCTGTTTCCCTCCCAACCGCGTTCCCGGCACCGATCCGAGCCACGGGGCACGACGAAATCCTTTCGCAATCGAGCGAAGGAGACACCTGATGACACAGTCCGGCACGGTCAAATGGTTCAACGTGGAGCGCGGATTCGGGTTCGTCGTCCCGGACGAGGGCGGCGCCGACCTGCTGGTCGAGCACTCCGACGTGCTCGAACACCAGGACCTGAGATTGCTGCGGCAAGGCCGCCGGGTGGAGTTCGACCGGGTGGTCGGCGCGAAGGGCCCGCAGGCCCGGCGAGTGCACGGACCCGACGGGCCTCGCGAAAGTTTCGGCCACTCGGACCAAGCCGGGCACGGTGGCGTCCCGAAGTCCTCGGCGACATCGGCACCTGCCGACGACGAGCACCGAGAGGCTTCCCCTTGCGAACACCGCGATCGACATCGATGACACTGCGCTGGGCCGCGGCCGGACTACTGGCCGTCTCGACCATGACCGGGCTGGCGGGGACGACTGCCGCGGAACCCGGCTCGGCGGGCATCGCCTCGGTGCAGGAGGTGAACGACCGGCAGCAGACGGTCATGGTGTATTCGCCCGCCATGGGCCGTGAGATCCCGATCCAGGTCATCCGCGCCGCCGACACCTCCACCCCGCGGCCGACGATGTACCTGCTCAACGGGTCCGGCGGTGGGCCGAACGAGAGCGGCTGGGATGTGCAGACCGACGCGGTGAGCTACCTGCGCGACAAGGACGTCAACGTGGTGACGCCCTACGGCGGCAGCAACTCCTATTACACCGACTGGGTCCGCGACGACGCCGTCCTCGGCCGGAACAAATGGCAGACCTTCCTCAACGAGGAACTGCCCCCGGTCATCGAGGGACACCTCGGCGCGAACGACGATCGCGCGTTGGTCGGGGTCTCCATGAGCGGCACCTCGGTCCTGAATCTGGCGATCGCCCGGCCCGGATTCTGGAACAGCGTGGCCTCCTACAGCGGCTGCGCGCAGACCTCCGACCCGATCGGGCAGGAATTCGTCCGGATCACCGTGGAGAACTGGGGCGGCGGACAGAGCGTCGAGAACATGTGGGGACCGCGCAACGGTCCGCTGTGGCGCGCCAACGACCCACTGGTCAACGCCGAAGGTCTGCGCGGCACCGCCGTGTATCTCAGTGCGGGAACCGGCATTCCGGCCGCACCGCACGACACCCCCGCCGATCGCCGGGTGCAGGAAGGCCGAATCCCCTTGCCCGTGCAGATCCTCTTCGGCGGCCCGATCGAGGCGGCCATCCACGCCTGCACGGTGAACCTGACGAACCGCCTGCGCGAACTCGACATCCCGGTCACCTTCGACGACCGCCCCGTCGGCACCCACTCCTGGGGCTACTGGGAGGACGACCTGCGTACCTCGTGGCCGTTCCTGTCCCAGACCCTCGGCAGCCGGACCGGATAGTCCGGGTACTACGCGCCGCTGCCCGAGCTGAGCAGTTCGGGCAGGGTGATCAACAGGAACTCCGCCAACGGCGACGAGCACCCTTGCATCGTGCAGCCCTCATCGGCCGAGCCGAGCATGGGTGCCGCCGAAGCCGCTCCCGCCGTGGCGAATTGGAGTGGTGCGAACATGGCGGCGGCGACGGCCGCGGCGGCGATGGTGCGTTTCATGGCGTGAAGCTAACCACCGTACGAATCCGGGCGTCAGCCCCCGATCTTCGGGGCCCTAGGACCGGGGTGTCGAGACCAGCGGGCGCAGGGCCTGGCCCACCGCGCTGACGACACCGGGCTCGTGGCCGTTGGTGACCATGTTGACGATGACGCCGTCGATGCCCAGGTCGAGGACGCGGGTTCGGATCTGTTCGGCGACTTCGTCCGGGGTGCCGGCGAATTGGCGGTCGGCGACGGTTTCCCGGCGCTCGGCTTCGGTGAGGGTGGACAGGTCGATGCCGAGGCGCGCCAGGATGTCGGCCTGCTGTTTGCGGGCGCGGTCGCCGTCTTCGTCGACGATGGCGAGGGCGAGGAAGCTGGTTTCGAGGGTGGCGGGATCGCGGCCCGCTTCGGCGCAGCGCTGGTGCAGGGCGTCGAGTTTGCGGGGGAGCTCGGAGGCGTTGCAGATGATGTTGAGATGGTCGGCGAAGCGCGCGGCCAGGCCGAAGGTCTTCTTCTCGCCGCCACCGCCGAGCAGGATCGGCAGGTCGTCGCGGATGCGTGGCTCGTTCATCGCGTTCTGCGCGCGGTACCACTTGCCGTCGAAGGTGGGGTGCTGGCCGCGCAGCATCGGCTCGATGATCTGCAGCGCCTCGTCGAGTCGCTCGAACCGCTCGGTGAAGGTCCCGAACTCGAACCCGTACTGCTGATGCTCGAGCTCGAACCACCCCGCCCCGATCCCCAGCACCGCCCGCCCGCCACTCACCACATCCAGCGTGGTGACGGTCTTGGCCAGCAGCGCCGGATTCCGGTACGTATTGCCGGTCACCAAGGCCGACAACTGAATTCGCTCGGTCGCCGTGGCCAGCCCGGACAGCGCCGAATACGCCTCCAGCATCGGCTCCTCCGGCCCCCCGACCAGCGGCAGCTGATAGAAGTGGTCCATCACGAACGCGGCATCGAACCCCGCCGCCTCCGCCTCCCTCGCCTGCGCGATCACCGCGGGAAACAGCTCGCGCACCGAAGACGTATTGCTGAAGTTGGGCATCTGATATCCGAGGCGAATGCTCATGCCATCGACCCTATGACTTGGAGTGCACTCCAAGTCAAGGGTCGCTGCGGGGCGCCATCGCTCTTGGCATATGGCATTTAAAATGCCATAATCGGCAGCATGAGTGAAGACCCCGAGTTCGCTCCCGGCGACGGCCCGGCGGGCGGCATTTCCGTGACATTGACCGCCGGGACGCTCCAGGCGATCCGGGCGAGGGTCGGGAAGCGGGGTGTGTCCGCATACCTGGAGCGGGCCGCCCAGCGCCAGATCGAGCGCGACAACCTCGACGAACTGATCGCGGATTTCGATCAGGCGAACGGACCGGCCGACCCGGACGCGGTGGCCGATAAACAGTCCCGGCTCAGTGGTGGCAACGGTGCAGCCACCGACGCCGCGTGAGCGGCGCGCTCGTTCTCGACTGCGAAGCATTGGCCAAAGCCGTACGGCGAGACCGTGAGGTCCATGAATGGCTGGTCGCTGCTCGCAACGCGGACATCCCGGTGCTGACTTCCGCCGCGACACTGGTCGAAGTCATCCACCCGAAGATCGACGATGCCGCGCTGCGGTGGACATTGTCGAGGCTGCGAACCGAGCCCGTCACCCAGGATCTGGCGTATGCGGCGGCAGCACTGTTGAAGCGCGCGGGTCTGCACGGTCACAAGTACGCGATCGACGCGATGCTCTGTGCGACAGCTCTTTCGGTGTCGGGCGCGGTGACGATCCTGACCTCTGACACCGACGACATCGAGAAGCTGACTTCGGAACACCCGCGAGTGCGTGTCGAGAAGGTGTGAGCCGCGGGCCCGGTGGTCCTATTCGGCATCGCGCCCGCCGACGGGCTGGGTTGGGAGCAGGGTCGGGTAGTCGATCAGGTCGATGTCGTTGGCGGCCTTGTCGCCGTATTTCAGCATGAGGGTGAACAGGCGGGAGCCGATGAACCAGTTGCGGGCGCGGATGCCGAGGGCGGTTTTCGGGGCGAGGAAGCGGCCGGCGTTGCTGTTGCCCGCGATCTTGGCGTAGCGCTTCATGATTCGGTCGTAGTTCGCGAAGGCGAGGGTGTGATCGCCTGCGGCGGTGGCGAGTTCGCCGGCGAGGACGTAGGCGCCGACGATGGCTAGGCCGGTGCCGAAGCCCGCCAGGGTGTTGCCGTAGGCGGCGTCGCCGACCAGGGCGACCCGGCCGCGGGTGTAGGCGCCGTTCATCCTGACCTGGCTGATCGAGTCGAGGTAGACGTCGTCGAAGTCGGCCAGATCGGCGAGCATGCGGGGCGCGTGCCAGGTCATGTCGGCGAAGGTCCGCTCGATGACGCGGCGCTGGGCATCGACGTCGTGGCGGGGGTAGTCGAGTTCGGGGGCGGCGAACATGTACATCTGCTGTGCCTTCGGTCCGCCGTCGACGGCCAGCTTGCCCGGGGTGTTGTGGGCGTGCCCGCGGGCCCGCTCGCGGGGAGTGGCGGCGTCGCTCCAGCGGCTCGACCCGGCCACGCAGTAGTGGTGGCCGAGGTGGTGCACGTAGTCGGCTTCGGGACCGAACGCCAGGGCGCGCACCCGTGAGTGGATGCCGTCGGCGCCGAGGACGAGGTCGAAGGTGCGGTCCGGTCCGTGCTCGAACCGGACGCGCACGCCGTCGGGGGTGTCGTCGAGGGCGGTGATGCTGTCACCGAAGACGTACTCGACCTCGTCGGCGGTCCGGCGATACGTGATCTCGGCCAGATCGCCGCGCAGGATCTCGATGTCGCCGCCGGTGAATTCGCCCGGCATGACCCCGAGTTCGCGCCCGTGCGCGTCGACGAACGCCAGGTCGGTGGTGCCGGTGCGCCGCTCGCGGACCTCGTCGATGATGCCCATCCGCTCGAGCACCGTCAGGTGCGTGCGGCCTTTGAAATCGACGGCCTGACCACCGGCCCGCAGTGCGGGCGCCCGCTCGACGACAGTGACGGTGAAGCCGTAGCGATGCAGCCAGTAGGCGAGGGCGGGACCCGCGATGCTGGCGCCGGAGATGAGAACGGTCTGGTTGCGCATGAAACCTCCTGAGATTCTGTGTCCGATGGAATCTGTATCCGATGGACACGATTAAGGGTATGGTAGACACAGTTTCAGGTCAACCGGAAATTCGAGAGGATGGACCGATGCCGCCGCCGACCACCGTCGAGCTGCTGTGGGGCGCCACGCAGCGACCCAAGCGCGGACCCAAGCCCGCGCTCACCCTGGACGGGATCGTCGCCGAGGCGATCACGCTGGTCGATGCCGACGGCCTGTCCGCCCTGTCGATGCAGCGGCTCGCCGAACGCCTCGGCTTCACCAAGATGTCGCTGTACCGGTACGTGCCGGGCAAGGAGCAGCTGACCGCGCTGATGGTCGACGCCGCCATCGGCCGGCCGCCCGCCACCCCGCCCGGCCAGTCCTGGCGGCCCGCCCTGCGCCGCTGGGCCGAGGAGATCTTCGAGCGCTACCGCGCCCACCCCTGGGTGATCGAGCTGACCCTCGGCGCGCGCCCGCTCGGCCCGAACGAGATGGCCTGGACCGAGGTCGTGCTGGCCGCCCTCGACGGCACCGGACTCACCGGCGCCGAACGCCTCGACACGATCGTGCTGCTCAACGGCCACGTGCGCGGACTGGCCCAGCAGTCACTCGGGGCGGATGCCGACCAGCTGCAGGAGCAGGTCACGGGCCAGCTGGCCGACACGGTGATCGCGGCGGGCGACCGGTTCCCGCACGTGCGCGCGGCCTTCACCGATGTCGACGGCGGGGCCGCGGGCGGGGAGGGCGCGCTGAGCTTCGGCATCGAACGCATCCTGGACGGACTCGACGTGCTGATCGCCCGCCGGGCGGATCGGTGACGACCCTGGTCTCCGGCGCGCGAAGGTTCTACGCTCGCACCATGACCGACGAGCCGGAACTGCCGGAGACCGCTGTCACCGTCGTGCGCGAATTCTTCGCCGCGCTCGAACTGAGCGCCGTCGACGAGGCACTGGAACTGCTCGATCCGGCGATCGTCTGGAAGAACGCCTCACTGCCGAGCGTGCGCGGCAAGGACCGGGTGGCCGCCGTGCTGCGCGGTCTCGACCGGCCCGCGCTCGGCTTCTCCGCCGAGATCCATCACATCGCCGCCGACGGCGACATCGTGCTCACCGACCGCACCGACTACCTGCGCGCGGGCCCGGTGCGTATCGGCTTCTGGGTGAGCGGCACCTTCGAACTGCGCGAGGGCCGGATCGTGCTGTGGGACGACCACTTCAGCAAGGGAAACGTGCTGCGCGGCACCATCGTCGGCATCGCGCGGGCGATCACGCGGCGCTGACTCAGCTCTGCTTGCGCAGGTACGCCAGATAGGTCGGGCGCAGGACATCGGCGAGTTTGCCGTCGCCGGCGTGGAAGTAGTCGTCGATCATCGGCAGCACGTACTTGATGTCGGCCTCGCTCTCGCCGAGTTCGCCCGCCTCGGCCTGCGCGGCCGGAATCGACTTCAGCAGCTGCCAGAGGAACTTCACGTCCCCGTGCCGGACCGCGCTCTTCACCGCGCGATCGTGCAGTTCCTTCGACGACAGCTGCTCCAGATCCTGGTCATCGGCCATGCCTTCGACTCTAGCCGCCGACGCGCGGCGCCGGTACGTTCGCGCCGGTTAACGACAAATTCACGGACACGTGGGTCGGTCCGCCAGCGCCGCCACCGGTTCGGCGGTAGCGTCGGAGATGCGGGCCGCGTCGGTGTGGCTCGTACGGGAGGTCCTGACCGTGACTGAGCTATTCAGTGCGAGAGGGCCGGCACCCGGCCCTCGTGGTGGTTGACCAGCGCGTCACCCACCTACCAGGACGGACCGGTCCAGCGAGATCGTTCGTGCGGGTGCCGTGCGAACACATAAGGAGCCCACCGTGACTGCTGCACGCTCCGTTTCCGCTTCCGCGAAGCACACGGCCTCGGCCTCGAAGAAGGGGGTCCGCCCCTCGCGTACCGGTCGAAAGACTTTCGTCGTCGACACCTCCGTTCTCCTCTCGGATCCCTGGGCCGTCACCCGGTTCGGTGAACATCGGGTGGTCCTACCCCTGGTCGTGATCAGTGAACTGGAGGCCAAGCGACACCACCACGAACTCGGCTGGTTCGCCCGGGAAGCGCTGCGCATGCTCGACGACCTGCGGGTTCAGCACGGCAGGCTCGATCAGGCGCTGCCCATCGGCACCGACGGTGGCACCATCCAGGTAGAGCTCAACCACACCGACCCCTCGGTGCTGCCCGCCGGATTCCGTTCCGACACCAACGATTCCCGCATCCTCGCCTGCGCGCTGAACTTCTCGGCCGAGGGCGAGGACGTGGTCCTGGTGTCCAAGGACATCCCGCTGCGCGTCAAGGCGAGCGCGGTCGGGCTGGCCGCAGACGAATACCACGCGCAGGACGTGGTGACCTCCGGCTGGAGCGGGATGGTCGAACTCGATGTCGCCAGTGCTCAGATCGACCAGCTCTACGCCGACTCGGTGATCGATCTGGACGAGGCGCGAGAACTGCCCTGCCACACCGGAATCCGGTTGCTCGGCAGCAGCTCGAGCGCACTGGGCCGGGTCACCGCCGACAAGCGGGTGCAGCTGGTGCGCGAGCGGGAGGCCTTCGGCCTGCACGGTCGCTCGGCCGAGCAGCGGATCGCGCTGGACCTGCTGATGGACGAGAGCATCGGCATCGTGTCGATGGGCGGGCGCGCCGGTACCGGCAAGTCCGCGCTCGCGCTGACCGCCGGACTGGAGGCCGTGCTCGAGCGGCGGACCCAGCGCAAGGTGGTCGTGTTCCGGCCGCTGTACGCGGTGGGTGGTCAGGAACTGGGCTACCTGCCCGGTTCCGAGAGCGAGAAGATGGGCCCGTGGGCTCAGGCCGTCTTCGACACCCTCGACGGGCTGGCCAGCCGGGAGGTGATGGAGGAGGTGCTCAGCCGCGACATGCTCGAGGTGCTGCCGCTGACCCACATCCGCGGCCGGTCACTGCACGATTCCTTCGTGATCGTCGACGAGGCGCAGTCGCTCGAGCGCAATGTGCTGCTGACGGTGCTGAGCCGTCTCGGCACCGGGTCGCGGGTGGTGCTCACCCACGATGTCGCCCAGCGCGACAATCTGCGGGTCGGCAGGCACGACGGCGTGGCCGCGGTGATCGAAAAGCTCAAGGGGCACCCGCTTTTCGCGCACATCACGCTCACCCGGAGTGAACGCTCGCCGATCGCGGCCCTGGTGACCGAAATGCTCGAGGAGTACGGCCCGAACGCATAGCCCGGCAATCGGCCGCCTCACCGGCCGGAATGCGTTTGATATCGGCGAACTGTGGGTATTATCCGCGGCGACACCAATCCAGCAACGGCTCGGCGAACACTGTTCCGCCGGGCCGTTGCGGATGTCGGCCAGGCTCCATTCCGGGGGCGTGCCCCCGGGGGGCCACTCGCGAGAGGATGGATATGAACCACTTCGCTCGACGTACCGCTACCGGGGGAGTCGCGATATTCGCCGCGACCGGTCTGCTGCTCGCCGCCGGCTGCAGCGATGACGACAAGGACTCGGCCGATTCGGCCATCTCCAGCGTGATCACCTCGCTGCCGGGCGGCGCCGGCGCGACGACGACGCCCGAGGAGGGCGCCGGTTCGGCGGACACCACCTCACCCGGTGCCGAGGCCACGGTCACCACCACGGCCGCCGCGGGCGAGTCGACCACCATCTCCACGCCCAACGGCGACATCACCATCTCCGGCGAGGTGTACAACAAGTACGTCGCCGTCGGTGGGGCCTCCAGCCCGCTCGGCGCACCGGAGGAAGCGCAGGAATCCGGCCCCGAGGGCGGCGAATACCAGGACTTCGAGGGCGGCACCATCTACTGGAGCAGCGACTCGGGCGCCCACATCGTCTGGGGCGAGATCCGGGAGGCCTGGGAGGCCAACGGCGGCGCCAACGGCACCCTCGGCTACCCGGTCAGCGACGAGCAGGACATCGCGGGCGGCAAGCAGAGCGAATTCACCGGCGGCACCATCACCTGGGTCGACGGCGAAATCACCGTGACCCCCAAATGAGTTTGTGACCTGCGCCTGCGCGGGGACCGGTTGACCCATTGGTCCCCGCGCTCGCGGCACAGGTACTAGGTTGGCGTGGTGCAGAAAACTTTGACCGATCGAGAGCTCCTGGATTCGCTCGAGGACGCGGTGGAAACGAACCTGCGTCGGCACATCGAGGTGGCCGACGGCTGGCAGCCGCACGAGCAGGTGCCGTGGGCGGACGGCCGTAACTTCGCCTTCCTCGGTGGCACCGACTGGACCCCCGAACAGTCCGAGCTCAGCGATACCGCGCGGCTCGCGCTGACGGTGAGCGTCCTCGTCGCCGACAATCTGCCCTCCTACCACCGTGAGCTCGGCAAGTACCTGCGCACCGGCGCGTGGTGGCGCTGGGTCGGCCGGTGGACGGCGGAGGAGAACCGCCACGAGATCATGATCCGCAACTACCTGATGCTCACCCGCGCGGTGGACCCGGTGGCCCTGGAGCGGGCGCGCATGGCGCACATGACCGAGGGCTTCAACCGTCCCCCGATGCATCTGATCGACGTGCTGGCCACCTGCGCGTTCGAAGAGGCCGCCGCCGCGATCCGGCATCGCAACACCGCCGCCCTCGGTGAGAACCCCATCGTCACCTCGATGGCCGAGAAGCTGGCCGCCGACGACGAGCTGCAGGCCGAGTTCTTCGCCGAACTCGTCTCCGCCGCGCTCGACCTGACCCCCGATCAGGCGGTGCGCGCCATCGCCGACCGGGTCGCCGACTTCCGGGTGCCCTATGTGGAGCTGCCCGGCGGCGGGTCCAGCGACGAGGCGCTGGCCGCGGCGGGCATCTACGACCGCGCGAACGAGGGCGAACTGGTCTTCAAGCCGCTGCTGCGGCGGTGGAACATCTTCACCCGCACCGACCTCTCGGAGGAAGGTGACAAGGCCCGCGCCGAACTGGCGCACCTGGCCTGAGTTCTTCGCCCGAACGGCCCGTCACCTCGCGCGAGGTGACGGGCCGTTCGTCGTGTCAGGGCTTGCGGTCGACGTTCGCCATCGCGAGGACGTCGAGCCGGTCGTCGAGCTCTTCCTCGGTCAGCTTGCCGGGGACCAGGCCGCGGTCGATGACGGTCTGGCGGATCGTCTTCTTCTCGCGCAGTGCCTGTTTGGCGACCGCGGCCGCCTCCTCGTAGCCGATGGCCGAGTTGAGCGGGGTGACGATCGAGGGGGAGGACTCGGCGAGGGTGCGCAGGTGCTCCTCGTTGGCGACCAGCCCGACGACGCACTTGTCGGCGAAGAGACGGGACACATTGGCCAGCAGGCGAATCGACTCGAGCAGGTTGCGTGCCATCACCGGGATGTAGACATTGAGCTCGAACGCGCCGCTGGCACCGCCGAAGGCGATCGCGGCGTCGTTGCCGACCACCTGCACCGCCACCTGCGTCACCGCTTCCGGCAGTACCGGATTCACCTTGCCGGGCATGATCGAGCTGCCGGGCTGCAGGTCGGGCAGCTGGAGTTCGCCCAGGCCGGTCAGCGGGCCCGAGCCCATCCAGCGGATGTCGTTGGCGATCTTGGTGAGGCTCACGGCGATGGTGCGCAGCGCGCCGGAGGCCTCGACCAGACCATCGCGGGCGGCCTGGGCCTCGAAGCTGTCCTGTGCCACGCGCAGTGCGTCGATTCCGGTGCGGCGCACCAGTTCCGCGACGACCTTCGCGCCGAATCCGGCGGGCGCGTTGAGGCCGGTGCCGACCGCGGTGCCGCCGATCGGCAGTTCGCCCAGGCGCGGCAGCGTGGCCATCACCCGCTCGACGCCCGCCGCGATCTGCCGGGTGTAGCCGCCGAATTCCTGGCCGAGGGTGACCGGCACCGCGTCCATCAGGTGGGTGCGGCCCGACTTGACCACCGTGTGCCACTGCTCGGTCTTGTCGCTCAGCGCCAGGCGCAGATGGTCCAGTGCCGGAACGAGTTCGGTGATCACCGCTTCGGTGGCGGCCAGATGGGTCGCGGTGGGGAAGGTGTCGTTGGACGACTGCGACATGTTCACGTCGTCGTTGGGATGCACGGTGACGCCGTCGCGCGCCGCGATCGAGGCGATCACCTCGTTGGCGTTCATGTTGGAGCTGGTGCCGGAGCCGGTCTGGAACACATCGATCGGGAACTGATCGTCGTGTTTGCCCTCGGCGATCTCGGTGGCCGCCGCGACGATGGCATCGGCCTTGCCCGGATCGAGCAGCCCCAGATCCTTGTTGACCTGGGCGCACGCGGCCTTGAGCAACCCGAGCGCCCGGATCTGCGCCCGCTCCAGCCCCCGTCCGCTGATCGGGAAGTTCTCCACGGCTCGCTGCGTCTGCGCCCGCCACAGGGCGTCGACGGGAACGCGAACCTCCCCCATCGTGTCGTGCTCGATCCGGTACTGCGCGTCGTCGTCAGCCATACCAACGACCCTAGGACGAGAACCGGCGGAATGGTGTTCCCACGTCAGCGGAAAATCCCACACCGTGTCGCGGAATACACCGGGGATCGGTCGGGGCTCCTGGCCCCGACCGATCGATGTCAGGGCAGGGGCGGGTTGGCGCTGTCGTCGCCGTCGAAATCCACCGAGGAGTACTCGCGGAGCTTGGTGAGGCGGTGGTAGGCGTCGATCATGCGGACGGTGCCCGACTTGGAGCGCATGACGATCGACTGGGTGGAGGCGCCGCCGCCGAAGTAGCGCACGCCGCGCAGCAGGTCGCCGTCGGTGACGCCGGTGGCGCAGAAGAAGACGTTGTCGCCGGAGACCAGGTCGGTGGTGGAGAGCACGCGGTCCAGGTCGTGGCCGGCGTCGATCGCCTTCTGGCGCTCCTCGTCGTCCTTGGGGGCGAGCTTGCCCTGCAGTTCGCCGCCGAGGCAGCGCAGCGCGGCGGCGGCGATGATGCCCTCGGGGGTGCCGCCGATGCCGACCAGGATGTCGACGCCGGACTCGGGGCGGGCCGCGGCGATGGCGCCCGCGACGTCGCCGTCGGAGATCAGTCGGATGCGCGCGCCCGCGTCGCGGGACTGCTGGATGATCTCGGCGTGGCGGGGGCGGTCGAGGATGCAGACGGTGAGGTCGGAGACCGAGAGCCGCTTGGCCTTGGCGACGCGGCGGATGTTCTCGCCGATCGGGGCGTTGATGTCGATCGAGCCCGCGGCGTCGGGGCCCACAGCGATCTTGTGCATGTAGAACACCGCGGACGGGTCGAACATGGCGCCGCGCTCGGCGACCGCGAGCACCGAGATGGCGCCGGGGGAGCCCTTCGACATCAGCGTGGTGCCGTCGACCGGGTCGACCGCGAAGTCGACCTCGGGACCGGTGCCGTCGCCGACGAGCTCGCCGTTGTAGAGCATCGGCGCTTCGTCCTTCTCGCCCTCGCCGATGACGACGATGCCCTTCATGGACACCGAGCTGACGAGCTGACGCATGGCGTCGACCGCCGCGCCGTCGCCGCCTTCCTTGTCGCCACGGCCGACCCAACGGCCACTCGCCATCGCTCCCGCCTCGGTGACCCGCACCAGCTCGAGTGCGAGGTTGCGGTCAGGTGCCTCGCGGCGGCTGGGGGCGGGCGATGATGCCGTCATTGCGGAGTGCCTCCTTGGCGTTGGTGTTACGGGGGCAATTGTCGCATTACGGACCGGCACGCCCGTGCAGTACCTCCTGCGGCGACCCCTTGGTGTCCTGGTCAGGGCACGAGTGGATACTGGTGGTCGTGTCCCCGCAGAAGAAGCACCGGATCTTCAACGACTACCGTGATCTGTTCTGGTCGCTGATCCCGTTGGTGCTGATCGCGGTGGTCCTGGCCGGTGCGGCCAGCCAGTGCACGGTGGCGACGAACGGTCCGACCCAGGGTCAGATCCCGCATTTCGACGCCGATGCCGCGCTGAAGTCCGACGCCAAGACCCTGTCGTTCCCCATCCGCAACCCCGAGCTGCCCGAGGGCTGGCAGTCGAACTCGGGTAGCCGCGACACCATCGCCGTGGCCGGTGGCGGTCCGGTGAGCACGGTCGGCTACATCACCCCGCAGGCCACCTACATGCGGTACTCGCAGAGCAGCGCCTCGGAAGAGGCCTTCTCCCGGCACGTGCTCGGCTCGCGCTATCCCACCGGCACGGTCGATGTCGGCGGCCAGAAGTGGGTCGTCTACACCGAGCCGACCGAAGAGACCGCCTGGATCGCCGATCTCGGCGCGGTGCGCATCCTGATCACCGGCGCGGGCAACGAGGCGGCCTTCACCACGTTGGCCCAGGCGATCACCACCGCCCAGCCGCTGGCAGGCTGATCGGCGGGTCAGTTGCTCAGCTGGTAGGACCAGCCGGTGTTGGGCAGCGCGGTCGAGGTGGAGATCCGTTCCGCGAGGAGCACGTCGTCGGCCTTGCCCTGCGCGAGCAGGCCGTAGGGGTCGAAGTCGCGTTTGAAGGCGGCTTCGCGTTGTCCCCACGGTTTCATCCCGCCCGCGCCGAGCAGCGGCGTGTGGCTGTTGACGATGGACAATCCGGCCCGCTGCAACCGCTCGATGACCTCGGCCAGGTGCTCGCGGCCCTCGTACCCGAACACCGGTGAACCTTGGCAGGACAGGCCGCCGTCGATCCGTTTCATCTCCACGTGCAGCGGGCCGAGCTCGCCGAACTCGCGGTGCACGCGCACGATCGACTCGTAGAGCGTCGGCTTCGGGAACAGCGCGAGCAGACCGATCAGTGCCGGGTCGCGGCGCTGGTAGTGCATCAGCGAATGTCCCCAGGTGAACTCGTAGAGCGGGACGCCGTAGCTCCCCTTGCCCTCGAGGCAGCGGTAGCGGATCCGGCCGCCGTTGGCGTGCACCAGATCCTCCACGTTGGGCACCGACTGCACCGCCGCCATCACCAGGACCATCGCCTCGCCCTCGGGGATCAGTCCGGCCAGCCCGGTGAAGTACTGGGGCAGCGGGTGCGCGTGCGGGGAGACGACCTTCTTGAGCACGCCGTCGCTGTGGCAGAGGTCGACCGAGAAGCGCGCGGCCTGCTCGAACTCCGGGAACGAGATGACCAGTTCGTGCCATTCCCACGCCGGGGCGACCGGCAGTTCGACCTCGGTGATGATGCCGTTGGCGCCGTAGGCGTGGTGCACGGTGTTCACATCGCGCCCGCGCAGCTCGATCAGCCGCGGATGTTCCTCCACGGTCATCACTTCCAACGCGGTGATGTTGCCGGTGTCGCGCAGGATGCCCCACTGGCAGCTGCCGACCCCGGCGTGCCCGCCCGCGATGTACCCACCGACGGTGGCCTTCTGCGCGGTCGGCGGATGCATGCGCAGTTCCCAGCCGGACGGCCGGATCTCGGCATCGATGTCGGCGACCACGGTGCCGGTCAGCGCCCGCACACTCCGTGGCAGCTGCCTGCCGCGATCACCGTGCCAGCCGAGGACGCCCGTCAGCGCGGTCACGTCGATCACGGCGCCGCCGCTCAGCGGCACACCCTGACCGAACTGGCCGGAACCGGCGCCGCGCACGGTGATCGGGACGCGATGACGCGCGCAGGCCGCGACCGCGGTGCGCAGCTCCTCCTTGTTGCGTGGCGCGATGAAGATCTCGGCATTGTGCCCGCGCAACAGGTCGCGCAGAACCGGGCTCTGGCCGAACAGGTCACGGCTCTTGGTGCGCAGTTTGCGGGTGTCGGTGGAGTGATCGATCGGTCCCAGTTCGGTGCGCAGCCGCGTGAGGGCTTCGGCAGGCGACATCAGAGGTACTCCACGGTGCTTCGGGGCCGATCAATGGATTGCCCAGCCTGCCCGCACCGTGTTTCGGTGCCGTAAAGCAGGAATTGCGCCGTGTGAACCGGTGGCCCTATTCGGCGGTGTCGAGATCGGCGCGGGAGAGGGCGTCCTCGACTCGCTTGCGGGCACCGGCGAGGTGCTGTTCGCAGCGGGCGGCCAACGCTTCGCCGCGTTCCCACAGGGCCAGCGAGTCGTCGAGGTCGAGGCCGCCCTGTTCGAGCATCTTGACGACATTGATCAGCTCGTCGCGGGCGCGCTCGTAGCCGAAGGCCGCGATCTCGGCCATGGTGTCGGTGGTGTCGGAACCGGCGTCGGCCACGGTCACTCCCTGTTCTCGTCGGTGGTCTTCGGCGTCAGGCGCTGGGTACCGAGTGCCGCCGCGGAGACCGCGCCGTCGGCGACCCTGATCCGCAGCTGGCTGCCCGCGGGCGCGTCCTCGATCGACCGCACGACATGGCGTTCCGGCCCTGCCACGCGCTGCACGACAGCGTAACCACGGGCCAGCGTGGCGGCCGGACCCACGGCGGTGAGTTTCTCGCGCAGGTGCTGGGTGGCCGTCGACTCGGTGCGCAGGAAGCGTTCGATGTCGCGCTGCGCGGTGGCGCGCAGCCGCTCCACCTCGTCGTGGCGATGGGTGAGCTCGCGCAGCGGATCGGCCAGGACCGGCCGGGAACGCAACTGCGTCAGGGTGTGCGACTCGCGCTCGACCCAGCCGCGCAGCGCGGCCGCCGAGCGCGCGCGCATCTCGCGGACCCCGGCCAGCTCGGCGGCGGCATCGGGGACGATGCGCTTGGCGGCATCGGTGGGCGTGGCCGCGCGCAAGTCGGCGACCAGATCGAGCAGGGGGTTGTCGGGCTCGTGGCCGATCGCGCTGACCACCGGCGTTCGCGCCGCGGCGACGGCCCGGCACAGTGCCTCGTCGGAGAACGGCAGCAGATCCTCGGTGCTGCCACCACCACGCGCAAGCACGATCACCTCGACCTCGTCGTCGCGATCGAGCTCGGCCAGCGCCGTCAGCATCTGCGGCACCGCCGTCGGCCCCTGCACCGCCGTATTACGAATGACGAAACGTACTGCGGGCCAACGATTCTGGGCCACACTGAGGACATCGCGCTCGGCCGCGCTGGCCCGCCCGGTGATCAACCCGATCGTCGCGGGCAGAAACGGCAACGGCCGCTTGAGCCGCGCGTCGAACAGCCCCTCCGCCGTGAGCAGCTGCTTCAACCGTTCGATCCGCGCCAGCAGTTCACCGATCCCGACCGCGCGGATCTCGGTGACCCGCAACGAGATCGTGCCCCGGCCGGTGAAGAACTGCAGCTTGCCGTAGACGACCACCCGGCTGCCCTCGGTCAATGGAACCGGCAGCCGCCGCAGCAGATCGGGATCGCAGGTCAGCGACAGCGACATGTCGGCGGAGGTGTCGCGCAGCACCAGGAACGCGGTGCGCGTGCCGGGCCGCAGATTGATCTGGGTGACCTGCCCCTCGACCCAGATACTGCCGAGCCGTTCGATCCACTGGGCGACCTTCACGGCCACCGAACGCACCGGATACGGCTGTTCCGCCGAATTCGCCGGTGCGCCTGCCGGAGCGGGCGCGGCACCGTCCTGAGTCATACGTCAGGTATACGCGGCGGCTCCGACACAAAACAAAGCGGCCGCATCCAGCGCCGTGGGCGCGGATTGCGGCCGCTTGGAGATCACTTCGCCTGGACGGTGGCGATTCGGTTGGTCAGCATGGTGACGAAAGGTGCGCGGGCGCGGGTCGCTTCCTCGAAGGCCAGCAGCTGGCCGAGCTCCTCGACGGTCAGCATGCGCAGCCGGGCGCGCAGCTGGGCCAGCGTCATCGTCGGGTAGTCGTAGCGGATGGCGACCTCGGGCGCCTCGACCTCCGCGAGCGCCTCGACGGCGGGCTCCTCGACCGGCGCGGGCTCGATGACCTCGGACTCGGTCTCGAGCACCAGCAGCGACGCGGGCACGGCCCTGCCATTGGTCGACTCGCCCGGTGCCGGTTCGGCGAACAGATCGAAGCGACTGGTGTGGCCGTTGGTCGCGGCGGGCGCCGGCTCGATGTCCTCGTCGAAGGTGGCCCACTCGGGCTGTTCCTGCGGCGCCGAGCCGAGCCGCTCGAACACCACGTCGCCCTTGAGGGCGAGGCTGGTGACGAACTGCTGCAGATGCATGGTCGTCTGCAGCACGCGACTGAGCGCGGTGATCGGGAAATTGACGGCGGCGACAGGTAACCGCCGCGTCTCTTCTAAGGCGTATACGGCGGCACCGGCGGCGACCCGGGCCACGAACGGAGGTCGAAACATGCCACCAGCCTGCCGTAAACCGCGTGTGATGCAAAGGTCCAGCCTGCCCGGATGTGACTTTCGCCCCTCGATCCCACCGGATACCCGCCGTCGAGCGCACGTAAGCTGTGGGATATGACCTCGGCAATTCCCTTGAACGTCGGTATCGCGCGCTCGGCGGGCGCGACTGCTGCCGGTGGCAAGCGCGTGCTGCTGGCCGAGCCGCGCGGTTACTGCGCAGGCGTCGATCGCGCCGTCGAGACCGTGGAGAAGGCGCTGGAGAAGCACGGTGCGCCCATCTACGTGCGCAAGGAGATCGTGCACAACCGCCACGTCGTGGAGACGCTGCGCGAGCGTGGCGTGATCTTCGTCGACGAGACCGACGAGGTGCCGGAGGGCGCGCTGGTCGTGTTCTCCGCCCACGGTGTCGCGCCGATCGTCCACGAGACCGCCGCCGAACGGAATCTGCGCACCATCGACGCCACCTGCCCGCTGGTCACCAAGGTGCACCAGGAGGCCAAGCGCTTCGCCCGCGACGACTACGACATCCTGCTGATCGGCCACGAGGGCCACGAGGAGGTCGAGGGCACCGCCGGTGAGGCCCCCGAGCACGTGCAGCTCGTCGACGGACCCGACGCGGTGGACAAGGTCTCGGTGCGCGATCCGGCCAAGGTGATCTGGCTGTCGCAGACCACGCTGTCGGTCGACGAGACCATGCAGACCGTCGAGCGGCTGCGCGAGCGCTTCCCGACGCTGCAGGATCCGCCCAGCGACGACATCTGCTACGCCACCTCCAACCGCCAGACCGCGGTCAAGGCGATGGCGCCCGAATGCGATCTGGTGATCGTGGTCGGTTCGCGCAACTCGTCGAACTCGGTGCGCCTGGTCGAGGTGGCCCTCGGCGCCGGTGCGCGGGCGTCGTATCTGGTCGACTACGCCCGCGAGGTCGACCTGGCCTGGCTCGACGGCGTGGAGACCATCGGCATCACCTCCGGTGCCTCGGTGCCGGAGATCCTGGTGACCGGTGTGCTCGAGCTGCTGGCCGAGCACGGCTTCGGTGAGGTGCAGCCGGTGACGACGGCCAACGAGACGCTGGTGTTCTCGCTGCCGCGTGAGCTGCGCGCCGCGCGCCGGGACGCCGCCGCGAAGCGCTGACGCCCGGAGCGGAACCGAACCACAGACGAAAAATCCCCGTCGCGTGATCGCGGCGGGGATTTTTCGTGGCTCAGACGTTGTCGGGTCGGCGCCGTTCGGTGCGGCCGGCGTCGCGGTCGCGGTAGCGCACGTTCGGCTGCGGATGCGGTGGCGCGTCACCGCGCCGACGGGGCGTGCGGGCCGGTTCGGCCTCGCGGGGAGCGCCGCCACGGGCGCGGGGTTCCCTGGTCCGCGCGGCGGGCGCGCGCTTGGGTTCGGCGGGTGCCCGCTTGGGCTCTTGCGGGCGCGCGGGGCGGCGGGCCGGGCTGGCCATGTCGACTTCGGTATCGGGATCGTCGAGGACGGCGGTGGCGCGGCGGGGACGCCTGCGGCCGGTGTCGCCCAGATCGCCCGCGGGTGCCGGCCGGCGGCGGTTGGCCGGCTTGCGCTCCGCTTTGCGTTCGGACTTGCGTTCGGTCCTGCGCTCGGCCGGGGCGGGCTTGGCGGTGGCGGGGGCCCGCTTGGCGATCGCGATCCTGGCGCCGCCGATCGCGAGCACCAGCGCGGTGGCCAGCATCATCGTGGGGAAGCGTTCCACCAGCGGGATGATCAGGTTCATCAGCACGTCTTTGACGGAGGTGGTCGCGCGCCCGCCGAGCAGGTGGCAGGCCACCGGCACCGCGACGAACAGCAGCAGCGGCGGCAGCACCATGGTCGAGAACAGACCGCGCATCCGCACCGCGCACACCGCGAGCACGCAGCCGAGTACATACAGCGCCGAGAACGTGCCGGTCGGGTAGGTCTCGCCACCGAGCCCGTCGATCAGGAACCCGAGCATCGTCGCGCCGACGGCGAGCAGAACCGCCGCCAGAGCGGGGATGCCGGGCACCGAAGGAACGATCGAGCGTTGCGGCGCGGGCACCCGGGGTCGCGCACGTTGGGAAGCAGCCACACTATGACACTAACTGCACAACCGCCCGTCAGGCGTCGCGGCACGAGGAACTCAGTGGCGATCCTCGGCCTCGGCGAAGGCGACGACGCGCGGTCTGGTGTCGGTCAGCCGGATTGCCGGGAGCTCCTGATCGGCGATGCCGAGATCGTGCATCCGGCGCGCGGTGACCATCACCCGCGACTCCACCGAGCCGACCGTGGCGTTGAAAGCCGCTACGGCCTTACCGAGATTCACGCCGAGGTTGTCCAGGTGCTCGGCGACCTTGCCCACCCGGGTGTAGAGCTCCTTGCCCAATTGCTGCACCGTTGCCATATCGCGGGACAGCGCTTCCTGGCGCCAGCTGAACGCGACGGTGCGCAGCAGCGCGATCAATGTCGTCGGCGTTGCGAGGATCACGTTCCGGCCGAACGCGTACTCGAGCAGTCCCGCGTCGGTGGTCAGGGCGGCGTCGAGGAACGGGTCGCCCGGCACGAACAGCACCACGAATTCCGGTGCCGGATCGAAGGCCGCCCAGTACGCCTTGTCCGACAGCTGGTCGACGTGGGCGCGCAGTTGCTTGGCGTGGCGGGCCAGCAGCTGAGCGCGATTGGTCGGGTCGTCGGTGGTCGCGGCGTCGAGGTAGGCCGAGAACGGCACCTTCGCGTCGACCACGATGTGCCTGCCACCGGCGAGCCGCACGACCATGTCGGGCCGGACCGCGCCGCGGTCGTCACCGCCCGACCGGTTCACCTGGGTGTCGAAATCGCAGTGCCTGGTCATCCCGGCCAGTTCGACGACCCGCTCCAGCTGGATCTCACCCCACCGACCGCGCACCTGCGGCGCCCGTAAGGCGGCGACCAGCTGCCCGGTCTGATCGGAGAGCCGGTGTGAGGTGCGCTGCATCCCGGCGACCTGCTCGCGCAGCCCCGAGTACGCGTCGATCCGGTGATGCTCGACCTGCCGGATCTGCTGCTCCAGCGCGCCGACCGCGTCGCGCAGCGGATCGACCAGCGCGCCGACGGCGGCCGAATGCCGACGCGCCGCATCCTCGTTCGCCGCGTGCAGCGACTGCTGCAGCAACCGTTGGTTGTCCCCGGCCGCGGCCAGCCTGGCCTCCGCCGCGGCGGTGCGTTGCCCACCGCGGGCGGCATGGCCCAACCAGCCGAGACCGAACCCGGCACCGAAAACCAAGACGAGCGCGACGAGCATCGAAGCGGTCATAGCGGTGATGGTGCCCGAGGGCACCGACAAACTCGCAATCCCCCGGCAACCCGGCGTGGTGGCCCGGCATGTCGCCACGCCGAAGAATTACACCGATGTAGTGCGTCGATTGAATTCTGTCGGTGCGGTGCCCTACGGTTCGCGGCATGCGGATCCTGCACACCTCCGATTGGCACATCGGGCGCACCTTTCACGGTGTCGACCTGCTGGCGGATCAGGCGCGGGCGCTCTCGGCCATCGCCGAACTGGTCGCCGCCGAATCGGTCGACGTGGTGGTGGTGCCGGGCGATGTCTACGACCGCTCCATCCCCGGTGCCGACGCCATCGCGGTCTGCAATCGCGGATTCGAGGCGATCCGGGCCGCCGGTGCCACGATCATCGCCACCTCGGGCAATCACGATTCGCCCGCCCGGCTCGGCGCGGGCGCCAGCTTCGCCGCCGCGGGCGGACTGCACCTGTGCACCAGGGTGGCCGACGCGGATCGGCCGGTGCTGCTCGCCGATGCCGACGGCGAGGTCGCCTTCTACGGCATCCCGTATCTGGAACCGGAGATCACCCGTGCCGAACTCGGTGTGCCGCAGGCCCGCTCGCACGCGGAGATCCTCGACGCGGCGATGGCGCGGATCAACGCCGATCGCGCCGCCCGGCCCGGCGTGCGTTCGGTGGTGCTCGCGCACGCCTTCGTCGTCGGCGGCGAGGCCACCGGGTCCGAACGGTCCATCTCGGTCGGCGGGGTGGAGACGGTGCCCATGTCGGCCTTCGACGGCATCGACTATGTGGCGCTGGGGCACCTGCATTCGCCGCAGACGCTTTCGGAGTCGGTGCGCTACAGCGGTTCTCCGCTGCCGTACTCCTTCGGTGAGAGTTCGCATCGCAAGGCGGTCTGGATCGTCGACCTCGACGCCACCGGCCTCGCCGCGGTCGAGCGCCGCGACCTACCGCTGGTCCGTGGCTTGAGCAGGCTCACCAGCACGCTCGAAGAGCTGCTCGCCGGTGCCGAATTCGCTGCCGCCGAAGCGCATTACGTGTCGGCCACACTGACTGACAGCACCCGCCCGGTCGATCCGATGCGTAAACTGCGCGACCGGTTCCCGCACGCGGTGCACGTGGAATGGGTTCGCCCGGAAGGCAATCCGGAACTGCGCTATCGGGAGCGCGTGCACGGCCGCCGTGATGCCGAGGTGGCGGCGAGTTTTCTGACCGACGTGCGTGGTACGCCGAGCGAGGGGGAGATGGCATGGGTGGAGCGAGCACTGGCGGCCGCGGTCAGCGAGCCCGATCGGCCCCGGAACCCGGACGCGGTGCCCGATGCCGCCGAGCTGACGGCGTGAATCCCGACGCCGGGTTCGCTGGCGGCGCCGAATGAGGCTGCATCGGCTGGAGATGACCGCGTTCGGCCCGTTCGCCGAGACCACCGTCGTCGACTTCGACGCGCTCGGCTCCGACGGGCTGTTCCTGCTGCACGGGCACACCGGCGCGGGCAAGACGACCGTGCTCGACGCCATCGCGTTCGCCCTCTACGGCAAGGTGCCCGGCGCGCGCGGGGAGAGCAAGCGCCTGCACTCCGACCACGCCGATCCGCAGACGCCGCCCCAGGTGAGCCTGGAAGCCACGCTCGGCGGTCGCAAGCTCCGGCTGACCCGCGTGCCCGAGTTCGAGCGGCCCAAGCGGGACGGGTCGGGCACCCGCACGCTCCAGCCCAAAGCCAACCTCACCTGGCTCGACGGCAGCGGCGAGAACCTGTCCAGGATCACCGATATCGGCGAGGAGGTACTGCGCCTGCTCGGCATGAGCGCCGACCAGTTCTTCCAGGTGGTGCTGCTGCCGCAGGGCGATTTCGCCCGCTTCCTGCGCGCCGAGAACGAGGAGCGCGAGAAGCTGCTCGAAAAGCTCTTCGACACCCAGCGTTTCGGCACGGCAGAACAGTGGTTGGCCGATCGCCGTCGCGCCGCCGGAGCCACCCTCGACACTCATCGTCAGGGCATCGATCGGCTGATCACCAAGGTCGGGATGGCCGCGGGTTTCAGCGGCGCGGAGTCGGTCGAGGCCAGTGACGCGGTCGCCTGGTCACAGGAACTCCTGGCCCAGGCCCGGACCGAACTCGCCGACGCGAACACCGATGCCGATCTGCGCCAGAAGGAATCGGCCGAGGCCCGCACCGAGGCCGAGGAACAGCGCCGCCTCGCCGACCTGCACTCGCGCATGGCCGCCGCCGAAGCCGAACTGTCCGCCTACACCGCCGCCGCGCCGCATCGCGCCGAACTGACCCGCGAACTCGAACAGGCCCGCCGCGCCGAACCCGTCGTCCAGGCCATCGACGAGGCCCGATCGGCAGTTCGTGCCCTCCGCCGCGCCGAATCGTCCACACGAACCGCCGCCGGCGCACTGGCAGCCCAGCTCCGCGCCCCGGCCGCGGTCGACATCGCCGGTATCGACCTGCTGACCGTCGTGACCGATGCCGAAGCATCAGAGGCAATCGATGGGCGATCGGTCGGTGGCAGCGCTGATCGTGCTGCCGCTGGTGCGGGTGGGTCGCGCCCGTCTCGCGAGGGCATCGGCCGGTCGGTTGGTGGGGTCACCGCAGGTGCTGACGGGTGGCGTCCGCGTCATGGGGACGTAGCCGTCGCGCGATCCGGATCGAAGGCCGGTGTGTCGGTGGCCGGTGTCCGGGACGTCGTCGGGGATCTCGATGCCGCGATCAGTCAGTGGAATGCGCTGCTCGGGGTGCTCGGTGAGGTGCGTGCCGATGCGGTGACCGCTGATCAGTTGGCCGCCGATCTGGCCGCGCACGAAGCCGAGGCGGCGCAGCTCGCCCGGCGTGCCACCGAGTTGGGTGGGCGGCGGATCGAATTGCCGACGGTGATCGCCGGCGCGCAGGAACAGCTGCGCGAGGCGACCGATGCCGCCGCCGCGCTGCCCGGGCTGCGTAGCGAGTTGGCGAAGTGGCAGGACTCCGCAGCGGCTGCCGTCGAATTGTCCAGGCAGCGACCGGCGTTGGATCGGGCGCAGGGCGAACTCGATGCCGCCCGCAGGACTCACCTCGATGCCAGGGAGCGCGTGCTCGATCTGCGCGCCCGCCGCCTGGCCGGGATGGCGGCCGAACTCGCGGGTGCGCTGGAGGCGGGCGCGCCGTGCACAGTCTGCGGTTCCGCCGAACATCCCGAACCGGCCCAACCCACCGACGACGCGGTGTCCAAGGACGCCGAGGACACCGCCACCGTCGCCGAGCAGGCCGCCGAGGCCGCTCGCGACCGGATCGCCGAGCGCATCGGCGCCATCGAACGCGAAATCGAGGCGCTCACCGCCCGCGGCGGCGACGCCGACCCCGTCACCCTCGCCGACGCCGTCCGCACCGCTACCCACCGCTTCGACGACGCCGCCGACACCGCCGATCGCGCCGCCGCGCTCACCACCCGCCTCGACACCCTGCGCACCGAGGAGTCCCAGCTCCACGAGCAGTCCCGCGACCTGGACTCCCGCCTCGGCACCGTCACCGCGAACATCGCCGCCACCCGCACCCGCCTCGACGAACTCACCCTCCGCCTGCGCACCGCCGCAGGCGCCGACGCCACCGTCGAAGCCCGCACCACCCGTCTCGAATCCCTCGTCACCGCCGCCACCACCCTCCGCACCACCCGCACCGAGGAATCCACCGCCCGCGACGCCGTCCGCCGCATCGCCACCCGCGTGGAAACCCTGGCCCGCACAGCTGGTTTCGTCGCCGAAGGATTCGAAGTCCCCGCCGCGCCGATGGCCGGTCAGGCGTCGGACTCGCCGGGAGCGGAACCACGCTCCGGTGTGGGCATTGATGCCGAGCTCAGTGCTGGGGCCGACGGGGAGGTTGTGTCCGGGATCGACGCGGACGGCGAGGACGCCGAATCCGCGCAGTCTGCTGCCGGACGTTCCGGTCGGCGGGCCGATCGGTCGCGTGCGATCTCGGTCGGGCCCGAGATGCCCAGTCTGTTCGACCTTTTCGACGAAGCGCCCAGCGACGAAGTCTCGGTCGAAGAGGTCGAGCCTGCCGCGCCTCGCGACGACATCGCGCTTCTCACGGCCTACGCCAAGGTTGTCACCGCTGTCGCGCGCACCGCGCAGCAGCAGGCCGCGATCGAAGCCGAACTCACCGCCGCCGATCGGGCGCGCGCGCATGCGGAGACCGTGCTGGCCGAGCCGCAGATCCGGGCGGCGGCCGAGCAGGTGCCCGGTGACCTGGGCGAGCTGGAGCAGCGGTTCGCGCAGGCACAGCGTGCGCTGACCGCGGCGGTAGCCGCGCAGTCGGCGGCGGCGGAGCGGGTCGCCCAGCTCGAGCGGCTGGGGGCGCAGCTGTGGGGTGAGGTAGAGCGGATCGCGCCCGAGCAGCGGGCTTTCGACGAGCTGGCCGGGCTGGCCGAGGTGGTCGCTGGTCGCGGTGAGAACAATCGGCGGATGTCGCTGCGGTCGTATGTGCTGGCCGCGCGACTCGAGGAGGTCGCGGTGGCGGGCTCGCTGCGGCTGCGCCGAATGTCTGGTGGGCGTTACGAATTCGTTCACTCGGACAAGGCGGGTCCACGCGGTCGCCGTGGCGGCCTCGGCCTCGACGTCCGCGACGACTACACCGGTGCCATACGCTCCGCGAAAACCCTCTCCGGCGGCGAAACCTTCATGGCCTCACTGGCTTTGGCGCTCGGCCTGGCCGACGTGGTCGCCGCCGAATCCGGCGGCGTCGTCCTGGACACCCTGTTCATCGACGAGGGCTTCGGCAGTCTCGACGCCGACACCCTCGACGCCGTCATGGGCGTACTGGACGAACTCCGCGCGGGCGGCCGCGTCGTCGGCGTGGTCAGTCACGTCGACGAGATGCGCCAGCGCATCCCCAGCCGCCTCCACGTCCTCCGCGGGCGCACCGGCTCCCGGCTCCAAGCCACGGTGGCCTGAACGGCAAGCGTCGCCGACCGTAGGTCACCGTGCGCGGACCGGCTGTCAGACGGGATCGATGCGTGCTCTGAGCAGGCAGAACTCATTGCCTTCCGGATCGGCGAGAACATGCCAGGATTCCTCGCCGGTCTGGCCCACGTCGGCTGGACGTGCCCCGAGCCGCAGCAGGCGTTCGAGTTCGGCGTCCTGATCGTGGTCGGTGGCGCTGACGTCGATGTGCAGGCGCGACTTCGCCGGCTCCGGCTCGTCCTGGCGGCTGAGAATGATCGTCGGCTGCGCGCCGCCGAACCCTGCGTGCGGCCCGATCTCGACACTGTCCTCATCGCGATCGAGAACGGCGAAATCCAGGACCTGACACCAGAACCGGGCCAGTGCCTCGGGGTCGCGGCATTCGAGGACGAGTTCACTGATGCGGCATGCCATGGATGGACCTGCTCTCCGAGTGTGGGGTTTGGGGTTCCGGGCGCGGTGTCGGGGTGAAGCCGGGGAGCCGACCGTCGATGTACGGGATCATCAGCTGGATCAATGGGCCGATGCCGAAGGCGTAGACCAAGGTCCCGATGCCGACGGTGCCGCCGAGGACCCAGCCGGTGGCCAGGACCGAGGCCTCGATGCCGGTGCGGACCGACCAGACAGGCCACCCGGTTCGGGCGACCAGTCCAGTCATCAGTCCATCACGGGGTCCTGGACCCATCCCGGCGCCGATGTAGAGCACGGTCGCGGCGGCGTTGACCACCACCGCCACGACCATGGCGAGCACTTGCAGCCACAGCTGCTCCGCGGCCGGGATCAACCACAGTCCGGCGTCGACCGCCACCGCGATCACCACCACATTGCTGATCGTTCCGAGCCCGGGCCGCTGCCGCAGCGGGATCCAGGCGAGCAGGACAACGAGCCCGGTCAGCGCGGTCACCATGCCGAAACTCAACGGCACATGCGACGCGACGCCCTGATGGAAGACATCCCACGGATCGAGTCCGAGCCCGGCCCGGATCATCACCGCCATCGATATCCCGTACAACCACAGACCGATGTACAGCGCGAGGAGGCGGCGAGTGAGCATGGGTATCAGCATCCGGTCAGCTGAACCCCAGTGGAAGAGCCACTTCTTCAATACTGGACTGATCTTCGGCCTGCCATCGAGGGGCTGTCGAGCTGTGTCAGTCCGTCGAGCCACATCCGATCGCGCCGTGACGCTGTGCCGGTCAGGTCACTGTCAGGTCACCCCTCGTGGTCGAGCAACCAACGCTTGGCATCCAACCCCCAGCGGAACCCGCCCAGCGCGCCCCCGATCCGCAGCACCCGATGGCACGGCACGAACAGCGCTGCCGCATTGCGCGCACACGCACTGGCCGCCGCGCGGGTGGCGGCGGGACGACCGGCCAGCCCCGCGAACTCGGTGTATGTAATGGGCTCGCCCGCAGGCACTTTGCGCAGAACTTCCCACGCGTGCAGGAGGAATTCACCGGAGTGCTGCCGCACGGGAATCCCGTCGATCGCGGTCAGATCACCCGCGTGGTAGTCGGTGATCGCCGTGGTCACCGCGCCGAGCGAATCCCGTTGCCGCAGTTCGGCAGGACGCAGGGTCGGGTGGATGACGCTGGTCAAGGTGCTGACATCGCCGGTCCAGCCCGAGGCGAGCACGGCGCCGTCGGCATCGACGACCGCGGTGAATGGGCCGATCGGCGTGGTGACGGTCGCGGTGTCGGCGAGGCTGATGGTGGTAGGCATGGTATTTCGCTTCCGGTAGCAGGTTCAGGAAGGCACGGGAAGAACGCCGCGGTGTTCGAGCGCGGTCTTCCACAGGTGCATGGACAGATAGGAGCGCCACGGCGCCCACCGTTCGGTGCGGGCGAGGTCGATCCCCGCGTACGCCGCGCCCTGGCGGACCACCAGGTCGGTGCCGAGCAGAATGTCGGGATCGGCGAGCGAGCGCATGGTGACGTAGTCGGCCGTCCACGGCCCGACCCCGTCGAGCGCGAGCAAGTCCCGCCGCAGGTCAGCGGCTGTCCGACCCGAGTGCAACACGAGCTCGCCGTCCGCGGTCGCCCGCGCCGCGGCCACGATGGCCGCGACCCGACGCGCGGGCCCGGTGAGCACTTCGCCCCCGTGCTCGGCGACCGCCGCGGCCGTCGGAAACAGCCGCGGCACCGGCCCATCGATCCGCTCACCGAGCGCATCGACCAGCCGCGCGGTATGCGTCGCCGCCGCCTGCACCGAAATCTGCTGCCCGATCATGGTGCGCAACAACAACTCCGGCCCATCCAGACACCCTGGCACCCGAATCCCCGGCGTGAAGCCAGGCTCCGGACCCGTGCCCCGGTCACCGCTCGCCGCATCGGCACGGCTCCGTCCGGGTCCACCGAGGTTCGCGTCGCCGACATCGGCACCCGACGCCGGTCCGATCACCAACGCTTCATCGATCCCGTGTGGATCGGCATCCAGGTCGAGCAGGTGCCGCACCCGCGCCACCGTCGGCGCCAGATCGCGCATGTCGCGCAGCGCCAGCTCGGCCCGGACGTGACCGGGTTGAAAGGACAACCGGATGGTCGCGTGGCCGTGGGGCGTGCGCAGGCTGCGCGCGTAGATGCCGTCCGCCCACGTCTCCATGCCGGGCACGGTGTGCGCGGACAGGAACCAGGCCAGCCAGCCGGTGTCGAGGGGTTCCCGGTAGGGCAGGCGCAGGGTCAGCAGGCCCGGGGTGGCGGGGGCGACGACGTCCGCGCGCGGTGAGCGCCGGGATTCGGTGCGCATGGTCGACGGGCTCACCGCGAACACCTCGCGCACGGTGTCGTTGAACTGGCGAATGCTGGCGAAGCCCGCCGCGAACGCGATGTCCGACATCGGCATCTCGGTGGTCTGGATGAGCAGCCGCGCGGTGTGCGCGCGATGAGCTCGGGCCAGTGCGAGCGGACCGGCGCCGAGTTCGGTGGTGAGCACCCGGGTCAGCTGGCGCTGTGAGTAGCCGAGCGTCGCGGCCAGCGCGGGCACCCCGCCCCGCTCGATCACCCCGTCGCCGATCAGCCGCATGGCGCGGGCGGCGAGATCGGCCCGCACATTCCACAGCGGCGAGCCGGGCGCCGCGTCGGGCAGACACCGTCGACAGGCCCGATACCCGGCCTGCTGCGCCGCCGCGGCGGTCGGCAGGAATGACACGTTCACCCGCTTGGGCGTGATCGCCGGGCACGACGGCCTGCAGTAGATACCGGTGGTGCGCACCGCGGTGAAGAACTGCCCGTCGAAGCGGGAGTCCCTGGTGGAGACCGCGCGGTAGCAGCGCTCGAAGTCCAAAGCCGTGATGGTCACGTCATCCACACTGTCAGCCCGCCGGACGCGACGCTAGCGGAAATCGGCCACTGCCGTCAGGCGTCGTCGTAGCTGATGAGGTCGCCCGGCTGGCAGTCCAGTTCCCGGCACAGGGCGGCGAGGGTGGAGAACCGGATGGCTCTGGCCCGGCCGTTCTTCAGCACCGACATGTTCACGACGGTGACGCCCACCCGCTCGGCCAGCTCGGTCAGGGTGAGCCCGCGCTCGGACAGCAGTTCGTCGAGATGCACGCGCACCCCGGTGGCGTCCTCCGGCGGCATCAGACCAGCCCCGCGACGTCATCGCGCAGCCGCGTCCCGCGCCGGAACACCTCGGCCAGCGCGACGAGCGCGACCCCGGCGAGCAGCAGCGCACCACTGCTCGACCCGTATTCGAACGTCACCGAGACCGGCGACCCGAGCGCCATGGACTCCAGCCGTGCGTGGCTGAACGCCTCGACCACGGGAACGAGCAGCGCGACGGTGATCACGGCGACCGCGACGGAATAGACGCGGCGCGCGTTCGCGGCGACGAACGGATCACCCTTGTCCAGGCTGCCGACGACGCGCAGCACGGACACGAGCACGACGAGTGCGGCGGCGGCGGCGATCAAGCCGGGCGCCGACAGCAAGAGACGCTGCGCTGTCCCCGGGTCGTGGAACGTCATCTCCATCGCGCCGGATCCGCCGACGCTGATGCCGTCACCGATCTCGGCGCGATGCGTCGGCGCGCCGCCGGGGTGGCTGACGGTGATCGTGTTCCATCGACCGTCCCCCGCGGCGGGCAGCACCGTGATCCACAGCAGTCGATAGGCCGTGACGAGCCCGGTCGCGCCGATCGCGACGAGCAACGCGACGCGCAGCACGACGGTGTCGGACCGGGTCCAGCGAAGTGGTGACGAGCGCACGACAACCCCCTACATATCGTTTTTCGATATTAACGATAAACGATATGTAGGGGGTTGTCACCGCCGCCGATCAGCAGCAGCGGGTCGAAGGGTTGCGTTCCGCCTCGGCATACCGTTCGCGCCAGTACTCACGCTCGCTGGGCACCGGACGGTCGGGATGATTGCGTCGCAGGTGACCCACGTAGCGCTGGTAGTCCTGTCCGCCGTTGATCGCGCTGTACCACCGTGCGACCCCGCGCACACCCGCCCACACGCGAGCGAGCAGCGCACCCAAGCGCGGCCCGGAGGCACTCGGCGCGGCGCATTCGGCGACAGCGACATCGCGCGACACGGCCGGAGTGGTGCCGCTCCGATCGCGGAGTACGGCCCGCTCGAGCACTGGGGTGCGGACGGCCGATCCGGTGAACCGGCCGTCCACATCCCGGTGCGGGCTCATGACGAATGCGCCGATCCGGGCGCACTCACCTTGCCCTCGGCGATCAGCGCGTCCCACTCCTTCTGCACGTCCTTCTCCGCCGGTGTCGCGAGGAAACCACTGGGAGAGAAGATCTTCGACGGCTGCTCCTCCGACTCGGTGCTCGACACCGTGCCCGAACGAATCGCCCGCACACACACCAGCGTGGCGACGACGGCCACGATCAGCACCAGCCCCGCGAACACGATCGAGAGCGTGCCCTGGATGAAGGTGTTGCGGATCGCGATGTCCACCTGCTCGGGAGTCTTCGCGGTCAGGCAGCTCGTCCCGGCTTCCTTGGCGGCCCGGCACAGGCTGTTCTGGGTCCAGTAGCCGAGCTTGGGATCGTCGGAGAAGATCTTCTGCCAGGACGCGGCCATCGTGACGATGAGATCCCAGGCCAGCGGAATGCCCGGTATCCAGGCCCACTTCAGCTGCCCGCGCTTGATGATGATGGTGAGCACGATGGTCAGTGCGAGGGCCGCCAGCAATTGGTTGGCGATGCCGAACAGCGGGAAGAGCGCGTTGATGCCGCCGAACGGATCGTTGACGCCCATCAGCAGCACGCCACCCCAGCCCGCGACGACCAGCAGCGAGCACAGCCACGCGCCGACCCGCCACGACGGATCCCGGAACTTCTTGAACCCGCCACCGAAGTTGCCCAGCGCGTCGGAGAACAGGAACCGCGCGACGCGGGTGCCCGCGTCGATGGTGGTGAGGATGAACAGCGCCTCGAACATGATCGCGAAGTGGTACCAGAACGCCTTCATCGACGCTCCGCCGAGGAACTGGCTGAACACCTCGGAGATGCCGACGGCCAGCGTCGGCGCGCCACCGGTGCGCGAGATGATCGAGGTCTCGCCGACATCGGCGGCGGCGTCGGAGAACAGCTCCGGTGTCGCGGGCGGGCCGGACAGGCCGAGCGAATTCGTGTACTCCGCAGCGCTTTCCGGCGTGCCACCGGTGAGCCCGGCGGCGGCGTTCATGCCGAAGTACAGGTGCTGATCGATGATCGTCGCGGTGATGATCGCCATGACCGCGACGAACGACTCCATCAGCATGCCGCCGTAGCCGATCATCCTGGCATTGGATTCCTTGGCCATCAGCTTGGGTGTGGTCCCCGAGGCGACCAGCGCGTGGAAGCCCGAGAGCGCACCGCAGGCGATGGTGATGAACAGGAATGGGAACAGGCTGCCCGCGAACGCCGGACCCGTTCCGCTGTGCGCGAATTCGGAGACGGCGGGCGCTTTCAGCACCGGCATGGTGATCAGGATGCCCGCTGCGAGCAGCACGATCGTGCCGATCTTCATGAACGTCGACAGGTAGTCGCGCGGGGCGAGCAGCAGCCATACCGGCAGCACCGAGGCGAAGAAGCCGTAGGCGATCAGGCACCACGCGATGGTGGTGCGCGAGAGGGTGAACCAGTCCGCGCCCCACTCGGTCTCCGACACCACGCCGCCGCCGACGATCGCGGCCAGCAGCAGCACGATGCCGATCGCGGAGACCTCACCGACCTTGCCCGGTCGCAGGAACCGCAGGTACACGCCCATGAACAGGGCGATCGGGATGGTCATCGCGATGGAGAACACGCCCCACGGGCTCTCGCCGAGGGCGTTCACCACGACCAGGGCGAGCACCGCGAGCAGGATGGTCATGATCGCCAGAATCGCCACGATCGCCGCGGCGCCACCGACGGTGCCGAGCTCGTCGCGCGCCATCTGGCCGAGGCTGCGCCCGCGCCTGCGGGTCGAGGCCCACAGCACCAGGTAGTCCTGCACCGCACCGGCGAACACCACGCCGACCACGATCCAGATGGTGCCGGGCAGGTAGCCCATCTGCGCGGCCAGCACCGGTCCGACCAGCGGTCCGGCGCCCGCGATGGCGGCGAAGTGGTGCCCGTAGAGCACCCGCCGGTCCATCGGCATGAAGTCTTTGCCGTTGTCGTAGAGCTCGGCGGGGGTGGCCACGTCATCGCGCGGCTTGGTGATCTTCCATTCGATGTACCGCGCGTAGAAGCGGTAGGCGATGATGTAGGTACAGACCGCCGCGATGACGATCCACACCGCGTTCACGGACTCGCCGCGGACGAACGCGATGACCGTCCACGCGATGGCGCCGAGCACGGCGATTCCCGCGAACACGGCCTTCTTGGCCGGTGTCAGCGGTGTGCGATCGACGACACCGACCGGAGGTAGCTCCGGGTCGGTCCGTAGATATTCGATGGTCGCCATTGACTCAACTCTCCTGTATAAAGCGCAGGACCTCGGGGGAAACATCGACAAGGTAGCCGATGGGAGATCCGCGCCGGAGAGGTTCGCACACCCTCACGGCCAAGATGAAATTTTGTTCAGCGGGCTCACTCGCCGGAATATGTCCCGAAACTCCAGAGGTTGCCCTCGGGATCGGCGACGCTGAAGCCACGCGAGCCGTAGTCCTCGTCGCGCAGTCCGCGGATGATCTTCGCGCCCGCCGCGGTGGCGCGGGCGTGCAGGGCGTCGGGGTCGTCGGTCACCAGATAGAGGGAGGCGACACCGGCGGGGCGGGAGCCGAAGGGGCTGTCGTCGCGGCCGGTGGAGCCGAACATGATGCCGCCGCCCGCGGGCCAGCGCAGTTCGCCGTGCTCGACGACCGCCGGGTCGTCGTCTCTGGCGTAGACCGCGGTCACCTCGAACCCGAAGGCGGTGGTGAGGAACTCGGTCATGGCGCGGGCGTCGTCGAAGGCGAGGCACGGCCAGACGGCGGCCGCGGTGCTGGTGGAGTTGGTTGCAGTAGTCATGGGTTCAGCCTCGCGCTTCGAGGGCGGCCGGGTCTTGGACGGATGGAATCTCCTCGGCCAGCCAGGTCGTCGGCGCGCACCCGGCGAGCTCGGTGAAGTCGCGATTGAGGTGGGCCTGGTCGTAGTAGCCGCAGGCGGCCGCGACCTGGGCGATGGAGACATAGGAGGGCACGTCGGCGAGCATCCGCCGCGCCCGCTCGAACCGGATGATCCGGGCCGCCAGTTTCGGGCTCGCGCCGAACTCGGCGGTGAACTTACGGGTCAGGTGCTGTCTGCTCCAGCCGATCCGCTCGGCCAGCGGGGTGATCTCACAGGTCCCGCCCGTGCCGACGAGAGTGCGCCAGGCCCAGGTGAGTTCGGGCGCCGGGCGGGTTTCGGTGCGTACGGCCGCGAGGAGGGCGCGGTCGCAGGCGGCGAATCGGCTCGGCCAATCCGGTTGGGACTGCACCGCATCCGCGAGGTGATCGCCCAATGCCGCTTGCGCGTCGGCACATTCGATCGACATGTCCCACAGTTCACTGGCGGGCATGCCGAACAGGACCCGGCTGCCCAGCGGAGTCAGTTCGATCGCCACACCCTCTTGGAAACCGGTGTGCGAGATCATCGCCGGCGTCGCCTGCAATCCGCTCAGCACACACCGGAAACTGCCGGGGGCCTGGCGCGGATCGGTGTGCTCGACGACGTCGATGGTCGGGCCGATGGCGACGATGAAGGTCATGTGCCGCGAGGGCAGGCCGCGGTGCAGGCCCGGCTCGTATCCCGCCATCCGGTAGCCGAGATAGCGGTCGATGAATGCCGCGAGGACCGGCGCGGGAGCCGCGGTCACCACCTCCGTGGTCGCCTCCATAGGGCAACGCTACGCCCGGTGCGGGGCGGCGACCAGTGCGTTCCGCGCACGACGTTTCGGGAGCGGTCGGCGCGTCCGGTGTGGCGTGCCGCACGCGTCCGCGCGGCTCGGCCTGGGTAATCACCCGTTCGTGAAGGTGCTCTCCGCGTCGTCGCGGCGGCGGTGAGATTTCGCACTCGCAGCCCGAGGAGCTGTGGAAACGCGTACCCACCCGGTTACCGTTGCGCCTTCGCTCGATTTCAGGAGGTGTCATGCGGCGGGTTCAGTACGAGCACAGCGGTGGTCCGGAGGTGCTCGAGGTCGTCGCAGCGGAGGTGCCGGCACCCGGCGCCGGTGAGCTGCTCGTTCGCGTCGAGGCCATCGGGGTCACCCTGTCGGCGATCCGGCGGATCAGCGTCGCACAGCAGTTGCGCGCCGAGGTGGCCGGTGAGGTCGTCGCGGTGGGTGACGGTGTCGACGGGTACAGCGAGGGATATCGCGTCGTCGGGCTGTGTACCTCCGATGCCTATGCCGAGTACGTCGTGCTCGCCGCCGATCAGGCCTCGGCGATTCCCGACGGCGCGTCCGCGGTCGACGCGGTCGCGTTGATGCGCAGCGGGCTCGTCGCCCTCGGCGCGCTCGACACCGCTGCTCCCCGCGAGGGTGAGACCGCGCTGGTCACCGCCGCGGCGGGTGGCGTCGGCCATCTCGCCGTGCAGCTGGCCCGCGTGCGCGGCGCGAGCTGGGTCACCGCCGCGGTCTCGGCCGAGGCCAAGGCCGATTTCGTGCGCGAACTCGGTGCCGACGAGGTGTTCACCTACGACCAGCTGCACTGCGGCAAGCAGGCCGACTACGCCCTCGACGGCGTCGGCGGCAGCGGACTGGCCGAGACCCTCGGCGGATTGGCCGAGGGCGGTCGCGCCGTCACCTACGGCACCGGCGCCGGCCTCATCGACACCGAGGACCTGCTCGCGGGCGGCAAGACCCTCACCGGATTCCGCATCGGCCGCCTCGCCCAGCGCGACGCGGCCCGCTACGAGGATCTGCGCCAGGAGGTCTGGCAGTACTACGCCTCCGGTCTGCTGCACCCGGTCGTGCACGCGGAGTTCGCGCTCGACGACGCGGCGGCCGCGCATGCGGTCATCGAGCAGCGCGAGAACCTGGGCAAGGTCGTCCTCGTTCCCTGACCGCACCAGCGCTCGGCCATCACGTTGGACAGTTGATCACCAGGCACTGAGGTGAGTATCGGCCGAGAGGCGCCCGCCACCAGAGCCTGGTGATCAATGGTCCAGGTCGGTCCCGCGCGGAGCCGAAGGCGCTGACCGGCGGGCGGTGAGCACCACGTAGACTCCTGTTCTCGTGAGCCTCACCCTTGGAATCGTTGGTCTGCCCAATGTCGGTAAGTCGACGCTGTTCAACGCGTTGACCAAGAACGACGTGTTGGCCGCGAACTATCCGTTCGCGACCATCGAACCCAACGTCGGCGTGGTCCCGCTGCCCGACCAGCGGCTGAACAAGCTGGCCGAGATCTTCGGTTCCGAGCGGATCGTGCCCGCCGTGGTGTCGTTCGTCGACATCGCCGGCATCGTGAAGGGCGCCTCTGAGGGCGCGGGCCTTGGCAACAAGTTCCTGGCCAACATCCGTGAGGCCGACGCCATCTGCCAGGTGGTGCGCGTGTTCGCCGACGACGACGTGATCCACGTCGACGGTCGCGTCGATCCCACCGCCGACATCGAGGTCATCGAGACCGAGCTCATCCTCGCCGACCTGCAGACCCTCGAGAAGGCCATCCCGCGCCTCGAGAAGGAAGCCAGGGTCAAGAAGGACCGCAAGCCCCTGCTCGACGCCGCCAACGTGGCCCAGGACTTCCTCAACCAGGGCACCACCCTGTTCGCCGCGGGCAACAAGATCGACGCCGAGTTGCTGCGCGAACTCTCGCTGCTCACGATCAAGCCGTTCCTCTACGTCTTCAACGCCGACGAATCCGTCCTCACCGACGAGGCCAAGGTCGCCGAACTCAAGGCCGCCGTCGCCCCCGCCGACGCCGTTTTCCTCGACGCCAAGGTCGAAGCCGAACTCCTCGAACTCGACGACGAGTCCGCCCTCGAACTCCTCGAGTCCATCGGCCAGACCGAGCCCGGCCTGCACGGCCTGGCCCGCGCCGGCTTCCACACCCTCGGCCTGCAGACCTACCTCACCGCAGGCCCCAAGGAAGCCCGAGCCTGGACCATCCACCAGGGCGACACCGCCCCCAAGGCCGCGGGCGTCATCCACACCGACTTCGAACGCGGCTTCATCAAGGCCGAAATCGTCGCCTTCACCGACCTCGTCGACGCCGGCTCCATGTCCGCCGCCAAGGCCGCGGGCAAGGTCCGCATGGAAGGCAAGGACTACGTCATGACCGACGGCGACGTCGTGGAGTTCCGCAGCGGACTAGCCTCTGCGGCTCAGGGTAAGAAGTAATGCTCGCGGGAAGACTGCGGCGGGGCAGACGGTGGGGGTCCGAAGATGCCGGATCCGGCGGAACTCCACTCATCGCGCGTCGATTCGCGATTACTTCGTCCTGTCTACGGCGCGGGGCTTCTCTGCGCAGGCAGGGATCAGGAGGGCATGACCGTCGAATCGGGGTTGGCGGCGCGGTGCACGCGGTACCAGTAGTCCTTATCCTGCACAGGTCTGTCGTCGCCCGACCACCGTGTGTCTGTGTGACTGGCTAGCATCGACTTCGTTTGCCCCGCCCGGACAGGTTCTAGGACGGAGCAGTGGGCCACCGCGCGACAAGTGCCGTGTGTCGGTGAACAGCTGTGCCTCGTGAGCAGCGAGGATGGAGCTACTGGCGGAGAGGGGACGAACGTGAAGTTCAAGAGCGAGCAGACGTACGACAAGTTGAGGGGTGGCTATTACACCCCCGCCCCTGTCGCGCGGTTTCTGAGCCGGTGGGCGCTCGCCGACAATCCCAAATCGCTGCTTGAGCCCAGTTGCGGAGACGGAGCATTCTTCCGCGCCGCTGAGGAACTGGGGCTCGTGCCAGGGGTGGTCCATGGAGTTGAACTGGACCCTTACGAGGCTGAAAAAGCCCAGGCTGCCTTGGGGTCAGGTGACACGCAGAAGCGGGTGTTCGCGACGGACTTCCTCCAGTTTGCCGAGGACGGTCAAGACGAGTACGACGCCGTGCTCGGGAACCCGCCTTACATCCGCTACCAGTTCCTCTCCGCTGCGACGCAGCACCTTGCCAAGGTGCTCTACAACCGCAATGGGCTACCGTTCACCAAGCATCTGAATGCGTGGGCTCCGTTCGTCGTGGAGTCGCTCGATCGGCTAACTCCCGGCGGACGGCTCGCGATGGTAATTCCGGCCGAGTTGATGAACGTCATCCACGCCGGCGGCCTGCGCAAATTCTTGTTGGAAGTGTGCTCACGGGTCCTCCTGATTGACACGCAGGCACTGATCTTCGACGAGGCTCTCCAAGGCACCGTTCTGCTGATGGCGCAGAAGCGACCGGACGGCTGTGATGGTCCAGCGAAGCTGGCCATCCGGCACGAGATAGGGACGGACTTCCTGGAGCGGGACCCGAACACGATCTTCGATAGTGCCGAGTACGTTGCGCGACGTGCCTCCGCCGACAAGTGGATGAACTCGCTGCTGACCGCCGAGGAACAAGCCGTTCTCGACCGTGCGACAAGCTTGCCTGCGTTCCATCTGTTCGGCGAGATCGCGAAGGTCGGGGTCGGCATCGTGACAGGCGCCAACAACTTCTTCCTCGTGCCGGACCATGTGGTCGAGGAGTTCGGGCTTCACCAGTTCGTCAAGCCAATGTTCGGACGCAGTTTTCATGTGCGCGGGGTTATCTACTCTCAGGTGGTCCACGATGCCAACAAGGGATCGGGAGTCGCCGCTAACTTCCTGCACTTCGGCAATGTGCCGTTCGCCGACCTGCCAGCAGGTGCTCGGCGGTACATCCAGAAGGGCGAGGCCGAGGAGCTGCACACCAGGTACAAGTGCCGTATCCGTGAGCCCTGGTACGACGTCCCGTCGGTCCGGTTCGCCGCCATGAGCCTGTTGAAGCGATCGCATGAGGTCCCTCGGCTGATTGTCAACGAGATGGGTGCTTACACCACCGACACCGCCTACCGTGTGGACTCCGAAGTCGACCCGATGGTCCTCTCGGTTGGCTGGCTCAACTCCGTCACTGCCCTCTCGGCGGAGATGCACGGACGCGCCTACGGCGGCGGAGTGCTCGAACTAGTCCCGTCCGAGATCAGGTCCATGCTCGTACCCGTCGTGGACGTGGCCGACACGGACCTTGCCGAATTAGATGAATGGCTCATTGCAGGCCAGAGCGTTGATAGCATCCTCGAACGTCAGGACGCTAAGGTGCTCACGCGCGCCGGGCTTACCGTCGAAGAGATCGCGGTGATCCAGCGGGCGCGGCGAAGGCTTATGGCGCGGCGGCTGCGAGAAGTCGAGGCCGACGACAAGGTGTCAGCACCAGCCGGTGCCGACAAAGGGCAAGATGTGGCAGTCTGATGGATCGCTGCCGCGAGGAAATTAAGGGCGCATGGTTTCGCTTGCTGAC
>NZ_JBHVVA010000001.1:2694686-2695950 GCF_042883805.1 Nocardia sp. NPDC058176 | reverse complement strand
GTTAAGGCCCCCTACAGACCATGGGGTTGATAGGCCGGAACTGGAAGCACAGTAATGTGTGTAGGTGACTGGTACTAATAGGCCGAGGGCTTATTGACGAAGGTGTTACGCGTCCACTGTGCGGTTTCTGAAACAACACACAGATCATGGAGACTTTCTGTCTCGCCCTTTTTGGGGTGGGGTGGTGTGGCTCTCTGTGGATAGTTTCATAGTGTTACGGCGGTTATAGCGGTGGGGAAACGCCCGGTCCCATTCCGAACCCGGAAGCTAAGGCCACCTGCGCCGATGGTACTGCACTCGACAGGGTGTGGGAGAGTAGGACACCGCCGGAACATCCTTCACGATAGGGGACCCAGATTTGGGTCCCCTATCGTCGTTTCTGGGGCCGGAACGCTCCCGGCCTGCCGGGCGGACGATGCCCCGTCCTCCGTCCGTGGTTGAATTCTTGCAGGCGGGGCCACGACAACACTCCCCGGAGGCCGGGGAATCTAGAAAGGGATCGCCGTGTCGGAACACAACGACGGACGGAAGCCTTTCCGCCGGGACGGAGACGCCCGCGGTTTCGGCCGACGCGGCGAACCGACCGACCGAGCCCAGGGCGGCCGCGACGACAACCGCGGCGCGAGCCGTGGCGACAATGGCGGATTCCGCCGCAACGACAGTGGCGACCGCGGCGGCTATCAGCGCCGCGATGACGCCGGTCGTGGCGACCGCCGCCGAGACGATTCCGCCGGCGGTTCCGACCGTGGCGGTGACCGTTCCCGCGGTGGTTCGGATCGCGGCAGCAGCTCCGATCGCGGTGGTTACCAGCGCCGTGACGATGCCGGCCGCGGCGGCTATCAGCGGCGCGATGACAATGATCGTGGCGGATCCCGCCGCAATGACGGCGGTGACCGGGGTGGTTACCAACGTCGCGACGACGCCGGGCGCGGTGGATCCGGTGACCGTGGTCGCCCCGCCGGTGGTTTCGACCGCGGCGGTGACCGTGGTGGATATCGGCGCAATGACGACGACCGTCCCCGTGGCGGTTCGGATCGCGGTGGATTCCGCCGTGACGAAGGCGATGATCGCTCGCGTTCGGATCGTGGCGGTGACCGTGGTGGATTCCGTCGCAACGACGGCGGCGACCGTGGCGGTTACCAGCGTCGTGACGACGCGGGCCGTGGTGGTTCCGGCGACCGTGGTGGATTCCGGCGCGACGACAGAGACGATCGCTCGCGCGGCAGCTCCGATCGTGGCGGTTTCCGGCGCAATGAGGGCGATG
>NZ_JBHVVA010000001.1:2363593-2694586 GCF_042883805.1 Nocardia sp. NPDC058176 | reverse complement strand
ATCGCTCCCGTGGCGGTTCGGATCGCGGCGGCTTCCGGCGTAGCGACAGCGATGATCGTTCGCGGGGTAGCTCGGATCGCGGTGGGTTCCGCCGTGACGAGGGTGGCGACCGTTCGCGTGGCGGGTCGGACCGTGGTGGTGATCGTGGCGGTTACCAGCGTCGCGATGACGCGGGCCGCGGTGGTTCCGGTGATCGTGGTGGATTCCGGCGCGATGACCGAGATGACCGCTCGCGCGGCAGCTCCGATCGCGGCGGTTTCCGGCGCAATGAGGGCGATGATCGCTCCCGTGGCGGTTCGGATCGCGGCGGCTTCCGGCGTAGCGACAGCGATGATCGTTCGCGGGGTAGCTCGGATCGCGGTGGGTTCCGCCGTAACGAGGGTGATGATCGTTCGCGGGGTAGCTCGGATCGCGGTGGGTTCCGCCGTAACGAGGGTGATGATCGCTCGCGTGGCGGTTCGGATCGTGGCGGGTTCGGCGGTGGGGAGACCTCCGATCGTGGCGGCTATCAGCGGCGTGACGACAAGGACCGCGGCGGGTTCCGGCGCGAGGATGATCGCGGGCGTGGTGGATTCAAGCGCGGTGGCGACTCCGGTGGCGGCCGCAAGTTCGTCGGCGAGGACGGTAAGCCGCTCGACGGCACCTACCGGGAGAAGCGCCGTGAACGGGACAGCGACGTGCTCGGCGTGGTCTCCGCGGCCGACGCTTCGACTGTCGAGCCTTCGGCCGACGAGTCCGCTGCCGTCGAGTCGGTGGAGAGCGGCTCCTCGGCATCGGCCGATGCCGCAGCGTCCACTGAGCAGTCCGACACCGCGTCCACAACAGAACGTGAGTCGGCGGACGACCTGGTAGCGGGTGCCTCGGCGCCGGCCGCCGAGGCAACGGACGACCGCACGACCTCTGACGAGGCATCGGAACGTGCCGAAGCGGACACGGATGACGACCGCCCACGTGGCTCGGACCGTGACGACCATTCTTCCGACGGCGCGGCCCGCCCACGTGGCGGCGCAGGCCGTGACGACAGTTCCGGCGATGCCGCTGATCGTGGTGACCGTTCCGGTGGCGCCGCCGATCGTGACGATCGCTCTGGCGATGCCGCTGATCGTGACGATCGCTCCGGTGGCGCCGGCGACGGCGACGACAGCTCCGGCGATGCCGCTGATCGTGGTGACCGTTCCGGTGGTGCCGCTGATCGTGCCTACGGTCGTTCCGATCGTGATGACCGCGCCGGCAGCGGTTCCGATCGTGGCTTCCGCTCGCGCGGTGGCTCGGATCGGGACGAGGACTCCAGCGGCGCGCGTTCGGGCAGCTACGACCGTGGTGACGATCGTCGTCGCGGCGGTGAAGGTGCCCGGGCGACCGGTGGGCGGACGAGTGATCGTCGTTCGGACCGGCCGGAGGAGCCGGATCTGCCCGAGGACGTGCAGGCCTCCGATCTGGATCCGGCCGTGCGCCGTGATCTGCTGAGCCTGGACAAGAACAATGCCGAGACCGTGGCACGGCACATGGTGATGGCCGTCGAGTTGCTCGACGACGATCCGCGCCTCGCCCTCGCCCACGCCAGGGCGGCCCGGCAGCGCGCCGGCCGTATCGCGGTGGTGCGTGAGACCGCCGGTGTGGTGGCTTACCACGCCGAGGAATGGGCCGAGGCGCTCTCGGAGCTGCGGACCGCGCGTCGCATGTCGGGTGGCTCCGGGCTGCTCGCCGTGATGGCGGACTGCGAGCGTGGCCTCGGCAGGCCGGAACGGGCCATCGAGCTCGGTCGCAGCGAGGAGGCCCAGCGGCTCTCCGGTGACGAGGCCACCGAACTGCGGATCGTGGTCGCCGGCGCCCGGATGGACCTGGGCCAGTTCGACCAGGCCGTGGTGACGTTGCAGACTTCGGATCTGGACCCGGCGCGCACCGGTTCGGCCGCCGCCCGCCTGTTCTACGCCTACGCCGACGCCCTGGTGGCCGCGGGCCGCACCGACGAGGGCCTGCAGTGGTTCCTCAATGCCGCGGCCGCCGACCTCGACGGCGAGACCGACGCCGAGGACCGCGCCACCGAGCTCACCGGCGACGCGCAGTAACGACCCTCGGACAGACAGCACAACGGCCGCCGGTCGGGACCCCGTACTGGGTTCCGGCCGGCGGCCGTTGTGGTTGTCGGGTCAGAAGGCGCCGAACAGCGGTCCGGTGAGGCCGAGCGCGACCTGCTGGGTGGTGTTCACCAGGTAGAACAGGATCAGCGCGCCGCCGATGATGGCGAGGTTCTTGTTGAAGCTGATCAGCTCGGTCTGCTTGACCTGCGGATCGGTCTCCTTCCAGAACGCGTGCATGAGCACGCTCACGGGTACCAGGAACACGACCAGCAGCAGCGCGCCGAGGTCGATCCAGACACCGAGGACGAGCGAGAGCGCGGCGAGCACCGCGATCACGCCGCTGGCGAGCACACCCGCCTTCGCGGCCGGGACTCCCTTGGCCGCCGCGTACTGGGCCATACCGTCGGCCTGGGTGAAGTGGCCGAGCGCGGAGAACGCGAAGATCGCCGCGAGCAGGATGCGGCCGAGAAGAAAGACGATGTCCACAGCAGGACCCTTCCGTTCGAGTGGGGACGACCGCATGGGTGCGGCGTTCACCCGAATAACCGGACTGTGGTCCGTTTGCTTCCCGACGGGGGTGTGCTGCGTGTCACACGGTGGTGCGACGCTGGAGCTCGTCGATCGTGTCGATGGCCTCGCGGCACCATTCGACCCAGCTGCGTTCCATGCCGATGCCGCTCTTGAGCACCAGGTGGCGCAGGACGTCGGCATCGGTGTCGACGGTGGCGAAGTCGCGCTCCTCGATGGCCTTGTATTCGGCGTAGGCGCGCTCGTGGATCTGCAGGTGGTGTCCGACGGCTTCACGCAGGCCGTCGAGATCGCCCACCGTGGCCGCCGCGCGCACGCGCACGATCAGCGGTTCGCGCAGTTTCGCGGGGTCGTCGATCTCGCGCACCCAGTTGCGCAGGGCCGTCGTGCCCGCCGTAGTGATGGCGAAGCGTTTGGGCTGACCGCGTTCGGCGCGGGGCGGTTGGGGGGCCTCGGCGATGAGCTCGGCCGTGCTGAGGCGGTCGAGTTCGCGGTAGATCTGCTGGTGGGACGCGGCCCAGAAGTAGCCGAACACGCGGTCGAAACGTTTGGCCAGTTCGAAGCCGCTCGCCTCCCGTTCGGCGAGCGAGGTCAGGATCGCGAACCGTAATGCCATGGACTGCATGGTATGGCAGGGGCCGCGTCGCGCCGGTTGGTCGCGAACCGCGGCCCCTGCGTGGTGCTACCTGACCGGCTGGGCGATCCGGTCGCCGAGCTTGCGGGCGAGTTCCTCGCGTGCCTGGTCGTACTCGGCGGTGAGGTTCGCGACGAGCTGGGCCACCGGCAGGCTCTGCTTGATCGCGCCGATGCCCTGCCCGGAACCCCAGATGTCCTTCCACGCCTTGGCATCCGCGCCGCTGCCGGACCCGAAGTTCATGGCCGAGGGATCGGATTCGGGCAGATTGTCGGGGTCGAGGCCCGCGGCGGTGATGCTGCCGCGCAGGTAGTTGCCGTGCACGCCGGTGAACAGGTTGCTGTAGACGATGTCCCTGGCGGCCGAGTCCACGATCATCTGCTTGTAGCCCTCGACCGTGTTGGCCTCGGCGGTGGACAGGAACGCCGACCCGATGTAGGCGAAGTCCGCGCCGGCGGCCTGGGCGGCCAGGATCGACCGGCCGTGCGCGATGGCGCCCGAGAGCAGCACCGGCCCGTCGAACCACTGCCGGATCTCCTGGACCAGGGCGAACGGCGACTGGGTGCCCGCGTGCCCGCCCGCGCCCGCCGCGACGGCGATGAGTCCGTCGGCACCCTTCTCGATCGCCTTGTGCGCGTACTCGTTGTTGATCACGTCGTGCAGGACGATGCCGCCGTAGGAGTGGACGGCGTCGTTGATCTCGGGGCGCGCGCCGAGGGAGGTGATCACGATCGGCGCGCGATGCTCGACGATGGTCGCCATGTCCTGTTCGAGGCGGTCGTTGGAGCGGTGCACGATCTGGTTCACCGCGAACGGCGCGACGACGGCGTCGGGGTTGGCGGCGGCGAAGGCGGCGTTCTCCTCGACGATGCGGTCGAGCCAGTCGGTGAGTAGCGCGGCGGGGCGGGCGTTGAGCGCGGGGAACGATCCGACCACGCCGGCCTGACACTGGGCGATGACCAGTTCGGGCCCGGACGCGATGAACAACGGCGAGCCGATCACCGGCAGCGAGAGGCGCTCGGACAGCCACGTGGTTACTGACATGTTGGATCCTTCGTCGAGGGGCAGAACAGCAGAGTAGATCGGCCCGTCGGGGTTCTGCAACTAGTTGCATAAAACGTGTGCGTGCTCACAGGGTGCGCCGTCGTGGCACGTCAGGGCCCGACTCGCCGGGCCGGGGACCGGGAAAACGGGCCGCCCGCTCCGAGCGGAACCCGGATGCCCGATCATGAACGGTGAGAGCGCCATCCGGCCGGTGACGAGGTGAACCTGTCGGTGGCCTCGCCTAGGGTCGCGGAAGTGACCGGCTCGGCAGTGACGACGGAGTGAGGGTGTGTGAACCGGCTACGCGATCGATACGAGGCATTGCTGCTCGATCTGGACGGGACGCTGTACCGCGGTCCCGCGGTGATCGACGGTGGACCGAAAGCACTGGCGCCCGAGGGTGATTCGGCACAGCGGCTGGTGTACGTGACCAACAACGCGGCGCGTGGGCCCGGTGCGGTCGCCGGGCATCTGGCGGAGCTGGGCTATCCGGCCACCGCGGCGGACGTGGTCACCAGCGCGCAGGCCGCCGCGAGGATGTTGGCGCTGCGGTTGGCGCCCGGTGACCGGGTGCTCGTCGTGGGGACCGAGGATCTCGTCGCCGAGGTCGCGGCCGTCGGTCTCGAGCCGATCCGGCGGTTCGGCGACACGCCGCCCGCGGCGGTCGTGCAGGGGCACTCGCCGACGACGGCATGGCCCGATCTCGCCGAGGCCGCCTATGCGTTGCGGACCGGCGCGTTGTGGATCGCCGCCAACACCGACCGCACCCTGCCGAACGAGCGGGGGCTGGCCCCGGGCAACGGGTCGATGGTCGCCGCGCTGCGCACGGCCTCGGATCGTGAGCCGCTGGTGGCGGGCAAGCCGTACGCGCCGCTGATGGAGGACGCGATCGAGCGGGCGCGCACACGCAACGCCCTGGTGGTCGGGGACCGGCTCGACACCGATATCGAGGGCGCCAACGGGCTCGGTCTCGACTCGCTGCTCGTGCTCACCGGAGTCAGCACGCTCGACGAGGTGATCACCGCGCCGGCCGCGCAGGTGCCGACCTACATCGCCACCTCGCTGGACGCGCTCAACGCCGACGTCGTACCAGGGCCCGCCACGCCCGCGGCGGTCGCGGAGCTGTTGCGGCAGTACCCCGGCCGGGCGGTACGGGTGCGCGCGGCCGATTCGGAAATCCGATAGCGTTGTCGGCACGATGAGTACTCCGAGTTCACCGCCGACCGGCGGGTCACAGCCACCCCGGCCCGCGATGCCCGTGCCCGGCAGTCACCTGCCCGGCGCCGCGGCGCGCCAGGAACCGGCCGACCCGAACCGGATCAGAGCCGAGGTGGCCGGACTGCTCGCCGAACTCGGTCCGCCGACGGCCGGGTCCTCTCCGGCGGAGAACACCGAGACCGGCGCCGACATCACCCGCCGCGCGCGCATCCTCGAACAGGCGCACGACGTACTCGTCGACGCACTGGCGACAGTGGACAAGATCTGAGGTGGCCAGGCGAGCGCGAGTGGACGCCGAACTGGTCCGGCGCGGATTGGCCCGATCGCGAGAACACGCGGTCGAGCTGATCGGCGCGGGCCGCGTCCTGATTGCCGGAACCGTCGCGGTGAAACCGGCGACGGCCGTGGAGACGGGCACCCCGCTGATCGTGCGGGAGGAACCCGATGAGGTGTCGTGGGCTTCGCGCGGTGCGCACAAGCTGCTCGGCGCGCTCGAGGCGTTCGAGCCGCAGGGGCTGACGGTCGAGGGGAAGCGGTGCCTCGACGCCGGTGCCTCGACCGGCGGGTTCACCGATGTGCTGCTCACCAGGGGCGCGCGCGAGGTGGTCGCGGTCGACGTCGGGTACGGCCAGCTGATCTGGCGGCTGCAGAACGACGACCGGGTGCGGGTGTTAGATCGCACCAACGTGCGCGGCATCACCCCCGAAATCATCGGCGGCACAGTGGAATTGGTCGTCGGTGACCTCTCGTTCATCTCACTGGGACTGGTGCTGCCCGCGCTGGCCGCCTGCACGAGTGCCGGTGCCGAGCTGCTGCCGATGGTGAAGCCGCAGTTCGAGGTCGGCAAGGAACGGGTCGGCGCCGGTGGCGTGGTGCGTGATCCGGCCCTGCGGGCCGAGGTGGTGCGCGAGGTCGCCGCCGCGGCGGGCGCGCTGGGTCTGCGCACCCTCGGTGTGGTCGCGAGTCCGCTGCCGGGGCCGTCGGGCAACGTGGAGTACTTCCTGTGGCTGCGCAAGGTCGGCCCGTTCGACTACGACGCCGAGCAGGTCGCGGAGCTGGTCGCCCGCGCGGTCGAGGAGGGTCCGCAGTGAGCACGCACGAGGGCAGGGAGATCCTGCTCGTCGCCCATCCCGGTCGCGCGGAGATCATCGAGACCGCGCACCGGGTGGCGAAGATCTTCGCCGAGGCGGGCATCTGCCTGCGGGTGCTGGCCGACGAGGCCGACAGCACCCGGTTCGACGGCGAACCGGCCGGTTTCCCGGTGCGGGTGGTGCCGCACAGCCCGTCCGCGGCGCAGGGCTGCGAGATGGTGCTCGCCCTCGGCGGTGACGGCACCTTCCTGCGGGCGGCCGAACTCGGGCGGCCCTCCGGTGTGCCGGTGCTCGGAATCAACCTGGGCCGCATCGGTTTTCTCACCGAGGCCGAGGCCGAGCATCTCGACGAAGCGCTGGCCCAGGTGGTCGACCGGGACTACCAGGTCGAGAACCGGATGACCATCGACGTCACCGTCCGCGTCGACGACGTGATCGTCGAACGCGGCTGGGCGCTGAACGAGGCCAGCCTCGAGAACGCCCAGCGGATGGGCGTGCTGGAAGTGGTGCTCGAGGTGGACGGGCGGCCGGTGTCGTCGTTCGGCTGCGACGGCATCCTCATCTCCACCCCCACCGGATCGACCGCGTACGCGTTCTCGGCGGGCGGACCCGTCGTCTGGCCCGAGCTCGAGGCGATGCTGGTGATCCCGAGCAACGCCCACGCGCTGTTCGCGCGGCCGCTGGTGACCAGCCCGGAATCGCGGATCGCGGTGGAGACGGTGGCGCTCGGCCACGACGCGATCGTGTTCCTCGACGGCAGGCGCACCCTGGCCCTGCCTCGTGGCGGGCGCGCCGAAGTGGTGCGCGGCGAGCGGCCGGTGCGCTGGGTGCGGCTGGATTCGGCGCCCTTCGCCGACCGGATGGTGCGCAAGTTCCAGCTGCCGGTTACCGGCTGGCGGGGCAGACGTCGAACGGATGACCCGGCATGAGTGGTCGGCGCCCGCTCGTGCCAAGACGACTCCGCACGGGCGGCTCGCCGCTTGTGCCGGAAGGACACCGATGCTGACAGAGATCAGGATTGACGGACTCGGCGTCATCTCGACGGCCACCGCCCAGTTCCATGCGGGACTGACCGTGCTCACCGGTGAGACCGGTGCGGGCAAGACCATGGTGGTCACCAGCCTGCACCTGCTCAGTGGCGCGCGCGCCGATGCGGGCCGGGTGCGGCTCGGTGCGGCGAAAGCCGTGGTCGAGGGGCGGTTCGTCGTCGACGATGTCAACGAGGCGGCGCGCGCGGCGGTCGGTGAGGTGCTCGAGTCCTCGGGCGCGGAGGCCGATGAGGACGGCAGTGTGATCGCGGTCCGCACCGTCAACAGTGATGGGCGTTCGCGGGCGCATCTGGGCGGACGCGGGGTGCCTGCGGCGGTGCTCGGTGAGTTCACCTCCCGGCTGCTGACCGTGCACGGCCAGAACGATCAGCTGCGGTTGCAACGTCCCGAACAGCAGCTCGCGGCCCTCGACCAGTTCGCCGGTGACAGTGTCGCCGCGCTGCTGCGCAAGTACCAGGTGCATCGCCGCACCTGGCTCGACGCGCGCTCCGAGTTGCTCGAACGCACCGCGCGCAGCAGGGAATTGGCGCTCGAGGCGGACCGGCTCAAGCATTCGCTCACCGAAATCGACGGCATCGCACCGGAACCGGGTGAGGACACTCGCCTCGTCGCCGAGATCCGCCGGCTCAGCGATCTCGATTCGCTGCGTGAGGCCGCCGTCGGCGCGCACGACGCGCTGTCGGGACCGGGTGACGCGGCCGTCGATGGTGGCGGTGTCCTCGATCTGCTCGGTGGGGCACGGGCCCGGCTCGATTCGGCCGACGACCCGGCGCTGGCCGCGCTCGCGCCGCGCCTCGGCGAGGCGATCGCGGTGGTGGTCGATGTGACCACCGAACTCAGCGGCTATCTGTCCGAACTGCCGTCGGACCCCAGTGCGCTGGACACGATGCTGAACCGGCAGGCCGAACTGAAATCGCTCACCCGCAAGTACGCGCCCGATATCGACGGTGTCATCGCTTGGGCCGACGAGTCGCGGGCGCGGCTCGACTCCCTCGACGTGTCCGAGGACGCGCTGGCCAAACTGGCGGGCGAGGTCGAGATCGCCGCGGGCAAGGTGCGCGAGGCCGCGCGCAAGCTCAGCGCCGCCCGCACCAAGGTGGCGGGCAAGCTGGCCACGGCGGTGAGCACCGAGCTCGGCGGCCTGGCCATGGGCAAGGCCCGGCTCGAGGTGCAGGTGCGCTCGATCCCGGCGAGCGCGCAGGACTCCGCCCCGCTCGAGGTCGACGGGGTGCAGCTGCACGCGGGATCCACCGGCGTCGACGAGGTCGAATTCCGCCTCTCGGCGCATTCGGGCGCGCAGTCGCTGCCGCTGAGCAAGAGCGCCTCCGGTGGTGAACTCTCCCGGGTGATGCTGGCGCTGGAAGTGGTGCTGGCCGGCTCCGATCACGGCGCGACCATGGTGTTCGACGAGGTCGACGCGGGCGTCGGCGGTCGCGCGGCGGTCGAGATCGGCAAACGCCTTGCCCGCCTTGCCCGCACCCATCAGGTCATCGTCGTGACCCACCTGCCCCAGGTCGCGGCCTTCGCCGACACCCACCTGGTGGTGAACAAGTCCGACGATGGAAAAGGCAAGGTGGACAGCGGAGTTCGCACGCTGACCGACGAGGAACGCGTGGTGGAACTGGCCCGCATGCTCGCCGGCCTCGACGACACCGAGACCGGTCGCGCCCACGCGGAAGAACTCCTGGAAACCGCTCGCGCCGAGCGGTTGCCTGCCTGAACGCAGCGAAGTCGCCCACCAGAGTTGGTGGGCGACTTCGTATCGTGGGGCGCCTACTGCGCTTCCGACTCCGCGCTCCGGGAACTACTTGAGCGCTTTGCGGACCCCGCTGATGAGCTGGTTGGTCAGCTGGCGCAGGCCGAATTCGAGGACCGGCGCGGGCAGGGGCAGCGAAGGCTCGGAATCCATCGTGTAGACCACGCGGGTGCCGCCCTCGCTGGTGTCGGCGAAGGTGATGGTGCCGACGTGGCGCTTGACCGGGGCGCCCTTGACGATCTTGTATTCCATCCGCTCGCCGGGGACCAGGGCGATGATCTCCTCGGTGACGCCGACCTTCCCGAGGCCGAGCAGATGCTGGGCGCCGACGCCGGTGGCCGGATCGCCCTGCTTGATCAGCTTGACGTTGATCGGCAGGTGGGGGCTGACGCTCTCACGCTCGGTGAAGAGGCGGTAGACGATGTCGCGAGGGGCGTCGAAAACCGTCTCGACGGTGCTGCTGGGCATGGATGACTCCTGTCCGAGATGTCTGTGACCCGCAGCATACGGGTAAACCTCAGTGGCGTTCCGATCTGGCCGCCATGGTGTCGAAGAACCAGAGGGCTAGCCGCCCAGTGTGAAGAACATGGTCAGTGGGGCGTTGATCAGTCCGTGTACGGCGATGACCAGCCAGGGATTGCGGTGGCGGGCCCACAGGTAGCCGAGGAAGAGTCCGGTGACGCCCTGATTGGCGATGACGGCGGCGAAGTCGAGCGGGAAGCCGAGGCCGCCCTGGATGGCGGTGTGCCAGCTCGCCCACAGCAGTGAGCTCAGCGCGATGGCGGGCCACATGCCGTAGCGGGCCTCGAGCCGGGTCTGCAGCCAGAAGCGGTAGAAGACCTCCTCGATCACGGCATTGAGTACGAAGACGATCGCGATGGTGATCGGATCGAGCGCGGTACCGGACGAGGAGGGCTGCAGCCAGGTGGCCACCGCGACGAACGCGAGGACGGCGGGTAGCGGGCGCAGCCAGCGGCCCCTGGTATCGATGCGCGCCCACTCTCGCAGGGTGGCCCATCCGGCGATCAGCGGAATCGTCAGCAGCGCCAGCTTCAGCAGCACGAACCAGCCGTCGCCCGGCAGCAGGTGTACCGCGACGGCGAAGGCGACGGCCAGGGCCGCCAGTAGCCAGGCCTGCCGGGTGACGCGGGACCGGGGGACGGCGGCGAACGGATCGGCGGGCGGCCTGCCCGGGCGAATCGCCCACGCGAGCGCGATGCCTGCCGCCGCGGGCAGCCACACGGTCAGCAGTGACCGGGTGTCGTGGTGGTCGGCGCTGTAGCGCAGTGCGGTGTTCCCGGTGAGGACCAGCGCGACGATCGCGGCGGCGTATATCGCAGCGCAGCCCAGGCCGAGCAGTAGTCCACGATCCCGCGAAATCTCCATCACCCCAACATAATCGAGCCAGGCGACGGGCCGGCTCACCCGGCAGTTGCCACCTGAGTGTCCGATCGCGAGCCAGCACTGAACAGTTCTCATCGGTGATAGATCACTGTGACGAATGTGATCGGCGATTCGGCGCGCCTCCACCAAAGGTTGAGGGTTTGGCGAGATCATCGGCCCCATGAGGATGCCGGGGTTGTTGTCGAGGAACACGGAAACGCTGCCCGGTGTCGCCGGGATCGCCCGGGTGGATCGCAACACCCGGCGCCTGCTGGGACGGGTCGGGCCGGGGGACATCGTCGTCCTCGACGAGACCGATCTGGACCGCCACACCGCCGACCGGTTGGTCGAGGCCGGTGTCGTCGCGGTGATCAACACCTCGCCATCGATCTCGGGACGCTACCCCAATCTGGGCCCGGAAGTGCTGGTGGCCAATGGGATCGTGCTGATGGACACGGTGTCCTCCGACGCGTTCGGCAAGATCAAGGACGGCAGCAAGATCCGTATCGACGAGGGCATCGTCTACGCGGACAAGCTGACCAAGAAGGAACCCGAGGTCCTGGTCGAGGGCATCGAGTTCGACGAGTCCGCCATCGCCGACCGGATGATCGAGGCGCGCAACGGCCTCGCCGATCACCTGGACGCGTTCGCGGGCAACACCACCGAGTTCGTGCGCACCGAGAGCGCGCTGCTGATCGACGGCATCGGCGTGCCCGAGATCGAGCTGGAACTGCGCAACCGGCACGTGGTCGTCGTCGCCGACGGGTCGGGCCATCTCGAGGAACTGCAGCGGCTCAAGCCGTTCATCAAGGAGTACGCGCCGATCCTGATCGGGGTGGGTCGCGGCGCCGATACCCTGCGCAAGCTCAAGTACACGCCCGACCTGATCGTCGGCGATCCGGACGAGATCAGCACCGAGGCACTGCGATCCGGCGCGGAGATGATCCTGCCCGCCGACACCGACGGCCACGCCAAGGGCCTGGAACGCATCCAGGACCTCGGCATCGGCGCCACCACCTTCCCGTCCTCGGGCTCGCCCGCCGATCTGGCACTCATGCTGGCCGATCATCACGGGGCCTCGCTGATCGTGCTCGCCGGCGCGCCCGCCTCACTGGAGGACTTCTTCGATCGCGGCCGCCGCGACAGCAATCCGGCCACCTTCCTGACCCGGCTCAAGGTCGGGGCCAAGCTGGTCGACGCGAACGCGGTGTCGACGCTGTACCGGCACCGGTCCTCGGGTGCGGCGCTGGCGCTGGTCGTGCTGGCGGCGCTGATCGCGGTCGTCGTGGTGATCCTGGCCTCGCACAACGGCCCCGAGGTGCTGGACTGGGCCATCGACTACTGGAACCGCTTCGTGCTGTGGGTGCGTGGTCTGCTGTGATCTCACTGCGTCAACACGGACATAGCCTGTGACCTGCGCATTGGTGATCATCCCAGCTCAATAGCATGAATATGGCACAGATTCAGCCGTGTAGTGCGTCGGTGAAGTCGGCTATGACGATGTCCTTGCCGGTGTAGTGGTCCCTGGTCACACGAGAGCCCTTACGGTGCCCTCCTGCGGCTTGTGCAGCCTCTTCGCCATGCTTCTCGGTAATCCGCTTGAACGCTGTCTTGCGGAGCGCCTTCGGCGTAGACCAGTCGAGTTCTGAGCCTTCAACGATCTTGTTCCATGTCTTGTTGAAGTCCTCCGGCGTGACCGGCGTCCCGTTGCGGGTGGTGAAGAGCAACGCCTGTTCGGCAGGCAGGGCGTTGATACGACGGGTGAGCATCTCCAAGGTTGCGGCACTCACCTTGACGAACCGGATCGACTCGTCTGTTTTCGGCATCTCTTGCCGGTACGCCTTGCAGCGTCCCCCGGTGGCGTCGTAGACCACGATCGTGCCCGTGACGGACACAACTCCCGTCTTTCGGTCTACGTCCTCTCTGCGGACAGCCAGGGCCTCCCCCGGCCTGCCGACGATGTCCAACATCAGGGCCCTGATATCGCAGTACCGTTCCCGGCTAGCGTTCCGACGCTTGCCGAAGTAGGCGGTTTCCAGCTCTAGATACCGCGTGTACTGCTCTGGGGTGAACGGACGCGGCTCCGGCCGGACAATCTTCACCACGTCGGACTCGTTCACCGGGTTGTACTCGCGGAGCCCGCTCTTCACCAGCAACCGGAACGTCTCGCGGAGCGCGATCCGGTGCTGTCTCGCCGTGGCGGGAGTGTGCCGCACAAGGTCTAGGTGTGCCTCAATGTGCCCGGTCAGCACATTAACGGCCTTCATCTTGCCGAGCACCGATCCTTCGATCTTCACAACGCCCGGTTTCGGCCGCTGTGTGGCCTTGTAGATGACGCGTTTGTAGTACCCGATGGATTGACCACGGTTGCCGGAGTGCTTCTCGTGACGCTGAATCCAGAGGTCTGCCAGCTCGAAAACGGTGATGTTCGGATCAAGCGTGCCGTTGGTCGGCTTCCAGTTCTTAAGGTTGTCGTCTGCCTTGTCGGCAGCGTCCCGCTTCGCCTTGGGTGCCGACTCCCGATACACCTGCGCGTTCTTCGGGTCCGGCATACCGGCACCGCGCCACGGGCACACGCCACGGAAGTAGTCCTTTTTGCCCTCCGCCTTGCGCGCCTTGTCCTCGTAGGCTTTGGGCTCTCCGCGCTTGCCTTCGGCGAGTTTGATCCTGCTCATGTCCGGGCTCCCTGGTCAGTGGTTGGTGCTAAGCGGCGTCGTCCGCGCGCTGGAAAGTGTTGGCGTCCTCGTAGGCGTAGATGTCCGCCCAGCGGTAGCGGACTGTGCGCCCGTACTTGATGAACCGGGGCCCGATGCCCTGGTATCGCTCTTTGGCTAGCCGCTGCGTAGTGGTCTGCCTGTACTCGGCGTACTGCTCACAGGTGACGAGTTTCTCTATGGTCTTGCTGCTCAGGGTGTTTCTCCGTTCGTAGTGCTGCCTTGAACCCCGCTTGAGGGAGGGCAGCGAGGGAAGTGCGGGGTACCCCCAGTACCGCTAGGTCTGGATGCACCCCTAGCGCGACAATGACGTTCCGCCGTCAGTCGGTTGCTTCGGTCGTTTGGTGATGCACGCCCCGCCGGGAATTGATCGGCAAGGGGCCAGGGCCGGGATGTTGCACGAAGCTAGGAACCCGCGAGGGAACCTCGCTATCCATGCCAGCAACCACGCTGGGACCGTCCGGGCCTGCCTTGATCGGTCAGCTTCGTGTCATCGGAATAGGTTGCAATTGGCCCTCTGACGGCCGACATCGCCGCCTGGTGGATGCGGCACACCCGTGGGTCACTACGGGCGCAGAGCGGCAAGCGGGGGAAGGTGGCTGAATAGCCGAATGCGGTAGGCTCACGGCCTACGGCGTCGGACTGCTGACTCAGTTCCTCGCCCAGGGCCCCGAAGCTGCGTCAACAGCTGCGGGGCCTGACTTGTAGAAGCGACCGTACAGGCAGGACGGCACCTAAGCAACAACACCCGCCGATCCTGTTGGATCGGACGACCCCGGCCCGGTCCGGAAACCGGGCCAGAGACACCCCCTAGCGGCGCATGTAAGTACGAGACATGTTCCGTTGGTGGTCGCCATACTTGCGTAGGCCCTGGTTGATGTTCTCGGACTGGATAGTCACGTTCGGTTGGCGTGCGGCATGTTCCAGCCGCTCGATGGTGTCGTTCATCTTGTCGAACGCATCCGACGAGTACATCCCCGTAGGTGCCTGCAAACCGAACCCACCCGCGAACTGGGCCAACTGAGCCGGTGAGTTGAAGATGGGTTCAGGCTTGCTGGACAAGTTGATACCCATCTCCCCCGGCTCAAGCCATCCGCCGGAGTCGAACACCTTCACCTCCGGCTTCGGCTTGGGCTTCGCCCAATCCGGCACGTCGCCGTTGTACCCGAGTTGTTTCATGATGTCGGCGTTCTCGAACGAAGGCACCGACGCCACCAGGGCGTCTACATCGGTTTCACTCGCGGCCGACACGGCTTCGTCGGCCACGTCCCACCAGTGCGAATCAGCAACAGTGTCCGGAAGGAAGATTTCCTTCGCGGAGTCGAACAAGATTCCGGCAGCGCTCGAAGCGAAGTTCTCGAAGACACCCTTCACGGTGGTAGCCGTCGACTTCGCGGAGTTCGAAACCGAGTTGGCTTCCTCCTGAGCCTTCGCCAGCGCTTGATCCGCTTTCGCCTTCTCAAGCTCAGTAGCGGACGGGTCGTCGTAGACCTCGTTCCGCCGGGCGTTGGCGTCTTCCACAGCTTGCAGCGCGTCGATACGCGCGGCCTTCTCGGCGTTGTACGCCTCGGTGAGCGCGGGTGCCTGCGGGGCCACACGGTCGCCGCCCTCTAGCGTTCCCTGCTTGTCTTTCTGGCCTTGCTGCTTGATCACCTTGGCTTCCGCGTCGGCAACGTCAAGGTCAGCTAGGCGGCGTTCGGAGTCCGAAGAATCCGCGGTGCCGTAGACCTCATCCCGGCGTTCCTTGGCTTGTGCGACCGCGATCCGGGCGCGCTCTAGGTCACGCTCGTCTTCGTCGGTCCACTCGACAAGCTTCCCACCGCGAGTCAGTGACCCGTAGTTCTTGATCAGTTCGTTCGGAAGGTGGAACTTGTACGGGAACTGTCCGTCAGTCGCTTTGGCTCGATTCCCACCGATGCCAGAGGTACCGAACGCACCGCCGGACTCAACCGGCATACCCGCCAAGGTGCCTGCCATGTGATCTTGGCTGACACCGACTTGGAACCACGTTCCTGCGGGCCCTAGGCCGCTTTCGAGACCAGCGGTAGCACCACCTAGCAGAGAGTGAGTCGTGTAAAGCCGCTTCGCGGAACCTTCCAGCCCCATCAGAATCTGTTGGAGCCAACCAACGAACCCGGAGCAGTCGAACCGGGTCGGCCCGGTTCCACCCCACGCATAGGCGTTTCCTTCGACCCCACGGGCCGCAGAAACAGCCTTCGAGACGAAGTCCGGCGTACCACCCTCCGCGAACGCCAGACCACCAGCGCGCGCCATAGCGCGGAGGTTGTAGACGCCTTGGTGGCCGCCCATGTTGGCGACTTCTTGGGCGGTGAGCACGTGTTCACCAGCGGACAAGAACGCCGGGATACTGTCCGACGTAGGTCCGCCAGCACCGAAGATCGGACCACCTGCGGCCCTCTGCTGTGGCAGGCGCATAGGCGCACGCCACGTACCGTCTGCGGTTGCCTCCTGATACGTGACCTTGACCGTCTTGTTCGACGGTAGATCATTGATCTTCTTTAGAAGGTCTTCGATCACCTTCATTACGCCGGGGACACTCGGAGCGTCCACCTTGAATTCGTAATCAGAGCCGGTTACCTGAGTAACCACGCCTCCGGCATCCTGAATCTGTTTGATCACGTCGGCTGAACCGGTGAGACGAGTATCGATCGTCACGCCGTCAGAGTTCTTGGCTAGCAACGTTTGCAGGACCGTTAGATCCTGCTTCGCTTTGTCCGCGCCCTTGGCCGCGATCAGTAGCTCAATTTCCTTGGGCAGGTACGAAACCGAAGTCGCAAGCGATTTGATCTGCTCCACAGTCAACCCGGTAGCCCGAGCAAGGTCGGCAAGGACTTGTTCGTTCCTCTCCCACACAGGTGCCATGTCGCCACCGGCGGCGGCAACACGCGCCGACTCGTCGCGTAGGTCGATCAGGACCGTACGGAGTTTGTCTCCGTTCGCGGTGGTCGTGTCGATACCACCAGCGGAGTTGATCAACGCCTCACCGAAGCCGTCAGACGCATTCCAAGCCTGCTCAGTGGACTTCACCACGTCACGGATGCTCTTGTTATACGAAGCCATCGCGTCGTCTAGTTGAACCGGCTTGTCCGCCAACCCATCTAGCGCGCGCTTCAACGCGTTAAAGCGGTCGTCAGCGGTAGCGGTTTCATCCGCCAGCGTCTTGATCGCCTGCGTCAACGAACCGAAACCCTGGGTCGAGTTCTGGGCCGCTTGTTGCGTTTCAAGATACGTACCGCGAAGGAAATTAAGGTGTTTGAGGGCGAACTCACTACCGTCACCAGTAGCGCGAAGCTTCTTTTCCAGCTCCGCGAAACCTTGGTTAGTAGACAACGCTTTCGTCAGGGCCGAATGCGACATGTTCAGTTCGTTTAGCGCATCTTGCGCTGCCTGATACTGGTCCGCAATGTTGTTCTCGCGCTTGATCGAGTCGTTCCAAGGCGCTTGCGTGAGTGCACGCCACTCGCTCCAGGCAGTCCTGTTAGCCGCGCCCGCTGCAAGTGCTGCGTCTAGCTCTCGCACCTGCTGACTCAGATTCGCCAGAGCATCGCCGGTCAACTCGCCATCGGTGGCGAGTAGCGCGGCGGCCATATCGCCCTGCGTCTTCGCTAGCTGTTGCCACGAATTCGTGACACCTTCAAGGCGCGCTTTGTGCGCGTCAAGGTCGCTGTTGATCTTCCACACCGCAATACCGGCGGCCAAGACTGCCGCCATCCACGGACCACCGAGCATGGAAACCATGCCGCTAGCGGCGTTGCGGACACCCGCAATCGCAGTTGCACCAACGGCCTGCACACGGGCACCGAACGCAGTCGCGGCAGCGGTCCCACGGAGTAGTGCTCCGGTGAGCCCTGTAGTACTCGCTGCCGCAGTAGCGGTAAGCGCCGAATACCGGCCTAGGGCCGATGTCGCCAGATTCGTAGAGTAGGTCTGAGCCGTCCAAGCTCGGACCGACTGATACCGCGAAGCGATGGCACCTTGGGTTGCTGCCACTTCGTGGCCGACAGAGGCGAGATACGTCCGCATGACTGCCGAGTGAGCAGTGATCGCCCGGACCATCGCCCACTGCGAAGCGATCTGAGCCGGGAGCATGATCGACTGCGCGACACGCGATGCTTCGTATGCGACATGAATGACCTTCGCGGCCAACAACGATGCCGCGTACGCGGTCAGAGCCGCTGTCACAAGCCAAGTGTTCTCAGCAAGAAGCGCCATGCCACGCGCGAAGTGTTCGATGATGACGGAGCCGACAACGCCGGTATCGCCAATGATCGAACCTAGGGACTTACCAACGGTTTTCGCTGCGTCGCCTAGTTTGGTGAACGTCTCAGCAAGCGTCTTACCGATACCGTTGACCTTGGTGTACGCGCCGCCGTCGACTTGTCCGCCGCGTAGCGAGTTGAAAAAGTCTTTGACCCCGTCAAGATCCTTGGACTTGACCGAATCCACAAGCTTCGAGATGGCTTCGCGGAAACGAAGCACCCAGTCAACAATCTTGGAATCTTCTTCGATTCCGAACGTCATAGACGCGCCTAGGTACTGCCCGTCTTTCAACAGGGCATAAATACCCTTGAGCCCGTCAGCGGCGAAACGCGCCTTAGAGCCGAATTTCTCCCAGTTGGAGGCCGGACCCTCGATAGAGTCTCCGTGCGTCCTGAATGCGGCGGTCATCTCAGTAATGCCCGTCGCAAGATACTGCGCCGCTCGCTGAACGTGAGGCTTTACCCGGTCTGCCCACTCGGTAATTCCACCGAGTGAACTTTTCATCATTGGCAGGAATGGTGACAGCGCAGCTTCGCCGATGCGGCCTAGAGCCGCCTGCATATTCTTCCAGCCGCCGCGCAAAGTCTCGCCCGACTTGAGGGCAGCACCACCGATGTTCTTCTCAATGACACCCCGGAAGGTCTCAGCATCAACCTTGCCCTTCTTGACCATGTCGGAAAGAGCTTCGGAGCTAACTCCGTATTCGTCCTGCAACCACTGGAAAATCGGGATACCACGGTCGGCAAGTTGGTTCAGGGTGTCTGTGTAGGCTTTGCCGCTGGTTTGTACCTTGCCGAAAATAGAGCCCATCGAAGCAAGATCAGTGCCCGCGATAGTCGCGGTATCGCCGACAAGCTTTAGGTACTTGGTGAGGTCTTCACCTTGTTTGATTCCTGCCGCTACGGCCGAAGCGGCAGCCGTCGCAGCCTCACCCATTCCGAAAGCGGTACCTTTGACCGACTCATTGGCAGACGCCATGATGGCGGCAATGCCTTCGGTCTGGTGACCAAGGCCCGCGAGTTTTCCTTTCGCGTCATCGATGGTGACCATGCGATTGAAGCCTTTGGTAAAGGCTGTGCCGATGGCGGCACCCGCGACCAAGCCGAGACCGGCACCGGCAACCTTGAAGGTTGACCCGATGCCGCTAGCGAGCTTCGAGCCAATGCCCTTACCGGCCTTGTCGGCTTGCGCCTCAACACCATTCAGCGATGCTGATACTTGCTTTGCTACTTGAGAAGACTCGACTACCAGCGAGACATACGCGGTTGCGAGTTCGGTTCCAGGGCTAGTCACTCAGTGCTCCGTGTTGCCTTAGTCGCTCTTCGTCCGAAACAACCCGCAGCGGTCGGGAGAACCGCTTAGAAGCGGCGAGTTCGCCCAGCTCGCGAGCTGTGGCAGGCGCGGAGGTATTCTCCGGCGCGGTGTACAGCAGGCCGAAGCGCTTCGCCGCATCGCGTTCGCCTTTCTGGCGCGCGGTGAGGGGAACCACGTTTTCGTCAGTCATTTGTTTCTCTTTCTGGGCAGGCCGCACCGGTGGCACCGTGAGATGTCCACCGGAGCGGAAGGTTTCTTATTCGGCCGTGGTTGATCAAAAAAGCTGATCATGATGAAGTTCCGGTCAGGCCGGATAATGTCACTGTGACGCCTAGCCGGGGGTCCGCTGTCCTCAGGTAAGGACGGACCCGCCGGATACACAGGACAAAGACACCGGCCGGGAGCGTTAGATTCCGGCTCGGATTTCATAGCTCAGCCGTAGCGAAACCTCTGGGTGGAATTCGCCCGCGTCCGAGCGCTCTCGGTATTCGCGAATGTTGCGCTTGTAGAGGTCCCGAGCCGCCTTGTGCTCAGCATCGAAGAACTCGCGCCGTTCGACCAGCATCGCGGATAGTTCGCGCTCAGTCGGCAACCAGAGGTCGCCGCCACGCTTGAGGATTTCAACCAGGAAGTAGGTCACGTCATGCGACCACGGGGAGAAATCGTCCGGGTGCACGTAACCGAACTTCGGGAACACTTCGTCAAGATTCTTGACGATGGCGTACGACGAGAACGGAATATCCCGGCCACCGGCCTTGCCCTTCTTCGCCCGCTGCCAAGACTCTGCCCACCGGCCACCAACAGAGTTGTGCACGGTCGCCTGTGCAAGGCGCAGGCGCTGATACTCCGGCACAAGATCAATGATCTTCTTCCACGCGTCTGCGGTGCCTAGCTCGATAGCCTCCGCCGGGGTATTGGCCGCGCCCAGTTCGGTCACCGCCTCACGCAGCTTGCCGACAACGGCGGCCATACGTTCGCCCAGAACGCTTAGAATCTCGTCGCCGGATTCAGTGACGATGTTCTGCACCGCCCCATGTGCGGCACCTCGTAGGGACGTGACAGCCGCGAGCTGTAGCCGCACGGCTTCCCGGTCGACCGCCCTGGCGGCGATTGAATCAAGCCACGACGGCGGAATCTGTCCGACTTCAAGGATCGTTTCTACGGTAAAGCCGTCCGCTAGTTCAGCCTGCTTCTGCTCTAGAGCCTCAAGCATCGCGGTAGCTTCATCCGCGATTGCTACCGCATTGGTGAACCCAGGAACAGTTTCGAGCGTTGCCCAAATCTCAGCATTACGCGCGTACGAACGCAGCTGACCACTAGCCCGGGCGGGAATATTGTTCGTTACCATTTTGTTATACTTCCTTTTTGCAGGCGAAGGTAAACGCCTGAATAGTTGATTAGGTTTCAGCTCTCGCTCAGAGCTGCATAGAATTCAGAGGGCTATTAATGCCCTCTAGCTGGCCCTGTAGGCCGCTTTTAGCCGGTCTGTGGGGTATTCCTACCCCCCATCCCCCTACCGTGTGCGTGATAGACCTCTATGACAGAGAACCAGACGTGCAAGGCATGGGGGAGGGGTAACCCCCAGGGGCAAGGGCACCGCGGATTCAATACCCGCCGGTGCATTCCGGCTCAGTAGCCGGACATTGTTTCTGACTCCGCGTCAGTGACGAAGAACCCCGTGTGTAGCAGTCGAGCGATGCTCGCTGCGTCGTGTGCCGACTCCGCATAGTCGGCCGTGTCTTCTAGGTCCACTCGGCCCCCTCGTGTTCGTGCCGGGACCGGCACCAACCGGCCCGGAATGCGTTGGTGGTAGGTCCGGGCCTCGAAGCCCGAACTAAGCGAAAAACGTGGCCTGTAGACGGACTAGATTCCCCAGCCCTACCCCGATACCCCGAATGCCGGGTTCCGCCCGGCTACGGGCCACACAGGCGGCTCTACACCTTCTGTTAGAGAAGGTGGGTTACAGCGCCGACGTTGCGCCAGCGTCGGCAGTACAAGGCGTAAGCCTCTTCCCTGCTAGGCACATGCCCGCCGTCCTCGGCTCGGACACGGCGGTAATTCACCTTTGAGGGGTGGTCGTACCACGCATCGAACCGGGAGCGCTTCTCCGCCTCGGTCGGTTGCTCCCGCATCACACGTCCAGGAACGCGATGTGCCGCAACGCCGTACGTGCGGCAGCGTCAAGGCCATTGTTCGCTGGCAGCTCCGCAGGATGGATGAACCCCGCAAGCAACAGCGTTGCTGTTGCGGTCGGTGCAGGCTGCCCGCTGTGGGCAGGGTGCGGACCAAAGTAGGCACCGCTCAACAGGAACCCTTTAGCCACCTCGCGGCCGTCCTCGGCCTCGGGATCGTAGGGACCGTATCGCCCCGTGGCGGTGACCCTCCCGAGCACTACGCCCCCCGGCACGTTGTCACCCGGGTAGTGCAGTGGCTTTGAGAACGTCGACCGCTCAAGGGTGATTTCCCGGGCTTGCTGGGTGTACAGGTAGCTCAGTGCTCCGTTTGCAATCCAACTCATTGTTTCTCTTTCAATTCTGCGCTAGCACATCGTCTAGCTGTTGCGCTTGTTTCACCAGCCGGTACGAAGCCCGGCAGTTGGCTTGATATCGAGTCACGTTGCCGATTGCGCACCGGCGGCAATGGCCCGACTTGTACCTGTCTTGCGGTCCCCGGATAGGGTGACCGGCACGGCAATAGCTCATCGCCTCTCCCTTGATAAATTCGTCAGTGTCAGTGAAATAAAAAGAACGCCCGCAGGCGTTCTGGAAGTTGTAAGGCACCGAGCCCTACTCGGTGCCCGTTCGGTTGTCGCTGTGCAGGCAGGAACAACACCGCCCATCGCAGACAAACCGAAGACTCAGCCGACCGGGGTAGCGAAGCCGGTCGGCCGGGGAGCCGCGCAACCCACCAACAAGAAGGTGGCTGCGGTCTCTTACCCCTACATATACTTAGTAATAAAGTGGAACAGAAGTAGTTTCAGCGTTTCCCCAGGTCGCCCAATTTACTATGGCGCATTTCACACAAAAAAATCCCCCTACCGTATTCGGAGGGGGTTTCTTCGTTGTTTTTCTAGCGCTTCCCAGCTTTCACGCCTTGCCGCACCGGTGACAATCCTGCTGCCGCATACTGTGCGTCTCGGAATGCGTAGCGCTGTGCGCGTACCCGTCGCATCCGCTCCGCCGCTCCGGCATCGTGGGCGGCTTTGACCTTCGCCGCACACTCCCGGCAGCGCTCCGGCCACCGGCCTAGGTTGGTCTGTCCGTCGCGGTACCTGCGGTTGCGCCCCTGGATGCTTCGACGGGTGGTGACCAGCCCAGTGCAGTCACGGCACCGACCGTAGAACACCCGCATTCCCCAGAACTGGACTACGCACCCCGTCTTGGTCTCCCAGGTATGGAACGCGTCCAGGTGCTTCCGCCGCCACGCGTCTAAGCGTGTCGGCACGTCCTCGATAGAGCGGTACAGCGACGGTTTCGCGCTCTGTTGCTCTAGCCTTCGCCGCTGCTCATCGGTGAGCAGTGGTAGTGCAAATCCCATACGTTGATTCCTCTCCGGCACGGAGCCTCCGAGCCGATCACGATTGTATAACAGTGAGTATCTGTGCAGGTCCCTAACACAAAAGAAACCCCCGCTTGTGACGGGGGTCTCTCTTGGGTATTCGGTTGTCGGCAAGCCAGACTGTTTGACTGGTTACGCCAGCAAGCTTATGGCACTGAACTAACCGGACCGTGGCACCGGCCGCGGTGCTCGCCGGCCTCGACTGCGTACCAGGTCAGAGCGTTTCAGGACGATTTCGTAAACGGACCGCGCTACTCGGCAGGCCAAGCAATCGCCCACACCAGGGCGACGGCGGGTACCGCGAACGCCAGCAACAGACCCGTAGTCATCAGTAATCCGCGCTGTTGCCGACTGCCGGAGGCGCAACCGCCTTGAGGTCGCTTGCCTCCGCCGCCGTGAGCCAGTTGTCTATCTGCTTGAGCGAGCCGGTAACCACCACTCGCCAGGCGGTTTCGAGCGCGAACCCCTCCACAGATGGCCGTATCGTCATCGAACGCTTCGCCGCCCGTGCCGACAACTTGTCGAGCTGCCGGTTCATGACGCGCGCTGGTTCTGCTCGAACTGGGCCAGCGCGACCAGTAGCCGCCTGATGATCTCCGGTGGCGCGAACGCGACTGTCTTGGTCGGCGGCTCGACCGCCTCCGGAATCCGGTGTGGAAGCACGGTCCCCTCCTGCTCGGTCGGAGAGCGGCAGCTCTCACGCGTGGCAACGTCTCCGTTGCCCGTGGTGAGCCCGCCCGGATGACCGATCCGATTCAGATCACCCGGGCGGCTCTGTGGCTACGGGACCTCTCCCCGCTCCGATGTCCAGGGTTCCGCTCAGAGATATTGCCGACTAGTGCCATTCCTGGTACCACCCTGCCGCAGTGCCGTTCACGCAGGCATGATGGGCGGATGGACCGTAAACGCGGTGTCGGCAAGGTGATACGCGAGCTGCGCGAAGCGCGCGGGTGGTCGCAAGGTCGCCTAGCCGACGCGCTCACCGAGCACTCCGGCCAGAGCATCGGTCGGGAGAAAATCTCCCGGTGGGAAGCGTGTCGGCACCGGCCGTCGCCTTACTGGCTCCGCCACCTTGCAGCAGTCCTAGACGTACCTTTTGCCATCCTGGAAGACGACGATGTGAACCGCAGAAGATTCCTATCCTCCATGGCCGCAACAACAGTCGCGCCCGTAGTGGCTTCCGATTTGCTCGCAGAGGGGTTCTCAGCCCGACTGCGGGGTATGGGCCCCTCCGTCGACCAATGGGCCGACACCTTAGTCGGCTACGGGTCGGACTACATGACGCTTGGTGCCGGAGAGATTCAGAAGCGGCTAGCGGTTGATCTCGCAGTCATTCAGCAGCAATGCGACAACCCCCGGATGTGGGCTCACGCCGCAAGGTTGATGACGCTGTGGGCGAAGACTCACCCCGGCAGCGATGGCAGCAAAGCCGTTTCCTGGTACCGGATGGCCGCCGAAGCGGCAGATCGGTCCGGGGACGTTGATACCCGGGTGTGGGTACGCGGCAGGGCCGCTATCGCCCTCGGCTACGAAGGTGCCTCACTGCCGGTCGCGAACATGTTTGCCGACCAAGCTCTAGCCATCTCCGAGAAGCCGTCTCTAGGACGGCTGAACGCGTTGTACGGCAAGGCTCATGCCGCCGCGATCACCGGTGACGCGGACACCGCTCGCGCGCTCGACCTTGAGGGCCGACGCGTGTTCGACCAAGCCGGGTCCGAAGACGGAGACGCCACAGACTACGGCGTGCCGCATTGGCGTTTGGGAGTATTCAGGTCCCTGCTCCGGGCTCGTCTCGGTGACGAGTCCGAAGCGGTAGACGCCCAGGACGGAGCCCGGCGGGAGTTGCCCGCCACGCTCCCCAGATTTGCCACCCACCTAGAGATGCACCGGGGGTTGATGCTCGTACGCGCTGGCGACCGCGAAGCCGGGGTGGCGTACGCGCAGACCGCGCTAGACGCCCTGCCACCTGAAAAGCACAGCTTGACGCTGCGGATGCTCATGGAAGAGATCAGCAGCTAGGCCACATCGGCAGGTTGTTCCCGCTGGCTAAGCAGGGTTTCATACCCCTTGCGCTCACGTTCGAAGCGTTCGCGGGTTCGTTCCTCGTAGTCCGCTTGGCCGTACTCAGCGGCCACGCGGTCAAGGTCTGCACTCGGTGAAGCCGAGTAGGTTGCGTTCCGCTGGCCTCGCTTGTCGGCAAGGCCGTTGGCAACCATGTTCTTGAGGTGGGTCCGGACTGAGTTTGCGCTCAGTCCGGTACCGGCACGGATGTCCTCGACAGTCGGGCCAACCTCGGAGTTGACCCGAGACAACAAGAACTCCCAGACGCGCCCGGCTGACTTGCCGAGCGCACCGGCGCTGAACGCCGGATGTTCTGTTATTACCAATACCGGGACACACAAAGTGATCTCTTGGGGCCCATACGACTTTGTGTGTCCGCCTTTTGGTAACAACGGAGCCCAGTCTAGGAACAAGTGGAAAGTGTCCGCTTGGCCCCGGACCTCTGAACGGGTCCGGGTGAACATCCCCTGAGCGGCAAGGCGACCAATCGCGTTGCCGACTGCGGTACGCCCGATCATTGCCCGGGTAGCCAGCTCCCGAACGCTGGCGTCCACTGTGTACCGGTTCGTCTCGTGACCCAAGGTCACCAGCGCCACGGCTGTAGCCCGCTCTGAGTTGCCGCCACGGCCCGGCCATGGGGCGGCCTGCACTCGCGTCAGAAGGTCCCCTAGGCGTTCCCTCACGGTCTCCTCGTAGGAGGCCGCTCCGTGCTCGTAGCCGTGGTCAAAGTGCTCTTCGGTGTAGTCCCATGCGCGCCGCGTCTGCTTGTCGAACTGAGCGCGCGTCTTGAGCCCTTGCTCACCGACGAAGGTCCGGCCAAGCTCCGAACTCCACACGAGTTCGGAGAACTCTTCGAACTCCATCTTGCGGCCGTAGCAGGAGAACGCTACGGAGCCAATAGCTTTGAATGTTGTATCCCGCGTGATGCTGCCGTTCAGCAGTTCGCGCGTACGTTCAGGTAGTCGGTGTAGCACTGTGGTTGTCGCCCTCCAAGGCGTTATGGATCATGTCGGCAAGGTGTTCTAGTTCGGTCCTGTTCAGCAACAGGAACCGGCTCGTGTTGGGACCGGTCAGGCGGTAGTTCACACGCCCGTGTTCCCGGTCCCATTTCTTCTCTAATTTCATTGCTTCCTATCGTGGAAAAGCCGATGGTCCGACCCGAAGGTCGGACCGATCGTTTCAGGCTGTCTGCGGGCCACACAGGGCCCTTTATGGGGCCTCTAGGCCCCGATCTTGTAGTGGGTCAACACCGCTGTGCCGCCCTCAATGGCGGCGTCCTCACGGGTCGACTCCAACACCTTCGTGTGCTTGTGGTCGGCAAGCCACTTGGCCACCGGGGCGAACAGCGGTGAGCCGTCCTCAAGCCACGCGCTCCGGTAAACGACAAGGCCGGTGCCGTCGTCGGTGACCGTGGCCGACAGCCACCCCGCGTGTGCCGCAATCATGTTGTTCTTCAAGTTCTCTACCTCCGCCATGCTCAACAGCTATCAAGTACCCTTGTGCCGCCACCGGGGGTATTAGAGGTACCCCCGGCGGCTCTCATCTTCTACGGCTGCGCGTGTCCGCGCTTGATTTCCCAGGTGGTCAAGATCATCTGCTCACCGGCAGATGATTCGTAGCCTGTGTGCATCACACGCACTACCGGCCGACCCAGGGCCTTACGGGCTATGGACATGTGAGCACTGGCCCAACCATGTGTGCCACGCGTGAGCACGCTCAACTCTCCGGTGCCTTCGAGTTCAACCACTCCCAGGAACCTCTCACCCGTACGGCTCACGGCATCCGCCGCGAACACCTTGGCCTTCGTCATGGTGTCGCTCATTCGGATTCGCTCTCGTGAACCGTGTACGTGTACTTGCCCGCGAGGCTCTCGCGGATCAGCGTTTCCGCCTCCCGCTTCGTCAGTCCGAACACCTCCACGGTGTACGTCGTCTTGCTTGCCATGGTTGCTACCTCCGATCGTTGCCAGCGATGCGCTGACCAAGATCAGAGTAGGTCTACGAAACATGTTTGGCACAACATGTTGGACGTGACTTGTATCACATTCATTCTGGCCGTTCGAGGGCGGCTCGATAAGCTCACCTAATGAACGAAGAAACCACGGTGACGGACGTAATCGATGGTTACCAAGTGACCTTGGTGTGGTCGGCAGGACTCAGCCAGGGCGGCCCGCAGAGGCTTCTGATCGAGCCTCTGGACGCCGACAACCCTCCTCCCGGCATCACGAGCACGGTCCTTCGGAAGGTGAGCTTTCGCGAGTGGGCCGACAAGATTCGGGACAAGCGCCAAACCGCTGACGCGGTTGACGCGGAGAGCCTTCGAGCGGCTCTAGCCGATGGCGTGGCCGACAACGATCGATACCTTGCCATGTTGAGTGCGGCCTACGTCGCCGCGATCGATGCCGGGCACAAACCGCCGACTAAGTACCTTGCTGATCTTCTCGGGAAATCCACCGAGACGATCCGTGGACACCTCTGGAAAGCGCGTCAGCGTGGCTACCTCGAAGGTCACCAAGGCAAGGCCGGTGGCACGTTGACGGCGGCTGGCCGCGCGCTTCTCGAGGGCTAAGCCTCTGGGTACCACGGCACCGGTCCGCCGGTGACCCGCACCGAAGGCAGCGCGTACACGCGCCGCTCCGTGTAGCCGATCGAGTCGGCCGACACGAGCACCAACCCGTGTCGGTGGATGAACTCCCGGACCGCGCGGTCCGCGTCGGTACCGTCAGCGTCCGGCCACCGGAGTACGTCGGCCCGCTCCGGGCCGCCTACAGCAATCACTACTCCGTCTACAGCGACGTTTAGACGCTCAGTGCCCATGCATGATGATTCGATGCAGTGCTGAGCTTGGCTCGGCGCGGGCTGCGCGATCCGCACCTCATGTTGTGGTTTGCTGGCTACGAGCCGTGGCACGGCATAGCACGAAATGAAGCACGAATTGGGATGCAAACAGCGGAATCCTACGGAATCCACGGTCACCTAACACAGTGTGAGGTAAGACGGCATATGCCCTGTTCAAGGAACCAAAACCCCGTCTCATCTGCGGCTACGTTTCAACCCTGGGCGGTGCCCGGGTGATCTCACTGCGTCAACACGCCATCTCGATCGCGGCGATCTTCCTGGCGCTGGCCGTCGGGGTGGTGCTCGGTTCGCAGACGCTGGCCGCGGACATGCTGTCCGGACTGCGCTCGGACAAGAGTGATCTGCGTGAACAGGTCGACACGCTCACCGCGCAGAACGAGCGCATGGCGGGTCAGCTCGACGCCGCCGACCAGTTCATCGCCGGATCGGCGGGCCGGATCCTCGGCGGCACCCTGGCCGACCGCAGCGTCGTCGTGTTCACCACCCCCGACGCGGACCCCGCCGATATCGATGGGGTGAGCCGGGCTCTCGAGACCGCGGGTGCCGCGGTGACCGGCCGGATCAGCCTGGCCGACGCCTTCGTCGACGCGGGGGAGGGCGACCGGATGCGCTCGGCGCTGACCAATATCGTCCCCGCGGGCGCGCAGCTGCGCACCGGCGCGGTCGACCAGGGCAGCATGGCGGGCGACCTGCTCGGCCTGACCCTGCTGCTCGACCCGGCGACCGGTCAGCCCCGCAGCAATCCGCAGGAGCTGGCCCTGGTGCTCGAGACACTGCGTGGCGGCGGTTTCCTCGCCTACGGCGACACCCCGGTGCGACCCGCGCAACTCGCCGTCGTCGTCACGGGCAACGGTGTCGCATCCGACACCGGCCAGGGCGCGACCATCGCCCGCTTCGCCGGTGCCGTGCGCGAGCGTGCCGCGGGCACCGTGCTGGCAGGCCGCGCGGGCGCCGCCGAGGGCACCGCCGCCATCGCCCAGGTCCGCGCCCAGGCCCCCCTCGCGACGACGGTCACCACCGTCGACAACATCGACCGCGAAATCGGCCGGGTGACAACGGCTCTCGCCCTCACCGAACAACTCGCCGGCCGCACCGGCAGCTACGGCACCGGCTCGTCGGCCACCTCGCTGACACTCGTAGCAATGCCCAGATGATTGAGAACCTCACCACCTGTCGAAGGTGAGATCCCGCGACTCGCGTTGCCAACGAAACCCCTGATCTCGCGAGCACATGGGTAACTCACCGGGGACCGGCCAACCCGCCTCCAGACCGACCGCCAGCGGCCGACGCGACCGTTTACGCACCTCAGTGGGGCTTGAAGTTCCGGGGAGGCGGTAAGGTGGTGGTCCGTGGGTCAACAACGGAATCAGGCTCGAAATGCCACCAAGCACATCTTCGTGAGCGGTGGCGTCGCCTCCTCTTTGGGTAAGGGTCTCACCGCCTCCAGCCTCGGTCAGTTGCTGACCGCGCGCGGCATGCGGGTGACGATGCAGAAGCTCGACCCGTATCTGAACGTCGATCCGGGCACCATGAACCCGTTCCAGCACGGCGAGGTGTTCGTCACCGAGGACGGCGCGGAGACCGACCTCGACGTCGGCCACTACGAGCGCTTCCTCGATCGCGATCTGTCCAAGGACGCGAACGTGACGACCGGCCAGATCTACTCGACGGTGATCGCCAAGGAGCGTCGCGGTGAGTACCTGGGCGACACGGTTCAGGTGATCCCGCACATCACCGACGAGATCAAGAACCGCATCCTGGCGATGCAGGGTCCCGATCTCGAAGGACATGTGCCGGACGTGGTGATCACCGAGATCGGTGGCACCGTGGGTGACATCGAGTCGCAGCCGTTCCTCGAGGCGGCGCGCCAGATCCGCCACGACGTGGGTCGCGACAACGTGTTCTTCCTGCACGTGTCGCTGGTGCCGTACCTGGCGCCCTCGGGTGAGCTCAAGACCAAGCCGACGCAGCACTCGGTGGCCGCGCTGCGCAACATCGGTATCCAGCCCGACGCGCTGATCCTGCGCTGCGACCGCGAGGTGCCGCAGGGGCTCAAGAACAAGATCGCGCTGATGTGCGACGTCGACGTGGAGGCCTGCATCTCCACCCCCGACGCGCCCTCGATCTACGACATCCCGAAGGTGCTGCACAGCGAGGGCCTCGATGCCTACGTGGTGCGCAAGCTCGGCCTGCCGTTCCGTGACGTGGACTGGACCGTGTGGGGCGATCTGCTCGATCGCGTGCACGCCCCGCGCGAGACCGTCGAGGTGGCGCTGGTCGGCAAGTACGTCGACCTGCCCGACGCCTACCTCTCGGTCACCGAGGCGCTGCGCGCGGGCGGTTTCGCCCACCGCGCCAAGGTGAACATCCGCTGGGTGCCCTCCGACGAGTGCGAGACCGAGGCGGGCGCGCAGGCGGCGTTGCGCGACGTCGACGCCGTGCTGATCCCCGGTGGTTTCGGCATCCGTGGCATCGAGGGCAAGCTGGGCGCGATCGGCTACGCGCGCCATCGCGGCATCCCGCTGCTCGGCCTGTGCCTGGGCCTGCAGTGCGTGGTCATCGAGGCTGCGCGTTCGGTGGGCATCGCCGACGCCAACTCCGCGGAGTTCGAGCCGGAGACGAAGAACCCGGTCATCTCGACCATGGCCGACCAGGAAGACGTCGTCGCCGGCGAAGCCGATCTGGGCGGCACCATGCGCCTGGGCGCCTACCCGGCCACGCTGGAGAAGGGGTCGGTCGTCGCGCAGGCCTACGGTTCCGAGCACGTCTCCGAGCGGCACCGGCACCGCTTCGAGGTGAACAACGCCTACCGCGACGTCATCGCCAAGAGCGGCCTGCGGTTCTCCGGCACCTCGCCGGACGGGCACCTGGTGGAGTTCGTGGAGTACCCCGCCTCGGTGCATCCGTTCTTCGTCGCCACCCAGGCGCACCCGGAGCTCAAGAGCCGTCCGACCAGGCCGCATCCGCTGTTCGCTGCCCTGATCGCCGCGGCGCTGAAGTACAAACTGGCCGAACGCCTTCCCGTAGACTTCCCCGAGGAAGAGCTCGCGGAACAGGCCGCGGAGCGCTGAGGAACAAGAGGAACCGTGAGCGAGCCCGGTAGTCACGACTTCGAGACGGTCTCCAGCCGGGTGCTCTACAGCGGCGCGATCCTGGCCCTGCGCCAGGATCAGGTCGCGATGCCGGGCGGGCGGGTCGCCGAGCGCGAGGTCATCGAGCACCACGGGGCCGTCGCGGTGCTCGCGCTCGACGACGACGGCAACGTCGTGCTGATCCGTCAGTACCGGCACCCGATCGGCACCCGGCTGCTCGAACTGCCCGCCGGGCTGCTCGACATCGACGGCGAGGACCCGCTCACCGCGGCCAAGCGCGAGCTGGCCGAGGAGACGGGCCTCGCGGCCGCCGAGTGGTCGGTGCTGGTGGATGTGGCGCTCTCGCCGGGCTTCACCGACGAGGCGCTGCGGGTGTTCTTCGCGACCGGTCTCAGCGCGACCGACCGGCCCGATCCCGAGCACGAGGAAGCCGATCTGGAACTGGTCAGGATGCCGGTCGGCGAGGCCGTGCGCGCCGCGCTGGCCGGGCAGATCGTGAACGCGACCGCGGTCGCCGGTGTGCTCGCTTACGCGGCGGCGACAGCCGGTCAGGTGCCGATGCGGCCCGCCGACGCCCCGTGGCCGGGTCAGCCCACCGCATTCCTGCGCCGCAAGGCCGCGGAGGCGCGGTCCTCGGCCGAGGGCGACCCGGCGTGACCGTCGTTGCCGTCGCGGGCCAGGACTGACGGGTTCCGCCGTGCTCGCGCGCGAGATCGACGCCTACCTCGACCATCTCGCGGTCGAGCGCGGAGCCGCGCGCAACACCCTCGGCGCCTATCGCCGAGATCTGGCCCGCTACCTGAGCTTTCTCACCGGCCGCGGTATCACGGGTCTGGCCGAGGTCGCCCAGGGTGATGTCGCCGAATTCACCATGGCACTGCGCTCCGGCGGCGCCGATCATCCGCCCCTGGCGGCGGGTTCGGTGGCCAGGGCGCTGATCGCGGTGCGTGGCCTGCACAGATTCGCCGCCGCCGAGGGGATCACCGACACCGATGTCGCGCACGCGGTGAAACCACCGGCGCCGGGACGCAGATTGCCCAAGGCCCTGCCCTACGACCAGGTGTCGCGTCTGCTCGAAGCGGCGGGCGGTGCGGCGGACGGTGATCCGGCGGGCACCGATGGCGGACCGCGCGGGCTGCGCGACCGCGCCCTGCTCGAACTGCTCTACTCGACCGGGGCGCGGATCTCGGAGATGGTCGGGCTCGATGTCGACGACATCGATGCCGAGCAACGATGCGTGGTGCTGCACGGCAAGGGCGGCAAGCAGCGGCTGGTCCCGATCGGACGGCCCGCGCTGGCGGCCGTCGACGCCTACCTGGTGCGCGGGCGTCCCACCCTGGCCGCGAGCGGAAAGGGTTCCGGCGGAGCGCTTTTCCTCAACCACCGCGGCGGCAGGCTGTCGCGGCAGAGCGCGTGGCAGGTGTTGCAGACCGCGGCCGAACGCGCGGGGATCGGGGCGGCGGTGTCACCGCACACGCTGCGGCACTCCTTCGCCACCCACCTGCTCGACGGTGGTGCCGATGTGCGGGTGGTGCAGGAACTGCTGGGGCACGCCTCGGTGACCACGACCCAGATCTACACCCTCGTCACGGTGAGCACGCTGCGCGAGGTGTGGGCCACCGCGCATCCACGCGCCCGCTGAACCGGCACCGCCGGGCCGGACCCAGCAGGTATCGTGCGAACACGCCCGGCGTTGCCATGCCGTACCTCACCGGTCGGAGCGGTAGCGTCTACCCAGAGCTGGACCGTACGAAAGCGAACCGGTCACAGAATCGGCCTCGCTACCCTCGACAGGGGATACCGGCAGGAAAACGTATAAGGAGCAGCGGATCGTGACGACAGCGGAAACACCGTGGGACGGTGGACCGGACCAGGTCGCCGAGGCCGTCGAGATGGGCCCGACCGGGCGCCCGCTGCGACTGGTACCCGAGCCACCACAGGTCCAGCGGCACGGCGACGCACTCGTCGTGGCGATGTGCAACCAGAAGGGCGGGGTCGGCAAGACCACCTCGACCATCAATCTCGGTGCCGCCCTGGCCGAATACGGTCGCAAGGTGCTGCTCGTCGACCTCGACCCGCAGGGCGCGCTCTCGGCCGGGCTCGGGCTGGCCCACCACGACCTCGATCTGACCGTGCACAACCTGCTGATCGGCGGGAAGGCCACGGTCGACGACGTGCTGCAGACCACCAAGGTCGAGGGCATGGACCTGTTACCCAGCAACATCGACCTCTCCGCGGCCGAGATCCAGCTGGTCAACGAGGTGGGCCGCGAGCAGTCGCTGGGCCGGGCCCTGTCCGGTGTGCGCGACCGCTACGACTACATCCTCATCGACTGCCAGCCCTCGCTCGGCCTGCTCACGGTCAACGCGCTGGCCTGCTCCGACGGGGTGATCATCCCGATGGAGTGCGAGTACTTCTCGCTGCGCGGCCTCGCGCTGCTCAACGACACCGTCGAGAAGGTGCGCGACCGCCTCAACCCGCGGCTGAGCCTCTACGGCATCGTGGTCACCATGTTCGACGCCCGGCTGCTGCACTCGCGCCAGGTGATGTCGCGCGTGGTCGAGGTCTTCGGTGACCTGGTCTACGACACGGCCATCTCGCGCACCGTGCGTTTTCCCGACGCCAGTGTCGCCGGGGAACCCATCACCACCTGGGCGCCGAAATCCGGGGGCGCGGAATCGTATCGGGCGATGGCGCGGGAAGTCATCCACCGGTCGGGCCGGTGATCGGAGCTACACCTGCGGTGCAAGCGGTACCCGAAGGCGCGGCCCCGGCCGCAGAGAACACCGGTTTTCATCTGCGGCTCACGAATTTCGAGGGGCCGTTCGATCTGCTGCTGACGTTGATCAGCTCGCGCAAACTCGATGTCACCGAAGTGGCGTTGCACAGGGTCACCGACGAATTCATCGCCTACACCAAGGCATTGACCGCCGAGCTGGCCGAGAACACCAAGCTGCGCGCGGACAAGATCCTCGACCAGACCACCGAATTCCTGGTCGTCGCGGCGACGCTGCTCGACCTCAAGGCCGCCCGGCTGCTCCCGGCGGGCGAGATGACCGACATCGAGGACCTGGAACTGCTCGACGCGCGCGACCTGCTGTTCGCGCGCCTGCTGCAATATCGCGCGTTCAAGCAGGTGGCCGAGCTGCTCGCCGAGCTCGAAGCGGCCGCGCTGCGCCGGTACCCGCGCTCGGTGGCACTCGAGGAACAGTTCGAAGGACTGCTGCCCGAGGTGACCCTCGGCGTCGACATCGGGGCCTTCGCCGAGATCGCCGCGGCCGCGTTCCGGCCGCGCCCGATCGCCCAGGTGGGGCTGGGTCATCTGCACATGCACACCATCTCGGTGGCCGAACAGGCCGAGCTGGTGCTGGCCCGGCTCAAGGAACGCGGGCCCGGCGGCTGGACGACCTTCGCCGAACTGGTGTCCGATTGCACAGTCCCGGTGGAAATCGTGGCCAGGTTCCTGGCGTTGCTGGAGCTGTACCGCGGCAAGACCATCGTCTTCGAGCAACCCGATCCGCTCGGCCCGCTGGCCGTGAGCTGGCTGGGCGAACTCGATCCCGATGCCGAGGCGGCGGCACTGACTTTCGAAGAAGACTATGGATGAGGGTGGAGGACCCGGCATGACCGAGGCAGTGTCGGAGTTCACTCCGGAGCCGCTCGACGATCCGGAACTGCGCTCCGCGCTCGAGGCCATGTTGCTCGTCGTCGACGCTCCCGCGCCGGTAGAACAGCTGGCGGCGGCCCTGGACGACAGCAGTGAGCGGGTGGAGGACACCCTGCGCGCGATGTCGGCCGAACTGTCCGCGCGCGGCAGTGGCATCGACCTGCGTTTCGTCGGTGACGGGTGGCGCTTCTATACTCGACAGGAGTACGCGCCCTATGTCGAGCGTGTGCTGCTCGACGGGGCCCGGACGAAACTGACCCGGGCCGCCTTGGAAACCTTGGCGGTGGTGGCCTACCGCCAGCCGGTGACCCGCACCAGGGTCAGCGCGGTCCGCGGGGTGAACGTCGACGGAGTGATGCGCACGCTGTTGGCCAGGGGCTTGATCGCGGAAGCGGGTCAGGACCCGGAAAGCAACGGCACGTTGTACCGCACCACCGAGTTGTTCCTCGAACGGATCGGGCTCGCCTCACTGGGCGACCTGCCTCCGCTGGCGCCGCTGCTTCCCGGCGTCGACCTGATCGACGAGATCAGCGAGAGCCTGGACACCGATCCCCGGTTCACCAGGCTGAAAAAACCCGCCGAGTCCGACATGGACCTCGGCACCGACGATTGACAGGACAGATGAATAATTCCGCTCGCCGAGATGGCACACCGGACCGAAGAAATCGCAGCGACCAGCCCCGTAGTGGCGCGAACCGAACCGCGGCCCCCCGCGGCGGCAGTGCGCGCACCGGCCAGGCGGGTTCCCGTGGCGAGGCCCCCGGCCGCCGCGGCACCAGCGCGGGTGGCTTCCAGCGCGGTAATGACACCGGCCGTCGCGGTACCTCCACCGGCGGATATCAGCGAGATGGCGAGTCGGCGGGGCGCCGCGGCTCTGCCGGCGGCTACCAGCGCGACAGCGAGTCCGGCGGTCGCCGCGGTGGTTCGACCGGCGGCTACCAGCGTGACGCCCGTGGCGGTTCCGCCGGTGGCAGTCAGCGTGACGGTGCGCCCGCGCGCCGTGGCTCCGCGGGTGGCTTCCAGCGTGACGATGCCCAGCGCGGTGGTTACCCGCGTGGTGGTGCCGGTGCGGGTGGGCAGCGCAGTGGCGCGCCCCGCGCGGGCGGCACGGCTCGTCCGGCCACCTCGCAGGCGCCCGCCGCTCGCAAGAAGACCGCCAAGCCGCAGCGCAAGGTGGTCGCGCCGACCATCCTGAACAACGCCAAGCCCGCGCGGCACCAGCACTCCGATGCCACCGAGGGTCCGAAGAAGCTGCCGTGGGGCGAGGGTGAGCGTTTGCAGAAGGTGCTCGCCAAGGCCGGTGTGGCCTCGCGCCGCGCGGCCGAGGACATGATCGCGGCCGGTCGCGTCGAGGTCGACGGCAAGATCGTGCGTGAGCAGGGTCTGCGCGTGGATCCGGAGAACGCGGTCGTGCGCGTCGACGGCACCCGCGTGGTCGTCCGTGACGAACTGGTGCACCTGGTGCTGAACAAGCCCAAGGGCTGGCAGTCCACCATGTCCGACGATCTGGGTCGGCCGTGTGTCGGCGATATCGTCGCCGAGCGCATCGCCGCCGGTCAGCGCCTGTTCCATGTCGGCCGTCTCGACGCCGACACCGAGGGCCTGCTGCTGCTCACCAATGACGGCGAGATGGCGCATCGGCTGATGCACCCCTCCTTCGAGGTGCCCAAGACCTACCTGGCCACCGTGCACGGCGAGGTGAACTACCGGCTCGTCGCCAAGCGGTTCCGCGAGGGTGTCGAGCTCGAGGACGGTCCCGCCAAGGTCGACAAGTTCACCATGCTCGAGGCCTACGAGGGACGTTCGCTGGTCAAGCTCGTGTTGCACGAGGGCCGCAAGCACATCGTGCGTAGGCTCCTCGACGAGGTCGGCCACCCGGTGATCCGGTTGGTGCGCACCCACCTCGGCCCGGTGGCGCTGGGTGATCAGCGTCCCGGCACGCTGCGCGTGCTCGGCCGTGACGAGATCGGCAAACTCTACGAGGCGGTGCAGCTGTGAACGGAGTGGATTTCTCGGTGGCGTTGTCCGGCGGCAGGCTGACCGGGGACGGCGCGCTCGTCGTCGCCATGGACGGCCCGTCCGGCACCGGCAAGTCCAGCGTGTCGCGTCGGCTGGCGGCGCGCCTGGGCGCCCGCTACCTCGACACCGGCGCGATGTACCGGGTGGCGACGCTGCGGGTGCTGCGCGCGGGCGTCGACCTGACCGATCCGGCGGCGATCGCCGAAACGGTTGCGGCACTGCCGCTCTCGATCGGCACCGATCCCAGCCACGAGGTCGTCGAGCTCGACGGTGACGACGTGTCCGCGGAGATCCGCGGCGATGCCGTCACCAAGGCGGTCTCGGCCGTCTCGGCGGTGGCGCAGGTGCGCGAGCAGCTCGTCGCGCTGCAGCGCGAGATCACCGCGGTGGCCGGGCGGATCGTGGTCGAGGGCCGCGACATCGGCACCGTCGTGCTCACCGACGCCGACGCCAAGATCTATCTCACCGCTTCGGCGGAGGCGCGCGCCCAGCGGCGCAACGCCCAGAACATCCGCGAGGGCCGCGGCGACGACTACCAGGCCGTGCTGGCCGACGTGCAGCGCCGCGACACCCTCGATTCCACCCGCACGGTGTCGCCGCTGCGTCCCGCCGAGGACGCGGTACTGGTCGACACCAGCGAGCTGACGCTGGATCAGACCATCGACGAGCTGTATCGCGTCGTGGCCCAGCAGCTCTCGGCCACGACAGGAGGGTCGCGATGACCGAAGAGGTACTCGCAGGCGACGGCATCTGGACCGACGAGTCCGAGTGGGAGCTCACCGATCTCGACGGTGAACTCGACGGCGAGGAACACCTCGCCATGCCGACGCTGGCCGTGGTCGGGCGCCCGAACGTGGGCAAGTCCACCCTGGTCAACCGGATTCTCGGGCGGCGCGAAGCCGTCGTCGAGGACATCCCCGGCGTCACCCGTGACCGCATCTCGTATGAGGCCAACTGGTCCGGACGCCGCTTCCTGGTGCAGGACACCGGCGGCTGGGAGCCCGACGCCAAGGGCCTGCAGCAGCATGTGGCCCGGCAGGCCGAGGTGGCGATGGAGACCGCCGACGCGATCCTGCTCGTGGTCGACGCCACCGTCGGCGCGACGGCGACCGACGAGGCCGCGGTGCGCAAGCTGCGCCGCTCCAAGATCCCGGTGATCCTGGTGGCCAACAAGGTCGACGATCAGAAGGTCGAACACGAGGCGTCGAGCCTGTGGTCGCTGGGTCTCGGTGAGCCGCGGATGGTCTCGGCCGCCCACGGCCGCGGCACCGGCGACCTGCTCGACGATGTGCTCTCCTCGCTGCCCGAGACGCCGCGCGAGGGCACCGGTGTCGCCGGTCCGCGTCGGGTGGCGCTGGTCGGCAAGCCGAATGTCGGCAAGTCCAGCCTGCTCAACAAGCTCGCCGGTGACGAGCGCTCGGTGGTCCACGATGTCGCGGGCACCACCGTCGACCCGGTCGACTCGCTGGTCGAACTGGGCGGCAAGACCTGGAAGTTCGTCGACACCGCCGGCCTGCGGCGCAAGGTGTCCAATGCGACCGGCACCGAGTTCTACGCCTCGCTGCGGACGAAGTCGGCGCTCGAGGCCTCCGAGGTCGCGATCATGCTGATCGACGCCTCGGTGCCGATCACCGAACAGGACCTGCGCGTGATCAGCCTGGTCGCCGACTCCGGTCGCGCGCTGGTGCTGGCATTCAACAAGTGGGACCTGGTCGACGAGGACCGCCGCTACATGCTCGAGCGCGAGATCGACCGCGATCTGGTGCGGGTGCCGTGGGCGCAGCGGGTCAACATCTCCGCCCACACCGGTCGCGCCGTGGCGAAGCTGGTGCCGCAGATGGAGACCGCGCTCGAATCCTGGGACAAGCGCATCTCGACCGGTCGTCTGAACACCTGGCTGAAGGAAGTCATCGCGGCCACCCCGCCGCCGATGCGTGGCGGGCGCCAGCCGCGCGTCATGTTCGCCACCCAGGCGGGCACCCGTCCGCCGACGTTCGTGCTGTTCACCACCGGCTTCCTCGAGGCGGGCTACCGCCGGTTCATCGAACGCCGCCTGCGTGAGGAGTTCGGCTTCGACGGCTCGCCGGTGCGCATCTCGGTGCGCGTGCGCGAGAAGAAGGACCGCAAGAAGTAGTTCGAATGCTGTGCGTTGGGCCCTGGTGAATTTCGCCGGGGCCCTTCGTCTTTCAGGCGTCGAGGACGCGGTCGAGCAGGTGGTCGACGAGTTCTGGTGCGCGGGCGGCGTAGTCGTCGTTGGTCAGCATGCCCTGGGCGAGGCCGCCGAGGGCGAGCAGGATGATCTCGGCGTCGGCGACGAGGGTCTTCTCGTCGGCCTCGGCGCCACGCAGGGCGCGCAGCTGGGCGGCCACCACGCCGACGATGTAGTTCGGTGCGCCGGTGGTGTCGCCGGACTCGACATCGGGCCCGGTGAGCGCCGCGGCGTGAAAGATGCCGAGGATGACGGCATCTCGGCGGCTCTGCGCGTCGAGGGGGAGCAGCGCGAGCAGGATCGCGCGTACGACATCGCGCGGTGCCGGCGCGGTCCCGAGCGTGCCGACGACCGCGGCGAGCCGCGCTCCCGAGTCCGCGACGACGGCGCGGTGGGTGGCGAGCAGGAACTCCCGCTTGGTGCCGAAGTAGTACTGCACCGACCGCACCGACACCCCGGCTTCCGCGGCGACCGATTGAAAGGTCGCCGCCTCCAGCCCGCCCCGGGCGATGACCCGGCGGGCGGCTCCGGTGATGGCACTGCGCCGTTCCTCGTGATCGGCCAAACGCGGCACGGTGTCCTCCTCGCTGTCCCGGCCTGCCCGGAAGAATTTTCATGGTACGCCCATATCACTGTTGTGGTACGTTGATATCACCAACGTGGAACAGGGGTGGTCATGGCCAAGATCGGGCGATTCAAGAATGACAAGGCGCGGGTGGAGTACCTGCGGACCTATCGGGAGCTGGAGAAGGGCCTGCCGATTCCGTCGACCACGGTCGATGTCCCCACCTCGTTCGGCAGCACGCACGTTCGCCGATTCGGTGCAGGGGAGGGCCTGCCGATCGTGCTGATGCACTCCCTCGGCGGCAACAGCCTGGCCTGGAATCACGTCATCGAGGACCTGGCCCGTGATCGCGTCGTCTACGCGACGGAGATGATCGGCACTCCGGGGCTGAGCGTGCAGTCCGCGCCGCTCGACGAGTCCGGCTTCGGCGCCTGGTTCGGGGAGGTCCTCGATGGTCTCGGCGTCGACCGAGTGCACCTGGTGGGGTACTCGCAGGGCGGGTGGCAGGCGCTGGCGATCGCCACCACCGAGCAGCGGCGGTTGGCGAGCCTGACGGTGGTCGAGCCGACCGGGACGCTGACGAAGATCAAATGGTCCGTGTTGTGGACGATGCTCAAGGTCGGCGCCCGCCCGACCGACAAGAACCTCCGCAAGATGAACGCTCGGCTCAACCCCGGCGTCACCCTCTCCGACGCGGAATTCGCCGGGGTGAAAGCGGCTCTCGGGTACGTCCCGACGATCGGCTACCCGCGGATGTTCACCGACGAACGCCTCGCCACGATCACCACCCCGACGCTCGGCCTGTTCGGCTCGGAGTCACTGGCGATCGACCCGAAGGTCGCCACCCAGCGCCTGCGTGACAACCTGGCCACCTGCGACACCGAGATCTTCGTCGGAGCCGGGCACGGCATCTTCCATCAGATCCCGAAGGAGGTCACGGCCCGCATCCTCGACTTCACCCGCCGCTACGAACCCACCGACGCCCGCCACTGACCTGGACCGCTGATCACGAGGGTCCGGTGATCAGCTGTCCAGGGGGAGGGCGCGGAAGTCGGCGAAATCGAAGCCGGGGGCGACGACACAGCTGACGAGGACTTCCTCGTCGGTGCCGGGGCGGGCGGCCTGCCAGGATCCGGCGGGGACCAGGTACTGGACGTGGTGGCCGTTGTCGAGGTCGGGGCCGAGGACCGTGGTTTCGGCGGAGCCGGGGGTGTCGCCGTCGCCGCCGAGGGTGAGCTCCAGTGGTCCGCCGCGGTGCCAGAGCCAGAGTTCGTCGGAGCGCACCGCGTGCCAGATCGAGTGTTCCTGTGGCGGGAGCAGGAACAGGATGCCGGTTGCGGCGGCTCGCTCGCCGGGATAGCCCTCGGGGGTGAACGTGATTGGGCTGCGCCAGGTTTCGCGGAACCAGCCGCCCTCGGGATGCGGGCGCAGGCCCAGGGTTGCCGCGGTCGCGGGGCGGTGCAGCAGCTCGGTGTGGCGACCGGCGGGTCCGCGGCGCGCCCAGCGGATCCCGGCGACGTCGGTCCGGCGTACGGCATCGGCGCCCTCGGTCGTCGGGGTGAGCACGAGAACGGTTGCGGTGGTGGGTAATCCGTCGGCAGCCCGGAGCGCTTCCTGATCACTGTCGACGAGAACGGCGTGCTCGCCGTCGACCAGGAGCTGTTCGCCCGCGGACTGCCAGACCTCGAACGTCGTGACGATCATCGGTCCATGCTAGATACTGTGTCGATGAGCCTCATCGGTACCGTGGTCGGTTACGTGTTGACGGTCTTCCTGGTGTTGCTGATCGCCCGGTTGGTGCTGGATTGGGCCGATCTCCTCGGCAAGACGCCGCAGTGGGCGGGTAAGGCCCGGTCGGTGGTCCACGCCGCGACCGAACCGGTGATCGCGCCGGTGCGCCGATTCCTGCCGCCGGTCCGGCTCGGCGGCTCGGCCCTCGACCTGGCGTTCACCGTGGTCTTCATCGCGGTACTGATCCTGCGCTCGGTGGCGTTCAGCCTGTAGGACCTGGTCGGCCGGGCGGCGCTATTCGTCGGTGCCCTCGACCCGCCAGCGGGTCGTCATCGCACGCACGCACGCCGCCTCGGCGAGGGCGTCGACCGTGTCGGTGAGCGCCGATTCGCGGGCGCGGTGGGTGAGCACGATCAGGTGGGCGTCTGAGCCGTGGTGTTCCTGGCGCACCCGGGCGATGCTCACGCCGTGGTCGGCGAACACCGTCGCGACCTGGGCGAGGGCGCCCGCATGGTCGGTGACCCGCAGGTTCAGGTAGTAGCGGGTGGGGGTGTCGCCGAGCGGAGCGACGGGGAGTTCGGCGTAATAGGAGGCGCGGGGCGCGCGGCCGCCGTGGACGCGGTTGCGGGCCGCGGTCACCAGGTCGCCGAGCAGGGCGGACGCGGTGGCGGTGGTGGCATCGCGACCGGAGAACATCAGTTGCCCCGCGCCCTCGGCCTCGACGGTCACCGCACTGGTCGGCTCGTCGACCTGGGCGAGCGGATGCGCGATGGGAAGCAGTGCGGGATGCACGCGCACCGAGATCCGTTCCTTACCACCCTCTTCGGGCGTGAGCTGGCCGCTGACCCTGGTGCAGACGGTGAGCGGGCGCAGCCGCAGCGACAGCGCGTCGGCGGCCGCCAGGTCGTGCGCCGTCGCCGCGGCGAACTCCTCGAAGTGCACGTCACCGACGTCCACTCTGGTGTGGAAGGCCAGTGTCGCCAGAATCGCTGCCTGGGCGATCGCGTCGTGCGGCTCGGTGGCCGGAACCACGCCGAGTACCTGGCGCACCCGATCGCCGGACAGCGACTGGGTCAGCGGGCGCACCACCGGAACCCCGCCCGCCACCGCCGCTTCGAAGAACAGATCGCCGCCGAATTCCGCGGCGGCCGCCGCCAGCCGATGCCCGTGCTCGGCGACGAGCACCGTGTTCGCGGTGATCACCGACCGGCCCGCCCGCAGCGCGGCGAGCAGGGCGGGCGCCGACTCGGCGGTCCCGGTCGTATCGACCAGCAGGTCGGCCGAGGGCAGCTCGCCGGGCAGCAACGCCGTACCCGCCCGTTCGTGCAGGTCAGCCCCATTGTCACGGATGATTCGCGCGACCGTGGCAGCGAGTGGGCCCGTGCCAAACACCGCCACACCGAGACCTGAACGAACGAGATTGCTGGTCATGGGAATTCGCCTAACCGCCGAGAGCCACCGAAACCGGGAACCACGCGATCCGCGCCCCCACTCCGGCCAGTATCGCGGCCGGATCGGCTCGGCGGCAGTCGTTTTCACCACGAAACAGAACAGTCGTGCCAGAAATGCCGGGATACTCGGAGGGGTCACGCGCGGATCACGCGTGGGCGAGCAGGGGAGAGGACGACGGAATGGCCCTGGTTGTACAGAAATTCGGCGGTTCGTCGGTGGCCACCGCGGAGCGGATCCGCCGGGTCGCCGAGCGGATCGTGGAGACGAAGAAGCAGGGACACGACGTGGTGGTGGTGTGCTCGGCCATGGGCGACACCACCGACGAACTGCTGGAGCTGGCGGGTCAGGTGGCACCCGCCCCGCCGCCACGCGAGATGGACATGCTGCTCACCGCGGGCGAACGCATCTCGAACGCGCTGGTGGCCATGGCGATTCACGCACTGGGCGCCGAGGCACGGTCGCTGACCGGTTCCCAGGCCGGGGTGATCACCACCGGCGCGCACGGCAACGCCAAGATCATCGAGGTCGATCCCGGCCGGGTGCGCCGCGCACTCGACGACGGGGAGATCGTGCTGGTCGCCGGGTTCCAGGGCGTCAGCCAGGACAGCCGCGATGTCACCACCCTCGGTCGCGGCGGCTCCGACACCACCGCCGTCGCGCTCGCCGCGGCCCTCGGCGCCGATGTCTGCGAGATCTACACCGATGTCGACGGCGTGTTCACCGCCGACCCGCGCATCGTGGCCGACGCGCAGAAGCTCGACGAGATCTCCTACGAGGAGATGCTGGAGATGGCGGCCTGCGGCTCCAAGGTGCTGATGCTGCGCTGTGTGGAATACGCGCGCCGCTATCACGTGCCGGTGCATGTGCGCTCGTCCTACACCGACACCGTCGGCACCACCGTGTTCGGTTCGATGGCCGACATCCCCGCCGACCAGGCCGTGCTGACCGGCGTCGCGCACGATCGTAACGAGGCCAAGGTGACCGTGGTCGGCCTGCCCGACGAGCCCGGGTACGCGGCACAGGTGTTCCGTGCGGTGGCCGATGCCGAGATCGGCATCGACATGGTCGTGCAGAACACCGGTACCGGGCGCACCGACATCACCTTCACCCTGCCCGCCGCCGACGGCGCCCGCGCGGTCGCGCTGCTGCGCTCGCGGCGCGCCGACATCGGATTCGCCGATGTCCGCTACGACGACCGGGTGGGCAAGGTGTCGCTGATCGGCGCGGGCATGCGCAACCAGCCCGGCGTCACCGCGACCTTCTGCGAGGCGCTGGCCGCGGCGGGGATCAATCTCGACCTGATCGCCACCTCCGAGATCAGGATCTCGGTGCTGGTCAGCGATACCGAACTGGACGAAGCCGTCCGGATCCTGCACCGTGCCTTCGACCTCGGTGGTGCCGAGGTGGCGGTCGTGCACGGCGGTACGGGCCGGTGATTCGTTGACGGCAGACCTGAATCGAGAGTAATTTACCGATCAGTCAATTGATCGCGAGCGACCGGAGGATTCCTTGAGCACACGGCTGACCTCGTTCTCCCGGGACGGACTCGACTTCGACGTGGTCGACACCGGTCCGATCGACGGCCCGGTGGTCGTCGCGCTGCACGGCTTCCCACAGACCGCGACCTCGCTGCGCGAGCTCACCGCCCTGCTCAACGCCCGCGGGTACCGGACCCTCGCGCCGAACCAGCGCGGGTACTCGCCGGGTGCGCGCCCGCGCGGCAGGCTGGCCTACCGGACGAGCGAGCTCGTCGCCGACATCGCCGCGCTGATCGGCGAGATCGGGCGCGGGCCGGTGCATCTGGTCGGTCACGACTGGGGTGCCGCGGTGGCCTGGTCGCTGGCCGCGGCCCGGCCCGAGCTGGTCCGCACGCTGGTGAGCGTGTCGGTGCCACACCCCGGCGCGTTCCTCCGGTCGATGGTCAGCAGCAATCAGCTTCTTCGGTCCTGGTACATGCTGCTGTTCCAGCTCCCGGTCCTGCCCGAACGCCTGATCGCCCGGCCCGCGGTGCGGAAGCGGGCATTGAGCGGGACCGGCATGCACGAGGACGCGATCGCCCGGGTCGGCGCCGAGATCGTCGACACCGGTGCGCTCACCGGCGCGCTGAACTGGTACCGCGCCATGGCGCTGGGCTCACCGCGCGCGGTGACGGCGCGGGTCACGGCGCCGGTGACCCACGTGTGGAGCACCGGCGACGGCGCGCTGTCGCGGCGCGGCGCCGAGCTCGCCGAGAAGTACGCCGCAGGCGACTACCGCCTCGTCGTGCTCGACGGCGCCTCGCACTGGCTGCCGGAGGAGCGTCCGGATGAACTCGCCGAGCTGATCGCCGACCGGATCGAGTCCGTCCGGGTGTGAGCTCAACCGAGCTGGCAGGCCAGCGCCCGCAACGACGCGGGGGTCGCCGGGATCAACGGCGCCCGCCGCAGCGCGCGGGCGGCCAGCTGCTCGAGGATCCGCAGCCGCACCCCCGGCCACTCGTCGTGCAGGATGGAATAGAACGCGGTGTCGCGCACCGCGCCGTCGAGTCCGCGCGAATGTGCCCGGCGCACACCGTCACTCACCGCGCCGAGCCGTTCGATCGCCGCGCGGGAGCGCTGGTTGCGGGCATCGGCGCGCAGGGTCACCCGGCGCACGCCCCAACTGTCGAAGGCGTGGCTGAGCAGCAGCAGCTTGGCTTCGAGGTTCACCTGGCCACCGCGCACCGCGGGGGTGAGCCAGGTGTTGCCGATCTCCACGGCGTCGGGAATCGACCCGCCGGGCAGGGCGGTGACCGGCTCGGCCGACAACGGCCAGCTCAGCGGCCCCTGCCAGTAGTCGAGCCGGGTGAAACGGGTCGCGCCGACCACGCTGTCGTCGGCGGCGGTGACGATCGCGAAGGCCAGCGCGGTGCCGGCGAGCTGGGCGGCCTCGGCCTGGAAGACATAGGTGCGCGCCTCCTGTTCACCGTGCGGGACGATGGTGAACCCGGCCGGGCCGCCGAACGCTGCGGCTGCGGCGGCCAGACCGGGAACATGGTGGGGCGCAAGGGGTTCCAGCCGTACGATGCGGCCGTCGAGGATAACGGGTGCGGGCATGAGACCGGCGTCCCTTCGTCTGAGGGGGTCACCGAATCACGAGGCGTGGATCTCACGCGGCACGTGATTGCGGCGAAGCGACACGAACGATCCAGCAGCATCGAAAAGAACTGGATGCAAGATAGCCGAACGTGACGCGTTCACCCGCTCGAACGCACAGGATGTCGGGGTCGAAATTTGGCCGATTTCGCGGCCGATTCTCGGAACTGCCTACCGCTTCTCGGCGATCGCCGCCACGATGAGTTCTTCCCACACCGTGAGCTTGCTGTCGACCGCGCGCAGCCCGACTTCGTCCTCGGCCTTGTCCCGATTCCAGATCGCGGCCGGGAGGACACCGGGTTCCTGGATGCGCAGGTCACCGAACAGGGCGATGATCTCCTCCTCGGTGCGCCAGCGCCCGCGGCCGAAGGTCGACTGCAGTGTGCTCTCGGCCTGGATGGTCTCGTCGTTGTGCCCGGACCGGAAGTGGGAGATGAACACGCTGGAGCCGGCGGGAATCTGCTCGGACCAGTACCGCACGATGCCGTGCGGGTCCTCGTCGTCGTTGAGGTGGTGCAGCAGCGCGCTGAAGATCACCGCGACCGGCTGGTCGAAATCGATGAGCGCGGTCACCTCGGGGTTGACCCGGATGTCGGCGGAATCGCGCACGTCGGCCTGCACGACGGTGGTTCGCTCGTCGGTCGCCAGCAGGGCGCGGCCGTGGGCGAGCACGATCGGGTCGTTGTCGATGTAGACCACCCGGGAGTCCGGATTGATCTTCTGCGCGACCTGGTGGACGTTGTTCGCGGTGGGCAGGCCGCTGCCGAAATCGAGGAACTGGGTGAGCCCGGCCGCGGCCAGCTCGCGCACCGCGCGGACGAGGGCCTCGCGGTTGGTGGTCGCGATCGCCACCGAACCGGGCAGATTCAGCTTGAAGTGGTCACCGACGGCGCGGTCCACCTCGTAGTTGTCCTTGCCGCCGAGCATGTAGTCGTAGACCCGGGCGATGCTCGGCTTCGACTGGTCGATCACATTCGCGTTGTCGCTCATCGTCGACGACCCCTCCGCTGTTCTGGTGTGTTTCCGCCGCCCATCGTAGGAGAACACCGGCGTGTCGGCACGGTTTCCACGTGGTCGGTGCGCGAAATCGGTTCGGCGCGTACCGGTTCCGTGGTACGCGGTGCGATGGGGCGGTCCGCGGTCGTCACGGTCTCGTGTCGGTGACCGGGATTGGTCGCGAGGACGTCGCAATCGCCTTCCGGACGTGTTTTCGCACGTCAGGGGCGTAACGGTTCGATAAATGACACGGATGTGGGCAATGTGATCAAACGTCCAGTTGGGCAGGGGTTTTGCCAGTACCGACGCGTGTTCTCCGAAAAGGTAACGCGCGTTATCCTTTCGTGTCGTACAGGTGTTCGATGTGATGCAGATCACATCGTCTGTCTTTCGGCTACCGCAGCTGGCACGCTCGTAATTGCTGAACGTTAACCGTTCGTGATCATCGGCCAGGTCGGCGCGGACCTTCCGTCACGAACGCCCCGATCGTCCGCTTCGGCGCGACGACCACCGAAAGATCCAGCTGGGATCACCATCGGCCGTGTCGGGACGGTCGTCCAGAAGGGACCTCATGGTTATGAGCAGCATCTACTTCGAACCGAACAGCAATCTGTCAGTTACCGACCGTGATCGCCGCGTCACCGACTCGTCCATCGCCCCGCTGGCGATGCCCGGGCTGATCCTCGGCCTGGTCCTGCTCGGCCTCGGTGTCGCCGCGCTGCTGCGCCTGGGGGACTGGGCGGGCAACTACGGTCCGGTCCTCGTCCTGGTCGCCTACCTGCTCTATGTGGCCGCGGCGCTGCGACTCGTGCTCTGGGGCGCGGTCACCGTGCGATCGTTGCACCGCAGATAGTCGATCGACTTTTCCGAGCCGCCGCGCACTGCGCGGCGGCTTTATTCTTTCGTCGCCTTTCGGCCGCGGGAAATCCGGTAATGTCTGTCGAGCGGATTCCGGTCTGTCGACGAGGTTTCTCGGTGCGGGTATTCGACCTACTCCAGCTGGCGGAGGTGCGGACATGACCGATCCCACGGGTGACGCCGAACGTGTATTGGTCTCCCCGGTGCCCGAACCGCCACCGGACGACAATTCCCCCGAACGGGTGGCGATCCGGGCCAGGATCAAGAAATTCGTGCTCACCGTCGTCATCATCGCCGCGCTCGGCGGCGCGCTGTTCGGCTACGACACCGGCGTCATCTCCGGCGTCCTGGTCTTTCTCACGCCCGATTTCGGGCTGAGCCAGACCCAGGTCGGCATCCTCACCAGTTCGCTGCTCATCGGCGCCGCGGTCGGCTCGATCAGCGGCGGCTGGATGGCCGACCGGTGGGGCAGACGCGCGACGTTGCTGTTCGCGGGCGTGCTGTTCTTCTTCGGCGCGCTCGCGCAGGCACTGTCGCCCGATGTGGGGACCATGATCGCCACCCGGTTGCTGCTCGGTGTCGCGGTGGGCACCGCCTCGCTGGTGGTCCCGATGTACGTCTCCGAGATCGCCCCGCCCACCTATCGCGGGCGGCTCGTGTCGATGAACAGCCTGATGATCGCCAGCGGGCAGTTGCTCGCCTACATCGTCAATGCCGCGCTCTCGCCGACCGGGAACTGGCGGCTGATGCTGGCGATGGCGGCCATTCCGGCGGCGGCCCTGGTGATCGGCATGTATTTCATGCCGGATTCGCCACGGTGGTATCTGAAGAAAGGGCGCGACGACGAGGCGCGCAGGGTGCTCGAACAGTCCTATTATCCCGAGCACGTCGAGCCGACGATCACCGATATCAAAGACACCGAAGCGGCCGACGAGGCGGTCAAAGCCAGATTGCGCGACCAGCTCCGTAAACCGAAAGTCCGCGCGCTGTTCTGGACCGGTGTCGGATTGGCCTTGATCCAGCAATTCGTCGGCGTCAACACCGTCATCTATTACGCGCCCTCGACCTTGAAATCGGCGGGAATGGGCGACAGCGCGGCGGTCACCTCGTCGATCGGCATCGGTATCGGCGCGGTGGTCGGGGTGATCATCGGGATGACCCTGATCGATCGCATCGGCAGGCGGCCGCTGATGTTCGTCGGCCTGTCGGTGATGGTCGTCGCGCTGATCGCGATGGGGCTGGTCGAGCGGCTCACCCAGAACGCCACCACCGGCTACATCCTGCTGGCGTCGATGATCGTCTACGTGTGCTCGTTCCAAGTGGGCGTCGGCGTGCCGACCTGGCTGCTGCTCTCGGAGATCTTCCCCGCCCCGATCCGGGCCACCGCGATGAGTATCTGCACCTTCCTCATCTGGATGGGCAATTTCGTTGTCTCGCTGGTGTTCCCGCCGCTGGGCGAGCTGTGGGGCGCCTCGACGATGTTCTTCTTCTTCGCCGTGGTCTCGGCGTTCTCGCTGTACTTCTGCTTCCGGCGGGTGCCCGAGACCAAGGGCGTGACGCTGGATCAGATCACCGCGGCGGCGGAGAGCTGATCCAGCGGCCGGCTCAGTCCTGCGGCGGGTCGACGAAGATGTCGTACTCGAGTTCGCCCGCGCCGCCGTAGCCGGACAGGTCGGTGATGCCCTCGGCCGCGAGCACGTCGACATCGAGGAAGGTGTTGCCGGTGGTGGTGCGGGCGTCCTTGGACAGGATGGCCACGGCCGCGTCGGCCACGATCTCGGGCGTGCGCGCCTTGGCGATGGCGTCGTCGCCGCCGAGCAGGTTCTGCACCGCGGCGGTGGCGATCAGCGTCTGCGGCCACAGGCAGTTCGCGGCGACCCCGTGCTCGGCGTATTCGGCGGCCCAGCCCAGCGTGAGCAGCGACATGCCGTACTTGGCGAGCATGTAGGCGGGGTAGGAGCCCAGCCACTTGGGGGTGAGGTTCAGCGGCGGCGACAGGCTCAGGATGTGCGCGTTCTCGCTCTCGCGCAGATGCGGCAGGCAGGCGCTGGAGAGCAGGTAGGTGCCGCGCAGCTGGATCTGCTGCATCAGGTCGAAGCGCTTGATCGGCAGTTCCTCGGTGGGGGCGAGCGCGATGGCCGAGGCGTTGTTGACGCAGTAGTCGATCCCGCCGAAGCGCTCCACCGCCTTGGCGACCGCGCCTGCCACCGACGCCTCGTCGCGCACGTCGCCCACCACGGCCAATGCCTGACCACCCGCGGCCTCGATCTCGGCGGCCGCGGTGTGGATGGTGCCCGGCAGGCGGGGGTCGGGCACGTCGGTCTTGGCCAGCAGCACGACATTGGCGCCCTGCTTCGCGGCGGCGACGGCGATGGCCAACCCGATTCCCCGGCTGCCACCGGACATGATCATCGTGCGCCCGGCGAGCGGGTGGGTAGCGGTCATGGCGAGCTCCTTGTCGTCGATGGCGCCGGAGCGGCGGGTGCCGGTGACGTTACAGATATTCGACGAGCGTGGCAATAGTGAAATATGTAGACTCGACCCGTGAAATCCGCTGTGACCGGCCTCGACGCGGACATCCGCCCCGTGTCGGCCCGCTCGGCGCTGATCCGCATCCTCATCGCGGCCGATTCCCCGACCATGACCGCGCGCGAGATCTGCGCCGCCACCACCGCCGTCGGCTACCCGGAGGCCACCGTCCGGGTAGCGGTCTCCCGGATGGTCGCCGCCGGTGACCTGCTGCGCGAACGCCGTGCCTACACCCTCACACCCGGCCTGCGCGCGCGCCGCACCGAACTCGCCGCCCCGCACACTGTGACATGGAACGGCGACTGGGAGCAGGTGCTCGTCACCGCCACCGGCCGCCCCGCCGCCGATCGCGCCGCCCTGCGCACCACGCTGCTCTCGCTGCGCCTCGCCGAACTCCGCGAGGGTGTCTGGATGCGCCCCGCCAACCTCGTGCGTGCCTGGCCGAGCGGCCTCGACGACACCACCTACCGATTGCGCACCCACCCCGTCGACGACGCCGTAGCGCTCACCCGCCGCCTCTGGCCGCTCGACGAGTGGTCCGCCCGCGCCCGCACCCTGCTCGACGCCATCGACAACCCCGACACCACCGCCAAGTTCGCCGCGGTCTGCGCCGGACTCGACCACCTCACCACCGACCCGGTGCTGCCCGCCGAACTCCGGCCCACCGAATGGCCCACCGACCTGCTGCGCACCACGACCGCCGCCTACCTCACCTGGTTTCGCGAGCTGGGGCAGCAGGTCCGATAGGCACCGGTCAGCCGCGTAGGCTGGGTCGGTGAAGCAACTGTGAAAGACCTGACCGTCGGCGTCGTCGCGACCTCCCGCAAGGAAAACGAACACCGTTTGGCCGTCCATCCGGCCCATCTGGACCGCATCGACCCCGGACTGCGCGGGCGGATCTTCCTCGAACACGGCTACGGCGAACGCTTCGGCTACACCGACGAGATCCTCGCCCCGCTGGTCGCCGGGCATCGCACCCGCGAAGAGCTGTTCGCCGAATGCGATGTGCTGCTGCTGGCCAAGCCGCTGGCCGAAGACCTCGAACAGATGCGCCCCGGCACGATCGTGTGGGGCTGGCCGCACTGCGTGCAGGACGCGCGCATCACCCAGCTCGCCGTCGACCGCGAGCTGACGCTGATCGCCTGGGAGGCGATGAACCACTGGACCAGCTCCGGCGCCTTCAGCGTGCACGTCTTCCACAAGAACAACGAGCTCGCCGGATACTGCTCTGTTCTGCAAGCGCTCCAATTACGCGGTGTCACCGGGGATTACGGCCGACGCATGCGCGCCGCGGTGATCAGTTTCGGCGCCACCGCGCGCGGCGCGGTGCGGGGGCTCTCGGCGCTCGGGATCAGTGACGTGACCGTGCTGACCCAGCGCAGTGTCTCGGCGGTCGCCTCGCCGTTCGCCTCGGTCCGGATGCAGCACTTCCAGCGCGATCCGGCCGATCCCGGCCGCACCCTGGCGTTGAAGGCCCCCGAGCCGGGACCGCTGGCCGAGGTGCTGGCCAACTATGACGTGATCGTGAACTGCATGTTCCAGGACACCGAGGAGCCGTTGACCTTCGTCACCAACGACGATCTCGACTTGTTTCCGCGCGGAACGCTTTTCGTCGACGTGTCCTGCGACGAGGGAATGGGCTTCGAATGGTCACGGCCCACCTCGTTCGCGGACCCGATGTTCACCGTCGGCGACGACCTGCACTACTACGGTGTCGACCACAGCCCGTCGTATCTGTGGAACTCGGCCACCTGGGAGAACTCCGAAGCACTGCTGGAGTACCTGCCGATCGTGCTGGGTGGTCCGGAGGCGTGGGACGGTGACGAGACGATTCGTCGCGCCATCGAGATCCTCGCCGGGCGGATCCAGAATCCGCGCATCCTGTCGTTCCAGGGGCGCGCTCCCGAATACCCGTACGCGGTCGCGTAGGTAGTCCACGCGCTGGTATCGGGCGCGGTGCCGGGAGTGGTTCCGGCGCCGCGCCCGCGGTGTCAGCGAAGGCCGAGCAAGCCGAGGGCGAAGTCGGCGTATTCGGTGGCGATCTGCTCGGGGGAGGCGGGCCCGTCGAGCCGGAACCACTGCGGCAGTGCGGTGCACATCGTCGCGATGGCGCGGCCCGCTGCTCGGGCGTGGTCGGTCGGTAGGCGCGCCTCGGTGAGGGCGATGTCGATGTCGTCGTCGAGCAGGTATTGGATCTCGTTGCGTGAGTGGGTGATCCGGCGACGGTTCGAGGGTTCGAGGCTGCGCATCTCGCTCGCGCCGATGAAGGCGAGTTCGCGGCGGTGGGTGTGGAACAGTGCGAGCGCTTCGACTGTGCGGATCACCCGGTCGCGGCCGGTCGCGGCGTCGCGGCGGGCCGCGCGCACGCGCTGGTGCAGCTCGTCCATGGTCAGGTCGAGCGCACGGACCAGCAGTTCCTGTTTGTCGCGGTAGTGGTGGTAGACGCCGGGCACGCTCATGCCCGCGCGCCGGGCGATGGAGCGCATGGTGGCGCCGTGATAGCCGGTCTCGACGAACGAGGCGATGGCGGCGGCGAGTACGGGGTCGATGTCGAGCGTGGGGAATTCGCGCCACGCGGACGACGGGTCGGTCCGGTGATCGGACTCGGTCTCGCGGGAACCGGGCGCGCCGGAGGTTGTTGCGTTGGACTCGGTGGCGTGCGAGGTGGTCGTGTATGGGCGGCGCGGGGATGTGCGGGTGGCGTCCTGCTCGCCGATCAGCCAGGGCACTGTGGTGCCGAGTTCGGCGGCCAGGGTCTTGAGGCGGGGGACCGAGACTCCGGTCCGGCCGTTCTCCACGGCGCTGAGCGTGGCGGGGCTGACGCCGATCCGCCGGGCCGTCTCCCGCAGCGACAGGCCCGCTGCCGTCCGGGCGTCCCGCACCCGCGCCCCCAGCTGTCGCTGCTCCGATGCTTCCATGATGTTCAGGATAGCTGAACGTCTGGCGCTGACGGAATGGCGTTGTTGACAGGGATTGTCCAGTCATGCCACTGTCGAGGCAGTTCATTGCCGAGCGATCGTTCGGCATCCGCGAGCGAGGAGTGTCACCGTGGCGATCGATCTGTCCCACCCCGCCGAGGTGCGGGAGTTGGCCGAGCGCACTCGCGCGTTCATTCGCGAACAGGTGCTCCCGATCGAGGACGAGCACGACGGGAACATCACCGCCGCCGGTGGCGAGAAGCTGCGCCTCGAGCTGCAGGCGGCCGCCCGTGACGCCGGTGTCTTCGCGCCCCACGCCCCGGTCGAATACGGCGGCCACGGACTCGGCATGTCCGATCGCGCCCCGGTCTTCGAGGAGGCGGGCTACTCCCTGTTCGGTCCCACGGCGCTCAACATCGCCGCGCCGGACGAGGGCAATGTGCACATGCTGGCCCACATCGCCGACCCGGAGCAGAAGCAGCAGTTCCTCGAACCGCTCGCCCGGGGCGAGGTGCGCTCGGCCTTCGCCATGACCGAACCCGCCCCCGGCGCAGGCTCGGACCCCTCCGCGCTGACCACCCGCGCCGTGCGCGCCGAGGGCGGCTGGCGGATCACCGGCCACAAATGGTTCATCACCGGCGCCGACGGGGCGGGCTTCTTCATCATCATGGCCCGCACCTCCGGCGAACCCGGCGAGCGCGGCGGCGCCACGATGTTCCTCGCCCCGGCCGACACCCCCGGCCTGCGCGTCGGCCGCCACATCGACACCGTGGACAAGTCGATGATCGGCGGCCACTGCGAGGTCTTCTTCGAGGACCTGCTCGTCCCGGAGTCGGCGGTGCTCGGTGAGGTCGACCGCGGCTTCGACTACGCCCAGGTGCGGCTCGGACCCGCCCGGATGACCCATGTGATGCGCTGGCTGGGTGCCGCCCGCCGCGGTCACGACGTCGCGGTGGCGCACGTGGCGCAGCGCCGCGGATTCGGTTCGCGCCTCGGCGATCTGGGCATGGTCCAGCAGATGATCGCCGACAACGAGATCGACATCGCGGCCACCCGCGCGCTGCTGACCCGCGCCTGCTGGGAACTCGATCGCGGCGAACCGGCCGCGAACGCCACCTCCATCGCGAAAACCTATGCCGCCGAGGCGATCTTCCGCATCGTCGACCGCAGTACCCAGATGTGCGGTGGTCTCGGTGTCGCCGCCGATCTGCCGCTGGCGCGGCTGGCGCGGGAGGTGCGTCCGTTCCGGATCTACGACGGACCCTCCGAGGTGCACCGGTGGGCCATCGCCAAGCGCGCGGTGAGCGCGGCCAAGCGGGCGCAGCGGGACGCCGAATGAGTCTGCCCGGCATGGACATCGACGCGCTGGGACGGTTCCTGCGCGAACAAGTTGTCGAGGTGCGTGGCGACCTGCGGGTCGAGCTGATCAGCGGCGGCCGGTCGAATCTCACCTATGTGGCCGCCGATGACGTCTCGCGCTGGGTGGTGCGCCGCCCGCCCGTCGCCGGGCTCACCCCGTCGGCACACGACATGGCGCGCGAGTTCACCGTCACCGCCGCACTGTGGGAATCCACTGTGCCGGTGGCGAAGACGATCGCCTTCGACGCGACGGGATCGACCCTCGGCGCGCCGATGACCGTCGTCGAATTCGTCGACGGGACCGTGATCCGCGACCAAGACGACCTCGCCACCCTGGACGACGACCAGGTGCGCGCCACCGCCGACGAGCTGGTGCGGGTGCTCGCCCGGCTGCACGCGGTCGATCCGGCGGCGATCGGGCTGGCGGAGTTCGGGCGGCCGCACGGGTTCGTCGCCCGGCAGGTGAAACTGTGGGCGTCGCAATGGGATCGGGTGAAGACCCGCGACCTGCCCGATGTGGCGACCCTGCACACGGCGCTGCTCGAGGCGGTGCCGCGGGAATCGTCGGCCTCGATCGTGCACGGCGACTTCCGCATCGACAACACCATTCTCGACACCGCCGACCCGAGCCGGGTGCGTGCCGTGGTCGACTGGGAACTGTCCACCCTCGGCGACCCGCTCACCGATGTCGCCCTCATGTGCGTCTACCGGTCACCGGTCTTCGACCTCGTACTCGGCTCGCGCGCCGCCTGGACCAGCGACCGGATGCCGACCGCCGACGCACTCGCGCAGACCTACGCCACCGCCGCCGGTCGCGACCTCGGTGACTGGGGCTTCTATCTCGCGCTGGCCAACTTCAAGCTCGGCGTCATCGGCGAGGGCATCACGCACCGGGCCAGGCAGGGCTCCGACGCGGGCGCCGCGGCCGAACGCGCGGCCGAGGCGACGCCGGAGTTCATGGCGGCGGGCCTGCGCGCGCTGAAGGGAGACCGGACATGACCGAAACCAGGACCGCGCTGATCAGTGGTGCCTCGCGTGGCATCGGGCTTGGTATCGCGAATCAACTTGCCCAGCAGGGATATTCGCTCACCATCACCGCTCGTGACGCGGTGCGGCTCGACGCGGTTGCGGTCGACCTGCGGGCCGCCGGTGCACCCGAGGTGGTCACGGTCGCCGCGGACATGGCGGACGAGGACGGTGTCGGCCGGGTGCTCGGCGCGCACGCCGACCGCTTCGCGTCGATGTCGGCGCTGGTCCTCAATGCGGGCGTCGGCACCGCGGGTACGTTCGCGGAGTCCTCGATGCGGCGCTTCGACAAGACCTTCGCGGTGAATGTGCGCGCACCGGTGCAGCTGATCCAGGGCGCCCTGCCCCTGCTGCGTGCCGGAGCCGCCGCCGAACCCGAGCGTGGTGCGAAGGTGATCGCCCTGGCTTCCATCGCCGGGGTGTACGCCGAAGCCGGACTCTCGGTGTACGGCGCCGCCAAGGCGGCACTGATCTCGTTGCTGGCCACGCTCAACGCCGAGGAATCGACCCACGGTGTCACCGCGACCTCGATCGCGCCGGGCTATGTCGACACCGAGATGAGCGCCTGGATCCACGACCGGATTCCGCCCGACCGCATGATCGCGGTGAACGATGTGGTCGAGATGGTCGATTCGCTGCTGCGGCTGTCGGCGCGGGCCGTGGTCCCGAACATCGTGATGTCCCGCGCGGGGTCGGACGCCTATCGGGCGTGAGTCGTCGGGTGAACCGATTGCCACGCGAGGGGGCAGACGCTTATCGGCGCGACTGTCGCGGCAGTGCGTGCGAAGAAGTGCCGTACCGCGCGACTGCAGGCGCGCTTGGATGGACGCGCGCCGGGCGTCCTCGAGTACCGTTCCTGACCGTGACCGCACCACACCTCCCCGATGACGCCACCCGATCGCGGTGGCGCGGTGGTGTGGTGGTCGGACCAGGGTTGATGGCTTTCACCGGTCGGATCGGGGACGCACCCGCGCATGCGCACGCGGGGGTGCAGGTGCTGTTCGTCGCGCGCGGCCGGATCGTCCTGCGGGATGCGGAGGGTGGGGAGGCCGTTGCCGAGATGGCGATCATTCCGCCCGGTGTCGGGCACGAGGTGCGGGCCGATCCGGACACCATCGGGTTCGTCGCCTACTTGGACCCGGACGGTCTCACCGCCCGGGCGGCCCTGCGGCGCTTCGCCGGGCTGTCCACCGGCCGGGCCGAGAGCTGGGTGGCCGCCGCCCAGCCGCGCCCACCCGCGAATCCGCTCGACCTGCCCGCCGGCAATGTGCGTAGCACCCATCCCGCGGTCGCCGACGCCCTGCGCATCGCGACCGGCTACGAAGGTGGACCGCCCACCCTCGTGGAATTGGCCGCACGCGTGGGGATCTCGCCGAGCCGCCTGTCCCATGTCTTCGCGACCGAGGTCGGGCTGCCGTACGCGGCGTGGCGGCGCTGGACCCGGTTGCAGCTGGGGCTGGGCGTGGTCGGGTCCGGCGGGTCGCTGACCGAGGCCGCGCACGCGGTGGGATTCGCCGACAGCGCCCACCTCACCCGCACCTGCCGGGAGTTGATGGGGCTGACGCCGACCGAGGTGCTGATCGCGATCGGCTGGCGCCCTGACCCACAGGTCAGCTGATTTCTACAAGCCCGCGCCGCGGTGTCGGGGCGAGGCTGAATCCATGTCCACCTTCTTCGCCCCGCTCGTCCGCTACGGCTACGCGCCGTTCATGCTGCTCGGCGTCAACGGCACCGGGATCGTCCTGGCCGCGGCCGGTGCGCCCAAGTTCTGGCTGCTGGCACTGCTGATCCTCGCGATCGCGGTGTCGTTCGTCGTCGAGCGCGTCCTGCCCTATCAGGACAGCTGGAACACCTCCCAGGGCGACCTCGGCCGCGACACCGCGCACACCTTCGTCAACGAAACCCTGATCCTGGTCAGCGTCGGCGTGATTCCCCTGCTGGCCGCGGTGATTCCCGGTGACGGGATCTGGCCGGGCGACTGGCCGTTCGTCGTGCAGGTGCTGATCGCGATCCTGTTCGCCGACTTCGGCATCACCCTGACCCACTACGCCAGCCACAAGATCGGAGTGCTGTGGCGGTTCCACGCGGTGCACCACAGCGTCACCCGGTTCTACGGTCTCAACGGGCTGATGAAGCATCCCGTGCACCAGACAGTCGAGATGGCGGTCGGCGTGACTCCGCTTCTGCTCCTCGGTATTCCGGTCCCGGTGGCGGCGGCGATGTCGCTGGCCGTCGCGGTGCAGTTGCTGCTGCAACACTCCAATGCCGACTACCACGTCGGCCCGTTCAAATACGTCCTCGCCCTCAACGAAGGCCACCGCTTCCACCACCTCAAATGGGCGGGCATCGGCGATGTCAACTTCGGCCTGTTCACCCTCATCTGGGACCACCTGCTGCGCACCTACAGCTACGACCCCGGTCGCCGCTTCACCACCGCCGACCTCGGCATGGCCGCGAAACCGGACTACCCGGTCACCTATCTCGCCCAACTGGCCGAGCCGTTCAAACCGGTCGCGCCTCAGTCCGCGCGCGGCACCCGACCGTCGACATCGGTGAAGCCGTAGGCCTCGGCCAGATCGGCGACCTTCCATGCTTTCCCGGTGCGCGCCAGCCGATCCGGGTCCGCCGCCAGCGCCACCACGGCGCGGCCGGGGAAGCGCGGGGTCTCGGCGGTGGCGAGGTCGAAGGTGCCCTCGCCGGGCAGGGTCACCTGGCGGCGGCCCTGCGCGTCGGCCGGAACCAGTTGCAGCAGTTCGGTGTCGACGATGCCCGGCCAGATCGAGACCGCGGTTGCGCCGGTGCCGTCGAGGTCGTGCGCGAAATCGGCGGTGAGCCGGTCCAGCGCGGTCTTGCCGACGCCGTAGACGGCATTGTGCATGTACCGCTGGGAGCCGGGGGAGGACACGTTGACGATCAGCCCCGCCGACTCGATCAGCAGCGGTGCGGCCAGCACACCGGCCACATAGTGCGAGCGGACACCCACGTCGAAGGTCTCGTCCCACGCCTTCGCGGGCACCTCCCAGAACTTGCGGCCGAGCCAGCGGGCGGCGGCGGGGGAGTTGTAGACATTGTTCACCAGCACGTCGAGACGGCCCTGCTCGTCGCGCACCTGCGCGAACAGCTTCTCGACCGCGGCGTCGTCGCGGTGATCGCAGACCACCGCCACACCGTGTCCGCCCAGCTCGGTGATCTCGGCGGCGGTGTCGTGCACGGTGCCGGGGAGCCTGCCGGGCGTGGTGGTGCGCCCGGTGACATACACCGTCGCTCCGGCCGTACCCAGCTCGAGGGCGATGCCCTTGCCGATGCCGCGGCTGGCGCCGGTGACGACCGCGACCCGCCCGGTGAGAATTTTGGGTGTTCCGCTCATGACCTCAGGACACTACCGTGAAAATAGGAACACGTTCTAGATTTCTTGGAGGCGGCAGTGGAACTGACCCATCGATTCCTCGACACCGGCGGCGTCCGCATGCACATCGCCGAGCAAGGGCAGGGGTACCCGGTCGTCTTCTGTCACGGGTTCCCGCACACCTCGTTCATCTGGCACCGGCAGTTGGCGGCGGTGGCCGCGGCCGGGTTCCGGGCCATCGCGCCCGACCTGCGCGGCTACGGGCAAACCGACGCGCCCGAGGACATCGCGGCCTACACCAACGAGGCCGTGATCGGCGATCTGCTGGCCCTGCTCGACGACATCGGCGCCGAGAAGGCCGTCTTCGTCGGTCTGGATTTCGGCGCCCAGCTCGTCTGGGAACTGTCGCTGCGTGCCCCTGAACGCGTGGAAGCCCTTGTGGTGCTGAACAATCCGTTCGCCCCGCGCCCGCCCCGCCCGCCGTCGGCGTTCTGGACCAAGGCGGCGCAGCGGCACTTCCTGCACCTGTCCTACTTCCAGGAGCCCGGCGTGGCCGATACCGAGCTGGCCGCGAACCCCCGCGACTTCCTGGCGCGCGTCTACTACTCGCTCTCCGGCGACTACCACTACCTCGACACCTGGAAGAACCCGCCGGGGCTCGGCTACCTCGACGTCCTCCCGCAGGCGCCCGCCCTGCCGTGGTCCTGGCTCAGTGAAGGCGAATTCGACACTCTGGCAGCGGATTTCGAACGCACCGGCTTCACCGGCGGGCTGAACTGGTACCGCAATCTCGACCGTAACTGGGAACTCACCGCGGACTTCGCCGACGCCACGGTGGGAGTGCCGACCTACTTCCTCTACGGCGAGAACGATCCCGACATGGAAGGCTTCAGCGGCCGCGACCCCCTCGCCACCCTGCGCGCCAACGTCACCGATCTCCGTGCGGTGGAGAAGGTTCCGGGCGCGGGCCACCTGGTGCACCTCGAACGCACCGAGGCGGTCGACACCTTCCTGCTGGCCGCCCTCGGGGAACTCGTGCCCTCGACCGTCGGCCAGTAGCCCAGGAACCCTTCGGCATTGCCGCGGCCGAGCACGGCCGTCGGGTGACCAGTCCGGCCCTGGCCAGTGTCTGCAGATGCTTGGTGGTCTGTGGTTGCCGCAGACCGGTCAGCTCCGCCGGCTCGCCGACCGACCGTGGCCGCTCGGCGAGCAACTCGACGATGCGCCATCGCGCACCGTCCCCGAGTGCGGAAACCGCGCTCGACATGGGAACTTCTGGCGTAGCGGTACTTTCGGTGGGAGGCACAGCGGTGTGGACCACGGAAAGGACGCGGCCTCTTGGAGATCGGCGCGGCATTCTCATCGAATCTCTTGGTCGACGTACGTGGTGAACCTCCCCACGTGACCCGGCACGGCCGGGAGGCGGTCTAGTGTTCGCGCGCTGGGGAGAACTCGTCCACCGGTTCCGGTTCGGCGTGCTCGGCATCGTCGTGGCGGCGCTGCTGGCACTCGGTGGGTACGGCTTCGGTCTGCAGGACCAGCTCACTTCCGGCGGGATGGACGATCCCGGGTCGGAATCGGCGCTGGCGGCCCGGCTGGCGGACGCGGCGTTCGGCCGTAATCATGATCTCGACGTGGTCGTCCTCTACACCGCGCCGCCCGGAAAGACCGTCGACGACCCGGAATTCGCTCGCCGGATCGTCGAGAACCTCAACAGCCTGCCCCGCGACTACCCGGGGGTGATCGCGGGTGTCAACGGCGCCTACTGGCCCACCGAGACCGGCCGGGCCAGCGGCACACCGTTCGCGACGCCCGACCGCACCCGTGCCGTCGCCGCGGTCGCCCTCGTCGGTGACGACGACACCGAGATGCTGCGCAGCAACCGAAAGGCGCAGGACGCCTTCGCCATTCCCGGTATCGACGTGCAGGTGGCCGGTCTGCAACCGGTGGTCGGCACGCTCAACGACACCCTGGCCGACGACATCCGGCGGATGGAATTCCTGGCCTTCCCGGTGGTCGCGCTGCTGCTGTTCTTCATCTTCGGCGGTGTCGTCGCCGCCGCGCTGCCGCTGATCGTCGGTGGGCTGACGATGATCGGCGCCAGTGGGATCGTGCGCACGTTCACCTACGTCACCGAGGTGAATTCCTTTGTGGCGCCGGTCGTCTCGATGATCGGCGCGGGACTGGCCATCGACTACGGGTTGTTCATCGTCAGCCGGTTCCGCGAAGAACTCGCCGCCGGGCACTCGACCGAGGCGGCGGTGCGGCGCACCATGACGACGGCCGGGCGCACCGTGGTGTTCTCCGCGACGATGATCATCGCCAGCGCGGGCGGGCTGCTGCTGTTTCCGCAGGGCTTCCTGAAATCGATCGCCTACGGCGCCATCGCGACCGTCTCGCTGGCCGCGCTCGCCGCGATCACCCTGCTGCCCGCGATGCTGGCCGTCCTCGGGCCGCGGGTGGACATGTGGGGGATCGCGCGGCTGCGCAAGACCAAGACCGCGCAGGAGGTGGAGGACGGTTTCTGGGGGCGGTCCGCGCAGTGGGTGATGCGGCATCCGGTGAAGGTCGGCGGCGCGCTGTGCATCGTGCTGCTGCTGTTGATCCTGCCCGCGCGCAATCTCGAGTTCGGTGGCCTCAGTGAGCGATATCTGCCGCCGGACAACGACACTCGCCTCGCCCAGGAGCAGATCGACGCCGCCTTCCCCAACCGCAGGTCCGATCCGATCGAACTGGTCTTCGTCGGTGCCGACAGCGTCGCGGTCGGCACCGCGTGGAAATCGGCCAATGCCGCGCCCGGGCTGGCCGCGCCGTTCGAGGTGCCGTCGCGATCCAGCGTCGATTCGACGGTCTACCGCACCAAGGCCACGCTGGCGGACTTCGACGCCGCGGACGCGACGATCGACTACCTGCGATCGATCGACCCACCCGATGGGGTGCGCATGCTCGTCGGCGGCATGCCCGCCATCCAGAAGGACAGCCTCGACGCCCTGCTGAACCGCATGCCGCTCATGATCGCGCTGGTCCTGCTGGTCACCACGCTGCTGATGTTCCTCACCTTCGGCTCGCTGATCCTGCCGCTCAAGGCCGCCCTCATGAGCGCGCTCGGTCTCGGCTCGACCCTGGGCATCCTCACCTGGATCTTCATCGACGGCCACGGTGCCGGCCTGCTGAACTTCACCCCGCAACCCATCCAGGCCAACATGCTGGTGATGATCATCGCGATCATCTACGGCCTGTCCACCGACTACGAGGTCTTCCTGCTCTCGCGCATGGTCGAAGCCAGAGCGCGGGGCGCGACCACCACCGAGGCGGTCCGCGTCGGCACCGCCCACACCGGCCGCATCATCACCGCCGCGGCCCTGATCCTGCTGGTCGTCACCGGCGCCTTCGCCTTCTCCGACCTGGTGCTCATGCAATACGTCGCCTACGGCATGATCGCCGCCCTGATCATCGACGCCACCGTCCTGCGCATGCTCCTGGTCCCCGCCGCCATGAAACTGCTCGGCGACGACTGCTGGTGGGCCCCCGCCTGGATGAAATCCCTCCACCGCCGCATCGGCTTCGGCGAACCCGTCCTCACCGACGACCACCCCGACCCACCACCCCGCCTCGAGAAAGTTGGTGCCCTGCGATGAGTGAGTCGACTGTCTTCGACGAGGGGCTCGCGCCGTTGCGGCAGTGGCAGGCCAGCCCCTGGGGACGGCTGCGGTACACCACCGCGTTCGCGAACCTGGCCACCCGGCTGCCGCCCGGCCCACTCGACATCCTCGACATCGGCGGTGGCAACGGACTGGACGCCGTCGAGCTCGCCGCCGCGGGCCATCGGGTGACGATCGTCGACTTCTCCGAGCAGTCACTCGCCGAAGCGCGGGCGATCGCGGAAGACCGTGGCCTCGCCGAGCGCATCACGACGCAGTGCGCCGGAATCGACGATGTCGCAGACGAATTCGGACCGAGCTGCTTCGACGTACTGCTCTGCCACAACGTGATCCAGTATCTGCCCGACCCGGCTGCCTCGATCGCGGCCGCGCTGGCGGTCCTGCGCCCGGCCGGTCTCGTGTCGGTGATCGCGCCCAACGCGGATGCCGACCCGCTGTTGAGCGCGGTGCGCAACCATGACCTCGACGGTGCCTTGGACATGCTCGACGCTCCTACCCGCTACACCGTCGCCTACGACACCGAGACCCGCGCCTGCTATCCGGACCGCGTCCGGACCGAGCTCGCCGGTATCGGGCTCGAGGTCGTCGGGCGCTTCGGGATCCGGACCGTGTGCGACTACATCGTCGACGACGAGGCGAAAGCCGATCCGGAGTTCTATCGCAAGCTCGAACGACTGGAGCTCGCCCTGGCCGGTCGTGTGCCGTATCTCTTCACCGCGCGTTTCTTCCACTTCGTCGCGGCCCGGAGCGATTAGTTTCGGGGTGCGAGGCGGTCTGTACAGGTATCCGGCCAGGAAGGGAGCGTCATGCACATCGAATCGACCAATTTGGACATCTACGGCAATGAGCCGCTGCCGTGGGCGCGGGCCCGGGAGGGGTTGGCGGGGTTCGCGGCGGGGCCGGGGGCTCCGGTGTTCCTGAGTACGAGTCGGCCGGATGGGCGCCCGCACACCGCGGGGGTCGGGGCGATCTGGTTGGACGATGGTGTGTATTTCGTCAGTGGGCCGTCCACGCGCAAGTCGCGCAATCTCGTGGCCAATCCGGCGTGTACGGTCGCGTTCCTGCTCGACGGGATCGACCTCGTCATCGATGGCACCGCCGCCGTGGTCACCGATCCGGAGACCTTGGAGCGGATCGCGGCGCGCTATCGCGATGCCGGGTGGTCGGCGACCGTCGAGGGCGCGGCGTTCACGGCGCCGTTCAGTGCTCCGAGCGCGGGACCGCCGCCGTGGAACCTGCACTTCGTCACCCCGCATACCGTGGTGGGTGTGGCGACGGCCGAGCCGCACGGCGCGACCCGCTGGCGGCTCAGTTGACCGAAGTGAATCCACCTCTGCACCAGGCGATCATCCTCATCACCGGGATTCAGGCGGCGGGCAAATCGACCATCGCGCAACTACTGGCGGAACGGTTGCCGCGATCGGTGCACGTGCGCGGTGATCTGTTCCGCCGCATGGTGATCAACGGCCGCGCCGACATGACCCCCGACCCGTCCGAGGAGGCGATCCGGCAACTACGTCTGCGACACCGGCTGACCGCCATGACCTGCGACGAGTACTTCCAGGCAGGCTTCACCGTGCTCGCCCAGGACGTGATCCTCGGCGACCACCTCACCGAAATGGTCGAACTCATCCGCCACCGCCCCCTGCTGATCGTCGTCCTCGCCCCACACCCCGCCGCGATCGCCGACCGCGAAGCCGCCCGCGGCAAGGACGCCTACGACCAGTGGACCATCGACCTGCTCGACCGAGGCCTGCGCGAGGAGACTCCCCGCCTCGGCCTCTGGCTCGACACCTCCGACCAGACCCCGGAAGAAACCGTCGAGACAATCCTGACCCGCGCATGGACCGAAGCCGCCGTGGGGTGATCGTCAGTTGTCGGTGACCGGTTCCGCGGGTAGGCGGTCGGCGCCCCAGCTGCGGCGGATGTAGCCGAAGACGCGGTCGAGTTCTGCCTGGTCGACGGCTGCTGATTCGCCGGGTTCCAGGGGGTCGAAGTGGAAGATGTAGAGGCGCGAGGCGAACTGTTCGAAGGGGAGGGAGGCTTCGCCGAAGCGCTCGCCGTGGCCGGCGGTGCCGACGACGACGCCGTCACCCCAGTCCTGGCCGCTGTCGTTGTTGGGGTTGTAGAAGTAGACCCGCATCTTCGATTCGGGGTCGAGGTTGACGCGCAGCACCGTGATCGCGTGCCAGCCGACGAAGCGGGCCGCGCTGTCGGTGATCGCGATGCCGGCCGGTTGGGGGTGGATCACCGGCTGGTTGCCGTTGTAGAAGGGGTGATAGCCGGCGTAGAAGTGGCGCTGGAAATCCTCGAGGTCGGTCAGTCGGCCGGTGGCCACGTCGACGTTGATCCGGAAGCCCCGCCCGGACCACCAGCCGTGGAACTCGGGGTTGATCCAGCGGTGCGGATCGCCCTCGCGGCCGACGCACCGCTGCCCCATCTCCGCGTAGATCCGGTCCAGGTGCGGAACCACCAGCAGCGACACCGGGTCCAGATCGGTGTGTAGTGCGGTCGAGACGCCCGCGCCGCTTTCGCGCGAGGAAATCGGCTGTCCCTCGAAGTGCATGACGATCTCGTCGTCGCGCGCCGCCCAGACCACCGTCTGCAGCAGGTAGTCGGGGTCGTTATAGGCCCACATCGACAGTGCCCGCGCCGATTGGCAGGTGGGATTGTCGCCCTGCCCGATTCCCAGCGGCAGCCCGAGCACCGAGAGCACCCCCGACAGCAACCACGCCCGCGCGGTCGGCGCGGGCCCGAAAACCTGGGTCAGCCGCTGCTGCGAATGCGGCGAAAGGCGCAGCGCGAGTTGACGCCACAGCGCGGGAGCGACCGGCGGCTGATAGAGGATGCCGCGTTCGAGCATCAGCGTGAGTCCGTAGATGCACTGGGCCGTTTCGACGTGCACGGCCTGCTCGATCAGACTGCGCACCAGTTCGTGATAGCAGAGCAGGCTGTCGCGGCCGGTGCTGGACAGGCCCATCGCCTCGCCGAGCAGGTACTCGCCCTTCCCGAGCAGAAACCGCAGCAGCACAGCGTGATACGGCGACACCAGGCCGGTGTCGTGCATGGAGCGCGCGAATCCGGTCGCCTCGTACTGCAAGGCGCTGTCGTCCATCGACTCCACGCGCGTGCGGTAGATCTCGACCCCGGGGTCCTCCCTGCACCCTTCGGTGGTGCCGTAGAGACTGCTGATCAGCCGGTCGGCCCCGAGCCCGCTGGCGCCCAGATCGACGTCCGGATTGGCGCGGGCGACCGCGATCTGGGTGATCATCCGTTTGACCGAATCGACCTGGATGGGCCGCTGCCGCAGAATGCGCCAGATCTCGTCGACCAGGTTCTCGAGCACCTTCTCGTACCCGATCTCGGTGACGAGGTAGTGCAGCAGCTCGCGCGAGACCTCCGCCATCCGCCCCTGCTGGACGCGTTCGGCCTCGGTGGGCGGGGTGAACAGCAGGGTCAGATTGACCGCGAGCACCTGCGACAGATGCTCGGTGGCCTGCTCGGCGGAGATCATCGGATGCTGGTGCTCACCCTTGGCCACCGCGAGCAGCCGCAGATCGCTCACCGCCTCCAACACCACGGTGTCGGCATTGGCGCTGCGCAGCGAGCCGGTGCTCAGCGCCGGGATGAGAATCTGCGGTTGCGCCCAATCCGTCCCGAGGAACAGGCCAGCGGCCTCGAGGTCCGCCGCGCGTGCGCGCACCGCGGCGGACCCGCCCGGGAGCAACAGCACGCGCCGCAGTGCGTCCATGACCCGGGGAAGTTTGACCTGCTTCCCGAAATCGCTTGCCGCCGAGAGGGACCGCGCGGCGTGATCCAGCGTGGCGACCCGCCTGTCGAGAGTCGCCGCACCGCTGTGTGGGCTCAATCGCCGATCCTCTCGTGCACCATCGCTGTCGCCGCCGATCAAACGTAGAAGTCGAGCTCTTCTTGTCGCTTCAGCAGATCCCGCAGAGTGTAGGGGTCCTCGCCGAAGAAGTAGAGCAGACCCCAGTGGTTCCCGAACGCGGTGCGTTTGGTGACCTTTTCGGCCATGGGCGCGGTCAGTTCGTGTGAGTCGAAGTAGTCGTGATCCTCGGTCTCCGACGGCACCGACAGCTGACTGACCACGCGCCGGCGCGGATATACCCCGAAACAGCCCGCGTGACCGGTGGCGTCCACCACTTCCTTCGGGAAGAATTCGTCGATCTCCGCGTCGGTCGTCTTCGGGTCGAAGGCCAGGACCAGGGCGTGGTAGGCGTTGAATCCGTAGGTCCGTTCGAGCAGCTCGAAAACCTTGAACCCGGGCGGACGGTAGGCGACCTCGCCGAAATACATCTCACCGTCGCTGGTGACGAAGTATTCGGGGTGGATGAAGCCGAATTCGATGTCGAAGGTCTTGATCAGTTTCTCGACCTGCCGGGTGATCTCGGGCCGGTATTTCTCCAGTTCCGGCGTCGCCGGTACGAAGACCGAGTAGCCGAGCGTCACGTACTCCGAGATGTTCAGGAAGCAGATGCGGCCGTTGTGCACCCAGGCCTCGACCGCGAACTCCCACCCGTCCAGGTGCGATTCCATCAGCACCGGGAATTCCTCGTCGGGGATCGTGTCGATCTCGTCGGGGGTCCGGATGACCCGGTGCCCGAGGCAGCCCGCCTTGTCGAACGCCTTGACGTGGATCGGATCGTTGGGATCACCGTCGAGTTTCAGCAGGGTCTGGTTGACCCGCTTCAGGAAGCGGATCACATCGTCGCGTTCGTGGGCTTCCTCGAAGATGCCCACCCGGATACCGCCGAGTTGCGCGCGTCGCTTCATCAGCGACTTGTCGCGCAGCAGCATGGCCTGTCCGAGCAGGCGGGGATTGTCGAGCAGGACGGAGTTGATCGCCCCCGCCCATTCCACCGTCTCCTCGAAGATCGGTATGGCGACATCCACGCCCTTTTCCTTCAGCGTCTCCGCGATCTCCATCGACCGGTCGTTGAGCCGCTCGAAATTCCATGGAATATAGGGGATGTCGTGTGCTGTGCAGTAATCGCTCGCCCACTCCGGGGCGACCACTATGTAGCGCCGATCGAAACGATCGATGGCTTCGACGGCGTTCAAACTCCACCCGAGCAGAGCGATATATCCTTTATCGGGGTTTCGACTTTTCGATTCGTCGGCTGAAATCGGCAAACCTCATCCCTTCTCGACCAACAACCCAGATGTCGGGATCCGGAACGGATCACCACAGGCTGCCATTACCGAGAAGTACCCGGGTCGACCACCGCCAACCATTACAGAGCTGTGACCGGGTGGATCGTCGAGCCCGACGAGACGGCGTCCAGGCCGACGAGGCGGGCGAGGCGCCGGTGCGCGTCGAGGCGGGCGGATCGGTCGAAAGTGCTGGTGTGTACGAGGATCTCGTCGGCGCCGGTCTGCCGGGTCAACTGTTCCAGCGCCGCCGCGACCTCGTGTTCGGTGCCGTGGATCTGGTCGCGCAGTGCCTGCTCGAACAGCCCGCGCTGGCGGTCGGTCATGGTGACGGCGTCGACCTCGGCGGGGGAGCGGAGCGGCGGGAACTCGCCGTGTGTGCGCGAGTAGGCGCTCGACCACGCCTCGGGCAGCAGCAGGCGGTGCGCCTGCTCGGTGGTGTCGGCGATCAGCACGGTCGCCGACACGATGACGTAGGGGCGTTCGGCCCGCGCGGACGGCCGGAACTCGGTGCGGTAGCGCTCGATCGCCGCCACCATGGCATCGCGCCCCCCGATCGGGGCGATGACCAGCGGCAGCCCGAACCGTGCCGCCCGCTGCGCACCCGAACCGGTGGCCAGCAGGAAGGTGGGCAGGTCGAGGCCCTCGGCCGATCTGGCGTGCACCCCGTGCCTGCCGGAGTCGAGGTAGTCGAGCAGCTCGGCCAGGCCGGTGTCGAAGTCCTCGGCGTCGTCGCGTCCGTGCGCCAGGGCCCGGCGCACGCCGTCGGTGAACCCGACCGACCGGCCGACACCCAGGTCGACGCGCCCGGGGAACAGCGCGCCGAGCACCCCGAACTGTTCGGCGACGACGAGCGGCTGATGATTGGGCAGCATCACCCCGCCGGTGCCCACCCGGATCCGGTCGGTGGCGGCCGCGACCGCCGCCGCCAGCACGGTCGGCGCGGTTCCGGCGACGCCCGGCACACTGTGGTGCTCGGCGACCCAGAACCGGTGGAAACCCCACCGCTCGGCCAGCACCGCGAACTCGACCGTCTCGCGCAGCGCGTCGGCGTGATCCTGTCCGCGCCGCACCCGGGAGCGGTCGAGGATCGAGAAGCGGACGGTGCCGAGTGCCGTGGTCATACCTGTTGTCAACGCTCTCGGCGCGGATGGATTCCGCGCGCTGACCGGCCGCGGTGAATTGTTGCGATCTTCGCAAGATTCGACGAGCACCAACCCTGAACCAACCTTGCGCCACCATAGTGTCCTGCGAACCCGACCAACGTCGAGAACCTGCCAGGAGTGCACCATGCTTCACCACGCCGGGTCCGCACAGCGCGAACGACATCTCAACGGCCGCAAACTGGATCATCGCCACCGCGCGGTCGCCACCAGCGACGATGCCCGCCACGTCCTGCAACTGCTCAACGCCATGCACGGACCGGTCGTGCTGTACCTGCCCGCCGATGCCGACGGGTACACCCCGATCTGCGTGCGGCGCAGTGATTTCCGTCCCGAGCCCGGTGACATCCTCGCCGGGCAGACCGCCTGGCACACCGAGTTCTGGATGGCGGACCGGTTCCACGTGGGGCTCGACGACATCGACGTGAGCGTCGATGTGCGCACTCGCCCCGGCGACGAACCGGGGACCTCGTCGCTGGAGACCGCGTGCGGCTTCCGCTTCGCGCTGCGCATCCACCGCGCCGAGGACGAACTCGTCGAGGAGGCCTCCTAGCTCACACCACGCTGTGCACCAGCACCAGCACGCCGCCGGCCAGCAGCGCGGCGACCTTGCCGACCTCGAGGGCGATGTAGACGTAGTGGCTGTGTGAGCGCGGCGCGTCGAGTCCGGCCAGGACCGCGTCGCTGCGGCGGGTGAGTCGTGGGCGCACGCCGACGAGCTGGGCGGCGAGCGCGACGACGGCCACCGCCAGTGCCGTCGTCGCGGCCGTGCCGGGCGCGTCGACCACGACGGCGACGAGAATCACCGCGGCGAGCAGGATTTCGGCGCCGTTGAGGGCACGGAACACGAGTCTGCCGATGCCGAGACCGATCGGCACGGTGACCCCGGGTGCCCGAAACTTCAGCGGTGCTTCCAGGAACGAGATCGCCAGCACCATCCCGAGCCAGCAGAATGTCGCCGCGGTGATGACGGCCCATGCGGTGGTCATCACCCCAGGATTCCGTATCGCAGGGTTCGTTGTCTGCCCGCCGATCACAATTCAGGGCCCGACTGCGGCAAATCCGGTTCCGTCGCGGGCCGCGGTCGTATAGTTCACGAACCCTGGTTCGGTGACCTGCGGAGCTGACCGGATTCAGGCGAACGTGCAGCACCTGGATGCGATGCGTCCGGTGGTTCGTCGGTCGGAACAGCAAGGGACACAGATGATTTCGACGCCTGGAGACTCCGGACCCAGCGAGCCCGGCTCGACGCGCGCGGCGAGGTCGCCGTCGAAGCGAGATGGTGGATTCAGCTTCAGTGGCCTGATCGGCGCGCTGGTGCTGGTGTGGTTGTCGTTGACCCCCTCGCTGCTGCCGCGCGGACCGCTGTTCCAGGGCGTCGTCTCCGGGGCGGCCGCCCTCGTCGGCTACGGCATCGGTGTCGCGGTCGCCGCGCTGATCCGATGGGCATGGCAGCGCGACTTCGCACCGGTGAACCGCTGGCTGCGCTGGGGACTCGCGGTCGTCGCCGTGCTGGGGACGGTCGCCGTGCTGATCTGGTACGCCGGGTGGCAGAACGAACTGCGCACGCTGATGGGCGTGGCCGGGCTGTCGTGGTCGGCCTATCCGATCATGGCGGTGATCGGGGTGCTCGTCTTCCTGATCCTGCTCGTGATCGCCCGCGTGTGCCGGGCCTCGTCGCGATGGGTCGGCGCGCTGCTCGGCCGGGTCCTGCCCGCTCGGGTCGGCACGCTGCTGGGTGGCGTCGTGGTGGTGGCGGTGGTGATCGCGCTGGTCAACGGAGTGGTCGCCAGTGCGGCGATGGCGGTGCTCAACACGACGTTCAAGGCCGTCAACCAGGAGACCTCCGCGGACACGCCCGAACCCGGGATACCCGAACGCTCCGGCGGTCCCGGCTCGCTGGTGACCTGGGACTCGCTCGGCCGTCAGGGACGGATCTTCGTCGCCAACGGCCCCACCGCCGAAGAACTGAGCGCGTTCAGCGGGCGCCCGGCCCGCACCCCGATTCGCGTCTACACCGGGCTCGAATCCGCCGAGAACATCAGGGCCGAAGCCGATCTCGCCGTCGCCGAGCTGCGCCGGGCGGGCGGATTCGAGCGGGCCGTGCTCGGCGTGGCGACCACCACCGGGACCGGATGGATCAACGAATCCACCGCTGCCGCTGTGGAATACCTGGCCAACGGGGACAGCGCCCTGGTCAGCATGCAGTACTCCTTCCTGCCGAGCTGGCTGTCGTTCGTCGTCGACCAGGAACGGGCCCGCCAGGCCGGTCAGGCGCTGTTCGAGGCGGTGCACGCCGTGTGGGACACGCTGCCGCCGCAGCAACGGCCGAAACTGGTGGTCTTCGGGGAGAGCCTGGGTTCCTTCGGCGGTGAGGCCGCCTTCGCGAGCGTGCAGGACATGGCCGCGCGCACCGACGGCGCGCTGTTCGTCGGTCCCACCGCCACCAACCCGGTGTGGCGCGACGCCACCGCGCGCCGCGATCCCGGCTCACCGCAGTGGCTGCCGATCTACCGGGACGGGCAGACCGTGCGGTTCGCCGCCGGTGCGCCCGACCTCGCCCGGCCGGACGCGCCGTGGCCACCGGCGCGCGTGGTCTACCTCCAGCACGCCTCCGACCCGATCACCTGGTGGACACCGCAGCTGCTGTTCCAGAAGCCGGACTGGCTGAGCGAGGAACGCGGCCCGGACGTGCTATCGAGCACCCGCTGGATTCCCGTGGTGACCTTCCTTCAGGTCTCCGCCGACATGGCCGTCTCGATCGACGTGCCCGACGGCCACGGCCACACCTTCCAGGCCGCCATCGCCGACGCCTGGGCGGCCATCCTGTCCCCACCCGACTGGACCCCCGCCGACACCGAACGACTGCGCGCCGTCCTGCGCGGCGAGGAGTGACCCCACCACCCCATCGATGAGAGGAATCCCGATGAACAACGGCGAAGTGAAGAAACCGTCCCTGCTCGCGCGCGTCTCGCCGACCCAGTGGGTCGCGATCGGGTTGGCCGTCCTGGCCGTCGTCTTCGTCCTGGAGAACCGGGCGAAAGTCTCCGTCGAGATCCTGCTGATCACCGTCCAGTCCCCGATGTGGCTCATCCTGCTGGCCATGTTCGTCATCGGCTGGATCACCGGCGTCCTCACCACCCGCCGCCGCGCCCGCCGCTGACGCGGACGAACACCGGATACGGGCCCTGAGCACGGCTTGACGTGCCGTTGCCGATTCGGCTCAGGGTGAATTCAATGCTGGTCGCGGTGGGGTCGGGGATGGTTTCGTGTGACCAGATCGTCCTGGTTCGAGCGAAAGGCCACCGTATGTCCGTCGATGACGCAGCCGTCCCCGGGACCGCCGTGCGGGTGGTCAAGCTCGGAGCGCACATCGGTGCCCGGATCGAGGGTGTCCGGCTCGGCGGCGATCTCGACGAGCGCACGGTGGCCACCGTGCGGGCCGCGCTCAACGAGCACAAGGTGATCTTCTTCCGCGATCAGCACCACCTCACCGAGGACGGGCAGTACGAGTTCGCCGAGTTGCTCGGCAACCCGACGACTCCGCACCCGACCGTCACCTCGGCGGGCGCCAAGAGCCTGGCCATCGACTCGCACCAGACCCGCTCCAATGTCTGGCACACCGACGTCACCTTCGTCGACCGCGTCCCCAGCGCCTCGATCCTGCGCGCGGTCGCCCTGCCCAGCTACGGCGGCTCCACCACCTGGGCCTCGACCGTCGCCGCCTACAACGCGCTGCCCGCGCCGCTCAAGCTGCTGGCCGAGAACCTGCGCGCCCGCCACACCAATCGCTACGACTACGCCGCCGACATCGAGGACCGCCCCGACGAGAGCGACCGCGCCTACCGCAGCGAGTTCGAGTCCACCTACTTCGAGACCGAGCACCCCGTCGTCGAGGTGCACCCCGAAACCGGCGAGCGCGCGCTGCTGCTCGGCTGCTTCGTGAAGGAGATCGTCGGCCTCTCGGGCAACGAGTCGCGGGCGCTGTTCCGGCTGTTCCAGGACCGGGTGACCCGCCTCGAGCACACCACCCGCTGGGACTGGTCGCTCGGCGATGTCGCCATCTGGGACAACCGCGCCACCCAGCACTACGCCGTGGACGACTACGACGGCAGCGAGCACCGCAGGCTCACCCGGATCACCCTGGCCGGCGAGATCCCGGTCGGCGTCGACGGCTCGACGAGCACGGTGATCTCCGGCGACGCCGAGCCCTACGTGAGCGCCCCGCTGAAGCGCGCGGCCTAGGAATTGACCGCCACCGCAACACCTCCTGCGCCCGAGGTCCCCGGCCGGACACGGTGTATCGATTACCCTTCGACGACGCGTATCTCCCCTTGCCCAGCCTGACGACGGGAATCTCGTGAATCTGTGGAGCTATGTCCGGGGGCGGGGCGAGGTGTTGACCTTCCTCACCTATCAGCACGCGTCCCTGGCGTTCCAAACGGTCCTGGTCGGCACGATCGTCGCCGTCCTCGTCGCGATCGCGGTCTATCGACTACCGCTGGGATCGGCGCTCACGCTCACCGCGAGCCGGGTCGCGCTGACCATTCCCTCGCTCGCGCTGCTGGCGCTGCTGCTGGTGCCGTTCGGTCTCGGCGTCACCCCGTCGTTCATCATGCTGGCGTTCTTCGCCGCCCTTCCGGTGATCGGCAACGCCATCGTCGGCCTGCGGTCGGTGCCCACCTCGGTGATCGAATCCGCGCGCGGAATCGGGTTGTCGCGCTGGCGGATCCTGCTGACCGTCGAGTTCCCGATCGCCTGGCCGGTGATCCTCACCGGGATCAGGATCTCCACCCAGATGATCGTCGGCGTCGCCGCCATCGTCGCCTATGTGCTCGGCCCCGGACTCGGTTCGCTCATCTTCAACGGCCTGTCCCGGCTCGGCGGCGCCAACGCACTCGAGATGGCGCTGACCGGCACCATCCTCATCGTCGCGATCGCGTTGGTGTTCGACGCGCTCCTCGTCCTGCTGGGACGTCTCACGATCGCCAAAGGACTGCAATGACCGATGTGACCAACCAGCCCGCCCCGGTGTCCCCGGAGCGCAACGTGACCGGTGCGGCCATCACGCTCGACGGGGTCGTCAAGCGGTACAAGGGCACCGACAAGCCCGCCGTGGAACGACTCGACCTCGAGATCGAGGCGGGGCACATCGTCGCGTTCGTCGGCCCGTCCGGCTGCGGTAAGACGACCACGCTGAAGATGATCAACCGGCTGATCGAGCCGACCGAGGGGCGGATCTTCATCGGTGGCCGCGACGTCACCCGCGAAGACCCCGACAAACTCCGGCAGTCGATCGGGTACGTCATCCAGTCCGGTGGCCTGTTCCCGCACTGGTCGGTCGCCAAGAACATCGGCGCCATTCCGCGGGTGCTCGGCTGGGACAAGAAGCGCATCGCCGAGCGCACCGAGTACCTGCTCGATCTGGTCGGACTCGATCCCGCCGTCTTCGCCGACCGGCTGCCCAAGGACATGTCCGGCGGCCAGCAGCAGCGCGTCGGCGTGGCCCGCGCGCTCGCCGCCGACCCGCCGGTACTGCTGATGGACGAGCCGTTCGGCGCGGTCGACCCGATCACCCGGGTTCGCCTGCAGGACAGCCTGATCGCGATCCAGCACGAACTCGGCAAGACCATCGTCATCGTCACCCACGACTTCGAGGAAGCCACCAAGCTCGGCGACAAGGTGCTCATCCTGTCCGAGGGCGGCCACGTCGAGCAGTACGCGCGCCCGGAGGAGATCCTCACCGATCCGGCCACGCCGTTCGTGGAGGAATTCGTCGGATCCGGCGCCAAGCTGGCGTATCTGACGGTCTCGCGCGTGCGCGATGTCGACCACGACCCGGTGACCACCGCGCGCATCGGCGAGCCCGCCGAGAAGGTGCTCGCGCGGGCGAAGGCGGCCGGGCACACCTGGGTCGTGGTGGTCGACTCGGCCGGGCGGCCGCGCTCGTGGCCCTCGCTCACCGAGGTCGCGAGCAAGCCGGAGATCTCGGACTATCTGGATCGGCGACTGCCGGTCGTCGCCCAGTCCTCCACGCTCAACGACGCCCTCGACGCCATGCTCGCCGCCAGCCAGGGCGCCACGCTGGTCACCGACGGGCGCGGCGCGGTGATCGGCTCGCTGAGCATCGGGTCGGTGACCGACGTGATCCAGACCAAGCTGGCCGAGGGGCAGGCCGCCGAGGCCGCACCCTCCTACGAGACCTACGTGGACGGGTCCGATCCGACGCCGACCCCGGTCGTCGCCGCCGACGAACCACCGGCCGTCGAAGCCGTGACGGCCGAACCGGGCACGGCCGAGACCGGAACGGCCGAACCGTCGTGAACCGGCTGCGCCGCCTGCCGATCGACGTCTGGTTCGAGCCGCTGATCATCGTGGTGATCGGTGTGGGCTACCTGCTCTGGTACCGGTCGACGACGTTCACCCCCACCGAGCAGGCCTCGCTGGGCTGGGCCAACCTGCAGACCACCATCGGCGAACACATCCGGCTGACCGTGGTCGCCACGCTGATCGTGGTGGCGGTGGCGATCCCGCTCGGCATCGCGCTCACCCGGCCCGCGTTGAAGCGGTTCGAGCCGGTCGCCGTGAACATCGCCAATATCGGGCAGGCCGCGCCCGCGGTGGGTCTGCTCGTGCTGTTCACGTTCTGGCTCGGCACCGGATTCCGCACGGCGGTCGTCGGTCTGGTCGTGTACGCGATCCTGCCGATCCTGCAGAACACCATCGTCGGGCTGCGGCAGGTGGATCAGCGCACGATCGAGGCGGCGCGCGGCATCGGGTTCTCGGGGGCGCGGACGCTGGTGCAGGTCGAACTGCCGCTCGCGGTGCCGGTGATCCTCAACGGTGTGCGCACCGCGCTGGTCATCCTGGTCGGCACCGCCACGCTGAGCACCTTCATCGGCGCGACCAGCCTCGGCACCCTGATCACCACCGGCGTCACCCTGTTCCTGCCCAAGCTGCTCATCTCCGGCGCCATCCTCGTCGGGTTGCTGGCGTTGATCATCGACTGGCTCGGCCGACTCGTCGAACTGGCCGCGACCCCACGAGGTGTCTCATGAGACGAGCACGGCTGATCGCCCTGATGGCCGCGACGATCGCGCTGGTCGCGGGGTGCGGTCTGGTGAGTTCCTCGGGCACCTTCCACGACGCGAGCCTGCCCGGTGGTGAACGACCGCTCGACGGCGCCACGCTGGTGGTCACCTCGAAGAGCTTCACCGAAGGTGTTCTGCTGGGCAAGATCTCGGCGACCTACCTGGCCGCGGCGGGCGCCTCGGTCACCGATCTGACCGGTGCGCCGGGCTCGGCCTCCTCGCGCCAGGCCCAGCTCAACGGCGACGCCGACGTGCTCTGGGAATACACCGGCACCGGCTGGGTCAACTACCACAGCCAGACCGAGACCATCACCGACCCCGACGAGCTGTGGCAGCGCGTCCACGACATCGAGAAGCAGGAATACGACCTCGAATGGCTCGCGCCGGCCAACTTCAACAACACCTACGCCTTCGCCGCCTCGACACCGACGGCGCAACGGCTGGGCGTGACCTCGCTGTCGCAGGTCGCCGACCTGCCGGTGGCCGAGCGCACCTTCTGCGTGGACGACGAGTTCTTCAGCCGCTCCGACGGTTTCCTGCCGATGCTGGAGAAATACGGCATCCCCTACAACACTCCGACCGGTGTGCCCGTCGAGAACGTCACCCGGATGGACGCCGGTGTCGTCTACACCGCCACGGCCAGGAGCGAACCGTGCAACTTCGGCATGGTCTACACCACCGACGGCCGGATCAAGAACCTGGACCTGACCGTCCTCGACGACGACCGCAAGTTCTTCCTGCCCTACAGCGGCACCGCCGTCATCCGCGGTGAAGTGCTCGCGGCACACCCCGAGATCCGCACGCTGCTCGGTACGGTCTCCGAGCGCCTCACCGACGACCTGATGCAGGAACTCAACGGCCGCGTCGACATCGACGGCGAGGACCCCGCCGATGTCGCCTACGACTGGTTGAAGAGCGAGAACCTGATCGAGTAGTCAGAGCCCGTAGCCACCGGCGACCTCGATGTTCTCGGCCGTGATCCACCGGCACTCGGGGGAGACCAGCGAGGCGATGACGGCGCCGATGTCGTCGGGCTCGCCGACCCGGCCCAGGGCGGTCTTGGCGGCGATGGCCGGTACGACCTCGGGGAAGCGTTCGAAGGCGTTGTCGCCGAGGCGGGTTCGGGTGGCACCGGGCGCGATGGAGTTCACCCGGATGCCGCGCGGGCTGAGTTCCTTGGCCAGGTAGCGGGTGAGGACGGTGAGCGCGCCCTTCATCGAGGCGTAGGCGGAGTAGCCCGGTTCCAGGCCCGAGGGCAGCGCCGAATTGCTGCTGACGTTGACGATCGCGCCGCCGTCGGTCAGCAGCGGCAGCAGCGTCTGGGTCAGGAAGTACGGGCCCTTGAACAGCACCCGGTGGAAGCGGTCGAACAGTTCCTCGGTGGTGTCGGCGAACATCGCGGTCTGCGCGAAACCCGCGTTGTTGACGAGGATGTCGAAGCTCTCGCGCTGCCAGGTCTCGCGCAGCGCGTCGGTGACCGCCTGCCGGAAGGCGGGGAAGGTCTCGGATTGCCCGAGGTCGAGTCGGAGGGCAACGCGACGAACTCCGTATGCTGCTCGCCCGCCACGCGCGTCCCGACACCACCACCGCCATCGACGGTGTGCTGATCTCCGCGGTGGACCGGTCCGCGGCGCCGTCGGCTTCGATGACGGGGACCGTCATGGCGCTGATCGCTCAGGGTGCCAAACGGCTGGCGCTGGGGGATCAGGTCTTCGAGTACCGGGACGGGCAGTACCTGGTCGCCTCGGTCGATCTGCCCGTCACTGGCCACTTCGTCGACGTCGACCCGCGGCGGCCCGCGCTCGGATTCGGGTTGGTGCTGCAACCGGCCGCGGTCGCCGAGCTGCTGTTGCGCGGCGCGCCGACCGAGACCCACCGTGGTGCCCGGCCGCCGCGCGGGATCGCCGTGAGCGATGCCTCCGACGATCTCCTCGACGCCGTGGTCCGGCTGCTGCGGCTGCTGGACCGGCCCGCCGACATCGCCGCGCTGGCGCCGCTCTACACGCGAGAGATCCTGTGGCGCTTGATCACCGGCGAGCAGGGCGCGACCGTGCGGCAACTCGGGCTGGCCGATTCGAGCCTGTCCCACATCGCCCGCGCCGTGCACTGGATCCGCGACAACTACCGCGAACCGTTCCGGGTGCAGGAGATCGCCCGGCGCGCGGGGATGAGCGAATCGGCCTTCTATCGCAATTTCCAGGCGGTCACCGCCATGAGCCCCATCCAGTTCCAGAAGCAGATCCGCCTGCAGGAAGCCCGGCTGTTGCTGGCCACCAGCCCCGGCGACATCACCGGCGTCGGCCACGCGGTCGGCTATGACAGCCCGTCCCAATTCAGCCGCGAATACCGCCGCCAATTCGGTGCTGCGCCGAGTCGGGACGCCGTGCGCCTGCGCGAGACCGCCTCGGCGGTGCTGTGAGTGCTCGGTCGGCGGTCGAGTCCGTCGAAGATGATGGCGATCTCGTCGTCGCGCCGACCGCGCCGAGGCCGAGGTCATTTCGCGGGCTCGGCGGCAATGACCGGTGCGGTGGGGGCCGGGGTGTGCCGGGGCAGGATGGCCGCGGCGACGAGTGCGCCGACGGCGAGCAGGACCGCGCCCCAGCGCAGGGCGATGCCGTACCCGTGGGCGAGGGAGGCCGGGTCGACGGCGTCGCCGATGCTGTGGGTGGCCACGGTGACCAGGACCGCCAGGCCGAGGCAGCCACCCAATTGCCGTGCGCTGTTGAGGATTCCGGAGGCAAGACCCGAGCGCTCCGGTTCGATTCCCGACACCGCCGCCATGCCCATGGCCACCATGGACGCGCCGATGCCGATGCTGCCGACCAGTGACGGGCCGAGGATTCCGGTCAGGAACGTGGTCTCCGGGTCGGACTGACCGAACCAGAGCAGACCGGCGGCGCCCACGAGACCGCCCACCAGCAGGACCGGGCGCGGGCCGGTGCGCGGCGTGACCGCCAGGGCGATGCGCAAGCCGATCACGACGCCGACGCAGAAGGGCAGGAACGCCAAGCCGGTGCGGGTCGGGCTGTAGTCGAGCACGCGCTGCATGAACTGCGCGACGAAGTAGAAACTCGCCACCTGACCGCTCACCAGCAGGAAGCCGAAAACGGTTGCGCCGACCAGGGATCGACGGCGCAGCATCTCGAGCGGCACCAGCGGCTGAGCCACCCGTGCCTCGACGGCGACGAAGAGTGCCAGTGCCACCAGGCCCGCCGCGAACCAGCCGAGTACCTGAATCGAACCCCAGTCGTTGCGGTCGGTCGCGATGACGCCGAGCACCAGCGCGCTCACCCCGAAGGTCGCCAGGACGGCACCCGCCACGTCGACCCGGCCGGTCCGGTCGGCGACGGTGTTGCTCACGCCGCGCAGCACCGCCACCACGGCACCGACCACGAAGATCAGGTTCACCCACATCACCCAGCGCCAGCCGAGATGGTCGGTGAGCACGCCGCTGAGGACCACGCCCACCGCGCCGCCGACGGCACCGGCGCCGCCCCACACCGCCATGGCCTTGGCGCGCTCGGAACCCTCCGGGAATTCCGAGGTGACCAGGGTCAGCGACATCGGCGCGAGGACCGCCGCCGCCACGCCCTGTCCGGCGCGCCCGGCCAGCAGTTCCCAGCCGTGCTGGGCCGCACCGCCCCACGCGCTCGACACCGCGAAGACGGCGAGCGCGCCCAGCAGCAGGGTGCGTCGTCCGGTGAGATCGGCCAGGCGTCCGCCCAGCAGCATCAGTCCGGCGAACGGGAGCATGAAGGCGTTGATCACCCAGCTCAGCTGGGTGGGCCCGAAGTCGAACGCCCGGTCGATCTCGGGGAGCGCCACATTCACGATCGACAGGTCGAGGGAGACGAGGAACATCACCAGGAAGACGACGGCGAGCGTCGCTCCACGATGTGTCCGGGACTGGTCCGCCACGGCGGCCTCCTAATTTCCAAACGCGTGTTTTAATTGAACTAAGCACACCCTGAGACGGCTGTCGAGAGGTTCGGTCAGGAGAATGGGGGCATGTCAGCCAGTACGAGTCCACGGCGTGGCCGGCCGGTCCGGGTGAGCCGTGACGTGGTGGTCGACACCGCGCTGCGGCTGGTCAGCGCGCGCGGCCACGACGGCGTCAGCATGCGCGGATTGGCCGATGAGCTCGGCGTGAGCACGGCCGCCGTCTATCACCATTTCCCCACCAAGGCCGCGCTGTTCATCGCGGTGTTGAGCGCGCGTGCCGAGGAGCTGGAGCGGCCCGAGCTGCCCGAGGATCCGCGCGATCGGCTGGTCGCGATCGTCGCCTATCTGATCGACACCCTGTACCGGATGCCCTGGGTGACCGACATCCTCGTCGCGGGGGAGTCCTTCGGCCGGGCGGCCATGTGGATCCTCGAGGAATTCGTGTCCACCGCGGTTGCGCTCGGCGCCGACGACGAATACGCCGGGTACATGTACAGCGTCAGCTGGCGCTTCGTCCTCGGCGAACTCGCCATGCGCCGCGCCGACGACGAACGCACCGCCGCCGCGGCGCAGGGCCGTCCCCGTCCGCGCTGGACCGACGAGGCACCCGAGCAACTCGCCGAGTTCCCGGTCGTCCTGCGCATGATCCCCCGGTGGGGAACGATCCGCGCCGACTACCGCACCGAAACCGCGGTCGGCCACCTCATCGACGGACTGCTGACTGACATCGCCCGCTGAACCTCGATTGCCGGATCAAGCGCCGGCCGTCGGGTTACCGCGCAGGACGATCAGCGGCGTGAGGTAGTGCTCGGTCACCTGCCCGCCCAGGTCGTCGACCGCACAGGCAGCCGCGTCCACCTCGGCGGCCGTCCAGCGGATCGGGCACCCGGACACTCTAATTCGGTGTCGACCGGTCCGCGTTCCTGGCGACGCCGGTCATCGCGCCGATCTGTCGGTGGGGTGTCACATACTCACCAGGTGACCGTCCTCGATGCCCGCGCGCTGAATCGCGCGACGCTGGCCCGCCAAATGCTGCTCGATCGTGCCGAGGTGTCGGCGTTCGACGCCATCGCTCACCTGGGCGGGTTGCAGGCGCAGGAGCCGCAGGAGCCGTTCGTGGGGCTGTGGACGCGTGTAGGCGGGTTCGAGCCGGTGGCGCTGTCGGAGCTGCTGGTCGGGCATCGGGTGCTGCGGACCCACCTCATGCGCCGCACGGTGCACCTGCTCACCGCCGAGGACGTGCTGGCCTGGCGGGCCCGCCACGACGCGATGCTGCGGCAGCGCGTGGTCGGGGTCTATCGCCGTCAACTCGACGGCGTCGACCTCGACGAGCTGGCCGCGGCCGGTCGTGCGGTGGCGGCCGACGGCGAACCCCGGTCGCTGACCGAACTGGCCCGCACGCTCGTCGAACGGTGGCCCGAGACCGATCAGCGGGCGCTGGGCGAGATGCTGGTCTCGCTCGTCCCGGTGGCGCAGCTGCCGCCGCGCGGGGTGTGGCGCGCCAAGGGCGGGGTGCGCAATGTGGCGGTGTCGGTGCTGCTCGGTCGCGAGATCGACCCGCTGCCCGACGATGTCGCCGATCCGGTGGGGCAGGCGATGATTCGCCGCTATCTCGCCGCCTACGGCCCGGCCGCCACGGCCGATGTCCGCGCGTGGAGCGGTGTCGCCGGACTGCCCGCGGCGGTGGCCGCGCTGCGCCCGGAGCTGGTCACCTTCCGCGACGAACGCGGCCGCGAACTCCTCGACCTGCCCGGCGCTCCGCTACCCGATCCCGACACCCCGGCGCCCGTGCGCTTCCTACCCGCCTTCGACAATGCCGTGCTCGGCTACGACGACCGCGGCCGGATCATCGACGACGCCCATCGCGGGCTGTCGGTGGCGGGTGCGCGCTTCGTCCTCGTCGATGGCCGGGTCGCGGCCACCTGGACCGTCGAGGACGGCACCGTCGCGGTCACCGCGCTGCGTCCGCTGGCGCGCGCCGAACGGGCCGAGGTCGCCGAGGAGGGCGAGCGGCTGGCGCTGTTGCTGTCCGAGGGCGACAGTGCGCGCGTGCGGGTTCCCGGCGCGGGGCTGTGACGGCAATTACGCACGCTCCTGCGTAATCGAAGACACCGCTGAGCAGGGCATATCCAGCTGCCGACTGGCGGTAGCGTCGACGCCATGCAGCTGACCGCGTCGACCGGGATCGGGCTCCACACCGTGCTGCGGCTGGCTTCGGCCGACCAGCACGGTGACCGGGTGACGATCAAGGCGATCGCCCACCAGGTCGGTGCCTCCGAACGTGCCGTGTCCACCGTCGTGGCCCGGCTCGTCGAGGCGGGCGTGCTCGCGACCAGTCGCGGCCGCGGCGGCGGGCTCGTGCTCACCGACAGGGCGCGGACGACGACTCTCGGCAGCCTGATCCGGCTGCTGGAACCTCGGCCGGAGGGCATCGAGGTGGCCGGACCGCCGACGCGACCGATGATCGCCGGATCCCGCCTGCGCCATGCCATGTCGCAGGCCACCGAGGCCTTCCATCGCGAGCTCGACCGGTACACGGTGGCCGATCTCGTCGCCGGGACGGCCGGTCAGCTGTTGCCGTTGCGCGCGCAGACGACACCGCGCGCGCCCGCCGACGAGGAGTCCCGATGACCGCACCCACCCGCTCGCACCCCGAACTCACGCCCGACCACGCCGCGACCGTGCGCGCGACCCTGCCTGCCATCGGCGCCGCAATCGACGAGATCACCACGGTCTTCTACCGGACCCTGTTCTCGGCGCATCCGGACCTGCGACGCGATCTGTTCAACCGCGGCAACCAGGCGCAGGGCAGCCAGCCACGCGCGCTCGCCGCCTCGATCGCGGCCTTCGCGACCTATCTCGTCGACCCGGCCCTGCCGCACCCGGCGGCGATGCTGGCCCGGATCGGACACAAGCACGCCTCGCTCGGCATCACCGCCGAGCAGTACCAGGTGGTGCACGACAACCTGTTCGCCGCGATCGTGGAGGTGCTCGGCGCCGAGGTCGTCACCGCGCCGGTCGCCGAGGCGTGGGACCGGGTGTACTGGCTGATGGCCGACGCGCTGATCGACCTGGAGAAGCGGCTCTACATCGACGCGGGCGTGCAGCCGGGGCAGGTGTGGCGCGCGGTGACCGTCATCGAGCGGACCGATGATCCCGCGGGTCCGGCGGTGTTCCGGGTCCGGGCCGTCGATCCCGCCGAGGAACTGCCGGGATTCGTTGCCGGGCAGTACATCTCGGTCGGCGTGCGATTGACCGACGGTGCGCGTCAACTGCGTCAGTACAGTCTGATCGGCGCGGCGGGTGACGGCACGCTGACCTTCGCGGTGAAGCGGGTCGCCGCGGCGCCGGGGTGCCCGGCCGGTGAGGTGTCGAGTTGGCTGCACGAGCGGGTCGGGACCGGCGATCGGCTCGAGATCTCGCTGCCCTTCGGCGATCTCACCATCGACCCCGACGCCACCACGCCGTTGGTGCTGGTCTCGGCGGGCATCGGCGTGACCCCGATGGTCGGCATCCTCGAACACCTCGCCGCGCACGATCCCGGCCGGCCGGTCACGGTCCTGCACGCGGATCGCCGCGCGTCGGAGCACCCCTTGCGTGCGCGCGTCCTCGCCCTGGTCGAGCGACTCGACAACGTCCGCACCGAATTCTGGTACACCGAGGACACCCACCGTGGTCGGCTGGACCTGACCGCTGTCGAACTTCCCGGCGACGCCGATGTCCACGTCTGCGGAAACGACCGATTCCTCGACACCGCACGTGCCCAACTGCGGGCCGCCGACGTGCCCGACGCGCGGATCCACATCGAGCAGTTCACCCCGACCGACTGGCGTCGCTGAGTCGCGTCAGCGCCCGGCGGTGTTCGCCTGCCGTCGGGCGCGGCGCCGGTCCAGCAGATGGGCGGCCAGCGGCGAGCCCGCCCCGTGCAGCACGATGCTGCCGAGCACCGTCAGCACCATGACGCTCAGGATGTCGTCGCCGTCGTCGGCGGGCAGCAGGTTGAAGGCGATCAGGCCGAACACGATCGAGGGGGTTCCGCGCGGACCGAGCCAGCCGACGAGCAGTACCTCGGTCCTGCTGAACTCGGATCCGATCAGCGACAGCGCGATCGGCACCATGCGCACCACCGTGAGCACGGCGAGGCAGAACACGATCAGCTGCCAGGTCACGTCCCCGGTGAGCGCGAGGAAGGCGGCGGCGCCGAAGACGAACCACATCTGGGCGGTCAGCAGGAACCCGACGTCGTCGATCAACCGGTGACCGTCCGCGAAGTGCTCGGACCGGCGGCGCAGGTGATGGAACACCACACCGCACAGGAACGGCGCCACGAATTCGTTGCCGCCCAGCCCGTACGAGGCGGCGAAGGCCAGCACCGGGGCAACGACGACGACCACCCGACCCGATTGCGCGGTCATCAGCCCGCGGCGTTCGGCCGCGTTGACGCCGCGGCCGAGCAGCCACCCGATCACCGCGCCGACCGCGATCGCCACGGCGATCGCCCAGCCCGCGGCGCCCAGCGCGCCGAGCACGCTGTCCGAGGGCGCGGTGCCCGCGGCGAGGGCGATGCCGAAGAACAGCACCGGGGCGAGGAGCCCGTCCTTGTAGCCCGCCTCGATGTTGAGCACATCGCGGACCCTGGCCGGAACCCGGTCGTCGCGCAGGGTCGCGGCGGCGGGGGAGAAGTCGGTGGGCACCACCACGCACGCGAGCACCAGCAGCAGCGCCCAGCCGACATCGGGGAACACCAGGGCGCCGAGCAGCATGGCCGCGGCGATGCTCAACGGCGTCGCCACCAGCAGCACCCGCAGCGCGGCGCCGGGACGGCTGCCGAGCAACCTGCCCCGCACCTCCGAGGAGTCGATGAACAGCAGGATCGCCAGAATGAGCTCGGCGGCGTGCAGGGCGGCCGACGCGTTGAGCGCTTCCCCGACCGTGTCGCGCCCGAACGCCCCGATCACGATCCCGGCCCCGACCACCACCATCGGCGCCGTGACCCGATGCCGCTCGAACCACCCGGCGAACATCGCCCAGATCACCAGCGCCGTCGATACCGCGAGAATCGGTCCGGTCACCTGGCCAGACTGCCAGAACCGAACCCCCGCGCCGGGGCGACACCCACGCGGTCACGACGTTCCGCCGGGAATCACCCGATCCGGGTGATTCGGATCGCGGGCCGCAGCGGGTTGACTCAGAGGTCGCAGGCCCCCGCCATGCCTGCGGGGAGGACAGGCCATGGTTGCCGCACTGGGGTCGTGGACCGAGGGCAGTGCCCGCGGCGCCATCGAGGAATTCCTCGCGCGCGTCACCGAGCCGAACGGTTCCGGTCATGTCGAACCCGCGGCGCGGGTGGCCGTCTTCGACAACGACGGCACCCTGTGGTGTGAGAAACCGATGCAGCCACAACTCGACTTCACCATCCAGCGGCTGCGCGAGATGGCCGACCACGACGTCGAGCTGCGCACCAGACAGCCCTGGCAGGCCGCCCACACGGGCGACCTGACCTGGCTGAACGAAGCGCTGATCAAGCACTATCGCGGCGACGACAGCGATCTCGCGGTGCTGATGGACGGGGTGACCCGCGCGTTCGGCGAGATCAGCGTCGAGGAGTACCAGCAGCGGGTCAGCGGATTCTTCCGCACCAGCGCGCATCCCAGCCTGGCGCGCCCCTATCGTGACTGCGGCTACGCCCCGATGGCCGAGTTGCTGCGCGTGCTCGACGAACACGGCTTCACCAGCTACATCGCCTCCGGCGGCGACCGCGACTTCATGCGCCCGGTCGCCCGTACCCTCTACGGCGTGCCGCCGGAACGGGTCATCGGCAGCTCGCTCGGCCTGACCTATCGCGCGGGAGCGGGTCGCGCGGAGTTGCTGTACGAGCCGACGATGGACTTCTTCGACGACGGGCCGGAGAAGCCGGTGCGGATCTGGAGCAGGATCGGACGCAGGCCGATCCTGTCGGTCGGCAACTCCAACGGCGACATCCCGATGCTTGCGTTCTCCGAGCTGCCCGGCGCCCCCGCGCTGCGGATGCTCGTCCGCCACGACGACGCGCAGCGCGAGTTCGACTACGACGCGGGCGCGGAGGAAGCGCTCGACCACGCCGACCGCAACGGATGGACGGTCGTGAGCATGCGGAACGACTGGACGCGGGTGTTCGCCGACCCGGCCGCGAAACTTCTCGGGCCGATGGGGCGATTACCTCGTGAAAGCGACGTCAGCGATAACGATTCTCGCGATACGTGCGGGTAACCCTGGCGCGCTGTACACATACGAGTGACCGGCGTGCAGACTCGGTGCTGAAGCTTCGAAGTCGCACCCGTGCCCGGCCGGGCCATGACCACTGCAGAGGAAGGGAGTCGGCGAGTGTTCAGCCGCATCGCCATCGTGAATCGGGGAGAGGCCGCTATGCGCCTCATCCATGCCGTCCGTGATCTGGCGGCGGCGACCGGGCTACGGATCGAGACCGTCGCCCTGCACACCGACGTCGACCGCACCGCCACCTTCGTGCGCGAGGCCGACATCGCCTACGACCTCGGCCCGGCTTCGGCCCGCCCGTACCTCGACCTCAAGGCGCTCGAGCAGGCCCTGGTGGCGACCAAGGCCGACGCGGCCTGGGTCGGCTGGGGATTCGTCGCCGAAGACCCCGCGTTCGCGGAACTGTGCGACCACATCGGCGTCACCTTCGTCGGCCCCAGCCCCGATGCCATGCGCAAGCTGGGCGACAAGATCGGCGCCAAGCTGATCGCCGAGGAAGTCGGCGTGCCGGTCGCCCCGTGGAGCCGCGGCCCGGTCGACACCGTCGAGGACGCCATCGAGGCCGCCACCCGGATCGGCTACCCGCTGATGCTCAAGGCGACCGCGGGCGGCGGTGGCCGCGGTATCCGCGTGATCACCAACGAGGCCGAACTCGTCGACGCCTACGAGCGCACCCGCCAGGAGGCCGCCCGCGCCTTCGGCAGTGGTGTCGTCTTCCTGGAGCGCCTGGTCACCGGCGCCCGCCATGTCGAGGTACAGGTCATCGCCGACGGTCAGGGCACCGCGTGGGCCCTGGGCGTGCGCGACTGCTCGGTGCAGCGCCGCAACCAGAAGGTCATCGAGGAGTCCGCCTCGCCGGTGCTCAGCGCCGAGCAGACCGCCGAACTCAAGGCCTCGGCCGAGCGCCTCGCCATCAAGGTCGGCTACCGCGGCGCCGCGACCGTGGAGTTCCTCTACCACCCCGGTGACCAGCTCTTCGCCTTCCTCGAGGTGAACACCCGCCTGCAGGTCGAGCATCCGATCACCGAGACCACCACCGGGTTCGACCTCGTGCACGCCCAGCTGCACGTGGCCGCCGGCGGCAAGCTCGAAGGCATCCCGCCCGCCGAGCGCGGCCATGCCATCGAGGCCAGGCTCAACGCCGAGGACCCCGACCGCGACTTCGCCCCCGCCCCCGGCCGCATCGTGCGCCTCGACCTGCCCGCGGGCCCCGGCATCCGCGTGGACACCGGCGTCAGCGAGGGCGACACCATCCCCGCCGACTTCGACTCGATGATCGCCAAGATCATCGCCTACGGCCGCGACCGCGGCGAGGCGCTCGGCCGCTTGCGTCGCGCCATGGCGCAGACCAGGGTCGTCATCGAGGGCGGCGCGACCAACAAGAGCTTCGTGCTCGACCTGCTCGACCAGCCCGAGGTGATCGACGCCAGCGCCGACACCGGCTGGATCGACCGGGTCCGCGGCGAGGGCCGCCTGGTGACCCACCGGCACTCGACGATCGCGCTGGCCGCCGCCGCCATCGACGCCTACGAGGAAGACGAGCGGGCCGAACAGCACCGCCTGCTCTCCACCGCCTCGGGTGGCCGTCCGCAGGTCCAGCACGAGAGCGGCCGCCCGCTCGACCTGAAGCTGCGCGGCGCGGGCTACCGCGTCCGGGTCGCCCGGATCGGCGCGCACCGCTTCCGCGTCGGCATCGAGGCGGGCGGCGAATTGCGCACCGCCGATGTCGATCTCGAGCGCTTCGACGACCACACCGGCCAGATCGTGGTCAACGGCAGCCGCTACCGCCTGATCACCGGCACGCACGGCCCCACCCACGTGGTCGACGTCGACGGCATCACCCACCGGATCAGCCGCGACGAGGGCGGTGTCGTCCGCTCGCCCGCCCCCGCGCTGGTCGTCGGCACCCCGCTGGAAGTGGGCGCCGAGGTCGAGGCGGGCGCCCCGGTGCTCGTGCTGGAGAGCATGAAGATGGAAACGGTGCTGCGCGCGCCGTTCCGGGCCCGGCTCAAGGAATGCGCCGTTTCGGTCGGCACCCAGGTCGAGACGGGCGCGCCGCTGCTGCGGCTCGAGCCGATCGCCGATGACGACGAGTCCGCCGAGACCGCGACCGTCGGCACCGTCGAACTCGACCTGCCCGCCGAGCCGACCACCCTGCGTGCCCACGAGCGGCTCACCCGCGGTCGCCAGGACCTGCGCAGCCTGCTGCTGGGCTTCGACGTCGACCCGCACGACGACCGTCGCGTTCTCGACGACTACCTCGCCGCCCGCCGCGACACCGTCGCCGACAACGTCCGCCCGCTGGGCGAGGAACTCGAACTCGTGCAGGTCTTCGCCGACCTCGCCGAACTGAGCCACAACCGTCCCGCCGATGACGACGGCGCCCAGGGCCACCTGCACAGCGCCCGCGAGTACTTCCACACCTACCTGCAGAGCCTCGATGTCGAGCGCGCCGGTCTGCCCGAGTCCTACCAGGCCAAACTGGCCGCGGCGCTCGGCCACTACGGCGTCACCGAACTGGACCGCACGCCCGAGCTCGAGGCCGCGGTCTTCCGGATCTTCCTGGCCCAGCAGCGGCCCGCCGACACCGTCGCGGTGATCACCACCCTGCTGCGGGAGTGGCTGCAGGAGCCGATGCCCGATCAGGTGCTGCGCGAGCCCACCGGTCTGGCGCTGGAGCGCCTGGTCGCGGCCACCCAGGTGCGTTTCCCGGTCGTCGCCGATCTCGCGCGCGGCCTGGTGTACGCCTGGTACGGCCAGCCGCTGCTGCGGCGCAACCGCGCCCGTGTCTACACCAATGTCCGCAAGAACCTGAGTCACCTGGACGCGCACCCGGATTCGGCCGATCGCGCCGAGCGCATCTCCGACATGGTGCGCAGCACCGAGCCGCTGGTGCGCCTGCTGGGCCAGCGGCTGGTGCGTGACAAGCCCGACAACACCGTCATGCTCGAGGTGCTCACCCGCCGCTACTACGGCAACAAGGGCCTCACCGGCGTCCGGACCGAACAGGTCGCCGGTTGCACCTTCGTCGTCGCCGAGCGCGACGGCTCCAGCCTGGTCTCGGCCGCGGTGAGCTTCGACGCGCTCGACACCGCCCTGGACGGCCTGGCCGAACTGGCCGCGGGCGCGGCCTCCATCGACGCCGACATCTACCTCAGCTGGGAATCGCAGCCCGAGGACTTCGACGCGATGGCCGCGGCCCTGCAGGAGGTGCTCGGCGCGCACCCGGTGCCCAACCAGGTGCACCGGATCACCGCCACCGTCGCGGGCAGCGACAACGCGGTCATGCACCACCACTTCACCTTCCGGCCCTCGGCCACCGGCATGGCCGAGGAGCGCCTGATCCGCGGCCTGCATCCCTACATCGCGCAGCGGATGCAGATGGAGCGGCTGCGCAAGTTCGACCTCACCCGGCTGCAGTCCTCCGACGACGAGGAGATCTACCTGTTCCGGTGCGTGGCCAAGGAGAACCCCTCCGACGATCGCCTCATCGCCTTCGCCCAGGTGCGTGACCTGGCGGCGCTGCGCGAGCACGACGGCCGCCTGCTGGCGCTGCCGACGGCGGAGTCCACCATCGCCACCTGTGTCGACTCGATCCGGCGCGCCCAGTCGCGGCGGCCCTCGGCCAAGCGGCTCAACACCAACCGCATCGTGATGTACATCTGGCCGCCGATGGACGTCACCCGCGCCGAGCTCGAGACGATCGGTGGCCACGTGCTGCCGACCGCCGCGGGTGCCGGGCTCGAGGAGATCCTGCTCATCGCCCGCCAGCGTGACTCGAAGACCGGTGAGCTCACCAAGGTCTCGGTCCGGATCGCCTTCGGCGCCACCGGTGGACCGCAGGTGACGGTGGGCGAGCCCACCGACGAGCCGGTCGAGCCGCTCGACGAGTACCGCCAGAAGGTGCTGCGGGCCGCCGCGCGCAACACCGTCTACCCCTACGAATTGACCGGTCTGCTCGGCGATTTCGCCGAGTACGACCTCGACGAGAACCACACCCTGGTACCGGTCGACCGTCCGAAGGGCCGCAACACCGCCGCGCTCGTGGCGGGCGTGGTCACCACCGCGACCGCGCGGCATCCGCAGGGCGTCACCCGCGTGCTGCTGCTCGGCGATCCCACCAAATCCCTCGGCGCGCTGTCGGAGCCGGAGTGCCGCCGGGTGATCGCCGCGCTGGATCTGGCCGAGAGCCTGCAGGTCCCGCTCGAGTGGTACGCGCTGTCCTCCGGTGCCCGGATCTCGATGGCCTCGGGTACCGAGAACATGGACTGGGTCGCGGCCGCGCTCAAGCGCATCGTCGAGTTCACCCAGGACGGCGGCGAGATCAACATCGTGGTCGCGGGCATCAATGTCGGCGCGCAGCCGTACTGGAACGCCGAGGCGACCATGCTCATGCACACCAAGGGTGTGCTGGTGATGACCCCGGATTCGGCGATGGTGCTCACCGGTAAGCAGTCGCTGGACTTCTCCGGTGGTGTCTCCGCCGAGGACAACTTCGGCATCGGCGGCTACGACCGGGTGATGGGCCCCAACGGTCAGGCCCAGTACTGGGCGCCGAACCTGACCGCCGCGCGCGATGTGCTCATGGCCCACTACGAGCACACCTATGTCGCGCCGGGCGAGCAGGGCCCGCGCCGGGCACTGACCACCGACCCGGTCGACCGCGATGTCTCCGGGTTCCCGCATGTGCTGGCCGACAGCACCTTCGCCACCGTCGGCGAGATCTTCTCCGCCGCCGCCAACCCGGATCGCAAGAAGCCCTTCGACATCCGCACCGTCATGCGGGCGCTGTCGGATCAGGACCACCCGGTGCTGGAGCGCTGGGCCGGGATGGCCGACGCCGAGACCGCCGTCGTGCAGGACGCGCACCTGGGCGGTATCCCGGTGTGCCTGCTGGGCATCGAGTCCCGCAATGTGGCGCGGCGTGGTTTCCCGTCCACCGACGGACCCGACACCTACACCGCGGGCACGCTGTTCCCGCGTTCGTCGAAGAAGGCCGCGCGGGCCATCAACGCGGCCAGCGGCAACCGGCCGCTGGTCGTGCTGGCGAACCTGTCGGGCTTCGACGGTTCCCCGGAGTCGATGCGCAAGCTGCAGCTCGAGTACGGCGCCGAGATCGGCCGGGCCATCGTCAATTTCGACGGCCCGATCGTGTTCTGCGTGATCTCGCGTTACCACGGCGGCGCGTTCGTGGTGTTCTCCAAGGCGCTGAACCCGAACATGACGGTGCTCGCCCTGGAGGGTTCGTTCGCCTCGGTCCTCGGTGGCGCGCCCGCCGCCGCGGTCGTGTTCGCCGGTGAGGTCAACACCCGTACCGCGGCCGATCCGCGGGTGCGTGAGCTGGAGACCCGCGCGGCGAGCGCCTTCGGCACCGACCGCGCCACCCTGACCGCCGAACTGGACGAACTGCGGTCCTCGGTGCGGGCGGAGAAGCTCGGCGACGTGGCCGCCGAGTTCGACCGCGTGCACAACATCCAGCGCGCGGTGGAGGTGGGCTCGGTCGACGCCATCGTCAGCGTCGCCGACCTGCGTCCGCGCATCATCGAGGCGATCGAATCCCGCCTCGACGGGCAGTCCGCCTAGACAGGATCGGCCGGCGGGCCGGGCTCGGGGTCATCGGACCTCGGACCCGGCCCGCTGTCGTCTCAGCGGGTCGGTGGCGTGAGCTCGGTGATCGTGCCGAGAAGGCTGGTGACGTAGAGCGCGTCGGGATTCCAGCCGGGCCCGGCGCCGAACCGCACCGACGACGACAGCGGCAGCCCGTCGGCGATCGAACAGGTCTGTCCCGTATCCAGATCCACCCGCTGCACCCGGCCCGCGACATTGAGCGCCACGTACGCCGCCCCGTCGGGTCCGACGGCGAGATCGTCCGCCGAGTTGAGCGGCCCGAAGCCGGGAACCACCACCTGGCGCGGTGCCCGGCCGGGATCGGCGTAGTCGACCGCGGCGACCACCGTCTCGGGATCGAATGTCGTCGACACGACCAGGCGGTCGCGCGCGTGATCGAAGGCGAGCCCGTTGGTCGACGACAGCGACGGCGCGTAGGGCGTCGCCGTGCCGTCCGGCGCGACCCGGGTCAGAGTGCCCGCGCCGATGTCCCGGCTGACGACGAAATCCCCGTTCGGCAACTGCGCCAACCCGTTCGGCATCGTCATGCCCTTCGCGACCGTCGTCACCACACCGGTGTCGAGGTGCACCGCCCGGATCGCGCCGTCGGTACTGCCCGTGAGCGCGGCGGTGGCGCTGTTGCCGGTGGTGAAGTAGGCGATGTCACCGACGACGAGCACCGCGCCGGGCCCCGCGATGTCGCCGACCGCGACCGAGGTCGACCCATCGGCGCCCCGGCGCTGCAACGATCCGCCCGTGCCCGAGGCCGACTGCTCCGACAGCAGCACATTGCCCCGCCCGTCGAAACCGAGGTTCTCCAGGATCCCGTACCCGGTGGCCACGGTCCGCGGCGTCCACTGCGGACACGAGACCGGCTCGGCGGCAGCCGAACCCGTCGTCGGCAGGACCGCGGCGGTCGCGGCGACCGCCACGGCGCCGAACACACGAGACGTCGAACGGGACAGGTTCATCGGATTCCTCGGGTCGATCCGGAGACCGGGCCCGCGCATCGGCGACCCGGCCGGAGGTCGGCCTCAGCCTAGGGTCGCCGCGCTGATCACATCGGGTAAATCGGATGCTTGCGCGGATTGAACTCCGTGGTGACCGGGGCCTTGTCGCGGAGCAGGCGCAGCGCGTGCCGGATCTCGAGGCGGGTGCGCGAGGGTTCGATGACGGCGTCGATGTAGCCGCGTTCGGCCGCGACCCACGGGGTGGCGACCGTCTCGTTGTACTGGTTGATCATGAACTCCCGCGCCGCAGCGCGATGTTCCTCCGGCACCGCGGCCAACTGCCGCTTGCCGATCAAGTCGACCGCGCTCTCCGCGCCGATCACCGCGATCCGGGCCGTCGGCCAGGCGAAACTGACATCCGCGCCGACCTGGCGGGCCGCCATCATGCCGTAGGCGCCGCCATAGGACTTGCGCACCACCAGATTGATGATCGGCACCGTCGCCTCGATGATGGCGCGCGGCACCCGGCCGCCGCGGACGATCACGCCATTGGCCTCCTGCTCGAGCCCGGGCAGCACGCCAGGGGTGTCGGCGACGAAGACCAGCGGGATGTTGAACGCGTCGCACAGGCGGATGAAATAGGTCGACTTGTCCGAGCAGGCCGCGTCGATCGAACCGCCGAGCACCAGTGGCTGATTGGCGATCACGCCGACCGGACAGCCGTCGACCCTGGCGAATCCGGTGATCAGATTCGGGGCGAAGGCGGCGCGGATCTCGTGGAAGTCCCCGTCGTCGAAGATCCGCAGCAGGATCTCGTGCATGTCGTATCCGGCGCGATCGGAATCGGGAATGATCGAGTCGAGTTCGCGGTCCGAGGCCGTGATCTCCGGCTCCAGCCCGGGATTCACGATCGGCGGCTGTTCCACGCAGCTCGTCGGCATGAAGCCGAGATAGTCGCGGGCCCACGCGTAGGCGTCCTGCTCGGTCTCGGCCACGTGATGCAGGGTGCCGCGCTCGGCCTGCACCTGCGCGCCGCCGAGATCCTCGGCGGAGATGTCCTCGCCGTTGACGGCCTTGATCACCTCCGGCCCGGTGACGAACATGTAGGAATCCTTGGTGCCGATCAGCACATCGGTGTTGATCGGCCCGTACACCGACCCCGCCGCGCACTTGCCGAGAATGATCGACACCTGCGGCACGTATCCCGACAGCTTCTCCAGCACCCGCGAGATGTCACCGAACGAGGCGATCGAGCCCACCGCGTCCTGGATGCGCGCACCACCGGAATCGTTGATCGTCACCACCGGGCAGGCGTTGTCGAACGCCAGTTGCAAGGCCCGCATGAACTTTCGCGCCGAGGTGACGCCGACCGACCCGCCGTACACGGTCTGATCGTGCGCGATCACCACCACCGGCCTGCCGCCGATCAGCCCGCGCCCGGTGACCAGCCCGTCGCCGTAGAGCGCGTCGGGCTGCTCGGGTTGGCGGGCCAGCGCGCCGATCTCGATGAACGTCCCCGGATCGAGCAGCATGTCCATCCGCCGCCGAACACTCGGAATCCCCTTCTTCGCCCGCTTCGCGACCCCCGCCTCGCCCGCCGGTTCCGCGGCCACCGCCAGCGTCTTGACCAGTTCCTCGAGCTTCGCCTGGGTAGTAACCACGCCGCAACCTTCCGACCAACCATTGTGCCGCCGACGACGTTAAGCGGTATCGACGCCCGATAGGCCGTTGCGCCGGGGACCAGGGACAGGTCACAGTCGAGGCCGGAACTACATCCCCTCCCGAACAACCCGCGAGTGGCCCGGCGGGTGGGCTCCATGGATTTCTCAATGGTGTTGTGTTGCCTTGCTGCTGGGGGCCCGAGTCTGCCTAGAGTGGACAGATGGGTGTATCGCTTGCGCACAGGCAGACCGGCGTCATCGCGGTCGAGGAGATTGTGGTCTCGGTGCGGCATTCCGCGGCGATCGAGCTGTCGGCCTTGCTGCTGACCGCGCAGGGGTCGGTGCTCGACAGCAGTGGCCTGGTCTTCCGTGGCAGGCCGGTGGGGCCGGGGGTGCGACTCGCGCCGGGGCTGGGCGGACGGGCGGATTCGCTGGTGGTCGCGCTGCGGTCCGTGCCGGCGGGGATCGCGCACATCCGGATCGTGGTCACGCTGGCCGATCGGTCCGCGCACCTCGAGGACTATGCGCCGGGGGAGGTGAGTGTGGACGACGCGAACGGGAATCCGCTGTACGACTACGTGATCGATCGAGCCGGTCCGGAATCGACGGCCATCGCGGTCGACCTGGATCTGGTCGAGCGCGGCTGGCAGGTGCGCGCGGTCGGCGCGGGGTATCGCGGTGGTTTCGACGCGCTGGTCGCCGCGCACGGCGGCACCGTCGAGAGCCCGGCGCCCGCACCGGCCGCCGCACCGCGTGCGGTCCCGATTCCGCTGCCGGACAAGCCCGTTCGTCCCAAGGAATCCCGCCCGAACTCCGCCACGCCGAAGATCAGTTTGCGGAACGGCGACGACCCGCTGGCCTTCGTGAAGATGGGCCTCGGCTGGGATCCGGTGCGGGTGCAGGGTCAGTACGGCCTGCGCGAGGTCGACATCGATCTCGACGCCTCGGCGCTGCTGTTCGCCGGGGAGACGCTGGTGGACGCCGCGTTCTTCGGCGGGCTGGCGTCCAAGGACGGCTCGGTCCGCCATCTGGGCGACAACCTGACCGGTGACGGCGAGGGCGACGACGAGGTCATCACCGTCGACCTGACCAGGCTCCCGGCCCAGATCACCACCGTCGTCTTCGTCGTCACCTCCTATGCGGGGCACACCTTCGAGCTGGTCCGCAACGCGTTCTGGCGCTTGGTCAACGGCGCGAACAACACCGAGCTGGTTCGGTCGAATCTTCAGGTCGGCGGCCCGAACACGGGCATGGTGGTGGCCAAGTTGTATCGCGACGGCGCCGAGTGGAAAGTCGAATCGATCGGCGCGCCGATCCAGGCCGGTCACCCCGTCGAGGCGGCCGAACAGGTGCGGCGGTTCCTGGATCTCACCGAGTAAGGACTCGAGTCGAACTCAATCAGCCTGTGGGGCACGATGAACAGGCACAATTGTCAGCAGCCCAACGCGAGGAGGAACAGATGACCACAGGTGGCTACGACCCTCAGCTCGGTACGGCGGCCGGACTGTCGCCGGGCGGGCTCGGCAGGCGGGCCGGAGCTCGATTCATCGACTGGATACTCGCCGGAATCATCGGCGCGATCGTGTTCTGGTTGCTGAACAAGGCCAACGTCCCCGATTGGGTGTCGATTCTGCCGGGCGCCGGATTCGCGTTCCTGTACTTCGTCGTCTTCGAGGTCTCCAGCGGGTCGACGCCCGGAAAGAAGATTCTCGGCCTGCACGTCAACGGTGCCGGGGGCGCGGCGAAGCCGAGCGTCAAGGACTCCGCGCTGCGCAATGCGTACATGCTGCTCAACCTGATCCCCTGGGTCGGTGGTCTTCTGTGGTTCATCGCCGCCATCTCGATCGCGGCGACGATCAGCTCCAGCCCGACCAAGCAGGGCTGGCACGACCGGCTCGCCGACGGCACCCAGGTCGTCAGGGACTGACCCGCGCAACCTCGTGCGCCTGCTGGGCTCGCCGCCATGCGGCCGAGCGCAGCAGGCGCAGTCCGTTCAGCCCCACGATGATGGTCGACCCTTCGTGCCCGGCCACGCCCAGCGGCAGCGGCAGGTGCCCGACGAGGTCCCAGGTGACCAGGACGGCGATGAACGCGCCCGCGATGGCCAGATTGGCCAGCACCACCCGCCGTGCCCGCCGGGACAGGGCGATGACCGCCGGGATGGTCGTCAGGTCGTCGCGCACCACGACCGCGTCGGCGGTCTGCAGTGCGAGATCGGAACCCGCTCCGCCCATGGCGATTCCGACGTGCGCGGTGGCGAGGGCGGGCGCGTCGTTGATGCCGTCACCGACCATGGTCACCCGCGCGCCGCCGGTTTCCAGCTCGCGAATGGCCGATACCTTCGCCTCGGGGAGCAGATTCGCGTGGACTTCGGTGATCCCGACCCGCGCGGCGAGGTGGATCGCGGTGGTGCGGTCGTCGCCGGTGAGCAGGACCGGCGCGGCCCCGGTCGACGCGGTGAGCGCGGTGACGGCGGCGGCCGCGTCCGGGCGGACCTGGTCGGCGATCCCGAGTACCGCGATCGGGGTCCCGTCGGCGAGCACGATCACCGCGGTCATTCCGCGAGTGCGAAGCGTCTCGATGATCGCGGTCGTGTTCTCGTCGGCGGTGGGCAGCAGGGTGGTGGGGGAGCCGACCCGGATGAGCTGCCCGTCGACCAGCGCGGACACACCCCGGCCGGGCTGCGCCGCGAAGTCCTCGGCAGGTGGGACCTCGAGTCCGCGTCGCCGCGCGGCCCGCAGGATCGCCGCGGCCAGCGGGTGCTCGCTGGCATGTTCGGCCGCGGCGGACAGGCGCAGGACCGCGTCGTCGGTGTATTCCCTATCGAGGGAACGGATTTCGGCGAGTTCGGGGACGCCGCGGGTGAGCGTGCCGGTCTTGTCGAAGGCGACCCGCGTGGTCGTGCCGAGCTGTTCCATGACGACCGCGGACTTCACCAGCACGCCGTGCCTGCCCGCGTTGGCGATCGCGGCCAGCAGCGGCGGCATCGTCGCCAGGACGACCGCGCACGGTGAGGCGACGATCATGAAGGTCATCGCCCGCAGCAGTGAATCACGCAGTGTCGCACCGAAAGTCAGCGGGATGGTGAACACCGCCAGGGTGGCCACCACCATGCCGACAGAGTAGCGCTGCTCGATCTTCTCGATGAACAGCTGCGTCTTCGCCTTGGTCCGCGAGGCCTCCTCGACCAGGCTCGCGATGCGCGCGACGACGGAGTCCGCCGCGCGTCGATCCACCCGTATCCGCAGTACGCCGGTGCCGTTGAGGGTGCCTGCGAACACTTCGTCGCCGGTGAGCTTGTCGACCGGCATGGATTCGCCGGTGACGGTGGCCTGGTCGACTTCGCTCGCCCCACCGAGCACCGTGCCGTCGGCCGCGATCCGTTCGCCCGGGCGTACCAGGATCACCGCGCCCACCTCGAGCGCCTTGGCCTCGACGGTGCGCTCCTCGCCGTCGGTGAGCAGCGTCGCGGTGTCGGGCGCGTAGTCGAGCAGTCCGCGGACGGAGTCCTCGGTGCGTGCGGTCGCCACCGCTTCGAGCGCGCCGGACACCGCGAAGATGACGATGAGCAGGCCGCCGTCCAGCACCTGCCCGATCGCGGCCGCCCCGATCGCGGCGACGACCATCAGCAGGTCCACGTCCAGGGTCTTCGCCCGCAGGGCGCGCAGCCCGGCGAGTCCGGGTTCCCAGCCGCCCGCGCCGTAACAGGCCAGGTAGAGCGCCGTGGCCACCCAACCCGGCGCACCGCTGAACTGCGCTGTCAGGCCGAGCAGGAACAGCACCGAGGCTGCTGCTGCCCAACGCATTTCGGGTACATCGCGCAGGCGCGTCCGGCGGGCCGAGATCGGCGCGAGCGCGATGCCGGGACGCAGGGGTGTAGCGGTGGACGAGGCCACGGGTCACCTCCGGAAGTGGGAAGAACCCGAAGATACCAGAACACATGAAGACGTATTCATGTGTACCTGAACGGTACACTCCGTCGCATGGGACACGGCGTGGATGGTCGCGACCGGCCGGTCGGACGGCTGGACGCCGACGCCGCCGCGCACGTCGCCACCACCCTGCAGGCCCTGGCCACCCCCAGCCGGCTGCTCATCCTCGCCGAACTACGCCACGGCCCCCTGCCGGTGACCGAACTCGCCGACGCCGTCGGCATGGAGCAGTCCGCGGTCTCACACCAGTTGCGCCTGCTCCGCAATCTCGGCCTGGTCACCGGCACCCGCTCCGGCCGCAGCGTGATCTACAGCCTCTACGACGCCCACGTCGCCCAACTCCTGGACGAGGCCATCTACCACAGCGAACACCTCCGCCTCGGCCTCGCCGACCGCCCGGAATCCGCACGCTCCACCGTCGAATCGTGAGTGGCAGAAGGCATTCGGTGAGCGCGCCGGGCCGCTCACTCACACCGGGTCGCGCAGCGTCGCCGGTGTACCGATCGTGATGACCGCGGCGACCACGATCGCCCCGGTCGCCACCGCCACCGTCATCGGCCACCCCATCCACGCGACCGCCCAGGCGCCGAACGCCGTTCCCAGGCTGCCGCCGACGAAGTACACCACCATGTACGCGCTGTTGAACCGGGCGGGCGCGGTGGGATCGATCGCCAGCACGGTGCTCTGGTTCGCGACCTGGGCCGCGAACAGCCCCGCATCGAAGAGCGCCAGACAGATCAGCGCGGTGACGGTACTGGCGAGGCCGAGCCCGAGCACGGCGGCCGCGGCCGCGGCCATGGCCAGGCCGATCAGCACGACGCGGCGGGCGCCGACGCGATCGGTCCACGTGCCCGCCACCCGCGTGGCGACGATCCCGAGCAGTCCGGCGAGGGCGTAGAGACCGATCCGTTCGGCCGAGTACTCGAACGGCGGGGCCGACAGCGCGACCGCGAGCCCCGCCCACACGGCGCAGAACGCGAAGAACCACAGCGCACCGCGCGTGGCGGCGAGCCGCAGCGTCGCGTACCGGGCGAACAGGCCCGGAATCGACCGCAGCACAGCGAGATAGCCTCGCGCGCCCGCACCGGGGGCGGCGGGCAGGATCAGCGGCGCGGTCGCCGCGATCACGGCGCAGGCCGCGGCGAACACCAGCAGCGCACCCCGCCAGCCGATGGTGTCGGTGAGCCAGCCGCCCACGATCCGCCCGGCCAGGATCCCCGCCGAGATCCCCGCGGTCACGATGCCGAGCACGGTCGCCCGCCGCGGCGCCGCCGCCAACCGGCCCGCCACCGAACTCAATCCCGCACCCACCGCGGACCCGGCCCCGACCACCCCGAGCACCACACCGAGTAGCCACACCTGTCCGACCACGGCATTGAGCGCCAGAGCCGCTGCGAGGCAACCGAACTGCGTCGCGATCACGGATCTCGGCGGAAACCGGTCGACCAGCGGAACCAGGAGCATCAGCCCGCACAGATACCCCACCGGCCCGCACGCCAGCGCCACCCCCACCGCCGCCGGTGAACTGTCCAGCGATCCCGCGACCGCGCCGATCGCCGGTTGCAGCGGATACACCGTCGCCGTCCCCAGCGCCGCCGCCAACGACATGTACCAGACGACAGGGTCGCGCAGTTCGCGCGTCCCGGTCCCTACGACAAGATCAGTCTTCATTTCCCGAGCGTAGGAATTCGCGACCCCGCGACGCTGGCAGGAAACGGACGTCAACAGGACGGCTCCACGATCGTGGGCGCACCTGCCACGAGGGAGCGGATTCAGCCGGTCGAACGGCGGATCAGCGGCGGACCGTGTGGGTGCTGCCCGCGGTCTTGGCGGCGTAGAGCGCACGGTCGGCGCGGTCGAGGACGGCGTCGGCGTCGGCGCCCGCCATGGGGGCGAGGACCGCGCCGATGCTCACCGCCACGGTGATGCGGGCGCCGTCGACGGTGAAGGGCTGGGCGAGGGCGCGGTGCATGCCGGTGACGATGCTGTCGATGTGGTCGTTGTCGGCCGGTGGGGCGGCCAGCACGATGAATTCGTCGCCGCCGGTGCGGGCCAGCAGACAGCCGTGCCGGATGGCGGCGGCCTCGAGCCGCGCCGAGACCTCGGCCAGCAGCCGGTCACCGGCGATGTGGCCGAAGGAGTCGTTGACCTCTTTGAAGTTGTTCAGATCCAGGGCGAGCACCCCGGCGACGGCATCGGGCGCCGCGTCGGCGATCACGGTGTGCAGGCGGTCGAGCAGGTGCCTGCGGTTGGGCAGCGCGGTGAGCGGATCGTGCATGGCCTGCCACTGCAGCTGCTCGGTGGCGGTGCGGCGCTCGGTGATGTCCTCGCCGAACGCGAGCAGATAGCCGCGGTCGCCGCCGGGGGAGGCGCACCGGATCACCGTCCACGCCGTCCACACCATCGAGCCGTCGGACCGGGGAAAGCGACCCTCGATGTGGATGGTGCCGGTGGGGGAGGCGTCCAGCGCCGACTCGACCCGTTCCTGTACCTCGGCGCGACGTTCGGGCGGGAACAGCATGAAGCCGTCGGTGCTGCGCAGTTCGTCGACCGAGTGCCCGGCGAGCCGCTCGAAGGCGGGGTTGGCGTCGAGGATGTGGCCGCGCTCGTCACCGAGCGAGATCCCGATCGAGGCATGCCGGAAAGCCAGCTCGAAGCCCTCGGCATAGGGCGCCGGGGAGTGCAGCGCGCGGGCGAACCCGGTGCAGAAACCACCGATCACGGCGTCGGCGGCCGCGATGTCGCCGGGGCGTGCCGTCTCGGCGAGCGTGCGCAGGACCGGCACCGCGGTGCCGAGGGCCGCGGGGTCGGTGATCCCGGCCGCGACCAGTCCGGCGCCCGCCTGCTCGGCCACGGCGGGGTCGAACTCGGGGCGAGCCAGACCCGCGCGCAGGTGGGCGACCAGATCGACGACCGCCGTGGCCAGGACATCGGCGGGCAGCGGGCCGAGGTCGGCCAGCTGTTCGAGCCACTGCTGCACGGTGTCGTCGAAGGTCATGTCGGTGTCGGTTTCCGGGTCGGTCACCTCGGCCGGGGCGGCGCGGAGGCGATTGCCGTGATCATGCCACGGGTGGCCGGACATTATCAGGTCGATCGACCAGATCGCGGTCGCGTCTGCTGTCCGCGCGGCACGGCACCGGACTGTGAATGGACACAGTCTTGCGCGCGAGGGCGGCGGCCGTGCCCGCCAGGGCCGAGGGTGGAACGATGAAGCACCTTTCCGACCGTGACATCCTGGCCGAACTCGCGCCCGTCGCCGAAGCCAATCTCAACGACCATCTCGCCAAGGCCAAGGCGTGGAATCCGCACGATTACGTGCCCTGGGACGAGGGCCGCAATTTCGCCGCCATGGGCGGCATCGACTGGGAACCCGGGCAGTCGCGACTGAGCGAGGTCGCGAAAGCCGCGATGATCACCAATCTGCTCACCGAGGACAATCTGCCCTCCTACCACCGTGAACTCGCCGACACCTTCGGGCTCGACGATGCCTGGGGCACCTGGGTGGGCCGCTGGACCGCCGAGGAGAACCGGCACGGGATCGTGCTGCGCGACTACCTCGTGGTGACCCGCGCGGTCGATCCGGTCGCGCTGGAACAGGCGCGGATGACGCACATGACCGCCGGAATAGCGAAACCGGAGAAGGGTTCGCAATTCCTGCGCTCGGTCGCCTATGTCACCTTCCAGGAATTGGCGACCCGGATCAGTCATCGCAATACCGGGGCGCTGTGCGCGGAGCCGGTCGCCGAACGCATGTTGCAGCGCATCGCCGCCGACGAGAACCTGCACATGATCTTCTACCGCAAACTCTGCGCGGCCACCCTCGACCTGACGCCCGACGAGAGTATTCGCGCCATCACCGATGTCGTCCTGCGATTCCAGATGCCCGGCCTCAACCAGCCCAACTTCCGGCGCAACGCGGTGCTGCTGGCCAAACACGGCGTCTACGATCTGCGCCAGCATCTCGACGTCGTCCTGAAGCCGGTGCTGCGGGCGTGGAATGTCTTCGAGCGCAACGATTTCACCGGACCGGGCGAGCAGGCACGCGAGGAATTGCACCGGTACCTCGTCGACCTCGAGACCAAGGCGGCCCGCTTCGAGGAACAGCGCGAACGGGTGCTCGCGCGTGAGCACGCGCGCGCCGCGAGCTAGCTCAGCGCTCTTCGCTGTGCAGCCAGGTGCCGATCATCCTGGCGGTCATGGCGATCGATGATTCGCGATCGGTATCGGAGATGCCGTCGGCCGAGGCGCGCAGCACGGCGGCGAATCCGGTATTGATCAGCACGCGCGCCATCATCTCGTTGTCGCGGTCGTTGCCCGGCCCGAGATAGTTGATCAACACGAGTTTGACCAGCAGCCGCAGCCGCGGTTCGAGTTCGGGCAGGCCGCTGCTGTAGAACTGGACGCTGGCGACGAGCGCGCGCACCAGCGCGGCCTTGGCGACCAATACCTCGGCGAAGACGTCGAGAATCTCGGCCGCCACCCGGATGTAGTCGTCGAGCGAGCGCGGATCCACCGCCGTGGGCAGGTCGAAGACCCGCTCGGCGAATTCGCGCTCGGCATCGGCGATGAGCCGTTCCAGGATCTCCTCGACCAGAATGGAACGATCCGAGAAGTATCGGTACAGCGTGCCGATACTGATTCCCGCCGTGGTCGCGATCAGATTGGTCGAGGTCTGGGCGATACCCCGCTCGCCGAACAACTCCGCGGCGGTGTCGAGAATGCGCTCGCGCGTCGCTTTGGCCCGTTCCTGGGTGGGTTGCCTACGCCGGTCGACTGCCTTCGGCGGCATATCCGAACTCCTGCCTCGTCTGGGACAGAGGCCAGTATCGGCCGGGGTGATCGCCGGAACCAAGCGCGCACCGGCACTCCTGTGACTGTGGCCAATATCGGGCCGAGGTCATTGCCGTGGGCCACGCCTTGCGCCGATGGTGGATACGTGGGAAATGCAGTCCCACACATCTGGTGGTCGGCAACCGGCATCAGGTCCGACCGCATACCGACTCCGTTCCGAGGCCGTCCGGCCTCGGGGCGGCTCGGCTCGAACCTGTTGTGGAATGTGGACATCGGAGTCTTATGAACACCTTGTTCGACTGCCATCGCGGCTGGGTCGCTGACATCTTCGCCGACGGCCTGCACGGCCCCGGCGTTGCCGCGCACCCGGCGGCGATCGCGGCGCTCGACGCCACCCCGCTCACCCCCGCGCTGTGCCGCACCCGCGAACCCGACGAGGTGATCGGCTGGCGCGTGCTCTGCTCGTGCGGCGCCTGGCACGGGCGCACCTGGCTGCGCACCGAGAATCCGGTCGACCACGATCCGGTGCTGCGGCGATTGCACTGCCCCAGCGGACGGCTCGACGCGAGCGCCACCGCCCTGGTACTCGCGGAATGGGACTACCACCGCGTCGAGATGCAGGCCCTGATCCCGGTGCTCCTGGCCTACCAGGACTCGGTCTCGGCCCAGCGGCGCCTCGTCGAGGCCGTGCGCTTCGTCCGCTCGGCCGGTGCCTCCTGGGCGGCCATCGGGCAGGTGAGCGGTGTCGGCTCGGCCGAGGACGCCGAACTACGTTTCGGTCCCGAAGCCTGTGACATGTGCTGAATGGCGCACACCAAAGGGTCCTGACCTGGGCTTGTGAGCTGTCGCAGGCCGCATCGGTAGCGCTTCGCGGCCGCTGTTCCGCGGCGCACCGTGATCCGGAGACCGGTCATCGTCGACCGGTCCGGACGCGAGGAGACAGCGATGGTTTCGGTGTGGCGAGCGGCGATGGCGGTGGTCGCGACGGTGGGTCTGCTGGGTTCGGCGGCGCAGATCGTACAGGCGCAGGTGCCGTGGCCGACCGGGGTGGCCGACCTGCCGTCGACGTGGACTCCGGCGCTGCCGGGGACCTACGGACCCGACACCGCGGTGGTGATCCTCGGCTACGGCCTCACCCCGGAGGGCGCGATGCGCGAGGAGCTCGTGCGACGACTGCGCGCCGGCCTGCTGCAGGCGGCCCTGGCGCCACTGTCGCCGGTCATCGTCACCGGCGGGAATCCGCGTGCCGGCATCACCGAGGCCGATGCGATGGCGGCGTGGCTGGTGGCCAATGGTGTTGCACCGGAACGGATCCTGCGGGAGGACCGGGCCGACTCGACGGTGCAGAACGCGCGCCGCACCGCGACCATGATGGCCGATCGCGGACTGCGCGCAGCGGTACTGGTGACCTCCGACGACCACATCGTCCGCGCGGCGACCGCCTTCGCCGATGCCGATGTCGCCGTGGTGGGTGAGCTGACGCCCGACCGGATCCCGTGGTTCGTCCAGCCCCTCTGGCTCGGATCGTTCGGAGCCGGCGCGGTCTCGGCAGCACGCTGATAATTCTCGACACAGCGTTGACTATTACCATCGGCATGTGGATTATTGCTCCGCATGAGCGCTTTCCCTTCCCGTCCCCTGAGTCGACGCACCATGCTCGCGGGCTCGCTGGCCGCCCTCGGCGCGCTCGCACTGCCCGGTTGCGCACCCGCGCCGAGCGGCGCCGTCGCACTGGCCGACGCGGACACCCTGTGGCGCTGGGTCGAGAAGATGGTCGAGGGCGGTCCCCGCTTCACCGGCAGCCCGGCCCACCGCCGCTGGATCGACCACCTGGCCGGTGAACTGGAGTCGATCGGTGTGCCCGTCGAGCGTTTCCCCACGCTGCTGAAGTACTGGAACGCCACTTCGTGGGCGCTGTCGGTGACCGACGCGCACGGCAGCACCGAGCAGATCCCCGTCGCCTACTACTGGCCCTACTCGGGCACCACCCCGGCCGCCGGTGTCACCGGCCTGCTCGCCGAGCACACCACCGACGCGGATCTGACCGGCAAGATCGTGCTGCTGGACCGGGTGCCGACGAAGGTGGGCGCGGCGGTCCTGCAGGCCGCCACCGACGCGCGGCCGAAGTCGCTGCTCGCCGAGGCCGCGCTCGAAGATCCGACCCGGCTGTGGGCGTACGCCGCGCCGAGCCTGCGCGCGGCACGCGAACGCGGTGCCGTGGGGGCGATCGGCATCCTGCCCGCCGCGCCCGCGGACGCGAAGGACCAGTTCTCGCCACACCAGCAGGCCCTCGCCGATCTGCCCGCCGTCCAGCTCGATCGGGTGCAGGGCGCCCGCCTGCGCGCGCTGCTCGAGCGCGGCCCCGTCACCGCGACCCTGACCCTCACCGCCGACACCGACGACGCGGCCACCGTCGACTACCTCGTCGCCACCCTGCCCGGCAACGGTGCCGAGCCCGGCGCGATCCTGCTGATGACCCACACCGACGGCCAGAACGCCATCGAGGAGAACGGCGCCGCCGCGGTGCTGGCGATGACCGAGTACTTCGCGAAGATCCCCCGCGAAGACCGTGCTCGCGACCTCTGCGTCGTGTTCTCACCCGCCCACATGACCGCCGCAGACAGCGGTGTGCACGCGAAGGCCTGGCTCGAGCAGAACCCCGCGATCACGAACCGGATCGTGGCCGCGGTGGTTCCCGAGCACCTCGGGGCGATGCAGTGGGACGCCGCCGGCGGCGAGGGCCCGTGGCGGCCCAGCGGCAAACAAGAACTGCTCATCCTCGGTGTCGGCAACAGCCCGGAACTCACCCGGCTGGTCGCCACCGAACTCGAGGCGAGCGAGCTGGAGCGCACCGTCGTCGCGGGGCCGTACACGAACAACCTCTACGGCGAGGCGACCGGGCCGTACCAGGTCGGGATCCCCACGGTGACCGCGATCGCGGGCCCGAACTACCTCGTGCAGGTCGCAGGCGACGGCGACCTCGACAAGCTGGATTCCGCGCTGGCGCACCGGCAGACGCAGTACCTGACCCGGGTCACCGAACAACTGCTGAAGGCGAAGTGGCTACCTGCTCCCCGGTAGTACGGAGCCGATATCGGTAGGCTCACCACCGTGACGATGGCCGAGCAAGTCGACGAATCGCGCTGATGGCGCAGACACGGCAACCGCGTGGCCGACGTGGTCCCAGCAAGGGCGATCTGCGCGAGGCGGCGATCCTGGACACGGCCAGGCAGCTGGTGGCCGAGCGGCCGATCGCCTCGATCACGGTGGATCAGCTGGCCGGTGGTGCCGGGTTGTCGCGGTCGACCTTCTATTTCTACTTCGAGTCGCGGGACGCGGTCTTCTACACCCTGGCCACCGACAGCCTGGCCGAACTCGGTGGCATCCTCGGCGAATTCGAGAGCACCACACCGGCGCGGGCCGCGATCCGCCAGGCCGTCGTCCGCTACCTGGAGCGGTGGCGGGTGCACGGTCCGCTCCTGCGCGCCCTGTCGGATCACGAACTGCAGCTGCACGAACCCTGGCAGACGGTCCACACGCGGGCCGCGGACAGCATCAGCGCGCTGATCGAGGCCGAACGCGCCGCCGATCGCGCACCCGGTGGACCCGACGCCCGCGATCTCGCGGTGGCCTTCCTGGCGATGATGTGGCGCGCCGGCTACGAATTCTCCGTCGAACAGCCGACCGGGGACGCGGCGATTCGCAAGGTCGACACCCTCACCACCGTGTTCGTCCGAAGCATCTGGTGCACCCCGGACTAGGCGCCGCACACCCGCGCGATCACCCGGTGTGCTGGTGGGCGACGGGTTCGGCGTGGGTGGCCCCGATCCAGTGCAGCAACTGGTGGACGGTGTCGTCGGCGAGCCGGTAGCGCACGATGCGCCCGTCCTTGGCGGCGGCGACCCAGCCCTGCTGGCGCAGCAGCCGCAGCGCCTGGGAGGTCGCGGTGGCCGACATACCCACCGCCGCTGCCAGATCGCTGACGCTGATGTCGGGCGCGTGGTGCAGACACAGCAGCAGGCGCAGCCGGTTCACGTCGGAGAGCAGGTCGAATCGCCCGGCCCAGTGCTCGATGCCGGCGATCTTCAACGCGGACGCGGCACGGCTGACGTGCTCGGGATCCAGGGAGGGACTGACTGCCACGATTCCACTGTGCCTTTCCGGGGCGGAGAGAACCAGTCGTACGTCTCAGCAATTCATGTGTTCACATGAGCATATATCCGGCGTATCATCTTGATGGGTGACCCAGATCACTGTGGCAATGCATATGAGCGACGGCATCGTCGATGCGCCGACCTCGTTGCTGTTCGCGGTGATCGCGATCGCCGGACTGGGTTACGCCGCGTGGCGGGCAAGGGCTGATCTCGACGAACGTGCCGCCCCGATGGCCGGTCTGGTCGCCGCGTTCATCTTCGCGGTGCAGATGGTGAATTTCCCGATCCTGCCCGGGGTGAGTGGGCACCTCCTCGGCGGGGCGCTGGCCGCGATCCTGGTCGGCCCGTATCTCGGGGCGCTGTGCGTGGCGATCGTGCTGGTCGTCCAGGCACTGCTGTTCGCCGACGGCGGATTGTCGGCACTGGGTACCAACATCACGAACATGGCGTTGATCGGCGTCGGCGCGGGGTATCTCGTCGCACGGCTGGGGATCGGGCTGCTCGGCAAGCGCTCCGACGCGGGCATCGGGATCGTGGCCTTCGTCGCGGCGCTCATCGGGACCCTCTGCGCCGCCATGGGTTTCGTCGTCGAGTACGCGATCGGTGGCGCGGCGGGCTCGACGGTCGGCGCGGTCGCCGGGTACATGTTCATCACCCACGCACTGATCGGGATCGGCGAGGGGATCATCACCGCGATCACGGTGGTCGCCGTGGCCAGGGCCAGACCCGATCTCGTCTACCTGCTGCGTGCCGCCTCGGCGCGGACGGAGACGTCCTCGCTGCGCGCGCGGGTCTCGGTCCCGGGCTTCCTGCTGGCGTTCGCCGCGGCGGCGGTGCTCGTCGCGGGCGCGCTGTCCTACGTCGCGAGCTCGCACCCCGATGGTCTCGACGCCACCACCCAGCGCGGGTGCACGACGGTCGAGGTCGACAGTGTCGAGGAGCTGCGCGGCGAGTGCATCGCGCAGAACGCGGCCGAACACCGCCTCGCCGATTCCCCACTGGCCGACTACGCGATCGGCGGGGACGAGGCATGGGTCGGGCTCGCCGGTGTGCTCGGTGTCGCCGTCGCGTTCGCGGTGCTGTTCACGGTGGTCAGGGCGATCGGCCGACGGTCGAGCACGGCGGACGACGTTGTCGCCGGGTCGGATCCGGGGCCGAGGTAGGTGAGCGGCCCCAGCCGACTGCTCTACCTGGCGGGGGACTCGCCCGCGCATCGCGCGCCGACGGAAGTGAAGATCGTCTGCGCGGTGCTCGCCGTCTTCGCCGTCGTGGCCACTCCGCGAGAGTTGTTCTGGCCCTACGGTTGTTACGCGCTCGGCCTGCTCGCCGTCTGGCGCTGGTCCGGCATTCCGCTGCGCTGGATCGCGCCGCGCCTGCTCATCGAAGTGCCGTTCGTGGTGCTGGCGGTGTTGTTGCCGTTCGCCGTCGGGGAACCGCGCACCGAGTTCCTCGGCCTGTCGCTGTCGACCACCGGGCTCTGGGCCGCGTGGGGAATCATCGCGAAAGGCACTCTGGGCGTGGGTATCTCGTTGACCCTGGCGGCCACCACGAGCGTGCGCGACCTGCCCGGCGGGCTCACCCGGCTGCGCGTGCCCGGCATGATCGTGATGATCGTGGTCCTGATGCTGCGCTATGTCGACGTGCTGGTCGCCGAGGCGGGCCGGATGCGGCTGGCCCGGATCTCGCGGGGCGACGACCCGCGCACGCTGCGCCAGGCCGGGGCGACGGCACGCGGGGCGGGCACCCTGTTCCTGCGCTCCTACGAACGCGGCGAACGGGTGCACCTGGCCATGCTGTCGCGCGGATTCGACGGCGCGGTACCGGATCTCGGCATCGCGCCCGTGCGCGGCAAGCAATGGGTGCTCGGCTGCCTGCCCGCCGTCGCGGCGATCGCGATCTGTGTCAGTGCTTGGATGGTCCGGTGACCGAACCGGCAGTACCCGCCGTGCGCGTGACCGACCTGAGCTACGCCTACCCCGACGGCACCTGGGCGCTGCGCGGCGTCGACCTCGAGGTCGCGGCGGGGGAGCGGGTGGCGGTGCTCGGCCCCAACGGCGCGGGAAAATCCACCCTCATGCTGCACCTCAACGGGGTGCTCACCGCCACCTCGGGCGAGGTGCGCATCGGCGGTACCCGGCTGGAGCGCGAGACCGTGCGGGCCATCCGGCAGCGGGTCGGGGTGGTGTTCCAGGACCCCGACGACCAGCTGTTCATGCCCACCGTCGAACAGGACGTCGCCTTCGGTCCCGCCAACTTCGGCGTGCGCGGCGCGCAGCTCGCGGAGAACGTGCGCGAGGCACTCGCCGCCGTCGGGATGTCGGATCGCGCCGGTCGTTCCCCGGCCCACCTGTCGCTGGGCGAACGCCGTCGCGCCGCCCTGGCCACCGTGCTGTCGTGTCGTCCCGAGGTGCTCGTCCTCGACGAACCGGCCGCCAATCTCGACCCGGTGGCGCGCCGCGAACTGGCCGACATCCTGCTCGCCCTGCCGACCACCCTGCTCGTGGTGACCCACGATCTGCCGTACGCGCAGCGGATCTGCGATCGCGTGGTGATCCTCGACGCGGGCGAGATCGTCGCCAACGGCCCGGCCGCGCGGATCCTCGGCGATACCGCTCTGCTGGCCCGGCATCGGCTGCACTGAGTGGGAGTAGCCTCGGGATAGGTTCTCACCTTCGACGAGCCGAGACCGCGATGCACGAAATGGCCATCACCCAAAGTGTCATCGACGCCGTGTGTGAACACGCGGCGGGACAGCGGGTGCACAGCGTCCTGGTCGAAGTGGGCGTGCTGTGCGCGGTGGTTCCCGAGGCCATGCGCTTCTGTTTCGAGCTGGCCGCGGAGGGGACCCTCGCCGAAGGCGCCCGCCTCGAGATCGACGAGGTACCCGGCGCCGCGCTCTGCCGGACCTGCGGCGCCGAATTCACCCTGACCCAACCGATCGCCCTGTGCGATTGCGGCAGCGCCGATGTCGACATCAGGGCCGGACACGAACTCCGAATTCGATCCATGGAGGTGAGCCGAGAATGTGCGCAACCTGCGGATGTGGCGACGACGCGGCAGCAGTGATCACCCTGCCGCACGAACACGAACACGAACACGAACACGGTCATGATCACGACCACCCGCACGAGCACGGTCACGACCACCCGCACGATCACGCCCACGGCGCCGACCACGTCCACCTGCCGGTGACCGAGACCATCACCCTCGAGCAGAAGGTCCTCGCCAAGAACGACGAACTGGCCCAGCGCAATCGCGACTGGCTCGCCGCCCGCGACATCCTGGCCCTGAACATGACCAGCTCGCCAGGGGCGGGCAAGACGACCCTGCTCGAGCGCACGATCCGCGAGTTCGGCGACGCCTCGATCGCGGTCATCGAAGGCGATCAGGCCACCCTGCTCGACGCCGAACGGATCGGCGCGACCGGCTGCCGGGTGGTCCAGGTCAACACCGGCGCCGGCTGCCACCTCGACGCCGAGATGACCCATCGCGCGCTGGAAACCCTCGATCCGGCGCCGGGCAGCCTGTTGTTCATCGAGAACGTCGGCAACCTGGTGTGCCCGGCGCTGTTCGATCTCGGCGAGCGCGGCAAAGTCGTGGTGATCTCGGTGACCGAGGGCACCGACAAGCCGCTGAAGTACCCGCACATGTTCGCCGCCGCCTCGCTGGTCCTGGTCAACAAAATCGATCTGCTGCCCTATGTCGACTTCGACCTGGCGAAATGCCGCGAATACGCGGCCATGATCAATCCCGGCGCCGAGATCGTGCCGATCTCGGTCACCAGCGGCGAGGGCATGGCGCGGTGGTACGAGTGGCTGCGCAGCCAACGCGCGGCTATTGATGATCACGCACCGGCGACCTAGACTGTTGTGATCAGGATCACAAATCCACATCGCTTCAGAAAGTGGCACAGCCCATGCCCACCAAGGAAGCAACCACAGCGGAACAGACCCTGATCCACGTCCTGTGGATCAACGCCGGTCTCAGTTGCGACGGAGACTCGGTCGCGTTGACCGCTGCCACGCAACCCAGTATCGAAGAAATAGCCCTCGGCGCCCTGCCCGGACTCCCGCAGATCGCCGTCCACTGGCCCCTGATCGATTTCGAATGCGGACCGACCGGCGGCGCCGACGACTTCCTGGAATGGTTCTTCAAAGCCGATCGTGGCGAACTCGAACCGTTCGTGCTCGTGGTGGAGGGGTCGATTCCCAACGAACAACTCCACGACGAGGGCTACTGGTGCGGATTCGGTAACGATCCCGCCACCGGTCAGCCCATGACGACCAGTGAATGGCTCGATCGTCTGGCACCGAAAGCCACCGCGGTGGTCGCGGTCGGCACCTGCGCCACCTACGGCGGCATCCACGCGATGGCGGGTAATCCCACCGGCGCGATGGGGGTGCCCGACTATCTGGGGTGGGGCTGGAAATCCAAGGCCGACATCCCGATCGTCTGCGTCCCCGGCTGCCCGGTCCACCCGGACAACATGTCCGAGACGCTGACCTACCTGCTCTACATGGCGACCGGCCAGGCGCCGATGATCCCCCTCGACGAGGCGCTGCGCCCGAAGTGGCTGTTCGGCGCCACCGTGCACGAGGGCTGCGATCGCGCGGGCTATTACGAGGAAGGTGATTTCGCCGACGAATACGGCTCCCCGAAATGCATTGTGAAACTGGGCTGTTGGGGCCCGGTGGTCAAATGCAACGTCCCCAAACGGGGCTGGATCAACGGTGTCGGTGGCTGCCCGAATGTGGGCGGCATCTGCATCGGCTGCACCATGCCGGGATTTCCGGACAAATTCATGCCGTTCATGGACGAACCGCCGGGCGGGAAGATCTCCTCCACGGCATCAGGGCTGTACGGGTCGGTGATCCGCAGCCTGCGGCACATCACCGGACGCACCGTCGACAAGGAACCGCGCTGGCGGCACAAGGGCGAGAAGCTGGAATCCGGCGCCACCCGCACCTGGTAGGAGGCGATTGGAATGACTGCCATCATCCCCGAGCCGTCGCACAAGAAGATCGAGCCCGACCGTCTCGTCGAGATGGCGTGGGATCCGATCACCCGAATAGTCGGCAGCCTGGGAATCTATACCAAGATCGATTTCGAGAACCGCGAAGTGGTCGAGTGTCACAGCACCTCGTCCATCTTCCGCGGCTACTCGATCTTCATGCGGGGCAAGGATCCCCGCGACGCGCACTTCATCACCAGCCGCATCTGCGGCATCTGCGGCGACAATCACGCCACCTGTTCGTGCTACGCGCAGAACATGGCCTACGGCGTGAAGCCGCCGCACCTGGGTGAGTGGATCGTCAATCTCGGCGAGGCCGCGGAATACATGTTCGACCACAACATCTTCCAGGAGAACCTGGTCGGCGTCGACTTCTGCGAGAAGATGGTCGCCGAGACCAATCCCGGCGTCCTCGCGCAGGCCGAGCAGACCCTGGCTCCGCATTCGGACGCGCACGGCTATCGCACCGTCGCCGACATCATGCGCGCGCTGAATCCGTTCACCGGCGAGTTCTATCGGGAGGCGCTGCAGGTCAGCCGCTACACCCGCGAGATGTTCTGCCTCATGGAGGGCAGGCATGTGCACCCCTCGACGCTGTATCCGGGCGGTGTGGGCACGGTCGCGACGATTCAATTGATGACCGACTACATGACCCGGCTGATGCGCTACGTCGAGTTCATGAAGAAGGTCGTGCCGATGCACGACGACCTGTTCGACTTCTTCTACGAGGCGCTGCCCGGCTATGAACAGGTCGGTCTGCGGCGCACCCTGCTGGGTTGCTGGGGTTCGTTCCAGGATCCGGAGGTGTGCAATTTCGAATACAAGGACATGGAGGAGTGGGGTCGGCGGATGTTCGTCACCCCAGGTGTGGTCGTCGACGGGAAATTGGTGACCACCTCCCTGGTCGACATCAATCTCGGCATCCGAATCCTGTTGGGCAGTTCGTATTACGACGACTGGACCGATCAGGAGATGTTCGTCAAGACCGATCCGCTCGGTAATCCGGTCGATCGGCGCCATCCCTGGAATCAGCACACCAATCCCAAGCCGCAGAAGCGCGACATGGACGACAAGTACAGCTGGGTGATGTCGCCACGCTGGTTCGACGGCACCGACTATCTCGCCCTCGACACCGGTGGCGGGCCGCTGGCCCGGCTGTGGTCGACGGCGCTGGCCGGACTGGTCGACATCGGCTACGTGAAGTCCACCGGGCACAGTGTGCAGATCAACCTGCCCAAGACGGCTTTGAAGGGGCCGGTCGAATTCGAGTGGAAGATCCCCGAATTCGGCAGCAACACCATCGAACGCAATCGCGCCCGCACCTACTTCCAGGCATATGCCGCCGCCAGCGCGCTGCACTTCGCCGAGCAGGCGCTCGTGGAGATCCGGGCGGGCCGGACCAAGACGTGGGAGCACTTCGAGGTGCCGGAGGAAGGCATCGGCTGCGGGTTCACCGAGGCGGTGCGCGGTGTGCTGTCGCATCACATGGTGATCCGCGACGGCAAGATCGCCAACTACCACCCGTATCCGCCGACGCCGTGGAACGCCAACCCCCGCGACAGTTTCGGCACGCCGGGACCGTACGAGGACGCGGTGCAGGGCCAGCCGATCTTCGAGGAGAACGACCGCGAGCACTTCAAGGGCATCGACATCATGCGCACCGTGCGCAGCTTCGATCCCTGCCTGCCGTGCGGGGTGCACATGTACCTCGGCAACGGCAAGTCGCTGGAGAAACTCCACTCGCCGACACAGACCCTCACCGGGGAGTAACGGTGATGCCGGATCGGCCGGGGGAGCGCGACGAGGCAGCGATCGACACGGACCGATGGCGCGGAGCGGGCGACCGGATCGAAACCCTGCTCGACGCGAGTTCGGCCGGTGGCGTCGTCGCCCGTGAGCGCGCCGAGCAGCTGGTGCGCGAGGTGTCCGATCTCTACGGCGCCGGTTTGGCGCGGATCCTGGACCTGGTCGATCAGGGTGTGCGCGAGCGGCTCGTCGCCGACGACCTGATCGCGAGCCTGCTGCTGGTGCACGGACTGCACCCGCACGACGTGGACACCCGCGTGCGCGCGGCCCTGGACAGCGTGCGCCCGTATCTGGGTTCGCACGGTGGTGATGTGGAGCTGCTCGGCGTGCACGAGGGTGTGGTGCGCCTCGAACTGTCGGGGAGCTGCCGTACCTGTCCGTCGTCCTCGGTGACCCTGGAACTGGCCGTGGAGGACGCGGTGCGCGCCGCGGCGCCGGAGATCGAGTCGATCGAAGTGGCGGCCGCGCAACCCGAGTCGACGGAGTCGCTGATCTCCGCCGACTCGCTGTTCGCCCGGGTGCACGCCGAGGCCCATCCGGTGGAAGCGCACGGGAGCTGGATCGCTGTGCCGGAACTGGGGGAACTGGGTGCGGGTGAGGTCGGTGGCTTCGTGATCGGCGGTCAGGCGGTGCTGGCCTGCCGGGTCGGCGACGACCTGTTCGTCTACCGCGACCACTGCCCGTCCTGCGACCAGTCGCTGGCCGGTGCCGCCCTGCAGCGCCGGGTCGGCTTCCCGGTCGGTGACGCGGTGCTGCGCTGCCCGACCTGCCTGGCCCACTATGACGCCGTCCACGCCGGCGCCAGAGTCGACGGCGAGGGCCATCTGGAACCGCTGCCGGTGCTGGTGCGCGCCGGGGAACTGTCGGTGGCCGTCCCGATGGAGGTGGCCGGGTGAGTTCTCCGCTGGGGGTGCTGCGGCGCCTCACCGTCGATCGCAAGCCCGCCGTCCCGGCGGGTGAGCGGTGCGAGATGTGCGCGGAGACCATCGCCGCCGAGCATCAGCATGTGGTGAATGTCGAAGGGCGCCAGCTGTTGTGCGTCTGCCGGGGCTGCTACCTGCTGTTCACCGACCAGAACGCAACCCTGCGGTATCGCGCGGTGCCCGACCGCTACCTGCGGTTCCCCGGCTTCACCATCAGCCACGGTGAATGGGATGCACTCGAGATCCCAGTCGGCCTGGCGTTCTTCTTCGACAACTCCGCGCTCGGCCGCACCGTCGCGTTCTATCCGGGACCGATGGGCGCGACCGAATCCGAACTCCCCCTGGACGAGTGGCGCACCATCCTCGACCGGCACCCGGAGATCGATGTGGTCGCCCCCGATGTCGAGGCGCTGATGATCCGGGTCCCCGAGCGCGGCACGGCTGAGGCCGCCTGCCTGCTGCTGCCAATCGACGCCTGCTACGAATTCGTCGGCCGGATGCGGATGCTGTGGCGCGGCTTCGACGGCGGTCAGGACGTGCACCGGTACCTCGACGAGTTCTTCGACGCGGTGTCGGCGCGGGCACGACCGGGTGGTGTGTGATGTGCCCGGCCTACTCGACGACCTTCGCGGTCATGGGGATCCAACCCGAGCCGTACGCGGCGACCCCCGCGCTGTCCGCGCGGATCGGCATCGCCGTGCTCGGTGAGGAACCCGTGCACGCGATCGCCCTGCGGGCCCAGGTCCGGATCGAACCGCACCGGCGCGGCTACACCGACGAGGAGAGCGCGGGACTGATCGACCTGTTCGGGCCGCGCGAACGCTGGCGCGACACCCAGCGCTCCTTCCTCTGGATGCACTGCGCCACCATGGTCCCCGGCTTCCACGGCGGTGCCCAGGTGGACCTGCCCATGCCGTGCACCTACGACTTCGAGGTGAGCGGATCAAAATACCTCCATGCTCTGCGCGAGGGCACCGTGCCGCTGATCTTCCTGTTCAGCGGCACCGTGTTCATCCGGGGCACAACGGGTTTCGCGGTGCAGCAGATTCCGTGGGACCGCGAGGACAAGTTCGAGATGCCGGTCTCGGTCTGGGAGGACCTGATGACGGCGCACTTCCCGAACGCGGGCTGGCTGCGCCTGCAACGCGACACCGTCGAGGCGCTGGCCGCCTACAAGTCCAGCCACGGGCTGCTCGGCTTCGACGACGCGGTCCTGCGCCTGCTCGAGGACAGCCCATGAGCACCGAGCCGACGAGGTCGCAGGCCAGGGCACGCGCGGTCGCCGACGCGGTGCTCTACGAGGGCTACCTGCTGTACCCGTACCGGGCGAACTCGCGAAAGAACCAGTCGCGCTGGCAATTCGGTGTGCTCGGCCCGCTCGGTGCGGCCACGGCCGGGCTCGGTGAGGACTCGGAACTCTCGGCGCAATGCCTGCTCGACGCGGGCGAGCGCGCCGTGCTCACGCTGACCGTCCGGTTCCTGCACCTGCAACGCCGCACGGTCGAGGATGCCGGGGGAGCGCCGGTCGCCGACCTCGTCGTCGACGGCCGATCGTGGATCAGCTGGGACGAGGCGGTGGAGTGCGAGCACCTGATCGGCCCGATGTCGCTCGCGGATTCGACCGCGCACCTGTCGATTCCGTCCGGAACCGACCACGAGACGATCCCCGGACCCGATGGCACACCGGCCGGGCGGCTGGTCCGTCGGCGTGAGCGTCTCGACGGTGCGGTCGAGGTGCGCGTGGCGCGCGACGAGCGATTCGTGCGGCTGAGCCTCACCCTGCGCAACACCGGCGCCCCCGTGACCGACCAGCACGACGCCATCGCCCGCTCCCTGATCGGCGCGCACGTCATCGCCGAACTCGACGACGGCCGGTTCGTCTCGCTGCTCGAACCCCCGCCCGACGCCGAAGCCGCCGTGGCCCGCTGTGTGCACCACCGCTGCTTCCCGGTCCTGGCCGGGCCGCCCGGTGACCACAGCATCGTGCTGGTCTCGCCGATCATCCTCTACGACCATCCCGAGATCGCCGAGCAGAGCGAGGGACCGCTGTTCGACTCCACCGAGATCGACGAGATCCTCACCCTGCGCGTCATGACCATGACCGAGCAGGAGAAGGCCCAGGCCCGCGCGACCGACGAGCGGGCCGCGCAGATCATCGACCGGTGCGATGCCATGACACCGGAGGCCCTGCAGCAGCTGCACGGTGTCCTGCGTGATCCGCACGCCGAACCCGCCGCGTTGATCCCCGAGGTGCCCGACGGGGTCGACTGGTGGGATCCGCTGGCCGACAACGCTGTTCGCCCGGAGGCCGACGCGATCCTGGTCGGCGCGGTCCGGGTCAGCAACGGCAGCCGCGTGCGCCTGCACCCCTCGCGGCGGGCCGATGCCCACGATCTGTTCTACGACGGCCGGATCGCCCGGGTCGTCACCGTGCACGAGGACGTCGACGGGCAGGCGCACGTCGGCGTGGTCATCGAGGACGACCCCGCCGCCGAACTGCACGAATGGTACGGCCGCTACCTGTACTTCGCCCCGGAGGAGATCGAACCACTCGACAGCCCACGAGAATGAGAGAAGGGGTCAATCATGGCCACGATAGGAATGATCGCGGTGGCGTGTGCCGCCGTGGTGGCGTTCGCCGCCGCGATACTCGGTGTCCGATCGATACCGGACCTGCAGCGCTACCTGAAGATGCGCCGGATGTGAGATGACGGCGCGGGTGCTCGTCGCCGGGATCGGCAACATCTTCCTCGGCGACGACGGTTTCGGGCCCGAAGTGGTGCGACGGCTCCCGCCGCACGGTGCTCCCGTGCGGGTGGTCGACTACGGCATCCGCGGCATGCACCTGGCCTACGACCTGCTCGACCCCTGGGACGCGCTGATCCTCGTCGACGCCGTCCCCGACCGCGGCACCCCCGGCACCCTCGCGGTCTTCCACGCCGAACCCGACCCCTCGGGCGCGGCCCAGCTCGACGCCCACGCCATGAATCCCGACGCCGTCTTCGCCAGCGTCCGAGCCCTCGGCGGAACCCTGCCGCCCACCGTCGTCGTCGGCTGCCAGGTCGCCTCGGTGGAGGAGGGCATCGGCCTGTCCGAACCGGTCACCGCCGCCCTGGACCCAGCCGTCCACGCGGTTATGGAGGTCATCGCACGACTGTCCGCCGAACCGAATGATCAGGCCACCGTGCCGCGTGGTCCTGCCGCCGACCTCAGCCGCCCCGGTGCGGTGGTCAGCGGTCCGGACGCTGCGCCAAGCGGTTCGGGCGCTGACTCGAGCGACCCGGGGGTCATACCGAATGGCCAGAGTGCGGAGTCGGGTGGTTCGGGCGCTGCACCTCATGGTTCGGGTGTCGTGGCGGGTGGGTCGGCCGCCGGGGCGAGCGCAGCGGGTGGCGAGTCGCGTGGGTCGGCCGCGGTGCCGCGTGGTTCCGGTGGCGGCCTGCGCGAGTCGCTCGCCGCGTGGAACCGATCGGGAGGGTGAACCATGTGTCTCGGTATTCCCGGACAGGTCGTGGAGATCCTCGACGGCTATCACGGTCAGCTCGCGTTGGTCACCGTCTCCGGCGAGGACCGGAAGGTGAATGTCGGTCTGCTGGAGGAGGATCCCGTGCGGCCCGGCGACTGGGTGATCATCCATATGGGGTTGGCGGTGGAGAAGACCGACGAGGCCGGTGCCGCCAGTGCGCTGGCCGGGCTGAACCTGATGGGGCGGGGCGAGCAGCCGTGAGTGCCGACCGGCAGCGTCGTCACCTCGTGGTCCGCGGGGTGGTACAGGGCGTCGGGTTCCGGCCGTTCGTCTACACCACCGCCGCCGAACTGTCCCTGTCCGGCTCGGTCGCCAACGACAGCTGCGGGGTGATCATCGAGATCGAAGGCGCCCCAGGAGATCTCGACGAGTTCTCGCGTCGGCTCCGCGACAACCCGCCCCCGCTGGCCGTCATCGAATCGGTCGACCAGATCACCGTCGCGGTGCGCGGCGGCACCGGCTTCCACATCGCCGACACCACCCGCGCCGACGGCGGCCGCACCCTGGCCTCGCCCGACATCGCGATCTGCGCCGACTGCGCCACCGAACTCACCGACCCCACCGACCGCCGCCACCGCCACCCCTTCATCAACTGCACCAACTGCGGCCCCCGCTTCACCATCATCACCGACCTCCCCTACGACCGCCCCCGCACCTCGATGGCGGACTTCCCGATGTGCGCCCGCTGCGCCACCGAATACACCGACCCCACCAACCGCCGCTTCCACGCCCAACCCATCGCCTGCCCCGACTGCGGGCCCCGCCTGACCTACATCGCCGCATGGCCGTCCGCCGCGACCACAGGCGATCGCTCGCACCTGCCTCGCTCCGACCTCGGCGAATCCCAGGCCACCAGCACCGCCCACTCGGACGACGGCGTGCAGCCGACCTCCAGCGATCCCGCCGACGCACTGGCGGCCGCACGAAACCTGTTGCGCGAAGGGGGGATCCTCGCGGTCAAGGGCATCGGCGGCTACCATCTCGCCTGCGATGCCACGAACGAGCACGCAGTGGCCACCCTTCGAAGCCGAAAGCGGCGCGGCGACAAGCCCTTCGCGGTCATGGTTCCCGACCTTGCCGCCGCACGCACCATCGCCCAAGTCGACGACATCGCCGCAGCGCTCCTCGCCGGTCCCCAGCGCCCGATCGTCTTGCTCGCCCGCAAAGCGCCCGCCGTCGACTCTCCTGTGATGGGGGCTTTCGCACCGAGAACGCAAGACCGGCAGTCCGGCGACCACAGGCCCGACGAGCCGAATGGCCTGATCGCCGGCAGTCGTGACGAATTCGGCCGCTCGACGGCCGGCGACTCCGGCGGCTGCGGGCAATCGGCCGTCGGCACTGCCGCTCTCACCCTGTCGGAAGCTGCCGGCAACTCTGGGGTCGGGACCACCCGTCGCGCCATCGCACTCGCTCCGTCGGTCGCGCCACGTAACCCCGACTTGGGCGTGATGCTGGCCTACACGCCGCTACACCTGCTGCTTTTCGGCCTGCCCGGTGACCCTCCCGGTCCGCAGGTGCTGGTGATGACTTCGGGCAATCTCGGCGGTGAGCCGATCTGCTACGACGACGAAGACGCCCGAACCCGACTGGCCGAACTCGCCGATGGCTGGCTGTCGCACGACCGCCGCATCCTGACACCCTGTGACGACTCGGTGGTGCGCGTGGTCGACGGGATCGAACTGCCGCTGCGTCGTTCGCGCGGTTACGCTCCGCTGCCGGTGACCTTGCCGGTTCCGGTACCGCCCACCCTGGCGGTCGGCGCGGACCTCAAGAACACCTGTGCCGTGGGGGAGGGCCGCTACGCCTGGCTCAGCCAGCACATCGGCGACATGGACGACCTGGCCACGCTGCGCGCCTTCGGCTTCGCAGCCGAGCATCTCGCGGAGCTGACCGGCGTGCAACCGACACAGCTCGTCGCCGACGCGCACCCGGGCTACCGGTCCACCAGCTGGGCGCGCACCCATGCCGAAGGTCGCCCGGTACACACCGTGCAGCATCATCACGCGCACATCGCCGCCGTCATGGGCGAACATGGACTCGGACCGGAGGAGACCGTCGCTGGAATCGGCTTCGACGGCACCGGATTCGGACCGGACGGTGCCATCTGGGGTGGGGAGGTGCTGGCGGCCGGGTACAAGGGCTACCGGCGGCTCGCGCACCTGAAGTACGTGCCGCTGGCCGGTGGTGACGCCAGCGTGGCCCGGCCGTACCGCATGGCGCTGGCCCACCTGTGGGCCGCCCACCTGGACTGGTCGGACACGATTGCCTCGGTCGCCGCCTGCCCCGCCGACGAACGCGCCGTCCTGGCCCACCAATTCGACACCGGACTCGGCTGCGTCCCCACCTCGAGCATGGGCAGGCTCTTCGACGCCATCTCGTCGTTGGTCGGTGTCCGCCACACCGTCGACTACGAGGCCCAGGCCGCGATCGAACTGGAGGCGATCGCGCGCGGCGTCGACACCGGCTCGCACACCTACCGATTCGGGCTCGACCACACCGGCGCCGGTGCCGACGACCTGCCGACCGTGGGCACCGAACCGGCCGTGATCGACCCGGGTCCGGTGGTCGCCGCCGTGGTCGCCGATGCCACCCGCGGTGTCCCGGCCCCCGTCATCGCCGCCCGCTTTCACCACGCCGTGGCCCACCTGGTCCTCGACCTGGCCCAGAACTTCGCCCCGCCCCCGACCACCGTCGCGCTGTCGGGTGGCGTGTTCCAGAACGCGCTGCTGCTCTCGGCGGCGCGCACCCTGCTGCGCGACAACGGATTCCCCGTCATCACGCATCGCAGGCTGCCGCCCAACGACGGTGGCCTCGCGTTCGGGCAACTACTCGCTGGTGCGGGTTGAGGAAAGGAGAGCAGCGATGTGCCTGGCAGTTCCGGGAAAGGTGCTCAGCCTGCACGAACGCGACGGCACGGTGATGTCGGTTGTCGACTTCGGCGGCGTGCACAAAGACGTGTGCCTGGAATACATTCCGGACGCAGCGGTCGGTGACTACGTGGTGGTCCACGTCGGGTTCGCGATCCAGCGCCTCGACGAGGAGTCGGCGCTGCGCACACTGGCCGAATTCGAGCACCTCGGTGTGCTCAACGAGGAGTTCGGCGACGGGTTCGCCCTCGCCGCCAAGCAGTCGGGCCTCCCCGATCCCACGGCACGACCGGCAGCGTCCGACTCCGGCGACGACACGGAGGTGACGTCATGAAGTATCTCGACGAATTCAGCAATCCCGAGCTCGCGAAGAAGCTGCTGGACCAGATCCACGCGGCCACCTCGCATCGCTGGGCCATCATGGAAGTCTGTGGCGGACAGACCCATTCGATCATCCGCCACGGCATCGACCAGCTGCTCCCCGACGAGATCGAGATGATCCACGGCCCCGGCTGCCCGGTGTGTGTCACCCCGCTCGAGGTGATCGACAAGGCGCTCGAGATCGCCGCGCAGCCCGGGGTGATCTTCTGCTCCTTCGGCGACATGCTGCGGGTGCCGGGCAGCGAGCGCGACCTGTTCCGGGTCAAGAGCGAGGGCGGCGACGTCCGGGTGGTGTACTCGCCCCTGGACGCGCTCACCATCGCCCGCGAGAACCCCGACCGCCAGGTGGTGTTCTTCGGCATCGGCTTCGAGACGACCGCACCGGCCAACGCGATGACCGTCTATCAGGCCAAGAAGCTCGGCATCGAGAACTTCTCGCTGCTGGTCTCGCACGTGCTGGTGCCGCCCGCCATCGCCGCGATCATGGAGTCGCCGAGCTGTCGCGTGCAGGGGTTCCTGGCCGCCGGGCACGTCTGCAGCGTGATGGGCACCGAGGAGTATCCGCCGCTGGCCGACAAGTACGGCGTGCCGATGGTGGTCACCGGTTTCGAGCCGCTCGACATTCTCGAAGGGATCCGCCGCACCGTCACCCAGCTCGAGGACGGCAGGCACGAACTCGAGAACGCCTACCCCCGCGCGGTCCGCGCCGAGGGCAATGCGGCCGCGAAGGCGATGCTGACCGATGTCTTCGACGTCACCGACCGTGCCTGGCGCGGGATCGGCGTGATCCCCAGCAGCGGCTGGCGGCTCTCGGATCGCTACCGTGCCTACGATGCCGAGGACCGGTTCTCGGTGAGTGATCTGCACACCGCCGAGTCCTCGATCTGCCGCTCCGGTGAGGTGCTGCAGGGACTGATCAAGCCGCACGAGTGTGCCGCGTTCGGCAAGCAGTGCACACCGCGAAACCCGTTGGGCGCCACCATGGTGTCCTCCGAGGGCGCGTGCGCGGCCTACTACCTCTACCGGCGCCTGGACCTGCCCGCGGAGGTGGCTCATGCGTGAGGACAACGCGGCGGCGACCTTCGACATGGAGAGCTGGGTCTGTCCGATGCCGCTGCGTGATTCGCCGACCATCGTGATGGGTCACGGCGGCGGCGGCGCGATGTCGGGGGAGCTGATCGAGCACCTGTTCCTGCCCGCGTTCGGCTCCGCCGCCGACGCGGGCATGGGTGATTCGGCGGTCCTCACCCTCGGTGGCGTGCGGTTGGCGTTCTCGACCGACTCGTTCGTGGTGAAGCCGCTGGTGTTCCCCGGCGGGTCGATCGGCGATCTGGCCGTGAACGGCACGGTCAACGACCTGGCCATGTCGGGTGCGCGCCCGATCGTGCTGTCCACGGCGTTCATTCTCGAGGAGGGCACCGCGCTGGCCGAGATCGCCCGGGTCGCCGAGGCCGTCGGCACGGCCGCGCTGGCGGCCGGGGTCAAGCTGGTCACCGGCGACACCAAGGTGGTCGACTCCGGACACGGTGACGGGATCTTCATCAACACCGCGGGCATCGGCATGGTCGACGACGGCGTCGACATCCGGCCGCAGCGGGCCCGGCCCGGTGATGTGGTCCTGGTCAGCGGTGATATCGGGGTGCACGGCGTCGCGGTGATGAGCTGCCGCGAGGGCCTGGAGTTCGGCACCACCGTGTGCAGCGACACCGCACCGCTCAACGGCCTGGTCGCGGCGATGCTGGCCACCGGCGCGGACGTGCACGTGCTGCGCGACCCGACTCGCGGTGGTGTGGCGGCGACCCTCAACGAGATCGCCGGTGTCGCGAAAGTCGGTGTCGCACTGGATGAACGGAAGCTGCCGGTGCCCGACGCGGTGCGCGATGCCTGCGGGCTGCTCGGCCTCGACCCGATGTATGTGGCCAACGAGGGCAAGCTGGTCGCCTTCGTCGCACCCGAGGACGCCGACCGGGTCCTGGCCGCGATGCGTGAGCACCCGCTGGGCACCCGAGCGGAAGCCATCGGCGTCTGCGTCGAGGAACATCCAGGCATGGTGGTCGCCCGCACGGCACTCGGCGGCACGAGGGTGGTGGATCTGCCCGCTGGCGAACAACTTCCACGAATCTGCTGACCGGAGGTGCCACCATCGACGGAACCGAACTGTTCGCCCGCTACGCCTACGCCCCCAACCGCCTCGGCTACTGCGGCCCCCGCGACGCCGAGGCACTCCACGGTGGCTCCGCAGCCCAGATCCGCGCCCTGGCCCGCGAGTTCTCCGGCGCCTGGCCCTACCTGCGAGTCATGGCGAAACTGACCGGCATCACCGACCCCCTGGACCACCGCCTCGTCGAGTCCTACTGGCTCGGCGGCGGCATCGGCGCCGACCTCGACCCCACCACCTTCACCACCGAACTCCTCGCCCTCATCGAGCCGATGGCAGGCCACTACTGGTCACACCTGACCGCCGACCTGTCCGACGAGGCCGCCGCCAACCACGGCTTCCACGTCTTCGCCATCTACCCGTGGTCCCGCCTGCTCGACCGCGGCACCGGCGAACACCCACTCCGCATCCTCGACAGCTGCCGCATCACCCCCGCCACCGTCGTCACCACCGGCCTCACCGTCCGCAGCCGCCGCCTGATCCGCGACGGCCCCCTGTTGGCCCTGTCGGAACCCGAACTCCGCCAGGTAGCGTTCGATGACGCACGCCTCGCCGCCGCCCTGCACCCCGGCGACCACGTCGCCCTGCACTGGGACCACGTCTGCGCCCGCCTCACTCCCGACCGACTGATCGACCTGACGACCAGCACCGACCGCCAACTCGCCGTCACCAACCGCCGCCTGTCTCGTCAGCTGAACCACGTCGAGTGACTGGGATATCGCCGCCACCAAAGCTGTTCCACCGCAATGGTCCAGGCGGTTCTCACTCAGAGTCGCAGCACGAGGGTGTAGCGGGCGCTGTGGATTCGATCACTTGACCTGAATTGGGCCTGGTGAACGATCTCTGAATCAGGGCACCGGGCCTAACGTTTCGGTATGAACTGGTCTTCACCGATCTCTTCGTCGGGCGACTCGTACTACACATTGCCCAACGAGTGGGACTTCGCGGACGAACGCCTTGCGTTGCTCGGCGCGGCTTATGATCCGGAAAGTATTGCGCTTGCTCGGCGGCTTGGCGTGGGTGTGGGGTGGCGGTGTCTGGAAGCCGGGGCCGGTGGCGGATCTTTTGCGCGCTGGCTGTGTGGTGCGGCGCTGCCCGGTGGCCGAGTGCTCGCGGTGGATGCCGACACGCGCCATCTCGCCGACTTACCCGGTCTCGGTGGTGAAGTCGGAGAGCTCGACCTTGTCACCGATGAAATCCCCGAGCGTGCATTCGATTTCGTTCATACCCGATTCGTGCTGCTACATATCGCCGATCGGGAGGTCGTTCTGGAGCGATTGGTTCGAGCGCTGGCGCCGGGTGGCGTACTCCTCCTCGAAGAAGGCGATGGGCTGGGCGTACTCGACGAAATGCCAGGTGCGTTCGGCGAGGTCTGGCGTGCTTTCGCGCGGTCGACCGAGATCGCGGGTGCCAGCCAATCGTGGGCCCGGGACTTGCCCATGCGTTTGGAGTCGCTCGGGCTCGACGACATCCACGTCGACGCGGACATCCCGTTCTTTCGTGGCGGCTCGGCGATGGCGCGCATGTGGAGCCTCACCTGGGCGCAGGCACATGACACCCTGGTCGAGCTCGGTGTCTCGCCGGAGGTGATCGGCACCGCGCAGTCGGAGTTGGAGGACGAACGGCAATGGCTGTACGCCCCGCCCACAGTTCGCGCATGGGCTCGCCGAGGCGAGCTGCGCGATCTGTGAGCGGATCCCATCGTTATCCGGGGGTATGGTCGACTATCGCGGGCGAACCTGGCGCGACACCGCGGGTCGGAACCCGCTCTCTCCGGCGACGCGCACCATCCGCTCATGTTGTTCGTCGATGGCGCGTTGGGCGAGTGGATGGGTCGAGTGGCCTGCCGTCCACGCCGGGCGCCCGCCCACATAGACCGATTCGAGATTGCGGAGTGTGCAGGCGAGTACGTAGGTGGCCACCGGATCCCAGATCGGGCCGGTGTCGGGATTGTTGGGGTCGACGATGACGAAGTCGGCGTATTTGCCGACTTCCAGGGAGCCGACCCGGTCGGCCACGCCGATTGCCGCGGCCGCGCCGAGGGTGTGCAGTCGCAGCATGTCGGCGGGGCTGAGGATGGACGCGTCGCTGTGTCGGGCGCGCTGGGTGTAGAGACCGGCGCGCATGTTTTCGAAGGGGTCGGCGACGTCGGTGCAGGACTGGTCGTCGAGGCCGATGCCGACTCGCATTCCGGATTCCAGGATTCGGGGGATGTCGGCTATTCCGGAGCCGAGTCGGCCGTTGGACAGGGGCTGCCAGACCATGGCGCAGCCGGTGTGGGCGGCTCGTTCGAGCATGCGGTCGGTGGGGTGGACGAAATGGCCGAAGGCGAAGTCCGGGCCGAGGGTGCCTGCCTGGTCGTACCAGTCGAACTTGGCCTGCTGGATGTCGAGTTGTTCAGCGGTTTCGACGAAGTGGGCCTGGTTGGTGACGCCGTGGCGGTCCATCATGGCCCGTTCGCGCCGGGCGGTCTCGGGCGAGCTCGACCACTGCACGGCGCCGTAGACCGATCCGCCGAGGTAATGGTCCGGCGGCACAGTGGTTTTCGCGTAGTCCATCACCTCGCCGAACACTGACAGCGCCTCGTCTTCGGGCAGCTGCTCGTCGTCGAGGCGGACGCTGGCCACGAAGCGGATCCCCGCGTCGGCGCCGGCATCGATCTGCCGGGTGAGGAATTCGATCGGTTGGACGGCGGCCGCCTTCATGGTCGAGCTCGCGTAGTCGAACAGCGCCAGTACCCGGCTCTGGGTGAAGTTGTAGGCGGAGGTGACGCCGTTGGACAGGAAGTCCAGCGAGCCGGCCAGCGTCAGCCAGTAGAGGTCCTCGGCCTGCGCGGTCAGCAGCATCTCGGTATTGCGGGTGACCCAGGGGTAGAGCGTGCTGTCGGGTGCGACGCCGCGCATGCCGCCGGTGTAGATGTGGCTGTGCGCGGAGACGAAGCCGGGCGCGACGAATTTGCCTGCCACATCGATGATCTCGCCATCGGTCGGTGGCGGATCGCCCTCACCGATCCCCGAGATACGGCCGTCCGAATCGACGGTCAACCAGCCGTGCAACCACTCCCGCGCGCCGGCGACCGGCAGCAGGGTGGCATTGCGCACTGTCAGCGTGGTCATCCGGGTAGTACCTCCACAGTCCATCGATCCTTGTCCCGTCGGTAGCGCGTGCGCTGGGACGGCCCCAGCGGATCACCACGCCAAAACGTCAATTCCTTTGGCTCTAGTGCGAAGCCGACCCAGTTCGGCGGTGGTTCGAGCCGGGGATGTTCGGCGTCGAACCGGGCCCATGCCGCGTGGCGCCGGGCGGGGTCGAGCGCGGCGATCTCGGGGGTGTTCAGCCAGGCGAGCAGCTGCAGGTAGCGTCCGCGCCGCGCGTACACGGCCTGATCGAGCTGCGGCTCGGACGACGTGATGTCGCCGTACATGCTCACCTGCCGCCCGATCTCCGGCCAGGCCACCGTCACCGCCGCGCGCGGATTCACGCTGAGTTCGGCGACCTTGGCCGAGGTGGCATCGGTGTGGAAATACACGGCGCCGCCGCGGTATTCGCTCAACAGAACGTGGCGGGCCCGCGGATAACCGTCCTCGGCGATCGTGGCCAGCGCCATGAGCGGCGGCGGCGCGTCACCGGGCGCGGGAATCCACATCGACAGCAGCTGCACCGGGTCGATCTCCGCGTACTCCGCGGGTTCGCAGTCGTGCCCGAAGACCGTGCTGCTGGTGATCACCGGCGCACCCGGCCGGGATCGAAGCTCGCGATCTCCGGAATGGCCGCGGTCAACGCGCCGACCTTCTCCGCGAACAGCTCGGCGCCGATCTCGGCACTGGCCCCGGTCGGATCCCCGATCACCCCCGACTCCGCGAAATCGTCGGCGAGCCAGCCGAAGCGGACCGGTTTGCCGAACCCGACGTGCGAGTGCCCCGCGATCGCGTGCGGGACAGCTGATTTCGCCGCACTCATGTCCACCAGATCCGGGCGCAGATGCAACATCATCGACGTCTCCGCCCACCCGGCGTGGATGCCGAACCCCGACTCGGTCGGCCCGGGCTTGGCGGGCGCCGCATACAGGAAGGTCTGTAGATCGAAGCGGCGCCGCAGTTCCCGCAGCGCCACCTCGAGCAGCGCCGAATTTCCACCGTGACAGTTGACGAACAGCAACCGCCGCGCCGGTGTCGCGGCGATACTGCGCCCGAGATCCACCACCGTCCGCAGCATCGTCTCCGCCTGCAACCACATCGCCCCCGGCAGGTTCGCGTGCTCGTCGGACTTGGTGTAGGCCAGCGCGGGCAGCAGCCACGTGTCCTGCCCCTCGGCGACCGCCCGCTCGTGGGCTGCGGCGGCGACGGCCTCGGCCATCACCAGGTCGGTGCGCAGCGGCAGGTGTGGTCCGTGCGGTTCGATCGCGCCGGTCGGCAAGATGAGGACCGAATCCGGATGCAGCGCGTCACCGATCTCTGCGGTCGTGAGATCGGCGAATTGCCTTGTCGCGGTGCTCATTGCTGCCACCGCCCCGGATTCAGCAACCCCTTGGGATCGGTGTCGCGGGCGATCGCCTTGACCCGATCGGCATCGAGATCGACATAGGACTGATGCGGCGAATGCACCCGCACACCGAGCGCTTCGAGTGCGGGCACCCCGGCGAAGACCTGCCCGGGATCGCGGTAGATCCCGTTGATCATCCCGAACATCGTCTCGTGACCCACCTCGAGATGCAGCATCCCGCCTTCGTAGACTTCCTCCACCTCCTGGAGCCGCGTCACCAGCGAATCACCCTGGCACTCCATGTGAAAGTAGGTGTCGGGCACCGCCTTCTGCAGCCACCAGGTGGGATGGTTGTAGGACAGGGTGCTCAGCCGTGCGGTCTGCGCCAGCCCGGAACGGACCGCCTCGATCCGTCCGCCCGCCGCCTCCAGCACCGCGACGGTCTCGTCGAGCGCGGCCGCGTCGATGATTCCGCGCACATTGGCCCGCCCGCGCACCAGTGCCGGATCCGCGGGCAGCGCGTCGACGATCGTCGCGCAGTCGGCGGAGAGCAGGCGCGGCTTCGGCTCGATCCGCGCCGCGCGGAACGCGGCCGGGAACGCCTCGCGATGGGAGTCGAAACTGGCGTAGAGACATCGCCAGTCCTGCAGCGGCTCGATGCGCACGGTCGCCGCGACGATGATCCCGGCCACCCCGTAGGTGTGCACCATCGGTTGTGCCGCAGCACCTTCCAGACGCACGATCTCGGCATCCTCGTGCGCGAACACCACATCCAGCGATTCGACGAACCCCATGTGATTGCGCCCGTGCACGATGGTGCCGGTGCCCGCCGACCCACCGGCGAGGAACCCGCCGAGGGTCGACTGCACCGTCGAGGGATACATCCACAGTTGTTTCCCGGCGTCCCAGGCCGCCTGTTCGAGCGCGATCATCCTGGCCCCCGCCTGCGCGGTCACGGTCGTGCCGGTGATCGCCGTGACCTCCCCCAGCGAGGTCATGTCCATCACCAGGCCGCCGAAGCGGGGCACCACCTGCCCGTAGTTGCCGGTGCCCTTGCCGCGCGCGGTGATCGGCACGCCGTGGCGCACCGCCGCCCGCACGATCGCGGGCACCTGCTCGGCCGATTTGGGGTAGCACACCGCATCCGGCCTGCCGAGGGGATGCTGCGCCGACAGGATCGGGCTCATGCCCGAGCCGTCCCGGCTGGCCCGGTCCAGTGCCCGGTCCAGGGTGCTCACCCCCCGTGGGCCGAGCAGCGCGAGCAGGTCGTCGACGAGCGCGTCGAGCTGATCGGGTCCGAATTCCGGGCGTCCGGCCTCGGTCATCACGGCCCCCGTCACGAGGTGAACCCGATGCTGGGGTCGATGAACCGGTTGGTGGCGAGCTGCTCGGGTGCCAGCCCCGCGGGCACCGACACCTTCTGCTCGGTGAACACCGGGCCGGTGATGTCGATGACGCGCTGCACCCGCGCGGTGTCGAAATCACCGACGGTCGCGTTGTCGCCGTTGCCGACCACACCGGTCGACAGCATCGTCTCGGCCGCGTACTCGGCATTGCCGGCGTTGTAGACCCAGCCGGTGTCGTACTTCTCGACCGCCTCCAGGATCACCTCGTTGGTGGCGGCCGGGTCGGCGAAGTAGTCGACCGCGGCCTGCTGCATCACCGGAACCAGCCGCTCGAAGCAGCTCGCGTTCGCCTCCAGCTCACCCGAGCGCACCGCGAGCGCGGACTTGTACACGGGGAAGCCCGCGTCGTGCAGCAGCTGATAGGCGACCGGCTTCTTCCACTGCGCGATCTCCTGCTCGTAGAGATACGGCTCGGCGCTGGCGAAGCCCTGCTGCGCCTTGCTGCCGCCCGCGGCGACGAAGTTGGCCGGTGAACCGTCGTAGCTGCCGTCGACCTGGCTCTTGTCGAGAATGCCCGCGCCGGTGAAGTAGTCCATGTAGGCCGAGCCCTCGAAGTACAGCACCGTGGCGCCCGTGCCCTTGAGATCGGCGATGGTCCGCACCTGCGGGTAGGTCGCCGGGTCCCACATGATCATCTGCGGATTGATCTCGAGCGAGGCGAACACCGCCGTGGTCGGGTTGGTGCCCGAAGACTGGACGGACTGATCGGTGTCGACATAGCCGAGCAGGATCGAATCGTCCTGATACATCTGCGAGGTCACCGACTGGAACCCGATGGCCGGCCCGCCCGCCCTGACCTCGATGTCGACGCCGGTGTACTCACCCTGCGAGAACAGTGGGCCGGTGGCCTTCTTGGCGCCCGCGTCGATGACCGGGTCGGGGCCGAGCATCTGGTAGAGGCTGCCGTGTTCGGCCTCGGGGTTCCAGTCGGTCTGCACCACGATCTTGGCCGGACAGACGGCGGACAGATCGACCGCGCCGATCGGGCCGTCGTAGCCGGAGGAGGCGGTGGTGCCGGAGTCGGCGCACCCGGTGAGGGCGGCCAGGCCGACCGCGGTGGCGCAGGCGCCGACGCGCAGCGTGCGGGAGAAGCGGCGGGGAACTGTGGACATGAGAACTCCGAAAGGTAGAGCGGGGAAGGGGATTTCAGTTGCGTGCGGTGTCGTGCCAGGCGCCGACCAGCCGACGCGAGAGCCAGCCGAAGAAGGCGAACACCACGACACCGAGGGCCGAGGCCAGCAGGATCGAGGCGAACAGCTGCGGGGACTGCAGCCGCGAGCGGTAGTTGTCGATGAGGATGCCGATACCGGGATCACCCTGTTTGAAGAAGAAGTCGCCGACGATCGCGCCGACCACGGCCAGCCCGGCCGAGATCCGCACACCGGCGAAGATCGCGGGCATGGCGGCGGGGAACTCGAGCTTGCGCAGCACCGTCAGCCGGGGCGTGTTCCGCAGTGCGAACAACTCGCGCATGCCCTTGTCCACGGATTTCAGCCCGAACAGCGTGTTCGACACGATCGGGAACAGTGCGATCAGCACACACACGAAAACCCGTGCGGTGAAGCCGAATCCGAACCAGAACCCGATCAGCGGCACCAGCGCCAGGATCGGGATGCACTGCAGCACCACCGCATACGGGAACAGGGCGGTCTCGGCCCAGCTCGCCTGGGCCATCAGTACTGCCCAGACGATGCCGAGCACCACCGCGATCGCCAGCCCGGTGAACGCCACGGTCGCGGTGCGCTGCAACGCTTCCAGCATGGCGGGTGCGGACGGACCGAACAGGCCCTCGGTCACCACCTCGTGCGGCGGTGGCATCAGGAACCGGCGGGCCGGGGGAAGTACGGCGTAGCTGACCAGGTACCAGGCGGCGATCACGAGGCCGAGCACGGTCGCGGGCGCGATGAACGCGCTCGGCTTCCACGTCCGCTTCGGCGCGGCGACCTTGGTATCGATACTCATGCGTGTGCTCCTCGCAGTGCGCGCGAGACCTGGCCCGCCAGCGTGGTGAACTCGGGGGTGAACCGGATCTCCGGCTTGCGTGGAAAGTCGAACGGGACGTCGAATTCCTCGACGATCCGGCCCGGCCGTCCAGACATCACGGCCACCCGGGTGGACAGGTACACCGCCTCGGCCACCGAATGGGTGATGAACAGACCGGCGAAGCGGCGGGCGGCGAACAGTTCGGTGATCTCGTCGCCGAGCCGCTCCCTGGTGATCTCGTCGAGCGCGCCGAAGGGCTCGTCGAACAGGAACAGTTCCGGATCGACGGTGAGCGAGCGGGCCAGCGACACCCGCATCCGCATCCCGCCCGACAGCATCCGCGGCAGATGATCGGCGAAGCCGGACAGACCGACCAGCTCGATCGCCTCGTCGGCACGGCGATACCGTTCGGCCTTGCCGACCCGGTCGAGTTCGGCCAGCAGGGCCACGTTGTCGCGCACGCTGCGCCAGGGCAGCAGGGTCGCGTCCTGGAAGACGTAGCCGATCCGGTTGGCCCCGACCTGGGTGTAGCCGCCGGTCGCGGTCTCGAGTCCGGACGCGATCCGCAGCAGGGTCGACTTGCCGCAGCCGGAGGGACCGACCACGCTGACGAATTCCCCCGCGCGCACCGTCAGATCGACGCCACGCAGCGCCACGGTGCCGCCGGGATAGGTGAGTTCGGTGGACTCGAAGCCGAGTACCTGGCTGCCGGGACGCGGCGCCGCCTGCTGCATCGTCGCGGGCTTGGTCATGAGAACTCCAATTCGGCGAATATCGCTGTGCGGTGGTCGGTTCGGCTGATCGAGACGATCGCGCCGTCGCGGATGACGATGCGGTCGGCCGGGGCATTGGCGACGATGTCGAGCAGCCCGGTGCCGCGCACGGCCAGCAGTTCGGCGCGGGCCCCCACCCGCACACCGGCCGCGGGCAGCCCGAGGACGGCACGCGCGCCGTCGGTCACCAGGTGCACGGCCTGCGCGGGCGGGAGATGTCCCGCGGTGATCAGCAGCGAGGCGGTCTCGAGCGCATCGCTGCGCCCGACCGGATTGAACGGGTCACGCACATTGTCCGCACCCGCGGCCACCGGCACGCCCGCCGCGAGCAGCGCCGAGAGCGCGGTGAGCCCGCGCGGCGTCGCGACCGGCCGGTCCCAGCCCTGCAGATACAGATTGGTGATCGGCAGGCTCACGATGCCGAGGCCGCTGCGCGCCACCGCGGGCAGTAGTTCGGCCAGTTCGGCGGCGTCCATCGTGCCCAGCCGGCAGCAGTGCCCGGCGGTGCGGGTGCGCGTCGACGGCCAGTCCCGCACCCGTTCGGCGAAGTGCGCGAGGGTGTGGTGGTCGCCGTCGAGGAACTCGTCGACGTGCAGGTCGGCGCCGATACCGTGCGCCTCGGCGATCGTGAGGAGGCGTTCGACCTCGGCGGCCGGGTCCGGTGCGAGATGCGGTGCGCCGCCGACGAGATCGGCGCCCGCCTCGAGCGCGGCGTCGAGCAGCGCGGCCTCGGCCGTGGGCGGGGTGAGCGCCACGATCTCGATGTCGAGCAGTCCGGCCAGTTCACGGCGCACCCGATCGATCGCCCGGATGCCGCGCAGCGGATCGGGTCCGCCGAGGATGTCGGCGTGCGTGCGGATCGCGGTGGTGCCGTTGCGCAGCAGCGCCGCGGCCGCCGCGGTGGCCCGCCGATGGAACGACTCCTCGGTCAGGCCCGCGCTGCCGCCGCGCCAGGACTCGACGGCCGCGCCCAGATCGCCGAACGGCGGGTTCAGCACATCCCAGGACAGTGCTTTGTCCAGGTGCGCATGGGGCTCGGCGGGCGCGGTGAGCACGACGAAGCCGCGCAGATCGATGGCCGTGTCGGCGAGCTCGCCGGAAGGGAAACCCGGGCGGATGGCGGTGACCACGGCGTGGCCATCGCGGCGGCCGATGTCGATGTCGACCACGGCGCCGTCGGGCAGGGTCGCCCCGCACAGCCGCGAAACACGGTGCGGCAGGGGATGTTCCATAGGGCATCCTTCGGCAGGTGGAGGGAAGGGATGGCTCGTCCGTGGCTGGTCGGCGAGGCGTTGGCTGTTATAGAGTCGATGTTGATGTGATCAACATTTGTCACTGTGCAGCGACCGTATTTCCGGCAGATGACGGAGTTCGCGTCGGTCGTGTTAATTCGCCGGGGTCCGCCGCGCCGGCGGGAAAGTGGGTGGGCAGTGCCCGATGACGCTCAACTCGCGCTCGGCACCGAGATTCGCCGCCGTCGCCGTGACCGTGGCCTCACCCTGGTCCAGCTCGCCGGTCAGGCCCAGATCTCGCACCCGTTCCTGAGCCAGCTCGAACGCGGCCTCGCCCGGCCGAGCATGCTGACCCTGGCCCGGCTCGCCTCGGCGCTCGACACCACCCAGGTCGACCTGATGCTGGCCGCCGACACCCGCGATCACGAGGACACCGCGACCGGCGCACAGGTGGTGCGCGCCGACGAGGGTCTGCGGCTGCCGCGCGGCATCGCCGGACGCGGCTCGCAGGCGGGTTCGAGCAGGTTGCTGGTGCGCGGGCGCGCCGCGTTCTATCCGCAGGAGTTCGACGAGGTGCACACCGAGTTCGGGCCGTATTTCGAACACGACGTGGACGAGTGGGTCTACGTGGTGACGGGCGCGATCGTCGTCGACTTCGCCGACGGCGGGCTCACTCGCCTCGCCGAGGGCGACGGCCTCTACTACACTGGCGGCACACCACACCGATGGCGGGTGGTGGACAGCCCGCGTGCCAGGTTGATCGTCGTGAAAGCGGCCGGGCACCAGGCGGATTCCGTGGCTGGGATCACTGCGGCGGGGCCCGACGAGAGGCCCTGATGACCACCTCCGATCCGTTCCCCGTCCTCGTGCGGGACCGTCGCCGACTGGCCGACGACATCGACGAGTTCACCCTCGCCCGCCCCGACGGTGCTTTGTTGCCCGCGTGGACGCCCGGCGCGCACATCGATCTGCTGCTCGACGACACCGTGGTGCGCCAGTACTCGCTGTGCTCGGACCCGGCGGACACCGGCACCTACCGCATCGCGGTGCTGCGGGAAGCGGACGGGCGCGGCGGATCGGTGCTCGCGCACACACTGGCGATCGGCGCGGACGTATCGATCCGCCCACCGCGCAATCACTTTCCGCTCGTCCGCGCGCTCGAATACGTGTTGATCGCCGGTGGCGTCGGCATCACCCCGATCCTCGCGCTCGCCGCGGCGGCCGCACGGAGTGGACGACCGTGGCGGCTGATCTACACCGGTCGCGATGCGTCGAGCATGGCCTATCTGGACGAGGTGGCTCTGCGCTATCCGGAGGCGATGATCCAGCAGTCGGCGAGTGACGGCCGTCTCGATCTGGGCGCCTCCCTCGCCGATCTCACGCCGGGGACCGCGGTATATGTCTGCGGTCCAACGGGTTTGATCGAGGCCGCCGAACTGGCTTGCGAGGCGCAGCCTGCCGTCGATGTGTTCGCCGAGCGGTTCGTCGCCCGTGATCTGGATGCCGCCGCCGATACCGTGCCGTTCGAGGTCTCGCTGGCCGTCTCCGGGCTCACCATCACCGTCGACCCGGCCGGCTCCATCCTCGCGGCGGTCGAGGCACAGGGGGTGGCCACGGTGGCCTCGTGCCGGGAGGGCACCTGCGGAACGTGCGAGACCGGTGTGGTCAGCGGCGAGGTCGACCACCGGGATTCGGTGCTGTCACCGGCCGAACGTGCCGAGAGCGAGTCGATGATGATCTGTGTCTCGCGCAGCGCGAGTGCCCGATTGGTGCTGGAGCTGTGATGGGGATCAGGTCCGGTACCCGGCATCGGATCGGCTCATGACACTGCACGTGCGCGGTGCGCGCGCGATTCTCGGTGCCGCGGACACTGAAGGTGACCTGGTTGTCGCCGGTCCCGACGGCACCCTCGATGCCGAGGGGTGCGTGGTGACTCCCGGCCTCGTCAATGCCCATCACCACCTGCTCCAGTCGGCGTTCCGCACGCTGCCCGGCACACGTGGGGTGGCGATGTCGACCTGGTTGCCGACCATGGCCGCGGCCTACGCAAGGGCCGGGGTCGACGAGGAACTCGTCTACGCGGCGGCACGGGTCGGAATGGCCGAGGCCCTGCTGTGCGGGGTGACGACGGTGGCCGATCATCACCTGACCTGGCCCGCCGCCCTCGCCCCCGAGGACACCGTGGCGCTCGCCCGCGCGACCGAACGGGCCGCGCGCGAACTCGGCGGGCGGCTCGTCTTCGTGCGCGGGTCGGCCGGGGACGATCCCGAAAGTGCCGCGCACAGTGCGGATCTCATCGCCGAGGCGCTCGCGCCGACCGGGGTGAGCGCCGACGCGATGGTGCAGGTCGCGGTCGGGCCCGCCGGGGTGCACTCCGACAGCGAAGCGACCTTTCGGCTGATGGCCGAGGTGGCCGGTCGGCGCGGACTGCGACGGCGCACGCAGGCCAATGAGCAGGTCGACGTGGCGATCGCGCTGGAGCGCTACGGTCGGCGCCCGCTGGACCTGCTCGACGAATGGGGTTGGCTGGCGCCGGATGTCACCGTGGCGCACCTGTGCGACGTCACCGATGCCGAGATCGCGCGGCTCGCCGCGGCGGGTGTCACCGCGACCCACGCGCCCGGCTGCGATCTGCCGATGGGGTGGGGAATCGCCCCCGTTGCCGCCCTGCGTGCCGCGGGCATCACCGTCGGACTCGGCACCAGCGGTGGCGGCAGCAATGACGCCGGGCATCTGCTCGCCGACGCCCGGCTGGCCATGCAGGTGTCACCGCTGGTCGGACCGCCGTTGTCGGCGCTCGACGCACTGACCATGGCCACCACGGGTTCGGCCACCGGCCTCGGCCGCCCGGAACTCGCGTCCGTGACCGGTGGTGACCTGTGCGTCTGGGATACGACCGGGGTCGCCGACGCCGGAGTGGCCGATCCGATCGCGGGCCTGCTCTGGGCCAACCCCGGACGGCGACCACGTCACGTCGTCGTCGCGGGCCGCGTCGTCGTCCGCGACGGACGTCTGGTCACCGCCGACGAACACGAGATCGCCACCGGCCTCGACCGACTCACCCCCGCCGGTCGCTGACAAGCTGTGCCCAGCAGCCACACAAAGCTGGACCGTTGATCACCAGGCTCTCAGGTGAGTATCGGCCGAGAGGCGACCGCCACCAGTGCCTGGTGATCAACGGTCCAGCACGCCTCGGACCCGTCGCCGATCGATGCGGTGGGGCCGGTTCGTGGTCGACGAGGCCGAGTGGTGACAAGACTCGCGCGGTCATCGTGCATTTCCGGGTGGTCGGTGTGACCGCGCGTGGCTCGGTCCTAGGCGTTGACCAAGGCGTCGATGGGCAGGCGCGAGACCCACTCGACGGCCATGTCCTTGGCCTTGATCTCGGTGGAGGCGTCGTGGCGGGCGTGCTCGCCGACCTGGACGGCACCGCGGGCGGCGAGCTTCTCGGCCGCGATCTCGCCGCCACGGTTGAAGGTGTCGCCGTAGACGCTGTCGCCGAGGCCGAACACGGCGAAGCGCAGGCCGGTCAGGTCGGGGCGGGTGGCGTCGAGCTCGTCGAAGAAGGGCTCGGCGCCGGTGGGGAGATCGCCGTCACCGTAGGTCGAGCAGACGATGATGTGGAAGTCGTCCAGCTCGAGGTCGCCCGGATCGAAGTCCATCATGTCGTAGACCGACACCTCATGGGCGTGGAGTTCGTCGGCGAGACGGTCCGCGACCGCCTCGCCCGTGCCGATCTCGGATCCGAACAAGATGATGACGCGCACGCACGACCCCTTTCGTCAGGAAATGTAAGCCTACCCTAACTCGAGGTGGCCGATTCCGTCTCGCCGTGGCCCGGCCATGGCCCGCAGGGTGCCGGTCGCGGCGTCCAGCGCGGCCGGGTCGGGGAGGGTCGTGTTGTCCTCGTAGACGACGCCGGCGGGCACATCGTCGCTGCCCACCGGGTCGGCGTCCCAGAAGTTGCGACGGTAGACGACGTTGTCCAGTGGTGGAAAGACCTGGAGGACCGAGCTGCTGTCGGCGCGGCGGACGACGTTGTCCTCGACCGTCACCCAGGCGGCGCCGTAGTCGGTGTAGAGACCGAAGTTGTAGGGGGTGTGGACGTCTTCGATGACATTGCCGCGGACCAGCGCGCCGTTGTCCGCGCTGTCGCCCTGGCTGCCGGACAGATAGATGCCGCCGCCGTCGGCGAGCGCCGTCAAGGTGTCGGTCACCAGGTTGTGCAGGATGCGGGTGCCCTGAGCGGACCCGGCGACGATGCCGCAGTGCGGGGTGTGCGCGATGTGGTTGTGCGCCACGGTGCATCCGCTGGTCTCGTCGATGGCGATGCCGGGCGCGCCGGAGTAGTCCAGGCCGATGTGCTGGATGCGATTGTCTTCGACGACGAGGTCGCGGCTGCCGGTGGCGGTGATGCCGGAGGCAGCGATGGTGTCGAAATCACACTCGCGCACAACGAGATCCGCGCCGCCGGTGAGGCCGAGCCCGGTGGCGCCGAGGCGGGTGAAGCGGCACCCCTCGATCCGCACGCCGGTGCTGTCCTCGATGCGGACGCAAGCCGGGATCGCCGAGGATTCGCCGGGCACGGTGACCCAGGACCGGTCGGCCTCGATGGTGACGACATCGACCCGGCCGCCGGTGTAGTAGTTGCCGCCGTGGTAGTGGAGGAATCCCTCGGCGGCGGGGCGCAACCAGGTCGCATCCGCGAAAGTCAGTCCGCGGAAAGCGATCTCGGCGACGCCGGTCGCACGCAGCAGGACCTCGAGCGCGGGCGCGACGACCACGGTGCGTTCGGGATCTTCACCGGGCAGCGGCAGATACCGGAGGGCGTGGCGGCCCGGGCGTGACCGATCGAGGACGAAGGTGCCGGGCTCGGTGAGAAAGGCGGCGTCGTTCTCGATGCGGGTGGGCAGGCCGGGCCCGCGTGAGCTGTGACCATCCCAGGCGAAGTGGTACAGCGTGTGGGCGTGGTCGAACGCGGGTTGTGCCATGGTGACGGTGGTGGCGCCGTCGGCGTCGACCGTGGTGGATGCCACGGCGCAGCGGGCCTCGGTCCACGGATAGACACCGCGGTGGACGAACTCCACGTCGGCCGGACTCTGCCAGTTCAGCGTGACGTCTGTGACGTAACCCGTGTCGGTGCTCGTCGCGGCGCCGGGTAGTGTCTCGATCGCGGCCCGCTCGGCCCGCCTGCCGTCGACCGACAGGTGCCTGGTGTCGAGATCGCCCACCTCGGCCACCCAGCTACCTTCCCGGTGCTGCCAGCCGGTGATCCGGCGGCCGCCGCTGACAACCGCCGCCTCCTGCCCGGGCGTTCCGAACCCGTAAGCCTGGAAAGCGATATCGCCCCTGGTGATTTCGAGCGGATCGGTCAGGAAGTGACAGCCCGCCCTGAGCTGGACGACGACCGCGCCGGTCGTTTCGCTCGCGGCGCGCACGGCTCGGTCGAGCGTGGCGAACGGCTGGGTTTCACTGCCCGGCCAGGAATCGTCCCCACTCGGATCGACAAAGAACTCCGACACTGAACTCCCCTTCTTCGCGTATGCGGTGTACACAAGATATAACACCATAGACGGCAGGAGTGGCAATGGTGAGCAAGGCGGACGACCCCGACCACGGGGTGGAATTGCTGTGGGGCGACGGTGCGCGCCAGTCGCGGCCCGGCCTGAGTCCGGACCGCATCGTGCGCGCCGCCGTCGAGCTGGCCGACGCCGAGGGCCTCGACGGGCTGTCCATGCGCAAGGTCGCCGAACGTCTCGGCTTCACCACCATGTCCATCTACCGACACATCCCCGGTCGCGACCAGCTGATCGACCTCATGCTCGACGCCGTACAGGGCGAGAACCCGCTCGTTCCGGTCGGCGACGGCTGGCGGGCGCGCCTGGAATCCTGCGCCCGCGGTGGCTGGGAACTGCGCAGACGTCATCCCTGGATGGCCGAGGTGCGCGGCACCAGACACCTGCCCGGCCCGCACGGCGTCGCGGTCTACGAGCACATGCTGAGCACCCTCGCCGACACCGGACTCCCGCCCGCACAGGTGATCGCCGCGGTCGGCCTGGTCGGCCGCTTCGTCGACGCCGAAGCGCAGACCCTGGTCGAAACCGCCCGCCAGGAACGCCACAGCGGGGTGGGTGAACAGGAGTGGTGGGGCGCCCGCGACTCCCTCTACGACCGCCTCGATTCCTATCCCACGCTCACCGCGCTGTGGGAAGCCGGCGGCTACGACGCCCCGGAGGACTCCTTCGAATTCGGCCTCGCCCGCCTCCTCGACGGCATCGGGGCGCTCATCGCCCGCCACCGTGATGAAAGTCGTGACGAAATATGTCCGGTCTGCGGAACCACCGTGCGGCAACCCACGCCTGGCCGTCCCCGCGTCTACTGCTCCCGGGCGTGTCAACAGCGCGCTTACCGGCGACGACACGACACCTGACCGCGATCGACCTCCCGGCTCGGCAGTGCGCAGCCGAGGCGCTCGACGACGGCGCCGCGCGCACCTCACCTCGGGCCCGGGTCGCCTGCCTCGGGTCCGGAATCCGCCCCGGTGAAGGAACCATGACTCCGTGCCGGGTCGCCGGCGGAGGTCCCGGCAGTCAGCAGGCGCTGGGCGAGGTCGCGGCAGCGGGTGGCGAGTTCCGGTGGACTCAGCACGTCGAAATCGGGGCCGAGCCGGAGCATGTGCAGGAGTACGGCATCGAGATCCGCAGCGCCACTGAGCACTTCGCAGTGTCCGTCGTCACGGGGGCGGACGACGGCCGCGGCGGCGGGGATCAGCGCGCGGACGGCATCGGCGGTGGCGTAGACGAGGAAGCGCGCCTGGTGAGGGTAGGCGCGGCTCGCGATGTTCTCCTGCACATAGGCCGCCGCGGCCGGTGCGGGGCGGGGGCGGAAACGCCAGGTTCGCGTGGCGACCTCGGTCATCCGGTCGACCCGGAAGTTCCGCCAGTCGTCGCGGTCCAGGTCGTAGGCGAGCAGGTACCAGCGTCGATCCGAGGCGACGAGGCGATAGGGCTCGACTCGTCGCTGTGCCTGTGTCGCCGACGGATAGCCGAAACCGATCTCGACCTCGTCGCGGCAGGCGCGGGCCAGCGTCATGAGCGTGTCGGGGTCGACCGGGAGATGTCCGGTGCCGAAGGACTCCACCGAGCCCATCAGGGCGTGCACCTCGTGCCGCAGCCGCGTCGGCAGCACCCGGTCGAGTTTGCTCAGCGCCCGCAGCGCGGCGTCCCCGGAGCCGGACACCGCGCCGCCCGCGCCGACCAGCAGCGCGACGGCGGTGGCGATGGCCTCCTCGTCGTCGAGCAGCAGCGGCGGCAGGTCACGGCCGGGACCGAGCCGGTAACCGCCGCCGACCCCCTGACCGGCCTGCACCGGATAGCCGAGCGCGCGTAGCCGTTGCACATCGCGGCGCACCGTGCGCGCGGTGACGCCGAGCCGGTCGGCGAGTTCGGGACCGGTCCACACCGCGCGCTGCTGTAACAGTCCGAGCAGGGTCAGCACCCGCTCGGTCGTTCCGCGCTCGTCACTCGCTGTCACCCGTTCAGCTTGCCAGAGATAGCGGACCGATCCTGTCCGCTTCGGGGTGCAGGGTGGCGGTATGGACATCGACGAACTCGACTGGAATCAGACACTGCGCGACCAGTGGGAGTTCCACTGGAACCATCAGATCCGCGCCCGGCTCGACGGCCTCACCGACGACGAGTACTTCTGGTCGCCGGTGCCGGAGGCGTGGAGCGTACGACCGCGCGGCACCTCGACCGCGCCCATACAGGGCGGAACAGGGGATTTCACCATAGATTTCGCCTTCCCCGAGCCGGTCCCCGCACCGCTGACCACCATCGCCTGGCGCCTCGGCCACGTCATCGTCGGCGTGCTCGCCATGCGCAACGCGGCGCACTTCGGCGCACCCGCCGCCGACTATCAGACGTGGGAGTACGCGGGCAGCGCCAAGGCGGCACTGGTCCAGCTCGACACCGAACTCGACACCTGGCAGGCCGGAGTGCGCGGTCTCGGCGAGGCCGGGCTGCGGGTGCCGGTCGGCGAGAAGGAGCCGTTTCCGGACTTGCCGATGGCCGCCCTGGTACTGCACATTCAGCGTGAATTGATCCACCATCTGTCCGAGGTCTCCCTGCTGCGTGACCTCTACCTGCACACCCACACCGCCACGAACGGAGCCGCCCGATGAGCCGCGACATCCAGATCACCTTCGACGCCCACGACCCGCGGGCCCTGTCGACCTTCTGGCGCGACGCGCTCGGCTACGTCCACCCCGGCCCGCCCGGTGTCGAGGTGCCCGCGGGCACCGACCCGCTCGACGCGTGGGACGAGTTCCTCGCCGGGATCGGTGTGCCGCCGGAGCAGCGCAACACCAACTCGGCCATCGAAGATCCGGACGGGCACGGCCCGCGCGTCTTCTTCCAGCAGGTGCCCGAGGACAAGGTCGCCAAGAACCGCGTCCACCTCGACGTCCGCGCCGCCCCAGGGCTGGCGGGGGAGGAGCGGATGGCCGCGCTGGAGACCGAGTGCGCGCGGTTGGTCGCCCTGGGCGCCAACAGGATTCGCCGTTTCGAGCCCAGCCCGCCGATGAGCGCCGGGTTCATCGTGATGGCAGATCCCGAGGGCAACGAGTTCTGTCTGGACTGATGCGGTGAGATCCCGTGCCGTCGATCATCCGCCCGGCGCGGGGTCCTTCGGGGGCGAAGTCGCTGGATCAGGTCCGCCTTGCGGGCGGCGCGGAATCCGTGCGGTGCCGAACAGCACCGCGATGGCGAGCAGAGCGGTGAGCGAGAACGCGACTCGCAAGGCGTCGAGGCGGGCATCGCCGTTGAGGGCGAGGATGTCCGCGGCCTGTGGGTCCGGAACTGCGCTCTCGCTCAACGCTTCCCGCAGCTGAGCATCGGACAGGAAGGGGACACCCGCGGCCAGTTCGGTGGTGGCTTGTTGTTTCACCGATGACGGCACGTCGGGGTTGTCGTTGATGCCGGTGATGATCGAGGTGCTCAATGTCGCGATGAGTACCGAACCGACCAGCGCCGTCCCCAGGGAGGCACCGAGGTTGGATGCGGCGTTCTGCAGGCCGCCGACCTCGGCGCTCTGCGCGTCCGGCACCGCGGACACGGTGACGGCGCCGAGCTGGGAAGCCAAGGCGCCCAGCCCCAGTCCCATCAGCAGCATCGGGATGGCGACCACGCCCGCCTCGGCGCCGGGGTCCATCCCGGCCACGAGGAACAGGATGCCGACGATCATGGCGGTCACCCCCGCCCGGACGACGCGGCGCGGATCGGCCCGCGGCCAGATCTTGGGAATTCCGACGGCGGACACCAGCAGCGCCACCGACAGGGGGACCAGCCGCAGCCCGGTCTGCAGGGCGTCGAGTTCGAGGACCACGGTCAAGAAGAGCGGGACGGTGAAGAACACCCCGGCTTGAATCGTGTACTGGCCGAGGAACATCGTGAGTCCGCCGGTGAGCTGTCGATTGCGAAACAGCCCGGGGTCGATCAGCGGTTCGCCTCCGGTCTCGGCGAGGTGGGTCTGCCTGCGCGCGAATCCGTACAGCAGCAGGAGCCCGCTCATCAGCAGCCAGATGACCGGGGACAGTCCGGCGATGTCGGCACCGCCGGGTTTGGTCTCGACCCAGCCCCATTCGCTCGACCGCAGCACGCCGTAGACGATCGTGCCCAGACCGAGCACCGAGAGCACGGCACCGAGCAGGTCGATCCGGACCTTCGACGGCGCGACATCCTTGATGCCGCGCAGGGCGAACAGGATGATCACGACGAGGACGGTCTCGCCGAGGAACACATAGCGCCACGACGCGAAGGTGGTCACCGCGCCGCCGATCAGCGGGCCCGCGGCGACGGCCATCGCCCCCGCCGCGGCGACCAGCCCGTAAGCGGCGCCGCGGCGTTCGGGCGGGAAATTCGACGCGACCAGGGCGACGATCGCGGGCATGATCAGGGCGGCGCCGATGCCTTCGAGCAGCGACCAGCCCAGGAGCAGAACCGGCAGGTTGGGCGCCGCGGCGGTGGTCAGCGAGCCCGTTCCGTAGATGACGAGCCCGATCGCGAACGCGCGGCGACGGCCCATGATGGTGCCCAGTTTGCCGCCGGTGATCATCAAGGTCGCCATGACGAGCGTGTACAGGGTCATGGCGGTCTGGATGCCGGTGATGGTGGTGTCCAGGTCGGCGGCCACGTCGGCCATCGACACGTTCATCACCGAGCTGTCCAGCGTCATCAGGAACTGGCCCGATGCCAGCACCAGCAGCACCCCACCGGATCCGGTGCGATGCCCGACGCTCGACGGATTGCTCAACTCGGCTCCTGCCCCGCGGACGGACCAATCCGGACCTGTGCGATGGTCACACACCGTCAGCGGGGCCGGGTCACCCGAAACGGATGAACCTCGCTATCTTGCCGGACAATATTCCGGTAAACTCTTGGCTACCGTTTTCGCGGGGGTCGAACCAGCGAGGGCTGACTCATGACCGACCACAAGGTAGCGGCGAACAATCCGGTGGCCGAGCCCCGTCAGGGGCAGAGCATCGCAGCGGGGATATCCATCGTGGCCGCGATCATGCTGCTCATCGCCGCCACGGCCTCGATCCTCCAGGGCATCGCCGCCCTCGTCGACGACGAGTTCTACGTCGTCGGCATCGACTACGTCTACAAGTTCGACGCGACCACTTGGGGCTGGATTCACCTCGTCCTCGGCGTGATCGCACTGATCTGCGCCTTCGGTTTGATGTTCGGCACCGCGTGGGGCCGTTATGCGGCGATGGGCATCGCCGCGCTGGTGATGATCGCGAATTTCCTGTCGCTGCCCTACTACCCGGCCTGGTCGCTGGTCATCATCGCGCTGAGCGTCGTGGTCATCTGGGCCGCGGCCGCGTGGCATCCGGACCGCTGACGCCACGTCGCGCTCCGCAGGGAATCCACATCAGGAGTTGTCGTGCCGAAACTGGAGATCAAGCGGAAGTCCGAACTTTCTCGCGCCGAGGCGGCCGAGCGGCTCATCGCGATCGGACAGGCCCTCGCCCGCGGCTCCGAGGTGGAACTCGAAGCGGGTGACGACTCGATCGAGACCGTTGTCGCCGACCGCGTCCGATGGGAATTCGAGATCGAGGTCGACGGCGACGAGACCGAGATCGAGATCGAGATCAGCTGGCGCGACGATCCCGCCACCGATCCGGACGACGACGCGGCACCGGCCACCCCGGCCAAGCCCGCGCGCCGCGGGCGAGCGCGCAAGACGACCGGCAAGTGACCGATGCTGCGCTGACACCCACCGACCGCGCGCGACGCTGGTGGGCGCGGTCGGCGCTGTGCTGTGCCGCCGCGGTGGTGGTGGTTCCGATTCTCGCCGCGGGCTTCCTCGGCGCCGTGGCATTGCTCATCGTCGGCACCGGCGGCCTCGTGGTCACGGTGGCGGCGCTCTACGCGGTTCTCACGCGCACCGGCTTGCTGCGGTGGCTCGCCCTCGGCATGGCGCTGCTCGTGCCGGTCCTCGTCGCGGTCTGGTTCATCCGCGCACACCTGCTGTGGGTCGTGCTGGTGTCGTGTGCGCTCGCACTGGCCGCAATCGGGCTCGGCCGCACCGCATTGCGGCACAGCGGTGCGGAGACGGCGATGCCCGAATTCCCCGCGCCACCACCACAGCACCCGTTCCTGATCATGAATCCGCGCTCGGGCGGCGGGAAGGTCTGGAAGTACGACCTCGTGCGCAAGGCCGAGGAGCTCGGCGCCCGGGTCGCGCTGCTCGAAGGGCCCGACACCATCGATGTCACCGCCCTGGCCGAACGAGCCGTCGGCGAGGGGGCCGATCTGCTCGGCGTCGCGGGTGGTGACGGCACCCAGGCCCTGGTCGCGGCGGTCGCGGCCGAACACCACCTGCCCTTCCTGGTGATCAGCGCCGGGACCCGCAACCACTTCGCGATGGATCTCGGGCTCGACCGCGGCGACCCCGTCCGATCACTGGACGCACTGCGCGACGGCGTGGAGTTGCGCGTCGACCTCGGCACAGTTAACGGCCGCACCTTCGTCAACAACGTCTCGTTCGGGGTATACGCCGAGATCGTACGCAGCCCGGAGTATCGCGATGACAAAACCGCGACGGTGCTCGCCCTGCTGCCCGATCTGCTCGCCGGGCACCGTGGCCCCACCCTGGTCGCGCGGATCGGCGACACCGTCGTGCGCGGCCCGCAGGCGGTCTTGGTGAGCAACAACGCCTATGACAGCAGCGATCTGGCGGGACTGAGCCGTCGCGCGCGTCTCGATCGCGGGGTGCTCGGCGCGGTGACGCTGTCGGTCGCCAGTGCCAGGGAAGCGGTCGGCCTGCTGCGCCGCACCCGGTTGCGCGGCCTGTCGCAGGAGATGCCGGTCGAGGTGGTCGTCGACGCCGACACCGACGAGATCCCGGCCGGCGTGGACGGTGAATCGGTGCTGCTCCGGACTCCGGTGCGGTGCGCGATCCGGCCGGGCGTGCTGCGGGCCCGGGTGCCGAGGAACAGGCCGGGCGTGCGGCCCGCCGCGGTGGCGGTCGACTGGGCGCGACTGTGGCAATCGGCGTGGCGGGGCTGAGCCGCTAGCGACTGTCGGCCGTCGACGGACCGGTGGAGAGGAGGACACCGCGCGCGGCACCCGCGCGCAGGGTCTGCTCGACCTCGTCCAGGAAGGGCAGTACCACCGCCCTGGCCCGCGCGGTGGCGGGATAGCGGGCGCGCAGGGACAGGCCGTTGTCGTCGCGGGAGAACCAGATCTGGACGTCGTCGGCGGAGCTGGTATTGGAGATGTGGGTGGCGTCGCGGGCCTCGGCGCCGGGCAGGCGCCGGTAGTCGATGTAGGACACCATGAAGATGTCGGCGCGGCGCAGGCGCAGGCCGCCCAGCGCGTGCAGGGTCTCGGCCAGGGGGACGGTGCCGACCTCGATCGCCGCGCGGACGGCGTGCTGGGCGTGGCTTACGGTCTGGGTGAGCTCGCCGGTGGCGTCCACCGTGACGGGGGCGTTGGTCGTGAACCACCCCACGGCGTGCTGCCACCGCGGTTCGTGTCGGGTGTGCATCGGGAACAGCAGGCGTGCGCGATCGCCGCCCCCGACGGCACGGATGCCATGCGCCGTCGCGGCCAGTACGCCGGCGAACACGCCTGAATCGGCGGTGCGGCAATAGTTCTCGAAGTCCATGGTGGTTCCGGCCGACAGGATTCGACGCAATTCCACGGCCTGCGGTGCGGAACTGCCTGGTGCGAGACCCAGATCGAGCGGGAACGACGGCGGAACCACTCCCTGATCGCCGAAGAACTCCCGCCAGCCGTCCAGGCGCGGATCGTCGTCGCGGAACTCGACCGGCTCGGCGCAGTGGTCGACGAAATCGCCCACCGGGGGCAAGGTTTCGGGGTCGGCGCCGTGATAAAGCAGCCGTAGTTCCTCGATGACGATCGCGATCGAGTAGGCATCGACATGGGCGTGGTCGAAGGCGCACACGATGGTGGCGGTGTCCGGCCGGTCGATGGCGGCCAGGAGGTAGGCCCGCTCGGCGAAGGGCGCGCACCGATCGTTGCAGTGCCGCCAGAGTGTGTCGCGCAGTGCGGCGCCGGAGTGGTGCACGGCGCCGGGCTGCTCCGCGAGCCGGACCGCCGCTGACCGCAGCACCCGGCGCGGGCCCGTCGAGGTGGGGACGAAGGAACTGCGCAAGGTGCCGTGGCGGGCGATCAGCGCGCGGTAGGCATCGGCCAGCGCCACCCGATCCAGCGGGCCGGACACCTCGAATGCCGCTGCCAGCCAGGTGTTTCCCGCTTCGGACCCGGCCAGATGGACGAGCTGGTTGAACGACGGCGGTATGGGCGAATCGATCGAAGTCCCGTCGTCGCGCACGGTCCAGTGCACGAAGGTCCCCGGCTCGGGTACGTACCGATCAACCGTGGTGACGCGCAACCGCCACCTCCAGGTCCCCGGCCCCGATCAGATAGTCGCCGTCGGCGGCGACGGCGTCGAACACCCGGCGCAGGTGCGCGTGATACCGGGCCAGCTGCTGCTGGGCGAACGGCGTCCCCGGACTCTGGCAGCCGAGATAGAGATGCTCGGCGTCACGGTTGAACCACATCGACGCGTTCGAGGTCTCGCCCTCCCCGGTGAACAGCATGCCCCGCTCGTAGGGCGCGGTCCCGGTACCGGGGAAGCGGCGGAAGTCCATGTAGGACAGCATGTTCGGGCTGGTCATCACGGCGGCCGGGTCGGCGCCGGAGGCGAGCAGCGCGCCGAGCACCGCCTGCAGGGGCACCGCGGACAGGGCGATCGCGCGATCGTAGGCCGTGTTGGCGCGGGCCACCAGCTCGGTGAACGAGGTCGCGCCGTGCACGCTGAACGCCACCGGCGCGAAATTGCACAACCAGCCCTGTGCCAGCAGGAACTCACCGAATCCGCGCGTACTCAGCACCGTCATGCCGTAGTACTCGTCGCGCCCGGCGAGCTCGCGATCGGTGATGGCGACCGCGGCGAGCACCCCGGCCACGTAACGTCCGCCCGCGGCGCGGCAGACCTCGGCGAAGGCGGCCGAACCGGCGCCGTCGAGCACATCGAACTCGATGCCGTGCATCGGCGCGGTGCTCCCCGGCTCGAGGCCGAGATCGAGGGGGAAGCGGGGCATCAGATGGCCGTGCCGCCGGAAGATGTCGACCCATTCGACGATCTCGGGACTGGACGGGGAGAACCGCTGGGCCCGTTCGTGTTCGGTACGGGCGTAGTCGGGGAAGCCGCCGGTCGGCGCGGCGGTGTAGGGGCCGAGCGCCCGCCCGGAGGTCTCGTTGTCGTAGAAGTCGAGGAGCTCGGTGAGGACGAGGGCCTGGGACGCGCCGTCGCTCAGGGCGTGGTCGGTGGCGTAGTAGAGGGTGAACGAGTCCGCGCGGGCGATGGCGCCGAGCAGGAAGCCGGGCCAGGTCGTCGCCACCGCCTCGCGGGCGATGCGGGTGAGCGCGTGGTCGCGGAACTCGGTGTCGCCCAGGGTGTGACCGGTCGTGTGCGCCTCGAACGCGATCCGGTCGGCCTCGACACTGTGCCGGGTCACCGTGGCGTCGTCGGTGGCGAACCAGGTCAGCAGCCCGCTGTGCCGGACGACGAACCGCCGCAGCGCCCGGCTCATCGCCTCGGCGTCGAGCACGCCGTCGACCTCGGTGGTCACCGCGAGATACGCGGTGTGCGGCTTGCCTGCCTGGGCCCGGGCATGCACACCGCGAAGGTGATTGTCCTGCAGGAAGGTTCCCGGATCGGGATCGGCGGGCGCCGCGGTGGCCGCCCGGCGGGCGGCCTCGGTCGGCTGCCATTCCACCAGGGCGCCCGCCGCGGGGCGCCAGTTGCGCAGTGCGGTGATGATCATCGGTACTCAGCTCACTCCGGCGGCCGGTGCGACAGCGGTGCGACGGTCGACCAGTTCGCCCTCGGTGGTCACCGTCGACAGCATCGCGGTGAAAGTGTTGATGAACCGGTGCACATTCGCGGTGGCGACCTCGTTGCTCGGGAACCGCGCCGAGACCGCCAGCCCGCCGGGGGAGCGGGCGATCCAGAAGTACACCTCGTCGTCGGACTCCTCGCCGCTGCGCAGCGGTCGCACGTTCCACTGCTGCCACTGGGCGGCATCGGGAACATGGCGGACATCCACATACGACACGACGAACCGCGGCACCTGATCGCAGCCGAGCAGTTCGGCGATCCGCGGAAACGGATAGTGCGCCAGTGGTTTCGCCGTATCGATCGCCGTCGAGGTTCGGGCGAGCAGTTCCTCGAGCGTGTCGGCGCCCGCGTGGTCGATCTCGAGCGGGAGCAGGCCCACGTACCAGCCCATGGCGTGCACATGCGCGGCGGTCTGCCTGGTGTGCACCGGCATCGCGCAGCGCAACGGCTCCGAGCCGACCAGAACGCGATGGGTCGCGGCGAGCGCGGCGAAGACCGCGGTCTGGACCGAGTGCCCGGCCCGGCGGGCACGAGCCTGGAGCTGCTCGGCCTGTTCGGCGGTGAGCACCCACGACGAGAGCCCGCTCTGATGCAATCGGGTCGGCGCTTTGGCGCGCGGCGCGATCGGCAGCGGGAACGCCGGGAACTCGGCGTTGCGCAGATAGCGGCGCCAGACGGTGACCGCGGGATCGGTCGCGGTGAGTGCCGCGCCGACGGCGCGATCGTGCGCGCCGAAATCGATGTAGCTGCCGACCTCGGGGAGTTCGGCAGGCGCCCCGGTGAGCACGGAATGGTAGATGCGCTGAATCTCGCTGATGGCCAGCATCATCGAGTAGGCGTCCATCACGGAGTGGTCGGCGCCGAAGACCAGCAGAAAGCCCGTTCGATCGCCGGTCAGCTCGGTATCGCTGACGGTCGCGAGCAGGCAGTGCGGCCACTCGGTGGGCGAGAGCCGGGAGCCGAAATAGTCGGTGAGGTGCTGATACACCCTGGTGCCGGTGCGCAGGTGCCCGACGCGCCGGGCCGCGACGTGGACGTCCTCGGCGGGGCAGGTGTAGCGCGTGAACCGGTCCTCGTCGGCGTGGGCCGTGGTGCGGAAGGCGTCGTGGCGGGCCATCCAGCGCCGCAGCGTGGTGCGGACCGCGGCCTCCTCGAACGGCAGCGGAATCTCGAAGATCGTGCCGAGCCAGGAGCTTTCGCCGCCCGATGATCCGCCCGACCGCACGCAATGCTCTTCGTGCAGGTGACTCAGCGGACGATCGTCGCGCCGCCACGCACTCGATCGACCGGTGACCGGCACCCATTCGATGAGCGTCCCCGCCCGAAGCGGATAGTCGGCTAGCTCTGTGAATTCCATACGAATGCGCCCCAACCATGTTGCTGACCGAAAGCTGAAAACACTGTGAATCCCCATGCTCGCCCCGCGGTGCCACAACGTCGACGTTGAATGGACCGATGGCGTCTACCCGGTGACGGGCATGAAACGAGCGTAGGGGTAACCGGAAGATAGTTCCTGCCGGGCGGCGGTGGCCTTCGTCACGATGTTTCCGGCTGGATATATCACCTGGCTATGGCGATATTTCGGGCATGACAGGGTATTTCGAGGTTTCCATCGGATCAGCGTCGGGTGAACATCACGTTGCCTGGCGATACCTCATCGACAATGTGGCGATCGATACGCATCCGGCGAACGATGTGGGGTTGCCGCTGTATTCGCACAGAACATAAGCTGCCAGAAGTTCGCAGTGGTGCGACCGCACTCCCGTACGGCATTCGTCGATTATTCGGCGCCGACCGATGAGGAGGTGACGATGGTCGAATTCGAATCGGCGATCGAAACCAGGGGATTGACCAAGTCTTTCGGCGCGTTCCGCGCGGTGGACGGCATCGACCTGACCGTGCCGATGGGCACCGTCTGTGCCGTGCTCGGCCCGAACGGGGCGGGCAAGACGACGACGGTCCGGATGATCGCGACCCTGCTGCGCCCCGACGCGGGCACCGCGCGGGTGTTCGGCTACGACGTGGTGCGCGATGCCACGGCGGTGCGTTCGCTGATCGGGCTCACCGGGCAGTACGCCTCGGTCGACGAAGATCTCACCGCCACCGAGAACCTGACGATCTTCGCCCGGTTGTTCGGCTCCTCCGGTGCCCGCGCCGCCCGGCGCGCAGATGAACTGCTCGAGGAGTTCGGCCTGCAATCCGCCGCGAGCAGACCGCTCAAGCACTTCTCCGGTGGGATGCGCCGCAGGCTCGACCTGGCCGCCAGCCTGATCGGCCGGCCACCGCTGTTGTTCCTCGACGAACCGACGACCGGGCTCGATCCGCGCACGCGGGTGCAGATGTGGACGACGGTGCGGGAACTCGTGCGCACCGGCACCACCGTGCTGTTGACCACCCAATACCTCGACGAGGCCGACGAACTGGCCGACCGGGTCGTGGTGATCGACCACGGCCGGGTCGTCGCCGACGGCACCGCCGACGAACTCAAAGCCACCGTCGGCGCCGCCGCGCTGACCCTGCGCGTTGCCCCCGCCGACCTCGCCACCGCCGCCGCGCTCGTACACCGCTACACCGGCGCCGAGGCGGTCCTCACCACCGACGACGGGAACATCACGGTCGCGGCCGCCGACACCACGGCCCTGCCCGAATTGCTGGCCGCCCTGCGGGACGCCGGGATCGAGGTGCGCGAACTCGGCCTCGCCCAGCCCAGCCTGGACGAGGTGTTCTTCGCCATCACCGGCCCGACCGACCCGCTGCGCGTTCCGGAGCCCGCGTGACGACCGCGGCCGAGCGGATCGGCACACCCACCGCGGTCCGCCGGATCTCGCTGTCGCAGTCGGCGTATCACGCCTCGACGATGGCGCGGCGCGGTCTGCTCAAGATCAAGCACAATCCGCAGGAGCTGTTCGACGTCGTCGCGCTGCCGGTGGTGTTCACGGTGATGTTCTCCAGCATCTTCGGCGGCGCCATCGCGGGCACGGTCACCGGCTATCTGCCCATCCTCATTCCCGGTGTGCTGGTGCAGGTGGCGGTCGCGGCCTCGGTCAACACCGGGGTGAAGCTGCGCGAGGACATGAACAAGGGCGTGTTCGACCGTTTCCGCGCGCTGCCGATCGCGCGGATCGCGCCACTGGCCGGTTCGCTGCTGGCCGACATGGTCCGCTACGCCGTCGCCACGGTCATGACGGTGCTGGTCGGCCTGGCGATGGGCTACCGCCCCGCCAGCGCCCTCGGCCTGTTCATCGCCTGCCTGCTGGTCATGGTGGTGGCCTTCGCCCTGAGCTGGATCTTCGCGCTGATGGGCGTCCTGATGGACAAACCCTCCACCGTCCAGGGCGTCTCCATGCTGGTCCTGATGCCGCTGACCTTCGTCTCCAACGCCCTGGTCCCGGTCTCGACCATGCCCGGCTGGATGCAGGCCTTCGCCGGCGTCAACCCCGTCTCCCACCTGGTCACCGCCGTCCGCGAACTCGCCGACGGCCGCTACGGCCCCGAAATCGCCATCTCCCTCCTCGGCGCCCTGGCGGTCATCGCCGTCATGGCCCCCCTCACCGTCCGCATCTACATGCGCCGCACCTGATCCGGCCGGGTAGCCCGTGGGAGACCACGGGCTACCCCGGTCCGGTCTAGGGTGCGACGCGTTCGGGGGTTTTGCGGAACAGGTCTGTGGGGGTGAAGCGGCCGGTGTGGGTGTTGTAGGTGCGGAGGAGGGCCAGGCGGGCGGCGTGGAGGGTGATGATCGGGGGGAGGTAGAGGGTGGCGGCGGCGAGGGCGAGGGCGTAGCGCTTGTGGAGGAGGAGGGTGCGGGGGAGGCAGGACATGTAGCGGGTGAAGGAGACCATGCCGGTGGCCATGCGGCGGGGGGCGACGCCGACGGTGATGGTGGGGAGGAAGGCGTTGCGGCCGCCGATCTCGGTGACGCAGAGGCCGGTGTCGACGTCTTCGAAGACGTCGCGGCGCATGGCGACCCGGTCGCGGATCAGCGCCCAGGTGTGCTGTCGCAGGATCATGTTCGAGCCGTAGAGCACTGGCACCTGCTTGACCCGGTGCGCCTTGCGCTCGCGCCACCGCTGACGCAGGGCGCCGACCGTGTCGCCGTAGGGGAGGTCGTAGGCCTGCCCGCGACCACAGGCGGCGGCCCAGTGCCCGGTCGTGTCGGCGGCGAAGAAGTCGACGATGTGGCGGGCCCAGTCCGGCGGGACGAGGGTGTCGGCGTCGATCCGGGCGATCAACTCGCCGACCGCGCTGTCGAGCCCGCGATTGCGGGCGTGAACGAGTCCCTGTTCGGATTCGCCGATCAGCCGGATCGCGGGCCAGCGCACGGCGTGCTCGGCCACGATCGCGGCGGTGCGGTCGGTGGAATTGTTGTCCACCACGAGCACTTCGGCGATGTGCTCGCGCTGCTCGGCCAGCCGAGCCAGACACTTGCCGATGATCTCCTCCTCGTTGTAGGCGGGGATCACCACGGACAGCGACAGCGGGTTCATCGGACTCCTCCACGGGACGGGCCTGCACCGACGGGCGTGCGGGCCGAGACTTCGACGAGCGCGGCCGCGGCGCGGACGGCATCGTGCGGTGCCACCATCGCCGCCGCCACGCGCCGGGCGGCAGCGGCCCGTTCGGGGCGAAGGAGCTCGCGCACCGCGCGGGTGAGGGTGAGCCGGTCGAGCCGGGTGGCGGCCAGACCGGCACCGACACCGAGCGCGTCGAGCCTGCGCCCCCACATCGGCTGATCGGCCCCGATCCAGCAGGCCAGCGCCGGGATTCCGGCCCGCAGCGCGGCGGCGGTCGAGCCCGCGCCACCGTGGTGCACGGCCGCGACACAGCGCGGCAGCACCGCCGCGTGATCGACGGCGCGCACCACCCGGACCCGGTCGCTCGACTCGCCCGCCATGAACTCGCTCCAGCCCGCGGCGACCAGCAGCCGCAACCCGAGCGCGTCGGCGACCTCGGTGAAGGTGCGGGCCAGCCGGTCCGGGTCGGCGATCGTCATGCTGCCGAATCCGACGTAGAGCGGCGGTGATCCGGCGTCGAGCCAGTCGTCGAGGCCGGTGCTGTCCTCGCCGATCATGGCGCGGGTCTGCGGGGTGAGGTCGAGGAATCCGATCAGGGGCCGCTCGCGCCCCCACTCCTGTGCCAGACCGGGAAACAGCACCGGATCGTAGGCCTGGATCTCGGGGACGCGGCGCTGGGCGATCCGGGTGGCGGGCGGGCTCGTCGGCGGTGGCAATCCGAGGTCGGTGGCGAGTTCGCGTTCGGCCGAGCGGGTCGCGAGCCAGGTCAGCTGTTCGAGCGCGACCCAGCTGAGGTGATGCGCGCGGCCCGGCGCCGCACGCAGCGGCAGCAGCGAGGCGACGCTGTTGCGGCGCAATGGGCAGTAGTGCAGCGGAACGTACGGAATGCCACGCGCGGTGGCGACGTTCAGTAGTCGTTCCTGCCCGACGCTGCCGCCGATCACAGCGTCCGCGCCCGCCGTGAGATCCATGAGTTCGTGTTGCGCCCGGCGACCGTCGCGCACCGTGAGCCGGGCCAGTGCGCGCAGGCGGGTGAGCGGGTTGGCCGATTTCAGTTCGCTCGACACCAGCGCGGAATCGAGCAATTCTTTCGTGTCGGCGCCGAAATCCCGGGTGGGAATTCCGGCACGTCGACAGAAATCGGCCAGATTCGGCGGAACAGCCATTGTCACATCGTGGCCGAGCGCCCGTAATTGCACGCCGAGCGCCAGGCCGGGCTGCACGTCACCGCGGCTGCCGGTGAACGCGAGTACGAATTCCATCGAGCTCCTCGCAGTACGGCTACCAGGGGGTCGAGAAAAGCCACCGTAACCAGATCGGCGCGCACCGCGCGCGGTGAGAGCGGCGACGGGTGCTCCATCTCACAGACGGCGGGTGGATGCTGGTCCATTGCTGCCTGTTTCGCCTACCGTGCTCGTAACTCGAGGCAGGGAGATCGATGAGGTTTCTACTCGCGTTCAATGGCACACGCGGAGATGTCCAGCCTGCTGTGGTCGTCGGGTCGGAGCTGCAGCGTCGCGGCCACGATGTGCTCGTCGGGGCACCGCCCAATCTGGGTGAGTTCGTCGCGGCAGCCGGGCTGGCGACCGCGCCGTTCGGCTACGACACCCACGCGCACATGAACTCCGAGGTGGTGCGGACGAAACTGCGCACCGGCGGCCCGCGGCAGCGGTGGCAGGCCTTCACCGAGATCCGCGATCTCGGCTGGTCACAGGCGGTCGCCGACATGGCGGAACTGCACCCCGGCGCCCAGGCGATCGTCACCGGTTTCGTCACCGAGCAGATCGCCGCGCCCTTCGCCGAGGCCACCGGCGCGGCGTGTATCTCGCTGCACCACGCGCCGATCCGGCCCAACGGCACCGTCTCGCCGGTGCCCGCCGCACTGTCGGGCCTGCCGCCGGTGGTCACGCGCGCGAGCTGGTGGCTCACCGAGAGCGCGATGTGGCTGCTGACCAAGGACCGCCAGAACGCGCTGCGCCGCGAACTCGGCGTCGCAGGCACGGTCCCGTGTTCGCCCGCGGACCGGCTCGAGATCCAGGCCTACGATCCACGGCTGTGCCCCGAGCTGGTGGACGAGTGGTCCGAACTACGCCCGTTCGTGGGATTTCTCGGCCTGGCCGCCGAGCAGCGCGCCCGCATCGGCGCCGACACCGGCGACACCGCCCTGCTGGACTGGATCGCGTCGGGCACCGCACCGGTCTACTTCGGATTCGGCAGCATGCCGGTGCCCGATCCGGCGGCGGTGGTCGACGCGATCGTGCGAGCCTGCGAGCGACTCGGCGTGCGCGCGCTGATCAGCAATGGCTGGGCCGGGCTCGACGTGGCCGACAGCGCGGACGTGCGAGTCGTCGGCGCGCTCGATCACGAACGGATCCTGCCGCTGTGCCGGGCCGCGGTGCACCACGGCGGCGCCGGCACCACGGCGGCCGTGCTGCGCGCCGGAATTCCGGGCCTGGTGTGCTGGGTGGGCTCGGATCAGCCGTACTGGGGTGCGCAGTGCGCGCGCCACGGGGTCGGCTCCACGACCCGGCTGAAGGGCCTCACCGCCGACACTCTCGTCACCGAGCTGACCACCGTCCTCGCCCCGGAGCCCGCGCACACCGCGCGCGAGCTGGCCGGGGAACTGATCACCCCGGAGGCGGCGGTGCGGCACTGCGCCGACCTGGTCGAAGAGCACGCCGAGGCGGGCAGCCCGGCCCGGCGCGGTGAACGCTGATGGCTGCGGTCGCGCGCATGCAGCCCGAGGACACCACCTACTGGTTGGTGCGCGAGGCCTTCGGCTGGTCGGTGGTCCTGCAGATCCTGTGGCGGTTCCCCGCGGCCCCCGAGCGTGCCGACCTCGAGGCATTCGCTGAGCGACTGCGCCACAGCGTGCTCAACCGCCGGCTGGTCCGGGCACGGACACCGTTCGCCAGACACCGCTGGGAACACGCCGATTTCGCCCCTGAGCTGCTCGTCGACGAGGGCACGATCCCGGTCGATGACATCGAATCCTGGTCCGGCACAGAGCTGCACAGCTCACCTCTCGACCCAGAACATGGCCCCGCCTGGCGCCTGCGCGGAACACCGATCACCGACGGTGGCTTCGTCCTGTCCCTCACCGCACTCCACCTGATCGCCGACGGCCGCACCATGGTCACCGCCGCGACAGCGGCCTTGACCGGCACTCCCTCGGACCCACTGGCCCGTCCGCCCATCCACGACCCGTCATCCCGCGTCGCCGCGGATGGACTCGGCCCCCGCGCCGCCCGCCGGGCTGTGCGCCGCCTGTCCGATTCCGCCCCGGGGATCCTTGCTACCCGCGGGGCAACGCGCCGGCTGGGCGACATCGCGTTGGACGCCGCCGACGGTGTCGGACAGGTCGCCACCGCTGGACTCGGAATCGGGCGGGCCGCAATGGCATTCACGCGCCATCGCGGTTCGCGAGCCCCTGTCGACGAACGACCCGCCAAGCCGCAGGCGCATGTGCGTTCTCCGCTGGCTAGGAATTCCTGGGCCACGGTCAGTGTCGAGGTGGCGCACTGGGAATCGGTCGCGAGGCAGCACGGGGGCACGACGAACACCCTGTTCATCGCGGTTCTGGCCGGTGCGCTGCGCGCGTCCGGGTACGGTACAGCGCTGAAGATCGGCATCCCGGTGAGCCGTCGCGCCGAGGACGACGACGCGGGCGGCAACGCCACCGCGGGTGTCTCGGTGCAGCTGATCGACGAGCTGATCCCCGGTGGCGACCTCGGACCCCTTCGCCGCCAGTGCAAAGAGGCGTTCACCCGGCTGTCGGCAGGGGAGCGCGCCCCCCATGTGCACCTGCTGCCGCTCGTCGCGCTGTTGCCGACGGTGCTGGTGGTGCGTGCTGCCACCGCCGGCTCGGGCATGCCCGACGTGGTCGCCTCCAACCTCGGTGACTTCGGCGACGAATTGCGGTGCCTGGGCGGCGTTTCCGCGACCGCGGTCGCCTTCCGCGGCATCGCGCAGGGCGTCGATCCGGCCGAGCCGTACCGCTTCGGCGACGGCGTCCAATCCTGGGCGATCCGCACCGGTGACACCTGGACCTTCTCCGTCGCCGCCTTCGACGAGCAGCACTTCCCGCACCCGGACGACCTGCGCAAACTACTCGCCGCCGAGCTCGACGGCTGGGGTGTCGAGCACCGGATGTGGTGAACCTCGCTTTCGGGCTCCGCCGAGATGCGGGGGCACCCGAGCCTGGCTAGCCTGGCGAAATGAACCGTGTTGCCGGGGCAGACGAGTCATATCTTCTCGCCGAACAGCTCTTCGGCTGGTCGGCGCCGATCCAGTACGCGTGGGTGTTCGGTACCGAACCCGACCCCGCCGAGCTGGCGCGTTTCAGCGACCAGCTCGCCACCGGATCGCTGAGCCGCAAGGTGGTGCGCGCGGTGGTGCCGTTCGCGCGCCACCGCTGGGTGCGCTCCCCATACCCGCCGGTGCTGCGGATCGACCCGGACCCGATCGCCGACGCCGAGATCGGCGCGTGGGCCGACCGCACCCTGCGCGCCGCCGACCTCGACCCTGTCGACGGACGCGGCTGGCAACTGATCGGTGTGCGCACCACCTCGGGCAAATTCGCCCTGTCGCTGCTGATCTCGCACATGGTCGCCGACGGCCACGGCCTCTACAACGCCCTCGCCGCCGCGAACGCGGGCAGCTCGGCGAGCACCCTGCCCAGCGAAGCCGAGGTGCTCGCCCGCCCGCGCTGGCGCGCCGATGCCGGGGACGCGCTCGCTCAGCTCGGCGCTGCGGCGTCGGCGGCTCGCGTGATCGCCACCGAACTCTGGCGCACCCGCGACAACCGGACCCCCGCCGCGGCCCGCCCGCCCCGCGTCGCCGACCTGGCCACCGACGGTCCGGACACCACCCTCGCCATCGTCGACATCGACCGTGCCCGCTGGACCGAACAGGCCCGCGCCTTCGACGGCACCGGCAACAGCCTGTTCACCGCACTGCTCGGTGGCATCGTCCAGCGCTCCGGCGCACCGATCGGTCCCGACGGGCTGCGTGTGTGCATCGCGGTGAGCAAGCGCGAAGCCGGTGACGAGCGCGCCAATGCCTCGGGCGGGGTCTGGATCCGGGTGCCGGATCCCATCACCCCCGACGCGGGCCTGCGCCAGATCCGAACGCTGAGCAAAGAGGCGTTCACCCGCTACGCGGCCGCCGGGCAGGACAAACTCACCGACAATCTCCAGCCGGTCGTGCGCCTGCTGCCCAACCGCGTGATCGCCACGATGATGCGCGCGATCGCGGGCCCCGACACCACCGTCTCCAATCTCGGCGCCGCCCCCGACAGCGTCATCGAGATCGCCGGTCGGCGCGCCGAATCCTTCGCCATCCGCGCCATCATGCAGGGCCGCAGCGCCGCCGAACGTCGCCGTCAGGGTCCGGCGGTCGCCGCCTGGGCGGTGGAATACGACGACAAGCTGACCATCACCTTCTTCGGCATCCACCCCGACTATTTCGGCGACGAGGACAAGCTCCGCGCCCACATCGACGCCGAACTCGACGCCTGGGGCCTCGGCGGCACCAGCTGGTGACCCGCCGCGCGGCACCGGCGGCGACGCCCGAAGACCGCGGCTGACCGGCGATCCCGAAATCAGCGGCCGCTGAGGCTGTTCCAGCGTCGGCGACCGTGCGATGATGGAGAACACATTCGTTCGCAGTGTGGGTGGGGCCGCCGCTGACAACCTCGTTCGTCGACGAGCCGGGACCAGGTGTCCCCGGACGGCGAATTCCGTACCCGCGCCGCGTGTTCGCGTTCGATCCGAGGTGGTTCGCCGTGTACCAGTTCCCACCCGACCCGGTCCGCCGCCCCGCTGCGCATCCGAAGCGCTGGTCCCTGATCGCCGTCGTGATCGGTGTCGTGCTGGTCCTCGTCGCGGCCGGTGCCCTCGCCCTGCGCGGACAATCCGGCACGAATTCCGCAGGCACCACAGGTGATTCGAGTTCGACGACCGAGCTGCGCGTGACCGCGCGGGTCGACCTGTCCCAGCCCTACCGCAACACCCCCGCCGAGGCGTGGCCGGAGGGGGAGGCGGGCATCGTGGTACCGCCCGCCGCGCCGATCGGTCGCTACTCGGCCGATCAGGTGGCCACCGCCATGGCGAAGGCCGCCGCGCTGATCAGCGCCTCCCGGCTGAACCGGCATGTGCTGGAGACCCACGATGTCGAACCGGTGCTGGCGCTGCTGTCCCCGCATCAGGCCGACGCGTTGCGTGAGCAGCTCGGCGAGGGTGACGAGATCGCCGCCGCGTGGCTCTCGATCCGGATCTCCCCGGATTACACCCTGCTCCCGGTGACCCCACGGGTGACCGGGAAGATGTCGACCGCGCTGAACGAACACGACGAGCTCGTGATCCGCACCGACTATCTGGTCGCCTACGCGTTCGACGCCCGTGAACCGTCGCGCCTGGACGGACCGCTCGACATCGTGTCGGTCGTTCGCTGGGAATTCGATTACATCTGGATCGACGATCCGCACTATGACGACCGCTCGCAGGGCATGTACCTGGGCGACGTCGATGGCCATCACTATTCGGTGAGCTGCCGCCATCACGACCAGGGCCTGCTCGCGCCGAACTATCTCAATCCGCCTCGCTTCGGTTCCGTCTTCGCGGATGAGGACCCCGAGACCTACTTCGACCCGAACGCGCCGATCGCGAGCGACGCCGACTGCTGATCCGCGCAGCAGGGATCCCCGCAGGTCGACCCGGAGTGTTGGCGCTCCCGCGGCAGCAGAGGTTAGCCTGGCCTAATGGCAACCGAGACTGTGAATCGTCCGACCATGGCCTACGCGCCGCTGCTGGTGCGGCGCGCGGTGCGGCTGACACCGAGCATGGTTCGGATCACCCTCAGTGGTGACGATCCGGCCGCGCTGGTCGATGTGGGTCCTGACCAGTACACGAAGCTGTTCTTTCCGCTGCCCGGCCAGGCCCGGCCCGTGGTGCCGCCGCCGCTGGACGCCGAGGCGGGGGTGATGAGCTGGTATCAGCAGTACCTGGCGATGCCCGACGAACTCCGGCCGCCGATGCGGACCTATACGGTCCGGGCGGTGCGGGCCGAGTCGAGCGAGCTCGACATCGACTTCGTCCTGCATCCCGACCACGCCGGGCCCGCCTCGGAGTGGGCGGCGCGGGCCGAGCCCGGTCACGAGATCGGCTTCCTCTGCCCGCCGCACGCCCTCTACACCCCGCAGGCCGACGCCGCCTGGCAGCTGCTGGTGGGTGATGAGACGGCGATCCCGGCGATCGGCGCGATCATCGAACAACTCGCACCCGGCACCGTCCTGCGCGCGTTCGTCGAGGTTTCCGGCGCCGAGGACGAGCAGCGTTTCCAGACGCGCGGTGACGTCCGGATCGAGTGGGTGCATCGCGGTGCCCGCCCGCATGGCGAAGCGGTGGTCGATGCCGTGCGCGCCGCCGAATTCCCTGACGGCGCACCGTATGCCTGGATCTCCGGCGAGTCGAACCTGGTGAAGTTCACCCGCCGCCACCTCGTGCGCGAACGCGAGATCGACAAGCAGGCCATCACCTTCACCGGTTACTGGCGCAAGGGCCGCTCCGAGGAGGACAACGGTCGCGAGAAGGTCCGTCGCGCCGCCGCGGGCGAGCCGCTCGTCGAAGAGGACTGAGACACCGCCCGTCCGGTCACCGGGAACCTGATCCGGACGCGGTGATCGGCGGCGGTATCGGATCCGGCTCGGGTCCTGGTGGCGTCGGTTCGGGCCCCGGTACGGGCGGAACGGGTTCGCGCGGGTCCGGTCGTCCGGGTTCGGGAGGACGCGGCGGTATCGGATCCGGCGGTGGCGGCGGTACCGGTTCACCCGGCGTGGGTGGCGCGGGCTCCGGTGGCGCGAACGGGTCCGGCGAATCGGGAACCCGCCCTGTGGGCGGCGGCTGATCCGGCAACGTCGACATGTCCCTCCTCCTCGATGCTCGAAGCATTCGAGGCGCGACTACCCGTTCCCGGACCACCCAACCACCTGCCCTCGGCCCGCGCGGAGACCGAGCGGCTCGCTCAGCTGCGGGACAAGGGTTGGGTCGAGCAGCGAAAAGCGCCACCGAACAGGCGGGAGACGGCGAAGTCGATGTACTCGACGGTGACGCCCCTGACCTCCAGAGCGCGGCCGACCCGGTCGAACGCCGGGTCGGTGATGTAGGTGTCGGGATCGATGGGCAGGCCGTTGGTGGCCATGGCGGCCGCTTCCGCTTCGCTCACCTCGATGAAGTCCCAGTCCCGCAGGCTGTCGGGGACGCCGTCGGGCAGGCGGTCGCCGCAGCGGATCGCCAACCCTTCGCGGACGAGTCCGAGCGCGCAGTCCAGATGCAGCACGTGCGGGGCCAGCCGCACCGGTGTGACGGAAAGGCCGTGCTGCCGTAGATATTTCGTCAGCCATGCGCACCCCGACTCGTCGGTCGCCATGCCGGACACGCCGACGAACACCTCCGTGCCGTGGACGAGGACATCGCCGCCCTCGAGGAACGGACCTTCACCGGCGACGCCGACCGGCGCGATCGCGGGCTGGGGGATCGCGACATAGCCCGCGGCCGATGGCATCACGCGATCGAGCAGAATCGACCGGCTCGGCAGCACCTCACCGCGGCGATGCCGAAACTGCAGCGACCCTTCGATCACCTGGTCGCCCACGGTGAACCAGGGATCACGGACGAAGAAGTTCGCGTATCCCTCGGCGCCGGCGGCGGCCTTCTCCTCGGCGGTGAACAGGCGAGGGCGCAGTACCTCGACACCGTGGCGGCGCAAGACCTCGGCGAGCTCGTCGCGCTCGGCTTCCCAGACGCGCTGGCGGTCCGGGAACACCGCGCCGAAGTCCTTTCCCCAGGTCTGCTCGAGGATCTGCACGGCCTCGGGTTCCACCGGCATCCGATGACCGAGAATCTCCGGACTGTCGGGCGCCCGGAACTCACACCGGGCGACGACCACGGTGTGCAACGGCGCGAACTCGCTGGTGACCCCCACATTGTCGGCACCCATCGGCACACGATACCGCGCGGTCGCCCGCCGGGCCGGGAGCCTGATTCGACGACATCGTAATCCGGCCATTCGTGGACGAAATCAATCCGTTGTGGTGCGCGTGGTCCTGCCAGACTCGTTGGTGTGATCAGCGCGATTGTGCGAATTCGGTCCATTTCCTACGAGGCAGAAGGCGTGCTGTCTTTTGTGCTCATCGATCCGGCGGGGGCGCCGTTGCCGCCCTGGGAGCCGGGGGCGCACGTGGATGTGGTGCTGCCCGATGGTGTGGTGCGGCAGTACTCGCTATGTGGTGATCCCGCCGACCGCGACAGCTACCGGATCGCGGTGCTGTTGGAAGAGCAGGGGCGGGGCGGGTCGGCGTGGATGCACGAGAAGGTGCGGCCGGGCACGCTGCTCGAGATCAGGGAGCCGCGCAACAACTTTCCGCTGGCCGCCGCGGATCGGTACGTCCTGATCGCGGGTGGGATCGGGATCACCCCGCTGCTGCCGATGATCCGCGAACTCGACCGGAGTGGTGCCGCCTGGGAGCTGCACTACGGGGGTCGCAGTGCGGAGCGGATGGGCTTCGCCGGTGAACTGGCGGCCTACGGCGAACGGGTGCGCCGCTATCCGCAGGACGAGTGCGGGCTGATCCCGCTGCCCGAGATTCTCGATCCGGTGGCGGCGGGCACTCTCGTCTACTGCTGTGGTCCCGGACCGTTGCTCGACGCGGTCGAGAAGTCGTGCACCCCGGATGTGTTGCGGGTGGAGCGATTTCATCCCAGGGAGCTCGAGACCGGACCCGACCGTCCGATGACGGTGGTCCTGAACCGCTCCGGCCGGACCATCGAGGTTCCCGCGGACGAGACCGTTCTCGACGCGCTCGAACGCGTCGGCGCCGACGTCCTGTGGTCGTGCCGTGAGGGCACCTGCGCGACCTGCGAGACCCCGGTGCTCGAAGGCGAGATCGACCACCGCGACTCGATCCTGACCGCGAAGGAGCGGGAATCGGGCGAAACCATGATGATCTGCGTCTCCCGGGCCCGCACGGATCGCCTCGTGCTCGACGCCTGAAATCCCCTGTGCTGCTGGAAGGTCGGAATTGTGCACGATGTCATTGTCGTAGGGGCGCGCTGCGCCGGTGCCACGGTCGCGATGCTGCTCGCGCGGCGCGGCTACCGCGTGCTCTGCGTCGACCAGGCGAACTTCCCCAGGGACTCCGTCTCGACCCACATGCTGCGCCAGGGCGGTCTCGCGCGACTGCGTGACTGGGGCCTGCTCGACCGGCTGATCGCCACCGGCTGCACGCCGATCCATTCGATCACCATGTCCTACGGCGACGCCCAGTTCGCCGGCTTCGCCGACCCGATCGACGGCATCGCCGAGACCTACGCGCCGCGGCGCATCGTGCTCGACGCACTGCTCCAGGACGCGGCCCGCACGGCCGGTGTCGCACTGCGCGAGGGGATCACCGTGGTCGACCTGGTGCGCGAGGGCGAGACCGTCACCGGCATCGTCGGCCGCGACCGCGACGGTCACCTCGTCACCGAGCACGCCCGCCTCGTCATCGGCGCCGACGGTTACGCCTCGACCGTCGCCAAACTCACCGGTGCCGAGAAATACGACGTGATCGCCGGGGAGACCTTCACCGCCTACTCCTACTGGACCGGCCTGGACATCCAGAGCCAGTTGCGCATCGGCGACAAGCAGGCGGTCGGCGGCTGGCCGACCAATGACGGCAAGACGCTGATCTGGTGCGTGCAGTACGTCGACCGGTTCGCCGAGTTCCGCACCGATGTCGAACGCAATTTCCACCTGGCGTTCAAGGAGACCGCCCCCGACCTAGCCGAACTGCTCGACGCCGGGGAACGCGCCGAGCGGTTCACCCTCGCCCGCTATCCGGAGAACTTCTACCGCGAATCACACGGCCCCGGATGGGCACTCGTCGGTGACGCCGGATATCACAAGGACCCGTTCACCGGCCTCGGCATCAGTGACGCGTTCACCTATGCCGACCTGCTCGCCGAGCGGGCGCACGAGGGCCTGTCGGGCGCGCGACCGCTGACCGGGGCGCTGGCGGACTACCAGGCGCAGCGGGACAGGTCGAGCAAGCCGATGTACCGGTTCACCTGTGATTCCTCGCGACTCGTCCTGCCGGACAGCCATGTCGAGGTGATGCGGGCGTTGCCGAGCAGCCCGGCGCACACCACGCAATGGTTCCGGATGATGGCCGGTGGGCTCAGTGGTCGCGAGTTCTTCGCCGAGGACAACATGCGGGCCCTGTTCGACGCGGCGGGCCGGGCATCGTGATGACCGTCCAACCGTTCGACACCACCGGGATCTACCGCGACGAGCATGGGGTTGCCCACTACGCGGACCTGCCCGAGTCGCTGATCGCCATGCTGCGCACCACCGTCGGGACCTGGCCCGAGCGCGAAGCCGTCGTCGAGGTGGACGGTGAACGGCTGTCGTTCCGGCAGCTGTGGGATCGCGCGACGCACGTCGCGGGCGGATTGCGTGACCAGGGTGTCCAGCCGGGAGACCGTGTCGCCAATCTGCTCGATGCCGGAACCGATTGGGTCGTGGGCTTTCTCGGCACGGTGCTCGCGGGTGCCGTCGCGGTGCCGGTGAATACCCGCTTCGCCGAGCCCGAGATCGCCTATGTCCTCGAAGATTCCACCGCGACGTTCACGCTGCGTCCGGGAGTCGCCCTGCCGCAAGGCGATCCGTACGTCCATGACGACGCATGTCCCGATGATCTGGCAGCGATCTTCTACACCAGCGGCACCACCGGCCGCCCCAAGGGTGCGATGACCACCCACCGCAACCTGCTCGCCACCGTCGAGAACGTGCGCAGACTGGCCGACATCGGCGACGACGAGGGTGCGACCCTGCGCAACCTGGTCTCGGTGCCCCTGTTCCACGTCACCGCCTGCAACAGCCAGCTGATCCCGCAGCTGGCGATCGGCGGTGCCACGATCATCCTGCCGCGCTTCGGAATCCAGCCCTTCCTGCGCGCGATCGTCGACGAGCGGATCACCTCGCTCACCAACACCCCCGCCATCTACTACCTGGCCTTCCAGCAGCCCAACCTCGCCGAATTCGATCTCGGCGCGGTCGAACGTGTCGCCTACGGTGGTGCGCCGGTCGCGCCCGCGCTGGTGCAGCAGATCGCCGAGCACTTCCCGAACGCGCGCCTGGCCAACGGTTTCGGCCTCACCGAGACCTCCTCCATCTCGACCTACCTCCCGCACGACTGGGCACTCGACCACGCGGAATCGGTGGGCTTCGCCGCGCCGATCGTCGACCTGGCCATCGACGCGCCCGACCCGGTCAGCGGAGTCGGTGAACTGCTCATCCGCGGCGCCAATGTCGTTGCCGGATATTGGAACAACCCCGAAGCCACCGCCACGAGCTTCGTCGACGGCTGGCTGCGCACCGGTGATCTCGCCCGCCTCGACGACCAGGGCCTGCTCTCGATCGCCGATCGCGCCAAGGACATGATCAACCGCGGCGGCGAGAACGTGTACTGCGTCGAGGTCGAGAACGCCCTGGCCGGTGCGCCCGGCATCGGCGAATCCGCGGTCGTCGGCGTCCCCGACGACATGATGGGGGAGAAGGTCGGCGCGGTCGTCGTGCCACTGGCCGGCACCGAGTTCGACGAGCTCGCCGTCCTCGCCCACCTCCGCGAGCATCTCGCCGATTTCAAAGTCCCCCAGTACTTCTCGGTCCGCACCGAGCCGCTGCCGCGTAATCCGGGCGGCAAGATCGTCAAGTCCGCACTGCGGTCGGCGGCGTTCGCGCCCGTCGCACGAGGCTGACCGCACGCGATAACCGGGGCATGCGCCTGACTGCCACCCGGGTCGCCGACGGCAGTCAGGCGCAGTCCCGCCGCACGAGAGTGATGCTGGTGCGTTTGTGTTCGGCGAAGGCGGTGATGTCGTCGTCGGGGGAGAGGTCGTCGGCGTGGTAGCCGATCGCGCTGCGGATGATGCCGCGGGTGAGGTCGTAGGTGTCGGTGTAGTACAGGGTGCGGCTGACCCGGGTGTAGGCCGGATCGGCACCACGGTCGGTGCCGGAGAGATTGACATTGGCGGTGAACCAGCCCGTGCGCGCGGCCAGCAGCGTGGTCAGGATCCGGCTGGTGGCCTCCGGCACCCAGGTCCAGTCCCAGCCCTCGGGTTCGGCCCACGGCCCGCCGAACTCGCGCGAGAACGCGATACCGGGCACATCGCGCACCGCAGCTTCCTGCACGGCGCCATAGGTGCCGCTGACATTCAGTGCGCCGCCGAGGTTCTCGCCCGCGTTCACCCCGCTCAGGCACAGGTCGACCGGGCCGATCAGCCCGGAGGTCAGCGCGAAGACCACGCAGGCCGCGGGTGTCGAATTCACCTGGATCGTCGGAATCCCCGCGACCGGTTCGGCCCACGCCCAGTCCGCCGCGACGCCACTGCGCCGGGACTGCCCGGCACCCGACATCGGCCCGCTCGGGGCGACCACGGTCGCGTCCACCCCGAGCGCGCGCACGCTCTCCGCCAACGCCCGCAGACCGGGCGCGCGGTAGCCGTCATCGTTGGTGATCAGCAGGTGCATCGGCGGCCTCCACTCGTGCGCCGGTGGCCGGGTCGAACAGGTGCAGTCGATCCGCGGGGACGTGCACCCGCACCGATTCGCCGACCGCGGGCGCGGGACCGTTGGCGGGCACCGTCACCGCCCAGCGACCCGACGGGCCGGTGCACTGCGCGATCTTCGTGTCACCGGTGAACTCGACCAGATCGACGACACCGTGCACCGAGAGTCCCGATGGCCTTGTCGCGCTGTCGGATTCGAGGGTGCCGTCACCGGGACGCCAACCGAGGCGCAGCTCGTCGGGCACATCGAGCAGCGGCCCGGCCAGCCGCCCGGCGAGCCCGGGACCGGTCAGCCCGTCGCGGGTGTCGTCGATCGTCACTGTCGCCAGGTTCATCGGCGGACTACCCAGGAAGGTCGCGACGAACAGGTCCGTCGGCCGTCGATAAACCTCCGCCGGACTGCCGACCTGCAACACTTTCGCGTTGTTCATCACCACCAGATGGGTCGCCATCGACAACGCCTCCAACTGGTCGTGGGTGACCAGCACGATGGTGTTGCCGAGCTCGCGATGCAACCGCACCAGCTCCACCCGCGCCTGCTGACGCAACTGGGCGTCCAGCGCCGACAGTGGTTCGTCGAGCAGCAGCACCTTCGGCTGCCGCACGATGGCCCGGGCCAGCCCGACGCGCTGACGCTGACCACCCGAGAGCTGCGCGGGCCGGCGATGCCGCAGCTCACCGAGCCCGAGGCTGGCACACGCCTGCGCCACCCGCCGTTCGATCTCGGCCCGATCGAGCCCGGACTTGCGATTGTGCTTGGCCTCCAACCGCAGCCCGAAGGAGATGTTGCGCTCGACCGTCATGTGCGGATACAGCGCGAAGTCCTGGAACACCATCGACACCCCACGCCGCCCCGGCGCCAGCTCGGTGACATCGGTGCCGTCGATGAGCACCCGCCCGTCGGTGGGCGGGATCAGCCCGGACACCACGCCGAGCGCGGTCGACTTGCCGCAGCCGGACGGGCCGACCAGCACGGTCAGCGACTGCCCCGGAATGTGCAGGCGGTCGACGTCGAGCGCCGGGCTGTCGTCGTCGTAGCGTTTGGTGATGCCGTCGAGCAGCACACCGGCCGACAGGTCGGCCTCGGCACGCACCGTCACGGGTTCGGTCACACTGAGACTTGTCATGTTGATTTACCGCACCCCTGAGTGAAGGAAGGCGTCCGCGATCCGTCGCGACGCCAGGACATAGATCGCCACCACCGGCAGCGAGGCCAGCATCGCGGCGGCCAGCATCGGCCCGTACTGCGAGCTCTCCGGGCCCAGGAACAGCGCCAGACCCGGCTGGATCGTGGTGTCCTCCGGATCGGGCATCACCAGCAGCGGCCACAGGAATTCGTTCCAGGTGCTGATGAACAGCAGGATCGCCACCGCGCCGAGCGCCGGGCGCAGCAGGCCGAGCACCACGTGCCGCAGGATGTCCCACGACGTCGCGCCCTCGAGCACCGCCGCGCCGATCAGCGACTGCGGGATCGCGCGAATGTGGTCGCGCAGCAGCAGGACGGCCAGCGCGCTCACGCCCAGCTGCGGGATGATCACGCCGATCGTGTGGCCCTGCCAGCCCAGCCGCGCCGTCATCAGGAACTGCGGAATGATCAACGCCTGCGGCGGGATCAGCAGCGAGGCGCCGACGGCGACCAGCACGAGACCGCGCCCGCGGGCCCGGTCGAAACGCACCAGGGCATACGCCCCCGGCAGCGCGACGAGGATCGTCGTCACCGTGACGCCGAGGGCCATCACGAAGGTGTTGTACAGCAACCGGCCGATCGGGAACCGGCCCAGCGCCAGGTCGTAGTTCTCCAGGCTGGCAGGCACCGGGATCGGATTGAGATCGAAGATCGTCGTCACCGGTTTGAACGAGGTGGCCAGCGCCAGCACCACCGGGAACAGCATCGCCACGATCGCCGTGATCACCAGCGCGTGGCGGCCTATCGTGTCACCGCGTCGCACGGAATCTCCTCGAGAGCAGGGAACTGAAGGTCAGCAGCAGACCGAAGACGATCGCGATGACGATGGCGGCCGCCGAGGCGGTGCCGGCGTCGAAGAAGGTGAAACCGTAGGTGTAGAGCCGGTAGTAGACGTTGTCGGTGGCACCACTCGGCCCGCCCCTGGTGAGGACGCCGATATTGGTGAACAGCCACGGCCAGACGACCACCATCGACAGCAGCCCGAGCAGGATGAACGGGCGCCGCAGCTGGGGCAGGATGATCGCGCGGGTGATCTCGCCCTCGGTGGCGTCGTCGAGGCGCGCGGCATCGACCGTGCGGCGATCGACATTCGCCAGGGCGGCGCCGAAGAGCAAGGTGTTGAGCGCCACCACCTTCGGTGCCGTGACCGCGACGATGGTGGGCAGCGCGGTGGCCGGATCCCCGAGCCAGTTCACCGGCTCGACGCCGACGATCCCGAGCAGCTGGTTCAAGGTGCCGTGGAGCGGATCCAGAATGAACTGCCACGACAGCGCGTTCGCCACCGGCGCGAGCACCACCGGCAGGAACAGCAGCATCCGGTAGAACTCGCTGGTGCGGCCCGGCCGCTTCCACAGGGCGATGGCCAGCGCGCACGGGACGACGGTCGCGAACGGCAGCACCCACACCGCGTACTTCACGGTGTTCCAGGCGGCATTGCCGAATTCCGGCTGGGTGAGCAGGGTCTGGTAGTTCGCCAGCCCGTTCCACTCGATGTCGGGCGCGACCAGGTTCCAGTCCAGGAAACTGAGCACCGCGGTGAACACGAGCGGGCCGTAGACCCAGACGATGATCGAGAGCATGACCGGCGAGAAGTACAGCCAGGCGACGCCGGACTGTGTTCCGCCGCCGCCGGGCCTGTTCCGTGGCTTGGGCGGCGCGAGGGTGAGGGTCATGAGCCGGTCCGCACGGCCAGCAGGGCGCGCGTGGTCGCCAGCGCCTCGGCGAAGTGCCGGGCGTGGCCCATCTCGACGATGATCGCCGGATCGCGGGGAAAGGCGGTGGTGAACACTTCCGTCAGCGGGATCGTGCCCCAGCCGGGCGGCAGGTGCAGATCGCCTTCGCCGAGCAGTTCGAGTTCGTAGGGGCTGGCCTCGGGCTGACGCGCCATCCGGCCGAAGTTGTCGTGCAGATGGATGTGCCCGACGTAGGGCGCGACCTGGGCGACCGCCGCGAGGAAGTCGAAATTCAGATAGCTCGCCGCCAGATAGGCGTGGCCGATGTCGAGGCACATCGACACCGCGGGATGGTCGATCAGGGCGACCTGCTCGGCCACCGCGTCCAGGCGCATCCCGTAGGAACGCCGGGTGAGTACCGCGGGGGTCGGCGCCCGGTTCTCGACCGCGATCATGACCCCGCGCGCGCCCGCCTCCTCGGCCAGATCACGCAGCATGGTCCGTTCGGTGGCCATGCCGGCGGTCAGTTCCTCGCCGTCGCTGTAGCGATTGGGCAGTACCCCGGCGTGATAGACCAGCACTTCGGCCCCGATCGCACCGGCGATCTCCAGATCCGCCAACAGCCCGAGCAACTGGGCTCGCGCGCTCGCGGGATCGAGGAGATTGCCGGTGCGGCCGGAGGAATGCCAGGAGCTGTGCAGGGTGAGCTGCAAGGGGCACCCGGCCAGTGCAGCGCGCAACGCGTCGATGCGCGCGCGCTGTACCTTTCCGCCGATCACCACACCGAGCCCGCAGCCGCCGATCTCGGCATAGCCGAATCCGGCGGCGGCGGCCTCGTCGAGGAATTCGCGCATCTCCTCGAAATCGGACTTCAGGAGTTGCTTGCCCGCCCACGGATTGACCGTGAGACCGATCCTGTTCGGGGCGGCACCGTTCGGGATGCTCTCCGACGGCGTTGCGGCGAAAACCTTGTGTGACAACCTGCTGTCTCTCTGCGGGAGGGCACGTCGTCGTGCCCGAGTGGGTGGATGGTGCGGGCTAGTTGAGCGCGCGGATCTTGGCGGCGGCGGCCTTCAAGGTGTCGGCGGGGTCGGCGCCGCGCAGCACGATGGGTTCCACGGCGTCGTCCTGGAGGATGACCACGCCCTGGTTGGACTGCTTGCCCGGGAAGGCCGTGTACGGCATGAGATCGGCGAGCTGCTGCACCGCCGAGCCCAGGCGCGGGTCGGCGGCGTCGGCGGCCCCGGTACGCAGCGGCAGATAGCCCATCTCCGCGGCGATCACCTTGAAGCTGTCCTCACTGGTGAGGAACTGCACGAACCTCCACGAGGCCTGTGCTTTGGCGTCGTCCTTGGCCAGGATGGTCAGCCCGGCACCGGAGAAGGTGGGCCGGGCGGGCAGGTCGCCGAAGGCGGGCAACGGCGCGACCTGCAGCTCGAACTTGCCCTTGGCGGCCTCGTCGAGGGTGAGCAGGCCACCCGCGGTGGTGATCAGCATGCCGAGCTTGCCCGCGCTGAAAGCGCCCATCGCCGAAGCGAAGTCGACGCCGGGCTGGGCACCGGAGGTGGTGAGATCCTGGACCGTCGACAGCGCGGTGATGACCGGCGCCGAGTCCACTGTGACCTCGCCGCTGGCGGAGACCAGCGCGCCACCGGCACTGTTGACCAGCGACTGGGTCAGGAAGTCGGACTTGCCGGGGTCGACCGCCGAGACGTACACGCCGTCCGCGTCGGTCTTGTCCACGACCGCCAGCGCCGCCTCTTTCAGCTGCGCCATCGTCTTGGGCGGCTGCTCGGGGTTCAGCCCGGCGGCCCGGAACAGGTCGGCGTTGATGAAGATCACCGGGGTCGCCATCAGGAACGGCATCGAGACCGGCTTGTCCGTGCCGGTGGGCGTGGCCTTGAGCACGGACGGGACGAAACCGGCCATGGTGTCGGTCCAGTCCTGCTCGGAGGCGATGTCCTGGAACGGCCGCAGCGGCAGGGTCTGCGCGGCCTGGTTCACCTTGCTCCAGCCGATCTGGGCGACATCGGGCGGATTGCCCGCGACGACCTCGCTCTGCAGCTTGATCAAGGCGTCGGCCGTCGGGACCGACTGCGGACGCACCGTGATGTTCGGGTTGGCCGCCTCGAAGTCGGCGATCAACTTCTCGACCCCTTTGCCGACCGCGTTGGGCTGACCGTAGGAGTAGGACAGGAACGTGATGCTGACCGGTCCGTCGGGATCGGTGGTGGTCGAGCTGTTCTGGCCGCAGGCGGCCAGCAGCGTGGTGACCGCGACGAGCACGATCCCCCATCCGGCCCGCAGGCCGCGGTGGTGCGATGTCATGACAAGCTTTCTCGTGGAAGGGCGTTCGGATCGGGCATCAGCGGAGTCGGACTCCGCCGTGCGTGACGGACATGGTCTGGATGCCGCGCAGATTCACGTTCGGGCGGTAGCGCACCGAATCGGGAACGAGCACGGGGTCGATGACGCGGCCGGCGAAGGCCGACAGCGCGGCCGCGCCCTCGGCCCGGCCCAGCGCCGCGGCCAGGCAGAAGTGCGCGCCGGCGGAGAACGCGAGATGGTCGGCGGCGCCGCGGGTCACGTCGAAACGGTCGGCGTCGGGGTAGTGCGCGGGGTCGCGATTGGCCGCGGCCAGCAGCACCAGCATGGCGGTGCCCGGGCTGATCGTCGTCGCGCCGACCCGCATCTCGCGGGTCGCGATGCGCATGACGAACTGGATGGGCGCGTCGTAGCGCAGGGCCTCGTCGGTGGCGCTGATGCCGAGTTCGGGATCGGCGGCGAGGCGCTCGCGCTGCTCGGGATGCTGCAGCAGGGCGTGCACACCGTTGGCGATGAGATTGGCCGTCGTCTCGTGCCCGGCGACCATCAGCAGCACACAGGTGGCGAGCAGTTCGCCCTCGCTGAGCACCTCGCCTTCCTCCTCGACCTGGATCAGGCGCGAGAGCAGGTCCTCGCCGAGATCGCCGCGGCGGCGGGAGATCAGGTTCTTCAGGTAGTTCATCAACTCGTTGCGCGCGCCCTCGGCATCGTCGAGGTCGTCGTTGTGCACCACCAGGTTGAAGTCCAGGACGCGGCCGAGCCTGCGGGCGGCGGGTTCGAAGTCGTCGAACTCCTCGAGCGGAATCCCCAGCAGCGCGCACATGATCCGCACCGGCAACGGCAGGGCGAAATCGGTGATCACGTCGAATTCGGACTTGCTCGCGATCCCGGCGACCAGATCGTCGACGATCGAGTGGATCTGCGGCTGCGAGGCCCGGATCACCCTGGGGGTGAACGCTTTCGAGACCAGGCGCCGAATACGGGTGTGGGCGGGCGGATCGAGGAACAGCAGGGATTCCGGACGCTCGGGATGATCCTTGCCCAGCCGGGACAGTTTCGGGTCGTTGCGCACGGTGGGATCGCGCAGAACCTGTTGGCAATCGGCGTAATTGGCGACGATCACGAGATCGCCGCCCTTGGCGATCAGCGGTGACTCGGTACGCAGCGCGCGCAGTACCGGATAGGGGTCGGGGCGGGTATCGGGGGCGAACAGCGCGGCCAGGGTTGATTCGGCGTCGTGCTGGCTGGCAACCGTGAACGTCATTTTCTGAGCTCCTTGGGTTTTCAATTCCTGGCCACGAAAAAAGTGTTCCACTCGGTCGACGCCAGCGGCAACGCGAAACGAATTATTGATCAATTCCCGTCCGAGATGGATCGGAGCTGCCGATCATTGAGTGATTCGGCGTCAGCGATTCGATTAGCGAATCGTTCGTGTTCACCGTGCCGGTCGTCGGTCCAGATGACGATCGGGTGACGCGAACACGCCGGGCGGGGAGCAGGAATTCGGTCTTTGCTCACCTGCCCGTCACAGTCACGTTCCGTGGCGACGCGCGGCAGGGCTATACAGGTCCATATCTCAGACGAGGCACGTTCCTGATACGCGAGGCGCGCACCATGGAGACACGGCACATCGAGGCTTTTCTCGCCATCGCTGACGAGCTGCACTTCGGCCGGGCAGCCGCCCGGCTGCACCTGACCCAACCGTCACTGAGCCAGCAACTCAAGCGCCTGGAACGCCATCTCGGCGTCGAACTGGTGTCGCGGACCTCGCGGGTGGTGCAGCTGACCCCCGCGGGCGAGGCGTTCCGCGCCGACGCCCGGCGGATCCTCGGCGAGGTCGACCTGGCCACGAGCACCGTCCGCGACATCGCGGCCGGGCGGATGGGCCGGATCAGCATCGGCTTCAACGGCCGGGCGGGCCAGCTCATCATGCCCAGGTCACTGGCCCAATTGCACGCGCACTACCCCAATATCACCACCGAACTGAGCTCGGGTCGTTCCGGCCCGCAGCTCACCGCGCTGACCCGCGGTGAGCTCGATGTCGGGCTGCTCTACGGCGGCGCCTCCAATGGCGGATCGGTGCTGTCACGGTGTCTGCTGCCGATGCGCATCGGCGCGCTGGTCGGGCACGGGCACCGGTGGGCCGAGCGGTCGTCGATCTCGATTCGCGAACTGGCCGAGACGCCGTGCGTGATGTTCAACCGCGAGGTGAGCCCGGCGATGTACGACGCCATCATGACCGCGGGCGAGCGGGCGGGCGCGTTTCCCCGGGTGGCGGAGTACATGAACGATTCGGTGGCCACCGAGATCATCGTCGCCGCGCGCCGGTACGTGGGGTTCGCCTCGTTCCTGAGCATGGACGAACCGCGGCCGATGGGGCTGAAGGTGGTGCCGCTGGTGGATCCGGAACCGGTCGTCGAACTCCAGGTCGCCTGGCGGGTGGACAGTTCCAACGAGGTGGTGCAGGTATTTCTCGACAGCCTCGATGCCACCCGCAATTATCTACAGTCCACGGTGCGTGGCAAGGTTTTCGGCGAACCGTTGGCCAGTTGATCATCTGAATTCCACCCGGTGCGGCGGCGGAAACATTCGGTCGATTCGTTTCGGTGATGGAAATCCGAATTCGACGGTGGCTCTGCTGGAATCGACACATGGCATCTGATCTGAAAACCTCCGCCGCGTTGGGCTCGGTATTCGAGTCGATCGACCCGGACAATCCAGACTTCCTGAGCTTGCAGCGCATCGTCAGCACAATGGTGCCGTTCGGTACCCATTCCGGCGCCGAGATCACCGAGATCGGACCGCGGCGCGCGGTCGTCGAACTCCCCGACGAGCCGTACATCCTCAATCATCTGCGCACGGTGCACGCCGGCGCGCTGTTCCTGGCCGCCGACATCGCGGGCGCGTGCGCCTTCGTCGGCGCGCTCGCTTCTCGCCTGTCCACGGTCGACACCCTGGTGCTGCGCGACGCGCGCCTGTCGTTCCGCAAGCCCGCGCTCGGCCGGATCAAGGCCGTCGGCGTGATCGACCCGAACGATGTCGCGGCCGTGCTGGCGGCCAAGGGCGCGCAGCGGCTGGACGTGGACGCCAAGGCGCTGATGTACGACACCGCCGGTGTGCTGGTCGGCAAGGTCACCCTCGACTACGTGTGCACCCTGGTCGCGGAGGCGTGATGAGCGACAACCGCACCGATCTCGCCGGCCTGGAGACGAGTACCGTCACCACCGCCGACGGCGCCGCCCTCGCGCTGCGCCTGCTGCCACACTCCGATCCCGCCGCGCCGGTGGTGCTCGTGCTGCCCGCCATGGCGATCAAGGCCAAGTACTACCTTCCCCTGCTCACCGCGCTGCACGCCGCCGGACTCACCGCCGCCGTGGTCGACCTGCGCGCCCAGGGCGACAGCACGCCCGCCCTCGGCGAAGGCCCCGGGTTCGGCTATCGCGCGCTGATCGAGACCGACCTGCCCGCCGTGACCGCCGAACTGGCACAGCGGTTCCCGCAGGCGCCGCTGCACCTGTTCGGGCACAGCCTCGGCGGCCAGCTCGCGCTGCTGTTCGCCGCGGCCGAGCCGGACCGGGTCGCGAGTGTCACGACCATCGGCACCGGATCGGTCTACTGGCGTTCGTTCGAGCCGAGCCGACGGCTCGAGGTCCTGGCCCAGGGACTGTGGGTCGGCGTGGTCACCCGCCTGCGCGGGCGCTGGCCCGGCGGCAGCGGCATCGGCCCGATGACCGCGGGCGTGATGGCCGACTGGGCGCGGCACCTGCGGACCGGTCACTACCGGCCCAGCGGCAGCACCCGCGACTACGACCGGCTGCTCGGCGAACTCGCCCTACCGGTGCTCGTGATCTCCCTCGACGGTGACCCGCTCGGCCCGCAGTCCACGGTGCGCTTCCTGTGCCGCCGGATCGCCGTGGCCAAGCCGGTGCGCTGGCACATCGACCGGTCCTCGGGCATGACCCACATCGGCCACGCGTCCTGGGTGAAGGACAGCGACAAGGTGGCGCCCGCGGTGGCGGCGTGGGTCATCGACGGCCGCGCCCCCCAGCTCCGAGAAAGGTCGGCGCAGTGACGATCTCGATCGCGACCTCGGCACCGGTCCGGGACGACGATGCCATCTATCGCGCACTGTCGGCGCTGGACGAGCCGGTGTTCGTGGTGCGCGATGAGCAGGGTGTCGCGGTGACCACCGACGCCACGGTGGCCCGGACCGCGCAGGTACTGGCCGCCGCCCCGGCGCTGCGCCCGGAATCCTTGGGCGACAACACCTTCCGCTCCGATCATGACGTGCGCTACGCCTACCACGGCGGGGCGATGGCCAATGGCATCGCCTCGGCGTCGCTGGTGGTCGCGATGGCGCGCGCGGGCCTGCTCGCCTCGTTCGGCGCGGCCGGTGTGCTCCCCGCCCGGATCGACGAGGCGCTGGCCACCATCCGGCGCGACGCACCGGGAAAACCCTTCGCCTGCAATCTGATCCACAGCCCCAGCGAGCCCGCCCTGGAGCGGGCCATCGTCGACGCCTGCCTGCGCCACGAGGTGCGCTGTGTCGAGGCCTCGGCCTTCCTCGACCTGACCCCGCAGGTGGTGCGCTACCGCCTGGCCGGGTTGCACCGCGACCGGACCGGCCGGGTGGCCACTCGACACCGGGTGATCGCCAAGGTCTCCCGGGCCGAGGTCGCCGAGCTGTTCCTGCGCCCGCCGCCGCCGCACCTGGTGCGCGGACTGCACGAGGCGGGCGAGATCACCGCCGAGCAGGCCGAGCTGGCTTCCGCGATCCCGATGGCCGACGACATCACCGCCGAGGCGGACTCCGGCGGTCACACCGACCGCCGCCCGCTGGTGGTGCTGCTGCCCTCGCTGATCGCGGTGCGTGAACGGATCCAGCGCGAACACGGCTTCGCCCAGCGGGTCCGGATCGGCGCGGCCGGTGGCATCGGCACCCCGGCGGCGGCCGCCGCGGCGTTCGCGATGGGTGCGGCCTATGTCGTCACCGGGTCGATCAATCAGGCCACGGTCGAGGCGGCGCAGTCCGACGCGGCCAAGCGGCTGCTGGCCGCGGCCGGGGTCGCCGACACCACGATGGCGCCCGCCTCGGACATGTTCGAACTCGGCGTCGACGTGCAGGTCCTGCAGCGCGGCACCATGTTCCCGAGCCGGGCCCGGCGCCTCTACGACACCTATCGGGCCTACGACGGCGTCGAGTCGATCCCCGCCGCCGAGCGCGCCGAACTCGAACAGCGGATCCTGCAGCGGTCCTTCGACCAGGTCTGGGCCGAGTGCCAGCAGTACTTCCGGGCGCGCGATCCCGAGCAGATCGAGCGGGCCGAGGGGAACCCGAAACGGCGGATGGCCCTGATCTTCCGGTGGTACCTGGGCCGGTCGTCGGGCTGGAGCACCGCCGCGACACCGGAGCGGGTCGCGGACTATCAGATCTGGTGCGGGCCCGCGATGGGCGCGTTCAACGACTGGGTCGCCGGAACCTATCTGGCGGCCCCGGCGCATCGCCACGTGGCCGAGGTCGGCGCGCAGATCATGCGCGGTGCCGCGTTCACCACCCGGGTGAGCCAGCTGCGCGCGGCCGGGGTGCGCCTGCCCGCCCGGTGCTCGACCTACGTCCCCGCCCCGCTGAGCACCCTCGAGTCGCGATGACCACCGCGAACACCGTGCGCGAGTACCGGGTCGCGCCGCTGGTGACCATGGCCGACGACGACAATCTGGCGAATGTGGTGTTCGACCGGGCCGCTGCCGGTCCGGCCGACATCGTGTTCAGCCGTAAGGGCGCCGACGGCTGGCTCGACGTGCGCTACGACGACTTCGCCCGGCTCGTCCGCGATCTCGCGAAAGGCCTGGTGGCCAGCGGGATCGGGCCGGGCGAGCGGGTGCTGATCCTGGGCGGGACCAGTTTCGAATGGTCGGCGGCGGATTTCGCGGTGCTCAGCGTCGGCGCGGTGACCGTGCCGGTGTATCCGACCTCCTCGGCCGAACAGATCGACCACATCGTGGGCGACTCGCGGCCGAGCGCGTGCTTCGTGGCGACCGAGGAACAGCGGGCGCTGATCGTCGGGGTCGCGGGGGAGGCGGTCGCCGACCGCGCCTGGCTGCTCGGCACCTCGTTCGCCGAACTCATCGAGCGGGGCACCGCGAGTTCCGACACCGAGGTGGACCAGCGGCGCGCGACGGTGCGCGCCGACGACATCGCCACGATCGTCTACACCAGCGGCACGACCGGTGTCCCGAAAGGCTGCCTGCTGACCCACCGCAACATCTTCGCCGCCGCGGCGAACGTGGTGGAACTGCTCGACACCGTATTCCACGGCACACCCACCGATCCCGCCTCCACGCTGCTGTTCCTGCCCCTGGCCCACGTGTACGGGCGAGTGGTCCAGTTCGGGTGCGTTCTGGCCGGTGTCCGCACCGGACTGGTGGCCACGCCCGCCGAACTGCCCGGTGAACTCCCGGTCTTCCAGCCGAGTTTCCTGATCGGCGTCCCCTACGTCCTGGAGAAGATCCGCAAGGGCGCGCGCCAGGCGTTCGGTGGCGCGCGCTACGAGGCCGCGGAGGCGGCGGCCATCGCCCTCGGGCACGCGCGCCGCACCGGGGCGGAGTCCACCGTGACCTTCGACCCCGAGATTCACCGGCAGTTGCGCGGAATGCTCGGCGGCAGCCTCGACTACGTGATCGCGGGTGGCGCGTCGCTGGATCCGTCGACCGCGGACTTCTTCACCGGGATCGACGTGCAGATCCTGGGGGCCTACGGCCTGACCGAGGCGTCCTCGACGGTCAGTATGAGTGCGCCGCAGGCGAATCGGGCGAACTCGGTCGGTCGACCGGTGCCGGGCACGACGGTCGCCATCGCCGAGGACGGCGAGATCCTGGTCCGCGGTCCGCAGGTCTTTCCTGGCTACTGGCCCGACAGCGAGCACGAGGCCGAGAGTTGGCTGGCCACCGGCGATCTCGGGCATCTCGACGAGGACGGGTTCCTGTTCATCACCGGCAGGCGCAAAGAGATCATCGTGACCAGCGGCGGCAAGAACGTGGCGCCCGCGCCGCTCGAGGACCGGGTCCGCCTGCACCCGCTGGTCAGCAACTGCATGGTCGTCGGCGAGGGCCGTCCCTATGTCGCCGCCCTGATCACCGTCGATCCGGTGGTGCTCGCACGCTGGGCCGACCGGCACGGGGTCGACCTGACCGATGGCGTCCCGACCGAGGACGAGCGGCTCGTCGCCGAGATCGCCGCGGGGGTGGAAGCGGCGAACCAGCTCGTCTCCCGGGCCGAGTCGATTCGCCGATTCGCCATCCTGCCCACGGATTTCACGATCGAGCAGGGTCATCTCACCGCATCGTTGCGGCTGCGGCGGGCGGCGATCGAGGCGGACCTCGCCACGACCGTCGCCGCGCTCTACCCGGGCTGAGTCAGGCCGCGGCGAGCCAGCAGAAGTAGGCCAGGTCCACCTTCGCGATCAAGGCGCCGCCCTCGTCGCGCACCAGCGCCTTGCCGGTGATGTCGAACTGCTCCTCGGTCCTGCGCCCGATCACCTCGGCCAGGACCGGGGAGGAGACGGTGCCCTCGGCGCGCAACCGGCCGTGGCCCGGCCGGAAGAAGGTGGCCTTGGTGTCGCGCAGCACGAAGGTGCGCACGTGCAGGATGCGCGGCGCGATGATGCCGGAAAAGGCACCGGCACAGGCGACTTCGGCCGCCAGGAACAACGCGCCCGCGTGCACGGTCCCCAGGTGATTGCTCATCCGCGGTGACTCCGGGATCTCGGCGACCGCCGAGCCGGGACCGAGCTCGACCATGCGCACCCCCACCAGATTGACGAAGGGCACCACGGTGTCGACGGTCCGGCGGATCTGTTCGTAATCCGGCGCCGCCGCGCCGGGAATCGTGGACAACCGCGCCTGGGCGGCGGCGATTCCGGGGGCTGATTCATTTCCAGTAGGCATGCCCCAATTAGCGCATATCCCACCGTGGTTCGTGGTGAACGGGAGCTGAATTCGACCATTCGGTAGCGCAGCCGGATCGCGAATAGTGCGCGCCATTGTTTGATATCGCCTATGCAATTAATCCATTTGGAAATCGGTCTACGGCGCGCGCCGATCGTGTCCGTAGGATCGTTTTCGGGCTCATAAGTGTTTCATTTACCGAGGAGTTACCTGATGTATGACGCGATTGTCGTCGGCGCGCGGTGTGCGGGTTCGCCGGTCGGGATGTTGTTGGCGCGGCAGGGCCATCGGGTCCTCGTGGTCGACCGTGCCACCTTCCCCAGCGACACCATCTCCACGCACTACATCCAGCAGCGCGGGCTGGCCCGGCTGCGGGACTGGGGCCTGCTCGACCAGGTGATCGCCACCGGGGTGCCCCCGATCGGGCACATGACGGTGTCCTACCGCGACATCGTGATCGCCGGCTTCGCCGACCCCATCAACGGCATCGACAAGACCTACGCGCCGCGGCGCACCGAACTCGACACCATCCTGGTCGAGGGCGCCCGCGCGGCCGGTGCCGAGGTGCGCGAGAACTACACCGTCCGTGAGCTGATCATCGAGGACGGCACGGTCGTCGGCATCCGCAGCGCGGTGGCTGGTGGCGAGGTCACCGAGGAGCGGGCCCGCATCGTGATCGGTGCCGACGGCACCAACTCCTTCGTCGCCGACGCCGTCGGCGCGGAGCCGTACACCGAGGTCGGGGCCGAATGCTTCGTCTACTACACCTACTACAGCGGCCTGGCGCGCACCGAGTTCCACAGCCGGATCGGTGAGCACCAGCAGATCGGCATCTGGCCGACCAACGACGGACTGACCCTGGTCGCGGTCATGCGCAAGCTCGACGCCTACCCCGATTTCCGCGGCGACGTCGAGAACAACTTCCTGAGCATCGCCCGCGACATCGTCCCGGAGTTCGCCGAGGAACTGGTTGCCAAGGGCAAGCGCGAGGACCGTTTCTACCCGATGCGCTATCCGAACAACTACCGCCGCCAGTCCTTCGGCGACGGCTGGGCCCTGGTGGGCGACGCGGCGTACCACAAGGACCCGCTGACCGGGCTCGGGATCTCCGACGCGTTCGACTACGCGGCGCTGCTGGCCGAGCGCGTGCACGAGGGACTGAGCGGGCAGCGACCGCTCGCCGAGGCGCTGGCCGACTACCAGCGTGAGCGGGACGAGAAGTCGCAGTCGGGTTTCGAATTCACCTGCCAGATCTCCACCCTGGAATTGACTCCGCAATTGCTGGCGGTGTTCGGTGCGCTCGGTTCGAACGAAGAATACGCCAAGGAATTCTTCGCGATGATCGGCGGCGGCATGACCGGCGAGGAATTCTTCGCGCCGGAACGGATCGCGAAACTGCTCGGGGTCAAGGCCCCGGCGTGATCGGAACGAATGCATTATGCCCGACTTCGATTTGATCGTCGTCGGTGACAGTTTCGCGGAGGGGCGCGGCGGCGCGGTGCGCGCCGACGGCTCCTTCGCGGGATTCGTCACCCACGTGACGAATGTTCTCGGAATTTCGGGTCCGATCAGAAATCTCGGCGCGTACGGCGCGACCACGCAGGATGTGGTCGATCGGCAGTTACCGATCGCGCTGGCCGACAACGCCGGGCTGGTCGGGGTGATCGTCGGCGGCAACGACCTGGTCACCGACTACGACCGGGACCGATTCCGCCGCAATCTGCGCGAGATCTACACCGGCCTGGCGCGTCCGGACCGGCTGGTGTTCACCACGAACTGGCCGAACATCCCCGACCGCCTGCCCGGCCTGCCCGACACCTTTCGCGCCGTCCTGCGGTCGCGCTTCGCCGAGGCCAACGACCATCTCGACGAGCTCGTCGACGAATTCGCGCTCGTGCGACTCGATCTGGCGCGCGCGCCGATCACCGCCGATCCGGTCATGTGGTGCCCGGACGGTATGCATCCGAGCCCGGCGGGCCATCAGGTGATCGGGCAGGCCATGGCCGACCTCATCGACGAGGTACGCACCATGCGGGTCGCGCGCCTGCGCTAGCTCGGCACAGTTCTCGCTGATCAACGGCGATCAGAGCACACGCTTTTGCCTTGACCAGATCGGCAGCTCCAGACAGGGGTAGCACATGAACGACCACCTACAGCACCGCGACGATTCGGCCGCGACGCGACGACTGGCCGAGACGCCGATCGCGATCGTGGGCCTGAGCGGCCTGTTCCCGATGGCCGCGAATTTCCGCGACTTCTGGCAGAACGTCGTCGACGCCGCGGACTGCATGTCCGACGTCCCCGCGACGCACTGGAATCTCGACGACTACTACGACGCGGATCCCACCGCGACCGACAAGACCTATTGCCGCCGTGGCGGTTTCGTGCCCGAGGTGCCGTTCAGCGTCACCGAGTTCGGGCTGCCGCCCAATCAGCTCGAGGTCACCACGGTGGTGCAGCTGCTGAGCCTGCTGGTGGCGCGCAATGTGCTCGCCGATGCCGGGGCGCCCGGCGCGGACTGGTACCGGCCCGAGCGGACCGGTGTCGTCCTCGGTGTCGCCGGGCCGACCACGCTGTCGCATCCCCTGGCCGCGCGGCTGTCGACGCCGGTGCTCAAGGAGGTCGTGCGCAGCTGTGGGCTGACGCAGGCCGACGCCGAGGAGATCGCACAGCGGTACGCGGCGGCTTTCCCGTCGTGGGAGGAGAATTCGTTCCCCGGACTGCTGGGCAATGTGATCGCGGGCCGGGTCGCCAATCGGCTCGATCTGGGCGGGATGAACTGCACCGTCGACGCGGCGTGCGCGAGCTCGCTCTCGGCCGTACATGTGGCGATCAGCGAGCTGGTCTCCGGGCGCGCCGACATGATGATCACCGGTGGCTGTGACACCGAGAACTCGATCTTCGGCTACATGTGCTTCAGCAAGGTCGGGGCGCTGTCGCGCTCGGGCACCATCAAGCCGCTCGACGACGGTGCCGACGGCACCCTGGTCGGCGAGGGCATCGGCATGCTCGCGCTCAAGCGCCTCGCCGACGCCGAGCGCGACGGCGACCGCGTGTACGCGGTGATCCGCGGTATCGGTTCCTCGAGCGACGGGCGCTTCAAGAGCATCTACGCCCCGCGCGCCGAGGGCCAGCAGGCCGCCTTGCGCCGCGCCTACGAGGACGCCGACTGCTCGCCCGCCTCGATCGGGCTGTTCGAAGCGCACGCCACCGGCACCAGGGTCGGCGACCAGACCGAACTGGCCGCGCTCACCTCGGTGCTGCGCGAGGCCACCGAGGAGACCGGGTACGCCGCGGTCGGCAGCGTGAAATCCCAGATCGGGCACACCAAGGGCGCCGCGGGCGCGGCGAGCCTGATCAAGCTGGCGCTCGCGCTGCACCACAAGGTGCTGCCGCCCACGATCAATGTCGCCGCGCCGAACGCCGCGATCGATGCCGCGTCGCCGCTCTACGTCAACACCAGGACCCGGCCGTGGATCCGCGATCCGCGCCGGCCGCAGCGTCGCGCCGCGGCGTCCGCGATGGGCTTCGGCGGCACCAACTTCCACGCTGTGCTCGAGGAGACCACCGGCGATCGCGAGCACCTGCGCACGATGCACCGCACCGCGCGGGTGCGGCTGTGGCACGCCCCGTCCACGGCCGAGCTGGTGGACCTGCTGCGCTCGGGTGCGGCCCCCGACGATGCCACTGAGATCCCGGCCGAGCACGCCAGGGTCGGCTTCGTGGCCCGCGACGAGCAGGAATCGGCGGCGCTGCGTGAGCTGGCGGTGGCCGAGCTGAGCGGCAATGCCGAGGCGCAGGAGTGGGAGCACCCGCGCGGGGTGTTCTTCCGTCGCCGCGCGCTGCCGGACCTGAAGATCGGCGCGCTGTTCGCCGGGCAGGGCAGCCAGTACGTCGACATGGGGCTGGCCGCCGTGCTCAACAACCCGACCGTGGCCACCGCCTTCGACGAGGCCAATGCCGTGTTCTGCGACGCGCCCCGCGCGCCCGGCGCGGTGGTGTTCCCGGCGCCGGTGTTCGACCCGGAGGAGCGCAACGCCCAGGAGACGACCCTGCGGCGCACCGAGTTCGCCCAGCCCGCGATCGCGGCGCTGTCGGTGGGGCAGTTCCGCTTCCTGACCGAGCGTGGCCTGAGCTGCGCCGGGTTCATGGGCCACAGCTTCGGTGAGCTCACCGCGCTGTGGGCGGCCGGTTCGCTCGACCCGACCGACTACTTCACCCTGGCCAAGGCCCGCGGTGCGGCGATGGCGGTGCAGACCGACGCCGACGCGGGCACGATGGCCGCGGTGCAGGCCACCCGCGAGCAGGTCACCGAGATCCTCGCCGGGCATCCCGACGTGAGTGTCTGCAATCACAACGCGCCCGACCAGGTGGTCGTCGGCGGTGGCACCGAGGCCGTCGCGGCGTTCGTGGTGGCGTGCCGGGCCCGTGAACTGACCGTGCGCGAACTGCCCGTGGCGGGTGCATTCCACACCCGCTACGTCGCGCACGCGGTCGAGCCGTTCCGCGCGGCGGTGAAGAGTGTGTCGGTGCGGGCGCCCAAGATCCGTGTCTACGCCAATTCCCGTGACGCCGAATATGGTTCGCGGGTCGCGACGAATCGTAAGGTGCTCACCGAGCAGCTGCTCGAGACCGTCGAATTCGTGCGCGGACTCGAGGCCATGCGGGCCGACGGCTGCAATGTCTTCGTGGAATTCGGGCCGAAGGCCACGCTCACCTCGCTGGTGCGCCGGACCCTCGGTGCCGAGGTGATCGCCGTCGCCACCGATCAGGGGCCGACCGGTGACAGCGATGTGGCGTTGAAGAAGGCCGCGGTGCAGCTGGCCGTGCTCGGCGCGCCGATCGTCGACGTGCATCGCCACGATGCGCCGGAGTTCGTCGAGCCCGAGGCGAAGGGCATGGTGGTCCGGCTGACCGGGCGCGATTTCGTGCCCGAGTCCCGGCAGACGCTCTATCGCGAGGGGATCGCCCAGCCGATCGAGTTGGAAGCTGTTGCCGCGGCGGCGGATCAGGCTCGTGTGGTCGCCGAAGCGGAGGTTGCCGCTCGGGTCCGTGCCGAGGTGGCCGTGGCAGAGCCCGCGCGAGTGGGTGCCGTGTCAGAGCCTGCGCGGGTGGGCGCCGGGGTGGCCGTGCCGGAGCCCACTCGGGTGGGTGCCGAGGTCGCCGTGGCCGAGTCTGCCCGGGTGCGCAACGAAGTATCCGTGGCCCAGCCCGCTACGTTCGAGCCCGTCGCCGCGTCGACGAATGGCGCCGGTGCCGTCGCGGTTCCGGATCAGGTGCCTGTTGCGAGTGCGACCGAAAATCATTACGTCGGAGCGGGATTGGATACGGTCGCTCAGCAGCACCTGGCGATTCACAGCCGGTACGCGGAGGGTCAGCTCGAGGTCGCCGAGGGACTGGTCTCGGTCCTGCGCGAAGCCCAGCGCACCGGTGGCGCCGACGACCGTCTGCACGCCACCGTGCACGCGGTCAAGGAACAGAGCTTGGCCATCGGCCAGACCCACATCCGGGTCAACGAGATCCTGGCTTCGTTGGCCGGGCTCGAACAGGCGCCCTCGACCGACAGCTTCCGCCCGCAGCCTGCTCCCGGTGCCGGTGCCGGTGCCGGTGCCGGAGCCGGAGCCGGGAACGGAAACGGTGCTGGCAACGGAACCGGCATCAGCATCGGTGCCGGCAATGGCAATGGCAACGGCGCGGCCGCCCTGCAGACGGCGCTGCACGAGCCTTCGGTCTCGCCGACGCCCGTCACGCCACAACGGCCGGAATCTCCTGCCCCGCTGACACAGTCGCCCGCCGATGCGGCCCCCGCCTCGCCGGCGCAGCCGCCCGTCGATCCCACCCCGGCCCGCGCCGCGGAGCCGGTAGCCACGAACCCGGTCCTCGACGCGGACGCAGTGTGGTCGGTGCTGGCGGAGGTCGTGTCGGAGAAGACCGGTTACCCGCCGGAGATGCTGGCCCTGTCGATGGATCTGGAGGCCGACCTCGGCGTGGACTCGATCAAGCGAGTCCAGATCATGGGCGTGCTCGGTGAGCGCGTCGACGGCCTGCCGACGGTCGGTCCCGAGCAGGTCGCCGAACTGCGCACCCTCGACGACATCGTGGGTTTCGTTGCCGCTTCGGTGGTGTCGAGTGCGGGAGCGCCCGTGGCGCCGACCAGCAGCTCCGCGGCGAGTCCAGCACTGGACACCGATGCCGTGTGGTCGGTCCTGGCACAGGTGGTCTCGGAGAAGACCGGCTACCCGCCGGAGATGCTCGCGCTGTCCATGGATCTGGAGGCCGACCTCGGCGTGGACTCGATCAAGCGGGTCCAGATCATGGGTGCACTCGGTGAGCGTGTCGATGGTGTGCCGACGGTCGGTCCCGAGCAGGTCGCGGAACTGAGGTCGCTGAACGACATCGTGGATTTCGTTGCCGCCTCGGTGGTCTCGAACTCCACGGTGTCCGGTACCGCACCTGCGGCCGGCTCCGCGCCGAGTCAGGGCCTGGACACCGACGCGGTGTGGTCAGTGCTGGTGCAGGTGGTGTCGGAGAAGACCGGCTATCCGCCGGAGATGCTGGCGCTGTCGATGGATCTGGAGGCGGATCTGGGTGTCGATTCGATCAAGCGGGTGCAGATCATGGGTGCGCTCGGTGAGCGTGTCGATGGTGTGCCGACGGTCGGTCCCGAGCAGGTCGCGGAACTGCGGACACTGGACGACATCGTGGGATTCGTCGCCGCCTCGGTGGTTTCGGATTCGGTAGCGGCCCCCGGGGCTTCGGCCCCCGCGGCCGGTGCATCCCTCGATCCGGATGCGGTGTGGGCGGTGCTGGTGCAGGTTGTTTCGGAGAAGACCGGCTATCCGCCGGAGATGCTCGCGTTGTCGATGGATCTGGAAGCCGACCTCGGGGTGGGCTCGATCAAGCGGGTGCAGATCATGGGTGCGCTCGGTGAGCGCGTCGAAGGTGTACCGACCGTGGGTCCGGAGCAGGTCGCCGAACTGCGGACGTTGAACGACATCGTGAGTTTCGTTGCCGCCTCGGTGGTTTCGAGCTCCGCAGGGGCAGTCTCTCCGGCGACGGCCGGCGTCGCCACCACCGGTGCGTCCCTCGACTCGGATGTGGTGTGGGCGGTGCTGGTGCAGGTTGTTTCGGAGAAGACCGGTTATCCACCGGAGATGCTCGCGCACTCCATGGATCTGGAAGCCGATCTCGGGGTCGATTCGATCAAGCGGGTCCAGATCATGGGCACGGTCGGTGAGCGTGTCGAGGGTGTGCCCACGGTGGGCCCCGAGCAGGTCGCGGAACTGCGGACACTGAACGACATCGTCGGTTTCGTCATCGGCAGCGCGGCAGCCACTGCGCCCGCCGGGCAGCTGGAGCCCAAGCAGCTCGGGAAGTTTGGTGGCGCGGCAGCCTCAGCGCCCGTGCAGTCGGAGCCGGGGCGGCTCGGAAACCTTGGTAGCGCGGCAGCCTCGGCGCCCGTTCAGTCGGAGCCCGGGCGGCTCAGGAACCTTGGTGCCGCGGTAGCCCCAGCGTCGATCCAGCCAGAACCTCGGCAGCTCGGGAACACTGGTGGCGCGGCGGCATCTGCGTCTGCCATCCACGCGGAAGGCAAGCAGTTCGGGAACCTGGGTGGCGTCGAGAATCTCGCCGATGCACAGCAGCTCGCCGCCGTGGAGGACGCTCCGGTGCTGGTGCGGATCGCGCCGGTCGCCCTGCCCGGGGTGGACCGGGTGGTCGAGCCCTACGCCGCCGGGCGGGTCGCCCTGATCGTCGACCACGGTGACGACACCGCGGCGACCCTCGCGAACGGGCTCACCCAGCACGGCTGGACCGTGCACACGGCCACCGTGGCGGCGGCGGAGAACTCCGGCGTCGCCGCCTGGGGCAGCGCCACCGTCACCACGGCGGTCGACGCGGCCCTGAAAGGTGTTGCCAGGCTGGACCTCTGCCTGACGGTCCTGCCCGCCGACAGTGAGTGGCTGGTCGGGGGACATCGTCTCGCCGACACCATCCACACCGCCACGCTGCTGCACGACCGCCTCGTGGCGACCGCCCAATCCGGTACCCGCGCGGCCTTCGTCACGCTCACCCGGATCGACGGTGTGCTCGGCCATCTGGGCGACCGGCCGGCCACAGCGGCCGTCGTCGGTGGTGTGAGCGGTCTGGTCAAGACCCTCGCCCAGGAATCGCCCACGCTGTTCTGCCGGGCGCTCGACCTGTCGCCGCAGCTCACCGGTGCGGCGCTGGTCGACTCCGTACTCGGCGAACTCCACGATGCCGCGCTCGACGTCCGCGAGGTCGGCATCGACGCCGATCTCCACCGATGGACACTGCGCCCCCAGCCGGTGGATGGCATTGCCGTCACCACGGAGCGTGCCGTCACCACGGAGCGTGCCGTCACCACGGAGCGTGCCGTCACCACGGACCGTGCAGTCGGCACCAGCCGTGCAGCTGCTGGCACCGAGGGTGCAGCCGCCACCGGGCGTGCTGCCACCGCAGGGCGTGCCACCAACGCAGGGCGTTCCACCACCGAATTCGCAGGCGCCACCGAAATCGTCGCCACCAGGGATCTGGCTCTCACCGTGGACGATGTTCTCGTCGTCACCGGCGGGGCCCGGGGCGTGACCGCACGGTGTGTCCGGGAACTGGCTGCCCGGCGACCCTGCGAATTCATCCTGCTCGGCCGCACCGCGCTCGATGACGAGCCGGAATGGGCGGTCGGCGTTGCCGACGATGCGCTCAAGCCCGCCGCCATCGCGGCCGTCCGAGCCGCGGGGGAGCAGCCGACTCCCAAGCAGATCGACCGCTTGACCCGTGATCTGCTGGCACAGCGTGAGATTCGGGCAACGGTTGACGCGGTGGCCGAGACCGGGGCGCGCGTGCGCTATCTCGCGGTCGACATCACCGATGCCGCGGCGACCGAACAGGCACTGGCGGCGGATGCCGGTCGGGTCACCGGCATCGTGCACGGGGCGGGTGCGCTGGCCGACTCGCTGCTGAATGCCAAGTCGGACAATGACATCCGCCTCGTCCTGTCGACCAAACTCGACGGGCTCCACAATGTGGTCACCGCCCTGCGGGAATCCACGCTCGGGCACATCATCCTGTTCGGTTCGGTCGCCGGGGTCTACGGCAATCCGGGTCAGGCCGACTATGCCGTCGCCAACGAGGCGCTCAACCGGGTGGCGGTGAGCTGGCGGCGCCACGGCCTCGCCGGGCATGTCACCACAGTGAACTGGGGTGCCTGGGACGGTGGCATGGTGACACCGCAGCTGCGGGAGGTCTTCCTCGCCCGCGGGATCGCGTTGCTCGGCATGGACGCGGGGGCCCGGATGTTCGCCGAGCAGTTCGCCCCAGCACGCGCCGACGATGTCTCGGTGCTGATCGGCCCGGCAGCCCCACTCGCCACCGCCACCGTGCTCGCGCCGACCCCGGCCTTCACCACCTACCGCGACCTCGCGCCGCTGGCCGATGACCCGGTGATCCTCGATCATCGTGTCGGCCGCTTCCCGGTGTTCCCCGCGGCGGCCGGCCTCGGCTGGGCGATCAACGTGCTCGAGCGGGCCAACCCCGGCCTGCGGGTCGTGGAGTGCACGGACTTCGAAGTCCTGCGCGGCATCGTCTACGACGGTGGTGACGAACGGGCCTATCACCTCGATGTGCAGGCGGGCACGGTCGTCGACGACCGGCTGCGGGTCACCGCCTGGATCCGCAGCGACGAACCGGGCAAGACCCTGGCGCCCGCGCACTTCACCGGCACCTTCGTCCTCGCCCCCGAAGCGTGGCCGACCTCGGTGCCGACCGGCTGGTCCGGCTACCCGATCGGTGTGGGGCCGGAGAACGGACTCGACGTCTACCGTGACGCCGACCTGTTCCACGGCCCGCTGCTCCAGGGAGTCCGCCGCGTGCTCGACCGTGCGGAGCGCCGCCTGGTGGTGGAATGCCGGCTGCCCGACACCCGCATCGGCGCGGGCGAATACGGGGGCATCCTGCACAGTCCGGCGCTGGCCGATGTCGTCATCCAGGCGGGCGCGCTGCTCGGCGTGTGGTTCATGAACTCGGCCTGCCTGCCGCTGTCCATCGGGCGCGTCGAGTACTTCGCGCCGCTGCCCGACGACAGCCCGTTCCTGGTGGTGGTCGACGACCTGCGTGCCCACCCCGATGGTTCGTCGGTCACCGTGACGGCCACCGCACACGATCCGAACGGCACTGTCCTGCAGCGATATTCCGACCTCGCGGTGATCGCCACCCCGGAGATGACCGCGAAGTTCGCCGAAGCGGTGCGCCTGCGCGAGCAGCACGCATGAGCACCGTCGATGTCAGAAACGGAGATCCGATGACCACCCCACTGGATGCCCTCGACTTCGACGGCGAGCCGTTCGACGTCCTCGCCTGGTCACTGGCCCTGGAACCGGACACCCGCCCGGTCCCGGCAACCCGGTCGACCACCCCACCCGCCCCCAACCCGGGGGAGCTGCCCACGGCGACGACCACCCGCGCCGCCGCCCCCGCAGCCGTGCGAGCCCCCGCGCCACAACCCGCACAGCACGGCGGTGACCCGATTTCCCAACTGGTGCACGAGGTCCGCTCCGAACTCGTCGCCGCACACCTGTCCGCGATCGCGGTCCACACCGCGTGGCAACGGCAGGCCCTCGACGCGCTCGGCCTGGGCGTGCCATCGCACAGGCCCGCGACAACGCCCAGACCTACGACAACCCCCGAGTCCCCGACAACGCCCTGGCTCACACCAACGGCAGGGTCCTCAACGTCGCCCACTTCTTCGGCAACGCCCTGGCTCACGCCAACGGTCGCGTCCTCGGCGACACCACCTACGTCCTCTGCAACGCCTGGGTTCGTGACAACGCCCGGGTTCGCGACGACGCCCGAGCCCTCGGCGACGCCCGGGCTCACGCCAACGGGCGAGTCCTTGGCGACGCCTGAGTCGACGACGCCGAGATCCACGACGACGGCCGAGTCCTCGGCCACCCCCTGGCGCACGTCAACGGCTGGGTCCACGACGACGCCCGAGCCCTCGACAACGGCCAGGTCGGCGGACGCGGCCGAGCAGATCCTCACGGCCACAATCGACTACACCGCGGAGTCCGGCCTCACGGTCGAGGCGGTCCCCGGCCATCCGGTGACGGTCGACCTACCCGCACCGGCGACCACCATGAACGCGTTCAAGATGCTGGCCCGCACCCCGATCACCACGGTGGACGGTTCGGCCCTCGCCGCATTGGTCCGCGGCGAGATCGCGGCGGTGTTCGGCCGGGCCTACGACCAGGAGGGCGTCAACCCCGAGATCCGGCTGACCGAGGGCGTCCACGGTTCCCTGGTCGAGGTCCTCGACGTCGAAGGGCGCGGTGGGCAGTGGGCGCGGGGCCGGCTGGCGGCGACCTGCCGGATCGACGGTCCCGATCTCGCCACCTCGGTGACCGAGATCGCCTGGCAGGCAGCACAGGTCCTGTCGCTGCGCGCCGGGCAGCACCTGTGCCTGGCCGGCGCACGGTTCCAGGCCGGCGAGGCATTCGAACTGCACCTGTCCGCACCGGTGACCGGTCCGGCCGAACTGGTCGCCGAAGTGGTCCAGATCGACCTGCTGCCGCGTCCCTGGCTGCGGATCAATGCCGAAATCCGCAGCGGGGGAGTGGTTGTGGCCCGCGTCTACGGGCTGACGCTCGAGATCAGGGAAGTGCCGGGGCTGCCGGTCGGGCCCGCGGACGGTGGCGTGATCCCCCGATTCTTCGGGCGCCGCAACATCTTCGGACAGCGCGCACTGCTCGGCGAATTCCACATGACGCACAGCGCGCGCGGTGATCTCGGCATCGCGCTCGGCCCGGAATTCTCGGCCTACACCGGCCGCCGCGCCACCCGGATGCCCAATCACGGTCTCCAGCTGTGCGATCGGGTGATGGCTGTCGAGGGCGAACGCGGGAATCTGACGGGCGGCATCGGGCACACCGAATACGACTCACCCGCCGACTCCTGGTACTACGCCGAATCGGCGAACGCCTCCATGCCCAATGTCGTGTACATGGAGACCTCGCTGCAGTCGGCGCTGCTGCTCGGCTATTTCCTCGGCGCCACCCTCACCGCGCCCGCCGAGGACTACAGCCTGCGCAATCTCGACGGCACCGCCACGGTGCTGCGCGAAGTCGACCTGCGCGACAAGACGATCCAGCAGACCAGCCGCCTGCTCGACACCACCGTGCTGACCGGCGCGGTGCTGCAGACCTTCGCCTACGAACTCGCCGTCGACGGCGAACCGTTCTACGCCGGCGAGTCGCTGTTCGGGTTCTTCAACGCCCGCGCGCTGGCGAACCAGAACGGCCTCGACAACGGCGAATTCGTGCCGCCGTGGCTGGACAGCCAGACCCAGCGGCCCACCGTCCGGGTGATCGACGTGGCCGCCCGCCGCGCCGCGGGCGCCGGAATGCCCTGCGCGACCGGGCATCTGGCCATGCTCGACGACATCGAGGTCGTCGACGGCGGCGGGACCTACGGCCACGGCTACCTGCGCGCGGTGCGCCCGGTAGGCCCCGACGACTGGTTCTTCGGCTACCACTTCTTCATGGACCCGGTCATGCCCGGATCTCTCGGCGTCGAAGCGGTCCTGCAGGCCATGCAGGAGTGGGCGGTCGACACCGGTCTCGCGGCCGAACTGACCGAACCGGAATTCGTCGTCCCCGTGGGTGTCCCGCTGTCGTGGCGCTATCGCGGGCAGATCCTGTCCGGCGATGCGGTGATGACTCTGGACGTGCACATCAAGAGCGTCGAGCGTCGCCCCGGCCGGATCCGGGTGATCGGCGACGCGAGCGTGTGGAAGCCGAGCATGCGGATCTACGAGCTCACCGATGTCGCCATCGAGCTGCGCGATGCCGGCGCCGAACCCTGGTGATGCCGAAGGGCATTCGGTGCGGTGGTTGCCGGTGCTCGTGCTCGCGCTCGGCGCGTTCTGCGCGGGCACCGACCACTACCTCGTCGCCGGGGTGCTCGCCCCGATGGCAGCCGATCTGGAGGTGTCCGTCGCCGCGGCCGGACTCTTCGTCACCGGGTACTCCTTGGCCTACGCCCTCGGCGCGCCGATCGTCATCACCGCGCTGCGGGTGCGTTCACCGCGCCGGTTGCTGCTGACCGCGATCGCCCTGTTCGTCGCGGTCAACCTGCTCTCGGCGGCCGCCTGGTCGCCGTGGGTGATGGCGATCGCGCGCATCGCCGCCGGCTGCGTCGCGGGACTCTACGTCCCGCTCGCGGGCGCCGCGGCGGCGAGCATGGCAGGCGCGGATCGGCGCGGACGGGCCTTGGCGATCGTGCTCGGCGGGATCTCGATCGCCACGGTCGCCAGTGTGCCGATCGGGGTGTGGGTCAGCAACCTGTCGTCGTGGCGGATGGCCTTCGTCTTCGTCGCGGTGGTGGCGCTGATCGCGACCGTCGGTGTGGCACTGACGGTTCCGGCGGGCAGCGACACTCCCGTGGTGTCGCTGCGCCAGCGCCTGGCACCGCTGCGCCACGCACCGGTGTGGCTCGGACTCGCGGTGACGATCTCCGGTATGACGGCCGGATTGATGATCTTCACCTACGTCGGCCCGATCTACACCGACGTACCCGCCGTCGGCGCGGGGTACGTCGGCGCGCTGATCATGGCGCACGGCGTCGGCGCGCTGATCGGGCTGTGGGGCGGGAGCCAGCTGGTGGACCGCTACGGTTCCCGGCCGGTGCTGCTGGGCAGTCTGACGGCGTTCACCGTCAACCTGGCCTGGCAGCCGCTCGCGGCACACACCCTGGCGAGCACCGTCGTGTTCGTCGTGATCTGGGGAGTGGTCGGCTGGGCGTTCCTGCCCGCCCAGCAGCACAGCATGATCGCCGATGCCGACCCGGAGCAGGCACCGATGTTGTTGTCGCTCAACGGATCGGCGATGTATCTGGGCGCCGCCTTCGGTTCGGCCATCGGCGGCGCGGTCATCGCGATCCGCGGTGCCGATGACCTGTGGATGTTCGCCACCGGTTTCGCCGCGCTCAGCGTGACACTGTCGCTGATCCGCCACCGACAGCGAGCCCGCCCCCAGGACCGATTGCCCGTCGATGACGACGCGGTGTCGGCGTGATAAGCGATTCCGATCCGTCGATCGGCAATCCAGACAGTGCTTTCCGCGCCGACGCGAGCGTGGATACGGTGAGCGGGTCCAGCTGTCCCGCTCGGTTCTCGGTACCGACGAAGGTGTAGTTGAGTGATGATGGAAAACAACGCTCCGGACACGAATCCGTTCCCGGATCCCGACAAGCCCGGACCGCGCAGGAAAACGATCAGTAGTCCCTACATTCACCGTTTGCAGCGACGCCATTTCCTGCTGTTCGACATTCTGCCGATCATCGGCACGGTCGTCGCCTTCGCCTTTCTGTTCGTTCGCCCTTTCGGCCTGCTCGAATTCGTTCTGCTGTTTGCCATGTGGCTGGTCACCGGACTCGGTGTGACGGTCGGCTATCACCGCCTGTTCACGCACCGCACTTTCAAGGCGACACCGTGGGTCGCGTGGATCCTGGCGGTCGTCGGCTCGATGGCGGGCCAGGGCCCGGTGATCTCCTGGGTCGCGCTGCACCGGCGCCACCACGAATACAGCGACCGCGAAGGCGACCCGCACTCACCCAACCTGGCCGGCGGTGGCCTGCGGGGCACACTGCGCGGCCTGGCCCACTCGCATTTCCTGTGGATGCGCCGCCACGAATACCCCAACGTGGTGCACTACGCCCCCGACCTGATCAAGGACCATGCCCTGGTCCGCATCGCCCGGCTGTACTACTGGTGGGTGGCGCTGGGGCTGCTGATTCCGACGGTGATCGGCGGCCTGGTCACCATGAGCTGGACCGGTGCGGTGAGTGGTCTGCTGTGGGGCGGACTGGTCCGGATCTTCGTGCTCGAGCACATCGTGTGGGCGATCAATTCCTTCCTGCACATGTTCGGCACCCGCAATTACGATTCCCGCGAGAACAGTCACAACGGCGGCGTGTTCGCGCTGGCGACGCTCGGGGAGTCCTGGCACAACAATCATCACGCGTTTCCCGAGTCGCCGTCCTTCGGTTTGGACTGGTATCGGCTCGACCCCGGTTTCTGGCTCATCAAAGCACTGGCTGTTTGTGGTCTCGCCTGGGACCTCAAGACGCCCTCCGCCGAACGCATGGCGGCCAAACGACTTTCCGCCCGCGCCGGTTCCGCCGGTCCTGCCTGAGGAATTCTCATCGTGGACACGAGTAAAGAAGCCATTGTCACCTGGTGCCAGGAATACCTCGCGAGCCTGCTCGAGGTCCCGGCCGCCACCATCGATCCGACCGCCGATTTCGACCGGCTCGGTATCGACTCCGCCGTCGCCGTCGCACTGCTGATCGAGGTCGAGGACCGCTACGGCGTCGACCTGGCGCCCGAGGACCTGTTCGAGAACCCGAATCTCGACGCCGTCGCCACCTACCTGCACGCGCAGAGCCGCCCGAGCGTGGGTTGACGATGGCCGTCGACACCGCGCGGACCACGGCGGCCGCGGCCGCGATCCGGCACCACTACGACGCGGGCAACGATTTCTACCGGCTCTGGCTCGACCCCTCCCTCACCTACTCCTGCGCGCTGCGCGAAAACCCCGACGACACACTGGAACTCGCCCAGGACCGCAAACTGCGCCACCATCTCGACGCGATCGGCGCCGAGCGGGCCGAGGCGGTCCTCGACATCGGCTGCGGCTGGGGCGCGATCCTGCAGCGACTGTCCCAGCTGGGCGTCGCCGAGTCCGTCGGACTCACCCTGAGCCCCGAGCAGGCGGATTACGTGCGTTCGCGCGACTATCGCGGTGTCGAGGTGCGCACCGAGAACTGGCTGCACTACGAGCCGAACCGGCGTTTCGACGGCATCATCTCGATCGGCGCCTTCGAGCACTTCGCCCGCCCCGACGACTCGCCCGCCGAGAAGATCCGCGTGTACCGGGAGTTCTTCACCCGCTGCCGCGACTGGTTGACCGCCGACGGCGTGCTGTCGTTGCAGACCATCGTCTACGCCAACATGGACCGCGACCAGGCCAGTACCTTCATGCAGCAGCAGATCTTCCCCGACGCCGACCTGCCGACGCTGGCCGAGATCACCGCCGCCGCCGAAGGCGTGTTCGAAGTCCGCTCGATCAGCAATGGCCGCCTCGACTACGCCTGGACCTGCGAACAGTGGGCCCGCAGGCTGCGCGCGCACCGTGCCGAGGCCACCGAACTCGTCGGCGCCGAGGTGCTCGCCCGCTACGAGCGCTACCTCAAACTCTCGGCGCTCGGCTTCCGGATGGGCAAGATCGGGCTGCTGCGACTCGTGCTGGCGCCCTACGACTCCGGGTTCTTCGCCTCCGCCGGGGGACGGTCCGCATGACGGTGCATTCGGCCGGCAAGGCCCGGCCGCGGGTGCGGTTCAACCCGTTCGGCGCCGAATTCCGCCACGACCCGTATCCGGTCTACCGGCAGTTGCGCGAGGCCGAACCGGTGCACCGGACGCTCGGCATGTGGGTGCTCACCCGGCACGCCGATGTGCGCGGGGTCCTGCACGACCGGTCCTTCGGTGCCGGTCTGATTCCGAGTCTGGTGCGCAGGCAGGCCGAGCGGCTCGGCCACGACGACGTGGACCGGATCGAACGCCTCGGCCGAAAGTCGCTGGTGTTCACCGACAATCCCGATCACGCCCGCCTGCGCGGCCTGGTGAACCGGGTGTTCACCGCCAAGTCGGTCGCCGCGCTGCGCCCGCTGGTCACCCGGATCGCCGGCGACCTGATGGCGCCCGCCCGGGCGGCGGGCGGACTCGATGTCATCGCCGATCTGGCCGCGCCGCTGCCGGTGGCGGTGCTGTGCGAGTGGATGGATCTACCAGGGGAGTTGCGGGCGCGGGTCGGTCCGTGGACCCACGACATCCGGTTCCTGCTCGAACCCGGTCTGATGAAGGCAGGGGACTTCGAGCGGGTCCGCGAGGTGGTCGAGGAGTTCGCCGCGGCCCTCGATGTCGTGCTGGCCCAACGGCAGGCGAACCCCGGTGCCGACCTGATCAGCCAGTTGCTCGCCGCGCGCACCGCGGGCGGCGATCTGCTCAGCGACGAGGAACTGGTCTTCGTCTGCATCATGTGCTTCGTCGCGGGCAACGAGACCACCAAATCGCTGATCGGCAACGGCACCCTGGCGCTGCTACGCCACCCCGACCAGGCCGCCCTGCTGCGCGAGCAGCCCGACACGGTCGACGCGGCCGTCGTCGAGGCCCTGCGCTACGACTCCCCACTGCAACTGACCAAGCGGCTGGCCACCCGCGATGTCGAGATCGACGATGCCAGGATCTTCGCGGGCGACCAGGTCATGGTGTGTCTCGGCGGTGCCAACCGCGATCCGGCCGTCTTCGCCCGCCCCGACGAGTTCGACCTCACCCGCACCGGCGGTGGACATCTCGCCTTCGGCCACGGCATGCACGGCTGCCTCGGCGGCCTGCTGGCCGAGCTACAGGCCAAGGTCGCCTTCGAACACCTCTTCCAGGATTCGGCGATCCCGGTGTCGCGCGACGGCGAACTCGCCTGGCAGGACCACAGTTTCATCGTCCGCGGCCTGAAAAGCCTTCCGGTCGAACTGCGGCCGGTGCGATGACCGGGATCGGGCTGACCAGGTCCTGGTTGCGCGGCGAGACGGACGCAGCGCCGATACGGCTGCTGTGTATTCCGCACGCGGGCGCCGGGGCGTCGTCGTTCAACCGCTGGCTCGACCTGTTCGGGCCGAAGATCGGCGTGGTCAGGGTCCAGCTTCCCGGGCGCGAGGACGTCGCCGACCGGGAACCACTGCGACGGGTCGGCGTGGCCGTCGACGAATTGGTCACGCAGTGCACCACTTTCGGTGCCGGGCCCGTCGCCCTCTACGGCCACAGCATGGGCGCGCTGATCGCCTACGAGCTGGCCCGCGCGCTGACCGCCGCGCACCGGCCACCGGCGCACCTGTTCGTCTCCGGTCGCCGCGCACCGCACCTGGCGGCCAGCCGCGCGGTCCTGCACCGCCTGCCCGACCCGGACTTCGCCGAGGCCCTGTCGGCGATGGGCGCCTGGGGCGCGGCCGGGCGCAGCGCCAGTTTCCTGCGCTACGCGCTCCCGCTGACCAGGGCCGACCTCGAGCTCTCCGAGGAATACACCCACTACCAGGTGCCCCGGCTCGCCTGCCCGATCACCGCGTTCCACGGCACCGAGGACCCGATCGCCGACCCCGACGAGGTGGCCGCCTGGGCCGCACTCACCGACGGCGCCTTCGCGATCCACGAATACCCCGGCGACCACCTGTTCCACCACCGGCATCGCGAGGCCATCGCGGCGATCATGACCGCCGCCCTGAACTGAGGACCGACGTGCAGCTGCTCACCGACATACTCCGGCGTCGCGCCGCCGACGAGCCCGATCGGATCGCCTACCGCTTCCTCGACGACACCGGCGCCGAAAACATCACCCTGACCTACCGCGAACTCCACGACCGGGCCCTCGCCGTGGCAGGCACGCTGCACGACCGCTGCGCGCCCGGTGATCGTGCGCTGCTGGTGTTCGGGCAGAGCGCCGAGTTCGTCATCGCCTACTTCGGGTGCCTCTACGCGCGGATCATCGCCGTGCCGGTGAACCCGCCGCGCCGCGACCGGGTGCAGGAGGCGACCCGCGCCGTCGTCGGGGACTGCACGCCCACGGCGGTGCTCACCGTGGGGCCGCTGCTACCGCTGCTGCGACCGGTGCTGGAACCACTGTGCACCGCTGAGCACTGGCTCGCCGTCGACGAATTACACACGGCGGAAACCGGTTTCACGTCGAAGTCACCCGACCCGGACTCGGTCGCGTTCCTGCAGTACACCTCCGGCTCCACCTCCGCGCCCAAGGGTGTCATGGTGACCCACCGGAACCTGGTGGCCAATGAAGAGATGATCCGGCGCAGCTTCGGCCACGACCGCGAGTCGACGGTGGTCGGCTGGGCGCCGTTCTTCCACGATCAGGGCCTGATCGGCAATGTGCTGCAACCGGTCTACGTGGGCGCGACCAGTGTCCTGATGTCGCCGCTGGCCTTCATCCGGCGCCCGCTGCTGTGGCTCGAGGCCATCTCGCGGTACCGCGTGCACACCAGCGGCGGCCCGAACTTCGCCTTCGACGCCTGCGTCGCGCGCGCCACGGCCGGTGGCCTGCCCGACCTCGACCTGAGCAGCTGGCAGGTGGCCTTCAACGGCGCCGAACCGATCCGCGCCGACACCCTGGCCCGCTTCACGAAAACCTTCGCGCCACTGGGCTTCCGCGCCGAGGCGGTCTATCCCTGCTATGGCCTCGCCGAGGCGACCCTGCTGGTTTCGGCCAGTGTGAAAGGTCGCGGTCCGCGCCTGCTCGACGCCGATGTCGACGCGCTCGCCGAACGCCGCTACGTCGCGGCGGCGGTGGATCGTGGGCGCACGCTGGTCGGTGTGGGGGAGCTGCTGCCGGGCGAGGATCTGCGCATCGTCGACCCGGATTCCCGCGAGCTGTCCGCGCCGGACCGCATCGGCGAGATCTGGGTGGCGGGTGACCATGTCGCCCAAGGCTATTGGGAACGGCCCGAGGCCACCGCCGCCACCTTCCACGCCCGCCGCGCCGACGACCCCGAGCGCGTCTACCTGCGCACCGGCGACCTCGGCCTGCTCGTCGACGGCGAACTGTATGTCGTCGGCCGGATCAAGGACATGATCATCATCCGCGGCCGCAACTACTACCCGCACGACATCGAACACACCGTGCAGCGCGCGCACCCGGCGCTGCGGCCCGGCAGCGGCGCGGCGTTCTCGGTGCCCGGCCGAGACGGCGAGAAACTGGTCGTCGTCCAGGAGGTCCGGCGCGACCACACCGGAACCGACAGCGCCGACATCACGGGCGCGATCCGCGCGGCGGTGCTGCGCGAACACGAGCTCGCGATCGGGGACGTGGTGCTGACCGCGCCGGACGAGGTGCACCGGACCAGCAGCGGAAAGATCATGCGGGCGGCAGCCAGGAACCGCTATCTCGACGCCGGATTCGCGCCCTGGGTGCCACGCTCGACCGACCAACCGACCGAACCCGCACCGAAGGAGCCGACAGACATGCAGACCTGGCAAGCGACCAACCCCGATTACGCCGCGGCCGTGCAGGGCGCCGTGCTCAGCATGCCCGCCGCCAAACACCTCGGCTTCACGTTCGGTTGGATCGCCCCCGGTGAAGCCGAGATCGTGCAGCCCTACCGCACCGAACTCACCCAGCACAACGGCTTCTTCCAGGGCGGTGTCCTCGGTTCGCTGGCCGACTTCGCCGGCGGCTCCGCAGCGGGCACCCTGCTGCCGCCTGGCTGGGTCAACATGACCATCGACTACACCGTCAAGATCCTGGCCCCGGCCAAAGGACCGACGGTCGTGGCCCGGGGCCGGGTGGTCAAGCCCGGTGCGCTGATCACGATCGCCGCGGTCGACGTCTTCTCGGTCGACGGTGACGACGAAACCCTCAGCGCGACCGCACTGGTCACCATGCGCAATGTGGCACTCGGCAAACAGGAGTAGTCGATGAGCACCGCGGCCTACGTCTTCGACCCGTTCGCCCCCGGCTTCGCCGAGGACCCCTACCCGCACTACGCCCGGCTGCGCGCCGCGGGCCCCGCCCTGGAACACCCGCTCGGGTTCTGGCTCGTCTCCCGGCACGCCGACGTGGCCGCCCTGCAACGCTCGGCGCACTCGGTCGACGAACAGCACCTGCGGCACCTGCCCGCGTGGAAGAGCGGCAGCGCCGAGGTACGCAAGGAGAGCCGGGTGATGGGCGGGCTGTCCATTCTCGACCAGGACCCGCCCGATCACACCCGCCTGCGGCGCCTGGTGTCGAAGGCCTTCACACCCCGGTCGATCGAGGCCTTGCAGCCACGGGTCGAGGAGCTGGTGGCGGAGGCGCTGGCGCGCATCGCCGCGGCGGGCACGGCCGATGTCGTCGCCGAACTCGCCTTCCCGCTGCCGTTCACGATCATCTCGGAGCTGCTCGGCATCCCGGTGGGGGACCACACCCGGTTGCGCGAACTCACCGAGATCGTCGTGCTGGTGTTCGAGCCGTTCGCCAGTCCCGAGACCCAGGCCCGGATCCGGGCGGCCAATCAGGAACTGTTCGCGATGGTGCGCGAACTGATCCGGTGGAAGCGCGACAACCCCGGCGACGACCTGCTCACGGCGCTGATCGAGGCCGAACACGACGGCGATGTGCTCAGCGAGGACGAACTGATCTCGCAGGTGATGTTCCTCTACATCGCCGGGCACGAGACCACGGTGACCCACCTAGCCAGCGGAATCCTCTCGCTGCTGCGCCATCCCGAGCAGGCCCACCGGTTGCGGACCGAGCCGGAACTGGCCGCCAACGCGGTCGACGAACTGATGCGCTTCGACACCCCGGTCCACCTCATGCGCCGGATCACCGTGGCGCCGTTGACCATCGGCGAGGCCGAGATCCCCGCCGGGAGCTGGGTGATCGGCGCACTGGCCGCCGCCAATCGTGATCCGGAATTCTGGGGCGCCGATGCCGACGAATTGCGGCTCGATCGCCCCACCGCCCATCGCAATGTCGCGCTGGGCGCGGGGCATCCACCACTGCCTCGGGGCGGCGCTGGTCCGGATGGAGGCCCGAATCGTGTTCCCGCGCTTCGTGGCTCGCTTCCCGGAGGCCACCGTCGACGCACTGACCTGGAACGGCCGGATCAACCTGCGCGGCCTGTCGACACTGACGGTGACGGTGTAGCCGTGCCGACTGTCGTCATCGACGGGATACCGATCGCCTACACCGACACCGGAGCACCGGCGGCCCGACCGGACGCGCCGACCATCGTGTTCGGACACGGACTGTTGTTCGGCGGCTGGATGTTCCGGTCCCAGATCGGTGCGCTGCGCGCCGACTACCGGTGCGTCACCCTCGACTGGCGCGGGCAGGGCGACACGCCGCCCACCGCGGGCGGATACGACATGGACACCCTCACCGGCGACGCGGTCGGCGTGATCCGGACACTCGGGATCGGCCCGGTGCACTGGGTCGGGCTGTCCATGGGCGGATTCATCGGCCAGCGCCTCGCCGCCCGCCACGGCCGGCTCCTGCGCTCACTCACCCTGCTCGACACCAGCGCCGCCGCCGAGGAACCCGACAAGATCGGCGAGTACAAGCGGCTCGCCCTGGCCTGGCGACTGCTCGGCGGCGGCCCGATCCTGCACAAGATCACCCCGCACATGTTCGGCCCGCGCTTCCGCGCCGACCCGGCCAACGCGGACCTCCTCGCGGAGTGGGCCACCCGCCTGCGCGGCCGGAACCGGCGGGCGGTGCGCCAGGCGGTACTCGGTGTGGCCGATCGCCTGCCGGTGGATCACGAGATCCCCGCCATCACCATGCCGACCCTGGTGGTAGTCGGCGCCGACGACATCGCCACGCCCCCGGCCCGCTCCGAACGCATCGCGGATCTCATCCCGTCGGCCCGGCTGCACACCCTCGCCGACTGCGGGCATTCCAGCAGCCTCGAACAACCCGCCGCGGTCACCGCGCTGCTGCGGGAATTCCTGGCCGAGGTCGACCACACCAGGATCTGACCCGGCGCCGAATCCGGTCGAATTCGTATCGGACAATCCGATCCAGCCATTGCCATTTCCGATCGAATCACCGCTGTCACACTCCCGACCTGCGGAAATATCCGGATACCCGCGGTGCTCGCGCGCAATTCGGAAATGGCGCCTCCGGCGTCGAATACCGTCGATCGGACTGTGTTCAGGTGCGGGAGATCGGGGATTGTGATGACTGATGGTGCGAGCTCGGCAACGGGCCGGGAACTGCCGTTGCGCGGGGCGGTGAACGCGCGCGATCTGGGTGGGTTGCGGACCGGGGACGGGCGGCAGGTGCGCCGCCTGCGGGTGCTGCGCTCGGATCTGCTGACCGAGCTGGACGCCGACGACGTGGCGTTCCTGCTGGGCGACTGCGGACTTCGCACGATCATCGATCTGCGCGCCCCCGGCGAGATCACCACCGACGGATCCGGTCTGCTGGCCGACCGCGTCACCGTCCACAACACCCACGTCCACGGCGCCGACGGGGTCCGGCTCGACCTCGCCGCGGTCTCGCCCGAGGGAAACATCGTCGACCGGTACGTGCAGTACCTCGACCACAGCTCCGCGAACATCGCCGCCGCACTGGACCTGCTGGCCACCGCCGAGCATCTCCCCGCGCTCGTCCACTGCGCCGCGGGCAAGGACCGCACCGGCGTGGTGATCGCCCTGCTCCTCGCCCTCGTCGGTGTCCGGCCGGACGACATCGTCGCCGACTACGCCGCCACCACCCCGAACATCGCCGCCCTGCGCGCCCGCAGCGCCCGCTCCCGCACCGTCCGTGCGGGCAGCGTGGCCGTCGACCAGCTGCCCGCCTGGGTCTTCGCCGCCGACGCCTCGACCATGCGCCGGTTCCTGGCCCACCTCGACACCGAACACGGCGGCGCTCTCGGCTGGGCGACCCGCGCCGGACTCGACCGGGCCACCCTGGACCGCCTCGCCGACAGTCTGCTCACGCCCCCGCGCTGATCCGCTCGACCGGGCCGACCTGGGGTGTCGCACCGAGTAAAACACCTGCTCAGCGGGTACAGTACGGCCATTCCAGCTCGGCTCGGTCGGACATCTCGGCGCGGCGAAGGGGAACGAATGGCGGCTGAATCCGCCTCGGCGGCAATCCATTCGGAGCGGGCTTCCTGGCTGCCGATGGTCGGCCTGTTCTTCGCCCAGGTCCTCATGTCGTTCAATGTCGCCGCACTGCCGGTCTCCCTCGGCGGCATGGTCGAGGATTTCGGTTCCGCGCCGACCGTGGTCAGTTCGACGATCGTCGTCTACGGCCTGTCGGTCGCCGCGCTGGTCATGGTCGGCGCCAAACTCGGGCAGCGGATCGGCTGGCTGCGGATCTTCCGTTTCGTCGTCGCCACCTTCGCCGTCTCGGCGCTGATGATGATCTTCGCGCCCTCGGTGAGCTGGGCGATCGCCGGACAGGCGGTGGCCGGCGCGTCCGCCGCGATCATCGTCCCGGCGCTGGTTGCCCTGATCGCGGAGAACTATCACGGCGATCAACAGGCGACCGCCATCGGCTCGCTCGGGTCCGCGCGCGCCATCTCCGGCGTGAGCGCGTTCTTCCTCGGTGGCGCGCTCGGCTCGCTGGTCGGCTGGCGACCGGTGTTCGGCATCGTGCTCGTCCTCGCGGTGATCGTGTTCGCGTTCAGCTTCACCCTGCGCTCCGATCACGGCGCCGCGGGCATCGACATCGACCTCGTCGCTGCGGTTCTCATCGGTGCCGCGGTCGTGCTGCTCACCCTGGGGTTCAACAATCTCAACGGCTGGGGCGTGTTCTTCGCCGACCCCGCGGCACCGTTCGATCTGCTCGGCCTCTCACCCGCGCCCGTGCTGATCGTGCTCGGGATAGTCCTAGGGCAGGCCTTCTTCGTCTGGACGCGACAGCGGATGCGGGCGGGCAAGGCGCCGCTGGTCGACCTGTCGGTCCTCGGCAGCTCCCGCGAGCGCGCCGCCGTGTACGCGATGTTCATCGTCGTCGCGCTCGAGGCGGCCCTGAACTTCACCGTCCCGCTCTACATCCAGATCGTGCAGGGCCGGTCACCGTTCGACACCGCCCTGGCGATGATGCCGTTCAACCTCACCGTCTTCGTCACCGCGACCCTCGTCGTCCGGTTCTACAAGCACTACAGCTCCCGCACCATCGGCATCTTCTCGTTCACCCTGACCACCGGCGCGCTCGTCTGGCTCGCCTACGTGGTGAACAACAACTGGGAGACGCTGCCCACGATCGCCGGGTTGATCGTGTTCGGCATCGGCCAGGGCGCACTGGTCACCCTGGTGTTCAACGTGCTCGTCACCGCCGCGCCCACCCGTCTGGCCGGCGACGTGGGATCGATCCGGGGGACCACCCAGAACCTCGCCTCCGCGGTCGGCACCGCCGTGGTCGGGGCCCTGCTGGTGACGATCCTGAGCTTCACCGTCGGCCAGTCCGTCATGAGCAGCCTCGACCTGCCCGAATCGCTGGTCGTCCAGGTGGATCTCGACAAGGTCGACTTCGTCGGCAACGACCGGCTGCACGAAGTCCTCGAACGCACCGACGCCACCCCGGAACAGGTCGACGCCGCGGTCCGGATCAACGAGGACGCCCGCCTGCGCACCCTGAAACTGGGCCTGCTCATCCTGGCCGGAATCAGCGCGACCGCGATCCTGCCCGCCGGCCGGCTGCCGAACTACCGGCCCGGCGAGATCCCGGATCCGTCGCCCGAACCATGACGCCGAGCCAACCGGAGGGAATCCGATGTCACTGATGCTTCGCGGGGTGGCGTGGCTCGGCCTGTATCTGGCGGTGGCGGTGGTGCCGCTGATCTTCGCGGTCATCGGGATCGCGGAGCCGGGGCGCGGATTCCTGACCGAGTTCTCCGTGGCACTGGGATTCATCGGTATGTCGATGCTCGGCATGCAGTTCGCGCTGGTCGCCCGGTTCCAGGCGGTCGCCGCGCCGTTCGGCGAGGACGCGCTGGTGCAGTTCCATCGCCAGGTGTCCTATGTCGCACTGGCTTTCGTGCTGGCGCACCCGGTGCTGCTGCAGCTCGCGGGGACCGACATCATCGGACTGCTGAATCTCGTGGAGGCGCCGCCGCGGGCGCGGTTCGCGGTGGCCTCGACGGTGCTGCTGCTGATCGTGGTCGCCACCTCGATCTGGCGGCAGCGCCTGCGGATCCGCTACGAGGTGTGGCACGTGCTGCACGGGGGACTGTCGGTGCTGGTCGTCGCCTTCGCGCTCGCCCACATGCTGCTCGTCGGCTACTACCTCGACCAGCCGTGGAAGAAGTGGCTGTGGGTGGTGATGACCGTCTGCCTGGTGGCGCTGCTGCTGTGGGTGCGGGTGGTGCGGCCGATCGCACGGCTGCGCAGGCCGTGGGCGATCGAGGAGGTCGTCGCCGAACGCGGGAACGCGCACACCCTGCGGATGCGGCCCGACGGCCATGCCGGATTCCGGTTCGAGCCGGGGCAATTCGGGTGGCTGGTCGTCGATCGCTCGGCGTTCTCGATCACCGCGCATCCGTTCTCGTTCTCCTCCAGTGCCGAGGACGGCGAACGGGTCGAGATGACGATCAAGTCACTCGGCGACTTCACCGGCACGGTCGGCGGGATCGCGCCGGGCACCCGTGCCTACGTCGACGGGCCGCACGGGGTGTTCAGCCCTGATCGCAATGAAGGCGCGGTGTTCGTCCTCATCGCGGGTGGCGTCGGCATCACGCCCATGACCAGCATTCTGCGCACCATGGCCGATCGCGGTGACCGCCGCCCGGTGCTGCTGCTGTACGCGGTGCGCTCCTTCGACGACGCGACGCTCTACGACGAGATCCGCACGCTCGCACCGCGACTGGACCTCACCTTCGTCCTCGTGCCCGAGAATCCGCCCGCGGAGTGGGAGGGCGAGCACGGCTTCATCGATCGAGCGATGCTGGCCCGTCACCTCCCGGCCGGTCACCTGCGCGGCCAGTACTTCATCTGCGGTCCCGGGCCGATGGTCACCGCGGTCGAGGACGCGCTCGCCGCCCTCGACATCCCGGCCGAGCGCATCCACACCGAGCGCTTCAACTTCGTCTGAACGGAGCATCGTGCGCCACATCTACACCACCCGCGCGGTCGTCGCGATCGCGATCATCCTGCTCGTCGCCGCGACCTGGTTCGCCCTCGCGACCAACTGACCCACCGTCACCGTGACGGGGAGTGCGTCTCGTCGGTGGTCACCCGCCAATCGCCACGACCGAGCACGTCGACCACCAGGGCGCCGATGTTCCAGGCGTCGTCCTCGCCCCGATGATGGCGGCCCACCAGCGTCAACCCGGCCAGCGGCAGCGCCGCCGCCATCCCCGGCCGCTTGCGCAATCCGTGGGACTCGCTGAAGACCTGCTTGGCATTGGTGTGGCGCCCACTGAACGGATACCGCACCCCCGTCGCCGCGCACTGGGTCCGGAACTGCTTGCGGTCGTAGTCGCCCCAGCTCGCCCACGGCCGCGACCCCGCCTCGAACTCGGTCGCCAGCAACCGGCACGCCTCGGCGAAATCCACGCCCGCGTCGACCTGCTCCTGGGTGAGCCCGGTCAGCTCGGTGCAGAACTCGCTCACCCGCGACCGCGTCGGCCGCACGAGAATCCCGTGCCTGCTCACCCGCGCCTTCGCCCCGAGATCCACCACGGTGATCCCCACCTCGATGATCTCGTTCACCTGCCCCGGCGGCGTCGGCCCCGCCCAGCACGTCGCCTCCACATCGACGACATTGAGCAATCCGGTCAGTGCGTTCATGACCCCGACGCTACGGCCCACACCCCGCGCCTTCCACCGGATTTCCGTTCCGCGCACGCACCCATACCCGACCACGACCACCGATGCCGCTGGTCACAACACCTGATCACCGGTCCGCTCCATCGCCTACGAGGGAGTCGATCACAGTGCGCGATATATCCGCCGGGCACTGGCAAGATTCCGCCGAGTGTTTCGAATGTGGCGTGTCGCGATGGTGATCGCGGTCGGTGTGGGTGTGACGAGTTGCGGTGCGAGCGCCGATGATCCGGGGACGGCGCGGACGCCCCCGGCGCCCGGCCTGGAACGGTTCTACGACCAGCGGGTGAGCTGGGCGGAATGCGACTCCTACGACGTGTACATCGACGACACCGAGCCGCCGATCCGGTGCGCCAGGATCGACGTCCCACTCGACTACGCGCGCCCGGACGGCACCGTCGTGCAGATCGCGCTCTCCCGGGTCGAGGCGAGCGAGCGGCGGATCGGCTCGGTGCTGATGCTGCCCGGTGGGCCGGGCGGGTCGGGGCTGTGGATGGCGAACTACGGGCGCGACACCGAGATCGCCCAGCGGTTCGACCGGATCGGGTTCGATCCGCGCGGGGTCGGGGACTCGATTCCCGCCGTCGCCTGCCTGACCGGACCGGAGACCGATGCCGAACGGGCCGAACCGCCACTGGAGAACACGCCGGAGGGGATCGCGGCGGCCGAACTCGATCTCATCGACTACGCCGAGGCGTGTGAGCGGCGCAACGGCCGGGACCTGCTCGCCCACCTGGGTACCCGCGAGGTGTCCCAGGACATGGATGTGGTTCGGGCCGTCCTGGACGAGGAGCGGTTGACCGCGGTCGGCTACTCCTACGGCACACGGCTCGGGTCGGCCTACGCGGAGCGGTTCCCGCAGCGGGTCCGGGCACTGGTGCTCGACGGGGCGGTCGATCCGTCGGCCGATCCCGTCGACGACGCCGTCACCCAGGCCGCCGGATTCCAGCAGGCCTTCGAGGCGTTCGCCGCCGCGTGCGTGCTGGATTCGGGGTGCCCGCTCGGTACCGATGCCGCCACGGCGGTGCGGAGCTTCCAGGAGCTGCTCGAGCCGCTGCGCACGGCACCGGCGTACACCGACGATCCGCGCGGACTGTCCTACAACGACGCCGTGTCCGGGGTGATCTGGTCGTTGTACTGGGAGGACGCGTGGGAAACACTGACCGCCGGGCTGGCGGAACTGCGCGAGGGTTACGGCGATGTGCTGCTCCAGGTGGCCGACCAGCTCGAGGATCGCCGCGACGACGGAACCTACGCGGGCTTCACCGACGCGTTCCATGTGATCCGCTGTGTCGACACCCCACGCATCCACGATCGCGCCGTCGTCGCCCGCCTCGACGCCGAATACCGGCGGGCGGCACCGTTCCTGGACGACGGGCGGGCCACCGGCGCCGCGCCGAAGGAACTGTGCGCCTTCTGGCCGGTGCCCAACACCACCGAGCCGCACACCCTGTCGATACCTGACCTGCCGCGGACCGTGGTGGTGTCGACGACCGGCGACCCGGCCACCCCGCACAGCGACGGCATCGCCCTGGCCCGCCAGCTCGACGCCGCGCTGATCACCTACGAGGGCAACCAGCACACGGTCGCCCTCCAGGGTGTGAGCTGCGTCGACGACGCGGTGATCCGCTACCTGGTCGACCTCGAGACACCGGCGGACGGGCTGCTCTGCTGACCGGTCGCCACAGCCGCTCACCGGCGACCGCGACCGGGTGTGTCCGATGGCACTGGACAGGCGCCCGACATGGGGACATGCCAGAATGTCGCACACCGACCACGACCCGCCGAGGAGAGAATCGATGCGCCTGTCGCCGCACGAGCAGGAACGGCTGCTGCTGAGTTATGCGGCCGAGCTGGCGCGCCGGAGGCAGGCGCGGGGACTCAAGCTCAATCATCCCGAGGCGGTCGCGCTGATCACCGATCACGTGCTCGAGGGGGCGCGCGACGGGCGGACGGTGGCCGAGCTGATGTCGTCGGGGCGCTCGGTACTGACCCGTGACGACGTGATGGACGGCGTGCCGGAGATGATCCACGACGTACAGGTCGAGGCGACGTTCCCCGACGGCACCAAGCTCGTCACCGTGCACCACCCGATCGGATAGGCGAGGCCATGATTCCCGGTGAGTATCTCTGTGCCGAGGGCACGATCGAGCTGAACGCGGGCGCGATCCGCGTGGAACTCGATGTCGTCAACACCGGCGACCGGCCGGTGCAGGTGGGCAGCCACGTGCACTTCCCGCAGGCCAACGCCGCGCTCGACTTCGACCGCGCCGCCGCGCACGGCCATCGCCTCGACATCCCGGCGGGCACCGCGGTGCGCTTCGAACCCGGTCTGCCGCAACGCGTTGCCCTGGTTCCGCTCGGCGGCACCCGCGAGGTCTACGGCATCAGCCCGAATCCGCCGGGACGCCTCGATGCCTGACACCCACCCGATCCGCACTCCGGGAGAGAGCCGATGAGCGAACTGAGCCGCGCCCGCTACGCCGAACTGTTCGGGCCCACCACCGGCGACCGCATCCGCCTCGCCGACACCGACCTGCTGATCGAGATCACCGAGGACCGCAGCGGCGGACCCGGCCTGGCCGGTGAGGAAGCCGTCTTCGGCGGCGGCAAGGTGCTGCGCGAATCGATGGGCCAGTCGCGCGCCACCCGCGCCGACGGCGCCCCCGACACCGTCATCACCGGCGTGGTGATCGTCGACCACTGGGGGATCATCAAGGCCGACGTCGGCATCCGCGACGGCCGCATCTGCGGGATCGGCAAGGCGGGCAACCCCGACACCATGTCGGGCGTGCACCCGGATCTGGTCGTCGGCCCGTCGACCGAGATCATCGCGGGCAACGGCCGCATCCTCACCGCGGGCGCCATCGACTGTCACGTGCACTTCATCTGTCCCCAGCTGATGGACGAGGCGCTCGGCGGCGGCATCACCACCCTCATCGGCGGCGGCACCGGCCCCGCCGAGGGCTCCAAGGCCACCACCGTCACCCCCGGCTCCTGGCATCTGGCCCGGATGCTGGAATCGCTCGACCACTGGCCGATGAACATCGTGCTGCTCGGCAAGGGCAACACGGTCAGCCACGAATCCATGTGGGAGCAATTGCGCGGCGGCGCATCGGGTTTCAAGCTGCACGAGGACTGGGGCTCCACCCCGGCCGCGATCGATGCCTGCCTCACCGTCGCCGATGCGGCGGGCGTGCAGGTGGCACTGCACTCCGACACGCTCAACGAAGCCGGTTTCGTCGAGGACACCCTCGCCGCCATCGCGGGCCGCGGCATCCACGCCTATCACACCGAGGGCGCGGGCGGCGGGCACGCACCCGACATCATCACCGTCGCTTCGCATCTCAACGTGCTGCCCAGCTCCACCAACCCCACCAGGCCGCACACCGTGAACACCCTCGACGAGCACCTCGACATGCTCATGGTGTGCCACCACCTGAGCCCGTCGATCCCCGAGGACCTGGCCTTCGCCGAGTCCCGGATCCGGCCCTCCACCATCGCCGCCGAAGACCTGCTGCACGATCTGGGCGCGATCTCGATGATCGGCTCGGACTCCCAGGCCATGGGCCGTATCGGCGAAGTGGTCATGCGCACCTGGCAGACCGCGCACGTGATGAAGAAGCGCCGCGGCGCGCTGCCCGGCGACGGCGCGGCCGACAATGCCAGGGTTCAGCGCTACATCGCCAAATACACCATCTGCCCGGCCATCTCGCACGGCCTCGACGACGAGATCGGCTCGGTGGAGGTCGGCAAACTCGCCGATCTGGTGCTGTGGGAGCCCGCGTTCTTCGGCGTCCGCCCGCACGCCGTGCTCAAGGGCGGCATGATCGCCTGGGCCGCGATGGGTGACGCCAACGCCTCCATCCCCACCCCGCAGCCGGTGCTGCCGCGCCCGATGTTCGGCGCCGCCGCCCCGGCCGCCGCGGCCACCTCACTGCACTTCGTCTCCGAACACGCCATCGCCGACGGCCTGGCCGACCGGCTGGACGTGCGCCGAAAGCTGGTGCCGGTCAAGAACGTTCGCCGGGTCACCAAGGCAGACATGCCGCACAACGACGCCATGCCGAACATCGAGGTCGATCCCGACACCTTCACCGTGCGCGTGGACGGCGAGGTCTGGACCGAGGCGCCGGCCACCGAACTCCCGATGGCCCAGCGCTACTTCCTCTTCTGACGACGAACGCCGCCGACCACGCTGTCGGCGGCATTCGAGGCCACTCTCGTTCAGTCGAACGAGCAGCCGGTGACCGGCTTGTCGGCGAGCCGGTCGAGCAGGTAGGAGATGGCGTTGTCCGGGCCGAAGCCGTCGATCAGTTCCGGGCCGAAGTGATTCGGGATCGTGGTGCCCGGCAGGATCGGCGGCAGCTCGTTGGTGCGGAAGGTGACCGTGCCGCCCTGACCGCACCAGTCCTCGGCGAGACGGCGGGCCTGACCGTAGGGGACGGTGTCGTCGTTGCGCCCGCTGGTGATCAGGACCGGGGTGGCCGGTGCGCGGCTGCCGAGACGCAGTTCGGCGAGTACCGGCGCGGCTTCGGGGAGATCGACCAGGTGCTCGCTCAGTGAGCGCCCGTCCACGGTCAGCGAATTGGTCCGCAGGAACGGGTGGTAGAAGATCAGGTCGGCCACACACGTCTCGCTCAGGGTCGCGAGCATGTCGCGCCCCTGCTGGGTGGTCACCCGATCCACCGCCGTGCTCAATGCGGGATAGCGGGCGAGCATGGCGTTGACGCCGTAGCCAATGGCGCCGCCGATCAGCGCGCCGTCGATGACCTCCACGATCGCCGAGAGGTCGGCGACCGGGCCGCCTGCCCAGGTGCCCTTGAGATTGAGCTCCGGCGCGTAGTCCGGCTGCATCTCCGCCGCGGCGGCGGTGGCCCCGCCACCCTGCGAGTACCCCCAGAAGACCACCGGGGTCTCGGGGCCGACACCGGCGAGCGTGTTGGCCGCGCGGGCGCCGTCGAGGACCGCGTGCGCGCTCTCGAACCGGTTGGCGTAGGTGTGGATTCCCGGGGTGCCGAGACCGATGTAATCGGTGACCAGCACGCGGGCGCCGAGCATGCTCCACGCGGCCGAGGACGGCAGTTCCTGGTTCGCCGAGATCCCGAGGGCCGGATCGGCGGTCACCGAGAGGCCGGTGGAGAACGCCACCGACATCGCGCACCGGTCGGCCTGCCCCGAGGTGCCCGGCCCGATCACCACGGTCGGGCGCGGGCCCTCGCCGCGCCAGGGGTTCGTCGCCTCGATGTAGGTGCCGGTCACCGCGACCGGGGAACCGTCCTGCAAGCGGCTGGTGTACATGACGTGCTGGGCCTGCGCCGGCCAGCCCGCTTCGGTGGGCGCGGTCGCCAGGATGGTCATCGGCTTGGTCTTGACGATCGCGCCCGGCTCCTGCGGGATCTGCGCGGGCGGGGTGTAGAAGCCGTCCAGTGGCGCGGCCGCCACCTGTCCGGCGCCGACGCCGTGACCAGCCGCCGCGGCCAGGCACACCAGTGCCGTCACTGCCGCGAGACGGGCCAGCGATCGTGTTCTTCGCATGCAACTCTCCATCGATGTCACCACGCCGGTGCGTGATGTGCGCCGCGTCGCAGTAGCAACCAGCCGTGACCCATGTCACCGGCCCGCGACCCTGGAACGGTAACACTGTTACTACTTCCTGGGCAATCAGGGTGCGGGAACCGCGTGCCCGGCCGGGCGAACCGGGTCGGGTACTCTCGGCGCCGAGCTGGGCGGGGCGGGAGCGACGCGTCCCGGACCACGGATCGCCGGACGGGCCGGCAGGAGGGGACGAGGGCCGATGGACAACCTGAACAACGCCGCCGACGAATTGTCGCGCTGGGCCGAGGATCTGGAGCGCAAGGCGCAGCGGTACCAGGAACTGCACGGCAAGATGACCGAGGTCAGCGTCACCGAGACCTCGGCCGACGGGCGGATCGGCGTCACCATCGATGCCAACGGGGTGACCACCGCCGTCACCCTGGCGCCCGCGGTCCGCGGGATGGACCCCGCCGCGGTGGCGAACGAGCTGATGGCGTGCACGCACCGCGCGCAGGCCCGGCTGCGGGATCGCGTGACCGGACTCGTCCACGACATGGTCGGCACCGACGACGCGGGCGAGGCCATCGTCGGCCAGTACGCCGAGCGCTTCCCCGATCCCGAACCGGCTCCCTCGGAGCAGGCCCCCACGCCACCCTCGCCCCCGGCGCCGCCTGCCGCCCCGTGGCCCGCCGCCACCGCGCCCGACGCGCCCGCGACCCGCAAGCCCGATCGTGACCGGGTGGTCGCCCCCGAGGAGCCGACCGACGAAGATCTGTTCTACCAGCGCAAATCCTGGCTGCAATAACTCCACGCGGTACCGGTCGCACCTTCGTGGGAACCGAACCACCCCCACGCGCGTCCAACTAGTCGACTCGAACAAATCCGCCGCCGGGAGGCGGCCGTGCAGAGAGTGGGGACGGCGAATGACGAGCAAGCAGGTCCAGGTGGCGCCGGGGGCGATTCGCGCCCACGCGGCGAAGGTGGGTGCGGTGGCCGTCGATCTGGCCGGCGCGCTGGAGGCCGCGAGCTATCTCGCCCACGCCGATGACGGGTACGGCACGCTCGTGCGCCCCTACGCCGCCATGATCCTGACCGACCTGCACGACTCGATCACCGAGGCCCTCACGACTCTCGACGAACTGACCGGTGCCATGCCCGGCAAATTGCGCACCGCCGCGGACGCTTTCGAGAACCGCGACGGCTCCTTCGCCGGCGACATCGCCGCGAGGGCCGCCGAGATCGCCGGGCGGGTGTGACCGTGGCCGAGCAGACCGCGCTGGGAACGTTCCTCAACGAGTCCGGGGTGTGGGTGCCCGGCGAAGATCTCGACACCTTCGACGACGCCCCCGCGCCCGCCAACGACCTGATCGCACCCGGCACCGATTTCCGCGACGAGTACTACCAGGAAACCAATCCCTTCCTGCGTAATGTCGGCCGCACCAGCCTGGCCGAGGGCGAGGACGCGGCCGACGGCGGAATCATGAAGGGCACCCTCGCCGGTGACACCTTCGAAGGCGCCTCGAACCTGGTCAACGCCTTCACCAGCGACTCCTCGATCACCGACAAGATCTCCGCCATCACCAGCGCCGCCGGGACCGCCGGGCAGTGGGGCGAACTGGCCAAGATGGGCACCGCCATCGCCAAGGGCTCCACCCTGGCCAAGTTCGACCCGTTCAACTTCCTCGGCAGCCAGCTGATGAGCTGGATGCTCGAACACGTCGAGCCGCTGCGCAAGACCCTGGACTCGCTGGCGGGCAATCCCGACATGGTCGAGGCGTATTCGGCCTCGTGGACCAAGATCGCCGAGCGGCTCACCGATGTGGCGCAGGAGTGGGCGACCCAGATCGAGGAGGGCACCGCCGAATGGATCGGCGCCGCCAGGGAGGCCTACCGCGCCAAGGCCACCGAACTGGCCGCGAGCATCGCCGAGAAGGCGGCGCTGGCCGAGGCGCTGGCCAAGGTCAACGACGCGATGAAGCGCATCGTCGAGGCGGTACGCGGGGTGATCACCGAGGTGCTCAGCAGTTTGGCGGGCATGCTGGCCGAGATCACCGCGCTGCTCATCGCCTCCGCGGGCACCGCCACCCCGGCGCTGATCGCGCGAGCGCTGTTCGACATCTCGTCCGCGAGCATGACCGTCTCGCAGCTGCTGATCACCATGGCCAAGGAACTCGTCAACGTCAAGCAGCTGGCCGGTGCGGCCAAGGAGATCATCCGAGGTGTCTACGAGGCGCAGACCGCCGCGGCCGGAGTCTGAGCGATGACGATCACCCTGCGCTGAATCCGGCGCCGACCGGGTCCGCGGTGGCAGACTGCCACCATGACCAATACCTGGGAAGACGTCGATTCCTATGTCGTTGACACTCTCGTGGGCACCGAGGGTTCGCCCGCGCTGGCGGCCAACGCCTCGGCCGGGCTGCCCGCGATCGACGTCTCCCCGCCGCAGGGCAAACTGCTGAATCTGCTGGCCCGCACCGCCGGTGCGCGGCGGGTGCTCGAGATCGGCACGCTCGGCGGATACAGCACGGAGTGGCTGGCGCGCGCGGTCGGTGACGGCGGACTCGTCGTCACCCTCGAGTTCGAGCCGCGTCACGCCAAGGTCGCGCGCGAGAACCTGGACCGGGCGGGCGTCGGCGCGCGGGTCGACATCCGGGTCGGCGCCGCGCTGGACACCCTGCCCGGTGTCGCCGAGGACGCGACCGAGCCGTTCGACCTGGTGTTCATCGACGCCGACAAGGTGAACAACCCCAACTACGTGCAGTGGGCGCTGCGCCTGACCCGGCCGGGTTCGGTGATCATCGTCGACAATGTCGTGCGCGGCGGCGCGGTCGCCGACGAGCACTCCGAGGACCCGAACGCGCTCGCGAGCCGCGAACTGATCGAATTGCTCGCCGCCGAACCGAGCCTGGACGCGACGGTGATCCAGACGGTCGGTTCCAAGGGGTGGGACGGATTCGCCTACGCGGTCGTCAACGGGCCCGCGTCCTGAGCACGCTTCACGCGGCGGACACCTCGGGGGCGACTGCCGGGCATCGGTGATTCACCGCGGGTTATCCGCTGTCGATAGCGTGGGAGGTACTCGACAAGGAGCCGCGTCATGGAGTTCCGACACCTCGTCTCGTTCATCGCCATCGCCGAGGAACTGCACTTCGGTCGTGCCGCGCGGCGCCTGCACCTGACCCAGCCGAGTCTGAGCGCCCAGCTGCAGAAGCTGGAGCGCTCGCTCGGCGTGCAACTGGTCGCCCGGACCTCCCACGAGGTGCGGTTGACTCCGGCGGGCCGGGAGTTCGAGGTACAGGCCCGCCAGATCGTCGCCCAGCTCGACCGGGCCGCCCAGGTCGCCAAGGCCACCGCCGAGGGCAGGGCGGGCAGCCTGAGCATCGGCTACAACCTGCCCGCGAGCAGGCACATCCTCCCCGACGCGCTGACCAGGCTGACCGAGCGTCATCCCGATGTCGGCGTGACGCTGTGGGAGAAGCGCACCGGCCCGCAACTGGCGGCACTGGCCGACGGTTCCCTGGACGTGGCGCTGGTCTACGGCCATCCCGCCACCGCGGAGTTCCGGTATCGCCGTGTGCTGCACCGGATTCCGCTGGTGGCCGTGGTCGGCAAGCGGCACCGCTGGGCCGAGCGCGCCGCGGTGCCGTTCGCCGAACTCCAGGACCAGCAGTGCGTGCTGTTCGCGCGCGAGCAGTGTCCGGCGATGTACGACGCCATCCTGCGCTCGGCCGCCGCGACCCGGATCGCGCTCACCGTCACCCATTCGGCCGACGATCCCGGCGCCACCGCGCACATGGTCTCGGTGCGGCCGCTGGTGGGTTTCGCCTCGCTGCCGCGGGCGATCGCGGAGGGGATGGGTGCCGCGCACAGCAGTTCGGTCGCGGTGAAGCTGCTCGACCCGGTCCCCACCCTGGACGTGTACGCGGTGTGGCGCGCCGATGACCCCAATCCCGCGGTCGCGCTGTTCCTGGACTGCCTCGACGCGGCCCGCGATCTGCCGGTCCTGTCGGTCTGACCGACTCACTTGAGCCCCGACCGCACGAACGCGTTGACGATCTGGCGCTGCAGCACCAGATACAGCAGCAGCACCGGCAGACACGCCAGCCCGGCCAGCGCCATCATCGGCCCCCACTGATCGCCCTCGGTGCCCATGAAGCTGCGCAGGCCCAGCTGCAGTACGGAATTGGACTGCCGCAGCACCACCGCGGGCCAGAAGTACTCGTTCCAGGAATTGATGAACAGCAGGATGCCCAGCGCGGCGAGCGCGGGCCGCAGGTTCGGCACCACCACCGTCCACAGGATCGACCACGACGAGCGGCCGTCGATCCGCGCCGCGGCGATGAGCTCCTTGGGGAACGCCGCCATGTGCTGGCGCAACAGCAGCACCGCCAGCGCCGAGCACATCGTCGGCAGCACGACGCCGATCAGCGTGTTGATCAGCCCGAGCTGGGTGAGCAGGATGTAGTTGGGCAGCATGGTGACCTGGAACGGCACCAGCCAGATCCCGACGAAGGCCAGGTACAGCACCCGCTGCAGCGGAAAGGTGTACACCGCGAAGGCGTACGAGGCGAGCAGCGCGATCAGCAGCTGGGCGGTCGCGGACAGGATCGCCACGAAGAACGTGTTGGCGATCAGACCGAGGACGTCGACCTTGTCGGCGGCGTCGAGGAAGTTGTCGATCGACAGCGGCCACGGCAGCGGCGACAGCGAGGTGACGTCCTGCGGCCTGCGCAACGCGGTCGCGAACAGCCAGTAGATCGGGAACACGCACACCAGCGAGGTCCCGGCGAGCAGCAGATGGCTGCCCACGCCGCGTAGACGCTCAATCATCATGGAAGGCAACCTTTTCCGAGATCCAGACCAGCAGCGCCGCCAGCACACCGAACCCGACGAACAGCAGCACGCCCGCCGCGGCGCTCAGGCCGGCGTCGAAGGAGCGGAAGGCGTAGTCCCACAGCAGGTAGTAGATGTTGGTGGTGGACTGGGACGGGCCGCCCTGGGTCATCGAGTCGATCAGCGGGAAGGTCAGGGTGGGGGTGAGCAGGACGGTGGTGAGCACGAGGAACACCAGGGTGGGCGAGAGCAGCGGCAGGGTGATCCAGCGCCGGATCTGGCCGGGTGAGGCGCCGTCGACCTGGGCGGCCTCGCCGTAGTCGCCACTGATTCCGGCGAGCCCGGCCCACACCACCAGCACGGCGAAGCCGAGCAGCTGCCAGCCGGTGATCACGATGATCACCAGGTGCGAGGTGGAGGCGTCGTAGACCCAGTTGTGCCCGGTGCCGAGGAGCTGGTCGACGAAGCCCGCGCCCGGATGCAGCAGCCACCGCCAGACCGCGGCGGTCGCGACAGGGGCGATGAGGAACGGGGCGAAGATCAGCGCCTGGTAGATCGTGCGCGACCGGCCGAGAATCCGCCTGCTCGCCAGCGCGATCAGCACCGGCAGGAACACGGTGAACGGCAACAGGGCACCGATGAGCACACCGGTGCGGCCCAGCGACGCCCAGAACGACGGAAGTTCCAGCAGCCGGGTGTAATTGGCCGTGCCGACCGGAATCATCGGCGCGGTCGGCAGCAGGTTCCACGAATACGTCGACAGCTGCACCGCCTGGGCCAGCGGCCGATAGGTCCACACCACCAGCAGCACGAGTGCCGGGGCGAGGTACAGGTAGGGCGCGGCGAGCCGGGCGACCCGGCGCCGGGTGAACCGACGCGGCACGGTGGCCGCCTCGGTGCGCACCGGCGCCGGGGTTTCCTCGAGGACGAACACCGTCACCGCGCCTGTGCCACGTGCGCGACGATCTGGTCCAGGATCTCGTCCTCGGCGCGGTCGTAGACCGGTTCGGCCGGGGTGGCCTCGATCGCGGTGGCCAGGATCGTGTCGCCGACGAGATCGATACGGCTGTAACCGAATCCGGCGAAACCGCGCTGCCTGCCCACCGGTGCCATCGGATCGAGGCGATACGCCAGCGCGGGCCCGATCCACACCGGGATCCCGGCCAGCGCGGCCGCCGCGGTGAGGTGGTTGTGCCCGCACAGGATCATCCGGACATCCGTGCCCGCCACCACGGCCGCCAGGTCCTCGGCATTTTCGAGCCTGAGCAGATCGGTCGCCGGAACCGAGGACGGCAGCGGCGGATGGTGCAGGATCAGCAGAGTCCCGCGCGGGGCCGGTTCGCGCAATTGCGCTGCCAGCCAGACCAACTGCTCGGGTTCGAGATAACCGTCGTGGCGCGTCGGCGTGGTGCTGTCGAGGGTGATGACGCGCAGGCCGTCGATCTCGGTGCGCTGATCGTGCGGCTGGTCCGGATCGACGGTGCCGGGCTCGCGGTCGAGCAGTTCGACCGCGAAGGCCACCCGCTCGTCGTGATTGCCCATGGCATAGATGATCTGGGCATCCAGGTCCGCCGCGACCGGCTCGACGGCCGCGCGCAGCCGTCGATACGCCTCGGGGGAACCGTCGTCGGTGAGATCGCCCGAGAGCACCAGCGCGTCGACCGGCTGACCGGCCTCGCGGAGCAGGGTCAGCACGCGGGTGAGGTTGGCGTGGGTGTCGACCGTGCCGCGCAGGAGTTCACCGGCCGGGCGCAGGTGGGTGTCGGTGAGCTGGACGATCGTCAGCTCGCTGCGGCCGCTCATGTCGTCGGGAGGAGTTTGTTGCCCTCGGTCTGGGCTGCGGTCAGGGTGGACTGCGCGTCTTTGCCCTGGAACACGACCGCCTCGATCGCGTCCATCATGCCGTCGCGCATCTGCAGGTAGTTGTTGCCCGGCATGGACACCCACGGCTCCATGGTGGCGAGCTGGGCGACATTGGGCTTGAGCAGGGGGTTGGCCTCGGCCCAGTCCTTCAGGGCGTCGGGCTGCTCGAGCAGGCCGGTGCGCAGCGGCAGATAGCCGATCTTCGTCGCGATCTTCACGAAGGACTCCTCACTGGTGAGGAACTTGATCAGCTCCCAGGAGGCACGCTGCTTGGCCGGATCGTTGGACAGGATGTGCAGGCCCGCACCGGAATTGGTCGGCACGATCGGCTTGCCGCCGAAACCGGGCATCGGGGCCGAGCGCAGATCCCACTTGTCCTTGGCGCCGGTCACGAACATGCTCTGCAGGGCACTGGTCTCCAGCATCATCGCGACATCGCCGCGCGCGAACGCCTCCCAGCTCTGCGGCTGGTTCAGCTTGGGCATGCTGCCGGTGTTCACCAGATCCTGGGCCATCCGGACCACCTCGACGGCGGCCGGATCGGCGTAGGTGAGGGTGCTGCGGTCCTCGGCGATGACGCGGCCACCGTTGGAGCGCACCAGCGACTGGAAGCACCAGTCCTTGGCCGACTTGGTGAGGCAGTCGATGTACACCCCGCCCTTACCGGTGCGGTCGGCGATCACCTTCGCGGCCTCGGCCACCTCGGCCCAGGTGGCCGGCACGTCGGCCGGGTCGAGACCGGCGGCGGTGAACAACGAGGCGTTCAGGTACAGCACCGGCGTGGAGAACACGAACGGCACACCATAGGTGTGGCCGTCCCAGTCGTCGAGGGTGCGGGCGCGCGGGGCGTAGGCGTGCGGGGAACCGTCGAAGTTGGCGGCCACCTCGTCCGCGCCGACCAGGGTGTCGAGCGGCTTGGCGCGCAGCTGGGTGATCGTGAAGTCCAGATCGCTGAAGCCGAGCTGGGCGACATCGGGCGGGGTGCCCGCGACCAGCTGGTTCTGGATGCTGGAGATGGTGTCGGTCGCCGGGTTGGGGCTGTTGCCCTGCGGCTTCTGCGCGGTGACCTTGATGTTGGGGTACTTCTGGCCGAACTCGCCGAGGAGTTCGTCGAAGGTCTCGGTCCACGCGCCCGCGGCGCCGTAGCTGTAGGACTCGAAGGTGATCTCGACCTGCTGGTCGGGGGCGAGTTCGGGGATCTGCGCGGCCGCCGTGTCGTCGGTGGCCACGGTGCCGCCCAACCCGCAGCCGCTCAGCGCGACGGCGGTGGCGAACACCACGCCCAGTATGGGCAGGGTGCGTTTCATGGTGATTCTCCTCATCGGGGTGGTGCGGAAGATCAGGCGGCCGGTACGGCGAGCGCGTCGGTGTTCGGGCTCGGCTCCGGTTGCGGCGCTTGCCAACTCAGGCGCAGGCCGGTGTCCGGGTCGAACAGGTGGATGTCGGCCGGGTCGACGCGCAGCGCGATGTCCTCACCCGCGCCGACCCGCGCGGGGCGCGGCGTGCGCAGGCACAGTTCGGTCGGTCCGGTGTCGAGGTGCACGAGTTCCTCGCTGCCGAGGTTCTCCACCATCCGGACCCGGCCGCGGATCGCGGTCGCGCTGTGGTCGATGCGCAGGCGTTCGGGGCGGATGCCGACGATCACGGCGCGGGTGCCGGACTCGTCCGCCGGTGCGGGGATGTCGAGCGCCGCGTCGACGCCGTCGGCGACCACGCGCAGGCCGTCCTCACCCACCGTGACGACGGCGGGGAACAGATTCATCGGTGGTGCGCCGAGAAAACCCGCGACGAAGGTGGAGCGCGGCCGGTCGTAGAGCTCGGCCGGGGTGCCGCACTGCTCGACCCGGCCCTCGTTGAGCAGGGCGATGCGGGTGGCCATCGTCATCGCCTCGACCTGGTCGTGGGTGACGTAGAGGAAGGTCGCGCCGAGGCGCTGGTGCAGCGCGATCAGTTCGGCCCTGGTCGCGCTGCGCAGTTTGGCGTCGAGATTGGACAGCGGTTCGTCCATGAGGAACGCGCCGGGATCGCGAACCATGGCCCTGGCCAGCGCGACCCGCTGGCGCTGCCCGCCCGACAGCGCCACCGGACGGCGATCGAGCAGCGCCGAGAGCTCCAGCGTCGCCGCCACTTCGCCCACCCGCTGGGCGATCTCGGCCCGCGGTCTGCGCCGCGCCCGCAGCGGGAACCCGATGTTGCGCGCCACCGACAGGTGCGGATACAGCGCGTAACTCTGGAACACCATCGCCAGGTCCCGGCGCTGTGGCGCGGCGTCGGTGACGTCGACGCCGTCGACCAGGATGCGGCCCGCGCTCGGTTCCTCCAGTCCCGCGATCATCCGCAGCAGCGTGGACTTACCGCATCCGCTCGGACCGAGCAGGACCAGGAATTCCCCGTCGGCGATGTCGAGGCTGACCTCGTGTACCGCGTAGGCGGTGTCGAATCGTTTCGATACCGCGTCGACCTGTAGCCGGGCCACGTCGCTCCTTCACACCGGTGGACTCGTGGCTTCAGTGTCGAGGCGCGGCGCGGGTGGGTGCGGTGGCGATAGTGGATGCCGATCGGCCGATCGAGGCAGGTGGCGAGCCGGCCGGCGGCCGGGTCAGCGCAGGCGGACGGGCAGGTCGAGCAGGCCCCGGATGAGCGTGCTGGTCTGCCAGCGGGCGGTGCCCGCGGTGGGTGCGAGGCGCAGATCAGGGTAGCGGCGCAGCAGGGCGGTGAAGGCGATGGCGGCTTCGAGCCGGGCCAGTGGCGCACCGACGCAGAAGTGGATGCCGTGGCCGAAGGCGAGATGTCCCGCCGTCGGGCCGTCGAGGGTCAGCACGTCGGGGTCGTGGAAGCGGGCCGGGTCGCGATTGGCGGCCGAGAGGGCGACGTAGACCAGTTCGCCTTCGGGAATCTCGGTGCCGCCCAGGGTGACCGGTTCCCCGGTGAAGCGCACCGTCGCCATGTCGACCGGGCCGTCGAAGCGCAGGAACTCCTCCACCGCGGCGGGTACCCCGTCGGGGTCGGCGCGCAGGGCCTCCCACTGCCCGGGGTCACGCAGCAGCGCGTACACGCCGTTGCCGATCAGATTGACGGTGGTCTCGTGGCCCGCGACCAGCAGCAGGAACGCCATCGCCACGAGCTCGGTGTCGGTGAGGCGGTCGCCGTCGTCGTCGGCGAGGGTCAGCTGGGAGAGCAGATCGTCGGCGGGCTCGGACTGCTTGGCGCGCACCAGGTTCGACAGATAGCGGGTCATCGCGGCCGCGGCCGCCGAGCGCTCCTCGTCGGCCACACCGGCGACGCCGAGCAGGGACCTGGTCCAGGACTGGAAGTCGGCGCGGTCGGCCAGCGGCACCCCGAGCAGTTCGCAGATCACCGTCACCGGAAGGGGATTGGCGAAGGTGTCCATGAGGTCGACCTCGACCTCGTCCGCGGCGGCCATCGCGTCGAGCAGCGACTCGGTGATCTCTTCGATGCGCGGGCGCAGCGCCGCGACCCGGCGGGTGGTGAACGCCTTGTTCACCAGTTTGCGCAACCGGGTGTGGCCCGGCGGGTCGGTGCTGAGCATGTGGGTGAGCAGGGCCAGCGACTGCGGATCGGTGGGCGGCACCTGCCGTTTGTGGTCCAGGATCGCGGCGGCGCCGGCCATGTCCTTGCGCAGGCGTGGATCGGCCAGCGCGGCCCTGGCTTCGGGGTAGCCGACCACCACCCACCGCACGACGTCGTCGGGGAAGCGGACCCGGTGGACGGGCCCGTCGGCGCGCCAGCGGCGGTAATGGGCGTGCGGGTCGTCGAAGAAGTCGGCGCCGATGGACTCGATGCGGGTGGGAGCGGAGAGGTCGGCCATGCCATCGACGGTACCTACTCGCGCTGACGGACTCCGGCGGATCGTGCTCGTCGGGAAGGTGGAGCGCCGCTACGGAAAGGGTTGTGGTGGTAGATGATTCGTCATTCGTTATCGACGGTGGCCTGGACGATGTCGAGAAAGGCCGTGGCGGCGGGTGTCCGGCCGGACTCGCTCCAGACGACGTACTCGACCCGGGTCGGCGCGTCGGTGACCTCGACCGTCACCACGCCGGTGAGCTGCGGCGCGTAGGCCGCGGGCAGCATGGCCACGCACAGGTCCTGTTCGACCAGCCGGGCGATGTAGTCCGCGGTGGTCACCTCGAACGCGACATCACGGGCGAGGCCCGCGGCGGTGAAGGCCAGATCGGATTGGGCGCGGGCGGCCGTGCCCGCGGGCAGGTCGACGAAGACCTCGGTGGCGAGTCGGTGCAGGTCGACGGCCGGTTCGGCAGCCAGTGCATGACCGGGTGCGACCACCGCGACGAGACGGTCGCGCGCGAGCTCGCGCACGGCGACCCCGCGCGGTGGACCGGTGTCCGGGAGGCCGAGGAAGGCCACGTCGAGCAGTCCCTGTTCGACCCGCTCGGCCAGCTCGTCACTGGCCCCGACCCGCAGGCTGATCCGCACCTGCGGGTGGCGGTTGCGGAACGCGCGCAGCGCGGCGGGCAGGTCGAGCGCGGTGACCGTCGGGATCAGGCCGACGGCGAGCCTGCCGCGCACCTCACCGACCGCGGCGGCCACCTCGGCGGCGGCGCGTTCGGCGGCGTCGAGGCACTGGCGCGCGGCGGGCAGGAAGGCCGCGCCCGCCGGGGTCAGCCGGACCCGGCGGCTGGTCCGTTCGAACAGTTTCGCCCCGAGTTCGCGCTCCAGGCGGGCGATCTGGTGGCTCAGCGCCGACTGCACGACGTGGCATTGCCGCGCGGCCTTCGTGAAGCTGTTCGTCTCGGCGACGGCGAGGACGTAGCGCATCTGCTGGAGCTCCATCGATCCATCGTGAATCACGATCCGTGCGGTGACAAACATGTGTTGGATTCATTGATCCGCGGCCGGTGAGATGGACGAATGAGACGAATTCTCGGCATCGGCGCGGCCCTGATCTGCGTCGCGATGACCGTGGCGCCTGCTTCCGCCGACGCACCGCTGTTCCCCGACACCCTCTCCCTGCCCGCCGGATTCCGGCCCGAGGGGATCGCGATCGGCACGCTGCCCATCGCCTACCTCGGCTCCATGGCTGACGGTTCCATCTATCGTGCCGATCTGGTGACCGGGCACGGGCATGTCCTCAGTCCGGGACCGGGGACACCGGCGCTCGGATTACGGCTCGACGACCGAGGCAGGCTGTTCGTCGCGGGCGGCACCGGCGGCGACGTCCGGGTCATCGACAGCTGGACCGGTGCGGTGCTGGCGAACTATGCCGTCGCGAGTTCACCGGACACCTTCGTCAACGATGTGGTGTTCACCCCCGAGGGCGAGTGGTTCACCGATTCGACCGCGCCGGTGCTCTATCACCTGCCGATCGGACCCGACGGAGCGCTGCCCACGCCCGATGCGGTGGTGCGGGTTCCACTGAGCGGCGATATCGCCTATGTGCCAGGCGAATTCAATGCCAATGGGATCGTGCGCACGCCGGATGGCGCCGGGCTGCTCGTCGTGCAGTCGGTGACCGGTGAGCTGTTCCGAATCGACCCGGCCACCGGTGTGGCACGGCGAGTCGATCTCGGTGGCGAGCGGCTGCCCGACGGTGACGGCATGTTCGCACGAGGCGACACCCTGCTCGTGGTCGAGAACCGGTCCAACACGATCGCGGTGCTCACCCTCGACCACACCGGAACCACCGGCACCGTCGAACGGCGAATCACCGACCCGCGCTTCGACATCCCCGCCACCATCGCGTCCTTCGGCGACCGCCTCTACCTGCCGAACGCCCGATTCACCACGCCGCCCGGGCCTCAGACGCCCTATACCGCGGTGGCCGTCGATCAGCCCTGGTAGGCGAGCGGATGGCGATACCGGATGCGATCGCGTGCCGGACCGAGTGCGAGAAGACCGTGGAGAGTCGGTGCGGGCGTCCACTCCCCGCACGGTGATCGGGGTCAGCGAGCGCCGGCGTGCAAGACCACTTTGCCGTTGCGGCCGGGGGTTTCGGAGACGACAGCGGCCTCGGCGGCCTGGTCGAGGGGGAACTCGGCCTGGACGTCGAGGCGTAAGGTGCCGTCGGCGGCGAGGCCGACGAGCTCGGTGATCAGGCGGAGGTAGTCGGCGCGGTCGATCTCCGCGCTGCGCTGCTGGCCCCAGAAGCCCTTCACCACAGCCTGTTTGAAGATCACGGCACCGGTATCGATGATGAGCGGCTTGCCCGAGAGAGCGCCGAAGGAGATCAGCTCGCCGCGCGGAGCCAGCAGGGACATGAGCGAGCCCGCGGCCTGGCCGCTGACCTGGTCGACGGCCCGCACGATCGGTTCGCCACCGGTGAGCTCGGCGGCCCGCTCGGCCCAGCCCGGCGCTTCGGTGTCGACCACCGGGCCGTAACCGAGCTGGTCGAGGGCCTGCACCGAGGCAGGGCCGCGGACCAGACTGAGCACCCGCACGCCACGCTGCCGGGCGAACAGGTTCACCAGGCGGCCGACCGCGCCGTTGGCCGCGTTCACCGTGATCCACTGGCCGGGCTCCACCCGCAGGTCGTCGAGCAGCATCAGCGCGCTCAGCGGCATCGCGAGGAGCTGACAGGCGGTCTCGTCCGGCACCGACGGCGGCATCGGAACCACCTGCTCGGCGCGGGTGAGGAAGAAATCGGCCCACGCCGCGCGGGTACCGGCGACCGCGACACGCTGACCGACCTCGACCCGGTCGACACCGGGGCCGACCGCGTCGACGACACCGGCCGCCTCGGTGCCCGGAATCGCGGGCAGCGGCGGTTTGTAGCCGTAGACGCCGCGGATGATCGCCAGGTCGTGATTGTGGATCGGCGACAGCGTCGTCGCCACCCGTACCTCACCCGGCCCCGGCTCGGGGGTGGGCACCGACTGCGCGGTGAGCACGTCCTTCGGATCGCCGAACCGGTCGATGACGACAGCCTGCATGTCCGCCTCCGTGGTGGTTACGAGTCCCGCCCGAGCACGTTCGCGTTCCATTGTGCACCGAGGCCGGTGCGGGCCGGTCGGACGCGTACGGTTTCGCGCGCCGGACCGGCCGCTCAGCTGATGGGGGTCTCGTGGACCGCCCGCCACCTCAGCGGCGAGCCGGGTGTCTCGACGAGTACCGCGCTCACCCGCCGGTCGCTGGTGCCCGCACCGAGGCGATGCCGCTCGCGGAAGCGGACCACGACGGTACTCCCGTCGTCGACCACGGTGTCGACCTCGGTGATCTCGATCGCCAGGCCCGGTTGCGCATTGCGGGCCCCGCGCAGGCCGGTCAGCAATTGGTCACGGTCGAGGACGGCGCCGTCGGTGGTGACCATGCTGAACGCCGGGTGCTGGGCGGCGGCGAAGCGTTCGAACACCACCGGCGGTGCGGCCGAACCCAGCCAGGTCGACAGGTCTTCGTGCAGGGCGTGCACGGCGGCGAGAACTTCCGGTCGGGGCAGGGGAGTGCTCATCCTCGCGATACTAGGCCGAGGCACCCGGTCGGGTCGCTGTCAATACGCCGCAGGATGGAGGTGTGCGTAGGGGTTTCGCGGCGCGGAAGTCGCTCCCAGGGGGGATGCCCCAGCGGTGCGGCGTCCCTACCCTTGTCCCATGGCCGACGCACTCGGAACCCGTTCGACCGCAGCCGTTTCCGGCCGGCGCATCGCCGAGGTCGACATGCTGCGCGGCCTCGCCCTGTTCGGCATTCTGGTCACCAACGCGGTGGTGGCCACCACGCTGTGGTCGGTGTACGGCACCAAGGACGAACCGGTGTTGCGGTTCGACGGTGCCGTCGACCAGGTGGTGCGAGCTACCGTCGACGCACTCTTCTCCGGGCGCTTCTACCTGCTGTTCGCGTTCCTGTTCGGCTACTCGTTCACGCTGCAGATCGCCGCCGCGCGGCGTGCGGGAGTCGCGCCGACGCGCCGGCTGCTGCGCCGATGCCTGGCACTGATGGTGATCGGCGCTGTCCATGTCTGGCTGCTGTGGTTCGGTGACATCCTCACGCTGTACGCGTTCCTGTGCCTGATCCTCATCGCCTTACGCAAACTCCGGCCGCGTACCGCGGTGATCACCGGTGTGGTGTTGTACACGCTCTGGTCGGCGTTGAGTTTCCTGCCCGGCGACAACAGCAGCATCCTCGCGCTCGGCCAGATCATCGACCTGCCCGCCCTCGCGGCAGGCTACACCGGCAGCTTCGCCAAGACCTTCGACGCCCAGGCCGGTCTCGCGCCGATCTTCGTCCTGGTGATCTGGTTCATCCAGGGTGTACCGAGCCTGGCCATGTTCCTGATCGGCATGGCCGCGGGCAAACGCAACCTCTTCGACGACGCGGACACCCTGCGCCGCTGGGCGCCGCGCGTGCTGGTGATCGGTCTCGGTCTCGGACTGCCGATCTCGGCACTGACCTTCGCCGACAAGATGTCGTGGTGGAACGCGCCCTCGCTGATCGCCGGCCTGCAGCAGCTGGTGAACCCGGCCATGACCTTCGCCTACATCGCCGCCATCGTGCTCGCCGCCCAGTCCGCCCGCACCGCCCGCGCCACCGCACTGCTCGCCCTCGCGGGACGGATGGCCGCGACGAACTACATCGGGCAGTCGGTCGTCCTCATGCTCGTCTACACCGGGTACGGCTTCGCTCTGGCCGACGACATCGCCCCGCTGGGCGTGATCGCGATCGGCCTGCTCACCTTCGCCGCCCAGCTCGCACTCAGCGCCTGGTGGCTGCGCCGGCATCCCTACGGTCCTGTCGAATGGGTACTTCGCGCGGCCACCTACCTGAGCATCCCGGCCTGGCGTCGGCCCGCCGAGCAGTCACCGACCGCGAAGAGCTGACGGTGTCCGGCAGGTAGCGCCTCGGCACCGGCCGACAGCCGCGAGCATGCGTGCCGGAAACTTTTGCGGTGCTGTGCCTTTCGGCTATTGCGTGGCATTCTGGGTGTCGCGGTGGAATTCGGCTCGCCAGCGGTACAGGCCGGGCACGTCGGCGCGGGGGAGACGTTCGACGCGGACCGGGGTCACATCGGTATCGGCGAAGGAATCGATGTCGGCGGCGGTGAGCGGCCACGGTGGGCCCGGTGCGGGCGCGGTGCTGATGTCGGCGATGACCAGCAATGTCGCCTCGGGCGCGAGGAATTCGCGGATGCTCCTGATCGCGGTGGCGCGGACCTCCGGCGGCAGCGACTGGACGGTGATCGACTCGACGACGAGGTCGAACGTGCCCTGCCAGGCGGCGGGCGGACGCAGGAGATCGGCGACCTTGTAGGTGACCGGTGACTGCGGGAAGCGGGCCCGCGCCGCACGGATCGCGGTGGGGGAGATGTCGAAGGCAGTGGTGCGAATGCCCTGGGCGGCAACGAATTCCGCATCGGTGCCGTAACCGCAGCCGATCACCAGCCCCCGCGCACACGGCGCCGGCGACCGATCGCGCAGCCAGTCGGCGAGCAGCGGATTCGGCTCGTCCCGATCCCACGGCACCACCGAGGTCCCCGCCGCGGCTTCGGCATACAGCGGCTCGAACCATCCCGTCGGATCGTTCGCCGCCAGCGATTCGGCGGCCAGCCGACGATCGGCGGGCGTCTGCGCGTCGGTCATGCCTCCAGTCTCCACCACCACGCGCCCCTCGCGCGTCCTGGTCAGGTGATCACCAGGCTCTGGTGGCGTGTCCTACTCGGCCGATGCCGCCACCAGAGCCTGATGATCTCGGTCGTCAGCGGGCGGCGCGGGCGGCGAAGCCGTCGCAGAGGGCTTCCAGGCCGAGGGTGAGGAGGTCCTGGGAGGTGAGGTTGCTGACGCCGGCGCCTTCGAGGTCGGCCAGGGCGGGCGGGACGGGGAATTGGGGGCGGCCTTCGAGGAGGTCGCGCAGGCCGTTGGTGTCGTCGGTGGCGGTGCGGCGCTCGGCGAGCAGGGCACCGCCGACGACCGGCAGGCTCGCGCCGGAGATGTAGTTCCAGACCGTGAACGCCATGGTGGTGGCCTCGCGGGCGGAGACGTCGAGCTCGCGCAGACCCTCGACCAGCCAGGCGAGGCTGGCCAGCCCCTGCGGGCCGAAGCTGTAGCGAGGGACCGCGAAGGTGAGCAGGACCCAGGGATGGCGCTGGTAGAGCTGCCAATCGATCTCGGCCGCGATGCGGACCCGGTCCCGCCACGTCCAGCCCTGGCCGGTGGGGTCGGGGTAGGGGTGGTGGGCGGCGATCTCGTCGGTCATCTCCGCGATCAGCTCGTCCTTGTTCGCCACATGCCGATACAGCGACATGGTGCCGACCTCGAGCCGGTCGGCGATGCGGCGCATCGACACCGCGTCGAGGCCGTCGGCGTCGGCGAGGGCGATCGCGGCGTCGACGATCGCGGCTCGGGTGAGCTTCGCGTCAGTCATCCCATGACTCACTTTCCGTTTTCCCCATTCATGCGTACACTGTACCCATTCCCTGCGTACGGCGTACGCAAACCCCTGGAAGGATGTCGGAATGACGAAGCTGGAACCGGCGCTGCCCACCGCGGCCGCCGGTGGACGCCGCGCGTGGCTCGGGCTGGGCGTGCTGTTGTTGCCGGTGCTGCTGGTGTCGATGGACATCTCGGTGCTGTTCCTCGCCATGCCGACGCTCACGGCGGATCTGGATCCCAGTGCCGCCCAACAGCTCTGGATCCTCGACATCTACGGGTTCATGCTGGCAGGCCTGCTCATCACCATGGGCAATCTCGGCGACCGGATCGGCAGGCGCAACATCCTGCTCGCGGGCGCGGCGGTCTTCGGCCTGGCCTCGGTGCTCGCCGCGTTCGCGCCCAGCTCGGCGGTCCTCATCGCCGCGCGCGTGCTGATGGGCATCGGTGGCGCGACCCTGCTGCCGTCGAGCCTGGCGCTGATCTCGAACCTGTTCCCCGACGTCCGGCAGCGCGCGACCGCGATCGGCATCTGGACCGCCTTCTTCGCCGGCGGCTCGGCGGTCGGGCCGATCATCGGTGGCGTACTGCTGCACCACTTCTGGTGGGGCTCGGTCTTCCTGATCAACATTCCCGTGCTGGCGATCCTGCTGCTGTTCGGGCCGCTGCTGCTGCCCGAACACCGCTCCGCCGCGCTCGGGCCGATCGACCTGCCCAGCGTCGCCCTCTCCATCGGCGGCATCCTGCCGCTGATCTACGGCATCAAGCACATCGCGGCCGAGGGCTTCGACCCGGTCTCGCTGCTGATCGCCGCGCTCGGCGTCGCGCTGCTGGTGGTGTTCGTGCGCAGGCAGCGCGGGCTCAGTGAGCCGCTGCTGGATCTGAGCCTGTTCACCCGGCCGCTGTTCCGGGTGGCGATCGGGGCGAGCATGGCCGGGATGATGTCGCTGGCCGCGCTGAGCTACCTCACCAGCGTGTACCTGCAGTCGGTCACCGGGCGTGACGCGCTGCAGGCCGCGCTGCTGGGCATTCCGATGGCGATCGCGGTGTTCGTCTGCTCGATGAGCGGCGCCAGGATCGGCCTGCGGCTGGGCGTGCGGGCCACGTTCACGCTGGCGCTGGTGCTCTCGGCGGTGGGCAACCTGATGCTGCTCGGTGTCGGGGTCGACGGCGGGCTGATGTGGTACGTCGCCGGGTCGGCGATCGCGGGTGTCGGCTACGGCATCTCGTTCACGCTGGTCTCGGACGTGGCGGTGTCGGCGGTGCCGGCCGAACGCGCGGGCTCGGCGGTGGGTATCTCCGAGACCAGTTTCGAACTCGGCAACGCGCTCGGCCTGGCCCTGCTCGGTTCGGTGGCCGCCCTGGTGTTCCGCTCCGGCGGGAACTTCGGCGAGACACTGGGCGACACCTTGGCCCACTCCGGCGGCGACACCGGGCTGATCCACGCCGCCCGCGAATCGTTCGTCAGCGGCATGCACGTCGCCACGACCGGCGGCGCCCTGCTGCTGCTCGCGATGGCGGCCCTGGCCTGGCGCTCGGCCCGCGGCGAGCGTGTGACCGTCTCCGGACACTGATCGGCTGGTCGCCGGTCGGCCTGGGCCGCCGCGCGGCGGTGACCGGTTGATCGGCGCTCGGCCTACGGCGGCTGCGCGACCGGCGTAGAGCATCAGCCAGTGGCGCTCGCCCGTGACCAGCTCCCCGCGCCGCCAGCTGGTCACGCGGCCGCGCACTCCGACGACCATCGGGCCCAGTGACGGGCGCCACTGCGGGTCGCTGAGGCGGCCTCAGCGGGCGTGTACGCAGCTCCGTTGCATAGGATCGGCGGATGCGAAACGAGGGTGTGGCGGGTCTGGCGACAGTGCTCGCCCTGGCCGATTCCCGCCTGCCCATCGGTGGGCACGTGCACTCCGGCGGGGTCGAGGAAGCGGTCTCGTCGGGGTTGCTGCGCGACAACGCGAGCGTCGAGCTGTACCTGCGTCGGCGGATCGCGACCACGGGTCTGGTGACGGCCTCGCTGGCGGCCGCGATCTGCGGCGGTGCGCTCACCCCGGAGCGCGCCGAGCTCGAAGCCGACGCTCGCACACCGTCACCCGCCGCACGAGCGGCCTCGCGCGCACAGGGGCGCGGCCTGCTGCGGCTGGCGAAACAGCTGTGGCCACACCATGATTGGGCGCCCGCGGGAGCACGACCACACCTGTCGACGGTCTTCGGCATGGTCGGCCTCGCCTCCGGCGCACGCACCGACGAACTCGCGGGCGTCGTCGTCTACACGACGCTCACCGGCGCCGCGACCGCCGCGCAACGCCTGCTCGCGCTCGATCCCGCCGCCATCGCCGCGGGCACCATGCGCCTCGCGCCCCTGTGCGACCGGATAGCCGAGGAAGCCGCCCTCGGCCTCGCGGCGCTCTCGGATCCGCTGCAGGACGCGCTGGCCGAACGTCACCTGCACCGCGACATGCCCCTGTTCGCGTCCTGACCCATCCCACCGACGAAGGAGTCCTCATGCCGCCCCATCTGATCGACGGCGAACCGCACGATCACAGCCACGACCGGCCCAAGCGGCACCGCGCGCCGGGTGAGGCCGTGCGCATCGGCATCGGCGGCCCGGTCGGTTCGGGCAAGACCGCGCTCGTGGCCGCCCTGTGCAGGCAGCTGCGCGACGAGCTCTCCCTCGCCGTGCTCACCAACGACATCTACACCACCGAGGACGCGGACTTCCTGCGCCGCCACGCCGTGCTGCCCGACGAGCGGATCACCGCCGTGCAGACCGGCGGCTGCCCGCACACCGCCATCCGCGACGACATCACCGCCAACCTCGACGCCATCGACGACTTGGTCGCGGCCAACCCGCCGCTGGACCTGATCCTGGTGGAGTCCGGCGGCGACAACCTCACCGCCACCTTCTCCTCCGGCCTGATCGACGCGCAGATCTTCGTCGTCGACGTCGCGGGCGGCGACAAGGTGCCGCGCAAGGGCGGCCCCGGCGTCACCTTCTCGGACCTGCTGGTGGTGAACAAGACCGACCTGGCTCCGCTGGTCGGCGCCGACCTCGGCGTGATGGAACGCGATGCGGCGAAGGTGCGCGAGGGCCGCCCCACCGCCCTGATCTCGCTGACCGACGACCCGGCCGCCACCCCGGTCCTGGCCTGGGTGCGCGAGCAGCTGCGGGTCGCCGCCGAGCAGGACGCGGCCACCGGCGTTGCGCACTGAACTCCGCATCGTCGCCGCCCCGGGCAGGCTGCCCCGCATCGACGCGGTCGGCGGCCTGGCCGGGCGGCACACCGGCACCGACACCGTCCACCTGATCGGCACGGCGGCGACCCCGCTGGGCGGGGACGAACTCGAGATCAGCATCGTGGTGCGGCCCGGCGCGCGCCTGGTGGTCCGCTCGGTGGCGGCGACGATCGCGCTGCCGAGCACCGTGACGCCGTTGTCGGTGGCGCACTGGCGTTTCGAGGTGGGCGAGGGCGCCGAACTGGACTTCGACCCGGAGCCGACGATCGTGGCCGGTGGCGCACATCACCACACGGTGTCCACCGTGCTGCTCGCCCCCGACGCGCGCCTGCGGCTGCGCGAACGGGTACAGCTCGGCCGCAGCGGTGAGGACGGCGGCGGCTGGCGCGGTGACCTGATCGCCGACCTGGGCGAGATCCCCCTGCTGCGGCACCGCCTCGAGCTAGGGACGGGCGCGGTCACCGACGACCGCCTGCGCGCGCCCCGCGCACTCGACAGCGAACTGGTCTACCCCGACGACCGTCCCGCCTGGTCGGGCAGCATCGATACCGTACGACTGCCCCTGGCCGCCGGTGGCTCACTCGCCACGAGCGTCGGTTCCCGCCTGCGTGCGGAGGTTCCGGTCCAGGTCGGCTGAGTCCACCGAAACGGTCCCGCCGGTGATCCGAGCCCGCCTGTGTCGGCGGATCGAATGCGTCACCGCCGGAACGACATTCGACCGGCCGAGCTCGTCCTTCGCCGGAGCCAGGGCGGTCCGTGGGCGCGCGGCTTTGGTGCCGTCACCGGACCGACGGAAACGACGAGTGGGAGCCGGGCAGATGCTCGGCTCCCACTTGTACTACCTGCGGATCAGGCGTTGACCAATACCGCTTCGTCGGCGATCTCGCCCGGCGTGGCCGCGCGCGGCGGCGCGAGGAAACCGCTCGCCGCGCCCACCGCGGCACCGACACCGGCGCCGACGACGGTGACGGGCACCGACACCGCCATGTAGGCGACCATCCCACCCAGGATGGGCCCGGCGACCAGGCCGATCGGCAGCAGCGGGATACCGGCGACGAGACCGGCGACCGCGCCCATCGTGCTCGCCGCCATCGCGAACGGGATCGCGACGGTCGACCCGACGGCTGCCCCGCGCGCCGCGGATCCGAGGGTCTCGGCGGCGATCCGGTCCGAGCGGCTGCGCTCGAGCCCGACCGAGTCCAGGAACGTGGCCAGATTGGCCTCGGTGTTCGCGGCGGCATCGTTGATCTGGATCGAGGTGTCCACCGGGACGAAGTCGGGCACCGGAACCTGCTGGTCACCGAAGCGGAACTGGCCCGGCGGCGGCAGGATCGGCGGCACCGGCTCGACCGCGGTCGGCGCGTGCAGCGGACCGACGGGGGACAGGTAGCTCGTCTCCGGTCCCGTCCGCGACCACTGCAGCGAGCTGCGCGTGTTCTCCGGCATCTGCTGGCCCACGTACGGCGTGGCATTGGGCGCCATCGCGTCGAACTCCGGTCCGGCCGGATGCTCGGTCTGGGTCACCGCCGCCTGCGCGGGATCGGCATTCGCGGTGCCCGTGCCGATCAGGGCCATGACCAGGGGGACCGCGCCTGCTGCGACGACCGAACCGACCTTCTGTCGCTGCGGGCTCGGTGCCCTGTGTTTCCCCGTCGCCATAGATCACCTTTCATCCTGGGGATTTGGTCACACATATGACCTCCGACATTCGGACCGGTCCCGGACTCGGATGGGTCCGAAACACGGGCAACCCGGAATCGTGGTGCGTGCCGACGACGAAGGCCGGGTGGTTCGGTGAACCACCCGGCCTTTCGAGAACGGTGATCGGCTAGCCGACCTCGCGCTTCTCGGTGAGCTCGTTGTTCTCCGGCGGTGCGCCCAGATGCGCCGCGAGTTCGTCGGCTTCGGCCCGGTCGGCATTGACTTCCTCGATCGCCAACCGCGCGAAGATCCACTGCTCGGTCGCCGCCATCTGCCCGCGATTGCGGCCGAGGAACGAGACGAACCAGCCGATCACGGTGACGATGCGGCTGCGGTAACCGACCAGGTAGTACAGGTGCAGCGCGAGCCAGGCGAGCCAGGCCAGGAAGCCGCTGAACTCGAGCTTGCCGATCTGGCAGACCGCGTCGAAGCGCGAGATCGTCGCCATCGAGCCCTTGTTGAAGTACTTGAACGGCGCCCGATCCGCCGGCGCCTGCCCCTTGAGCCCGGCCTTGATGGCCTTGGCCGCGTAGGTGGAACCCTGGATCGCGCCCTGCGCCTGCCCGGGCACACCCGGCACCGACATCAGGTCGCCGACCACGAACACGTTCGGATGACCCTTGACCGTGAGGTCGGGCTCCACGATGACGCGCCCGGCCCGGTCCACCTCGGTGCCCTCGGAACGCTCGGCGATCATCTGGCCCAGCGGGCTGGCCTGCACACCGGCCGACCACACCTTGCAGGTGGCCTCGATCCGGCGGGTGGTGCCGTCGGCGTCCTTGACGACCACGCCGTGCGCGTCGACATCGGTCACCATGGCGTTGAGCTGGATCTCCACACCCATCTTCTCCAGCCGCTTCTGCGCCTTGGCACCCAGCTTGGGGCCCATCGGGCCGAGCACCGCACCCGCGCCCTCGAGCAGGATGACCCTGGCATCGCGGGGGTCGATGGTGCGGAAGGTGCCGTCGAGGGTGCGGTCCGCGAGCTCGGCGATCTGGCCCGCCAGCTCGACACCGGTCGGACCGGCGCCGACGACGATGAAGGTGAGCAGCCGGTCGCGCTCCTCCTGGGTGGTCGCCAGCTCGGCCTGCTCGAACGATCCGAGGATGCGCGCGCGCAGTTCGAGCGCGTCGTCGATGGTCTTCATGCCGGGGGCATAGGTGGCGAAGTGGTCGTTGCCGAAGTACGACTGCTGCGCGCCGGTGGCGACGATCAGGCTGTCGAAGGCGGTGACGGTGTCGCGGTTGAGTAGTCGCGAGGTGACCTGCTTGTTCGCCAGGTCGACATCGATGACATCACCCAGCAGCACCTGCGCGTTCTTCTGCTTGCGCAGCACCAGCCGGGTGGCGGGCGCGATCTCGCCGGTCGAGAGGATGCCGGTGGCCACCTGGTACAGCAGTGGCTGGAACAGGTGGGTGGAGGTCTTGGAGATCAGCGTGACATCGACGTCGGCCCGGCGCAGATGCCTGGTGCCGAACAGACCGCCGAACCCGGAACCGATCACCACCACACGGTGCCGCTGGTTCCCGACAGACTGAGTGCTCATCGCCTCGCTCCTCGACAGACTGGGGTGCGCCCCACAGTGGTGGTGACAGGCTCAACCGTAGTCGGCTCCGCAAGCGGCGTCGTCACGAGACACCGGTTCCGAACGACAAGATCGACAATACGGGACCGACCCGTTCAGCGACCGGCAAGCAGGAGCTCGGCGACCTTGGTGTCGGTCGCGGCGCCTTCGGTGTAGCCACCCTCGGCGCCGAGGGCGTTCATGATGGCGAGGGTGTAGCGCTCACCGTCGCCCGCGACGCCGACCGAGTTCACCACCCAGCCGTCGGCCTCGGCCGACCAGCCGTTCTTGAGGCCGGGCCGCATCCGCGAGCCCGCGCCCCACACGCCCCAGTGCTGGTTGGAGTCGACCGAGCGCATCCGGTCCAGCAGATAGTTCAGGTCGTCGGGGTGCATGGTGTCGAGGATGGTGTTCATCAGCCGGTCCAGATCGGCGGCGGTGCACTTCTGGAACGACCAGTCCGGGAACAGCGCGGTGTTGGTCGGCTGCGGGATCAGGCTGGTCATGCCGTAGGCGCGGAAGGCGTTGTTGTAGGCCAGGCGGTCGAAGCCGATGTACTTGTTCCACAGCACGTCGGCGGCGTGATCGTTGGAGGTGGCCAGCATCGCCTCGATGTTGTGGCGGTCGTCGGGGGACAGGCCGATGGCGCCGACCCTGGCCCGGTTGAGCAGGTCGGCGGCGATGGCCAGCTTGATCGTGGAGGCGGTCCACACCTGGTTCTCGGCGTGTTCGTTGGCGTAGATGCCGCCGGTCTGGCGGTCGCGCAGCACGTAGCCGACCACACCGGGCCGACCGGCGAGATAGGAGTTCACCCGGGCTATCCGGGAACTCATGTCGCAGTCGAAGCCGGGTAGGCACGCCTGGGTCAGCGCGGGGGGAGCGGCCTGGGCCTGACTCACCAGGACGGGGACGCCCGGGGTGAGGACGGCCGCGGCGGCGAGCAGGCAGGCGGTTGCAGCGACCCGGGAAACGACGCGGGTGGCGGGGGAACGGTCACGCACGAGGGACCACACTCGCACACCGCGCGCTCGAGCGCACTACTTGAGCTGGCAACCGGACTGTGTTACAAGCGCCCTTGCGCCGCATCGCAATTGCGCTCAGTGATGGGCGGCGTGCGGTGTCGCGATGGGGCAGCCGTTGAGTCGATGGCAGTGTTCGAACGCCTCGCCGTGCCGGTCCAGCGGCCACACGTGCAGTACCTGATCGGGTCCGTAGCGTCGGGAATTGATCAACTCCCAGCGGGCGCCCGCCCGTCGGACGACGAATCCGCCGTCGGGAACCAAGGGAATCACCTGCGCGATCATGAACCGAAAACCAGCCTTTCGCCCGCGGCCGTACTGTCCCACCCGAGGAGCAACGATCCCACGGTGGTCACCGACGGCCGCGCAGGCGTGGCCGGGACGTCTTGCGGTGTGGCCTATTTCACTTGCCCTGTTCGGTGGTCCCGGCGGGGCCGCGGGATTGCGGGTCGGTCGCTGGGCGTATAAACGACGGATGCCGTTGCACCTCCATCGCGCCGAACGCGCCGACGCGCTGGCCGACGGACTGGGGAGTTTGCTCGGTGTCGCGCCCGCCGACCCGTTCGCCACCGAGGTGGTCGCTGTCCCCGCCAAAGGGGTGGAGCGCTGGCTGGCCCAGCGGCTTTCCGGCGTGCTCGGTGTGGCGGGCACCGGCGACGGCATCGCCGCCAACATCGCCTTCCCCGCGCCGTCGGCGCTGGTGGCCGAGGTGCTGGCCGCGGCGAGCGGTGTCGCCCCCGCTGACGATCCGTGGGGCGGGCAGCGGCTGGTGTGGACGTTGCTGTCGGTGATCGACGAGGTCGCCGACCAGCCGTGGGCCGCGGTCCTGGCCCGGCATCTGGGTCTGCCCGGCACGAGCCACCGCGTCGGCAGGCGCTACGCCACCGCCGCCCACCTCGCCGCGCTCTTCGACTCCTACGCCGCACAGCGCCCCCAACTGCTGCTCGACTGGGCGGCCGACACAGACAGCGACGGCGCGGGCGGCCGAGTCCCCGACGACCTCGCCTGGCAGCCCCGGCTGTGGCGGGCCCTGCACGCGGCGATCGGCGCCCCGAGCCCCGCCGAACGCCTCGCCGACGCCTGCGCCCACCTGCGCGCCGACCCCGCCTCGGTCGACCTCCCCGCCCGCGTCTCCCTGTTCGGCCTCACCCGCCTCCCCGCCGACCAACTCGCCGTGTTCACCGCGCTGGCCGCCCACCGCGACGTCCACCTGTGGCTGGCCCACCCGAGCCCGACGATGTGGACGGCCCTCACCTCGGACCGTGGGTGCGATGACGTACCGCCGGTGTACACCGGCAGCGATATCGCTGCGATGAACGACACTGTGTCAGCTGGCGATACGGGCCTCAGCGCTGCTGCCACGGATGCTACCGAGAGCGCCACTGGTGGCCGCCTGGGTACCAGCGCGTCGATCGGCGATACGGGCGTGAGCCGTGCGGGCGCGGCGATGCGTGACACTTCGGCCACTATCGGCGGCGGGGGCACGGCGGCGCCCGATGCTTCGAGGGACGTGTACCTCTCGACGGCGCGGTCGCGTGCTGCGGACACCACCGCCGATCTGGTGCGACATCCACTGCTGGCTGGTCTGGCCAGAGATGTCCGCGAAGTGGAGCAGCGGCTGATCCCGGTGTTGGACAGCGACATCCACCTCTCCGGGGCGGGTGCTGCACCCACCTTGCTCGGCGTCTTACAGAGCGCCATCCGCGACGACCGGGCGCCGGCCGAAGGGGCGGTGCCCGATGGCAGTGTCGAGGTGCACGCCTGTCACGGACCCGCTCGCCAAGTGGAGGTGCTGCGGGATCTGCTGCTGACGACCTTCGCGGCGGATCCGGCGCTGGAACCGCGGGATGTGCTGATCATGTGCCCGGACGTGGAGGCGTTCGCGCCGCTGGTGCGGGCGGCGTTCGGGCAGCGCGGGGCGGGTGCGGTGGATGTGCCGGTGGAGGGCGAGCATCCGGCGCACCAGTTGCGGGTGCGGCTGGCCGATCGCGGGCGGGCGGTGACCAATCCGATGCTGGCGGTGGTGATCGAGCTGCTGGAACTGGCCGACGGACGCGTCACCGTGACGCAGGTGCTCGACCTGGCGGCGAGCGACACCGTGCGCCGCCGTTGCGGTTTCGACGACGACGACATCGAACGACTGCGCGAGTGGGCCGCCGAATCGGGTGCGCGGTGGGGCATCGGACAGCGGCAGCGCGAGGCGTTCGGCCTGGTCGATTTCGCGCAGAACACCCTCAATGCCGCCGTCGACCGGATCCTGCTCGGCGTCACCGCCGACGAATCCGGTGACGACTGGCTGGATCTGGCGCTCCCACTCGACGACGTGGACTCCAACGATGTCGACCTGGCCGGCCGCTTCGCCGAATTCGTCGACCGCCTCGCGGTCTGCCTGCGTGACCTGCGCGGCCCGCGCCCCGCCGCGGAGTGGACCACCGTGCTGCTGCGCGCCGTCGACCTGCTCACCGATGTACCGGTCGCGCACTCCTGGATCCGCGCCGAGGCCCGCCGCGAGATCGTCGCCGCCACCGAGCACGCCGGGGACACCCCGCTGCGGCTGGCCGATGTCGCGGTGCTGCTCGCGAGCCGCCTGGCCGGCGGTCCCGGTCGCGCCAACTTCCGCACCGGCGAACTCACCGTCTGCACGCTGGTACCGATGCGCTCGGTCCCGCACCGGGTGGTCGTCCTGCTCGGTCTCGACGACGACGTGTTCCCCCGCCCCGGCACCGTCGACGGCGACGACCTGCTCGCCCGCGACCCACTGGTCGGTGAACGCGATGCCCGCAGCGAGGACCGTCAGCTCCTGCTCGACGCGATCATGGCGGCGGGCGACAAGCTGCTGGTCCTGCACACCGGCGCCGACCCGGTGACCGGCGCCGCCCGGCCGCCCGCGGTCCCGGTGGCCGAACTGCTCGACGTGCTCACCGCCCACGTCGGCCCGGCCGCGATGCCCGCCGTGCACATCCGGCATCCGTTGCAGGCCTTCGACCGTCGCAATTTCGCCCCCGAGCACCCGCGCAGCTTCGACACCGTCGCCCTGGCCGGTGCGCGCGCGGCCGCCCGGCCCGCGCATCCGCGTCCACCGCTGCTCACCGCGCCCCTGCCCCCGGCCCCGGCCGCCGATGTCGCACTGGCGGAACTGATCTCGTTCGCCGAGCATCCGGTCCGCGCGTTCCTGTGGCAGCGGCTCGGCCTGCGGGTGCCCGAGGAATCCGAGGACATCGCCGATCAGCTCCCGATCGAACTCGACGGCCTGGCCAAGTGGGATCTGGGCGAACGGATGCTGACCGCCCGCCTCACCGGGGCCGACCCGGCGGGCTTGCGAGCCGCCGAATGGCGACGAGGTACCCTGCCGCCCTTCGGTTTCGGCGCCGCGGTGCTCGACGAAGTGGAGGGCACCGTCGACACCCTCGTGCGCACCGCCCTGCCCGACTACGAGGCCGAGCCACGCGCTGTCGACATCGCCATCGACCTCGGCAACGGCCGGACCCTCGCCGGAACGGTGCCCGAGGTTCGCGGCGAGACCCTGGTGCGCACCACCTACTCCCGCCTGGCGCCGAAACACCGTCTCGCCGCCTGGGTTTCGCTGCTGGCGCTGGCCGCCACCGAGGACCGCTCGTGGCGGGCGATCAGCACCGGACGCGGCCAGTTCCGCAGCAGACCGGTCACCCGATCGGTGCTGGTGGCCCCCGAGGCGCCCGCCGCGCTGACCGTCCTGCGAGACCTGGTGCGGTTGCGCGACGAGGGCCTGTGCGAACCGCTGCCGATCGCGCCCGCCGCCACGGCCGCCTACGCCGAACGCCGCTTCCGGGGCGACAGTGTCGCCGATGCCCTGCTCGCCGCCGAACACGCCTTCGACGGCGGACCCAACGGTCCCGACAAGTTCGGCGACCACACCGACCGCTACCTCCGCTATGTCTGGGGCCGCGCACCACGTTTCGACCGCTTGGCCGCCGACCCGGCGCGACCGGGCGAACCGGAGTCCACCCGCTTCGGCGCGGTGGCCCGCCGCTGGTGGGCGCCGCTGCTCGCCGCCGAGAGTCAGGGACAGCCGTGACGGGGACGATGTCGGCGCCCGCCGCCGAGGCCTTCGACGCGGCCGGGCCGCTGCCCACCGGTACCACCGTGCTCGAGGCGAGCGCGGGCACCGGCAAGACGCACGCCATCGTCGGGCTCGCAGTCCGCTATGTCGCCGAGGCCGGGATCGGGATCACCGAGCTGCTGCTGGTGACCTTCAGCCGCGCCGCCACCCAGGAGCTGCGCGAACGCACCAGGGACCGCTTCGTCACCGTGGCCGCCGCCCTGGCCGAACCGGACAACGCCCGGTCCCATCACGACGACCTGGTGCGCGCCCTCGCCGACACCGACGCCGCGACCGTGCGGCTGCGCAGGCACCGATTGCTCACCGCCCTGGCCGATTTCGACGCGGGCACCATCGCCACCACGCACTCGTTCTGTCAGCGGATGCTCGACGAACTCGGCCTGGCCGGGGAACACGATCCGGGCGCGCGACTGGTCGAATCGGTCGACGAACTCGTCGCCACCGTGGCCGACGACCTGTACCTGGCCCGCTACGCCCGCGACCGCGCCCCGTTCAGCCTGCGCGACGCGCGCACCCTCGCCCTGGCCGCCGTGCACGACCGCCACGCCGACCTCGCGCCACGCACCGACGGCGCGGCGGGCGAGCGGGTCGCCTTCGCCACCGCGGTCCGCGCGGAGACCGAACGCCGCAAACGGCAAGCGGGCCTGCGCGATTTCGACGACCTGCTCGTCCTGCTGCACGACGTGCTCGCCGATCCCGACCACGGTCCGCGCGCCTGCGCCCGGATCCGGCAGCGATACCGGGTCGCCCTCGTCGACGAGTTCCAGGACACCGACCCGCTGCAGTGGGACATCCTGCGCCGCGCCTTCCACGAACACGCCACCCTGGTGCTGGTCGGCGACCCGAAACAGGCCATCTACGCCTTCCGTGGCGCCGAGGTGCTCAGTTACCTCGACGCCGTCGCGCACGCCCAGCGGCGCAGCGAACTCACCCGCAACTGGCGCAGTGACGCGGGTCTGCTGCGCGCCATCGACCACCTGTGCGGCGGTGCGGAACTCGGCCATCCCGAGATCAGCGTGTACCCGGTGGCGCCGACGCGCCCGGCGACCCGCCTGGACGGCGACCCGGCGGTGATCACCCCGCTGCGGCTGCGGGTGCTGCCGCGCACGGGCGCCGGGCCGCGCAATCGGTCGGGGTTCCCCTCGGTCGGCAGGCAGCGGGCCAAGGTGGCCGACGATCTGGCCGCCGACATCGTCACCCTGCTCGAATCCGGCGCCACCATCGAGGCCGGACCCGAACGGGGCGCCGAGCACGCGCTCACCGAGGTCGGCGACGGGCGGGTACGCAGGCCGATCGGGCCCGGCGACATCGCGGTCCTCGTGCGCACTCGCACCCAGATCGATGTGGTGCGGGCCGCGCTGGACCGGGTCGGCGTCGCCTCCGTCCTCGCCGGTGGCACCAGCGTGTTCGCGACCCCCGCCGCCACCGACTGGCTGTGGGTGCTGCGGGCACTGGAACAACCACACCGCGGCGACCGAGTGCGGCTGGCCGCGTGCACGCCGATCCTCGGTGTCACCGTCGCCGAGATCGACGCGGGCGGTGCGGATCTCGTCGGCCGTGTGTCGACCCAGCTGCGCGAGGCGGCGCGGGTGTTCGGCCGGGCCGGATTCGCCGCGGTCTTCGACAAGCTCGCCACCGAGACCGAGCTGGCGCCGCGCCTGCTCGCCATCGACAACGGCGAGCGCGAACTCACCGACCTGCGCCATCTCGCCCAATTGCTCGACGAGGTCGCCCTCGCCGAGGGACTCGGCCTGACCGCGCTCACCCGCTGGCTCGCCGACCGGGTGCGCGATCCGGAAGCGGGCAATGTGAGCGGGCGTAGCCGTCGGCTCGACCGCGATGCCGCGGCGGTGCAGATCGCCACCGTGCATGCCAGCAAGGGACTCGAGTTCCCGATCGTCTACCTGCCCTTCGCCTGGGACAGCGCCAAGAACCCGTATCCGGCGACCCTGCTGTTCCACGACGACAACGGCACCCGCGTCCTCGATATCGGCGGCAAGGAGGCGCCCGGCTACGGCGAACGCCAATTGCGCTGTGAGACCGAGGAATCGGGGGAGGAGCTGCGGCTGCTGTATGTGGCGCTGACCCGGGCCATGTGCCAGGTCGTCACCTGGTGGGCGCCCGCGGTCACCACCGCCGCCGCGCCCCTGCACCGGATGATCCTCGGGCGACGGCCCGGCTCGGCGCAGGTCCCGCGGCGCGCGGAGATCCCCGCCGACACCGCCGCGGTGCAACGGCTCACCGAGTGGGCCGACCCCGCCGCCGAGGTCATCTCGGTGACCGCGGTGGACCGGCCGGAGAACGTGGCGCCCCGACGCGTGCGCACCGAACTGCCGACCGGTGAACTGTCCGCCGCCGATTTCACCCGGGGACTCGACCAGCAGTGGCGGCGCACCTCGTATTCGGCGCTGACCGCAGGCGCGCACGATCTCGCCGGGGTGAGCGAGGGCGAACCCGAGGACGGGCCCGGCCCCGACGACGAACCCACCGAGGCGCCACTGGACGCGCCGACCGGCGGCACGGCGGCGCCCTCGCTGATGAACGAACTGCCATACGGTGCCGAATTCGGCACGCTGGTGCACGGCGTGCTCGAGACCGTCGACACCTCCGTCGAGGATCTCGCCGCCGAGGTGCGGGCCCGCTGTGTCGAGGCCGTCGAACACACCATGGCCGAACTCGATGTGGACCTGCTGGCCACCGCGCTGCTCGAAGTCCTGCGCACCCCCACCGATTTCGGCTCCCTGGCAGCCGTCGCGACCAGGGACCGGCTCAACGAACTGGACTTCGAACTGCCCCTCGGCGGCGGGGAGCGGCCCGGTCCGCGCGCGGCGGGAATGCACGCCGTCGCGGCCCTGCTGCGTGCCCACCTGCCCGCCGACGACGACCTGGCCGGCTACGCCGAACACCTGGCCGCCCTGCCCGATACCGTCCTGCGCGGCTATCTCACCGGCAGTATCGACGCCGTCCTCCGGGTGCCCGACGCGGCGGGGGAGCACCGATACCTCATCGTCGACTACAAGACCAACCGCCTCGGCACCGGCGACCTCACCGTCGAGCACTACCGCCGCGAACACATGGTCGCGGAGATGATCCGTTCGCACTACCCGCTGCAGGCGCTGCTGTATGCCGTTGCGCTGCACCGGTATCTGCGCTGGCGGCTGCCCGGCTACGATCCGGCCCGGCATCTCGGCGGGGCACGGTATCTGTTCGTGCGCGGCATGATCGGCGCGGCGACCCCGCCCGGCCACGGTGTGTTCGACTGGTATCCGCCCGCCGAACTCGTTGTCGCGCTGTCGGATCTGCTGGCGGGAGACGCGCGATGACCTCGATCCAGGTGGCGCAGCGCGGAACCGGGCTGCTGCGGGTGTTCAACGAGGCAGGGGTGCTCTCGGCCGCCGATGTGCACGTCGCGGTCCGGCTGGGCCGGATGGGGCGTGAGGACAGTGAGGCCGTGCTGTTCGCGGCGGCGCTGGCCGTGCGCGCGGTGCGCTCCGGTTCGGTCTGTCTGGAACTGGCGCGAATGCGTGAGATCGGTATCGACGCCGACGAAACCCGTGACCCCGCGGCGGGAATCGACCCGGCGACCCTGCCGTGGCCCGACGCCGACCAGGTGCTGACCGCCCTGCGGCGCAGTCCGCTGATCCAGGGTGGGCAGGCGGGTCCGCTGCGGCCCCTGCGGATCGTCGAAGCCGACGCCGAGGGTGGGGCGCTGCTCTATCTGGACCGGTACTACCAGCAGGAACAGACCCTGCGCCGGGTCCTCACCGAACGCAGCGCCGACCACCCGGTGATCGACACGGCATTGGTGCGCGCGCAACTGGACCGGCTCTTCGCCGAGCCGCTCGGTGCCGGACCGGACCGTCAGCGGCTGGCCGCCGCGCTCGCCGCGACCCACTGGACCACCGTCGTCGCCGGCGGCCCCGGCACCGGCAAGACACACACGATCGCCCGCATCCTGGCCCTGCTCACCGCGCACCGCGCCGCCACCCCGAAACTGCCCGCGCTGCGCATCGCGCTCGCCGCCCCCACCGGCAAGGCCGCCGCGCGCCTCCAGGAGGCCGTGCGTGAACAGGCCGCCGAACTCGGCCTGCCCGAACTCACCGCCTCGACCCTGCACCGGTTGCTTGGCTGGCAGCGCGGACGCACCACCCGGTTCCGCCACCACGAACACAACCGGCTGCCCTACGACGTGGTCGTGGTCGACGAGACCTCGATGGTGTCGCTCACGATGATGAGCCATCTGTTCTCGGCCCTGCGCCCCGACACCCGCCTGGTCCTCGTCGGTGACCCCGACCAGCTCGCTTCCGTCGACGCTGGGGCGGTGCTGGCCGATCTGGTCGCCGGACCGATCGGCGGCGCACCGAACCCAGCCCTGGGTGAACTGCTGGCGAGTGACCCGAAACTTGATGGGAAACAAGCAGATTCGATCGGACCGACATCCGATGCGGCCGTCGGCGCGGAGTCGTCGACGCGTGTCGGGCGGAGCGTCGGTCCGGCCGCGGAATGGCCCGAGCGTGGCGGCGCGGAGACCGGTGACGACCTGGGCGCCGCGTCGGCGGGAACCGGCGCGGAAAGCGTTCGGGGTCCGGGCGGCACCGACGGCCTTGCGCGGCAGGGTCGTTCCGGCGTGGATAGTGGGCCGGGAACGGGCAGCGCGGTGGTGGGTGCCGCGCTCACCGCGGTGGAGCAGCGGCGGCTGCGCGGCGGGATCGTGCGGCTCACTCGCGGACGGCGGTTCGGTGGGCGGATCGCGGATCTCGCGGTGGCTGTTCGCGCTGGCGACGCGGACGCGGCACTGGCGATTCTGCGAGCCGGTGCCGCGGACGTGTCGCTGTGCGCACCCGACGACACCGCCGCCGTGCGTGCCGACGTGACCACCGCCGCGCTGGCGGTCACCGCGGCTGCCGAGGCGGGTGACGCGGTCGGCGCGCTCACCGCGCTGGAGTCACACCGACTGCTCTGTGCCCACCGCCAGGGCCCCTTCGGCGTGGAACGCTGGGACCGGATGGCCGCCGAGTGGGCCGCCGCGGGCGGCGCGGGACCCGAAGGGCCGCAAGCGGTCTGGTATCCCGGTCAGCCGCTGCTGGTCACCGCCAACGATCACGAGGCCCGCATCTACAACGGCGACACCGGCGTCATCATCCGCCGCCCCGACGGCTCCCTGCGTGCCGCCCTGCAACGCGGCAGCGAACCGTACCTGGTCCACCCCACCCAGTTCCCCGCCGTCGTCACGGTCTTCGCGATGACCATCCACCGCAGCCAGGGCAGCCAGTACGACACCGTCTCCGTCGTCCTCCCCGACCCCGAATCCACCCTGCTCACCAGGGAACTCCTCTACACCGCCATCACGCGCGCCCGCACCCACGTCCGCGTCATCGGCACCGAGGACTCCATCCGCGCCGCCATCGGCCGCCGAGTCCTGCGCGCCAGCGGCCTGTCCCGCACCACACCGCCGACCCGCGATCAGTAGGGACGAGCGTCAACTCATCGAGTCCGGTCGGGGTGACCGCGAACGTCATCGGTCGGCGTCCAGCATGCTGAAAACCTGTTCGGCCTCGGTGTAGACCTGCGTCATCGCGGCACGGTGCCGGTCGGCGATGGATCGGGCGAGGCGATGCGGTCCCCAGGTCATGGCCCGGTCACTGAGATGGAGATCGGTGATGCGGCCGCTGATGTCGGTCTCGACGACCACGCCGGCATCGGGTGTGCTCGCCTTGCCGCGGATCTCGGCGAGGCGCGCGCTGACGCGGTCGATCTCTGCGGGCTCGGTCATGGGATCCTTCCTGACTCGGACAAGGGGTTCACACCACAGATGCGCTGCGCGGGCTGCGCGGTTCGCGGCTGACCGGTCAGCGGGCGGAGCTGCGGGACAGGTTCCAGGACCACCACGGGTCGGCGTCGAGGTCGGCGTGGATGGGGGTCTCGATGTGGGTGCGGAGTGGCTCGGGGAGGCGGTGCAGGGCGGGGAGGATGTCGGGGGAGAGGGTGCTGAGGTAGGTGGTGTCGAGGCGTTCGTTGGTCTCCCAGCGGTCGATGTTGCGTTCGGCGACAAGGAGTTCCGGGTTCAGCAGGGCCAGGGCGATGAGGGTGGTGAGGGCGGTGCCGACGGCCGCGCGTGGCACCCAGGTCCAGTGCAGCCGGGCGATGGCGACCAGCACGAGGACGTACACCAGGCCGACCCACAGCTCGCAGACCGTGACCAGTACGCGCAGCACCGTGAATCCGTAGGCCTGCTGGTAGGTCCACATGCGGGCCAGCGCCGAGCACACGATGACCAGGGCCAGCACGCTCACCGCGCTGAGCAGGAGCCGCAGCCAGCGGCGGTCGGCGGCGCTGTCCTGTGCCGACCAGTGCAGGACGGCGAGGATCACGGCCAGGGTCAGGATGCTCACCGCCGACAACTGCCAGAACCCGCTGCGCGCGTACTCGGCGTAGGTCAGGCCCGCGGTTCGCTGGACGTAGTCGTCGCCACCGAACAGGGCGACGAACTGGGCGCCGAGGAACACCGCGAACAACACCGTCAGCGCGCCGACCGGCAATACCCACTCGCTGCGCGCCCACAACCGCAGGGGGCGAGTCGATTCCGCCGCATGGGCGGGCGGACCGGCGAGCAGATACAGCGCTCCCAGGGCACCTGCCCCGAGTACGGCGAACAGCAGGATCCACTGCCAGGCCGCGGCGGCGTCCACCGTCGGCACCAACCCGCTCAGTAGTTCGGCGAATGTCGCGTCCGCCCCGCCGAGCAGCGGCACGAACACGACCAGCAGTGCGGCCGTCACCGCCACCGAAACCCCGTAGCGCCGCACCTTCGACACCTGCGCCGACCGCACCTCCCGGAACCCGGAGAATGCCCACGGCACCGCCGAGAACGAGGCCAACGGCACGGCGACCATGTCGTGCACCAGCCCCCGCCCCGTCCGCCGCCCCAGCACCGCGAGCGACCCGGCCACACACGCGGCCAACACACACAACACGAACAGCCACCCCGCGGCCCGGAATGTCCCGACCCCGAGCAACACGAGCGCCGCGGCCGCCCACCAGACCCGGTCCCGAGCCGTGGGCGGTTGAGCGGCCGCCCTTTCCGGCGAGGTGTCCTGGTCCGCCGAGCTGCTCAGGGTGGACTGCTTCGTCAGCGGACCGCTCGCATCGCCGACCTCGATCGCGGTGTCGGACTCGGTCGTGTTGACGGGCTTCGTCCCGCTGTCGGACGCGGCCACGGAATTCGTCGGCGCGGTGACCGCATCGACCACCGCCGAGGTGCTCGCCGGGGCGGCTCCGGATGGTGGTGCGCTTTCGGTCGTAGCGGAATTCGCGGTGACCGGGTTGTTCTCCACTGCAACGGATTCCGTTGTAGAACCACCAGGCGTACGAGATCGGGCGCGATGGTCTACGGCGTAGAGGGCGCCGACGATCGCGGTTCCGGTGAGGAGCCAGCCGATGCCGGGGCGGTCGAGCGGGAGGACGGTCGCGCCGATGGCCCCGACCGCGGCTGCGGCGGGAAGCACACTCGCCGGGCGAGCGACGCGCTGCCAGCGCTTGGGTACCGGCGGGATGCGCGGGGGTGGCGGAGGCATGGGGCCCATCGAGGTGAGGGGAGTGGCGCCGGTCTTCGTCGCCGGCCCGGCTGGTGTATCGCCTGGCGCGGTAGGCGGTGTCGTCGCAACGGCCGTTGCCACCGAACTACCCGAGTCGGAGCCTGCCGCGGGTGGAGTTGCCTCGGACTGGGGCGACGCCGTGGTGGTCGCGGACGGAACGGCACTCGCCGTCGCGGCCACGGCGCCGGCGGTATCGGCCGCGGGTGTGTTGTCGGTACCAGCAGATGTGTGTTCGGACATGGGTGTTCCCTCCGAAGGGTGTGCGGGATCGCCCCGGGACCGAAGGGCCGGGAAGGTGATCAGGGATGTGGGTCGGTCAGTCCGTGGGCAGGACGACGCGAATGCGGGAGCCGGGTTCGGCCACGGCGATGGTGCCGCCGTGCAGATCGACGACCCAGCGGGCGATGGCGAGGCCGAGACCGGTACCGCCGCCGTCGGTGCGGCCACCGCGGGTGAAGCGGTCGAAGACGGTGGCGCGGTCGGCTTCCGGGATACCTGGCCCGTCGTCGGAGATCTCGAGAACGGTGGCACCGCCCTCGATCGTCGCCACGACGCGGACCTCGCCACCGGCCGGACCGTGCCTGGCCGCATTGTCGAGCAGGTTGAACAGCACCTGGTGCAGGCGGGCCCGATCGGCCAGCACGCGCGCCTCGGCGGGCTCGACGACCGTGGTGAAGCGGACACCGCGACCGAGTGCGGCCGTCATCACCTCGGCTTCGGCGATCGCAGCCGCCAACAGCGGTGCGAGCGGGAGGTTCTCGCGGTCGAGCGTCGACGCGCCCGCCTCGATACTGGACAGGTCGAGCAGTTCGGACACCAGCAGCCCGAGCCGCTCGGTCTGTGCCAGCGCGGTGCGCAGCGTCGCCGGGTCGGGTTCGCTGACCCCGTCGACCAGGTTCTCCAGCACCGCGTGCAGGGCGGTGACCGGCGTGCGCAACTCGTGCGAGACATTGGCGATGAGGTCACGCCGCTGCTGGTCGGCGGCGGCGAGGTCGGCTGCCATCTGGTTGAACGCGACCGCCAGCTGTCCCACCTCGTCCCGGGAGGACGCGCGCACCCGAAAGCTGTAGTCCCCGTGCGCCATCCGCCGCGCGGCCGCGGTCATCTCGCGCAGCGGCCGGGTGATCCCGTGCGCGAGGAACTGCGAGGTGACCAGCGCGATGATCATCGCGGTCAAGGTGGTGAAGGTGGGCAGCCAGCCGATCCGGAACCAGAAGTAGGCGAACGCGACCGCACCGGAACTCACCATCAGCACGGCCAGCTTCAGCTTGATCGACCGCAGCGGATCCAGCGGCCGGGGCAGCCGGTCGGCGACACGATCGAGCAGCGACGCCGCGGCCTCGGTGGTACTCATCGCGCGTCCAGGGCGTAACCGACACCGTGCACGGTGCGGATGAGATCGGCACCGAGCTTGCGGCGCAACGCCTTCACGTGCGAGTCGACCGCGCGGGTACCGGCGGCATCGGACCAGTCCCAGATGTCCTCGAGCAGCCGCTCCCTGGCCAGCACCGCCCGCGGCCGTTGCGCGAGCCGGGTCAGCAGATCGAATTCCAAGGGCGTTAGCCGCGCTTCGTTCTCGCCGCGCCAGACCCGCCGCTGATCGAGATCGATGCGCAGATCGCCGACGACGATGCTGACCTCGCCCCGATCGGCGGCCCGATCCACCCGTCGCAGCAGCGCGTGCACCCGGGCGGCGAGCACCCGCATCGAGAACGGCTTGGTCAGATAGTCGTCGGCGCCGACACCGAGCCCGATGAGCTGATCGGTCTCGTCGGTGCGCGCGGTGAGCATGAGCACCGGCACCGGCCGCTCGGCCTGGATCCGCCGGCACACCTCGATGCCGTCGAAGCCCGGCAGCATCACATCCAGCACCACCAGATCGGGTTCCCCCGCCGTGGCCGCAGCCACCGCGCCCGGTCCGTCGTGTGCCACCTCGACCGCGAAGCCCTCGGCCCGCAGCCGCGCCGCCACCGATTCGGCGATCGTCACCTCGTCGTCCACGACCAGGATGCGGCGCCCCGCCTGTCCTGTCGTGCCCCCACTGAGTTCCATGCTCAGACCCTAGCGAGCCGGTGTGGAGGGTTCCGTCGCCAAATGTGGAGATTCTGTGTGGACCGGAATCTACGGGTCGGGGAACAGGCCGGGGAGTTCCATGGCGTAGGCGAGGTCGTCGCGGGTGCCGAGGGTGACCAGCAGGACGCGGATCATGGTGATCCTGGCTTCGGTCGCCAGTGCCGGGTCGGGATCGCTGCCGGGTTCGGTGCCCGCGGTCAGGCGATAGACGACGTACTCGCACACGTGCAGCGCGGCGTCGAGATCGAGGGCGGCGGGCACGGGACGGCCGAGTTCGCCGAAGGTCTTGCGGACCAGATCGCGGATGTCGTCGAGGGCGCGTTCCCGATAGGCCGAGACCGGCGAGCCCGCATCGTGCAGCTCGGCGAAGAGCGGACGCAGCATCGGACCGTGCCCGCGCGCCCAGTCCACATAGGCGTCGATCAGCCGGATGCCCAACTGGACCGGCTCGTCGGTGCCGACCAGCGCCGCCCTGATCCCGCCGACCAGTCCGTCGTTGGAGGCGTCGAGCACCGCCTGCAGCGGCTCGGAGGCATTGCCGAAATAGCGGTAGAAGGTGGGCCTGGCCAGCCCGGCCTGCTCGATGATCTGGGCGACACTCAACCCACGCGAGCCGTTGCGCGCGAACACCGCGGCCGTCGCCTCGACGATCCGGGCGCGGACCTCTTCGGCCTGCTCCTCGGTCTGCGGCGGGCGCCCACGGCGCACCGCGGCCGGATCACCGGACATCGCACCTCCTCACCACCGCCGGACACTCGCGGAAAGCTTGACACGGGACCGGGCTCAGCCATTAATCTAACACTAGTGTTCAGCAAATAGCCGGACCTGCGCGACTGCTCCGCGTGACCCATCTGCCAGAGGAGAAGGGCCGACAATGACGACAGCCCCTGAGCTGACCGCCGAACCCACCGCGCTGCCGACCGCGCTGGTTCAGCCCCTGTTGGATCGCGCCGTCGCCGGTGGCGCGCCGTCGGTCCCGGTCCTCGCCCCGGCCACCGGCCACAAGATCGGCGATCTGCCGCAGTCCTCCATCGACGACATCGAGCGCGCCTTCGCCGTCGCCCGGCACGCGCAGCGCGACTGGGCCAAGGTGCCGGTCAAGCAGCGCGTGGAGATCGTGCGCCGCTTCCACGACATCGTGCTCGCCGAGCAGGACACCATCCTCGACATCGTGCAGACCGAGACCGGCAAGTCGCGCCCGCACGCCTTCGACGAGGTCGGCGACGTCGCCCTGAACTCGCGCTACTACGCCGCCGTCGCGCCCAAGCTGCTCGCCGACCGCAAGCCGCGCGGCGTGCTGCCGGTGCTCACCTCCGTCGACGTGCGTCACCGGCCCAAGGGCGTCGTCGCGGTCATCTCGCCGTGGAACTACCCCCTCGCGCTGTCGGCCTCCGACGCGCTGCCCGCGCTCATCGCCGGCAATGCCGTCGTCGCGCGCCCCGACAACCAGACCGCGCTCTCGGCGCTGTGGGCCATCGACGCCGCCGAACGCGCCGGACTCCCGCGCGGCCTGTGGCAGGCCGTGCTCGGGCGCGGCCGCGAGATCGGCGGCGATGTGATCGCGCGCGCCGACTACGTCGACTACACCGGTTCCAGCGCCACCGGCCGCACCATCGCCCAGCAGGCCGGTGAGCGGCTGATCGGCTACTCCCTGGAACTCGGCGGCAAGAACCCGCTGCTGGTCCTGGCCGACGCCGATGTCTCCAAGGCGGCCAAACTGGCCGTGCGGGCCTGCTTCTCCTCGGCCGGTCAGCTGTGCGAGTCGATGGAACGCATCTACGTCGACGCCTCGGTCTACGACCAGTTCGTCGCCGAATTCGTCGGCAATGTCAAGAACATGTCGCTGGGCGGCGAACTCGACTACAGCCGTGACATGGGTTCGCTGACCTTCCAGCGTCAGCTCGACACCGTCACCGCCCACGTCGACGACGCCGTGGCCAAGGGCGCCAAGGTGCTCGCCGGTGGCCGCGCCCGCCCGGACCTCGGCCCGTACTTCTACGAGCCCACCGTGCTCGCCGACGTGCGGCCCGGCATGACGGTCTACCGCGAGGAGACCTTCGGCCCGGTCGTCTCGGTGTACAAGGTCGACTCCGACGAGGCCGCCATCGAGGCCGCCAACGACACCGCCTACGGCCTCAACGCCAGCGTGTGGAGCAAGGATGCCGAGCGGGGCAAGTCCGTCGCCGAGCGCATCAACGCCGGATCGGTGAACGTCAACGAGGGCTTCATCGCCGCGTGGGGCAGCATCGACGCGCCCTCGGGCGGGCTCGGCATCTCGGGCCAGGGCCGTCGCCACGGTCCCGAAGGGCTGCTCAAGTACATCGACACCCAGACCATCGCGGTCCAGCGGTTGCTGCCGATCGCGCCGCTGCCCGGCATGTCCGAGCAGGTGTGGGCCAAGACGATGACGCTGGTCTTCGGCGTCATGAAGACGCTGCGCCAGAAGTAGCGAACGAGCGGGAATCAGGGGAACCGATTACATGAAACTGGAGACGGTCGCGGGCAAGCGGGTGCTGGTCACCGGCGCCGCCATGGGCCTGGGCAAGCTGTTCGCGGAGAAGGCGGTCGCCGAGGGCGCCGACGCGGTGGTGCTGTGGGATGTCAACGAGATCGCCCTGCGCGACACCGCGGCCCAGCTGACCGCCGCGGGCGGCAAGGTGCACCACTACGTCGTCGACGTGTCCTCGCAGGACTCGATCCGCGAGGCCGCCGAGGCGGTGCGCAAGGAGATCGGTGGCATCGACATCCTGGTCAACAACGCGGGCATCGTGCGCGGCAACACCTACTTCTGGGAAACTGCGAACCGCGCCGACATCGACAAGACGATGGCGATCAACTCGCTGGCCCCGATGTACATCGCCCTCGAGTTCCTGCCCGGGATGGTCGCCGGGGCAGGCCAGGCGCGCGTGCTCAACATCGCGTCCTCGGCCGGCCTGGTCGCCAATCCCCGCATGGCCGTCTACGCCGCCTCGAAGTGGGCGGCGCTGGGCTGGTCGGACTCGGTGCGCCTCGAGCTCGAGCAGGCGGGCCACGCCCACGTGAAGTTCACGACGGTCTGTCCGACCTACATCAACACCGGCATGTTCGACGGCGCCAAGGGCATCCTGTTCACCCCGATGCTCGAGCAGCACGATGTCGTCGACACCTCCTGGTCGGAGATGAAGAAGGGCGGTGCCCTGGTGGTGCTGCCGTGGACCTCGCGGATGAACCGCGCGCTCACCGGCCTGCTGCCGATCAAGGTGCGCGACCTCTATCTCAACGCGGTCGGCGTGTACCACTCGATGGACCAGTTCACCGGACGCAAGTAGAGACGGCACGCACCGATGCCCTCGCCGGCCGACCGTCTACGCGGCGGCGGGCGGGGGCATCGCGCTGTCGTCAGGAGCGTTTCTTGAACTGCTCGTAGACGGCGAAGTAGTTCTGTTCGCCGTACCCGTCGGCGATGGCGCGTTCGGCGATCTCCCGCATCAACCGGGGCTGCTCGGCGTGCACGCCCTGCTCTTCGCTGGTGCGGGTGATGTGTTCGAGCGAGTTGAGATTCATCGCCATGGTGCCGAGGGCACCGGGGTAGTCGGCGGCGTCGAGGTCGGGCGCCTGCTCGGCCAGCGACGCGTAGTCGACCACGGCGGGCATGAACCAGCCCAGTGCCAGCTCGGCGAACTCGCGCGCCGAGACATTCGCCGAGTCCAGGAGCGCGGTGGCGTGCAGCCAACCGTTCACGGTCGTGTACATCATGTCCAGCAGCGCGGTGTTGTAGAGCACGGCCAGTCCGATTTCCGCCCCGAGATGGCGTGGGTCGCCCAAGTCCGCCAACGTCTTTCGATGCTCGTCGAAGATGCCCCGCCCGCCGCTGTACAGCAGGACCGATTCGGGTCGGCCGACCAGCGGCGGCGGCACCATGATGGCACCGTCGAGATAGTCGATGCCGTGCCCGGCGGCCCACGCCAGGGCGGCGCGCGCCTCGTTCGGGGTGCCGGAGGTGAGGTTGACCAGGGCTCGACCGTCGAACTTCGCGTCGACGGAATCGAAGATCCGGTACATGGTCGCGTAGTTGTCGAGGCACACGATCGTGATCGAGCTCGCGGCGACGACTTCGGCCGCGCTGTCCGCGCGCTCGGCGCCCCTGGCGACCAGGTCGTCGGCCTTGCTCTGTGTGCGATTCCAGACGGTGAGGGAATGGCCGTGCGCGATCAATGCGTCGGCGAGCGCGAGGCCCATGGGTCCGAGTCCGATGAGGCCGATGCTGTTGTCCTGCTGGTCGATTGCGGATTCCGGTGTCATGGTCGCCTACGTTAAAGTCTCACATCAATGTGAGAGTCAACCCTCGATCGTGGTGGTGATCGGCACGTGCGTATCGGAGCCCTGTCCCAGCGAACCGGTGTCAGCGTGCGGTTGTTGCGCTACTACGAGGAGCAGGGCCTGCTCCAGCCGGTGCGGCGGCCCAGTGGATATCGCGAGTACCGCGCCGACGATGTCGACACGGTGCACAGCATCCGGCGGCTGCTGTCGGCCGGTCTCAACACCCAGACCATCGCCGCGCTGCTGCCCTGCATGGTCGGCAGCGGGGAATCGTTGGCACCCGGGTGCGCCGGGCTGCTGCCCGATCTGGACCGGGAGCGGGAACGCATCGACACGGCGATCGCCGATCTGCTGGCCGCGCGGGACGTCCTCGATGTCGTCATGGCCGCGACGGAACCGCCGGCGTCCACGGCGGACGGCGCCGACGAGTGCGCTGTCGCGCCCTCAGCGTGACTCGGTCGCCCTGGTCCCGAGGACGACAGTGGCGTAGTGCTCCTCGGAGTGCTCCACCCGCGGGGTGAGCCCGTACTCGACGAGCACCGCGCACGCCGTATCGACCTGGCCGGTCCCGGTTTCCACCAGCACCGTCCCGCCCGGGGCCAGCCATTCGGCCGCGCCCTCGGCCACCCGGCGGAACACGTCGAGACCGTCCGCGCCGCCGTCGAGCGCGACGAGCGGTTCGTGGTCACGTGCTTCGGGTGGCAGATCCGCGACCCGGGCGCTGGGCACGTACGGGGTGTTGGCGAGCAGCATGTCGATGCGCCCGCGCAGATCGCCGGGCAGCGCGTCGAACAGATCGCCCCGGAACACCGGTGCGGCGATCGGGGTGAGGTTCTCCCGTGCGCAGGCCACGGCGATCGGGTCGATGTCGGCGGCGACCAGTTCCACCTCGCACCCGCGGGCGTCGAGTTCGGTGGCGGCGGCCAGGCCGAGCGCCCCGCAGCCGCAACACAGATCGACCACGCAGGCCCGCCGGGAACCCTCCGGCACACCGGCCAGACCACGCTCCACCAGGAACGCGGTGCGCTGTCGCGGCACGAAGACCCCCGGCCGCACCCGCACCCGCATCCCCCGGAACTCCACCCAGCCGAGCAGGTACTCCAGCGGGGTCCCCGCGACGCGTCGGGTCACCAGATCGTCGAGGCGCGCGGGATCACCGGCTGTGGCGTCGAGCAGCAGCGCCGCCTCGTCCTCGGCGAACACGCAGCCCGCGGCGCGCAGGGCGACGATCACGTCATCGAGGGTGGAAACGACCATGCTGCGATTGTCCCGTGCCGGGCAACCGAATTATCGATCAGCGCGAGGTGGCGAGCTGGAAGGTGCGGGTGGCGTCGAGGTAGATGCCGCGCTGGGCGCTGCGCGACGGCGGCGGCAACTGCGAGACCAGTTCGTCGAGCGAGGTCGTCGCTCCGACCACCGCGGTTCCGGCCACGATGAAGTCGGCGACCGCGCGCCGGATGTGGTTCGGCGAGGTCACCACCACCGCGCTGGTGGCGCCGAGATCGCGCAGCAGGCGCGTGCTGAACAGCGCGTTCTGCACCGTCGACCCGGCCCGGTCCTCCACGTGGATCCGCTCGTTGGGCAGGCCGCGATCGACGAGCCAGCGCCGCATTGCCTCGGCCTCGGTCACGCCGTTGCTCGGATTGCCCCCGGTGACGACCACCGGCGAGAACGGCGCCGCGATCGCCTGCAACCAGGCCGCGGTGAGCCGGTTCTCCAGCTCGGGCCGCGGCGTGCCGTCGGGCAGCAGGCCATAGCCGAGGACCACGATGCCGGTCTGCGGACCCACCAGCGCGGGCAGCGGATTGGGCAGGGTGGCCGCGGCGGCGGTGACCGCGTGCAGCACATGCGCCGTGCCAGCGGCCATGCCGGGATCGACCGCGCCGAGCCGGTGCATCGCGTCGTGCACCGCGCCCGCGTCGCCCGCGTAGTGCGACCAGATGGCCTGCAGGGACAGCGCCTCCGCGTCGTGTGGTTCGGCGGCGATCAGGGTGCGCAGGTCGGCGCGGCCCGCGTCGTCGTTGCCGTTGGTGAAATGGTGCTGCGCGGAGTTGTAGAGCGCGACGACGTCCGGTCCGCCCGCGACGGCGGGGCCGACGGCCGTGGTCGTCAGCGCGCCGACCGTGACCACGGCGGCGGCCAGTTGTTTCCAATGCCTCGAGATCTTCACGACAGTCGACACCCTTCCCGCGAACGGTTCGGTACGTGCTGGCAGAGCTGATGCTGATGGCAGAGCAGCCAACACCCTACGACCGACCCGCACGACCACGGCGGACCCCGACCGCCTTCCGCGCGTCGCGGCCCGGCGGCACGGAGCCCGCGCACCGGCGGATAAGCTGACTCATCGTGGATACCGCTTCGCTGACCGGCAAGGAACTCGCCGCCGCCATCAACGCCGACACGAAGGAGCGCGCGGCCGCGCTCACCGCCGCGGGCACCGCGCCGACGCTGGCGCTGATCGTCGCCAACGACGACCCAGCCAGCGCGTGGTACGTGAACTCCCTGCGCAAGGCCGCCGAACGGCTCGGCATCGCCTGCGAGCGCATCGACCTCGGTGCCGACGCGAGCGCCGAGACCATCCGCGCCGAACTGACCGCGCGCAGCGCCGATCCCGCCGTCGACGCGATCATGCTGCAGACCCCGCTGCCCGCGGGTGTCGGCCTCGACGACGTGAGCTCGGCGATCGCCGCCGCCAAGGATGTCGACGGCGTCAGCCCGCTCTCACTGGGCCTGCTCGCCTCCGGCCTCGACGGATTCGTGCCCGCCACCTCCGAAGCCGTGGTCGAGCTGCTGAAGCATCACGGCATCGCGCTGCAGGGCCGCCTGGTCACCGTCGTCGGCCGCTCCAATGTCGTCGGCAAGCCGCTCGCTCAGCTGCTGCTCGCCGAGAACGCCACGGTCACCGTCGCGCACTCGCGCACCGCCGAGCTGGCCGCGGTCACCACCCCCGCCGACATCGTCGTCGCCGCGGCGGGCCGGATCGGGCTGGTCACCGGCAAGCACATCGGGGAGGGCGCCGTGGTGATCGATGTTGGTACCAACGAAGCCGAAGACGGTGGCATCGTCGGCGATGTCGACGCGGCCTCGGTCACCGGCAAGGCGGCGGCACTGAGCCCGGTGCCCGGCGGCGTCGGCCCGGTCACCACCGCGCTGCTCATGCGCCACGTGGTCGTCGCGGCCGAGAAGTCGCGCGCCTGAACGGAGTTCGGGCCTCGGTCGGGTCTAGCGCACCGGCCCGATCGAGGTGATCAACGTCTTGGTGCCCACCGCGGCGGTGTCGACCAGCTGCGGGTTGTAGACGATCGGCACCGCGTCAGGCCGGAACTCGGTGATCGTCACGAGGTACTGCCCGGCGGCGGGCCCCGGCGCGATGTCGAGGCAGTGCGTGGTGCCCACCGGGATCGTGTCGATGCCGGCCTGGATGGCGGCGCCCGAGGGCAGCGCGGCATTGCTCGCCACCAGGGTGCGGGCCTCGTCACCGGAGCGCGCGACGTAGTACGCGTGCTGGAACGCCAGGATCGCCGCGATACCACTGTCGGTGCCACCGGGACCATTGCTCTGGAGCTTGCCGTCGGTCTGCTCGGTCGGGCAGCTCGCCGCGATGGCGGTCGCGCTCGGCACCGGCTCGAGCGGACTGCTCGCGGCCGCGGATTCCGGTGCGGGACCGCGGAATTGGAGATACCCGCCGCCGATCAGCACGGCACCGGCCACCGAGGCCGCCAGCGGGGCGACCCACCGGGGGGCGCGGCGGCGCCGGGAGCGGTCGATCATCCGCGCGAACACCTCGTCGTCGCCCCCGTAATCGGGTGCGGGCCGGTCGGATTCGTCGGCGCTCGGGACCGGCCAGGTGTCGCGGACGCGCGGTGCGGGATCGTCGTCAACCGGGTCCGGCCAGGTGTCACGGGGCTCGGGCGCGGGGAAGTCGGGGGTGATGATCGGGAGTTTGTCGGTGTCGGGACCGTTGTCGGGTTCCTCGATCGCGAACGCGGTGTCGGTGTCCGCGGAATCGGCGAGCGCGTGGCGTGCGGCGGGATCGAAGCGTCCGCCGACGATCGGCAGCCGGTCGGTCGCGTAACCGTCCTCGGTGACGACCGGACCGAGCCGGTCGATCGACGACAGCGAGATCACCGGGATCCCGGCCGGGGTGATCGGTCCGCCCTCGACGCGATGCCGGGCACCGGTGCGGCGCGGCGGATTCTGGTCGATCGGCTTGCGGGGCCGGGGTGCGCCGAGACCGCGACCGGGTCGGCGGATCGGAATGGGCACCGCGAACGGAGCATCGGCCGATCCAGGGTCGTCGTGCTGTCGAGCACCGATCGGTCTGTGCGCATCCGGTCGATCCATCGCCCCACCTTCATAGGCTGTCGCCGTCAGGGTCTCGTGTCCCGCAACGATTTCGTTACGGGCACGATACTGCGCTGACGGTGGGAACGCCGAATGCCACGAGGGAATTCGTCAACTCACCAATGGATGTAGACCTGATCGCCGATGCCGACGTTCTCGTAATACCAGGCCGCGTTCTCGGGCGAGAGGTTGATGCAGCCGTGGCTCACATTGGCGTAGCCCTGCGAATCCACCGACCACGGCGCCGAGTGCACGAACACTCCGCCCCAGGTGAGGCGGACGGCCCACTCGCCGTCGATGATGTAGCCCTCGGGATCGTCGAGCGGAATCCCGATGGTGCGCGAGTCGAACACCAGTGAGCGGAACTTCTCCAGCACGGTGAAGGTGCCGGTCGGTGTCTCGAAACCGGGCTTGCCCATCGACGCCGGCATATTGCGCACGACCTGTCCACCGATGCTCACCGTGAAGGTGTGTGCCGACAGATTGGCTTCGGCGTAGACACCGCCGTTGGTCTGGAACTGGGTGCGCTGATTGCCGAACTGCACCGAGATCGGTGAATTCGTGGGCAGCGTCCCGTTCGGCGTCCAGCGCAATTGGGTGTCGTCGATCCAGGCGAAGGTGCCGGGCAGCGCGTCGGTGGCGCGGATCGCGGTGGCGCGTTCGGCGGCCGCGCGGTTGGTGACCGGGGCCGCGAAGGTGAACGTGACCGGTGCGGCGATGCCGACGACCTGCCCGTTCGCCGGGAATATCGAAGTGACCGTCGCGGTCGGGGTTCCTCCGATCACAGCGGCGGACGCGGCTCCCGACCAGAACGCGGCCAGTACTGCCGCCATGGTCGCGACGAACAGAAATCGAAGTGCGCTCCTCATAAACGCCACCCCTTCGGTCACTCGTAGGCGGACACCAAGTCTAGGCCGCCATGATCAACTAGACCTATCGAAGTGGTAACGGCCGACGGGTCCGACGGTGTGTCGTCTTGTGTTCGCGCTGGTGAGAGGTCTCGAGGATCGTTCCCACTTCGATATCGGCGGGTCGGCCCCGGTCAGTGAAGGGTGCCGGGACGCGGTAGCGGCGGGGGGTCGAGGGCGAGTGCGGCGTCGAATTCGGCTCTGGCGGCGGTGATCTCGTCGTGATGCTCGACCACCCACGCGCCCATGGCCTGGCTGATCCGGCCCAGATCCGCGCCCAGCGCCGTGATCGAGTACTCCACCCGCGGCGGCACGGTCGGGTACACCGCGCGCCGGACCAGGCCGTCGCGTTCGAGATCGCGCAGGGTCTTGGTGAGCATCTTCTGGGTGATCCCGTCCAGGCGTCGGCGCAACGCGTTGAACCGCACCGGACCGTCGGCCTCCCGCAGTGTGCCGAGGACCAGCAGCACCCATTTGTCGGCGAGTACGGACAGCAGCTGCCGGGCGGGGCAGTCGCGCAGGAACGCCTCGACCGAGCGCTGATCCGCCTCGGTGGTATCCATGGGGTACCACGGTATCCGAAAGGTGCCTACTTCCGTTCGGATACCACTGCGCGCAGACTCGACGGCATGTGGCAGATGGAGCAGAAGAGTTTCGGTGGGCCCGAGGTGTTCGAGCGGGTGGAGGTTCCCCGGCCCACGCCCGGACCAGGTGAGGTGCTGGTCCGCATGGTGGCGACGAGCGTGAACGCCGCGGACTGGAAGGTGCGCAGCGGGCGCATCCGGCAGCTCGGCGAGCCGCCGCTGGTGCTCGGGCTCGACCTGTCCGGCGTGGTCGAGGCCGTGGGCCCTGGTGCGGATCGGTTCGTGCCGGGGGAGGCGGTTTACGGCGTGGTCTTCGGTGGCGCCAACGCCGAATACGTGGTGGCGCAGGAGAATCGGCTGGCCCGTGTTCCGGTGTCGATCGATCCGGTGCATGCCGCCGCGCTGCCGGTCGCCGGGTTGACCGCCTGGCAGACGCTGGCGACTGTGCGCGCGGGGGAGCGGGTGCTGGTGCACGCGGCCGCCGGCGGGGTCGGCCACCTCGCGGTGCAGATCGCCGCGCATCGCGGTGCCGCGGTGGCGGGTACGGCGCGCACGGACAATCACGCCTACCTGCGCGCCCTCGGTGTCAGCGACCCGATCGATTACCGCACAACAGATTTCACCACCGCGATCACCGATGTCGACCTCGTCCTCGACCTCATCGGCCCCGACTACACCGACCGGTCACTGACCGTCCTGAGCCCCACGGGACGGGTGATCGCCGCCGAAGGCCCTGATACACACCCGGATTCGCGCGTCGAGCGCTTTCGCGTCGACCCGAACACCGCCGACCTCGAAGTCCTCGCCGCCGCGATCGACCGCGGGGAACTGACCGTCGACATCGCCGAAACCCTGCCGATCACCGACCTCGCCACGGCCCATCGGCTCAGCGAGTTGGGGCGGGTCCGCGGCAAGATCGTGCTCACCGCGAATGGGTGACCCGGGGCTACGCAAGTCTGATGCGGCCCCGCACGGTCTGACGCGGCGGCGCACGGTCTGACGCGCCCGCGCACGGTGTGATCCCCGTTGCGCGCCAGCGATCTGGCGGCGCAGCGTGGTCCGGCCGCGTGCGGTGCATCAGCTGCGCATGGTGTGCCTCAGCTGCGCACCGCGTGCAGCACGTCGGCGTGCAGGGCATCGGCTCGTGCGGCCACCGTCTCGACCCGCAGCAGCGCCTCGGCGAAGGCATCGCCCAGCTCGGCGGGCAGCGAGCCGAGATTGATCTCGATGTTGAGCTGGGAGCTCATTGCCGCCGCGCGGGCTGCGTCGGCGGCCGCGCCGATGTCGGTGACCACATTGGGGTTGCCGACCGGCAGGAGTTCGGCTGCCAGCGACAGGATCTCGTCGGCCTCGTCGACCACCGCGGCGGGCACCCGGGCCGCCTCGACGAGGGACGCGTTGATCGCGGCGGTGCGGGCGGCGCGTTCGGCGTCGGTGTCCTTGGGCAGCTTGTAGGCGGTGCCGACCGCGGTGAAGGCGGCCGCGTCGGCGTCGGCCAGGGCCAGCGACCGGGTGCGCGCGGCGTCGGCGGCCTCGATGATCCGGTCGACGACCGGCCGGTGCTCGGCGTCCTTGGCGCGGGTGGTGTAGCGCGCCACCATCGCCACCAGCGCCGCGGCCTGTGCCGCGTGCAGTGCGGCCACGGCCCCTCCGCCGGGTGCGGGCACCTTGGCGGCCAGCTCCGACAGATAGTCCTCGATGGTCACCGCGGCGAAGGAGGGGGCGATCTGCTGCGGCGAGACGGTGGGCTGCGACACGACGGGGAGGCCTTTCGATGCGGCGAGAACTGCGCTGGGAATCACCGTCAACGCTACCGGGTGCCCACCGGCGCACCCCGCCCGACCAGCACCTGTGCCGACAGACCGACCGGTCGGGGTGCGCGGGGCCGCCGGGGCTATGTTGGGTGGTATGCGGATCGGATTGAGCATCAACTACTCGGGCGGGTTCAAGGAGGTCGCGGCCGAGGTCGCCGACCTGGAACGCGCCGGCCTCGACATCGTCTTCGTGCCGGAGGCGTACTCCTTCGACGCGGTCAGCGCGCTGGGCTACCTGGCCGCGCGCACCGAGCGGGTGCAGCTGGCCTCGGGCATCCTGCAGCTCTACACCCGCACGCCCAGCCTCACCGCGATGACCGCGGCCGGGCTCGACTTCGTCTCCGACGGCCGCTTCATCCTCGGCATCGGTGCCTCGGGTCCCCAGGTCATCGAGGGATTCCACGGCGTGCCCTACGACGCCCCGATCGGGCGCACCCGCGAACTCGTCGAGATCTGCCGCAAGGTCTGGCGCCGCGAGAAGCTGAACTATCAGGGCAAGTACTACCAGATCCCGCTGCCCGCCGACCGTGGCACCGGCCTGGGCAAACAACTCAAGCTGATCAATCACCCCGTCCGCGAGCGCATTCCGGTGCTGCTGGCCGCGCTCGGCCCCAAGAACGTGGAGCTGGCCGCCGAGATCGCCGAGGGCTGGCAGCCGATCTTCTTCCTGCCGGAGAAGGCGAACGAGGTCTGGGGCGACGCGGTCGCGGCGGGCACGGCCAAGCGCGATCCGGCGCTGGGCAAGCTCGATGTCTTCGCCGGTCCCGCGCTGGCCATCGGGGAGAACGTGACCCCGCTGCTGGAGTTCGTCAAGCCGCACCTGGCGCTTTACATCGGCGGCATGGGCGCCAAGGGCAAGAACTTCTATCACACCCTCGCCACCAAGTACGGCTACGGCGAGGCCGCCGACCGTATCCAGGAGCTGTACCTGGCCGGTGACAAGCAGGCTGCCACCAAGGCCGTGCCCGACGACCTGGTTCGCGACGTGTCGCTGATCGGTCCGGAGAGCTTCGTGAAGGAGCGCGTCGCGGCCTTCGCCGAGGCGGGTGTCACCACCCTCAACGTCGTGCCGATCGCCGAGGACGCCGCGGGGCGGATCAAGCTGATCGAGCAGCTGCGCGGCCTCTGCTGACCCACCGCCGAACACGACGCGCCGCCGTCCGGAGAGTGCTCCGGACGGCGGCGCGCGTGTGTCAGGTCAGGACTTGAACGATTCCAGGGCGGTGGCGAGGGTGGTGTGCATCGCGAACACCTGGTCCAGGCTCGTCATCTTCAGCTGACGGCTGGTTGCGGGCCCGTCGGCCACCACCGCGATCGCGGTGGTGTCACCGGCGCGCTGATGGGCGGCGACCAGGGTCGCCATCCCCGCCGAGGCGAGGAATCCGACCGCGGTCAGATCGATCACCAACGTCGCCGGTTTGTCGGCCAGGATGGTCTCGATGGCGGCGTCCAGCGCGGGCGCGGTGGCCAGATCGACCTCGCCGGTCACCGTCAGCACCGTGACGCCGTCGTGTACCGCCGTCGTGGTGGTCATCGTGTCCGTGAGTGGATACGCGTCTCCGGATGAGTTGGTCACCTCTCCAACAACACACAACTTCGCCCGAATACGCAAGCCACAGACCCTCGGTGCCCGCGATCCCGGACGGTCGACTCGGCGCTCCCGGCTATACTCGGGGCCGCCGGTCCCGGTGAGCAGGGTGCGGGCTGGTGTTCGGCCGATGCCGTCGTACTGTGTGGACGTGAACATCGATGTGACGCCTTTACCGGGGATCGGCGTGTGCAAGGACTTTCCGCTGGCCGGGGCGCGGCGCCGGATCGGCGTGATCGAGCACCGCGACGGGTCGGTGGACCTGGTGGTCTCGCGGGCGGGCGACTTCGACTCGACGACCGCTATTCCCCTGTCGAGTACCGAGATCGGCGTGCTGGCCGGCCTGCTCGGCGCGCCGCAGGTGGTGCAGAAGACCCAGGACACCCTCGGTATCGGCGAGCTCTCGACCCGGCAGTTCGCCATCGACCGCGGCAGCCCGTTCGACGGCCGCCCGCTGAGCGACACCGAGATGCGCACCCGCACCAAGGCATCGGTGGTCGCGGTGGTGCGCGCCGGTGAGGTGTCCCCTTCGCCCACACCGGATTTCACCTTCATCGCCGGTGATCTCATCGTCGTCGTCGGCACCGACCACGGCCTGGAGGCGGTGGGCAGACTGCTGAACGCGGGCTGAGAACCCGTTAGGCATGGTAAAGGGGAGGGTATGAACGTAGAAGTGACGTCGCTGCCGGGAATCGGTGTGCGAAAAGAGTTTTCGCTGTCGAAGGTGGACCGGCGCATCGGCGTCGTCGATCATCGCGACGGCGGAACGGACCTGATCTTCACCCGGGTCGGTGACTCGGATTCGACCGTGCAGATCCCGCTGTCGGAGGTCGAGGCGCGCACGCTCGCCAGCCTGCTCGGCGCGCCGCAGCTGGTCGCGCAATTGCGCGAGGAGCATCGCGATCTCGACGGGGTGAGCACCAGATCGCTGCCGGTGCCGCCGAATTCGCCCTATGCCGGGCGTCGCCTCGGCGAGACGGAACTGCGGACCAGGACGCGCGCGTCGATCGTCGCGGTGCTGCGTGCCGGGCAGGTGTTCGCCTCGCCCGGACCGGAATTCGGGTTCGTCGGCGGTGACATGATCGTCGTCGTCGGGACCAACGCCGGGCTCGACGCCGCTGCTTCGATCCTCACCCACGGCTGAGCCCGTGCAGATCACGGGGACAACGCTGGCATTGATCCAGCTGGGGGCGGTGTTCTTCGGATTGGGCGTCCTCGGGCGCATCGCGGCCCGGATCGGGCTCTCACCCATTCCGCTCTACCTGCTCGGGGGACTGCTCTTCGGGACCGGCGGTCTGGTCGAACTGCACGAGGTGGAGTCGTTCATCCATCTCGCCAGCGAGATCGGGGTCGTGCTGCTGCTGTTGCTGCTCGGTCTCGAGTACACCGCGGGGGAACTGGTCACCGGAATGCGCAAGTCGTGGCCCGCCGGTCTGCTCGACCTGGTCCTCAACGCCACACCCGGCGTGATCGTGGCGCTCATGCTCGGCCTCGGGCCGACGGGCGCGATCGCGATGGCGGGCGTGACCTACATCTCCTCCTCCGGCATCGTCGCCAAGGTGCTCAACGACCTGGGCCGCCTCGGCAACCGCGAGACGCCGGTGGTGCTCTCGATCCTGGTGTTCGAGGACCTGGCGATGGCCGTGTACCTGCCGGTGCTGACCGCGGTCCTGGCCGGGGTCAGCTTCGTGACCGGGCTGACCACCGTCGGCATCGCACTGATCGCGGTGACGCTGGTGCTCGTCGTCGCCCTGCGCTACGGCCGCTACGTCTCGGCGATCGTGGCCAGCGAGGATCGCGAGATCTTCCTGCTCAAGCTGCTCGGTTCGGCCCTGCTGGTGGCCGGTATCGCCTCGGCGGTGCAGGTGTCGGCGGCGGTGGGCGCGTTCCTGCTCGGGATCGCGATCTCGGATTCGACCGCGCACGACGCCACCAAGATGCTCGAGCCGCTGCGCGACCTGTTCGCGGCGATGTTCTTCGTGCTGTTCGGGCTGAGTACCGATCCCAAGAGCATCCCGCCGGTGCTGGCCTGGGCGATTCTGCTGGCCGTGGTCACCACCGCGACCAAGATCGCCACCGGCTGGTGGGCGGCCAGACGCGCGGGTGCGTCCCGGCTCGGCCGGGCCCGTGCCGGCACCGCGCTGGTGGCGCGTGGGGAGTTCTCCATCGTCATCGCGGGCCTCGCGGTCGCCGCCGGTGCGTGTCCACCCGAATTCGCCGCGCTCGCCACGACATACGTGCTGCTCATGGCCGTGATCGGACCGATCGCGGCGCGCATCGTGGAGCCGGTGATGCGGCTGGTCGCCGATCGTGGGCAACCGGTGAAGGTGGACGCCGATCCGGAGTGACGCCGGCGACGACGTCACGGCTCGATCAATCCGGCGCGGATCGCGTACCGGGTCAGCTCGAGCCGGTCGCGCAGGCCCAGTTTCTGCAGGATGTTGGCGCGGTGCCGGTCGACGGTCTTGGCGCTGATCACCAGCGTTTCGGCGACATCGCGGGCCGAGTGCCCCTCGGCGATGAGCTTGAGCACCTCCTCCTCCCGCGGAGTGAGGATCGCCTCGGGCAGCGCGGCGCCCTGGCGCGCCAGCTGGAGATAGTCGCGGACCAGGGCGGTGACCGCGCCGGGGTAGAGGAAGGATTCGCCGCGCATGGTCGCCCGGCACGCCTCGATGAGATCGCGATCGGCCACCGATTTCAGCACGTAGCCCGAGGCGCCCGCCTTCAGCGATTCGAAGAAGTACTGCTCGTTGTCGTACATCGACAGCATCAGGATGCGCACCGTCGGGTGGCTGCGGATGATCTCGCGCGCGGCCTGGATGCCGGTCATCCTCGGCATGGCGATGTCGAGGATGACCAGGTCGATGTCGTGTTCGCCGAGCGCGGTGATCGCGTCGAAGCCGTTGTCCGCCTCGGCGACCACGGTCAGATCCGGTTCGTTGTCCAGGATCATCCGCAGCCCGCTGCGAACCAGGGCGTGATCGTCGGCCAGCAGGATCCGGGTCGGCTCGCTCATCTGGATGCTCCGATCTGCTGGGGCGGAATCGCGAGGACGACCTGGGTGCCACCCGATGGCGGTGAGGTGATGGTCAGGCTCGCCTCGATCAACAGGGCGCGTTCGCGCATGCCGCGGATGCCCGCGCCGTCTTCGACCGCGCCGCCGCGGCCGTTGTCGGACACTCGCAGGATCACGCTGTCGCCGCGCGGCTCGAGCTGCAGATGCACCGCGTCGGCGCCCGCGTGGCGCAGCACATTGGTCAGGCTCTCCTGGGCGATGCGGTAGCAGACGAGTTCGACATCGGGGTCGAGCCGGGTGATCGCGGGATCGAGATCGCGGCTCACCGGAATGCCCGCGGAGCGGGTGAATTCGTGACACAGCGCGTTGATCGCACTGTGCAGGCCCAGATCCTCGAGCACGTCGGGACGCAGGCGGGAGGCGATCCCGCGGACCTCGTCGAGGCAGCCGCGCACGGTCTCCTGCGCCTCCTCGACCTCGTCGCGCAATTCGGCGGGCGCTCGGTCGACGACCCGTTTGAGCCGCAGCAGCGCCACCGTCAGGCTCTGGCCGATCTCGTCGTGCAATTCGCGCGCGATGCGCTGGCGCTCGCGTTCCTGGGCCGCCAGCGCGGTGGCGCCCGCGACCGAGCGCTCCGATTCGAGCCGGTCGAGCATCGCGTTGAAGGTTTCGATCAGCTGGTGGAAATCGCCGCTGGCCCCGCGGTCGAGCCGGGCGGCCCGGTGTGGGGGATCGACGCGGCGCATCGAGGCGACCAGCTCGTCGAGCGGGGCGAAGGTGGTGCGCAGCGCGATCGCGTTCGCCGTCAGGATCACCGCGAGGCCCACCAGCAGCACCGGCACCTCGGTCAGGCGCACCCGGGCCGACACCGTGGCGGGGGAGAACGCCAGAACCAGTGTGCCCAGGGTGAATACGACACCGTTGAGCAGACAGACCCGCCAGAACAGCGCCGTCACCGGAGTCCGGGCTGCTAGACGGTTCATACGACCCAGCATGTCTGGTCCGCCTCCTGTGTGTCCATGGGGCCCGGCACCCATTCCGCGCGGCCGCACCTGCGTTTGTACAGGGTCGAAATGGGTGTCGTGGCCGATGGTGCGAGCTTCGCCGCCCGTCGAGACTCGATGTGTAGACGCATTCGATCACGCCAGGAAGGACTCCCTGGGGATGGACACCGATCGCACGACGATCCCGGGCACCGGCGTGCTGCACAGCTTCCGCACCCGTGGCGGTATCCGCTTCGCGTTGCTGACCGAGTCGTCGGGGGCCAGGCACCTGTTCGCCTACGAGGCGGGCGGCGACGAACCGGTCGTCGACATCGGGCTCGAACCCGACGAGGCCGATCAGCTCGCCGACCTCCTGCACAGCGATTCGATTCCCGATCGGCTGGCGCGCGTCGAACAACGGCTCGACGAGCTCACCGCGCGGCTGGAGGGGGACGCTCCGTGCGCGCAGGCGACATAGCGATGAACCTGCCGACCGTCCGGCCCACCGATCCGGTGGCGAAGGCCGTCCGGCTCATGGTGGTCAATCGACTACCCGGCCTGATCGTCGTCGACGAGGCCGACCGGCCGATCGCCGTGCTCCCGGGTACCCAGGTGCTGCGGCTGGTGATTCCCGGGTCCTACCAGGACGATCCGTCGCTGGTCCGCACGATCGACGAGGTGCACGCCGACCTGTTCTGGCAGGAACCGGGCAGCTTGACCGTCGGCGACTGCCTGCCCGACGGCGTGGTCAAACCCGCGACCGTCACCGCCGACGCGACGCTGCTCGAGATCGCGATCCTGATGGCGCGCAAGCACAGTCCACTCATCGCCGTGGTCGACCGTACGCGCGTGCTGCGCGGCGCGATCACCCTGGAACGGCTGCTGACGAGCCTGGCCCTCGTCGGACCGGGCGACTAGGCAGGCCGGGCGCATGGCCGCAGCACTCGCCGTCGCGATCTTCGTTGTCGCCTTCTTCTTCATCGCCACGGAGAAGGCGGACAAGGTCAAGACCGTGTTGATCGCCTCGGGAGCGATGGCCGTGCTCGGCCTGATCCCGGGCGAGGAAGTCTTCTACTCCGCGCACGAGGGCATCGACTGGAACGTCATCTTCCTGCTGCTGGGGATGATGATCATCGTCGGTGTCATCAAGCAGACCGGCCTGTTCGACTATCTGGCGATCTGGTCGGCCAAGCGGTCGAGGGGCAAACCTTTCCGCCTGATGGTCATGCTGATGTTCATCACGGCGGTGGCCTCGCCGTTCCTGGACAACGTCACCATCATCATGCTGGTGGCGCCGGTGACGATCGTGGTGTGCCGGCGGCTCGGGCTCCCCGCGGCGCCGTTCCTGATCGCCGAGGTCCTCGCCGCCAACATCGGTGGCGCGGCGACGCTGATCGGCGATCCGCCCAACATCATCATCGCCAGCCGGGCCGGGCTGACCTTCATGGATTTCATCGTGCACATGACACCGATCGTGGTGGTCACCTTCGTGCTGTTCGTCGCGCTCACCAGGGTGCTGTTCCGCTCGGCGCTGCACGGGGACCCCGAGTCGGTCGACGCGGTGATGGCGCTGCAGGAGAAGCGCGCGATCCGCGACCCCAAGTTGCTCGTGCGCTCGCTGATCGTGCTGACCGGCGTGGTCGTCGGCTTCTGCCTGCACAGCGTCCTGCACGTGGCGCCGTCGGTGATCGCGCTGGTCGGTGCGGGCACGATGGTGCTGGTTTCCGGCCTCGACATCGGCGACATCCTGCAGGAGGTCGAATGGGCGACGCTGGTGTTCTTCATGGGCCTGTTCGTGATGGTCGCCGGGCTGGTGCACACCGGGGTGATCGCCGCGATCGGCAAGGCCGCGATCGAGGCGGTCGGTGACAACTTCTTCGCGGCCGCGACGGCGCTGGTCTTCGGCTCGGCCCTGCTCGGCGCGTTCGTCGACAACATTCCCTATACCGCGACGATGGCTCCCGTCGTCGCGGACATCGTGGCCACCGCGCCCGATCCGGAGACTGGTCAGGCACTGTGGTGGGCGTTCGCGCTCGGCGCCGACTTCGGCGGCAACGGCACCGCGGTCGCGGCCAGCGCCAATGTCGTCGCGCTCGGTATCGCGGCCAGAGCGGGGCAGAAGATCAGCTTCTGGCAGTTCACGAAATACGGCGCGCTGGTCACGGTCCTCAGCTGCTTCCTGGCCTGGGGTTACGTCTGGATCCGCTACTTCTGAGTTCTGTGCCCGATGACGATGCGGTGGATCAGCCGGGCGGCGGTGCGCGCGGTGCGGTCGTCTATGTCGAGGCCAGGGGACAGCTCGGCGACATCGACCACGGTCAGCATGCCGCTGGCGGTGACCTGATCGCAGACGGCCTGGATCGTGGCCAGTGGGACGCCGAAGGCGGCGGGGGCGCTGACCCCGGGAGCGACTGACGCCGGGAGGACATCGAGGTCGATGGTCAGGTACAACAGGTCGATTCCGGTCAGGAACTCGGCGACGAACGCGGCGGCACGGGCCGGTTCGCAGTCGTCGTCGAGGAGGTAGCGCACGCCGAATCGGTGCGCGGTGTCGAACAGGGCCGTGGTGTTGCTCGGCTGGCTGATGCCGAGGACCGCGTATCGCACGGCATCGTCGGATTCGAGAATCTGTCGGAACGGAGTGCCGGAGCTGGGGATCGGGTCGGGGCGTAGGTCGAAGTGCGCGTCCAGATTCAGGATGCCGATCGTGGTGCCGGGTGTGCGGCGCGCCGATCTCGCCAGCCCGAGATACGTGCCGTAGGCGACCTCGTGACCACCGCCGAGCACGACCGGGAAGGCGTCGGCGTCCAGCAGGGCCGTGACGGTGTCGCCCAGTCGACGTTGCCCGTATGTGAGCAAGTCGTCCACGGCGTGGGTGTCGCCCGGGCGACGTTGCCCGTCTGGATGACGGTCGTCGATGGTGTTGGTGAGGTTGTGCTCGCCGCCTCGGGGCAGGCCGTGGACCGTGCTGGTGTTGTCGAGGCGGCCTCGGCTGTCCTGGGTGCGGTCGTCGGTGGCGTTGGAGCGGCCATGACCGTCTTCGACCGGGTCGTCACTGGCGCCGGGGTCGCCGGATCGGTGCCGACCGCCGGTGAGCGCGTCGGCGGGCAGCTCGCCGGAGTCGTCTGATCGGTGCTGGCGGTTGTCGTGTGGGTCGTCGGTGGTGTTGGTTAAACCGCGGTGATTGTCGTCGGATCCGGTGTCGACGGTGATGGTGCCCGCATCGAATGCTCGGAGGGGTGTGGGGAGGGCCATCGGGGACAGGGCTCGGCGGAGGGCGTCCGGGCCGTGGGCGGCGCCGGGGCGGCCGTGGTTGCGGCGGACGCCTTCGTCGCTGGCGAAGCCGATGAAGATGCAGGCGCCGGGGTCGGTACCCGGTTCGTAGGGGGCGACGGCTTGGTGCCAGCGCAGGTGATCGGGGGTGGTGCCGTCGATTCGGCCGGTCCAGGCGGGTAGTGGTGACATCGGCGGACCTCAGTTCGAGTGGGCGAGTATGCCGTCGCGCCACACGTGGCTGACCAGTGCGATGCCGGGGCGGTAGGCCAGGTGCAGGTGCGAGGGGGCGTCGAGGGCGATGGCGTCGGCTCGGTGGCCGGGGGTAAGGGTGCCAATGTCGTTTCGGCGCAGAGCTTTCGCGCCACCGGCGGTGGCCGCCCACACCGCTTCGTCCGGGGTCATGTGCATTTCGCGCACGGCCAGTGCGATGCAGAACGGCAGGCTCGTCGTGTAGCTGGTGCCCGGATTGCAGTCCGCGCCCAGTGCCACGGTGACGCCGGCGGCCAGCAGCGCTCTGGCGTCGGGATAGCTGTTGCGGGTACAGAAGTCGGCGCCGGGCAGCAGTGTCGCGACGGTGCCGCTTCCGGCCAACGCGTCGATATCGGCAGTGCTCACATGCGTGACATGGTCCACGGACGCCGCACCGAGCTCGACGGCGAGAAGCACTCCTGGTCCCTGGTGCAGCTGATTGCCGTGTACCCGCGGCACCAGCCCGTGCGCGATCCCGGCGGTGAGCACGGCATGGGCTTGATCCCGGTCGAAGGCGCCCTGCTCGCAGAACACATCGATCCACCGGGCGTGCGGCGCGCAGCGCGGGATCATCCGCTCGCACACCATCGTCACGTAGTCGTCGGTACGCCCGGCGTACTCCGGCGGCGGTACATGCGCGGCCAGCAGTGTCACCTCGTCGGTGTAGCGGCCCGCGATCCGCACGCTGCGCAGCTCGTCGTCGGCGGTCTGGCCGTAGCCGCTCTTGCATTCGACGGTGGTGCTGCCCGCGCGCAGCGATTCGGCCAGCAGCCGCCGCACCGTCGCGGCGAGCTGCTCGTCGCTCGCGGCGCGCGTCGCCGCGATGGTGGTGCGGATACCGCCCGCCGCGTACGGCTGTCCCGCCATCCGCGCGGCGAACTCCTCGGCCCGATCCCCGGCGAACACCAGATGCGCGTGCGACTCGACGAACCCCGGCAGCACCGCCCGCCCGGCCAGCGCGAATCCGGTGTCGGCGGCGGGTGCGTCGGCACTGCCACCGACCCACACCACCCGCGCACCGTCGAACACGATCGCGGCGTCGTGCCGGATCCCCAGCGGGCCCACGCCCAGGTCGGGGTCGTTGGTGACGAGGGTGCCGATCTCGGTCAGCGCGGTGGTGGGCACCTGGTCGGTCCTCCTGGTCGTCGAGGGTGGTTCGGCGCAAATCCAAGTCTCCGCCCGGCCTGCTCGGGTCGGCCGTCACCGCCTGTCGCCGCAAGGGCAGGTCCGACCGGCGAGATCATCATTCGATTCTGCGCCTTCCGACCCCGGGGAGAACGGATTGACCGAGCCCACCGCGCCGCCGCCGCGGGTGGTGAACGGGTCGACCGGGCGGCAACCGAGCAGCCAGGTGGATCGCCTGCTGCGTGGACTGGGCGAGGAATGCCGCATCATGATCAACGCCGCCGGTTCCGAAGCTGCCGAAGACCGCGCGGTCTCCCCAGACACCGACTTCCTCGACCACGCCCGGCAACATCCAGCGCCCACCAGCCGTGCCTGCTCTCCATGACGCCGATCAGGCCGTAGGCGGTGCTGCGCGGCAGTCCGACACACCTCGAACGCGATCGGCCGCCGTCCGCGAGGCCGAGACGTAGGCCTAGACCGGAGGCTCTCATTCCCGAACCCGTGACCGGTCCAGCGCGGTAGTCCGACACACCTCGAACGCGATCGGCCGCCGTCCGCGAGGCCGAGGCGTAGGCCCGGACCGGAGGTCCGCATTCCCGAGCCCATGACCGCGGATCGGAGGCCGAGATGGCGGCCGGACTCGCTGCCAGCGGTGCACTACATCGTGCCGACGGTTGGCAGGCGGGGCACTCGGAAACCCGCCACCTCGGCCGGTGGTTGTCGGCGCGCGGTACGGGTGGTCATTCGGATACGGGCCGCACAGCCAAGCCCGACGGACGGCGTGTCGCCACCTGACCCGTTTGCCGACCATGCGTGCCAGGCTGGTGTTCCTGACACTTCGGAACGGAGCAGCATGGTGAGGATCGACTCTGCGCGACCGGCGCCGGTCGCTGGGGAACCGGTTGTCGTCGGTATCGGACCGGTGTCCCCCGAGGACGTGGTGCGCGTGGCCAGGGACGGTGTCGCGGTGTGGGTGTCGGCGGAGGCGCTGGCCGCCATGGCACAGACGCGTCAGCGGATCGAGGCGCTGGCCGCGGACCCCAAACCGGTGTACGGGGTGTCGACCGGGTTCGGTGCGCTCGCGGTCCGGCACATCCCGCCCGAGTCACGTAAGCAGTTGCAGCGCAGTCTGATTCGTTCACATGCGGCGGGTTCGGGTGCCGAAGTCGAGCGGGAGGTGGTGCGGGCGCTGATGCTGCTGCGCCTGTCGACGTTGGCCACCGGCCGTACCGGCGTGCGGCCGGTGATCGCCCAGACCTATGCAGCGCTGCTGTCGGCGGGGATCACTCCGGTCGTCCACGAATACGGCAGCCTCGGCTGTTCGGGCGATCTCGCGCCGCTGGCACACGTCGCACTGGCCGCGCTCGGCGAGGGCACCGTGCGCGACGCCGACGGTGACCTGGTGCCCGCGGACCGGGCGCTGGCCGCGGCCGCTATCGAGCCCGTCGAACTCGAGGAGAAGGAGGGTCTCGCGCTGATCAACGGCACCGACGGCATGCTCGGCATGCTGGTGCTGGCCTGCCGTGACCTGCGCGAACTCCTGCGGCTGGCGGATGTCACCGCCGCGATGAGTGTGGAGGGTCTGCTGGGCACCGACCGGGTCTTCGCCGCCGACCTGCAAGCTTTGCGTCCTCAGCCCGGTCAGGCGGTCGCGGCCGCCAACATGACCCGCCTGCTGGCCGATTCGGGCATCGTCGCCAGCCACGCCACGCCTGACTGTCCGGTCGTCCAGGACGCGTATTCGCTGCGCTGCGCACCCCAGGTCGCCGGTGCCGCCCGAGACACCCTCGCCCACGCCGAGCGGGTCGCGGGCTACGAGCTGGCCGGCGCCGTGGACAACCCGGTGGTCACCCTCGACGGCCGGGTGGAATCCAACGGCAATTTCCACGGCGCCCCGCTCGCCTATGTGCTCGACTTCCTGGCCATCGTCGTCGCCGATGTGGCGTCGATGAGCGAACGCCGCACCGACCGCTTCCTCGACAAGGCCCGCAACCACGGCCTGCCGCCCTTCCTGGCCGACGACCCCGGCGTCGACAGCGGCCACATGATCGCCCAGTACACCCAGGCGGCCATCGTCGCCGACCTCAAACGCCTGGCCGCCCCCGCCTCGGTCGACTCCATCCCGTCCTCGGCCATGCAGGAGGACCACGTCTCCCTCGGCTGGTCCGCCGCCCGCAAACTCCGCCGCGCCCTCGACGGCCTCACCCGCGTCCTCGCCATCGAAGCCCTCACCGCCGCCCGCGCCCTCGACCTGCGCGCCCCGCTCACCCCGGCCCCCGCCACCGCCGCCGTCCGCGCGGCCCTCCGCACCGAAGTCCCCGGCCCCGGCCCCGACCGCCACCTCGCCCCCGACATCGAGGCCGCCGTCCGCCTCGCGGCCACCGGCGCCCTCGTCACCGCCGCCGAATCGATCACCGGCCCACTCGCCTGACACCCCGCTTCCTTGACCGAGGCGCGGTCGTCGAAGTGCCGTCCGGTGACGGTGTCGCTGCCGCGCAAGCCGTCGACGGTGCCCTCGAAGCAGATGGTGCCGCCCTTGGACCCGGCGGCCGGACCGATGTCGACGATGTGGTCGGCGATGGCGATCGTCTCGGGCTTGTGCTCGACGACCAGCACGGTGTTGCCCTTGTCGCGCAGGCGCAACAGCAGGTCGTTCATGCGCTGGATGTCGTGCGGGTGCAGGCCCGCGGTCGGCTCGTCGAACACATAGGTGTGTTCCGGACGGAACTCGGTGACGGCTGTGGATCCCGGCTTCCCGCTGGTACGGCGGGACGGTGGGCCGGCCAACCACCGTGTCTCCGCTACGGGGAGGCGTCGACGTGGTGAGGCGGACAGCGGGCGGCAATCGCTACCAGTGCTGGGTGGTTGGGCTTGCCTACGCGGCATCGCGGCCCCAGCCGTCGCGATGGGATGACAGGCAGCACCGCCTACCGTCGCATCGCCGCCTCGGCGGAGGGCTCGACTTCGGTGAGGCGGGACAGCGAACGGGGGAGTGGGGACCGGTGCAGGACGCCGAGGCGCTGGGTGGCTCGGGTCAGGGCGACGTAGAGTTCGGCGGCGCCTCGTGGGCCGTCGGCGAGAATGCGGTCCGGGTCCACGATCAGCACGGCGTCGAATTCCAGGCCCTTGGTCTCCGAAGCCGCCACCGCGCCCAGCACCTCGGGCGGGCCGATCACGATGCTCGTGCCTTCGCGCTCCGCCTCGGTGCGCACGAATTCCTCGACCGCCGCGGCCACTTCGTCGCCGGTGACCTGGCGCGACCAGGGTTGGACGCCGTTGGCGCGCACCGACTCCGGTGGCTGTGCGTCGGGCGCGAACTCGGCGAGCACGTCGGCGGCGACCGCCATGATCTCGGCGGGGGTGCGGTAGTTGACCGTCAGCGAGCGATAGACCCAGCGGCCGGGGACGTACGGGTCCATGACCGTGGACCAGGAGGTCGCGCCCGCGGGGGAGCGGCGCTGGGCGAGATCGCCGACCACGGCGAACGACCGGCTCGGGCAGCGGCGCATGAGGAGCCGCCAGTCCATGGCCGACAGTTCCTGGGCCTCGTCGACCACGATGTGTCCGTAGGTCCAGTCCCGGTCCGCGGCGGCGCGTTCGGCGAGCTCGCGGGTGTCGCGTTCGAGGAAGCGCTCAGCCAGGTCCTCGCCGAAGAGCATGTCCTGGGCGAAGAGGTGGTCCTCGTCGTCCATCATGTCCGCGCGGTCGACCAGGACGTCGAGGACCCCGGCGGCGTATTCGGCCTCGGCCTTGCGCTCCCGCTCGGCGCTGTCGTCGACCGGTTCGTGCGGGCCGAGCAGGTCCACCAGTTCGTCGAGCAACGGCACATCCGACACCGTCCACGCCGCCCCATCGGTCCGCGACAACACCGCGTCGGCACCCGCGGCGCGCAGCCGATCCGGCGACGAATACAGCTGTGCCAGTACGGTTTCCGGGGTCAGGATCGGCCAGTACTCGTCGAGCGCCGCGCTGAAGCCCTCGTGCTCGGCGAGCTCGGCGACCAGATCCCCGCGCAACTGCTCCCAGGCTTCGCGATCGTCGCGGGTCAACCAGCCCTGCCCGATCCGCGCGATCGCCCGTTCGGTGAGCACGTAGGTGAGGATCTCGCGGAACACCGCGCGGGCCTCGTTGTGCGGCTGCTCGCTCGCTCGCGCCTCCTCCCGCGCCCACTCCGCGGTCGCGGCGTCGATCCGCACCGTGACGTCCGAGAGCGCGATCGGCACGGGGTCGACGGGCAGGCGCTGGTGATCGGCGACCGCCGCGGCGAGCACCTCCAGCATCGTCAGCGACCCCTTGATCCGCGCGGCCGCCGGACTGTCCTCGGCGGTGACGCGCAGGCCCGGGACCAGGTCACCGGTGGTCGAGAACACCACATTGGTCTCGCCGAGCGAGGGCAGCACGTGCGCGATGTGGTTCAGGAACGCCGGATTGGGCCCCACCACGAGCACGCCCTGCCGCTCCATCCGCGCCCGCTGCGTGTAGAGCAGATAGGCGACCCGATGCAGCGCCACCACGGTCTTGCCGGTGCCGGGACCACCCTCGATCACCAGCACACCGGGGTGCGCCAACCGGATGATCTCGTCCTGCTCGGCCTGGATCGTCGCGACGATGTCGCGCATGCCCGCCCCGCGCGGCGCGTCGACCGCCGCGAGCAGGGCCGCGTCGCCGCGATCCCCGGCATCGGGGCGCCCGAGCACCTCGTCGGTGAAGTCGCGGACCCGTCGTCCCCTGGTGTGGAACTGGCGGCGCCTGCGCATCCCCTCGGGATTGGCCGCGGTGGCGACATAGAAGGCGCGTGCCGCGGGTGCCCGCCAGTCGAGCAGCAGCGTCGTGAACTCGTCGTCGGCGTCGAACAGCCCGATCCGGCCGATGTAGGAGCGCTCGCCGGACAGGGCGTCCAACCGGCCGAAGCACAGCCCGCTGTCGGCCACGTCGAGGCGGCGCACCTGCTCGGCCAGCGTGCGCACCGCGACGTCACGCTCCATCGGTGACCCGCTGTTGTCGCGCAGCGCGGCCCGGTACTGCCCGTTCACCCGCGCGCGCTCGTCGTCGAGCCGCGTGTAGAGCCCGGCCACGTAGTCCTGTTCGGACCGTAGTTCGTCGTCGTTCCCCTGCGTGGTCATGTGCTCCTTCGGGTCCTGCCGACACCGACCCGACTGTCGGTGTTTCGGCCTGGGCCGACGATTATGCGGGACCACCGGGGCCTTGCCGCAAGGCCGGGGGTGCGCTATACATTGAAAGTGGAAGAGAGTGATTTCGCCTCCTTCCCGATCAACCCTCTTGCATCGGAATTCGCACTCCGCGGGCCCGAGCGACCTCCGTGGCCTTCTCGTAACCCGCGTCAACATGCCGCATCACCCCGGTCCCCGGATCATTGGTGAGCACCCGCTCGAGCTTCCGCGCCGCCAACTCGGTGCCATCGGCGACACACACCTGACCGGCGTGAATGGAGCGACCCATCCCCACTCCGCCGCCATGGTGGATCGACACCCAGGTCGCCCCCGACGCGGTGTTGAGCAGGGCGTTGAGCAGCGGCCAGTCGGCCACGGCATCGGAGCCGTCGGCCATGGCCTCGGTCTCGCGATAGGGCGAGGCCACCGATCCGGCGTCGAGATGGTCACGGCCGATGGCCAGCGGCGCCGACAGCTCACCCGAGGCCACCATCTCGTTGAAACGCAGCCCCGCCCGGTGCCGCTCGCCGTAGCCGAGCCAGCAGATCCGCGCGGGCAGCCCCTCGAACCGCACCTTCTCCCCGGCGAGGGTGATCCACCGTCGCAGATGTTCGTCCTCGGGGAACAACTCCACGATCGCGCGATCGGTGGCGGCGATATCGGCCGGATCACCCGAGAGCGCCGCCCAGCGGAACGGGCCGCGACCTTCCTCGAACAGCGGCCGGATATAGGCGGGCACGAAGCCGGGAAACGCGAAGGCCCGGTCGTAGCCGCCCTTGCGGGCCTCGTCGCGGATCGAATTGCCGTAGTCGAACACCTCGGCGCCCCGATCGAGAAAACCCACCATGGCCCGCACGTGCGCGGCCATCGACGCCTGTGCCTCGGTGGTGAACCAGACCGGATCCTTGGCCGCGAGGTCGTGCCAGTCCTCGACCGTGACGCCGACCGGCAGATACGACAGCGGATCGTGCGCCGAGGTCTGGTCGGTCACGACATCGATCGGCGCGGCCATGGCCAGCAGCCGCGGGAACACCTCCGCGGCATTGCCGAGCACCCCGATCGACAGCGCCCGGCCCTCGTCCCTGGCCGTGATCGCGAGATCCAGTGCCGCGCGCAAGGATTCGGCCCTGGTATCGAGATAGCCGTGTGCCAGGCGCCGCTCGATCCTGGCCGGATCGCACTCCACGCACAGCGCCACACCGCCGTGCATGGTCACCGCCAGCGGCTGTGCCCCACCCATGCCGCCCAAACCCGCGGTGAGCGTGATGGTTCCGGTCAGCGTGCCGCCGAATCGTTGACGGGCGAGGGCGCCGAAGGTTTCGAAAGTGCCCTGCAGAATGCCCTGACTGCCGATATAGATCCACGAACCGGCGGTCATCTGGCCGTACATCATCAGGCCCAACTGCTCGAGCCTGCGGAATTCGGTCCAGTTCGCCCAGTCACCCACCAGATTCGAATTCGCCAGCAACACCCGCGGCGCCCACTCGTTCGTGCGGAACACCCCGACCGGTTTCCCCGACTGCACCAGCAGCGTCTCGTCCGATTCGAGCGTGCGCAGGGTGCGCACGATCGCGTCGAAGGCCGCCCAGCTGCGCACCGCCCGCCCGGTCCCGCCGTAGACGACCAGCTCGTCGGGCCGTTCGGCGACCTCGGGGTCGAGGTTGTTCATCAGCATGCGCAGCGCGCCCTCCTGCTGCCAGCCCCTGGTCTGCAGCACCGATCCGCGCGGCGCGGTCACGGGCCGCGGGCCGGACACGGGGGAGTCGTTCATGGATTCACTCCTCGACAGACGGTGTTCCTCGGTCGCCTCGGATCAGGGTAGAGACAGATAACGCGACTCGCGGTGAAACGGTGCTCGGAATTGTTACGGGATCTGAATATAATCCACCACAAGCAAATAGTCCGCTATCGCGATATCTCGGCCTGAGCTGGGAATATTAGCGAGTGCTGAATAAGTGGCAATTTTGAGTTATCACTGTTTCGTGACGAACTCCGCTCTGAGCACGATTCGGGCTGTACGTTTGTGGCCCATGGTTCGCTGGGTCCCATTCGGGTAACGGAGAGGGCGGAAATGGCTACAGTCACACGGCAGTCCGGGCCGCATGGAGTGATCTTCCGGCACGGCTTCTCCGCAGCGAAATCGACCATGACGCCCTCGGCTCTGGTCACCCTCGGCCTGATCTTGTTGATCCCGGTTCTGGCCACGGTCGGCCCCATCGCCGCCTCCGCGCTGATCGCGCGCAACGCCGGAATCGGCTGGCCGGGCGCGGTGGTGTTCGCGGTGCTCGCGGCCGTGGTCTGCCTGTCGGTGGTCGCGTCGGTCGTCGCCTTCCGGATGGCCTGGCGCCGCGGACGGCACTCGTTCGGTTCTTTCGCACGGTAGGGGGCTCGCGATGCAGACACATGGACACGCGGCCGGGCCGGTGGCCCCCGCGATCGAACCGGCGGCTCCCGGTGCGGACGAATGCCGTCGCCTGCGGATCGTGGCGCAGATCGACGATCCCCGAACCTGGGACCTGACCGCGGCCCGCCTGCTCGACAGCGGCTGCCGCCGCTGGCGGGCCAGGCCCGACATCGCCGACCATCCGGCGCTGCTGCGCTGGACGCGGATCCAGCAGTCCCAGCAGGTACCCGAACAGCCTTGCCTGCGAACGACTTTCGCCGCGGTGGCGGCCGGGCAGGCGATCGGCGCCGGTGACGCGTGCACCGGTTTCGCCGCCGCCATCATGCTGCTGTCGAGCTGCCCCACCGAGGCGATCCTGCAGTCGGACACACCGAGCGATCCCCACATCGTGCGCTTCTCGGTCTACGCCTACCGCGAGGACGATCTCCCGCTCGCCGAGGATCTGATCACCACCACGATCCACACCTGCGGCACCGTTCTCGTCCGCCGCTGCACGGTCGTGCGGCGCCGCCCGGGGGCCACGACCCCGGTGCTCGGTCAGCCGGTTCCCGAGCTGTTCGTCCTCGGCAGCACCGCCGCTCGCTGACCCCGGCTCAGCCGGAAATCTGTCCCGCCGCCACCGCGGGCGGCCGCGTCGACCCGCGCAGCGGATTGGCGGTCGGGAAGGTGATCGAGGGCAGCGTGACCCACATGCGCACGCGGGTGCCGTTCTCGTCGTGGTCGAACTCGAGATCCTCGGTGAGCACGCGCATCATCTCCACACCGCGACCCCGAAACCCGGGGTCGGTGGGCGTGGGAATCCAGCGGCCACCGTCGGCGACCTCGATCACGACCCGGTCACCCTCGCAGGTGGCGGTGAGCCGCACCCGGCCCGGCGTGCTGTCGCGGTAGGCGTGTTCGACGCTGTTGCTGCACGCCTCGTTGGCGGCGGCGACCAGGTCGGCGGCCAGATCGTGCGGGACGGCGGCGGTGGCGAACCAGCGGTAGAGATTGCGGCGCAGCCCGGTCAGCTCGGCCGCGGCGGCGGGGATGTCGAGGCTCAGCGGCGCGGGGGGCTGACGGTAGACGACCATGGCGACGTCGTCGTCGTAGCCGGCGGGCGGACACAGCCGTGACAGCACGGCATCGGCCACATCGCGCGGCAGCGCGGCGCCGGTCTCGCTCAGCACCTCCGCGATCTTGACGAAGCCGTCGGCGATGTCGTAGCCGCGCTGCTCGACCAACCCGTCGGTGAACAGCACCAGCGTGGCGCCCGGCGGCAGCGCGGTCGTCGCCTCGGGGCGGCGCGGGGTGTCGAAGGTGGCCAGCGGCACCGCGCGCCCGCCCTCGAGCATCCGGCCGGGGCCACCGGGCGGGGCGATGATGGGTGGCATGTGCCCGGCGTTGGAGTAGCGGACCATGCCGCGCTCGGGGTCGAGCACCGCGGCGCACACCGTCGTGCACATGGCGCCGGGGATCCGCGCCGCGACCGCGTCGAGCTCGGCCAGCAGCTGCGCCGGACCCGCCCCGCGCAACAGCAGAGCCCTTGCCGCGGTACGCAATTGGCCCATCACCACGGCGGCGGACAGGCCACGGCCGACGCAGTCGCCGACGACGACGCCGATGGTGCCGTCGCGCAGCGGCACCACGTCGTACCAGTCGCCGCCGATCTCGAGCGGGGGCAGCGCGGGTTCGTAGTGCACCGAGAACCGGGGCGGCAGCTCGATCGGACCGAGCATGGCCCGCTGCAGGGTGAGCGAGGTGGCGCGGGCCTGATCGAAGTTGCGCGCACGCTGCAGGGCCACGCTGAGATGGCCGACCAGCAGTGAGTAGAGCGCCCAGTCCGCGGCGCTGACCGCGCGCGGCGCGCCGAAACGCACCCACAGCGCGGCATCGCCGGTCTCGCCGAGCGGCGCCACCACGGCTTCGACGCCGCCGTCCTCGCCGGTGATCGCCGACAGCCCGCGGGCAGGCTGCCTGCGCGAGCGGTCCAGCAGCCCCTTGACCTCGTCGTCGAGCGTCACCGTATCCGCGGCACGGGTTCCGGACTGCACCGGTGTGACGGTGACTTCCGTTGTGCCGCCGGTATTCTCGGCCGAGGGTGGTTCGCCGCACGAATACAGGTCGGGCCGCCCGGTCCGGCTCGGCCACACCGCCACCAGCGCCGTGCGCGCGCCCATGGTCCGGCGCAACTCGTCGAGCCCGACGGCGAGCACCTCCACCATGCTGGTCGCCGCGCCGACCGCCGTCGCCAGCCGCGAGGCCGCCTGATCGCGGGCCTGCGCGTCGTGTTCGGCGGTCACGTCACGCACGGTGCCGACGAAGATCCGTTCGTTGTTCTCCTGCTTGACCAGCGAGCTCGCGCTCACCGCCAGCCAGCGCTCCCGGCCGTCGCGGTGCCGCACGGGCATCACGAAACGCGAAGCCTCCGTGCCGATCTGGGGATAGCCCTCGCGATCCGACAGCGCCCACGGGTGCGGCAGCGAGAACGGCACCTCCCCGGCGCCGTAGCCGGTGAGCACACCGAAGGCCGAGTTCACCTCGACGATGGTGCCGTCGGCATCGGCGACGAAGAACCCGTCCTGCAGCGATTCGACCAGCGCGGTGCGGAAGGCGTCACGGCCGGCGAGGTCCTCGGCGCGCTCGCGCTGCTGTTCGTAGCGGCGGGTGCCGTCGAGGTAGCCGCGGGTGGCGATGTCGAGCGCGGCCATCGTCTGCAGGAGGAACCCCAGCGCCACCTCGGCGCTGCGCGGATCGGCCGGGTCGCCCGCGTATTCGGCGACCGCGCGGTAATGGTGCTCGGTGAGATCGAGCAGGCTGATGCCCTCGACGAGGGCTCGCCTGCCGAGGTCGTAGCCCTCGGTGAGGCCGTCCTGTCCGGGCGCGGCGACGTGGCGGCCCAGGGCAGCCGAGTAGTCGTCGAGAAATGCGGCCAGGACAGCGCTCATCGGCAACCTTTCATGGGCAGGCTCCGCGGAAGCGGGCCGCGAGCACCAGGGCGTCGTCGGTGTCCTTGGCGTCGCGCGCGAGCAGATCGCCCGCGACGGCGGTGGCCGGTTTGGCCAGATCGATCGATTCGGGACCCACCGCGACAATGCCGTCGGTGGCCATCAGCAGCAGGTCGCCCGGCCGGATGGGCAGGGTCTGTGGCTGCAGGTGCGAGGGCAGCCGGTAGCCGACGATGCCGCCGGTCAGCAGCATGGTCGCGCGCAGTTCCGGCCCGGCGGGGCCCAGCGTGAGCAACCGCGAATCGACATTGCCGACCCCGAGCCACTCCAGGGTCTCCCCCGGCCCGATCAGCGCCAGCGAGACCGCGGCGCCGCGGGTCTCGACCATCGCGCGATGACACAGCACCATCAGCACATCCAGCGGTTCGCCGCGGTTGTCGGCCAGGATGACCGCCGCGCGATCGGCGGCGTCGGCCGCGGCGACACCGTGCCCGAGCCCGTCGAGCACGGCGAACAGCACGCCGCCGTCGCCGGTGTCGAGGATGACGGCACGGTCACCGGAGACGTCCTGCCCGGGCAGTGCCCGACCGGCCGTCGACCATTCCGTGCGGCCGATGATCCCGTCTTCATGCACCGTCGGGTACCCACTTCCACATCTCGATCAACGTGCCGCGGCCGGGCGCGGAATCGATGGTCAGGCGGTCCATCAGCCTGCGCGCACCGGGCAGGCCGAGACCGAGGCCGCGGCCGGTGGAATAGCCGTCCTCGAGCGCGCGCGGGATGTCGCGGATCCCCGGGCCCTGGTCCTCGGCCTGGACCACGAGCGCCTTGCGGCCTTCGCGCAGATCCACCAGCAGGCGGATCTCGCCGCTGCCCGCGTAACTGGTGATGTTGCGGGCGATTTCGGAGATGGCGGTCGAGATCATGGTGCGGTCGGTGAGGGTGAAGCCGAGGTGTGCCGCCAGCTCGTGTCCGGCTTTGCGTGCCGTCACGATGTCTTCGGACACCTTGACCCCGATCGCGACCTGCTCAGCGGCCACTGTCACGACCATCTCGTCGGCTGCGCGGATGCCGGTTCAGCCAGGCAAGGCCCTCCTCCAGATCCAGCGCGGTGTGCATGTCCTCGAAGGTCAGGCCGAGTTGCACCATGGCGAACGCGACCTCGGGCTGCAGACCGACGATCACGGTCTCGGCGCCGCGCAGCTGGGTCATGTGCGCGATGGTGCGCAGCGAGCGCGCGGCGAAGGAGTCCATGATGTCGATCGCGGTGACGTCGACGATGATGCCGGTCGCGCGATAGCGGCTGACCTGCGTCATGAGGTCTTCCTGCAGGCGCAGGGTGTCGGCGTCGGTCAATGCCGACTGCACCGAGGCGATCAGGAAGGTGCCCTGTTTGAGAATAGGTACGGGCATGGTGGACGGATCAGCGCCCGTCCCGCTCGACCAGGCGCTCGTTGCCTCTCGACACCTCGTAACCCAGCAGGCGCTCGGCTTCTTCGATGCCACCCTGGAGGTCGCCGACGGCGTTCATCTTGGACAGGTCGAGTCCGATGGTCACCAGGGTCAGCGCGATCTCCGAGGACAGGCCGGTGATGATGACGCTGGCACCCATCAGGCCCGACGCGTCCACGGTCTGGACGAGGTGGTTGGCCACCACCGCGTCGATCTGCGGCACACCGGTGATGTCGATGACGACCACCTTGGCGCGATTGGCGCGGATGGCGCGCAGCAGCTGCTCGGTGAGCTGGCGGGCGCGCTGGGAATCGAGCACGCCGATGATCGGCAGGATGAGCAGCTGCTCACGGACCTGCAGCACCGGAGTGGACAGCTCGCGGATGGCTTCCTGCTGGCGGCTGATGACGCGCTCGCGCTCCTGCACGAACGACACACTCACGGTGTTGGCGATGCGGTTGGCCGCGGGCTCGTAGGCGTCGAGCACCTGGTTGAGCATCTCGAAGTTCGACTGGTACTTCGAGAACAGCGAGCGGGCCAGCACGTCACGCAGCAGGGCGACGATGCCGAGGACCTCGTCGGTCTCGACGCCTCGCGGAATGATGCGCTCGGACAGGTCGCGGGCGTAGGCCTGCAGTGCCTCGACGCTACCGGTCTCGAGCACCTCGACGTAGTTGTCGAAGATCGAGGTGGCCTCGGAGAAGATCTCCTCCGGGGTCATCGCGGTGAGCAGCTGGGCCTCGGTGATGCGCCGGGCCCACTCCTCGCGCAGGGCGGTGCGGTTCTGCCTGAGGTGTTCGACCAGTTGGGGTAGCAGACTGTCTACCGGGCGCGCCGGCAGCGAATCCGCCGAAAGACTCATGGACACCTCGGACATGGAAACTCCTGCCCCTTTCGACGGACTTTCTACGGTGCGCACGGCGCGCGTTTGGACCCGAGCCTACTCATACCCCACCCACAGTGGTGTCCAAACCTGCCGGTTGTCGGCTATTCCGGGGCGAATCCGCGCTCCAGTGCCCGCAGGGCCTGATCCAGATAGACGGTCAGGTCGGTGTCGCCGCGTTCGAGCCAGGCGTCGAAGGCGGCGCGCGCGGCGGCCAGGGTGGTGCGGCCGACCGCCAGCGGGACGAGCGCGCCCGCGGTGGTGCCGAGGCGGCTCGCGGCGAATTCGCCGACCGCGCGCTCCCAGGCGTCGTAGTGCGCGCCCGCGCCCGCCGAGAGCGCGGGCACGCCGGAGACCAGCTTCATCCTGGTGCGCAGCTCGGGGATGTCCTCGGCGCGATAGCGGTTGGCCGCCACCACGATTCGGCGCACCGCCGCCATCATCGGTTCCTCCGGCGGTACCGCGGCGAAGGCGGCGCGCAGGTCGGCGACCTCGTTGTCGAACTGGTGCCACAGCACCTCGCCCTTGCTGGGGAAGTACCGGAAGAAGGTGCGCTCGCTGACGCCTGCCTCGGCGGCGATGCGTTCGACGGTGACGTCGTCGAAGCCGTGTTCGGCGAACAGTCGCATCGCGATGACTTCGAGTTCGCGACGCGTGGTGCGCGGGGGACGACCGCGATGGGTGCGCGGGATCGGGGCGGACATGGATACAGCGTAGGGACTCCGCGGGCCTTGATTATGTCAGTGACTGTCGTTAATGTTCGGATCATGTTCGTGGCGCACCTCACATGGCCCGAGGCGGGCACATGGGCCGCCGAGGGAGTGATCCTGCTCATCCCGCTCGGCGCGACCGAGCAGCACGGCCCGCATCTGCCGCTGTCGACCGACAGCGACATCGCCGCGGCCCTGTGCGCGCGGGCCGCCGCCGAGCGCACCGATGTGCTCATCGCGCCGCCGGTGCCCTACGGCGCCAGCGGCGAGCACGCGGGATTCGCGGGCACGCTGTCGATCGGGCAGGCCGCGCTCGAGCTGCTGGTGGTGGAGCTGTGCCGCTCGGCCACCGACACCTTCTCGCGGATCGCGCTGGTCAACGGGCACGGCGGCAATATCGAGCCGCTGCGTCGCGCGGTCGAGCTGCTGCGCTCGGAATCGCGCGATGTGCGGCTGTTCTCGCCCGGCTACGGCGGCGATCCGCACGCGGGCCGGGCCGAGACCTCGCTGCAACTGGCGCTGGCGCCGCAGCGGGTGCGCGCCGAACTGGCCGAACCGGGCGACCGGCGCCCACTGCCCGAACTGCTGCCGCTGCTGCGCGCGGGCGGCGTGCGCGCGGTGAGCCCGAACGGAATTCTCGGTGACCCCACCGGGGCCTGCGCCGAGGAAGGTGCCGCGCTGCTGACCGCGGCGACCACCGCGTTGTTGAACGACCTGGGCCGATGGTGGCCACAGGATCATGAGGAAGGACCCCTTCGATGAATCCCTGGTTCGAGACCGTCGCCGAGGCGCAGCGTCGCGCCCGCAAGCGCCTGCCGAAATCGGTGTACGGCGCGCTGATCGCGGGCTCCGAACGCGGCCAGACCATCGAGGACAACCAGACCGCGTTCACCGAACTCGGCTTCGCCCCGCACTGCGCGGGCCCGATCGGCGAGCGCGACCAGTCCACCACCGTGCTCGGTCAGCACATCTCCATGCCGGTGCTCATCTCGCCGACCGGCGTGCAGGCGGTGCACCCCGACGGCGAGGTCGCCGTCGCCAGGGCAGCGGCCGCGCGCGGAATCGCGATGGGCCTGAGTTCGTTCGCCAGCAAGCCGGTCGAAGAGGTGATCGCGGCCAATCCGGCCACCTTCTTCCAGCTGTACTGGTGTGGCAACAAGGATCAGATCCTCGAGCGGATGGCCCGGGCGAAGCAGGCGGGCGCGGTGGGCCTGATCCTCACCCTGGACTGGTCGTTCTCGCACGGGCGCGACTGGGGCAGCCCGGTGATCCCGGAATCGCTGAACCTGCGCACCATGATGAAGTTCGCCCCGCAGACCCTGGCCCGCCCGCGCTGGCTGGGCACCTACCTGCGCTCGGGCTCCATTCCCGACCTCACCGCGCCCAACATGGCCGTCGGTGGCGGTGCGGCGCCCGGCTTCTTCGGCGCCTACGGCGAGTGGATGCAGACCCCCGCGCCGGACTGGGCCGATGTCGCCTGGATCTGTGATCAGTGGGACGGCCCGGTCCTGCTCAAGGGCGTCATGCGGGTCGACGACGCCCGGCGCGCGGTCGACGCGGGCGTGGCCGGTATCTCGGTGTCCAACCACGGTGGCAACAACCTCGACGGCACCCCCGCCGCCATCCGCGCCCTGCCGGTCCTGGCCGACGCGGTCGGTTCGGAGATCGAGGTCCTGCTCGACGGTGGCATCCGCCGCGGCAGCGATGTCGTCAAGGCCGTCGCCCTCGGCGCCCGCGCCGTCCTGATCGGCCGCGCCTACCTGTGGGGTCTGGCCGCCAACGGCCAGGCCGGTGTCGAGAACGTCCTCGACATCCTGCGCGGCGGCATCGACTCCGCCCTGCTCGGCCTGCGCAAGACCGCGGTCACCGAGCTCACCCGCGACGACATCGTCGTTCCCGCCGGATTCGAGCGGGCGCTGGGGGTGGATGCGGGGGAGAACCATTCCGGCAACCGGAATTTCACCACCAACGGAGAAGCCGTGGAAGTCGCTGTGCCCCACTAATATCGGCGTTCGGTCGCCACTTCTCGGCGGCCGGTACCGAAGGGGAGTTCGTGAGCGTGGTCGCGGGTCGGCGTAGTCGGGTCATGAAGTCGCGCAGTGTGTCCTGCGCACTGCCCGCGCTGGTGGCGGTGGCATTGGTCTCGGCGGGCTGTGGGTCCTCCGGCGCCCAGCACGCGGCAGCGCCGACCACGGTCACGACCACCTCGACGCCGCCGACCACGACCTCGCGGACGCCGACAACGACACGGCCGACCACAACGACATTGCCGACCACGACGTCAGCCGTGCCGACCACGAGTGCCGCGGGACAACCCACCGCGGTCGGGATCTGCGTGGACACCACCACGACGACCCGTGCCGTCGACGGCCTGTGCGACACCGCCGACGATCGGTACGCGAACTTCTGGTACCAGCACACGGACACGCTGGTGTACCCGGCGGTCGGGGCCGCCGTGGCACTGGCCGCCGGGAGTTTCCTCCGGCCGTCGGGCACGAGTGCCCGTGGCGTGCCGGTCGGCGGCGGCACCGTCGCGCGGGGTGGGCTCGGGCAGAGTCGCGCCGACTCCGGGGGCGGCTCCGGATCGTAGGTCGGCTCGAGTCCGAGGCGTCCGGCTCCGCGCGGTGTCGAACGAGGCTTCGGATCCGGCGTTCGGCCAGCGGCGCTCGGAGCCGACCTGCACCGGTACCGGGTGAAGCTCCGGAACGACCTGCGCTGCCGGGCTACGGCTGTGGCTTCACCCCGTGGCCTCGGCGCCGATCGTGGTTCCGGCACCGGCCGTGGCCTCGTCGGGTGGGGCCTCGGCGCCGACCGTGGTGTCAGCGTCGGCCGTGGCGTCCGAATGGGCCGTGGTGTCGGCACCGGCCGTGGCGTCGGAACGGACCGTGGTGTCGGCATCGACCGCCGGAGCGGGCGTGGCGGTGGTGTCGTCATCGCGGCTGTAGGTGGACGCGGCCGGGTCGGGTTCGCGTGCCGCCGGGCCGCAGTCGTGGGGGGCCGCGCGGTGATGGGTGATGAGCACGTCGTAGATCTCGGCCAGTGCCGCGAGTTGCTCGCGGTCGAGGACGTCGATCATGTGTCTTCGCACGCTGCGCACATGGGCGGGGGCCGCGGTGGTGAGCAGCTGGCCGCCCGCGGTGGTCAGCCGGGCGACGGTGCGGCGGGCGTCGTGGGGCATCGTCTCGCGGGTCACCAGTCCGCGTTTCTGCATGCGGGTGATCTGGTGTGAGAGCCGGCTCTGCGACCATTCCAGCGCGCCGGCCAGGTCGGCGAAGGTGAGGCGCTGACCTGGTGCGTCGGCCAGGTAGACCAGCACCGAGTACTCCACCCAGCTGAGGTTGGCGGTGCGGCCCGCGTCGCGTCCGATCGCCGCGGCGATCAGATCACGGGTCCGCACATAGCCCAGCCAGGCGCGCATTTCGACATCATCGAGCCACTGTGGATCGGTCACGATCGCGCTCCAGATTCTCGGTGCAAGCTTCGGTTTGCAACGGTGCACGCCCGCCACCGTCCACGGAGATGGGTAGCACCGTTTGTGTTGAACGTGCAACCTCGATCTTGGTTAAGGATAGTGCCGTACGGACATAGGGTTGCCTAATCGGGGGTGCCGCTGTGGGTGGTCGATAGGCTGCCGATGCTTTGTGACCAGCCCTGGTTGGCGCCGCGCGGATGTCGCGGTGTCCGCCCTGCCCGAAGGAGTGCGCTGTCGTGACCGCGCCGGAGTTCCGCTATTCCGATCTGCTGCCGATCGGCGCCGACGACACCCCGTACCGGCTGCTGTCGACGGAGGGGGTCAGCACCTTCGAGCACAACGGCCGGACCTTCCTGCAGGTCGAGCCCGAGGCCCTGCGGCTGCTCACCGAGACGGCGATCCACGACATCAGCCACTACCTGCGCCCCGCGCACCTGCGCCAGCTGCGCAAGATCATCGATGATCCCGAGTCCTCGGGTAACGACCGCTTCGTCGCGCTGGACCTGCTCAAGAACCTCAACATCTCCGCGGGCGGCGTGCTGCCCATGTGCCAGGACACCGGCACCGCGATCGTGATGGGCAAGAAGTCCGAGGGCGTGCTCACCGGCGTGGACGACGCCGAGTGGATCAGCCGTGGCGTGTTCGACGCCTACTCCACGCTGAACCTGCGCTACTCCCAGCTCGCCCCGATCACCATGTGGGACGAGAAGAACACCGGCTCCAACCTGCCCGCCCAGATCGAGCTGTACTCGACCGAGGGCACCCCCGACAATCCGGTCTACAAGTTCCTGTTCATGGCCAAGGGTGGCGGTTCGGCCAACAAGTCGTTCCTGTACCAGGAGACCAAGGCGGTCCTGAACCCCGAGCGCATGCTCGAGTTCCTCGACGAGAAGATCCGCTCGCTCGGTACCGCGGCCTGCCCGCCGTACCACCTCGCGGTGGTCATCGGCGGCACCAGTGCCGAATTCGCTTTGAAGACCGCGAAATACGCGTCCGCCCACTACCTGGACAACCTGCCCACCGAGGGCTCGATCACCGGGCACGCCTTCCGCGATCTCGAGCTCGAGGAAGAGGTCTTCCAGCTCACCCGCGAGTTCGGCATCGGCGCGCAGTTCGGCGGCAAGTACTTCTGCCACGACGTGCGCGTGGTGCGCCTGCCCCGCCACGGCGCCTCCTGCCCGGTCGCCATCGCGGTGTCGTGCTCGGCCGACCGCCAGGCCCTGGCCAAGATCACCAAGGACGGCATCTTCCTCGAGCAGCTGGAAACCGAACCGGCCCAGTACCTGCCGGAGCAGACCGCCGACATCCTCGGCGGTGACGTGGTGAAGATCGACCTCAACCGCCCGATGGACGAGATCCGCACCGAACTGTCGAAATACCCGGTGAAGACCCGCCTTTCGCTCACCGGCCCGCTGGTCGTGGCCCGCGACATCGCGCACGCCAAGATCAAGGAACGCCTCGACGCGGGCGAACCGATGCCGCAGTACCTGCGCGACATGGCCGTCTACTACGCGGGCCCGGCCAAGACCCCCGAGGGCTACGCCTCCGGCTCCTTCGGTCCCACCACCGCGGGCCGGATGGACTCCTACGTCGACCAGTTCCAGGCTGCGGGCGGCTCGATGATCATGCTCGCCAAGGGCAACCGCTCGGCCCAGGTCACCAAGGCCTGCCATGAGCACGGCGGCTTCTACCTCGGCTCCATCGGCGGCCCCGCCGCCCGCCTGGCCCTGGACTGCATCAAGAACGTCGAGGTCCTCGAATACCCCGAACTCGGCATGGAAGCCGTCTGGAAGATCGACGTCGAAGATTTTCCGGCCTTCATCGTCGTCGACGACAAGGGCAACGACTTCTTCGCCGAAACCTCCAAGCCCCTCGCCCTGCGCGTACGCACCCGCTCCAAAGAGCGCGTCTGACACGCTCCGCGTGACCTGGCCGGTGTCGCCGAATCGGCCGGTCGGGGTGTCGGCGGGCGGTTAGGGTGTCGCTCGACGGGTGCGGTGTCCCGGAGGGAGGTGTCCATGGCTACCACCGGGGTTCCGGGGAGCCGGGTGGCGCGCAGCGCGAAGCTGGGCGGGCTCGCAGCGGGGCAGGCGGTGCGTGGCGTGGGCCGGCGCCTGTCGATGATCGGGCGGACGGAGGAGGCCCGGCAGGTGCTCGCCGAGCGGTCGGCGATGACGGCCGCGCAGCAGATCGTCACGGTGCTCGGGAGCATGAAGGGCTCGGCGATGAAGCTGGGGCAGATGGCCTCGGTGCTGGACCTGGACTTCGTGCCCGAGGCGTATCGCGCCGAGTTCCGCCGCCAACTCGCTGCACTGCAGGACAAGGCGCCCGCGGTGGCGTTCCCGAAGATCCGGGGGGTGGTCGAGGAGGATCTCGGGCCGCTGGCGCGGACCTTCGCCGAATTCGACGAGACCCCGGTCGCGGCGGCCTCGATCGGCCAGGTGCACCGCGCCGTTCTGCACGACGGGCGCGTCGTCGCGGTCAAGGTGAAATATCCCGGGGTGGAGCGCGCGGTCCACGCCGACATCGGCAATCTGGAATTCCTCGGCAAGATGGGCCGATCGGTGCTGCCCAGCGTCGCCGACAGCGGCGTGCTCGAGGAGGTCGCCAACAACCTGCGCAGCGAACTGGACTACCTGCGCGAGGCGCGGACCCAGCATCGGGTGGCCCAGCGCTATCGCGGCCACCCGCTGGTCGTGGTTCCCGATGCCATCGCCGAGTACTGCACGCACAACGTGCTGGTGACCGAATTCGTCGACGCGCGACCGTTTTCGTACCTGCAGACCCTGCCCGACGCCGACCGTGACCGGTACGGCGAGCTCATCTACCGCTTCTACATCGGCACCCTGTTCGCCGAGTACGAATTCTGCGGTGATCCGCATCCGGGCAATGTGCTGTTGGCCGCCGACGGCAGGCTCGCCTTCGTCGACTTCGGGCTCTACAACCGGATGGACCCGGTGCACGTCGATTTCGAGCGTTCGTGTCTGCGCGCGGCCGCCGAGGGCCGTCCCGAGGACGTGTACGCGGCCTGGGTCGAGCGCGGCATCATCGACCCCGAGGCGGGCGTCACGGTCGAGGAGTGCCAGGCCTATGTCTGGGCGGTGACGGGCTGGCATCTGCTCGACGAGGAGGTCACGATCACCCCCGAACTGGCCACCGGCGCGGTACTGCTCGCTGTCGACCCGCGTTCGACGGAGTTCCAGGGCATGCACCGCCAGTTCCTGCCGCCCGAGCACATCTTCTCCCGCCGCGCCGACCTGTTCACCTTCGCCACCCTCGGCCAGCTCCGGGTCACGGCGAACTGGCATCTGCTGGCCAGGGAATGGCTCTACGGCGAGCCCGCGCAGACCGAGGTGGGCCGCGAGTTCGAGCAGTGGCGGGGCCGCTCGCGCTGACCGTCGCGAATCCCGCTCCGGCGCTGATCCACTCACCTCCGGCGCGCTGACCTGTGTCTACGTAATGCTGTAGTAGCTTGGTCGGCGACCGGCACCGGCGTGCGGAAGGAGCGAAGTGGGACGATCGGCCGACGGCTTCCGTGCCCGGACCCGCCCACTCGCCGTGCTGGTGGTTCTCGCCACGCTGTGCGCGCTGCTGATCGACTGCACCACAGCCGATCACGACGACCACCACATCGGGTCCGGCACCGTCGCGATGGTCACGGGTGTCGCCGATGTCGTGGTGCCCGATCACCCGCTGCCCGACCACTGCCTGCCCGATCTCGCGGCGCCGGACAGCGCGCTCGTCCTGCTGTCCGTCCTCGTCGCGATCCTGCTCGTCCTCGTGGTGGCCTGGGGGCTGCCCGCGCTCGCCGGTCGTGGACCGCCGCGCGCCGTCGTGTGGTCGCGTCCCGGGCGCGACATCCTCACGCATTTCTGTATCTGCCGACGCTGACCGGTCAGCGACAGGCCTGCCCGGACGGCAGGCCGGTGTCCGCGTGCCCGTGCTCGTCCGTGCCGCCGTCCGCGGCGGCCGACTCAGGAAGCGACAGACATGCAGGAATTCGTGCTCGACAGGACCGCTCGCGCCATCGCCGACCGGCCACACGACCTCGTCGGCAACACCCCGGTGATGTGGGTGGGTGCGCCGTTGGCCGGACCCGACCGGGGGTTCTGGGCCAAGCTGGAAGGATTCAATCCGGGCGGGATGAAGGACCGCCCCGCCCTGCACATGGTGCGCCGCGCCGAGCAGCGCGGCGAGCTGGTGCCCGGCGCCCGGATCGTCGAATCCAGCAGCGGCACTTTCGGTCTCGGTCTCGCACTGGCGGGACTGGTGTACGACCACCCGGTGACGGTGGTGACCGATCCGGGCCTCGAGCCCATCGTGGACCGCATGCTGACCGCGTTCGGCGCGCGGGTCGACCGGGTGGAACGGCCGCATCCGGTGGGCGGCTGGCAGCAGGCCCGCCGCGAGCACGTCGCCGCGGCGCTGGCCGCCGATCCCACGGCCTGGTGCCCCGACCAGTACAGCAACCCCGACGCCCCCGACGGCTACGCGAGCCTGGCGCAGGAGCTGATCGAGCAGCTCGGCCGGGTCGACGTGCTGGTGTGCGCGGTCGGCACCGGTGGCCACTCCGCCGGGGTCGCGAGCCACCTGCGCGGGCACCACCCCGACCTGCGGCTGATCGGAGTCGACACGGTGGCCTCGACCATCTTCGGGCAACCGGCGGGCCCACGGCTGATGCGCGGGCTCGGCTCCAGCATCCGGCCCGCCAATGTCGACTATCGCGCGTTCGACGAGGTCCACTGGGTCGCGCCGGCCGAAGCCGTCTGGGCCTGCCGCACCCTGGCCGCGACGCACTACGCCACCGGCGGCTGGAGCGTCGGCGCGGTCGCGCTGGTGGCGGGCTGGGCCGCGCGCACCGCCGCGCCGAGCACCCGGATCGCCGCGGTGTTCCCCGACGGCCCGCACCGCTACTTCGACACCGTGTACAACGACACCTACTGCGGCGAACACGGGCTGCTCACCGGGCCGCCGCCGCGCGAACCCGCCGTCATCGCGCATCCAGGGGAGCGGGTCGTCGAGACCTGGACCCGCTGCCCGGTCGTGGTCGATCCGGCGGCGGCCGGTCCGGTGGTCGCATGAGAACGCTGCGTGCCTTCGCCGGGTTCGACCTGCCCGCCCGGCTGCTGATGATCAACCAGTTCGGCATCAATCTCGGCTTCTACATGCTGATGCCCTATCTGGCCGGGTATCTGGCGGGACCGCTCGGCCTGGCGGCCTGGGCGATCGGGCTGGTACTCGGCGTGCGGAACTTCTCTCAGCAGGGCATGTTCCTGCTCGGCGGGACATTGGCCGACCGGCTCGGGTACAAACCGCTGATCGTGGCCGGATGTCTGCTGCGCACTGCGGGTTTCGCCGCGCTGGTGGTGGCCACGTCGCTGCCGATGCTGCTGATCGCCTCCGCCGCAACGGGTTTCGCCGGTGCGTTGTTCAATCCGGCCGTGCGCGCCTATCTCGCCGCCGAGGCGGGTGAGCGGCGGGTGGAGGCCTTCGCGGTGTTCAACGTGTTCTATCAGGCGGGCATCCTGGCCGGTCCGCTCGTCGGTATCGCCCTGCTGGGCCTGGATTTCCGGTGGGTCGCGGCCGTGGCCGCGGTGGTGTTCGCGGTGCTCACCGTGGCGCAGCTGTGCGCGCTGCCGCAGCGCCGCGGGGTCGGCAACGGTGGCTCGGTGCTGGCCGACTGGCGCGCGATCGCGGGCAATCGGCGGTTCCTCGCCTTCGCCGTCGCGATGGGCGGATCGTATGTGCTGTCGTTCCAGGTGTATCTGGCGCTGCCGCTGCAGGCGGAGTTCGTCGCCGGTGCGGGCGGGGCACAGGCGTTGACAGCGGCGGTGTTCGTGCTCTCGGGCGTGGTCGCCATCGCCGGGCAATGGCGGATCACCGCCTGGTTCCGGCGGCGGTGGGGGACCGAGCGCGGGCTGGTCGTCGGGCTCGGGGTGCTCGCCGCGGCGTTCCTGCCGCTGGCGCTCGTGCCGGGACCGGACGGGGTCGGGCCGGTGGTCGCGGCGGGCGCCCTGCTGGTCTCGGCCGCGGTGCTCGCGCTGGGCACGGCGGCGGTGTTCCCGTTCGAGATGGACACCGTGGTCGCGATGGCCGACGGGAAGCTGGTGGCCACCCACTACGGCTTCTACAACACCATCGTCGGGGTGGCGATCCTGGCGGGGAACCTGGCCACCGGTGCGGTGCTCGGGGTGGCCAGGGCCGCGGGCGCGGACCGGCTGGTGTGGCTGGGCATCCTGCTGATCGGCGTGCTGACCGCGGTCGCGGTGGGGCGCGCGCTGCGGCCCGACAGGGGACGCCATCGTCGGCGTTCGGCGCTACCCGCCTACACCGCGGCGCCCGGACGCTGGCCCGTGCGCACGGAGCGGGAACCGGATCGGCCGCGGGGCGCGACCCGGGAGCTGGTCGATAGAATCCGCGCATGACCACTGTGCTCGGCCGCGCGGCCGACCGGACGCTGGTGACGTTGACGGCCGCGATGGTGCTGACCGCCGTGGCCGGTGGCCTCGCCGGTGCCCACCCCGGCGGTACCGACCTGCTCGAGCAGTCGCAGTCCGCCGCGGGCACCGAGGGCCTCGACCCCGCGCTGGCGGCGGCCTACACCCTGGCCGAGCAGCAGGCGCGCGCCGAGGGCGTGCCACTGTCGATCACCTCGGGGTACCGCACCTACGAGCAGCAGCAATGGCTGTGGCAGGACGGCCTCGCCACCTACGGCAGCCCCGAGGAGACGCGCCGCTGGGTCCTGCCGCCGGAGGAGTCGACCCACGTCTCCGGACGCGCGATCGACGTCGGGCCGCAGGTGGGCGCGCAGTGGCTGGAGACCAACGGCAACCGCTGGGGTCTGTGCCGGACTTTCGACAACGAGTGGTGGCATTTCGAGCTGGTCACCGCGCCCGGCGCACCGTGCCCACCACGCGTGCCCGACGCCAGCCTCCGCTGACCCTCCGGGCCGGTGTCTGACGTGTGCCGGCGCGGGGTCGGATCATGGTGACTCCGACTCCGCGCCGGCGTTGGCGGATTGTGGGGACTTTGACGCCGCGCTGACAGGGCCGGACAGTGTGGAGCTTTGGGCGGCGGACCATAGGGCTTTGGCGTTGCGCGGGTGGCGCCGGACCGTGGGAGCTCCGGCGCTGCGCTGGCGCGCCTTCGGTGCGCGGTCGACCCGCGCACCGAAGCGGCTCGCGCCCTAGCGCAGTGCGGCGAAGAACGCGCGGATGTCGGCGACGTGGGCGGCCGGTTCCTCCATGGCGACGAAGTGGTTGCCCGGGTTCTCCTCGGGCCAGTGCGTGATCTTGTTGTCCCGCTCGGCCAGCTTGCGCATGAGCGGCGACCCACCGCCGTAGACGCCGGTCGGCACGAGATTCTGGCCGATGGGCCAGCCGAAACCGCCGTCGCGCAACCCGTTGTACATCGGCCATGACGAGCTACCCGTGGTCTGGGTGAACCAGTACAGGGCCACATTGGTGAGGATGTGGTCGCGGTCGATCACGTCCTCGGCCAGGTCGGCCATTGGCGTGAACTCCTGGAACTTCTGCAGGATCCAGGCCAGCAGCGCCACCGGTGAATCGTTCCAGCCCAGCGCGAAGGTCTGCGGGGCGGCCTTCAGCAAGGCGTGATGGTCGACCCCGCCGGTCATCCACTGCTGCATCTCGGCCCACTGGGCCTGGTCCTCGGCCGACATCGTCGGCACGTCGGCCTCGCTCGGCATGCCGATCCCGCCGTCGAGGTGCACGCCGATCACGTGCTCGGGGGCGGCCAGGGCCAGCTCCGGCGCGATGTAGGCGCCGAGATCGCCGCCCTGGGTGCCGTAGCGGTCGTAGCCGAGCCGGTCCATGAGGGTGGCCCACATCCGGGCCACCTTCGCTGTCGACATCCCGGTCTCGGTGGGTGCGGCGGAGAAGGCGAAGCCGGGCACCGAGGGGATCACCACGTGGAAGGCGAGGGCGGGGTCGAGGCCGTGGGCGCGGGGATCGGTGAGCGGGCCGATGGTGCGGGTGAACTCGACGAACGAGTTCGGCCAGCCGTGGGTGAGCAGCAGCGGCACCGCGTCGGGCTCGGGGGAGCGGACGTGGACGAAGTGCACGTCGAGACCGTCGATCTCGGTCAGGAACTGCGGGAACGCGTTGAGCGCCGCTTCCTGTGCGCGCCAGTCGAATTCGCTCGCCCAGTACTGCGCCACCTCGCGCAGGTACGCGGTCGGCACGCCTCGGTCCCAGCCCTCGCCCGGCAGCTGTGCCGCCCAGCGCGCCCTGCTGAGCCGGTCGGTCAGATCGTCGATGTCGGCCTGCGGGATGTCGATGCGGAAGGGGCGGATGCTGCTCATGGGGCGAACTCCTCGATCTCGTGGTCGGTGTGATTTCGACTCTATGAGCCATGTAGGACAGTTTCGGTCCTAGATGTGCGAGAGAATCGAAATCATGACCGACACCGCCGCCCGCCTGCTCCGTTTGCTCTCCCTGCTGCAGATGCCGCGCGAGTGGCCGGGCAGCGAGCTGGCCGATCGGCTCGGCGTCACCGATCGCACGGTCCGCCGCGATGTCGACCGCTTGCGTGAGCTCGGCTATCCGGTGGTCGCGGCGATGGGCGCGACCGGGGGCTATCGCCTCACCGCGGGTTCGGCGCTGCCGCCACTGGTGCTCGACGAGGAGGAGGCCGTCGCGGTGGCCGTCGGCCTGCGGGTGGCGACCGGTCAGGCCGTCGCGGGCATCGAGGACGCCTCGGTCCGCGCGCTGACCAAACTCGAACAGGTGCTGCCCGCCAAGCTGCGCAGGCGGGTGCGGGTGGTCGGCGGCGCCGTCGCGGTGCGTGTGGGCGAGGGCCCGACGGTCGACCCCGAGGTGCTCACCACGCTCGCCGCGGCCGTGAGCAATCGCGAACGCCTGCGCTTCGGCTACCGGGACGGGGCGGGCACCGAGTCCCGGCGCCATGCGGAACCGGTCGGCGTGGTCGCCTCCGGCAGGCGCTGGTACCTGGTCGCCTACGACCTCGACCGCGACGGATGGCGCAGCTACCGGGCCGACCGGATCGCCGCGCCACAGCCCACCGGCGCCCGCATCGTCGCCAGGGAACTGCCCGCCGCCGACGCGGCCGACTACGTCGCGGGCCGTCGAACCGATTGGGGCACACCGGAATACCGGGCCGAGGTATCCATCGATGCCCCCATCGGCCGCGTCGCCGGTCGCCTCGGCGCCGAACCCGGCAGCCTCGTTCCTGACGGCGACACCGCCTGCCGCCTGGTAGGCACCCGCGACGACGACCCCGAATGGCTTGCGGTCCAGCTGATGTCGCTGGGTGTGCGCTTCCGCATCCACGACTCCCCGGAATTGACCGCCTGTTTGCGCCGACTGTCGGCCCGCCTCGCCGAGGCTCTCGACGCATGACAACACCCCAGCCGAAGCTGGACCGTTGATCACCAGGGCCTGGTGGCGGCATCGACCACTTGAATCCACCCGAGAAGCGAACGCCACCAGCTCCCGGTGATCACTGGTCCAGCTTCGGCGGGTCCAGCTTCGGCTGGGGCGGCTCGTCGTGCGTATGCGGGCTTCGGCGCGCGGGCTAGAGGCGCCCGGTGTCCTTGAGGACTCGGCGGGACTGGGCGAAGAGCATGCCGACGTTGACCGTCTTGCGGCACACCACGACCACGACGAGGTCGTCGCGGCTCTCGGCGCGCAGGAACAGGTGGGTGAGGTTGTTGGAGTTGACCAGGATCTCCTGGAAGTAGTGCTCGTCGCTGCGGATGCCGCGGCGCTCCTTCCAGATGTCCTCGATCATCACCACATTGCGGCCCTGGAACAGGTCGAGGGTGGCGGCGGCGAGCAGGTCGAGGACCTCCGGCGGATGGTTGTCGACGGTCTCCACCGACAGCAGCATGCCGGTCGACATGTCGATGACGCCCGCGGCGACGCAGTCGGGCACTTCGGTGCGCAGGGATTTGACCAGGCCGCCGAGCCGTTCGGTCATGGTGGCGGGGGCGGTGTTGTTGGTGTTCACGTGATCCTCTCGGTGCGCCGTGGGGCGCAGTGCTCGTCCACGGCGATCGTGGACGGGGGAGCGGCCTGCGGTGGGCGTGGCCGCAGGGTGTCGTTGATGCCGCTGGCGCCACGACGGCGCCGCGGCAGGGCGGGATCGACCGTGCCCGGCCGGGTGGCCGGTCTCCGGTCGACCGGTGGGGCGGGCACGGTGAGGTGTCCGGTGGCGAGCAGCCGGCCGACCTCGACGGTCACCGGATAGAGCGGGCGGCCCAGCAGGAACGCCAGATCGCGGCAGCTGCGGGTGCCATCGGCCAGGCGCAGGATCTCGGCCGTGACGCCGTCGGCACGGTCGCGCTCGGCTTGCCCGAAAGCGGTGCGCACCAACAGGTTCCGGTAGGGCGAGAATCCCGCATTGGCCAGCGCGGCGAGGCGGCGTTCGGTCTCGGCCAGCAGCCACTGTGGTTCGTAGCCGGGGTCGTCCTCGCCGAGGACCTGCGGGTCGGCGTCGATCCAGTGGCAGCGGTCGATCCAGCCCGCCGCGATCGCGAACGCGCCGTCGACGGTCGCCGTCATCCGCAGCAGGCGCAGACGCGCGGCGCCGAGCGGTCGATCACCGGCCTGCTGATCGAATCCCGGTGCGCCACCGGTGGTCACGGCGACGATCCGGCCGTCGACGAAGCGGAGATCACCGCCCGGCTCGCCGGTGATCCGCAGGATCCCGGTGAAGCGGCCCGCGTCGGCCTCGGCGAGTGCCGACTCGAGCGGGCGGGTGGTGTCCCGCAGGGGGACGGGGAGCTGCATGGTGGTCACATCCCGCGGTCGGCAAGGGAGGGTGGGCGCCGGTTCGACACAATGGCGACTCCGGCGCAGACGGGCCAGCAACGGCCATGCGGCCATTCCGGTGAATATCTCCGGCACCTTCATCGGGCTGGACGGCCGAGTTCGCCAGCGAACTCAGCGCATCGAGACGTGCGGTAGTGGCGCCGGGCGCTCACCCGTCGGCGAACCGCCCGACGCGATACCGGAAACCTGTCGGTGCACAGGCGACGAGAGGTGGTGATTGTGTCGATATCTCACGACGTTCCCCTGAAAATTGCTGACGCGTGCGGACTTTCCCGCACCCTGACCGTGGCGGACCGACCGTGTCGGTGTCGTCGCGTGAGCGAAATCCTGACAGCACTGTGGATTTCGAGCAACCGATTCCGGGAAATTCGATTCGGTATTCTTTCGCAGAAATCAACCGGTCGGTCTGTGGTCTCCGGCAATTGCCTGGCCACCCTGCTTTCCGCGCCAGGGGACGCGTCAAGTCAGGTTGGCGGCAGCGGGGTTTCAGCCGACCGGAGCGGGTGTGCCGGGCATGCCCTCCAGGGTGAGTCCGCCCTCGATGGTGTTCGGGACACGACGCCGGTTGGGTGAGCCGAGTGCGGTGGTGAGATCGCCGCCGTCGTGCTCGGCGAGCAGTTCACCGCTGTCCCACACCAGCAGGGTGGCGCTGACGGTGTTCTCCGCGGTCGAGTGGGCCAGGTCGTAGTGGGCGCAGCCGGGGACGTGACCGTAGGTGATCCACAGGTCGTAGCCGGTCATGAACAGGTCGAGGTCGAATTGCACGCTCAGGCCGAGCAATTCGCTGCGGCCGTTGTCGTCGACGCCGGCGAAGGCCTCGTCCAGGGCCAGCAGGCGCGGGGCCTGCGGGTCGGCCGAATCGAGCATGACGTGCGCCGCGGCGAAGAGCGGAAGGTGCAGCGAGACCGACTGTTCGCCGCCCGAGAGGGCGCTGTGGCGGGCCACGGTGAGTTTGTCCTCGGTGCCGTCACCGGAGATGAGGGTGAACGAGAACACCCGCCAGATGCGGTAATCGAGGGTGGCGGCCAGGATCTCGGGGTAGGAGCGCTCGGGATGGGCGGCGCGGGCAGCGCGGATCTCGGCGGCGAAATGCGCGCGGACCGCGCCGAGATCCTCCGGGCTCAAAGCGGCGGTGTCGCGATCGAGCAGCTTGCACATGGCGCGCGCGGCCTCGGACAGGCCGTCGGCCAGGATCCAGTGCACGCCGATGGTGTTGCCCGAGGACATCCGGCGCTGCTTCATCTCCGCGCCCATCCGGGAGATGAGTTCGCGGGCATCGGTGGTGCGTTCGTGGATCTGCTGGGCCAGGCCGGTGAGCAGGGCGTCTTCGAGGATGCGGCGTTCGGCGTCGGTGAGCAGCAGTTCCTGATCGCGGCGGGCGGCGTCGATGCGGGCGGCGAAATCGGCGAGGGCGGCCTGGCCGTTCTCGTCGTGTACGGCCACCACGGTGAGCCCGTCGGCGGCGTCCCAGTGCAGGCGGTAGTCGCGGCCCGATGCGGTGAGCGCGGCGTCGAATTCCTGCAGCGCGCTGGTCACCGCCGAGCGGGTGGACTTGCGTCCGGCCTCGGTGGCGCGGACCTGCGTGGTCGCGGCGTCGAGGTCGGCGAACAGGGCGGACACCTCCTCGGGCAGCACGACCGGATCGGTCTCCGGGCCCGCGGCGACGATGCGGTACTGCAGTTGCTCCGGGGTCGACCAGGCGGCATCGCTGCTGGGCCACCGGTGTTCGACCGAGGCGCCGAGCAGGCTCAGCAGATCGGGCCGGGCGTACGGGGCCAGCGACCGGACCTCGGCCATGACCTCGGTGAGTGCGGTGGCCAGTGCCTCGTTGGCAGTGCGATACGCGGCCTCGGCATCACCGACCGCCTCGATCGCGGAGTTCGCGGCCTTGCGGGCGGCCCGCTGCTCGGCCTTGGCGGCCTCGATGGCGGCCCGCGCCTGATCGAGTTCGCGATCGATGTCGGCGGCACTGGCACCCAAGGCCTCACGCAGCGTCTCGAGCTTGCGCTGCTGCTCGGTGTACCCGAGCCGGGCGGCCTCGGCCTCCTCGGCGAACGCCTCGGCCAGGGCGCGGGCCTCGTCGTGCCGGTCGGCGCCCTCGCGTTCGCGCTCGCGTTCCCGCTCGTGCTCGGCCCGTAGCCGCAGCAGCCCGGTGCCGGTGTTCTCGAAGTGCCGGATCGCCGCGGCCAGCGCGTCGAGTTCCCGTGCCTCACGCGGAGTTCGGTGCGCCTGTGCGGCCGCGCGCAGCTTCTTGTCCTGCGCGGCGACCTCGGCCACCGCCTGGTCGAGTTCGCGTTCGGCTTGCGTGGCGGCCTCCACACGCGAGCGCATCAGACCCGCGGTCTCGGCGACCGCCCGCAGCGCCGACGTGACCGCCACCGGACGCGGCAGTGCCTTCGCCGCGGCGGACAACGCGGCCAATTCCGCAGTGGCCCCGGCCTCTTCGGCCTTCGCCACCTCGAACTCGCCCACCGCAGTCTCGATGGCTGCCTCGATCTCGGCAAGCCGCGACTCGCGCCTGCGCGCCCTGGCAGTGGCACCGAGGAACTCGGCCTCCGGCTTGTGGTGTCGACCGACGAGGATGCCGGTCCGGAAGGCGCCGGTGGTGCCGATGCTGACGGGGGGTGCGGGTGGGGCAGTCAGCGCCGCCAGTTCGACGCCGGATACGGCGGACTCGTCGGTGCCGTTGCCCGCACCGCTTGTAGATGCGCTGGTCGGCGCATCGTGCAGGGCGATGGAAGCGAGCACTGCGGCGACGGTGTCGGTGGGGACGGCCAGCTCGGGGGAGTCCTCTTCGACTACGAGGACATCGGCGAGGGTGCGGCCGGTGGGGCGTTGGTCGACAGGGAGGGGGAGGAGGAAGTGGTCGGAGGCCACGTCGGTGGGCAGGGTCGGGCCGCAGATCCAGCTGTCGAGCAGGCCGCTGGACTGTAAGGCCGCTTCGATTCCCGCCGCCTCGGTGGGGGAGACCGAATCCGCGAAGCGGACCAGGCGCCACAGCGGTGCGCCGGGAAGTCCTTCGCGCACACCGGTTCTCGCGGGATGCGGCGGGGGAGCGTCGTCGTGCTGGGCGGCGATCTGCTTCCGCTCGGCGGTGAGGGCGTCGCGACGTGCGGACGCGGTGGCGGCGCGGGTGCGGGCTTCCTGGCGGCGGGTACGGATCTGCTCCTGCAGCGGTTCGCAGTACTCGGCCAGCACCTCCGGCGCGGACGGGATGTCCTCGACGCCGACCCCGGCGATGGCCGCGTCGAGTGCCTCGAACAATCCCCTGGTCGAGTGGTCCTGGCCGACAGCGGTATCACGGGCCTGCCGAGAGCGCGGCTTGCTGCCCGAGGGTTCCGCGATCGGATCGGCGTTCGCGGTGGTCGCCGAGCTGTCGGGGCCGGTCGCCTTTCCGGTGCGCGCAGTGCCCAGTTGGTCAGCTGTCGAGCCGTTGGCACGAGCTGACTGTGCCGTGGTCGCGGCGGCGTCTTGGCTGTGCACCGAATGCGCGAGATCGGTGTTCGGTGTTGATCGGCCGTCGGTCGGCGCATCGCCCGGCTGTGCAACTGCCGCGAAAACCTCGGAGTGTGTGTTCCACCAGGTGCGCAGGGCGGCGGCGGATTCGCTGCGGGCCAGGGTGACGGCGGCTTCGGCGTGGGCGACTTCGGCGGCGGCGGATTCGCGCAGTTCGATCGCGCGTTCGGCGAGGCGTTCGGCGCGGGTGCGGTCGGCGGCGGCGGATTCCCACTTGCCCACTGCTTTTCGGACCGCGCGGACGTCGGCGTCGCGTTCCTCGGCGTGGCCGCGCACGGCGGTGGTGAACTGGTCGCCGCGGCCCTCGGCCGAGGGTGCGACCCACTCGATGCCCGCTTCCTCGGCGGCGGCCCGCAGGGAGTCCTCGCCCCGGACCAGGGCGGCGGCGGCCGTGCGGACGGTCTCGGCGGCGCGTTCGGCTTCCTCGGCGCGGCGCTGCAGGGTCTGGCCGGCTTCGGCGGCCTTGTCGCGGTGGGCGGCGGCGGAGGTCTCCAGGCGGCGCACGGCGTCGGCGAGGTCGTCGAGTTGCTGTTTACCCTCGTAGGCGCTGGAGCGCTGCAGGTTCTCGCGGTCGGCGATGGCCTGCTCGTAGGCGTGGTCGGCCTCCTCGGCCCTGGCCTCGGCCGCGGTGCGGTCGGTCTCGCGGCGGGTGCGCAGGGCGGTCGCGGCGAACAGCGCGGTCGAGGCATTGGTGACCGCGTCGAGGCGGGTGCGGACCTGGTCGACATCGGTCTTCGCCTGCACGGCAAGGTATTTGCGGTAGACATCGACGAATCGGCGGGTCGCGGTGTCGGCCTGGACGAGTCCGTCGAGCGTGCGCCCGACCTCCTCCATATCGCTGAACGAGCGGGCCGCGTCGAGGATGAGCTGTTCGTCGAGCGGCCGCAGACCGTCGGTGAGCGCCTGCGAGAGTCCGCGCGGGTCGAGGTTCTTGGCGAGCTGGGGGCGGCGCAGGGTGAGGATCAGGTTGATCAGCTGGTCGTAGCGCTGCACTCCGAGCCCGAACATGCGCGCGTCGATCGCGGCGCGGTACTCCACCGGCCGGTCGACGATGGCGTCGCTGCCGATCTGCTCGGCCAGCTGCTTGCGGGTCAGCGGGCGATCGTCGGGACCGATGAGGGAGAAGTCGACCCCCGCGCGGCCATCGGCCACGAAATACCAGCGGGTCACCTTGTCCGAGGAGCGGGTGGCGCGCATTCCGATTCCGACGGTGACCACCTCGGGGTCGTCCCAGCCGCCGCGCGCGAACTCCATCCACACATACGAGTACGCCGATTCCTGCTTGCGATACAGCAGATTCGACTTCATGGTGCGTTCTTCACCGGCGAACGGATTGAGCCTGCGCGGTTCGATCCGCCCGTCGAGGACGAACGGGAACAGCACCTCGAGCGCCTTGGTCTTGCCGGACCCGTTGGGTCCGCGCAGCACCAGGCGGCCGTCGGCGAAGCAGAACTCCTGGTCGCGGTAGTCCCAGAGGTTGACGATGCCCGCGCGGGTCGGGACGAACCGCACTCCGCCGTGAATGAGCGTCATCTGTTCAGTTCCCTCCCGCTCCGGTGCCGCCGGTCTCGGCGGCGGTGACGAACAATTCCTCGGCCCGGCGGACCCGCACGGTGACCACCGCGCCCCGGTACCTGGCCAGCGCGGGCAGCACCAGCAGCCCGTCCTCGACCGGCCGGATCAGCCGCAGCCGGGCCAGCAGGGCGAGCACCTCGGTGGTGAGCGCGCCGACATCGGCCTGCCACTGCGCGGCGAAGGTCGCGCCGTACCGATCGGTCAGCGCGCTGACGGTGCCGCGCACCCAGGTCTCGTCGAGGAACGGATAGGTGAGCGGTTCCGCGTCCACGGATTCCGCGTCGGCATCGGCGGCCTCGAGGATCTCGGCGTCCTCGGCCAGCGGGACGAAAACGCCCGCCTCGGGGATGGCCGCGTCGAGCTGATCGAGCAGCAGGTCCTCGGCCGCGGCGACATCGGGCCGGTGTGGCACCGGATGATCGATGTCGAGCACGACATCGGCGATCTCACCGATCAACAGCAGCGCCACCTGGGCGAGGGTGCCGGTGCCGGGGAACCTGGTGTCGGACAGCCGCCCCGAGGTGTCGATGAGCGCGACGCCTTCGGCCCGGCGTTCGGCGCGCAGGCCCGTGCAGTACTCGACCTCGGCGATCACCCGATCCTGGCCGAGCAGCGCCTGTTCGGCAGGCGAGAGCTCCGCGAGATAGACGACGGGCCGCTCCACCAGCGCGCGCCGCACCCGGCGGGCCTGATCGGCCGGCGTCTGCTCGGCGTCGTCGGCGAGCAGGCCGCGCACGGTGTGCAGGTGTTGCAGCGCGCGCGGCGGACGGAACAGCGCGAACACCACCGGACGGTCGATGTCGTAGAGCGCCTCGCCCGCCTCCGGATCGCTGGCCCAGCCGCCCGCGTCACCATCGGCCAAGGTCAGCGCACCGCGCGCGCCCAGCCAGCCGACCGCGTCGACGAACGCGTCCCGATCGGCGGCCCGCTCGGTCGACAGGTCCAGCCCGTCGATCCGGCTCGCGTAATCGGCCACGTGCTCGGCCAATTCGGACAGCGTGATCTGGTCACCCGCCCGGCCGAGCGCCGCCAAGGCCAGCGACAGATAGGCATAGCGACGACGATCGAAGACCCGGTCGTTCACGCTGCGCGCGGGCCTGCCGTCATCGAGCCGATCGTGCACCGGATAGAGCCGGGCCGTGGTCTCGGTGACCTCGAGGCGATAGCCGAACAGTTCGGCCAGGTCCTCGCGCAATTCCGTGGCCCATCGCCGGATCAGCGGCAGCGCGATCCGGTCGGGATAGACCCGGGTGACCAGGTGATTGGCCAGCATCACCCGGGCCGCGCGCTGATAGCTGTCCAGGGCGAGGGCGTCGATGCGGCGCTGCTGCCTCATCGGGCCGCACCCCGGCGGACCGCGGCGCGCACCTCGAGGCGCCGGTTGTTCAGGTGCAGCAGTCCGGCCGCGGTACGGATCACGGTCGACCCGTCGCACGGGCGCACGGTCAGCGTCACCCCGTTGTCCGAACCCGTTGTGCCGTCGACGGTTCCGCTGACCGGCACCCACGCGGTCGAGGCGGCGTCGAGCAGCCGCAACAGCACCTCGGTCTCGCGCTCGTCGAGCACCCGCTCGTGCACGGCGCCGGTGGCCAGCGACGCGGCCGCCGCGGCCCGTTCGCGCTGGGCCGCCAGCTGCGCCTCGCGCAACCGGCGCACACCCGCGTCGTTGCGCGCGATCCGCGCCGGTGCGCCCGCGGTGGGCGCGCGACCGGTCTCGGCGAGGGTGCGCGAGATCTCCAACGGTGGTGCGTCCCACCAGGATCGGCTCGTCGGGATCAATTCGGCGTCGGGATGTTCCAGGGCCAGATGGCGCGGCCTGCCCAGGCCGAACACCGCGTCGTAGAGGGCGTGCGCGCTGCCCGCGGTCGGAGTGTCGACGAACCACGCGGCCAGGTGACGCAGCGCGGACTCACGGCTCACGCCGCCCCGTCGGGTCTCGGTGACGCGCCGCAGCAGCGACAGCACGGCCGCGATCGCGCTCATCGTCGCCTCACGCAGCCGGTCGGCCTCGCACGACTCACTCGATTCGCCGCCCGCCGCGACGAACCAGGTACGCAGCCCGTCCCAGCGCGAGCGCCAGTCGGCCTCGCGTTCGGCCGGGCTCACCAGCACCCGCTCGTCACAGCCCGCCGCCCGGCGGATCAACTGCTCGACACCGGTGTCCTCGACCTCGCCGATCGCCGCCGCCAGGCGCGGGGCGAACCGGGCCAGGTCCATGCTGAACTCGCGCATGTGCGCCAGCAGCGCGTCCTTGTGCGCGAGAAAGGACTCCGGCGTGATCTCGGTGGTGCGCACCAGATCGCCCAGCGACAGGTAGAAATGCGCGGCGCGGGCCGCCATGTCGGTCAGCGCGGCGTCGAGCCTGCGCAGCGTCGTGTAGACCCGCTCGGCATCGCCGTCACGATTGGCCGCGGCCAGGGTGCGCAGGTCGGCGAGCAGTTCGGGCAGGACCAGCCGCGACAGCGAGGCGTCGTCCATCCGGGCCGCCAGCACCCCGGCCACCGCCCGGTACGCCTGGAAGCCCGCCTGCGCGAACTGGTAGACGTAGTGCCGGTTGCGGTACTCGGCCAGGGTGGCCGCGCGGGTGCCGTCGTAGCTGCGTTCGAGCACACCCCAGCGGTGCAGCTGCTCGAGCAGCGGGCCGATCTCGACCGCGGGCAGCGGCACCCCCGCCACCCCGTCGCCGTGCGCGGCGCTCTCGGCCCTGGCGATCCACTCGGCGACGTCGTCGGCGTGCAACAACACCACGTAGGCGGCGCGAGCGCTGTCGAAGGCGCGCAGTACCCGCAGGTAGTCGGCGCGCTTCTCGGCGGTCGCGAACGAGAACAACCGCAGACGCTCGTCCCACAGGGCGGGTACGGCGCTGGGCAGGCCGTCGGCGGAGTCGGTCACCGTAGAGAGGGTAGTGGTGGCCACCGACGACTCCGCCGGACCCGTCCCGGATCGGCGTGGCACCGCCGCCGCGCTCACCCGACGTTGAGTGAGCGCAGCTGGTCGAGGAACGACTGGGTGCGCGGGTCTCCTGGGTAGCGTTCGATGATCTCCCTGGCCGCCTCGCCCGCGATCCAGGCCAGCGAAGGCAGTGAACGCCTGCCCGCGGTGAACGCCGCGACGCCCTCCTCGACCGCGCGCTCGAGATCGCGATCGCGCACGGCCACCACGGCCAGGGTCAGCCGCGCCTCCGAGACGCGCATGGGATTGCGGACCGAACCGTCGGGTCTGGTCGAGTCGCGGATCACCTGCTGGGCGTAGCGTTCGGCGAGCCGGTCCTGGCCCGCCACCCGGCAGCAGTCCATGGCGTAGAAGTCGAATTTCGTTGCGTCGACGACGAAATGGTTGTCCAGATTGGCCGGATGGCCCATCCGGGCCAGGATCGACCTGCCGTCGTCGAGGGCGGTCTGCACCGCGCGGCGGTCGCCCAGCCGAGCCCAGCCCTTGGCACGTTGCGCGGCCAGCTGCACCCCGACGCCCATCGACGTGGTGCCCGGCATCGCCTTCTCCGAGACGTCGATCGCGCCACGGAAGTTGCCCTGGGTCAACGCGAACCACGCCGACATCTCCGCGGCCCAGCCGACGATCTCGACATTGCCCGCCTCCCGGCCGAGCGAATCGGCGGCCCGGCGGGTGGCCTCCGCACCGGCGCGACGGCCGAGGTCGTAGTCGACGCAACCCACCAGCAACGCGACCCAGCCGGCCAGGACGAGGATCTCCCGATGCTGGCTCAGGGTGAGTCTGCCGTCGAGCAGCGAGGTGATCCGGCGCAGCCACGCCGTCCCCTCGGCGTGCAGCTCGTGCGGATCGGCATAGGCGTATTCGCAGCACAGTCGTTCGGCGGTGATCCGCACCGCGTCCAGGGTCGCGCTGTTGACATCGGACATCCGTAGCCTGCCGATGAATTCGAGGGTGTCCATGCCCGTGGCGGATAACAGCTCGTCATCGCGGTTGGGTCGGGCCTTGGGGAAGAACGCGGCGGTGACGGTGTCGAACGCCGCCGCGATGATCGGCGCGTAGAACTCGTCGGGGCGCGATTCCCCGGATTCCCAACGGCGCCAGTTGCGTAGCAAGGTACTGTCCGTCGGCAGGTTGTGGGAGGACTTGGCCCGCATGGCGCGAACTGCATCGGCTTGGGACCACCCCCTCGCGTCACGTTCCGAGCGCATCCGGACAGCCCAGACGGGTCGATCATCAGTTGCGGTCACGGCGGTAGTATCCCACCAGTTAACGTTCGGCGTCTCGGATAGGGCACGTAGATGTCATCGGTTTGACATCTGCTGCCGGAGGCCGAAAATGCGCATGCTGTAAGCAGGTGCTTCGGCCCGGCCGAACACCCGCTCCGCAGGAGAGCTTGCGGGGCAACGCAGTACCCCCGCGCGGCGCCCGCCGTCGCGCGGGGGGATCCGACAACAGAACAGCGATCCCTATCCAACGGAGGTTCGGGTGGAAGCGTTGATCTATGGATACTTGCGGGACGATCTGGCCGAAGGCCAGGGCGACCAATTGGAGGATGCGCTACGCAGCCTCGCGCGCACCGCGGGGATGTGTTTCGCAGCGACGTTCCATGAATCGACCGCGGGTGACGGTGCGGCATTCGTCGAACTCACTCAGGAATTGAAGCGGGCCGACGCGCACCACGTGGTGGTGCCGTCCTTGGATCACCTTGCCGGCCAGACGATTCCGCGTGACCTGCTGATCGCGAAGCTGGCGCACGAGGCGGCCGCCCAGGTGCTCACCCTGGAGCGTTGACCGTGGCCACCGGCACCGATGCCGAACCGCCATCTCGGTAGCGGCCTGCCCCGCGCCCGTCCACCTACGACAACTACATCCGAGCGGTCCCGGCGGAATCGGTTCACAGACCGAAGCTGCCGGGACCTCGCCTGCGCAGGTACTTCTCGAACTCCGCGGCGATGGCGTCACCGTCGATCTTCGACATCGTCTCGTTCAGGTCGAGCGCCGCGTCCCCGCGCTCCTCGAGCGAGCGCACGTACTCGCTGATCTCCTCGTCGCCCTCGGTCATCTCGTTGACCGCGGCCTCCCACTCCTCGGCCTGCTTGGGCAGCTCACCCAGCGGCACCTCGATGTCGAGCACGTCCTCGACCCGGTGCAGCAGCGCGATCGTGGCCTTCGGATTCGGCGGCTGCGACACGTAGTGCGGGACCGCGGCCCAGAACGACACCGCGGGAACACCGGCCTTGACGCACTGGTCCTGCAGTACACCGGTGATCCCGGTCGGGCCCTCGTAGCGGGTCTGTTCCAGATTGAATCGCTCGGCCGCCTCGGGGCTGTAGGCCGAACCGGTCACCGGCACCGGGCGGGTGTGCGGGGTGTCGGCCAGCAGCGCGCCGAGGATCACCACGGTCTCCACGCCCAGCTGCTCGATGAACTCGAGCAGGTCGTCGCAGAAGCTGCGCCATTTCATGTTCGGTTCGATCCCGCGCAGCAGTACCACGTCGCGGTCGCTGCCGGGGGGCGAGCACACCGACAGCATGGTCGACGGCCACTGGATCTCCCTGGTCACCCCGTCGACCTGGCGCACCGTCGGACGGTTCACCTGGTAGTCGTAGTACTCCTCGGAATCGAGCTCGGCCAGCGGTTCGGCATCCCAGATCAACTCGAGGTGTTCGACCGCGCCGCTGGCCGCGTCACCGGCGTCGTTCCAGCCCTCGAAGGCCGCAACCAGCACGGGATGACGCAACGTCGGCAGTTCCGTCTCGGGGGTGTCACTGGCATCCACCAGGTCAGCCTAGTGTCTCGCGCGAATTGTTTTGCGGTGACCGGCGCGGTTGGCCGAACGCGTCGCGCGCTGTGGCCGGGGCCACTGGATTCACCCACAGTGGTCTGCCGCGTCGGTGGCGCCCTCTAGTCTGGAATGCATGTCTGCGTCCTTGCCCACCGGGTTCGATACCACGCTCCTCGACACGCTTCGACGGCGTGTCGTCATCGGCGACGGTGCGATGGGCACGATGTTGCAGGCCGCGGATCTGACCTTGGACGATTTCCGTGGCCTCGAGGGATGCAACGAAATCCTCAACGACACCCGTCCCGACGTGCTGGCCGAGATCCACCGCGCCTACTTCGCGGCAGGCGCGGACGCGGTGGAGACCAACACCTTCGGCTGCAACCTACCCAACCTCGCCGACTACGACATCGCCGACCGGATCCGTGATCTGTCCGAGCGCGGCACCCGCATCGCCCGCGATGTCGCCGACGAGATGGGCCCCTCGCCCGACGGCACCCCCCGCTACGTCCTGGGCTCGATGGGCCCTGGCACCAAGCTGCCGACGCTGGGCCACGCGCCGTTCGCGCAACTGCGCGATGCCTACACCGAGGCGGCGCTGGGCATGCTCGACGGTGGCGCCGATGCCATCCTGGTGGAGACCTGCCAGGACCTGCTGCAGGTCAAGGCGGCGATCACGGGTAGTCGCCGGGCCATGATCGCCGCGGGCCGCCGCATCCCGATCATCACCCACGTGACCGTGGAGACCACCGGGACGATGCTGGTCGGTAGTGAGATCGCCGCGGCGCTGACCGCGCTGGAACCGCTCGGTATCGACATGATCGGGCTGAACTGCGCGACCGGTCCCGACGAGATGAGCGAGCACCTGCGGCATCTGTCGCGGCACTCCCAGATCCCGGTGTCGGTGATGCCGAACGCCGGTCTGCCGGTGCTCGGCGCGAACGGCGCGGAATACCCGCTCACCCCCGAGGAGCTCGCGGTCGCGCTGAGCGGGTTCGTCTCGGAGTTCGGCCTGGCGCTGGTCGGCGGCTGCTGCGGCACCACGCCCGAGCACATCCGTCAGGTCGCCGAGGCGGTGCGCGAGGTGGAGACCCGCCTGCCCGCGATCGAGCAGCGTCGCGCGCCCGAGCACGAGCCCGCCGTGTCGAGCATGTACACCGCGGTCCCGTTCGAGCAGGACGCCTCGATCATGATGATCGGTGAGCGCACGAACGCCAACGGCTCCAAGGCTTTCCGTGATGCCATGCTCGCCGAGGACTGGCAGCGCTGCCTCGAGATCGCCAAGGACCAGACCCGCGACGGCGCGCACATGCTCGACCTGTGCGTGGACTACGTCGGCCGCGACGGCAGCGTGGACATGAACGAGCTGGCCTCGCGCCTGGCCACCTCCTCGACACTGCCGATCATGCTCGACTCCACCGAGCCGCCGGTGCTGGAAGCCGGTCTGGAGCATCTGGGTGGGCGGTGCGCGGTGAACTCGGTGAACTACGAGGACGGCGCCGGGCCGGATTCGCGGTTCCAGCAGATCATGCGACTGGTGTCCGAACACGGCGCCGCGGTGGTGGCGTTGACCATCGACGAGGAGGGCCAGGCCCGTACCGCCGAGGCCAAGGTCGCCATCGCCGAACGGTTGATCGAAGACATCACCACCAACTGGGGTCTGCTCGAGTCCGACATCATCGTCGACACCTTGACCTTCACCCTCGGCACCGGGCAGGAGGAGTCGCGCAAAGACGGCGAGGAGACGATCAACGCCATCCGTGAACTCAAGCGCCGCCACCCGCGGGTGCAGACCACCCTGGGCCTGTCCAACATCTCCTTCGGCCTGAACCCGGCGGCCCGGCAGGTGCTGAACTCGGTGTTCATGCACGAGTGCGTGGAAGCCGGGCTGGATTCGGCGATCGTGCACGCCTCGAAGATCCTGCCGATGAGCCGGATCCCCGAGGAGCACCGCCAGACCGCCCTGGACCTGATCTATGACCGCCGCTCCGAGGACTACGACCCGCTGCAGAAGCTGATGGCGCTGTTCGAGGGTGTCTCGACGGCGTCGTCGAAGGCCTCGCGCGCCGAGGAGATGGCCGCGCTGCCGCTGTTCGAGCGGCTCGAGCGGCGCATCGTCGACGGTGAGCGCAACGGCCTCGGTGAGGATCTGGACGAGGCGATGCAGACGGTGCCGCCGCTGCAGATCATCAACGAGACGTTGCTGTCGGGGATGAAGACCGTCGGTGAGCTGTTCGGTTCGGGTCAGATGCAGCTGCCGTTCGTGCTGCAGTCGGCCGAGGTGATGAAAACCGCTGTCGCGCATCTGGAACCGCACATGGAGGCCACCGACGACGCGGGCAAGGGCCGGATCGTGCTGGCCACGGTCAAGGGCGATGTGCACGACATCGGCAAGAACCTGGTCGACATCATCTTGTCCAACAACGGCTACGAGGTGGTCAACCTCGGGATCAAGCAGCCGATCGCCACCATCCTCGATGCCGCCAAGGACAAGAAGGCCGACGTGATCGGCATGTCCGGGCTGCTGGTGAAGTCGACGGTGGTGATGAAGGAGAACCTCGAGGAACTCAACGCCAAGGGTGTGGCCGAGCAGTTCCCGGTGCTGCTCGGTGGTGCCGCGCTGACCCGCTCCTATGTGGAGAACGACCTCACCGCCGTCTACGAGGGCGATGTGCACTACGCCCGCGACGCGTTCGAGGGCCTGCGCCTGATGGACGAGATCATGACCGTCAAGCGCGGCGGTGGCCTCGATCCCGACAGTCCCGAGGCGATCGCGGCCAAGGAGAAGGCCGCCGAGCGCAAGGCCCGTCACGAGCGGTCCAAGCGCATCGCCGCCGAGCGCAAGGCCGCCGAGGCGCCGGTGGTGGTGCCAGAGCGTTCCGATGTGGCCGCCGATCTGCCGGTGCCGAGCCCGCCGTTCTGGGGCACTCGGGTGATCAAGGGCCTGCCGCTGCAGGAGTATTCGGGTCTGCTCGACGAGCGTGCCCTTTTCCTCGGGCAGTGGGGGCTGCGCGGTCAGCGTGCCGGAGACGGGCCCTCCTACGAGGAGCTGGTGGAGACCGAGGGCCGTCCGCGGTTGCGGGCCTGGCTCGACCGGCTCGCCACCGAGGGCGTGCTGCAGCACGCGGCGGTGGTCTACGGGTACTTCCCCGCGGTGTCGGAGGGTGACGAGGTCATCGTGCTCACCGAGCCCGAACCCGATGCGCCCGAGCGGTACCGGTTCACCTTCCCACGCCAGCAGCGCGACCGGTTCCTGTGCATCGCGGACTTCATCCGCTCACGCGAGCGGGCCCGCGAGACCGGGCAGGTCGATGTGCTGCCGTTCCAGCTGGTCACCATGGGTCAGCCGATCGCCGACTTCGCCAACGCGTTGTTCGCCGCCGACAACTACCGCGACTACCTCGAGGTACACGGCATCGGCGTGCAGCTGACCGAGTCGCTGGCCGAGTACTGGCACCGCCGGATCCGCGAGGAACTCACCCTCGACGGGCAATCGGTCGCCGCCGACGATCCGGCCGATATCCAGGAGTACTTCAAGCTCGGCTATCGCGGCGCGCGGTACTCCTTCGGTTATGGTGCCTGCCCTGACCTCGAGGATCGGGCCAAACTGGTCGATCTGCTCGACGCGGAGCGGGTCGGGGTGCGGCTGTCGGAGGAACTGCAGTTGCACCCGGAACAGTCGACGGATGCGTTCGTGCTGCTGCATCCGGAGGCGAAATACTTCAACGCCTGAGACACTGCGCAGGACGGCAGATCGGATCGGTCCGGTGGGACCGATCCGATCGTCGTTGTGCGGCTTGTGAGTCTGGTCACGATGTGACGGCGTGTCCATCGCCCGGACCGCCCCGGCAACGGGGGCAAAGCAGTTCAGCACGTAGGATTTTCGAAGTTTCATCCCGCTGTGGCGCGGAGGGCTGGACGACTCGGCGGTAAGCAGGAGGGGCACAAGTTATGACATCGGATCGGTTGATCGCGGGACGCTATCGACTCACCGACCCGATCGGCACGGGCGCGATGGGAGTGGTGTGGCGAGCCACCGACGTGCGGTTGCGCCGCACCGTCGCGGTGAAACAGGTGCTGCTCGCACCCGGCCTCACCGGCTCGCAGGCGCTGGAAGCGAAGCTGCGCGCCATGCGGGAGGGCCGGATCGCTGCGCGCCTGCATCATCCCAACGCCATCACCGTGTTCGACGTGGCCGAGGAAGACGGCCAGCCCTGGCTGGTCATGGAATACATGAACGCGCCGAGCCTGGCCGCCAGGCTGGCCGGTGGCCAGACCCTGCCGCCGATCGAGGTGGCCGGGATCGGCGCCCAGGCCGCCGCGGCGCTGTCGGCCGCCCACGATGCCGGGATCATGCACCGGGACGTGAAACCGGCCAACCTGCTCGTCGGGGACGACGGCACCGTCAAGATCACCGATTTCGGGATCTCGCACGCCACCGGTGACGTCACCGTGACGGCAACCGGATTCCTGGCCGGCACCCCCGCCTACCTGGCGCCCGAGATCGCCCGCGGCGACAGCCCCAAGTCCGCCGCCGATGTCTTCGCCCTCGGCTCGACGCTCTACGCCGCCGTCGAGGGTGCCCCGCCGTTCGGCGAGGGCGACAACCCCCTGGCCGTGCTGCACGCCGTGGCGCGCGGGACGGTGCCGGAGCCGAAGAACGCCGGTTCGCTCGGACCGGTGCTGATGTGGCTGCTGACCGCCGACGTCGAGCATCGCCCGACCATGGCCCAGGCTCGGCTGGCGCTGGAAGATGTTGCGGCGGGACGGGTTCCGTCGCTGCCCGCCTCGCTGACCAAGGTTCTGCCGGTGACCGAGTCGGCCACCACGCTGCTGCCGCGGCCGTCGGGACAGGGCAACGGGACCGATGGCGCGAAGTCGGGTGCGGCCGCGCTGCTCGGCAGTGGACTCGCCTTCGCCAAGGCGGCCCGCTCGGCGATCACCGGGGGGTCGTCGACACGTTCCGGCGGGGCCGGCGCAGGGGCCGGACCCTCGGGCGAGGCCGCGTCGTCGCCTGCCTCGGACGAAGGCGTGCGCGCGACCGCGGCCGCCGCCGGACCCGATCGCGTCCGCGAGGCCGCGCCCACCGGATCGGGCCGCCCGCCCGCTTTCCCCACCCCGCCCGCGCGCACCGACTCGGCGAACAACAGCCGCGCGGTCCTGCTGCTCGCCGCGGCCGTCGCCGCGTTCACGGTGATGCTGATCGTCCTGGTCGTCACCAGGGAACGCGGCTCCGACCCCGGTCAGCAGGCGCAGACACCGCCACCCGCGGTCACCGTGACGACGATGGTCGACGGCAAGGTGAGCACCGTCGTGATCGTGCCCGAGCAGGAGACCATCACCGTCTCCGCGCCCGTCCCACCCGCGCCCGACGGCTCGACCCCGACCTCGGCCGCCCCGTCGAGCACCCCGCCGACGCCGACCAGCACCTCCGGCAAACCCACCTCGACACCCTCGGCCACCAGCACCACCACGACCCCCGCCGGCCCACCGTCGCCGGACCGGATCAACCAGTTCATCGCCGGGTACTACGGCATGCTGCCGGGCAACATCGGCGGGGCGTGGGGGCAGCTGGCACCCGGCTACCAGGCGCAGACCGGCGGCTACGGCCAGTACTCCTCGTTCTGGTCGACCGTGCGGTCGGTGAGTGTCGGCTCGATCACCCCGACCGGGCAGAACCGGGCGGTGGTCATGCTGACCTACCACCTCGCCAATGGCACCGTGACCTCGGAGAACCGCTGGATCGAGGTCACCGGCGACGCGGGCAGCCTGCGGATCGCCGGGTCCGGCGTCTGAGGCGCACCCGCTACCCTTGACCAGGCCCGGCGACCGCCGGGCTCGTTCGGTGACCAGACCAGAGGTGAGTGACAGGTGAGCGCGCGACCGGCCGCGGTGCTGTGGGACATGGACGGCACGCTGCTCGATTCGGAGAAGCTGTGGGACATCGCGGTGCGCGAACTCGCCCGCGAGCACGGCAGTGAACTCACCGACGAGGTCCGCCACGCCCTGATCGGCGCCTCCGGGCCCAACGCGCTGCGGATGCTCTTCGCCGGCATCGGTGTCGAGACCACGCCGGGGATCCTGGTCGAGGCGGGGGAGTTCCTCGAGCGCCGGGTCACCGAGCTGATGCTCGGACCGATCCCGTGGCGACCGGGCGCCAAGGACGCCCTCGCCATGGTGCGCGAGGCGGGACTGCGCTGCGCGCTGGTGACCAACACCAAGCGTTCGCTCACCGAATACGGGCTCGACACCCTCGGCCGGGACTTCTTCGACACCTCGGTCTGCGGTGACGAGGTGCCGCACGGCAAGCCCGAACCCCACATCTATCGCCGGGCCGCCGAACTGCTCGGCATCGATCCCAGCCACTGCGTGGCGATCGAGGACTCGCCGACCGGCGCGCTCGCGGCGCAGGGCGCGGGCTGCGGCCTGATCGTGATCCCGTGCGAGATCGCGGTTCCCGAGGCCCCGGGCCGGGTGTTCCGGGAGTCGCTGGTCGGTTTGTCGGTCGCGGATCTGCGCGCCGCCATCGACGCGCGCGTCTGAACAATTCGGCGCCGCAGCGCGATAGGGCGAAATAGCCTACCGTGATAATTCCGAAACCGCGGTGGTATTCACGAAAACTGTTGCCGCACAGTTGATTTCGCAGTCTTGTGATCTGTTCGGGATACGAGCGATTTACCGAAACCCCGGGCGTGTCATCGAAAGTTCCCGCAAAATGAATCCATGACAGGCACGCGGGGGCTTGACGAAATCGTCGATATCGCACGGTATCCGCTCACCGATCTCGGTGGTCCGGGATGGCGCGCCGCGGTCGCGGCCGCGCGCGCCGAACTGGCCGAGGACGGCTGTACGGTGCTGCGGGAGTTCATCCGGCCGGAGCTGCTCGACACGCTCCGCGTCGAGGGTGAGCGGATCGCCCCGCACGCGCACTACAAATCCGAACGGGTCAACGCCTACAACATCCCGCTCGACACCGACCTCCCCGATGATCATCCGGCCAGGATCGTGCTCGACCGCGGCAACGCCTTCGTCGCCCGCGACCGCATCCCCGCCGACGCGCTGATCCAGCGCCTCTACACCGACCCGGTGTTCCAGCGCTTCGTCGCCGACTGCTTCGAACTCGACGAGCTGCACGAGTTCGCCGACCCGCTGGCCGGACTGTGCCTGAACGTGGTCGAGCCGGGCATGTCGCACCCCTGGCACTTCGACACCAACGGATTCACCGTCAGCATGCTCACCCGGCGGCCGGACGCCGGTGGCGTCTTCGAGTACTGCCCCAACATCCGCGACCCGCACGCCGAGAATCTCGACGACGTGCGCGCCGTACTCACCGGGAACGGCGGGCGCCTGATCCGCGCGCTGGAACTGCGTCCCGGTGACCTGCAGCTGTTCAAGGGCCGCTTCTCACTGCACCGCGTCACCGAGGTGGCCGGTGCGGGCCAACGACATTCGGCGATCTTCGCCTACACGGACCGGCCAGGGGTGATCGGCACTGTCGAGCGCACCAGGCAGCTGTTCGGCCGTGTTCTGCCCGACCACGTGGCCGCCGCGGCCGACGCCGTCCGAGGTGACCGACTGCTCGACTGAGAGGAACCGCCCATGTCCGTTCCGTTGCACACCACCGGTAAAGCATCCTTCGACGACATCTACGAAAGCCCTGATCCGCGCGCGTACTTCGCCCGGATGAACGAACTGGACTATCGGATCCCGGAACTGGCCAAGCCGCTGTTCCAGGAGCAGTTGCGGCAGTTGCGGGCGGCGCGACCGGACCGGATTCCGACCGTCCTCGATCTCGGATGCTCCTACGGGGTGAACGCGGCGCTGCTGCGGACGGACACGACCGTCGAGGAGCTGGCGGGGCACTATCGCGACCACGCCGAGACCGACCGGGTGGGGCTGATCGCGGCGGACCGGGAGCGGTTGCGCGCCGACCTCATCCCCGACGTACGCTTCGTCGGGATGGACGCCGCACGCCCGGCGCTGACCTACGCCCACGCCGCCGGATTCCTGCACGACTACGTGCACGCCGACCTCGAGGCCACCGAGCCGACCGAGGCGCAGCGCCGTGTGCTCGCCTCGGCCGATCTGGTCATCTCCACCGGGTGCGTCGGCTACATCACCGAGAAAACCCTGTCCAGGGTCGCGCAGGCCGATCCGCGCAAACGACCGTGGATGGCGCACTTCGTGTTGCGCATGTTCGATTTCGGCCCGATCGCCGCCGAACTCGCCGCGCTGGGCTATCGCAGCGAGCAGCGGCCCGGTATGTTCCAGCAGCGTCGCTTCGCCTCCGACCAGGAACGTGATCAGGTGCTGGATGCGTTGGCGGCCAAGGGAATCGACACCACCGATCACGAAGCCGAGGGCTGGCTCTACGCCAACCTGTTCCTGTCCCGCCCGCATCCCATCGAAACCTGAGGACTTGGATTTGAACCAACCCACGTTCGCCGCCGAAGACACTCTGCCCCGGGTGCCGCTGCCGACACTGGAGGACAGTTGCGCGCGGTTCCTGCGGTGGTGTCAGCCGTTGCTCGGCGCCGAGGACTACGCCACCACCGAGGGCGCGGTAGCCGAGCTGCTGCGCCCCGGCGGGGCCGGGCGCACCCTGCACGCGGCGCTGGCCGACTACGACGCCACCCCCGGCGTCGGCAGCTGGCTCGACGAGTTCTGGCCCTCGCGCTACCTCGGTCGTCGTGACCGGATCGCGCTCAACGCCAACTTCGTGTTCCTGTTCCGCGACGACACCCCCCTGGCCGCCTCGACCGTGGCCGGGCAGGCCGAGCGGGCCGCGGCGATCATCGGTGCCGCCGTGGACTACAAGCTGGCGCTGGACACCGAGACGATCCCGCCGGTCACCCAGCGTGGGCAGCAGCTGTCGATGTGGCAGAACAAGTACCTGTTCTCCGAGACCAGGATTCCGGGCGAGGTGCAGGACACCGTCCGCAAGCCGTACAGCGAGGAATGGCCCGGACCCTCGGACGCCCGCCACATCGCGGTCTTCTACCGCGGCAACATCTTCCGGATGGACGTGGTCGGTCCCGACGGCGCGCCGTACGCCTTCGACGATGTCGTCGACGGGTTGCGCGCGGTGATCAAGGGCGGCACCAAACCCGCCGCCACCGACACCTCGGTGGGTCATCTGACCACCAAGGCGCGCGCGGAGTGGGCGCGCAGCCGCGCCACCCTGCGTACCGAACCCGCCAATGTCGCCGCCTTCGACGAGATCGAGACGGCGCTGTTCTCGGTGTGCCTCGAGGACTTCGCGCCGCGCGACGAGCTGCACGCCTGCGATCAGCTGCTGCACGGTGACAGCGCCAACCGCTACTTCGACAAGTCGGTGTCGTTCATCGTCTTCGCCGACGGCCAGGCCGGGATCAACATCGAGCACTGCGGACTCGACGGCACCACCGTGCTCTCCTTCGTCGACGCGCTGCTCGAGCGGACCGCCCAGGACCACGCCGAGACCAGTGGCGCCCGCCCGCAGGGTCTGCCGTCGGTGGAGCCGATCGAGTTCGTCCTCGATTCTGCGGCCCGCGCCGACATCGCCGCCGCGGGCGCCGACTTCGCCCGCTTCGCCGCCGACACCGCCACCTCGCTGGTCTCGTTCGACGATTTCGGCACCGGCGCCGCCAAGAAGCTCGGCATCTCACCCGATGCCTTCGCCCAGCTCAGCTACCAGCTCGCCCACCGGCGCAGCAAGGGCCTGACCGGGGCCACCTACGAATCCATCGCGACCCGGCAGTTCCGCAACGGCCGCACCGAGGCCATGCGCGTGGTGACCCCGGAGATGGTGGCCTTCGTCGACGCGGCGGTCGACGAGTCGGTCGATCGCGAGACCACGCTCGCCGCCGCCCGCACCGCCGCCGCCGCGCACGTGGGCCGGGCCAAGGAGTGCCAGGCCGGGCAGGCACCCGAGCAGCACCTGTGGGAGCTGCAGTGGATCCAGCGCCGTCGCGGCGCGGAACTCGGCGTCGCCGACGAGCGGATCGCGCTGTTCGACAGCCCCGGCTGGACGATCCTGCGCGACGACTACCTGAGCACCAGCTCGGCGCCCTCGCAGTACATCCGCTACTTCGGCTTCGGCTCCACCAGCCCGAAGTGCATCGGCATCGCCTACGTGCTGCTGCCGGACCGCTGGAACATCTACCTGGCCACCCCCAAGTCGGTGTCCGACGAGATGTACGCCTTCGCCGACCACCTGCGCACCGCGGTCGCCGACCTGCGAGAACTGCTCGCGAGCGAGTCCTGACCGGTCCCCGCGCACCGTTGCCCCCGTGGTCACGGTGCGCGGGAAAACCGGTGTACACGGTGTGAAAGAATCGACCACCGTGAAGAACTTCGAATCCCTGTTCGCCGAGCTGACCGAGCGTGCCCAGACCCGTCCCGAGGGGTCGGGCACCGTGGCCGCGTTGGACGCCGGGGTTCATTTCCAGGGTAAGAAGGTGCTCGAGGAGGCCGGGGAGATCTGGCTGGCCGCCGAGCACGAGAGCGACGAAGCCCTCGCCGAGGAGATCTCCCAGTTGCTGTACTGGGTCCAGGTGATGATGGTGGGTCGCGGGCTGAAGCTCGAGGACGTGTACCGACATCTGTGACGGCTGATCCGTCCCGTCGACACGTCTCCACTTCCCCCCGAAAGGACCCCCATCCCATGTTGCGCGTCGCAGTTCCCAACAAGGGCTCGCTGTCGGAATCCGCCGTCTCCATCCTGAGCGAGGCCGGCTACCGCAAACGCACCGATTCCCGTGAGCTGACCGTCCTGGATCCGATCAACCAGGTCGAGTTCTTCTTCCTCCGGCCCAAGGACATCGCCATCTACGTCGGCTCCGGTGAGCTCGACCTCGGCATCACCGGCCGCGATCTGGCCCTGGACTCCGGCTCGCCGGTCAGCGAGCGCCTGTCCCTCGGCTTCGGTCGCTCGTCGTTCCGCTACGCCGCCCCGGCGGGCGCGGAGTGGAAGGTCGAGGACCTGGCGGGCAAGCGGATCGCGACCTCCTACCCGAACCTGGTTCGCGCCGACCTCGCCCGTTTCGGCATCGAGGCCGAGGTGATCCGCCTCGACGGCGCCGTGGAGATCTCGATCCAGCTCGGTGTCGCCGATGCCATCGCCGATGTCGTCGGCTCCGGGCGCACCCTGCGCCAGCACAACCTGGTGGCCTTCGGCGACTCGCTGTGCGACTCCGAGGGCGTGCTGATCGAGCGCACCGGTTCCGACCGCGACGACCGCACCCGCAATCAGCTCATCGCCCGCGTCCAGGGCGTGGTGTTCGCCCAGCAGTACCTGATGCTCGACTACGACTGCCCCAAGTCGCTGCTCGACCAGGCCGCCGCCATCACCCCCGGCCTGGAATCGCCCACGGTCTCCCCGCTGACCGACCCCGACTGGGTAGCGGTCCGCGCCCTGGTCCCGCGCAAGCAGGGCAACGACCTGATGGACCGCCTCGCCGACCTGGGCGCCAAGGCCATCCTCGCCACCGACATCCGCTCCTGCCGCGCCTTCTGACCCGATCCGGTTCGGACCTGTCCGAGTAGGCTTGACCTCGGATAGGTCCGAACAATCGGTGATTGGGGCGGAAATGTCGAACAAGAACGAACGCGAAGAAAAGGTCGAAAAGGAACAGGTCGAGCGCGAAGAAGAACGCCGCCGCCTGCAGGAGGAAGAAGACCGCCGCCTGGAGTGAGTCCGGCCGCGGAGATCCGCTCAGGCTGAATACAATCCGTGTGCTCCTGGAATACCGTTGCTACCTTGCGTTTCTCGATGAGGAACACAAGGAGTCACCGTGTCGCAGACACCACCCGAGCCACGGCCCGGTAGCGCATTCACCTGGAACGAGGACTGGCTGGCCACCGTTGTCGGTATCGTCCTGATCGGCCTCGTGCTGGTCGGGGCCATTCCCGGATGGCTGGTCCCGTGATGTCGGAGTCGGAGACCACCAAGACGACCAAGACGACAACGGAAACGGCTGCGCTGCAGGCGAATCCGCGTCCCACCATCACCGATATCGTGGCGGGCATCCTGCTGGTGCTGCTGCTCGGTGGGCTGACCCGGTTCTTCGAGACCCAGGTGCCGCAGTGGGCGGTGGACACGCCGCTGCAGCGGGTGGCCAAGTCGATCGAATACCCGGTGTACGCGATCGCGATCGGGCTCATCGGCAATGTGGTGCTGAGCAGACTGGGTCTGCGGGAACGGCTTTCGGCCGGGTTCCGGACCGAGTTCTTCATCAAGACCGGCGTGGTGCTGCTCGGCGCGTCGATCAACCTGAAGATCCTGGTGACCGCGGCCGGACCCGCCATTCTGCAGGCGCTGGCCCTGATCACCATCGTGTTCGGCTTCACCTGGTGGTTCGGCGGCAAACTCGGCCTCGACGACAAGCTGCGGGCGCTGCTGTCCTCGGCGGTCTCGATCTGCGGCGTGAGCGCGGCCATCGCGGCGGCCGGTGCGGTGCAGGCCAAGCGTGAGCAGATCGCCTACGCGGCCTCGCTGGTGATCATCTTCGCGCTGCCCTCGATCTTCCTGCTGCCGTGGCTGGCCGGCCTGCTCGGGCTCTCCGACGCGGTGACCGGTGCCTGGATCGGCGGCAACATCGACACCACGGCCGCCGTCGCCGCCGCGGGCGCGATCGCCGGCGAGGAGGCCTTGCAGATCGCCACGATCGTCAAGACCACCCAGAACGCGCTGATCGGTGTCGTCGCCATCGCGCTGACCGCCTGGTTCGCCTTCCGGGTGGATCGCACCCCCGGCGCGGCACGCCCCAGCATCGGCGAATTCTGGACCAGGTTCCCGAAGTTCGTGCTCGGCTTCATCGCCGCCTCGATCATCGGCACCCTCTACCTGCAGTCGGTGGACAAGGCGACCGGTTCCGCGCACATCGCGATCATCAACGATCTGCGCACCTGGTTCCTGATCCTGGCCTTCGTCTCCATCGGCCTGGAGTTCTCGTTGCGCGGTCTGCGCGACGCGGGCTGGCGTCCGATCGCGGTCTTCGGTTCGGCCGTGGTGGTGAATCTCGCGGTCGGCCTCGGCCTTTCGGTGCTGTTGTTCCGCAACTTCGGTGTCTGAGTCGTATCGCTGAGCTCGCCCGCCGGTCGGCACCTCGACCGGCGGGCGAGCTCGTTCAGACGTCCTCGGCGGCGGGAACCTCCGGAATCCCCATCGGCACCGGTGCCGAATCCTGCTGCGGCCAGCCGGGATACGGCGGGGGCGTGCCGCCGAACTCCGGGCACAGGTGCTGGAAATCGCAGTACCGGCACATCGACCCGCGATTGGGCGGGAAGTCGCCGGTGCGCCCGGCCTCGAGGATGGCCCGCCACAGCGCGGTGAGGATGCGCTCGAAGCGGTCCAGTTCCTCGCGGTCGGGGGTGTAGGTGAGCAGGATCTTGTCGGCCAGGTAGATCAGGCGCAGCTGGGCGGGCACGATGTCGCGGGTCCGCAGGATCATCAGCGCGTAGAACTTGAGCTGGAACAGCGCGCGGGCCTCGTGCATGGGGCCGGGGGAGCGGCCGGTCTTGTAGTCGACCACGCGCAGCATGCCGTTGGGGGCGACATCGATGCGGTCGACGAAACCACGCAGCGGAATGTCACCGTCGAGCTCCGCCTCCACCCGTTCCTCCAGCGCGTGCGGTTCGAAACGGCGCGGGTCCTCCAGCTCGTAGTAGCTCGCGACCAGGCGGCGCACCTCGTCGAACAGCGCCTCCGGTCCGCCCTCGGCGACCAGTTCGTCGAGCCCGTCGCGCTCACCACGCACCCGATCCCACGCGTCGGGCACCAACTCGGCGGCGCGATCGGGCTGCCGCTCGTCGGCGGGCAGACCGAACAGGTCCTCCAGGACCGTGTGCACCACCGTGCCGCGCACCGCCGCCCGCGTCGGCGGTTCCGGGATCCGGTCGATCGCGCGCAACCGGTACTTCAACGGACACTGCTTGAAATCGCTTGCCCGCGAAGGCGACAGCGCCGGACGCGACCGAGTGACCGGACGGTCGACGGTCTCGTCGGCGAGGGACACGGGCACGGGCACTGACATACTCCGCAGGGTAACCGCCGCCACCGACACCACTCGGACGGATTCGGTCGCGACGGCGCGCTCTGCCAAGATCAGGCGCATGTATCGAGTGATTCGGGTGGGGGCGGCCGTGGCCGCGATGATCGTTCTCGGCGCCTGTGAGGAACCGGGCAAGACGGTGCGGGTGCCCGCCACCACCACCTCGGCGGCCGCGACCACCACGACCAGCCCCGAGCAGGCGCGGCTGACGGGTGAACTGGCCGAGGGCATGCGGATCGCCGAGGTCCTGGCGCTGCCCACCGACATCGACCCGAGTTTCGTCCGCCACAGCAGTTCCGACGTGCTGACCTCGGCGCGGTTGCTCGTCGTCGCCGGGCATCACAAAGGGATCGCCGACGTCGCCGACGAGCACGGCCTGCTGGCCGGTTTCGTCAGCCAGCGCTCCAACGGCAGTGCCGAGCTCGACGACCGCGAATGGCTCACCCACGGGGTGATGAGATTCCCGGACGCCGACACCGCGACCACCGCGGCCGACGACTTCGCGCTCGCCGCGACCACCGAACGCGGCATGCTGCAGACCGCGGACCGGACGGCCGCGAGCCTGCCGTCGGCACCCGAGACGCGCTACGTCCAGCTCGACGACCGGGACCGGGACCGATTCGAGGTGATGGCGTTCACGCCGCACGGTGACTACGTCGTGTTCACCATGGTGGGCGGCCGCACCCTGCCCGACCTCGACGCGATCGTGGTGCGGGCGCTGGAACAGCAGGAGCCGCTGCTGGATTCGTTCACCCCGACCCCCGAGACCGAGCTCTCCGCGCTGCCCTACGACCCGGACGGCATCTTCGAGCTGTCGGTGGGCGAGCAGGGCAGCGGCCGCGGCGCCTACCGCAGGCACGCCGCCGTGCTGTTCGCCGAGGATCAGCAGGCGGCGGTGACGCTGTATGCCGAGGTGGGCCTGAGCGCGATGGCGGTCAAGGGCAGCACGGTCTACCGCACGGCCGGCGCCGACTCGGCGCGCGAACTGGCGACGGCCCTCACCGCCGCCATCGCCGCCGCGTGGGACAAGACCGCCACCCCCGCTCCGGCCGACGTGCCCGGCGCCGCCTGCCTGACCGACGGCGAGGAGTACGCCAATTCCTGGGTGTGCCTGGTGAGCAGCGGCCGACACGTCGGCGAGGTCTGGGCGAAAACCCAGGACGAGGCGCACGCCGGAGCCAGGGAACAGCACCGGGTGCTCGCCGCGGCGACGTGAGCGCGGCCGGTCACCCCGTGCGGTGGGTGATCGCGCCGACCTGGCAGGCTGAGGGCCTCATTCGAAGAAGAACGGAGATCCATGACGGCCAGACGGACCGGTCCATTCGCCATCGGGGACCGGGTGCAGCTGACCGATGCCAAGGGGCGCCTCTACACGGTGGTGCTCGAAGAGGGTAAGGAATTCCATACCCACCGGGGTGGCATCAAGCACGACGACCTCATCGGCACCGACGAGGGCACCGTCGTGAAATCCACCAACGGCACCCCGTACCTGGCGCTGCGCCCGCTGCTCGTCGACTACGTGCTGTCGATGCCGCGCGGGGCGGCCGTGATCTACCCCAAGGACGCCGCGCAGATCGTGCACGAGGGCGATGTGTTCCCCGGCGCGCGCGTGTTGGAGGCCGGCGCGGGCTCCGGCGCGCTCACCTGCTCGCTGCTGCGCGCGGTCGGCCCGGAGGGCGAGGTGATCTCGTATGAGATCCGCGACGACCACGCCGAGCACGCCATCCGCAACGTCGAGACCTTCTTCGGCGAACGTCCGGCTAACTGGTCACTGACCGTCGCCGATGTCGCGCAGTACGAGGGCGCACCGGTCGATCGCGTGGTGCTCGACATGCTCGCGCCCTGGGACGCGCTGCCCGCGGTGTCCAAGGCACTGGTCCCCGGTGGCGTCCTGATCGTCTATGTGGCGACGGTCACGCAGCTGTCGAAGGTCGTCGAGGCGCTGCGTGAGCAGGAGTGCTGGACCGAACCGCGCTCCTGGGAGTCGATGGTCCGCGGCTGGCACGTGGTCGGCCTCGCCGTGCGCCCCGAGCACCGGATGCAGGGTCACACGGCCTTCCTGGTGAGCGCTCGCCGGCTCGCCGAGGGCACCGTCACCCCCAAGCCGCAGCGTCGCCCCTCCAAGGGCTGAAACGGGTTCGGGCTGCCCCGGGGCGTGTTCACCGGCCCCGGGGCGCACACGAGCGATCAGGCGGGCACGCAGGGGGCCTGCGCGAAGCCCAGCAGCAGGCAGCCGGAGCTGTCGGAGATCAGCCACTCGCCGTCGACCTTCTCGAAGGTGACGGGGAAGGCGGGCGCGGTGCCGTGCGGCGAGGTGATGGTGACATCGGCGGTGGTGGTGTCACCGCTGGTCGCGACGTTGGCGACGGCGTAGGTGAGGGTGCCGTAGTTGGCCAGCTGGCCGTTCATCTGCTCGATGTTGGCGCGGCGGGCCTCGCCGTTGACGATCAGCTTGGTCTTGTCGTCGGTGGAGACCGCGGGATCGGACACCTTGCTCAGCAGCGCGGTCAGGGAATCGACGGTGGGGGCGTCGGCGTTGTCACCGGACGGAGCGGCCGGTGTCGTCGAATCGCTGGACGGAGCGGCGGCGATACTGGTACTGCTGCTGGTGGCGTTCGTCGAGGAATCGTCGGAGTCGCCGCAACCGGTCAGCCCGACGGTGACGGCGAGTGCCGCAGCAGCGGTAGCGATGGTGACACGGATGGTACGGGGAGGAAGGAGCATTGCTCAGCAACCTTTCGGCTCGATGGCGAGCACGCTCGCCGACGACCCCGGAAGTGGGGTGTTAGGGGAGCCTAACATGTGCACGGACGGGCCCATTACCGTGTGAACCCGTACAAGATGTGATCACGACGAAACCATGTCGGAAAGCGAGAACGGACCGCGCCCGGTAGCGTTGAAAGACCGGGACTGGGAGGAGCAGCATCATGAGCCCCAACGAGAATTCCGATTCGGCGGCCTGGCGAGAGCTCGAGGCGGTACGCGCCGAAGCGGCTGCTCTTCGCAGACAACTCGCCGACTCGCCGGATCGCGCACGCGAATTGGAAGCCAGGATCGATTCGCTGACCATTCGCAACGGCAAGTTGATGGACACGCTCAAGGAAGCGCGCCAGCAACTGATCGCCCTGCGGGAAGAAGTCGATCGCCTCGGCCAGCCGCCCAGCGGCTACGGCATCGTGATCAACACCTACGATGACCAGACGGTCGACGTGTTCACCTCCGGTCGCAAGATGCGCCTCACCTGCTCGCCCAACATCGACGCCACCACCCTCGAATACGGCCAGACCGTTCGCCTCAACGAGGCGCTCACGGTCGTGGAGGCGGGCAAGTTCGACGCCATCGGCGAAATCGGCACGCTGCGTGAGATTCTCGACGACAACCGCCGCGCGCTGGTGGTCGGCCACGCCGACGAGGAGCGCGTGGTCTGGCTCTCGGGTCCGCTGTCCAAGCTCGCCGAGTTCGACGACCTCGACGATCCCGATGCCCCGATTCGCAAACTGCGCCCCGGTGATTCGCTGCTGGTCGACACCAAGGCCGGCTTCGCCTTCGAGCGCATCCCCAAGGCCGAGGTCGAAGACCTTGTGCTGGAAGAGGTTCCCGACGTCGACTACACCGACATCGGTGGCCTCGGTCGCCAGATCGAACAGATCCGCGACGCGGTGGAACTGCCCTTCCTGCACAAGGATCTGTTCCGTGAGTACGCGCTGCGCCCGCCCAAGGGTGTGCTGCTCTACGGTCCGCCCGGCTGCGGTAAGACCCTGATCGCCAAGGCGGTCGCCAACTCACTGGCGAAGAAGATCGCCGAATCGCGTGGCCAGGATGCCAAGGAGGCCAAGTCCTTCTTCCTCAACATCAAGGGTCCCGAGCTGCTCAACAAGTTCGTCGGTGAGACCGAGCGCCACATTCGGATCATCTTCCAGCGGGCGCGGGAGAAGGCCTCCGAGGGCACCCCGGTGATCGTGTTCTTCGACGAGATGGACTCGATCTTCCGCACCCGCGGTTCGGGTGTCTCCTCCGACGTGGAGACCACCGTTGTGCCGCAGCTGCTTTCGGAGATCGACGGCGTGGAGGGCCTCGAGAACGTCATCGTGATCGGTGCGTCCAACCGCGAGGACATGATCGACCCCGCGATCCTGCGGCCCGGTCGTCTCGACGTGAAGATCAAGATCGAGCGCCCGGACGCGGAATCGGCACAGGACATCTTCTCGAAGTACCTCACCGAGACGCTGCCGCTGCACGAGAGCGATCTGCGCGAGTTCGACGGCGACAAGCAGGCGTGCGTGGAGGCGATGATCGAGAAGGTCGTCGAGCGGATGTACGCCGAGAGCGACGACAACCGGTTCCTGGAGGTCACCTACGCCAACGGTGACAAGGAGGTCCTGTACTTCAAGGACTTCAACTCCGGCGCGATGATCCAGAACATCGTCGACCGCGCGAAGAAGTACGCGATCAAGTCGGTGCTCGACACCGGTAACCCGGGTCTGCGCATCCAGCACCTGTTCGACTCGATCGTCGACGAATTCGCCGAGAACGAGGACCTGCCCAACACCACGAATCCGGACGACTGGGCCCGGATCTCGGGCAAGAAGGGCGAGCGGATCGTCTACATCCGTACTCTCGTCACGGGCAAGAACGCCTCGGCCAGCCGGGCGATCGACACCGAGTCCAACACCGGTCAGTACCTGTAGACAGCACCGGTCGGGGGCGGGTGGCCGGGGGACGCGGGCCCCCCCCCCGGCGGGGGGGGGTTGGTTTTTTTTTAGTAAAAAAAGGGCGCGGGCGGAGGTGGTTTTGGTTGTTTAGAAGTTGGTGG